>NZ_CP076132.1:977500-2177500 GCF_018736045.1 Flammeovirga yaeyamensis | reverse complement strand
TTCGATTTTTACATCGTGTGCAATACCCACTCCAAAAGGATCTACTAAACCACGCCCTGCCATTATTCCTGCCACATGGTTACCATGTGCAAAAAGATGATCTTCTAACTCGTGCGATGTTACTCGTCCATTAAAGTCTAAGTGAGGCTCAACATCTTGATCCCAAATACCCACTGTAATACCATTACCAGTAAGCATTTGATCAATCCCCATATATCCCATTAAAGCATCTTGACCTACCATAGTTTTTCCTATGAAGTCGTCTTTTTCCACTTTCGGAGGAATTGGAGCGGCATATTTTAACCACGAAAAAGCATTTAATCTTTTCAGTTCTTTGATATCAATCTGACATCTCACTTTATTAAAGTAAGGAGAAAAGTTAATCGACTCTGCTCCTAGCCCTTCTAAATCGGATTGTACTTTTTGAGTATTTACACCAGAAAAAAACAACACATCTAACTGAATAGAATGTTTACCCGAAATGGCATATTTAGGCAATTCTGATTTCAATAATAATGGATCTAACTTTTGAAGATCAGTTAGATTAATGATTGAGCGAATTGAACTTAAGTCTACCCTTGCATTAAAAGAGTTTATTTCAGTTAAATAGGCATTATTCCCTAAATAATCATTTAAAATAATACCATTATTAAGTAAATTAGAACGCTTTTCTCTATTAGGTATTTGATAGAATTGAAGGATTACATAAGCCGATTGATTGGAAGTTCGAGAGAGTCTCTGATTTTGAAAATAAGCATCAGCATTTTCTGGCAATTTCACAGCATTACCATTGAAAGTTACTTCTTCTAGGCTAGTCTTTGATTGAGAATACACAGTTGTGCTTAATCCCAAAATATAGATCAGAAGAAGAAAAATAAAATTCCTTTTCATTGTATTAGTGATGAATAAAAAAAGTGATGACTGCCAACTTGAATTAAGTTGACAGTCTTAATGGTTAGTATGAGTTATTGTTTCTGAATCTTGAATGTCATTGTAGAGGATGCAGTATTCACCTGAACTATATACCATCCTTTTGCAAGATGGGCTACATTAAAACTACGTTTTGATTCTTGAGTTAAGTCTTCGAAAGATTTCACCTTTTTTCCAATCAGGTTATAGATAAATACACTTTCCATTTGATCTATACCTTTCACAGTAAACTGATCTAACACTGGGTTTGGATATAATGTTACAGTTTGAATATCAAGAGAAGCTTCAGTAATTTGTTTTTCTTCTACGGTTACAACAATCTCTTGCTCCATAGTCCAATCGGCTTGTGAGGCTAAAATCATAATAGATCCTGATTCCATCAAATTACCTTTTAGAATAGCTGTTCCATCTTCATTATCAATTAATTCCACACCTTCTAGTGCTTCTTTTAATGATAAAGTGATTGCTACATTTTCTAAGCCATCAACCGTTACTTCATGTTCAAAAGTTTCTCCTTCAATAGCGGTAAAAGTAGCTTCTGAAGTAAACATTAATGGGTTATCAATTTCAATAACTTTCAATGTGAATGTTTGATTTAAATTCCAGTCAGCTACAGTAGCATTAAGTGTAATCACATTATTTCCTGTTGTTGAAGGCATACCGTTTAATACATATTTACCTTCTACCATATCAAGTGATAACCATTGAGGTCCTTGAGTAAGTTCTAAAGAAACTGCTTCATCAATATCACAACCTACTTGTACTTCATACTCATAAGTATCAAAGATTTTAGTTGATAAAGTAGGTATTGAAATAAATGAGAGAGGATTTTCGATATCCAAAATTCTAAGATCGAATTGCTGACTTGCAATTTTATTATCGGCCATTGCCTTCACTCTAACATAATAAGAACCTGCCTCATTAGTTCTTCCTGATAATGTAGCAGACCCATCATTATGATCTTCTATTGACAACCACTCCGGAGCATCATCTAAAGTAAATTCAATGGCGATTCCATCTTTATGAGTGGCTGTAATTACATAGCTATAATCATGATAAATAGCTCCCTCTTCAACTATTGAAGAAGTGAAAGTAATTGGATTCTCTCCTGCAATATCTAAGGATACATTATCTAGAGTCAGCACACCTGTTGAAAGTTCCGTTTTAGTGTAAAATGCTAGAAACATATTATTAGTTTCTGGAGCGTCAAACGTTATTGTCACATCCTTCCATGCATCTTCTATAGTAGAAGCTTTTACTAAGACATCACCTAATGCTGTCACGTCATTATCACTTACCAAATAAACTTCTACTTCTTCTGTATGCCATTTATCTTCAAGTGCATCAAGCTCTGTTCTAATACTAAATGACAATTCGTAGGTAGTTCCTTCTTCTAAAGCCAATGGAACTGAGTAAAGAATATCATCTTTTTTACCAGAAATCTGCATTGCTCCAGAACCCTTCACCAAATCATTTGATCCATCATCTGTAATCTGTTTCCATTCGTTACCGTCAAGATTCAAATCGTCTATTGACCAACCCATAGGTTTAGTCGTTCCTTGTTTCATTGTCTCAAAATTTTCGAGATATGGGAAAGTCTCAACAGTTGGATCAGGGATGGTTGTAAATGACCATACTGGAGCATTAGGCAGTTCACCGTTACTATTATATGGCACTACTTGCCAATAGTATTGAGTGTTATATTCTAAGTTTTCTAAATCTAAAGCAGCAACATCTAAAGTTACTTCTTGCTCAGAAATCATATTGTTTGGAGGATAATTTGTCCCCACATTCACTTTATAACCTTCTGTTGCTCCACCGCCATCTAGCCATTCTAATTTCACTCCTTTCATCATATCTACTTCCACAGCGTTCGATGCAGGCGATATTGGATTTGCCGCTAATGGGAATCCGTTAGAAATCTTTTCCCAAGAAATATCATCGATTAAAGCAGCTGTAATTTTCTGCTCTCTTCCTCCGTGTCTAAATGCGATGTACGGTCCTTTATCAGTATGACTAAAAAGTAGATTGAACTGTTTGTAAGCACTTGTCAATTCAAAAGTCTTTTTTAACTCAAAAGTGGATGGGTCCGTTGGGTCTGTCATTAATCCAACCTCAAGAGTTAAATCATATGCATCATTAGATTTTTTTGCTTGGAAAACGATACGGTTTGTATCAAAGTTTTTCACACCTGGCGACACTAAGATGACATCCGATTCAAAGTCGTTCAAGTTCATCAAACGAGCACAGTGAGGAGCTGTGAAATATTCTAAGGCACCGTTAATTACCTCAACACTTGTATAGTTATCCCATGAACTTCTTACCTGACTCCATTTTTCAGGCATTTCGGTACTATTATCAAAGTTTTCAAAGAAATCAGATAAAGGTTGATAAGCTGAACCTATCAATGTAATATCATTTGAGCCTACAGTCGAATTTGTTTCTAAAGTAAATGAACTTTCAAAATCACCCACCTCAGTTGGTTCAAAATATAATTTGATGTCGGCAGATAATCCAACGTCGATTGTTCCAGTATAATCAGTTGAGAAAGGACCTGTAGATGATCCACCTCTGATGATAAGTGGTGCTCTACCCGTATTGGTTACCGTAACAGTTTTACTTACTTTACTTCCAACACTCACAGTAGCAAAAGTGAGATTATCTACTTCAATTTGAATTTCAGGTTCTACTTTTTGTTCCTTGATAACAATATCATCTATCCAGAAATATTTTGGTGACCAACTAGAAGCTTCATGATATCTCCATCGGATATAAACATTATCTCCAGAGTAACCACTTAAATCAAAAGATTCATACTTATAATTTTCCATGTTACCTTCTAGCATCATTGCCCCAATTTCAGACCATGTCTGCTTTCCATCAGTAGATATTTCTAGGAAAGTTCCACTTGAAGGAGAATTTGAACCTGTTCTCCAATAGAATGTAATATCAGAATTCTCCTTAAGGTTCATTCTTGGCGTCACTAATGAATAATCACCTGATCTCCATGCTGAAACATAACCAGACATCTCTCCTTTATATATACCATCAGGAAAACCGTCTATATCACCTGAAATCCAATATTCATCAAACTCCCAATCTGAATCGTCAGGAAAGTTAGTATTGATAATTCTACCAATTCTGTTTCCTGTTATTTGACTAATGTAGAAATCTTCAAAATCTATAATAAATGGAAATTCCTCCACAAACTTTTGTGCAGTAAAAGATAATACTGCTGAAGAAGTAGAATTATCTCCTTTCTTCGCTACAATTTGATAATAATAGGTAGTTTTTGATTCCCATAAAGTCTGACTTTTATAAGATTCAGTACCATCGGCAGCTACAGCTTGGTCCGAGATAATTAGTTGCATATTATCTGCAGAAGTACCTAAATAGAAATCGTAACGCTCCGTATTGCATAAACTAAATTCAATAGCTTGATCTACTAAAACTTTAGAAGCTTGATTGGTTGGATTTACAGCAATAGGAGTACATGGCGTATTTTCATTTACTAGGTAATGAAAACGTATGTTTGGAGTCGCGTTATTTGAGGGTCTCCATCCATTTACACCTGTAGGAAAGTTATTATCATTTCCACTTACTGCTTGATGATCCTGATTCACTGTGCCATAAAATAAACCAGACGTTTGATATGACTCACCTGAATGATTTTGCCAATGAATAATTAAATCACTAGTTCCATCATATTCAAAATCTTCAATATCAATATCCATCCAATCGGCACCATTGGCAGGATAAGTCACTGTACCTTCAAAAACCTTAGTATAATTATTAAGATCCGGGTAGGTTAATGAAACATCGTCTTTTGTAACTAATGAAAAATATACTTTTTGATTTGGAAATGCTTTTTCCCATCCTGAAAAGTCTTTGTAACCATAAAAAGAGATTTTACTAATTGTTTTAGCTTCTCCTAAATCTTCACTTTTGTATAGAAAACTACCCCATGCATAATTCCAATTAGAGTAAATAGGATCTGTTGTAGGAGTCTGCCCACTACCAATTTCAACAAATGCAGTTGGAGTTGAAGTTGTTTTACCATAGGTTAAATGCCCTATACTAAATAGGATAAATAACGAAAACAATAATAGTCGTTTCATCTTAAAGCTGTTTAAATAATTGAACTGTTTGTTTCCTCAATTTTAAGGAGATAAAACGCTATTGTAAATAGGGGCTTCCACTCATTTTGATCAACAAAGATTGCTTTTGTATTGATTTACAGATCTTTAAATCATACTTTAAATAGAGTATTAAGGTACTTTTATTAGAAAAACAGAAAGGAAGTATTACATAAATAAAGAATGATGATTATATTCATAGAGTCATTAAACCTCAACATTTTATGTTAATCAAAAAATACTTCTCTTTAAAAGAAATGGCCTTATGGACAAGGTCTGATACAATCATCTTCATCATTTTAGCCATTATCCCGACGGTTGCATACGATATCTTCGGACAAACATGGATTGGATTACCATGGACACCTATCGCATTGGTGGGTACTGCTGTAGCATTTGTTGTTGGTTTTCGTAACAATGCAGTTTATGGGCGACTATGGGAAGCTCGAAAAATTTGGGGTGGTATTGTTAACGACTCTCGTACCTTTTCAATTCATGTTGGAGACATGGTCACCAACGAATATGCAAAAGAAGGAGAAGAACTATCGGAACAAGAACTATTTTTAGAGAAGCAAGCTATTGTCCGAAGACATATGGCATGGCTTACTGCTTTAAGATATGCAATGAGAACAAAAAAAACATGGGAATCATTTATGGATCACCATACAAACAGAGAATGGGCCAATAAAATACATATACCTGAGTTTGTGATTGAAGAAAGGGACGCCCTTTCGGAATATCTTTCTAAAGAAGAACTTGATTTTGTGATGAGAGTTGGTGGCAATAAAGCCGCATCAATCATTAAACTTCAATCTAGACATCTTAGAAAATTAAAAGAAAAAGGGCTTATCTGGGAATTTTCATTTCTTCACTTAGAAAGTATCATAAGAACCTTATTAGAGTTACAGGGAAAGAGTGAAAGAATAAAAAACTTCCCTTACCCGAGACAATACGCTACATTAAATGTATATTTTGTTTGGGCATTTATCATTATCCTTCCTTTAGGTATTGTTCCAGAGTTTGCTAGATTGGGAGAAAATATGATGAGTAACTTCCCATTAATTGGTGACTACTTTATATGGTTTTCTGTTCCCTTTACCACCCTTGTTTCTTGGGTATTCCATACTATGGAACGTATCGGGACTGTAGGTGAAAATCCGTTCGAAGGATCTGCAAATGATGTTCCTATTTCGACTATTGCTAGAGCCATAGAAATTGATGTACTTACATGTGTTGGAGACCCTAACATTCCAGAACCTTTTGAAGTAAAAGAGAACGTACAGATGTAAATATTGACCATTAACAATTTTTTAGTGATCATCGTCATCTTTTTTGATTGATATTAGTTACATTTGGTTTGTGAAGTAACATTCACTAAATGTCACGTTATCTCATACGCTAATATTTACCTGATGCAATACGAAATCATAAATCATGATCGTTATGTTGTACTCGAAGTAAAAGGTATTCCAAATGTTGAGGAGATGATCCATGCTTTAATGGATGCAAAAGATCTTCTAAACAAAAAGAACCATCCCATTTTGATGATTGATAGTAGTCAATTGGAAAAACCCTTCGAGATACATGAAAAGCATTACTTGATCTCTTCTTTGGATAAAATTCGTTTAAATAAAACGACTAAAATATATATGATGACCAGTTTGAAAATACAAGATCATCATTTAATAGAAACCTTTGGTAAGAATAGAGGTTGGTTTATTAAAACCTTTAAGCATCTACCACACGCAAAAGATATGATTCAAAGGGAAATAAACCCTGCGATGACTAGAAATATATAATTTGAAACACTAATAATTAAAGAGACGACCTCAACATTGAAGTCGTCTCTTTCTTTTTTGAATATATATTGTCTGTTTTTTTACAAACTCATGTAATATCGAATAGATTCTTCAATATCGTTCCACTCAATAAATTGATCGTACGTACAATCGCCGATTTTATTTAATAGAGAGAAACTTAATTTCTTTCCAGTATTTTTCTTATCCTGAAGTAAATAAGAATATAAATGTTGTAAATCAGATTCTTTGATTTCTACCTTACCATAGACTCTAAGAATATAGCTTTGAATTTCGATTAATTCAACCGTAGTTAAGCCAGTAAATTTTGTAGATAGCCACGCTTCAGCAATCATACCAATTGCGATAGCTTCTCCATGTAATAATTTTCTCCCTGGAATATCTAAAAGGTAAGATTCGATCGCATGTCCTACAGTGTGACCAAAGTTCAATATTTTTCTTAATCCTTTTTCTGTAGGATCAGAAGTCACCACTTTATCTTTGATATTGATTGAATGAGGAATAATCGCCTCAAGATCTTGATCAGCCAACGGTTTAGATGAAACCGTTTTCCAATGGTCTGCATCTTGAATCAAACAGTGTTTAATGACTTCAGCAAAACCAGAACGTAATTCATTTGCTGGTAATGTTTTGATAAACGATGGATAAATCAACACATTATTAGGCACTCTAAATACCCCAATATGGTTTTTCAGTTTACCAAAATCAATGCCCAACTTGCCACCAACAGAAGCATCTACTTGAGACAACAAAGTAGTTGGCATTTGCCAAAAATCAATTCCTCTTTTATAAGTTGAAGCACAGAAACCACCCATATCGCCAATAACACCACCACCAAGATCCAAGACAGCAGCTTTTCTGTCAAATCCGGCATCTGTCAATTCTTGCCAAATGTGCTGACAAGTAGTTAATGTCTTGTTCTCCTCACCACTTTCGATCTCTATCAAAATATGTGAAGGAAGATATTCTTGTACGATTGGATAACAATCTCTTTTAGTGTTTTCGTCTACAATTACCGCCAAATTGGTATATGATACCAATTCTTCAAAAGTAGACGTTGCTACACTATTTAAAAAAGTAACTTTGTTGATACTCATAGTCAATCTTTTCTCTTGACGTTAGTTTTAACGTTTAATTGATATTTTATCAAAAAAGGCGGTGATCTAAGAAGATTCACCGCCTTTAATATATCCTAAAAAGCTTATGCTTTTTCAGTGTTTACTACTTTAGTTTGAACACGGATAGACTCATCGTGGATCAATTTGAATAATTGCTCCATAAATGATTTGCCAATACCTAATTTCTCAGCTTGTTCTGGACGGTTTTGGAAGATATCGATCCAACGACCTGCTTGGAATACAGTTAGGTTGTTTTCTCTCTTATAATCTCCAATCTCGTTCACAACGTTCATTCTTTGAGACAATACTTCAAGAAGTTCGTTATCCAAACGGTCGATTTTCGAACGAAGATCATCCAATTTGTTATTTACTTCTTCAGCATCAGTTGTGCTCTTTCTAATTTTCACCTCGTTTAAGATCTCAGCTAAACGCTTAGGAGTAACTTGTTGAGAAGCATCAGACCAAGCGTTATCTGGGTCTCTATGCGTTTCAATCATTAATCCGTCGAAATCTAAATCGATCGCTTTTTGAGAAACAGGATAAATTAAATCCCTAGTACCACCAATATGTGAAGGGTCACAGATTAGAGGCAAGTTTGGTAATTCAGTTTTTAGGGCGATAGCCAATTTCCACATAGGTATATTTCTATACTGAGTTTTCTCAAAAGATGAGAATCCACGGTGGATACCAGCAATTTGTCTGATACCTGCGCCATAAATACGCTCAATCGCACCCTTCCATAATGCTAAGTCTGGGTTGATTGGGTTTTTGATCATTACAGGAACGTCAACACCTTTTAATGCATCCGCAATTTCTTGGATAGTAAAAGGGTTTACTGTCGAACGAGCACCAATCCAAAGAACGTCTACACCATACTTAAGGGCTAACTCAACGTGTTGAGCGTTTGCCACCTCAGTAGTGATAGGCATATTCAATTCTTTTTTAACGTTGGCGAACCATTTTAAACCTTCTTCACCGATTCCCTCGAATGATCCCGGTCTTGTACGTGGTTTCCAGATACCTGCTCGTAGCATTGTGATATCTATCTCTTCAGTAATCTGACGGCAAGTTTCCATCAACTGCTCTTCAGACTCCGCGCTACATGGTCCTGCAATGGCAATCGGACCGCCATTTTTAACTACAGACCAACTTTCTAATGGTTGTATATCTTTCATATCAGATTCTATTCAGATAGTTTGTATTATTGCAAAATTACAAAAAATTAAAAAGAATCAAGTAATTATTGCAATAATTATAGACATTAACATACATTTTTGATTATTGACAATAAAAAACACCTTCCGAAGTAAAATTCGTATTAAGTATTTAAAAAATTGCCTTTACTTTGTATGTTTTGGAATTGCAAAGAAAATAAATAAACAGCATACTTGTAAATTGAAACTGTTATGTTATTTAAATTTGCTGACGTTTCATTACTTTTACACTAGGAACCTGTATATATATAGCGCGTGGGACAAAATAAAAAACATTCTCAATTTCTGGAAGATCAAAATGTCATTCCCGATATCTCAAAAATTGCCGTTATCGGCGGGGGTAGTTGGGCAACTGCATTAGTAAAAATTTTATCAGATGGAGGAAAAACAAAATTACATTGGTGGATTCGTAATCAAGATGATATAGACCATATCAGACAATACAATTCTAACCCAAGATATCTACCTTCTGCTAAAATATCACCAGAAAGTGTGGTTCCTTTTAGTAATATTAAAGATGCCATCAGAGAAGCCAATGCGATTCTATTAGCTGTTCCAGCGGCCTTTATTCTAGATGCTATCAAAGACCTTACACCAAAAGATTTCGAAAACAAGTTCGTTATCTCCGCTATCAAAGGTCTAATTCCTGAGAAACATATCTTAGTTACAGAACATATTGAACAAAACTTTAATGTTCATCATAAAAGAGTAGCCGTTATTGGTGGTCCTTGTCACGCAGAAGAAGTGGCTATGGAAAAACAAGCCTACTTAACTATTGCTTCTGGGAGTAAGCGTTTTGGTAAAGCTTTATCTGAAGCAATGCAGAATAGATATATTCAAACTACCTCAATACGTGACATATACGGTGTTGAATATTCTGCAGTGATGAAAAATATCGTCGCCATTTCTTGCGGTATAGCTCATGGGTTAGGTTATGGTGATAACTTCCAAGCGGTATTGGTATCCAATGCGATGCAAGAAGTTCAATATTTTTTAAAAGCTGCCTACCATATCAAAAGAAACTTATTGGGCACCGCCTATTTAGGTGATATGTTGGTGACTTCCTATTCTCAATTCAGTAGAAATAGAACTTTCGGAAATATGATTGGACATGGTTACTCTGTAAAAGCAGCACAACTAGAGATGCAAATGGTAGCCGAAGGATACTATGCTGTAAAAAGTATTTTCGAGATAGCTAAGCGACTTGAAATTGAAAAAGAGATGCCTATCACTAGAGCTGTTTATAACATACTGTATGAAAGAATTTCACCAATTGTGGAGTTCAGAATTTTGAAAGATCAACTAAACTAACTATTTTGACGTTATAAACACATACACCTATATTCTACTACAGTGAAACAGCATTAGCTTAAAAATATTTAAGGGTGGTTTAGTCCACCTTTTTTTATACCGCTTAGATCAGTCCTTGATACTAAGTTGATTCTATTATTCTTAAGACAACGAATTATCCTATTGAATCTGTCATTCAGAGTTCATTGCATACGCGTATGTTTTATTTCACATACCTTATTCACAGCCTGAAACAAACATTTTCTTTTCATTGTTCTTAGATATATACATACCAATTTAAACACACATTTATTTAACACACATGCTAACATCGGAAAAAAACGTAAAATCCGGAGTGGATTTTCTGCCTATCAATGGTACAGATCACATTGAGTTTTATGTAGGAAACGCCAAGCAAGCCGCGTATTTTTATCAAATTGCTTTTGGCTTTAAACTAGTTGCCTACGCTGGTCCGGAAACAGGAGTAAAAGAAAAAGCAAGTTATGTCCTTCAACAAGGAAAACTTCGTTTTGTATTCACCACATCACTTAATTCCAACTCTGAAATCGCCAAACATGTACACAAGCATGGCGATGGCGTAAAAGTATTGGCTTTATGGGTAGACGATGCCCATAAATCATACGAAGAAACTGTAAAAAGAGGAGCTGAATCTGTTCAAGCCCCTCACTCAATCACCGATGCAGACGGTGAAGTTGTAATGTCTAGTATCAAAACGTATGGTGATACTATTCACACCTTTGTAGAGAGAAAAAACTACAACGGAGCCTTCCTACCACACTTTGTTGGAAAAGAACCTCTTATGAAAGTGAAAGATGTAGGATTAAAATATGTTGACCACTGTGTTGGTAACGTAGAATTAGGCGAAATGGATCAGTGGGTGAAATTCTACGAAGATGTGATGGGCTTCAAGTTGCTACTTACTTTCGACGATAACGATATCTCCACAGAATACACTGCCCTAATGTCTAAAGTAGTTTCCAACGGAAATGGATATGTAAAATTCCCTATCAACGAACCTGCTGATGGAAAGAGAAAATCTCAAATTGAGGAATACTTAGAATTCTACAATGGTTCTGGCGTACAACATATTGCCGTGGCTACAGACGACATTTGCTATACGGTAAGTGAATTAAGAAAAAGAGGTATCGAGTTCCTTTATGTTCCAGACAATTATTATGATGATCTTAAAGAACGTGTTGGAAACATTGACGAGGAAATTGATCAACTTAAAGAATTAAATATCCTAGTAGATCGTGACGAAGAAGGATATTTATTACAAATCTTCACAAAACCTGTCGAAGACCGTCCTACATTATTCTTTGAGATTATTCAAAGAAAAGGGGCAAAATCATTTGGCAAAGGGAACTTTAAAGCCTTGTTTGAAGCGATTGAAAGAGAGCAGGCATTAAGAGGTAACTTGTAATTAACTCTCTCCAAATAAATAAAGGGGCCGTTTCATTCACTTGAAATGGCCCCTTCTTTATATTTAATCTATTATTAAAATCAAATTATTGTGTTAGTGAGTATTTAAACTGAACACCAAATGCTGTAGATGTTCTTCTAAATGCATTCGATACTTTTGGATCGTTAATCGTTCTATCAAAATAGAATTGAAGATTTGCTCTATCATTCAACATATAATTCACGGTTGGTCTTAAAGCAAAGTTCATGTTACCTGCAGTCACTACATTCTCCTCTTCCATTCTATATTGAGTCGTTTGATTATCTCTAATCGACATGGCCAATCTAAATGTGATATCGTTTTTCAAAGTAGTCGTTCTACCTTTAGATCTAAATGGAAGTTTCATTCCTGTAGTTGTGTATCCAATATCAATGGTAAAGTCATTGTTCAATTGTTCTGTTACCTGAGCATTTGATAGATTCAGAGATAACATTCTTCCTTTATTGTAGTCAAACTTAATCTGCAAATCATTCATCAATTTGATATTGATACCGATAAGAGGACCAAAACGTTCCTCAATATTCACTTGGTTGATGACATATACTGGAACGATATTACCATCTTGCCCCTCAGCTACAGGCTGATCATTAATATCTCTATCTGGACCAATTTCAGTCGCACCATATAATAAAGAAGAGTTATAGTTACCTACCGTGTAATTCGATTGATAAGCGTGTGCTAAAGTGATGGATTTGATTGAGTTTTCAAAAACCTTCAATTTAGATAAACCTGTGTATCTCACATCCCAGTTTGGTATTGGGAATGAAGAAGGGAAAGCAGACAAACCAACTTTAGATGAACTCTGACCAGTATATGCTGCAATAAATGCAGGAATTAACACATCTTGATCATTTTCTTTGTATTGAGTTTGACTTGATGTCCTTGTACTGTTCAGTCGATCTTTCACTTCAGATCTATTGGCTACAAACTGATTGAAAACTTCTGATTCATTGTTTCCATCAGGTTTTGAGAATGCAGTACCCATAGAGAAGAAACTGATGCCAAAAGTACCTGTTCTTGTTGGTGATAGAGAGTTATAATCATTTATACTACTATCGAATCTAAATACTTCAGAATATGATTCTGTTCTATTAGATGTTGAAGTCAGAGTTACTTTAAAATCCCTGAAAGGCTCTAAATTCGCTCGCACTCTATATTCTTCCCTTTTCGTCTGAACGAACTGATTATTTAAATATTCACTTGGCGCTAACCATCCATTTTCAGCCGCTTTAAATCGAATACTTGGATCCTGACTACCCAATAAGAAAGGTAAGCCTGGCGCGTTGGTCTTAGAATCTAAACCAACATATTCCGCCGTCGGCATATATCCAGGAAGTGTAGTTGCATTATTTTCTGAATAAGTCATATCAATGTCTTTCAACATTGTAAGAAAACGAATACCTGTGTCTCCTAATTTCTCTCCTGCAGATTTGGTAGGTTCAGGTCTTTCTTTTAACTGATCATTCACGGCCAACAACTCCTGTTCAGTTTTCTTAATTTCTTCTGCAATACTCTCCAGTTTTTTATTCTTTTTAGGATTTTCCTTTGCGAGTTGTGCATCAAGAGTATCAATTTGAGTATTGTACGTTAAAATTTTCGCATCTAAATCTGCATAATCTTTTCCTTTTCCTTTGTACTTCTCAATTTTCGTTTTCAGCTTAGTGATCTTTGCTTCAATTTTCTCTTTCTGCTTATCAATTTTATCTTTATCAGCATTTTGAAGATTAGTTTGTTCTGTTCGCAGATCCTTCAATTTATCTTTTAATTTCACTTTCTGATAAGCTAAACGAGTATAATCTTTCGTTGGCTTTTTAGACCTATTCCCCCCTTGTTGCTGTTGCTGATTTCTATTCCTAGACCTTGATCGACCACGATTACTCACTCCATTTTCTAAGTGATTTACATAACCAATCTTCTTATATATATTTTTGAAATCAAACTTAGAGTTTAAAGATATTTGCTGTGTGTTACCAATTGTGTTACCAAGAGTATCTGCAATACCTAAAGTACCTGCTGTCCAATTAGTACCTGCTACATATCTAGCATTTGCTCCAATAAAATCAAGACCTGGCACTTTATTGATAGGAATATTATAAGTACCCGATAAATTCTGAGTGAATAACTTCATACGACCAAAGTCTAAAAGGTTATTCATTATGGAATCCCTTGCCGTATCTGTATCAATTGCCCCTTCTGGCTCGTCGACTAAGGCGTTGGCAGTTGCTTGGTAATCAATTTTCAAACTCTTCGCTAAATTCCAGCCTAAATTATATCCTCTATTAAATAGGAAACTTTTTTCGTAAGTTGGTAAAATACCATCTTTTACAAAACCTCTTCCTTCTTCGTAACTTCTAAATTGAGTATATCTATACTGACGATCTAAATCACCTCTAACAGTAATTGAACTTGGCAATGGATTTAAATTGAAATCAGTAATTAATGATGACCAATCCCCACCTTGCGTATCCTTAAAAGGCTCCCATGCTTTTAATGGCGATTGATAAGAATAGGCAGCACCTAATTTCCATTGTTTGAAATCTTTCGCTTCGGTATTCTTATCTCTCATATTTCTATCAGAATAGGAACCGCTTAAACTAAAGTTTTCAATATCCCAAGGGTAACTTTTGGCCTCAGGGTTCATTTTCACTTTCGTTAGATTGGAAATATTGATACTTCTCGCCTCTTCTAAGTATTTCACTTGTTCGCTGTAATAGCTGCCTCTAACTTCTGAAGAAACATCAAGAGGTACATCTGGATCTAAAGGATCAAAATATGGATTAGAGCCTTTTCGATCATAACTCATATAAATAGGAACTGATAAACCTATTCTATTTAAGAAGATCTTATCTAAGTTGATGTTTGCCGCAATACCAAACTCTAAATTATCTTCCATCTGACGATCACCGATTTTATCTTGGATACCACCAAAACCAACCGTACTGTAACGAACATTGGTTTTAATATTGGCAAAATCGGCTAAAGTGGCATCAATTGATGCATTTGCAGCCCATGATGAGAACGTAGAATATTCTGTTGCTCTTAGCTCGTTGGCCCAAATTCTAATATCTTTTCTGGCATTATCGGTGGTTTTATTTCGAACACCAATCATAGCCGTTTGTATCGCACTCATATCTGGGTTACCCACGACTCTTACCCGATATTGACGAACGTTTGGTCCTGCTGCCTCCAAATTGGTTGGATACGGAATATCTCTATCTGCATTTTCCGAATTACGCTGAACTTTAATTTTATAAAGTTCTTCTAAGGCGATATCAATTTCGTTCTCCCTTGGCCAAATTACTTCTGGAGTAGTAGCTCCTTTTTGTGTGATTTTCAAAGGAACTTCTATTTCGTAGTAGTTATCTGTAAGGTCAGTACCCACTCTCAAGAAACCCCGGACTTCATCATCCCGGGTGATATCAGATGGTGATTGTGCATGAAGCTCCATCTTGAGTCGCTTGTAATTGACTAAATTCAGACTAAAGTTTTTAAAGATCCCGATACCATCATCTACATCTAAATCTTCAACGTTTACTTGTATGGATTGTTCGTTAATTCGTCTTGTAACCGTTGATGTTGCATCATAATCTCTTTCGAAGCCTGGAGGCAATACATAAGGAATTTTTCTAGTCTGTGTATCAGTTACTCCATTCTGCTCGATATTTACTGATGAAATCTCAACTTTAGCGGTTGAAATTGGCAGATCATCATCTTCAATATTTTGAGTGTATTGACGCCATTGTGCTCCTACTAATTGGAAATTCAACATACGTAACACAACTGGCTGCTCCCAATCTGTCATGAATAAACGCATGAATTTCACCGACTTAAAATTATCAATACCTCCTACTTTACTGTAATTATTATCATCTCTAATAGGGATTCTAACTTGATACCAAGTCACTAATTCCCTTGATTCGGGAGCTTCCGAAGTTACTCTATCAACGACAAACTTATTGTTTTCTAATTGTCCTGGACGTAAATCTAATTCATACTCAAAGTAAGCGTTCAATTCATTTAAGGTATTATCGCCATTCAAATCTTCGTTGTTAGGATAACTAGTATTTGAAGGAGTAAAACCTCCACCTCCTTGGTTTTCTGGTGAGTTTCTCTCTGTTCCGTTAAACCTTTTATATCTTTCTAAAACTTTTAAGTTTTGAGCATCAGCTTCATCACCTAGATAGTATTTAAAATCATCACCTGATGGGTCGGCAATAATTGCTTGCAATGCTTCTGGTGATAATACACTTGGCAATCGATCAATAAAGAACTGCTTAAAAAATTCTGCTTCTTCTTCACTCGACAAACCATCGTAACCAATATCTTGAGCATCTCTTGGAACTGCAGTACTAAATACATTATTCACAAATTGAGTAGTAGGAGAATAACCCCATACTGAACGATTTAATAGATCTTTATTGGTCGTCATACCGTTCTCGAAGAAGTGCCTACCATCAGGAACTACATCTTCGGAAATACTACCTAAATCAATAAATAACTTACCACCTGTATTGTTGTTTGCTCCTTCTATTTCAGCGTTTTTACCTGTCATAAACGGATCCATCATCCAGAATTCTATATACTGCACATTCAAGTTATCAAAATCGACATCTGTGGTAATGGCTTTAGTTATTGCACCAAAATTATCTTTAGGATTCCGGAGTGTACCGTCATTATTTAAATCGGTATTATAGTTATAAGGACCTCTTTCTGATGGATAATAAGCTAAGTCAAAAGTTACCTCATTGGTGTTGATTTGATTAGCCTGTCTATTTTTAAATACTTCATTGAATGGAACCAAACGAACATAGTGATTTTGCATATCTTCGTCTGTAATATTATTTGGTCGACTCGTATTACCCGTTGTGTAATAGAAGACATTATCAATATTGTACCAAGCCATTAATGCCCTACGGTGGTTATACGCCAAGGAATCTTCGGCTGTGGTTGGAGGTGCAGTATTCCATCCTTGTTGATCCAAAATGTATTCTGGTGTACTACCATGTGCCCAAGAAACAGGATTTAAACCTAGATCATATGGTACTTCAGCTCCTTCAAAATCATCGATATAACCCGTACCATCAGTACCTATAAGAGAAGGTGTTCCAGGAATGAGTTGGGCAAATTCACCCTTAAAGGTGAACATAGATTGCTCTTGCGTGTCAATACCCGGTATGGCATCAACTAATTTGGTTAAAAACCTAGATTCTGTGGTGTAGTCCATAGTAAGACCCCACATAGTATTCTTCACAGGTTCTGAACCTACATTCACTCTAGAAATCAAAGGTTTTTCTGAAAGGTGCATTAAAGTACCTGAGATAATGAAGTCTTCACTAACATGATACTCTAAGTCTACCCCTGCCAATGTTTTAGTTTGGAAGTTGAATAAGTCTGCTCTTTCGTAGGTAATTCGAATATCTTTTCCAGAGTTCAATACCCCTTCATCTAGGATAGTTACTCTACCAAATTGATAATCGACAGTATATTGTGCTCCTTCTGTTAAAGTAACACCTCCAGCAGTAATAGTCACAGAGTTCTCTGCTATATTAATTCCAGGTAGTAAGATTTCATTTGATGATCCACCCTTATAACTACCTTTCATGAAATACTTATTTTGTTTTGTATTCAGAACTGCATCTGCTTGAGTTTTTTTATATAGATCCTCAAATACATATTTGGTGACTAAATTACCTTCTCCCGGCTCGAATTTTTCTTCAAGTGTTTGTCCAAAAGGCTCTAATACAGGGAAAATAATCCGACCATTCCTTGAGTCAATAGTAACTCCTTCAATAAAGTCAAAGTTACCATCCTTTTGGAGTTCCAAGTTCATGTTCAAACGGTCCAATCCAGTGACCTCAATTAAAGGAACATTGGCTAAGTTAACCCCTTCTTGGATAGACGGGTTATCCACACCTGTACGGTCATCTCTGTAGATGATCCTAAATTGGAAATCTTCCTTTTGAATTGAATTGGCTTGAAGTGAATAAACGTTCTTCATCATCAAATCCCATAAAGGAAACGGCTTTGAGGGGTCGTTAGGGTCAGTAGTGATAATCGTTGATGGACTTAAAAGTTTCATGAACATCACTTCATTTTGTCCAAGGTTTGGTAGATCCTCATTCAATTCACCTACTTTATAGCTTTGTCCATTAAAAGTATATTCAAAAGCAACGGCTAAAATTTCATCATTTCTAAGTGGTGTATTAATTGAGATATACCCCAATTGTTGGTTGTAACTAAATTCCGTTGGACCTAATTCTCTTGCAGAACGAAGAATTTCAAATTCGGTACCATTATTTAAACCTAATCCTTCTAAGCCTCCTTTTATAGCATCAGAATTACGGTTTAACTGGGTAACTTGACTATATAACGTGTTTGCATCGTTACTTGCTGCTGGGTTTGTACTTCCACCCCAAGCGGTATTGTAAGGATCTGCTTCACCAAGGTCAAGTAGACCTACTAAGTTTCTTTGCGTTTGAGTATCGTTGGCTCTATTGGTTACATAAACTTTCATACGAGTAACAACAACTCCAGAAATAATATTTGGGGTTGTCTTTAAAGCTTCTTCGTATTTATCTCTAAAGAAGTGACCAATAAAAAAGTGTTTATTATTATCGTAGGTATCTGCTCTGAACTCAAACTCTCTATTCTGACCACCATTTTTTATAGTAATGGTCTCTTGAGAGCCTCTTTGACTTGAGAAAACACTGGAAACATATAGATTACCAAATCTCAGTTTACTATACACACCAAATAAGTTCTGTGCTCCAGAAATTAATGAGTTACGTACGTTAAAGCTAACATTACCTACTTGAATATCTTGAATGATGTCATAATCATAAGCGGTATATGACATATTGTATTGCTGATCAAATTGGAAAGTACTCTTTGTATCAAAATTGGCTGACATTTCTAATTTATCACCAATTTTACCGATCATACCTAATCCAACTTGTTGATCGAAATTAAATCCACCATTTCTTTGTTGGGTCACTGGAACTTGAGGGTTATCAACTCTTTGAAATAAAAAGCCGAAATCAAGCATTGCATTACCATTGAGTTGAAAATCTAAAGTAGAACCACCAAATAGGAAATCTGCAACACGACCTAATTCTATATCTGGAATTAGCTTTCCATTACCTTG
Source organism: Flammeovirga yaeyamensis (assembly GCF_018736045.1). Lineage (NCBI taxonomy): Bacteria > Pseudomonadati > Bacteroidota > Cytophagia > Cytophagales > Flammeovirgaceae > Flammeovirga > Flammeovirga yaeyamensis. The sequence continues at coordinate 2,158,368 of NZ_CP076132.1, read as the reverse complement.
ACCGGGTAAAGCATCACCTCCATCTTGTTGGAGTGATAAATTTTTATAATAGCTTGCCATGTTTTTCCTGTACAGATAATCACGGTAAGCGTCATAGGGTAAATACGAAGGGTTACGATATTGTAATCCATCACCTAATGTCTCCTGCACATTATAGCCATTACCTGTTGTATCTAGCTCAATTTGAGTATTTACATGAGGATCCGTACCAATAATTGGCGAACTATATTGCGGGGTAGACACAGGGTCTCCAAGCCTATCTCTTTCGTAAGGCTTTTGAGGTTTATACAACGTAGTATCCTGTTCCTGCTGATTTTCTTGAGGAATTGATTGTTGTAATACATTCCATACTACTGTCTCTTTGACGTTTGCCCAAACATTGTTTATCGTTGAGAAAAAAATTAGAGCTAGTAAGTATTTATAATTTGCTGTGTGTAAGCGAAACAAAATGAAGTCAAGTATTTAAGTTTACTAAAATCTTACGGTCAACCGACCATTAGCATTTAGTGATAAGTTCATAACAAGTCGAAATTGTCAGATGATAATAAATGAAAGATAAAAAGAATAGTAAAAAATTACTACAATCATCACTTTATCTGAGTGATAATTTGCTTATATAAATGCTAAAAAAGTAATAGTAAGGCGCTTATAGGCTAATTTTGTTTTAATGCTAATTTTATTAATTTTTCTACTGATAGATCATGTCCATGTTTTTTCTGAATTAGCTTAACAGATTTCTGTGCAGCAGCTCTAGTAAAACCAAGGGCAACAAGAGCATCCATAGCTTCATTTACAATTCCATTGTCTTGAGCAGTAGAAGTCGCATTCTGAATTAATTCTCCAGAATACTGCAATTTAGAAATTTTATCTCTTAATTCAATAACTACACGCTGTGCAGTTTTAGCTCCGATACCTTTTACACTCTGAATTGTCTTTACATCTTCTTGCATAATGGCCGAACAAATCTCTGCTGTCGATAGTGAAGACAAAAATGCTAACCCTGTTGAAGGGCCTACTCCAGATATTGAAATTAGTTGTAAAAATACCGTTCTATCATTTTCTGACAGAAAGCCGAAGAGTTGCTGCATATCTTCTTTCACATAGAAGTAAGTATACAACTTTACTTGATCACCCTCATTGACTGCACTAAAAGCACTTAAAGGCCATCGAATTTCATAACCTACCCCATTTACATCAATGATAGCTGAGGTAGGTATTTTTTTAACTAGCTTACCGCTAATGTAGTAATACATATATTAAAAGTCTTTAAACGTCTTTAGTTGAGCTTCCATATCTCTCATCAGCTCTCTTTTATCCATGCTTGGTGCATAAACAAAACCTTCTAAATAATAAAGATTCGCACCAGATTTATCAGTAAATAAGTAGCTAATAAATGGACCACCCATTGAGTAGGTATTTGTTCTCCAAAGACCTCTTATTTCTACTGCTTGTCTACCGTCTATTTTTGCATTTTTAATCTCAGGCTTCACCTTTGATTCTGTAATTACAAAAGATTCTTTGTCTTCAGGATTACCATATAAGTATTTTTTGGCTAATTCATTTCTAAATTTAAGAATATGATCAGCATCAAATTGTTTCTCATCTGTATATGGCATTTTCATTAAGATAATGTTATTATCAAATGCTATTTCTGGATGTCTTAACCAAAGAAAATCTTCTTCTGATTTTGCAATTTTATATCCCTGCAATAAAGAGATATCAACATTATATTTATCTTTTAAGAAGCGAGTAATCTTACGGTCTCTTTCTTTAGTAATTCTTTCTGCCAAACGCTTATTCTCTATATCATGGAAAGGTTGAGTCAAGTAATAAGTCTTATTAGGATCTTCTAAAACCTTAGCCATCTTTTCTTCACTTTCAGCAAAGAATAACATCACTGTTTGTCCTTTAGCCCAAACATCTTTCTTTACATAATAATATTTTTCCGGATCTTTTGATAATGCTTCGATAACACCCTCACCAAAAAACGATTTTAATATTCTTGACTCTCTACCTTTATTGTCAAAAGTAGTAACAATCATAACGTTTCTTGCTTGTCTAAGAATACTATTAAAACCAGACGGCTGAACTTGTGTAACGGTAAATTGAGGTTCACTTTGTGGTAAAATTCCTCTAGTAGCACCTAAAACTTTTGTATACAACTGTCCTCCAATACTTGCTTTAGTTCCCCATTGAGTAGAATCTATAACAAGAACCATCTCGCCAGGTTTACCTTTTGAAGAGGGTAAAAAAGATTTTTCTGTTTCAGTTTTAGCTCCACTATTATCAAGACATGATGAAAGACAAAGTAATGAAAAGCTTATGTAAGTAAGATATAATAATATTTTTTTCATGATGTTAGTTAATTTATTGCTAGAAATAACCCAATCAAATTTTATGAATATATAATCCCACAATATAAAAAATCAAGTTGTGAATTTAACTTAAAATGTTTTTGATAACAACGGCAAATCCCTAAATGCTCTTAATATATTTTTAGAATCAAGAATATCAACTCATTCTATTCTATAAATGATGTGTGAATACGGATTAAAATAGACCTTTCGTCAGTCTTCACTTTAAGGTAATGACGGTATTGATTTTCGTCTTTCACTTTGGCTGTTATTGGGAAAAACAGCACTTCTCCTTTAAGCACAGACCTTGGTAATTTTACTTCTTCCACATCTAAAGTATTACTTGATATCTCTTCGACATGTAAAGTTTTCTCACCAACATTTGTCAGGTAAATGGGCAGATTGATCTCGTCTCCTTTTTTTGATCTTACTTGAAAAATATAATTCGAAAAAATTGGATGTGACTTATGATAACTTTTCCATGGAACGAGAATTTCGTGTAGATTTTTCTCTTTCAGAAACGGACTTAGTACACCTTGTAATACAATAGTGTATTGGGATATTTTAGCATCCGTTTGTATCACAATATTTCTATAAAAAGGTGTTTCACCTTCTACAGGGGTAAAGTTGATTGTAAAAAAAGCAGTATCGCCAATAGCTATTGTTTCTTTATTGATAGAAGCATTAGAACACCCACAATCAGTATCGATTTTAAGAACGTTGACACTAGAGTTACCAATATTTACTACGGGGATAGTAATATGGTATTCATTTTCAGCATAAACTGTTTCTAAATCGATATTCTGATTCGCAAATCGCAGTACACCTCCCCTTTCTTGAGCAGTTACATTTAAAATAAGGAGAAGTAAAAAAATGAAATTAATAAAAAACTTTTCTCTCAATTCCTTTTTTCTTTCTCAACATGCCTCGAATAATCTTATTCACATCGGCATTGTCTTTATATTTAGTGATTACTTTTTTCAACTTATCCGGATTATAGTTATTGCTTTTCTTTACATAACCAAAACCCTTGTATATACCATTTTCAATCTGAATGACACCCCTCTCGTTACCTTCTCTACCTTTATCGATTAAGAAGACATTTGGAGCACCATAACTAAACCTCATAGCTGCTTCATTCGCTCTTACATTGTATGACTCTGCTGTTTCTTCACCACAACAAGCTCCTTTACAATTTTTCAATTGATATCTAAAGCAAGCATTTTGGCTATGATCGATACCACAAAGCTTCTGACATAGATTGTTTTTCTCTATCATCCTGTCTAATATCCTTTCAGCTTCTTTTCTCGAAAAAGTAGTAGTTACAGGGTAGTCACCTTCAGAAAGAGGTGCAATTCTAAAATTGATATAATTATTATCATCAATATATTTATAGATACCAAAGAACTGTTTTGTTCTTCTTTGTGCTCTATTAAATCTAGGTTGATGTTTTTTTATTTCGTCAGATTCCAAAAGTAGTGCTATCAGTTCGCTACCCGTAATTGTTGTTTTTACATCACGAACCAATTCCGCCATTCTTATAGCTCTAGGCGTAGACTTATTCGATAAATGTTGCAATATCCTTTTTCTGATATTTTTTGATTTACCGATATAAATCAGTTCCTGTTCTTCATTATAGAGATAATAAACGCCAGTCTCATCAGTTAAAGCATCTATGACTTCTTTTTTAATCATATAATGCTTTTTAGAACTATATACATCATAAACAGTCATCTCTTCAATAACCTGTTCAGCATTTTCTTGTTCTAGGAGTAATTGAAACAATTTAGCGGTTGCTTCTGTATCTCCAATTGCACGGTGACGTTTATTATGAGGAATGCCGATTTCATCACATAATTTACCCAAACTATATGATTTCTTACCAGGCAATAAAATTCGGGATGTTTCTACGGTGCATAATGAGTTTCTTAGGTATTTGTAACCCAATAATTTAAACTCATCTTTTACAAAATTGTAATCAAACTCTGCGTTATGTGCCACGAAGGTACAATTTTCAGTTACCTCCACAACTTTTTTGGCGATTTCAAAAAACTTGGGAGCATCCTTTACAGTGGCATTTTTAATTCCTGTCAATTGTTGAATAAAAGGAGGAATATTCATCTCTGGATTTACAAAAGACTCAAAACGGTCTATTTCAACACCATTTTCTAAGACAATTATGGCGATTTCGATAATCTTCCCTCCTTGGGCGACGGAACCTCCTGTAGTTTCAAGATCAATTACAGCGTACTTCATAGATTAGCAAAACTAATAAAAAAGCATTCTCAAAAGAATGCTTTTTCATATTTATTTATTCTAATAGAATGAAATATCAATATTTTTACAATTATTGGATTTTACTCTTCTGATTTCTTCAATTTCAAGTTCGCTAAAACAGGGTAATGATCAGAAACTTCTCCTAAATCATATAGAACTTTCCAGTCTAATAATTCAAAGTGTCTTGAAGAGTAAAAGACAAAATCGAGCTGTTCTATTGGCTTATCTGTAGGATAAGTTAGTGTTTTCTCGCCAAGTAAATTTTCTTTGGAACACATCGCTCCAATACGCTCATCATTATACATTTCTAAAATGGCTGCGTTTTCATAAGATGGATCAGAATTAAAATCACCCAATAAAATTACAGGCATTGTTTCAGCAGTTTTCAAAAACCAATCTTTTAAAAAGAACATTTGTTTTGTTCTCGTATCTTGATCAAATGCCTCAGTGTGCGCATTAAAAACCATCACTTCTTGATCACCTACTTTTATTTTCACACGCTCTACTAAACGATCTAAATACATTGCAGCATAATAGTAAGGGTGACTCTGAACTCTTGACAAGACTACTCTTTCGTAATCTGTAATTTCAAAATTTGTCATCATTGCCTGACCACTAAGCATTTTACCAAAGTGAACTGAAGGCGGAAAATATGGAAATGGCACATATTTCTTATCCCAATTGATCGATCGACAACCATTATAATAACCCAATTGTTCACCCATTTCTTCAAATTGATTCACGTAGTATGATCGCTTCCCTCCAAAATCAATTTCTTGAATGGCCAACACATCAACCGGATGTTTCTTCAAACCTGAGATAATTGATTTTAAATTATTCGTATAAAACTCTTCGGCAGGACGTACCGAGGTATTATTTGTCATACCAGACAGATATCCAATATTGTAAGTAATCACTGAAAGTACGGAATCTTCTACAGCTTTAGACGATTCATTTCCATTAAACTTTGTGATTTTAGCATATTCTGAGGAATCTAGATTAGGTGATTTTGCCCAGAAAAAAAACGCTAATGCTCCAATAATTAAGACGAGTAGAATATATATCACAGTTTTAAAAATCTTTTTCATAAATAATTGATATATGAAGATGTATTTTATAGTGCAGTTATTAAAAAATTCAATTCACATTTCGTAATAAAATTAGAATTGTCAATGACGATATGAATATAAGAATTAAATAATTTAGAGTATAATTTCATAGATTTTATGTAAAAAAACTATAGATTTTGATTTCCTATATTGGAATTAGTATTTCAAAATGGCTTACATAATGTTAGAGAAAAAAACATATGATAAATCTTGAAAAATTATCACACAAGTAATTGTTTTTTAAAATAAACAACATAAATTGTAATTCTTAAAATATAAATTAAATTTTCAACTTTTTAAGCTTACAATCCCTTAACAAGCTTCTAAGATGCCTAATAAAATCAATATCATATTTGTTTGCCTTGGTAACATCTGTCGTTCCCCTTTAGCTGATGGATTAATGTTACACCACCTCAAAGAAAGAGGCCTTACAGATCATTTTCATATTGATTCTGCAGGCACTTATGCAGGACACGCAGGTAGTAGAGCTGACGAAAGAATGAGACAGACTGCAAAAAAGCATGGAGTCGAACTCTTGAGTATTGCTAGACAATTTACTGTAGAAGATTTCGATCATTTTAATTATATTGTAGTAATGGACGATAGTAATTATCAAAATGTGATTCGAATGACGAGATCAGAAAGTGACAGAAGCAAAGTGTTTAAATTGAGAACTTACGACAATCATCAATCAAATAAAGATGTGGAAGATCCCTATTATGGTGGAATGCAGGGTTTCGAAAACTGTTTTGATGTTGTCGATGAAAGTGTGAATAATTTTTTAAACGATTTAGTACAACAAAACAATCTTTAATTACGAAAAGATAATGCTATCTTTATATAAGCAAAAGCTTACTACTTTACTTTTACTGTTTACCTTATCACTAACACAATTACCAACTCTTGCCCAACATAGAAAATTTGTAATAGTAATAGATCCCGGGCATGGAGGTAAAGATCCAGGTAAACCGAGAGGTAGTAAAGTTCACAAACACGAAAAAGATTTAAATCTTATCATTGCTAAGCGAATAGGAATGTTAATCAGGAATTCTATGCCTGATGTTCAAGTATATTACACTAGAACTTCAGACACTTATGTGAGTCTGGAAGATAGAGTAAAATTTGCTGAACACGCCAAAGCAGATTACTTTTTGAGTATTCATAACAACTCCAATCCAAATAAATGGATCGTGGGAGCGAAAGCACATGTAGACAATAATTCTGATCAGATCAGCATTGCTATGGCTCATTCTATACTTAACAGTATCGAAAGAAACACATTAATACAATCAAGAGGAATTATGAACCGAAGTGACAGAGGATACAATTTATTTGTGTTAAAAAACACTTCTATGCCTTCTGTTTTGGTTGAATGTGGATTTTTATCCAATCCACATGAACGAATTTACCTTAACTCATATAACGGACAAAAAGAAGTTTCTGAAGCTATATACAAAGGTTTTAAAACCTTCCATGAAAAGATGAATCAAAAAAATGGATTATATAGTATTCAAATTCTTGCTACAAATAAAAAAGTCCCTACTACTAATACTTCAATTGTCAAATTATTGAAGGCAGGATTAATAGTAAATGAGAATGAAAGTATTCGAAATAAGTCCAAGATTTATAAATATACTGTAGGAACCGTTTCTACACCTCAAGCTGCTCAACGTCTTAAAATGAAGGTAAGAAGCCTTGGTTTTAAAGATGCTTTTGTAGTAGCTTCTCCTCAATAGTTATACTTCATATAGCCTTTATTTAAGCTGAGTTCAATAATTTTTTTCATTGAACTCAGCTTAAAATTTGGAAGTTTACCCAACAGTAGATATAATTGCATATCAATTTATTATAATTAGTCTATAATGTCACAAAAAACAATTACATATTCCCAGTATGTTTTGGTAGGTCAGTTCTTTGACACTTCCCAGTTGTTGGCATTCTCATAATTAGACTTTTCCACTATCCTTTTTACGCCTTATAGTCCCCTTCATTCCAATTAAAGGGTTGATTTGCGTATACCATAAAATTCACATAAACTTTCACATCATGGACATTAAGTTACTTACTGTTCGTTCCGAAATTGCAGCAGGAACGAGAGGAGCAGGTATGGGTATTGACGCCCTTATTGTAGCATCATTAGATCAGAAATCTACTTTTTTTAGTGATTATTCTGTACAAAATATAGATGACGTTAATAATATCTTATTCAAGAATAATCAATATCCTAATGCTAAACATATTGATGGGGTACACACTATGTTAGAACGTGTAAGCAACGCTACATCAAACGTTTTAACCAAAGAAAATACTCCTTTTGTTTTAGCAGGAGACCACTCTACAGCAGCTGGGACAATTTCTGGTATTAAAAAATCTTTTCCAGAAAAGAAACTTGGTGTAATATGGATCGATGCACATGCTGATTTCCATTCACCTTTCACAACTCCTTCCGGTAATATGCATGGTATGCCTTTAGCAATAGTAACCCATATCGATAACAAAGAAGAAGCTGTTAACTCTCCAAATCAAGAAACATTAGATTATTGGGATAGAATTAAATCTGTAGGGACTTCAACTCCAAAGTTAGCTGCAGAAGATATTGTCTTTATTGGTGTTAGAGATACTGAGACACCAGAGAATGTCATCATCAATAAATATGGAATTAAGAATTATACAGTTGATGAAGTAAGACAATTAGGAGCAATAGAAACAGCTCATGAAGCCTTAAAGAAATTAGAGGACTGCGATATGATCTATGTATCATTTGATGTAGACAGCATGGATCCCAGCATCTCAAAAGGAACAGGAACACCTGTTGAGCATGGATTAACTGTTGAGGAAGCTTTAACAATCAACACTACATTAGTGAGTAGTGAGAAGTTGGTTTGCTGGGAGATGGTAGAAGTTAATCCAACTTTAGATAAGCACAATACGATGGCAAATAATGCCTTTCACATACTTACCGAAACGGTAAAATCATATAAACATAATAGAACTGTAAAAGCCTAACGGTTTTTACTCACGTGTAAAAAATAAAGCCACTCGAATTTCGAGTGGCTTTTTTTATATCTTCATTGTTGATTTTATTTCAACTAATAGTTATCTATTTACATCATATAAAGTCGTCTCTGCAAATTTAAAGTCAGATACATTTTGAGAGTTGTCTTTAAACTTAATAAATACTCTCTTGATTCCTGCTCCTGCCTTTAAACTCCATGTGAAACTTTCTGAATAAGGTCTCCAAACTCCACCAGTAAAGCTTTGATCATTAGAGATCATCATAAATTTAGCATCTCTAGCTTTTGTTTGGATAGTAACCGTTGGAGAGTCTACTGCTGTTGCCCCTCCATTAATTTTCACATATTGAGGAATTGGAGGTGTAGTATCTAAAATTATTCTTCCTTCTGTAACTAATGATTCATTACCTGCATCATCACGGAATTTAACATAGACGAACTTTTGACCATCAGTGGAATGTTTAATCAACCAATCTTTAGATGTTGCATATGGCTCCCATTTAATATTTTGCTTGAAGTATCTATCATTAGAGACTTTCATCTCTTTTGCGTCCTCAGCATAAATCTCTAATGCAACTCGACCAGATTTCTCATTGGTATATTCTTCACCATTATTAATAATCAATTTCTCATTAACAGGCTCTTGTCTATCCAAAATAATGCTTGAAGAAACAGCGTCAGTAACGTTTTCTGCATCATCTTTAAATTTAGCATAAACGGTCTTTTCTCCATCTTCAGCAGCTTCTAAATAATGATTATAGATATAATATTTAAACTTCTCCCATTTGGCATCAGTAAAATCTTTATCGTTAGAAATCATCATTTTTGTCGCTCCTCTTGCATTTAGTTTCAATCGAACTACCGCATCAGGATCAGTACAATATTTCTCACCATTGGCAACTAAGATACTTCCTTCTCTTGGAGCGTCTGTATCTACACCTACCGATGCATATGCTGGTCTTGAAAGGTTACCCACTTCATCTTTAAAGATCACGTAAACGAATTTAAGCCCATCTCCAGAAGGGAATTTCCATTTCTTAGAGGTCGAATATTTCTGCCACTCTGCATCTTTAAAATCAGATCTAGAAGATAACTTCATTTGATGAGCACCTTCGGCACTTATCACCAAGTTTACATCAGTTAAATTGGTTAACTTGTCTTTTGCCTCAGCAATTTCAACACTACCTTTTACAGGAGGAGTCCTATCCAAAGTTACATTCACTGAGTAAGTGTCAGTAATATTACCAGCTTCATCCATAAAGCGTGTATATATTTCTTTCACGCCATCTTCACCTGGGAGTCTCCAAGGAATATTATATTCTGAGTAACCCGTCCATCTAATCTTTTCAAAATTAGGGTGGTTACTTATTTGCATTTTAATGGCATCCTCTGCGTTTACTCTAATTAAAGCGATAGCATCTGGATGGTTAACTACACCTTCTTTGTGATTCTTTACTAAAATAGAACAGTTAAATGGAGGTTTAGTATCTAATTTGATATTATCAGAAACAGGTTCTGAAACGTTACCTGCTAAGTCTCTATATCTTACGAAAACAGTTTTCACACCGTCTCCACCATCTAAAGTCCATTTTTTAATAGTATTGTAAGGTTCCCATTCGATACCCATAAAAGTAGGATCATTACTTACCTGCATGAAATCAGCTTTTCTTGCGAATAATTTCAACTGCACTTTATGCTCTTTATCAATACTATATTCAGCGTTATTATTAATCGTAATTTTACCACCAACAGGAGGCTCAGTATCAATTAAAACTCTATCAAAAGCTGGTTCTGAAACATTCTTTGCTCTATCCATAAATTTCACAAAGACACTCCTTAAACCGTCTGCACCAGCTTGAAGTTTCCAATCTTTTACTTCTTCTTTATATACCATCCAACGTGCACCATAGAAACTTTTCTGATTCGCAATCATCATAAAACGAGCATCATCTGCTTTAATTTTAAGATCTACAATTTGCTTATCATCCTTCAATAGCTTCACATTATTGGCTGTATCTTGAACGATACCTTCAGCTACAATATCAACTTTTGGATTTTGTGGAGGAGTGGCGTCCAACATTACTGAAGAACTATAGACTTCAGATTCGTTATCCGATTGATCTTTAAACTTCACATAGACCGTTTTCTTACCATCTCCGATTGGGAAGTTCCAAACAGGAACCACTGGAGAATAAGGAATCCATTGTGCATCACTTAAAGACTCATTATTAGAAATCTTCATGTGAGTTGCACCTCTTACTATTAATTGAAGTTTATGTTGCGCATGGCTATCGATGAATTTTCTACCATCATCAATAATTACACGACCTAAATCAGGAGGAGTGGTATCCACAATCACACGACCTGATACTATTTTAGAGTAGTTACCAACTTCGTCTCTAAAACGAGCATAAACTACTTTTTCACCTTCACCTGGAGGCAAGGTCCATTTTACTTGTTCAGCATAATCGATCCATCCATCTCCACCTCTAATTTGTATATGAGAGGCTCCTTCTGCATAAAAATTTAATGTTACGACAGAGTCTTTGATATACTTCTGACCCTCATTAATTTTCATTTTACAATTTACCGGAGGTGTAATATCTATAGTGATTTTGGCACTTACAATTTCCGTAGAGTTTCCTGCCGCATCCTTAAACTGAGCAAAAATTTCTTTTTCACCATCAAGACCCAATAATTTGTATTTATCAATCCTTTGAGTGTAAGGTCTCCAATCTATACCATGAAAATCGGGTCTATTAGATACTCTCATCTTCTCTGCCTCATCAGCAGCCAAGAATAGAGTCACCATTCGAGATTTATTATTCGTGTATGGAAGACCTCCATTGATTAGAATTTCTGGATTTTGAGGTGGAGTTCTATCCAACTCAACCATTAAAGAGGCAACTTCAGAAACGTCTCCAGTATCTTCATTTTTAAATACTGCATAGATGGTTTTAAGACCATCGCCTTCTCCTCTTCTTATTATTGGGAAATCAGGTTTTTCCCAATTCACCCTCTCCCACACAACTCCTCTAAAACTCTCATCACGAGAGATTTTCATGTGTGTAACTGCAGCCGATGCTTTAATTCTTAGATAAACTTTTCCTTCAGGATGGTTTGTCACTATTTTATCTCCTTCAACATAGATTGAACCAGATACTGTTTGTGAAAACACACTATTTAAAGTAAGAAGAAATATAAAACCTAGTAAAAAAATCTTCATAGAAGTGCTATTTAGCATGTTGTATGCTACCCTTTTCTGTAAAAACAAACAACAATAATTCATTTCTTAAACAACGCGGGTTTAATCAAATTATTGAGTATAACTGTGATTTAATCAAATTACATACCAAGTCTACTTTTATAAGGCGATTTATTATAATATTTATAATAAAGCATTCTATGTTATTTTTATTACTATCTAATAATCACTTCTATGAAAAATATTTTATTAGGATAGAAATAAAGTGTATTTTTATCTCTCAAAAAATAACGTAATAAATAACTTAAGCATCTACAGAATGGCTAGACAACGATTTGATGCATTACGCTTGGTTGAAGAAAGAAAACCTGTAAAAATTACTCCTCCAAGTGATAAAGTTTCTGACTATTATGGCGAGAATACTTTTAGTATGGCCGTAATGCAAGAACAACTTTCATCGGATATATATAATAAATTACAAAATGCTATACATAAAAGTGAGCAAATAGATGAGAACGTTGCCGACGCTGTGGCCACCTCTTTGAAGGCCTGGGCACTATCTAAAGGGGTAACTCACTATACTCACTGGTTTCAACCACTTACTGGCTCAACTGCAGAAAAGCATGATGCCTTCTTTGAATTACACAAAGATGGTCATGCTATCGAAAGATTTAAAGGAAGTGCTTTGGTGCGTCAAGAACCGGACGCCTCTTCTTTCCCAAGTGGTGGATTAAGACAAACTTTTGAAGCAAGAGGATATACTGCTTGGGACCCTACTTCTCCTGCCTTCATAATCGAAAGCGGAGATGGAAAAACTTTATGTATCCCGACAGTTTTTGTATCCTATACTGGAGAATCTTTAGACAATAAGGCTCCATTATTAAAAGCACTTGAAAGGGTTGATAAAGCGGCTACTTCAGTTTGTCAGATTTTTGATCGCAGTATTGAAAAAGTGCAAGCCTCTCTGGGGTGCGAGCAAGAATTTTTCTTAATCGATAGGGCTCTTGCCGATGCACGTCCGGATATATTATTAACTGGCCGTACACTATTTGGTAGAACTCCTCCTAAAGGCCAACAATTAGACGACCATTATTTTGGTTCTATTCCTTCGAGAGTCACTCGTTTCCTTCAGGAATTGGAAATTGAAGCCTATAAGCTAGGAATTCCAATTAAAACTCGTCACAATGAGGTAGCTCCAAGTCAGTTTGAAGTTGCTCCTATTTTTGAAGAAGTCAACGTAGCCAATGATCATAATGTTTTATTGATGGACCTAATGAAAAAGGTATCATCAAGACATAATTTTAGAGTGTTGTTTCACGAAAAGCCATTCCAAGGAATGAATGGTAGCGGTAAACATAACAACTGGTCTTTGATCACTGATAAAGGAAAAAATCTTCTTCAGCCTTCTACTAAAGCGAAAGAGAATTTGATATTCATTACATTCTTTATCAATATCTTAAAGGCTGTTTATGATCATTCTGATCTGTTGAGAGCTTCTATTGCCTCAGCAAGTAACGATTACCGTTTAGGTGCAAATGAAGCTCCTCCTGCCATCATATCAGCATTTATTGGTACTCAACTATTTGATATCCTAACAGAATTGGAACACAATGGAGATATCAAAGTAAAAAAAGGAGACAATATCTACATGAAATTGGGAATTAGTAAAATCCCTCCAATTCTTTTAGATAATACTGATAGAAACAGAACTTCACCTTTTGCTTTCACAGGAAATAAATTTGAATTCAGAGCTGTAGGTTCGAATGCTAATAATGCTCGTCCAATGACAGTTCTAAATACTGCTGTGGCGAATCAATTGGACCTTTTCAAAAGAGAAGTAGACAAATTGATGGAGCAAGACGAGAAGAAAGAAGTGGCTATCATTGACATCCTTCGTTCTTATATCCCATCCGTGAAAAAAGTCATTTTCGAAGGAAACGGCTATGGTGATGAATGGGTAAAAGAAGCGAAAAAACGTAAATTATCTAATAACAAAGACACTCCTAGAGCCCTTTCTGTTTTAAAAGAAACTTCTACGGCTCGTTTATTCAAGAGAATGCGTATCATGTCTCAAGCAGAATTGGATGCTAGACATGAAATCAGACTTTCGAATTATATCATGAAAATGCAAATTGAGTCACGCGTAATGGCTGACCTAGCATTAAACCATATCGCTCCTACTGCTATTCGATATCAAAATATGTTGATTGAAAATGTAAAAGGTTTAAAAGATATTGGTTTGGAGAGCCAAACTGAAGAGACAATGATTACCATCAAAAATGTAAGTAATCACCTTGTTTCTGTAAAGAAATTGGCCCATGAAATGACTCAGGAAAGAAAACGCATCAATGCAATGGAAAACGTGGAAGAAAAAGCGTTAGCCTATTGTGATGATATCAAAGAAAAATATTTTGAGGAACTTAGATGGCATGTTGATAAGTTGGAAACTATGATTGACGACGAGATGTGGCCACTACCTAAGTATCGAGAGCTATTATTCTTGAGATAAAAAAATAGTCATCTAATTAATTTTAGATGACTATTTTTTTATGATACTGCTTCTACCATCATTCCCCTACTAATTAATAGTTGGGCAACAATATATGTAATCATTATATAGGCATGAGATATTTCATATCCTTGAAAGGCATCCATACCAATCATAATGTCTGAAATAATAAATATGAGTGCTCCTGCGGCAGTAAACCAAGCCCATTTATCTTTTCGGACAAAAATTCGAATCACTGCAAACGAAAACATTACTGAAATGATGATGCTGTACGATAATATTGGAGCGTACATCAAAGAATGTGTGGATGCAATATGTTCTCCTATAAATAACCCTATTACTGACACGACAAATGAGAATAAGAAACCCATCATTTTATCTTTCACTCCTGAAAAAAAGAAAGCGATAATATACAGCACATGACAAACAAAAAAGCAACCTAATGCCAATAACATTACTTCTTCATCACTTCTAAACATCATGTATAAATCTCCTATCCAAGCAAAGAAAAAGCCTATCATCATTGCTTTGTAAATAATAGAGTTTTCTGTTGTTTCTTTCCAAGTTGCCGAAAAATATATGGCGATGAAAGGCATTAATAACGGTTTAGAAAAAATCGTCAATAAGGAGTTATCAACGAAATTACTATACACGTTTACAAAAAAAATGATAGAAAAAAGACCCCAGAAAATTTTCCTTTGTCGGTTATTCAGGGGTTCTTTTACAATTTTAGTATTTGATGTCATATTTTAAATATATTCCTAATCTTATTTAGCAGAGTTCATGTCTTCTACTAAATCACCTGGCTTCAAGGTTTCTGAAATCACTCTAAATGGACCTTTAATAATCACCTCTCCATCTTCAATTCCTTCTAGTATTTCAATATTATCAAAATCAGAAATACCAGTTTTCACTTCTTTTGGAGTTACTTCCTGAGTAGTTTTATCATATACAAATACAACCTCTAATAACTCGGAATCTTTTTTTCTTGAGTTATTCAACATTGTTTTGTTCTCATCTCCTACTTTATCCTCTTCACCTTCTTCATCTTTTTTGGTAAGTTCAGAACGTTTTCTAGTAGTTACAGAAGTTAATGGGACAACTAAAATATCCTTTTTAGTCTGTGTAATAATATCTACAGAAGCTGTCATTCCAGGTCTAAATGGAGATTCAGCATTTTGATTCTCTACCATTAAGTTAGCATAAGAATTTGGAAGTAAACGAATTTTTACTTCAAATTCTGTAACAACATCAGAAGAGGTAGCGTCTTTTGCCGAATTGGCGATAGCAGTTACCACTCCTTTAAACTTCATATCTCTAAATGAGTAGGCATCTACATCAATAATAGCAGTATCTAATTTATGAACACGGATGATATCATTTTCATTTACATCTACCTGTGCTTCCATTTCTGATAGGTTAGCAATTCTCATCAACTCGGTAGCCGACATTTGACGAGCACCTACAACCATCTCTCCTTTTTCCACCGATAACTTTGATACAACTCCAGACATTGGAGCAAAAATCTTTGTTAGTTGTAACGATTCTTTTGCATCGTCCACTTGTGCCTCTGCACTCTTTACAGTGTATTCTGAAGCTCTTACACTTTCTTTAGATGCTTCTAAGTTCGCTTGGGCAATTTCAAAATCAGCTTTGCTATTTTCATATTCCTGATCTGAAATCACTTTATCTTCCCAAAGCTGTTTATTTCTATTAAACGTTAACTCCGCTTGTTTTAATCTCGCTTCATTTTGAGCAACATCTGCTCTTGATCTAGCCAATTGTGCTTTTTGAGAGTTCAATGATGCTCTTGCTTGATCTAAAGCTGATTGAAAGTTATCAGGACGTATCTGAGCGAGCAATTGCTTTGTAAAAACCGAATCTCCTTCTTTAATATACAACTCCCTGATTTCACCTGATACTTCAGATGACAAAGTCACTTCATTTATAGGTTGAACTTTACCTGACGCACTCACTTTCTCAGTGATTGTTCCTTTAGTGGCAGTAGCAAATTCAACTTTTACTGATTTTTTCTGATTTGATTTGTAAAGGTAAGCACCTCCTCCAGCGAAAACTACAAGTAAAATTAGAGAGAGATATAATACTTTATTTGATTTCTTTTTCTTTGCCATAATAGTTTAGTGACTTTATGATAGTATGTTTTAATAGAAGTTTAGAATTGATCAAGTAATTTGACAACTGTACAATTTGAATAATTTCTTATTCATTATCATCAACAAAAATAAGGATATTATTGAAAATGTTATTGAATATAATCGATTTCATCTGATAATAATCGAAGTTCAACGAATTATATTTTAAAAACGAGTTTTGAACTAAAATAAATCTATAGAATTAAGTATATTTAATAGTATCAATTTAGAATACTTTTCTAAAGTAATCATCAAGAAAATATGATTTAATCGATTAACATAAATAATTTATGAGTACCTATACTTCTATACTCGACTTACTCATTAACAAATGGATTCTTTTCTCATCACCCGATTATCCATCAGGAAAGATTAAAAGTTTAAATATTCTGTGGTCTGATTATGTTGAAAATTATCAGCTTCAATTGACAATGGAACTATTTAATCAAACCGAAGTTCAAATACGTATCCCTTTAGAGAACAATGATGAAGAATTTTACATCAAATTATTGAAAGGTAGCTTGGGAATTATTTTTGATTCTGAGGAAGAATTGAGAAAGTATTTAAACGCAGAAAAGGTGATATAAACCTAATTTATATCACCTTTATTAATTATAGTTTCTCAATAATAACTGCAGAGGCTCCACCTCCTCCATTACAAATTGCTGCAAGTCCTTTTTTACCTTTTCTTGCATTTAGAACACCCATAAGTGTCACCATAATTCTTGCTCCAGAAGCACCTAACGGATGCCCCATAGAAACTGAACCTCCATGAACATTGACAATATCACTCGACAAGCCTAATTGCTTTGAGAAAGCCAAAGTCACTACAGAGAATGCCTCGTTTACTTCCCAATAGTCTATATCTTCTTTAGATAGACCTGCTTTTTTTAATGCTTTATTTGCAGCATCAGGTGGGGCAATAGTAAACCACTCAGGTGCTAAGGATGCATCAGCAAAGCTTACTACTTTTGCTATAGGTTTTAAACCTAATCTTTTTACAGCCTCTTCACTTGCTAAAATAATAGAAGCAGCCCCATCATTAATAGTTGATGCATTCGCGGCTGTTACTGTTCCATCTTTCGTAAATACGGCTCTTAAGGATGGTATTTTTTCAA
The DNA here is from genome assembly GCF_018736045.1 of Flammeovirga yaeyamensis. NCBI lineage: Bacteria > Pseudomonadati > Bacteroidota > Cytophagia > Cytophagales > Flammeovirgaceae > Flammeovirga > Flammeovirga yaeyamensis. The sequence continues at coordinate 2,140,629 of NZ_CP076132.1, read as the reverse complement.
ACTTTACTTTAGTGAATTCCTCATCTTTGTCAACAATCACATCATCTCCCCTTCTTTGAGGTACAGCTACTGGAATAATTTCATTAACAAAAATTCCATCTTCCGTTGACATTGCTGTTCTTTTATAAGATTCTATTGCGAAGGCATCTTGTTCTTCTCTCGAAATCTCACATTTTACAGCAGTAGCATCAGCACAAACACCCATGGCCTCACCATTGTAAGCATCTGAAAGACCATCTTTTACTAAGCCATCCAATAATTGTCCGTGACCGTAACCATGACCATAACGACCCTTTGGAACGTAATAAGGGATATTCGACATCGATTCCATCCCTCCTGTAACAACAATATCGTTATCGCCTAACATGATTGATTGTGCTCCTAACATTAAGGTTTTCATTCCAGAAGCACATACTTTATTTACTGTTGTACATGGCACATCGTGTCCGATGCCAGCACCAAGTGCAGCTTGCTTTGCAGGAGCTTGACCAAGATTTGAGGCAATCACATTCCCCATAAAAACTTCGTTCACTTCCGAAGGTTGAACGCCTGCTTTTTCTAAAGCACCTTTGATAGCAGTGCTTCCTAATTGAGTTGCTGATAGTGAAGACAATACACCTCCAAAGCTACCGATAGGCGTTCTTACCGCCGATACGATATATACTTCTTTCATAGTGTTTTTTTTTTTTTGTTTATTGGTTGTGGTGTTAGTAACAATAAATTATTACTGATACAATAATAGTACTTTTTACATTAATAGTAAATCCTTTTGACCTTTTATAAAATCTAAGTAAATATTTTGCCTTGAATGAATATTGGTTTACTTTAGTTTTTTAAACCAAATAAAAATGAAGACTAATACTCTCATGTTTCTTAAACAACTAAACAAATTTTCAAAAAACTTATTTGATTTTACTCTCATGTTTCTAGCTGTTGTCTCTGCATTTCTTTTGAATGACTGGAAGGATAGTAAAAAATCTGAAGTACAAGAAGAAAAGATTTTAATCGAAATAAATAAAGGGCTAGAATTGGATCAAGAGCAACTCAAACAATTTATTTATTCTGATTCTGTAGGCATTGAGGCAGCAATATATTTTAAAAAGTTAATCACCGAAAAGAATAAGAAGGCAGAAGGGAAGTTCCCTATTCAACAACTCTTGCTCACTACAAAAGATTTGCTAGTTCTAAATGTTTCAGGGTATGAATCATTAAAAGAGAATGGTGTTGAAATTATCGACAATGATGAGCTTAGAAATAAAGTCATTCTACTTTATGAGTATTATCTAAAAATGTGTCTAGAAAGCGAAGACAAATCACCTGAAAATCAATTACATCAAAATTACTTCTTTAGAATTAGTGATATTCTATCAAAAGATTTCATATACTCGAAAAAAGGTGAATTATTAGATATTAAACACCCTTTATCACTTTCAGTAAATGATAAAAACAAATTGTTACTGTATATGGATAAAATCATCATGGTTAGAAATTTATCCATGCATTATAAAAAACTCGCGCTACATCATCTTCAAGATGTAAGATCTGAAATCAATAAAAAGTTAGAAAATTAATTATTGAATACCTTATAAACACTTTGTTCTAATTTGAATAATTGCAGACCATATTGATAGTTAAGCCAAACATAACTATATGGGCTCAAAGGCGTGTGCTCGTCATCATTTTCTTGATACAACTTATCTAATTCTTCTCTGGAGGAAGTTAGTCTGATCACTGTTTCTTCAGGAGAGGTGTAGGTATTGTCTTTTAATTGCTTCGCTATATTTTGCATTCGCTCAGTAAAGAACGCTCGTTTTTCTTGAATGGAATACAATTGACTGATATACTTATTCCCGATCTCAGAAGCTATCGTACTTGAATTCAACAGTTCTACAATAGAACTCATTTTCCGCATCACAACGGTAATATTCTCAAGTTCCTGACGGTTTAATTTAAAATGTTTGCTTTCTTTTGTGACATGCTCATATGTTTTCCTTTGTTTCCTTAAAGAGTTAAACACCAAAGTCATATCATCTAAGTATTCTTTGTGTGCAAACTCTCCTTTTATGGTGGATGTATATAATTTATCGATCATCAAAATACTCTCTGCCATTTCGAGTCTTAATTCTTTAATTCCTCTTACGGGAAAAATCAAAGAGAAAATTAATGTGATTAATCCCCCTGCCATAATATTCCCTACTCTCCATAAAGCACTATCAATCGTCTTGTCTTCAGTAACTCCTAATACAATTACGACAGTGAAAATACATACCAAGTAAGAATATGGATATTTTTTAAAAAGAGCAGCCATTAATGGTATCCAAGCGATTAAAAAGATGGTTTGCATCCATAAGTTGTTATGGAAAAAGAAGATCATAGCCACTCCAGAAATGGATGCTGCAATGGTGCCCAATATTCTTTGTTTTACTCTATGAATTATCCCTCCAAATTCTGGATACGGCCCTAACAAAACCACTACAGTGATACATACCCAAGACCCATGAGGAATTTTAAAATAATTGACGGTAAAAAATGAGAAAGCAAGAATGGCTATTGTTCGATACAAATGTACTTTCTCAACATTATTATAAATATAAGCTTCTATTTTCTTTGAAATAGACATTATGAGAACTGTTTGAGTATTTGATATAATTTGGTTGTTGTCAGATGATAACAGACAAGTAAGTCGAATTTACTATATAATTGATGATTATAATACAACCTAAATCATCTAAACAAAAAAAGGCCATTTCCGAAGAAATGACCTTTGATATATCATGTAAAGAAATCCAACTATGTATTACATAGACTCGTGGAATGTTCTTTGAATTACCTCTAATTGGTGAGCTCTTGATAATCTGATGAAGTTCACAGCGTAACCCGATACACGGATTGTTAACTGAGGATAGTTCTCAGGATTTTCGTAAGCATCCATTAGTGTTTCTCTGTTTAACACGTTCACGTTCAAGTGGTGTGCCATACCGCCTTCTTCAGCGAAGTAACCATCCATCATAGTTACTAGGTTTTTCACTTGAGTATCACGATCAGAACCTAAAGATTTAGGAACGATTGAGAATGTGTTAGAGATACCATCTTGCGCATCGTTGTAGTCTAACTTAGCTACTGAGTTCAATGAAGCAACAGCACCGTTAGTGTCACGACCGTGCATTGGGTTAGCACCTGGAGCGAATGGCTCACCCGCCTTACGACCGTCAGGAGTAGCACCAGTTTTCTTACCATACATTACGTTCGAAGTAATTGTCAATAATGACATTGTAGGAACTGCGTTACGGTAAGTTTTGTGCTTAGCTAACTCAGTGAAGAAGATATGAGAAATTTCTTTAGCGATGTTATCTACTTCGTCGATGTCGTTACCATATTTAGGGAAGTCACCTTCGATTTCGAAATCTACAGCTAAACCATTTTCGTCACGGATAGGCTTCACTTTAGCATTCTTAATTGCTGATAATGAATCGGCAATGATTGAGATACCTGCTGCACCATAAGCCATATCGATACCTGGATTAGTGTCCAAGAATGCGAATTGAGCTTTTTCGTAATAGTGCTTGTCGTGCATGTAGTGAATGATGTTCATTGTTTTCACATAAACACGAGCAACATCTACCATTGTTTTCTTGAATTGCGTCATTACTTTGTCGTAATCCAAGTACTCATCACCTGTCATTGAATCGATATCATCTGCAACAAGAACGTTTTTGTTCTCATCGTGACCAGCGTTGATAGCCATCAATAACGCTTTAGGTAAGTTTGTACGAGCACCGAAGAATTGGATACGCTTACCGATTTCTTGGTAAGATACACAACATGCGATACCGTAGTCATCAGAACCTCTGTTTGGTCTCATCAAGTCATCATTCTCATATTGGATTGATGAAGTATCGATAGATACTTGAGAACAGAAATCTTTAAATCCTTGAGGTAACTCGTTAGACCAAAGTACAGTTAAGTTTGGCTCTGGAGATGCACCTAAGTTATAAAGTGTTTGTAAGAATCTGAATGATGACTTAGTTACTTTAGTACGACCATCGTGGTATACACCACCAATCGCTTCAGTAATCCAAGTTGGGTCACCACCGAAGATTTCGTCATATGCACCAGGACGAAGGTGACGAACCATACGTAACTTCATTACGAAGTGGTCGATATATTCTTGTGCTTCAACTTCGTTGATAGTACCTTCTTCAATATCTTTTTGGATATAGATATCCAAGAATGAAGAAACGTTACCAAGTGACATTGCTGCACCATCTTGTTCTTTTACTGCTGCTAAGTATGCAAAGTAAACTGCTTGAACAGCTTCTTTAGCATTTTGAGCTGGACGAGTAACGTCACAACCATAAGATGCCGCCATAGTAGCGATATCTTTCAAAGCAGACACTTGAGAAGAGATTTCTTCTCTTAATTGAATTTGCTCAGCAATATCAGCACCTGAACCTAAGATTAAACCATCTTCGATTGCTGCGTGATCTGCTTGTTTTTGAGCGATCAAAAAGTCAGTACCGTATAAAGCTAAACGACGGTAGTCACCAATGATACGACCACGTGCATAGTTATCAGGAAGACCAGTTAGGATACCTAATGAACGGTAAGTTCTGATTTCTTTATCATATGCTGAGAACACTTGGTTGTTGTGATCTTTAGCATAATGGAAAACGTTTTCAACTGCTGGATTAACAGTTTTACCTTTTTCTTCAACAGCGTTTTTAACTACTCTATAACCACCGAATGGTTTCATAGCTCTTTTCAACAACTCGTCAGTTTGTAAACCTACGATTGTTTCAAGATCCTTGTTGATGTAACCAGGTTTGTGAGAAGTAACAGTTGAGATTGTATCCGTATCGATGTCACGGCAACCATCATTTTCTCTTTCTTCTTTCATACCTGCTAAACAGATATCCCAAAGTTTTTTAGTTGCTTCAGTCGCTTCAGCTAAAAATGAAGAATCTCCGTAGTAAGGTGTAACATTATTAATTACGAAGTCATAAACATTTACTTCGTTTTTCCATGTTGTTCCTTGAAACTGAGAGTTCTTTACAGCGTTTTCCATGTTATATAATTTTTGTTTTTCTTTACAATCTTCTCATTCACTAACGGTGATTTTTCACAATTAGATCGAGAAATTTGAATTTATTAAATAAATTGATGTTAAATAATGATCTACACTATTGTTTAATCAATTCCTTTTCAATTTGTTTTTCTTCTTTTTCAGATTCTGGCTTCACAAACATCCACCAGTATATCGTTCCTACGAAGAATGCTCCTCCAACAATATTACCTATTGTTGCTGGAATTAGGTTTGTAACTATAAAGTCAACCCAAGTAATATCAGCACCATTAAAGATAGCTGCTGGAATTACATACATATTGGCAATACAGTGTTCAAAACCAAATGTTACGAATGTCATTACTGGGAACCAAATACCTAATACTTTGCCCGTAATGTCTTTAGCAGCATAGGCCTGCCAAGCGGCCAAACACACTAGCCAATTGGCACCCACTGCTTTGAAGAACGTTTTGTAAAATGGATTACCCACTTTGTGATGAGCTACATTCAATAGCGCATCATGAAACACTTGCGCATCGACAACACCTGTCAATGTCGTTATAAAATAAGCTACAAATAAAGAACCAATGAAGTTACCTAAGTAACCAAACACCCAAACCTTACCTAGCTTTGATAGTTGCTGATCTTTAGAGAAAACCGAAACTGTCATCATTGCAGTACTAGAAGTAAATAGTTCTGCTCCAGCTACGATACACAAAATTAGTCCTACTGGGAATACAGCACCCATTGCAAACTTTGCTAGTCCAGGATTCTCTGCTGCAATCCCTGGCATTCCACCTCCAACTACAATAGCTAAAAGGAAACCGAAAGCAACATATGCACCTCCAAGGAAACCAAAAACTAGTAATTGTTGAACGGACATCCCGCCTTTTTGCAATGCACCATTTCTGATGTTATTTAAAATATCTTTTGGTGATGAATAACCCATATTCTTTTTGATTGTGAGATTTTCTCTTTGTGATGTTACAAATATGTTTTGGGGTAAAAACTGTTTTGGTGATGGTGGTCATCAAAATGAAATTCACAATGATTCAAACACCTTAAACACCACAAAAACAATGTTTTACACACGATTTTTTAACGGTTTTTTTTTGAAAAAAGTTTTTAAAAAAATACACTTTTTCACTTCATTATGAATCGTTTAAGAATGAAATTTCTCACTTAGCGTAACTTGTCGTTTTGCGAAATTTCGCTTTACTACTAACGTAATAACTACACCTATTTTTATAAAAGGGTTTGTTTATAGAATGAATATAAAATAACTCAGTACCATAATATATTTTCGACAATGGTTAGAAGCTCATGTAAGTTTTTATTAAATTGTCTGTATTTAAACTGATTATATATGAAACACCAAGGTCATCATCATTCACATGGTCAACATCAAGATAACACTTCTAATATAGGATGGGCTTTTGCCCTAAACCTTTTCTTTACCATTATCGAATTTATAGGGGGTGCACTTACAAATTCCGTAGCCATATTATCAGATGCTATACACGACCTTGGAGATACTATTGCAATAGGACTGGGTTATTTCTTCGAACGATATTCCAATAAAAAAGAAAATCCGACTTACACATATGGCTACAGACGTTATTCCACTCTATCTGCCATCATCAATGTGATTGTCCTAACAACAGGTTCGATCATCATGCTTTCTAAAAGTATTCCAAGGATTATTGAGCCTGAAGAGGTAGACGTAAAAGGGATGATATTTTTTGGTATACTTGGTGTCATCATCAATGGATCTGCGGTTTTTAAATTGATGAAAAATAAAAACTCAGCAAATCAAAGAGTAATGATGCTTCATTTGTTAGAGGATACTTTAGGCTGGGTGGCCGTTCTAATCGGAGCCATTGTAATGTATTTTATCAACTTGCCGATAATCGACCCTATTTTATCTACTTGTATTGCTGTTTATATTCTATATAACGCAGTAAAAAACCTTTTTTCTATTCTCCCCATCTTTCTTCAAGCTGCTCCCGCAAATGTTGATCAGAAGAAAATTGTGAAACAAATTCGATCGCTTCAGGGAGTCAAAGATCTTCATGATCTACACATTTGGTCTTTAGATGGTGAATTTAATATCATGAGCCTACATTTAGTCATAGATAAAGACCTTGATAAAAATCAAGTCGCTTCAATAAAAAAAGATATTCGACGAATTACTAGCGAAGATCAGATTCATCATGTGACCATTGAATTTGAATGGGAAAATGAAATCTGTGATATCGCCCACTAGCTAACTTTTCTAAGAGGAATTCCTGCACTAGGTTTAGTTGCCTCTTCCACTTTATTAAAGGCATCGCCTACTCTCAAAATTTCTTTCTTTAAAAATCCACCTACTTCCGCAAGATCAATTCTATCTGTAGTATAAGCTGCCCTTATATTAGATACTTTACATTTATCTTCTAATTCCTCTAAATTTTTAAAGAAATCCTCAGCATGTTTTTCATATTTATCTGAAGGAGAATTCTCCCAAACACAATAAACACCATCTAAATCGTATCTATCAATCATTCCTTTATGTTTAAAAAGGCTTTGATTTAATAAATAAGAGAACTGTTGCATTTCTTCCATTTTTTCTAGCAATTGATCCGTAGTAAATTCCCAACGTACATGCATTACCACAAACTCTTTTTCTTTAGGTTCATAAAAACGAGAGAAGACCATATCAAATAGTTCTGTTGCACCCAAGAATTTATCTACCTCGAATATGAAATGATACATTCCAAATAGAACGAACATATATATTGCTCTACCCAAAAAGAAGTCACTTTCGAAAGAATGAATAATATGTTTTATCACTTCACTAAAGGATAAATCATCTGATATCATTCCCTTCAACACATCCTCAACTAATATTGTCAGGAAAATAACTACAGTATATAGTATAGATTTCATCATTACTATATTCAACAGCTTTGTACGTTTTAGTTTTAGGTCAATTCCGACAGATTCTAAAATTACCACTACTTTACCTGTAAGTGCTGCTGAAAAGGTCGCTGCACCTATATATCCAATTTTAAAATCAATCTTATCTGAAATTAAAACCGCTATAATAACCAGTAAGTTTAAGCCAACAGCAAAATAGGCAGTGACTAAAAACGTTTTTTTAACTTCGTGGATAATTTTATCTTTTATATTACTCATCAGAAATAGATATTTTTTTTGATAATTTTTTTAATTCTCTTTTTAAATATACAGCAGCAAAAGCGATGGATACCAAGTCTGAAAAGAAAAAAGATACCCAAGTTCCTGTTACTCCCCAGAAATGAGAAAAAATGTATACAAATGGTATTCTAAAAAACAATTGTCTTAATAAAGTCAATAATAAAGCATCCCTTGCTTTAGCCAAAGCTTGTGCAAACATACTTGCTGTTATACCAATAGTAATAATGGGAAGTGCAGCCATCACACCCCACATTGCTGGAATACTTTCTTGGATTAACTGTTGGTCTTTGGTAAATAAACTTGTGAGTTCTTCATCAAAGAAAAAGACTAAAACCACAATAATACTATTGACAATCACGCCGTATTTTATTCCATTGGTTACGGTGTCCTTCACTCTTTGATATTTACCAGCTCCATAATTAAAGCTGCAAATTGTCAATAAACCCTGCCCTAAACCAATGATTGGAAATGTAGCCAATAAGAAAAGCCTACTCACAACGCCGTAAACAGCAACACTAACTTCTCCTCCATGTTCAAAAAGTATGTGATTAAGTATAATTGCAATAACACTTGAAGCTGCTTGTCTAGCAAAAGAAGCTGACCCAAGAGCCAAAATTTCATTGACAATTTTTTGTTGATATTTTAAGTATTTAGAGGCAAGACTTAAGTGCGTCTTCCCTCTAAGGAAGAAAATGACTAGAAAAAAGAATCCTATGAAATATGATATTAGGGTAGCATATGCTGCCCCTTCCATTCCCATATCTAATCCTATAATAAATATCGGGTCTAGTATAATGTTACAAACACTAGGTACTACCATAGCGAACATGGCTGTTTTTGCATGCCCCTCTGATCTTACCGCATTGTTGACTACCATTGACCAGGTTAAAAATGGCATTCCCCATAAAATGATATTAAAATAGGATTCAGCATAAGGGTATATATCACCGTTTGCTCCAAAAAACAGCAATAACTCTCTTTCAAAGAAAAAGCCGATGCCAACTGCAATAATCGTTAACCCTACAGCTATGATCACTTGATTCCCTAAAACCTCATTTGCCTTTTGCCTGTTTTTTCCACCTAGTGCACTTGAAATAAGAGCGGCTCCACCCATACCTACCGACATTCCAATGGATTGAATCATTAAAATTAAAGGGGAAACAACAGAAATCCCTGCCAATCCAAGAGTACCGACCCAACGACCAATAAAAAAAGTATCAGCCATTTGATAAATCACCATTACCATCATTCCTGCAGCTGCAGGTACTGACATTTTAAATAATAATTGTTTGATATTATCCTTTCCAAGATCGGTGGATGCTGCCATGGATTATAAATTAATTTTGGGATATAGTAGAACTTGAAGTTAGAAAAGTTTTTGTTGTAATCTTATTTTTATGTTTAAAATTATTTTGAAGGAATAGCCACTCTAAATGTTGATCCTTTATTTTCTTCAGATTCACAGACAATTACTCCTCCATGTATTTCAACAAATTCTTTTGCGATTACTAACCCTAATCCAGTACCAGGAATATGATTTGTGTTGCTTGCTCTGAAAAACGACTCAAATAATTGAGAAAATTCATTTAATGGAATGCCTAAACCTTTATCAATAACTTCGAATAAAAATGAGGACTCATCTACTTTTACATTCACTATTACCTCATCATTTGAATATTTAATGGCATTTGACATTAAGTTATCAAAAACATGATTAATTAGATCCGTATCTAACCAAAAAGTCTCGGTCTTAATATCAAAATTTAGCTCAATTTCTCTTGTGGTATGTGTTTTATCAATATACTCTTTTAAATAGTTGGTGATAAACTTTTCAATATGAATTAAATCTGGTGAATAGGGAGTTCTGCCTGCTTCAATTTTACCCAATTGTAATACTTCATCCATTAAAATATTTAAACGGGTAGACTCGTTTTCCATTCTTTGAACATACTTTTGTATTCCAAACTGATCCAAAGAAACTCCTTGTTTTTCTAGTTTCAATTCGACCAATTCTAAATTTGCTAAAATTGTAGCTAATGGTGTTTTGAACTCATGCGAAGCCATTGATATAAACTTCGACCTCATTTCGTTCAATTCTTTCTCTCTTTCTAAATTTTTTCTTAATTCGTCCTCAATCTTCTTTTGATTTAAAACATTCCTGACTACCACAAAATAAAAAACTGTTTCTGAAATAGGTAACGTGATAATACTAACCTCTGTGGGAATCTGATCTCCAGATTTACCTTTAAATTCCCACTCAAATCGAATCTCCCCTTGTCTCTGTACACTATTTACCATTGCCTTAAATAAATCTTTTGATTCACCTCCATAAGGTTGGGAATCGGGGGAGTTGCGGCTTATCCACTCATTGAATAGAACTTCTTTTAACTGCCCAAAAAAAGTAGTTACCTTATCGTTATACACATTAATTCTAAACTTACTATCTAGAATAAAATAGGCATCTGAGGATTTATCAAAAATGGATTTAAATTTTTCTTGCTTTAGCTGAAGAGTAAGCTGACTACTAAAAATGAAATCAGAAAATGACTTTACTATAGTTTTTACATTTCTGTTAGCGAAAACTATGTTTGAGGTGTTCTGTGACCAAAGGGTTTCTAAAAATATTAGGATAAAAAACAGTAAGAGAATAAATAAATGAAACTCTCTATCTTCTGATTGAAAGATTAAAAAAGAAATTAAGACAATAGAAAATAAATGAGTAGGTTTTAGAGATTTAAATAGCCTTTTGATCATTACAGTGGGTATAGTTTACTGTAATTTAATCAATTACAACTATTTATTTTAATTTTGACTTATTAAAATCACCATAATTCTGTTCAAAATATTTTTTGGCTTGTGCATAATTTGTCATTTCCCTATCTGTAATTCTAATTGGTGTTGTTGCTTTAAAGTAGATCGTTAACACATTAAATGTAGATTTACCTATCAATTTCTGTGTTTCTTCCCATACTAATAATTGTTGTTTTAGGCTGACTTCATGTTTACTCCCAATCCTAAGAGGGAATTTTTCGGTAATTTTTCCTCTATAAATAGTTACCTTCTTATATGCAAACATTACTCTAACTAACATCATTAAAGTAATTATTGAAAAAAGAATTAATGAAATAGCATTATACCAAGTAACCCCTGCAATTGACATCCACCTAACAGAACCTATTGTTAAAGTAGTAGTGATTATCACAAAAATACCTAACGCAAAAAACGCAGGTGTTTTAGGGTAAACATTTATTGGTTTTATATCTTTTTTCTTCCCTTTCATTTTTTATCCAATCAAAATAATCAAAGCAGAAACAAATGCACCGCCTGTAACGAAAATGTTCCAATCTCTTTGTGTAAAAGAGGTGAATCCCATAATGATGGCATTAATAAACATTACAACAGTTACAATTGCTAATTGTCCTAATTCCAAGCCAACGTTAAAAGCTAATAATGGTTCCCAAATAGATTCCTCGCTTCCTAACAACGATTTAAGATAATTAGAAAAGCCCATTCCGTGGATTAATCCAAAGATAGTTGCTTCAAAAAAGTATCTTTTAAAAGGAACATTTCTTTGTAAATAATGTGGTTGATTTTTGGGATCTTTCGTATTAAAAAGGTTAGACAAACACACTATTAATATGGTAATAGGAATTAGCATTTCAATAAAATCCTCATTAATTGGAATGATATCTAAAGTAGATAAAGCCAATGTAATAGAGTGTCCTACTGTAAAACCAGTCACCAACCATACAATATACTTAAAGTCTTTTGTACTAAATGTTGCGATTAAGGCCAATATAAATAATATATGATCATGACCTTGAATATCTGTGATGTGTTCTAAACCTAATTGTAAGTAAAGCCAAAAATCTGACATTGGATATTATTAGTTTATAAAGTTTATACAAAGATATATCAGAATTTCACTACAAATTCTCAATATATTCTAACATGGTAATTTTATTGCTTGTAATTATAACAATAATCTTTCCTAATTGTATTATAATATCACAGAATTGAATATTTTTGATACTTAGAAACCTTACAAAGTTGATCACATGAAGTTCGCCTATAAACTTTTTCTAAGTTTTTGCCTTTTCTTTATTATTCAAGTTGCCTCTGCTCAAGATTCTTGGGACAAGATTAAAAGGGAGCACAAAGGAACAATCACTGTTTATTACATTCAGAATAAACCATTTATCTACTCATTACCAAATGGAGGCATGAGTGGTATTGAGTATGAGATGTTCTCTAAAATGATAAAGGAGAAGAGAAAAGAGCTAAAGGCGGTAATTGATATCAAATGGCAAGCTGTAGAATCTTGGGATGACTTGTATGCTAAGATATCATCAAAAGGAGATGGTATTTTCGGAATGTCAGGAATTACTTTAACTGAAAGTCGTAAAGATCAAATCGATTTTCTTCCTCCTTACATGCCCGACATCGAAATTATTGTTTCTTCTGAAGATGTGAATATTTTTCAGAAAAAAGAGAATTTCAATACCGCTATGCAATCCTTGCAGGCGGTGACTATCAAGAATTCTACTTTTGAGAGAAACCTTGTGAAATTAAAACACGAAAACCTTCATGCTTTAGAATATACCTATGTTAATAATGTAGAGCAATTAATTGACAAGATCGCGAACTCAAATGATCATTGGGGTTATACTAATTTGTCCAATTATGCCTATGCATTATCAAAAGGTCTACACTTACAAAGGCAATTATTTTATCAGACAGAAAATCAAGGATTGGCAGTGATTCTTCCTTTGAAATCATCTTGGAAAGAACCACTTACATCATTTTATAAATCTCCTACCTTTAAACCTTATATCAACGACCTTATTAGAAAGTATTTAGGAGATAAAATTACAGACCTCATTTGGGACATATCGGCAAACAATAGTAGTCTGATAGATACTTTAAGAAATCAACAAAGAGAAATTGGTTTGTTAACTGTTGAATCTGAAATCCGATTACTGCGTCTAACACAAAAGGAATTAGAAATCTCTCAGCAGAACACTATCCGTAATATATTAGTCGCTTCTTTATCAGTTACTCTTTTGTTTTTAGTGATGCTTTTTCACTTTAATAACTTGGTAAAACGTTCCAATCAGAAATTAGAACATCAAAATCAAGAAATTGAAGAACAGGCAAAATCACTAAAAAATGCATATAAAGACTTGGAGGCTTTGAGTCAGATTGGGCGTGATGTTACTTCTAAATTATCAACAAAAGAGATTATTAAAACGGCATATACTCAGATTAATGAGTTAATCGGTACTCCTATTTTTGGGATCGGTTTATATGATAAGAAATCTAATAGCTTGAAATTTCCTTATGTTTTTGAGGGGGATCAAATTATAAAGAACAAAGCCTATGACCTTAAGGAGAAGATGAGGCTAGCAGTGATGTGTTTTGACCAAGGAAAAGAAATCTTCGTTCAAAAGTTCAGCACTGACCATAGAAATTATGTGAAAGAGGTTTTAAAACCTATTGCAGGTAATAATGCTGAGTCGATTATTTATATCCCGTTGATGGAGAAAAATAATCAACCAATAGGGGTAATCACGGTACAATCCTTCGAAGCCAATGCCTTCGATAGCTATAAGCTTAATCTAGTAAGAAACATTGCTATTTATATCCGTATTGCCCTTCAGAATGCTCGTTCTTTTAATAGTCAGGAAGAAAAGCAACATAAACTGATGGAGGCCAACATTCATATTATGGAGCAGAAGGAATTGATTGAGGAGAAAAACCATGAACTTCAAACGGCAAATGGAGAGAAAAACCACCTTTTAGGCATTGTGGCTCACGATCTCAGAAATCCACTTGCCAGTTCTATCACTCTTCTTTCTATGCTTAACGCTAATGAAGAAAAGTTTGATGAGGATGAAAAAATGTGCATCGAAGGTTCTCTTAAGGCAATGCACCGTATGAATAATATGATTGAAGAAATACTAGATGCTCGTGCTAACGCCAATAAAGAGGAACAAGCCAATAAAGAAGCCTCAAAAGATATTATTTCTGCTACTGAAATTGTTCAATCTGTTATCAACGATTTTGAAACGATTGCCGAGAGAAAAGAAATTAGTCTATCTCTTGATATTCAATCGGATGGTTTGGTAGAAGTCAATGAGCAACACTGTATTCAAGTCGTCGAGAACTTGATATCGAACGCTATCAAATTCTCTCCAAAAGGGACCAATGTAAATACAGTCATTGAAAAAACGCCTGACTTTATACAGATTAATATTACCGATCAAGGTCCCGGTATATCAAAAGAAGATCAGAAAAAGCTCTTCAAGAAGTATCAGAAACTTTCCGCAAAACCTACAGGTGGTGAAAAGTCGACAGGTTTAGGTCTTTCTATTGTGAAGAAATATATTGACGAAATGGGTGGAGAAGTCAAATGTAGCAGTGAGGTTGGAGAAGGAACAACCTTTAGTTTGTTGTTGCCTTATTTGTAATAACCACCGAAATTCTCATTTTTTATGATAGCATAGTTCCACATATTCCTGTACCTACAATAGCATAAACTACTGCTATTGTAAAAAATATTTTTGCTTGCCAATCTTTACCCTTCATCCTTAGTATTAGTCCAATACCCATAAAAATGACGAATGGTGAAATAAATAAAATGATGAAAAATATAATAATGCCTTCGTGATTATTCATTTTACTGTTGTTGAAGTTCCAATAATTTATCTTTCTTTTCATCCCTATACAATAGATTCATTGTTTCAAAAGGAATGATCTTATTGTCTTTATTAACGATATGTACACAAGACTTTTTGATGGCTCTCACATCAAAATTATGTGCATCCATAAAGTTCATGATAATTACTCGAAATAAATTATCATAACCCAATTGTGGAGCATCAACAAAAGGCAAACAACAAAGCAATTGATGCATCTCTTGAGTGGCCTTATCTGTGGATATTCCGGTACTAAATATATCAATCATTTTATTCTGTAAAAACTCATCTTGTTCATAAACAATAGTGTTTTTACTATTATCAAGAAGATCTGCAGGATTAATATATCTAGTTAATGGAGTCGCCTTTCCTCCTAGTTTTAAAGCATAACCCATTACTAATGCATCTGGGTTACATGGCACAGGAATCAAGTCATCACTTTTAAAAACCGAAGATTGTTCTAATATTTTTCGTCTGGTTTCTGTGAGAGTAATTCTATCTTTCGCATGATCGAAGTTCTCTAATCTCCCTGCCTCTTGTGTAGGCTGAAAAGTTACGCCACGAATACACTTTTGCTTCAAAGCATAATCAATGGTCTCACCCATTTCATGATCGTTCAATCCTTTTTGAAGTGTCACCACCAAAGTTGTGGATAGATTTAATTTATTGAGATGATGAATCGCTTTCTCTCTAGTTTTTGATAACTCCGCCCCTCTCATTGTTTTCAAGACTTCATTATCAAAAGAGTCAAATTGAAGATAGATTTCAAAATCTGGCATGTAAGAGGCCAACCTTTTCGCATAGTCAAAATCCTTTGCAATCTCTACTCCATTTGTATTCAACATCAAATGTTTGATGGGTAGCGATTTTGCATAATCTAGAATTTTAAATAACTCTGGATGAACAGTGGGTTCACCTCCACTTATCTGAACTACATCAGGTTCTTTTTCATTCCTTACAACAGCATCCAACATCGCTTTTACTTCCTCAAAAGTTCTATGTCGACCATAAGTAGGCGATGAACCCGCATAACAAGTCGGACAAGTTAAATTACAACGGTCAGTAATTTCGACTACAGTTAAACACGAATGTTGTTCATGATCGGGACAAAGACCACAATCATAAGGACATCCATAATGTGTTTTTGTATTAAAAGTATAAGGAAACTCTGGGTTCTTATTATAATTTCTGATGTTTTTATAATACTCAATATCATCAGCTATGAGTACTTTTGAATTGCCATGTTCAGGACATCTTTTGAGCATAAACACCTTTTCATCTTCGAAAATGATTTTTGCGTCTACTCGTTTTAGACATTCTGGACAAAGACTTAATGTGAAGTCGTAATAGTTGTATTTTCTTGTAGGCATTGTTTGCTAAGCTTAATAATCGATTTTGAGTAATACAACCAACAGGTGATACAAAGCCATTGAATACTACTCAAGTGTAATATAAAAAATACATTGGGTTTAATAAATTCTATGATGAAACGGAACCCAAAGTAAGAAAGCATGAACAATTTAAAAAGTGTCCCATTTTCTAAAGTGATTCTCTGCTTCACCTGATAAAGTACAAATGCTAACCCAATTAAAAAAAGTATTTCATAAAGTGATGTAGGGTGTCTGAAAACTCCATCACCTAGATCCATTCCCATAAAAAAATTGGTTGGCTTCCCGTAGGTAAATTCATTTACCCCAGAAAGGAAACAACCAATTCTTCCAATCCCAATTCCTAACATCAATGGGAATACAAATAAGTCTCCTGAAGACTTTTTCTCTTTTATAAATAGTTTTGTAATCTCCACCCCAAGAAGTCCACCAAATAACCCACCCATTATGGTTTTGTTATTGTATAATTGAATGACACTATCAATATCTAAGGTAGGATTTTCTAAAAAACCAATGATTCTTGAACCTAGAAAAGCACCAATTGCTGCTCCCAAAATAATTGATAAACGATTATTACTATCAATAGGGTCAACTTGTCTTTTCTTAAGCATTCGATAAAACTGAAAGCCTACAAAAAAAGAAAGGTATTCGCTTATAAGGTGAATATTGATGGGAATATCAAATAATTGAGGTGTATAAGGGATTTCCATATTAAAGCATTTCTTTCAACTGCTTAATACGCTCCTCAAAAGAAACTTCTGATATATCTACAGACTTATTTGATATCGTCTTTAAATAGTCTAATACTTCTGGTTGATGATCTGTACTTTTTCCTGATCTTGGGTCAATGTATTTCATCTTCGACCAAAGAACCGTTTTTAAAGATTTCTTAGCATCATCCAACATGTAATACTCAACAGTAATTGAGTTTTCATCTACGTGGATAATACTTGATTTAATACGCACCCACTCACCTACGGCGGCTGGTCTTAAATAAGAAATTTGATGATTATAAATTACCCATCCTGTTCCAAATTCTTTATAGATATCAGCAATATTGTATCCATACAATTGAGGAACTCTATCTTCTCTTGCATTAAAGAAATAATCGAAATATTTCGCATTGTTTAGATGACGAAATGGATCACAGTCCTGAAATCTGATAATAACTCTCGATTCAGTTTCCTGTGGATAGCTTTTTTGTTTATCGTGAAAGAATGGCATTTTTTATTGGAATCTATCGTTTCTATCAATCCATGAGTTACGTCTCTCCCACTTCAAATCTTGTAACATAGCTGCTTTTACAGCGATTGTAATGTTATAAGACTGACGTGGTCCAAATGGAATCCAGTTGGCTGTAAGTTGCCAACAGTGTAGGTCTCTGGTTAAATCCAGTGATGTATACGAGAATGAACCTAATTTGAAGTCATAACCAGACCTGAAAGCCACTTTCCATTTTGGTGTTAGAGAAACATCACCACTAAACGTTAAGGTTTGAGTGACTGTCGGTTCAGCAAATCCTACTTGACTATAGTTCAAACTATAATTTAATGATAATGACCAAGGAATATCAAAGTCCATATAAAGATCAGGATTACGCCTCATCTCTTCGATCATCTGACGTTCCATTTCGTTCCTTGGCTCCATTTCATCCAATTTCTTTTCTTTCTTTTCTTTGGCTCCTTTTGGTTGTAATCTTGTACCTATTGCAACAGTTAAATTACTAAGGTTGGCAACTCCTCCGCCTGAGCCTGCTAATAGGTCTTTTGATTTATACTGACCTGTTACCACTTCTCTACCTGCTCCTTCATCATATTCTGTTGAAGTAACTACATAACGGTAAGGATCCCATCTAGAATTAACACTTACATCTACTTTTTTAAGTAGTGTTGTTCTGAAACCTGCATTAATATCTGACCAATTCAAAGAATCTCGTTCGAAATCATAACCTGATGACATGCTCAAGTTATTTAAGATCATTGTCTTTTTCGATTTCCCATCTTCACCTTTTTGACCAGATTTATGTTCTAAGATGTTGTTGATGGAGAAACTTATGGCCTGACTTCTATTTCCACTAGGAGCTCCTACTAATCCGCCTTGAGATCTAAATACTTTTGTTCCATTAGTATTAGACTCACTTGTTTGTACATATTGATAATAATCAAAAGTAGGATCACCAAAATCTGGGTTAAAGTTATATGAAATAGAAGGCTGAATCGTATGTCTGAAGATTGAACCGCCTTTCATATTATAGAACATAAACATGTTGGTGTTAAAACCTACTGAAGTTCTGTATTCACTATATCTTGTCAACGCATTGGTTGTATCTACTAAAACCGCATTTTCAGATTCAATATAAGTATAATCATAGCTTACAGGGTGCCAGTATTCTTTATAAGAAAAACTAGGTGATAACGTAAAGTGCTTTAAAACTTTCATCTGAGTGGAAACTGGAATGTCATGTGTCACACCCCAACGGAACTGATCGGAATAATCACCTAAATTGGCTAATAAATCAGGATATTTACCATCTTCTCCAATGCCATCATCATCTGAATTATCAGCACCAACCACATCAAAAGGGAGTTTACCTGCACCTAATTTGTTGGTTACTTCACCTCTAGCACTCATATTATATGTAATACCAATCTCTGAAATAGGATTTGACTTTTTAAATAAAGATTTAAAAGGCCTCGCTCTCGCCATGTTTAAACTTGCTTCTGGAGCTAATGTTGCCTCGCCTGTTTGAACATTTTGTTGATAACGACCTTGAGCCGTTGTGGAGAAATTTACGTTACCTACTGAAAAACTATTACTATAACTAATCGACGAGTTCATCGAAGACTGTAAGTAATCATTGGCGTTTTGTGAGTTGTTTCTGTTATAATCTGAATTGGCAATATTGACGTTTGCTGAGAAACGTGAATTCTTTTTACTTTCTTGAGAGTGAGTCCAACGTAATGAGTAATCGGTTTGAGTCGATACAGAACCATCATTTTCCTGGAATAAGTTATTGATATAATCGAAACCAAAACTACCACTAAACGCATATCTTTTTCGGTATTGGGATTGTGTTCTTACACCCCATCCACCTAGTGTATAAGCAGAACCTAAAACTTGTAAGTTAAAGTAGTCCGTTAAAGCTAAGAATACACCACCATCTCTAAGGTAAAATCCTCTATCGGTCGACTCACCATAAGTAGGCATAATGAAACCGGAAGTATTATTTGTTGTTGCAGGGAAAATACCAAAGAAGAAGCCTAAAGGGAGAGGTGTTTCATTCAACTCTACTAAGAAAGGACCAGATACAATATTTTTTTCAGGGACTACCTTTAGTTTTTGCGTTTTAAAACCAAAGTGAGGGTGTTCTAAACGACAAGTGGTATACACGTTGTCTGCCATATACATTTCCTCTCCTGCTGTTTTTTTCACTAACTGAGATGTGATAATACCATCACTTTCTTCTGTTACAATACCTTTAATTAGACCTTTACCCGTTTCATAATTGTAAATCATTTGGTTGGCATTAAAGGTCGATTGTCCATCAACAAAAATGGGTTTTTCAACGATCTTACCGGTGGAATCAGCCATACCTTGTGCTTTTACAATGTGAGTCACAAAGTTCATCTCAATCTGACCTGCATTCAATTTCTGTTCACCAAACGTTACCTCTGCTTTTTCTTCGAGGTATAATGTTTGGGTTCTCATTACCATATTGGTTCGCTCTGCGGTATATTCTACAGGATTTTCAAATTGATCTTCCGCTTTCGCGATTGAATCAGCTCCCTCTCTTTTCAGTAAGTCTAATGTATTAAAGATCTCTTCTGGCGAAACATACTTATCTCCTCCTGAAAAATCGAGTATTATAGCATCGAGTTCATCAAATACGGTTTCATCTACATTGTCCCATTCGATATCATCATCAGAAACTAAGGCATTATTTAAATCGACTATTTGCTCTACGATGTCAGGATCAGACATATCTTTCCTGATTTGTTGTAACTCTCTATCCCCTCTAAATAACACTGAATCTGAAAAAGCGTGTAGAGCAGCAGCATACTTCTCTAAAGTTTCATTTTTAGAAGTTGCATTTAACTGACGAATAGTTTTTGACAAAGTACGTACCGCCTGCCTACTTTTGGCAGTATCATTCTCTACTTTATAGAACGCGGTGATTTCTTCATCACTTATTTCTCCCGCTTGCGCTTGATTTCCTGATAGACAAATAAACAGAAAGATGCTCGCAAGTCCATACAATAAGTTTTGCAAAAAATTAAGTGTATTTAGATAATGACTAAAAAGCTTAAACATAAAGTCAGGGTATTGAATAACCGACTTCACACAAATTTAATGTAATATTTCGAGTCTTCAAGATCAAAATCCCAAAGAAATGTAGATAAAATAATATTCTTTGATAAATTTGAGAAGTCATATTACAGTTGCAAGCTACAATTGTAACTTATAAATACAAACCAAAATACTTAAACGTGGCCAAAATAAAAATCGAATTTTCTAACGAAGTAAAGGTAGCACTTTTCGCAACTATCTGTTTTATTGTACTTTGGGTAGGATATAACTTCCTCAAAGGAATTGATGTTTTTTCTAACCAAAACCAATACTTCGTCGTTTACGATCAAACTCCAGATTTACAAGTCTCAAATATAGTCACAATTAACGGTGTTAAAGTTGGAAGAGTATCTTTTATGGAATTATTACAAGAAGAAAATAATAAAGTAAAAGTCACTTTAGATATTAATAAAGATTACACTATTTATAAAGGAGCTATTGCTGTTATTGCAGACAAAGGTATGTTAGGAGACAAACAGGTAATTATTCGATTCCCTGTGAAAAAAGCCTTAGCTGAAGAAGGAAGTATATTAGAAGGTGAAATTGAAGATGGAATGATAGCTGCGATTTCTAAGAAAGCAGATCCTATTTTAGCCTCTCTAGAATCTACTCTAGACACTGCTCGATTTGTGATGTCAACTTTCAAAACCACTAGTCAGAAAGTGGATGACCTACTAATAACAGCCAACTACAAAATGGCGAATATCGACACAAGATCTTTGAATGTATCGATTCAAAACTTTGAAAAGATCTCCAATGATTTTGCTGACGCTTCATCGAACTTAGAACCTATGTTGGCTTCTTTTAAGAACATTGCTGACTCTTTGGAGAATGCAGATTTAAAGAAAACTGTTGAAGAAGCACAACTATTGCTTGCTAACATGAACAAAACTTTAGATAATGTAAATAACCCAGAAGGATCTGTTGGTGCTTTACTTACCCAAAGAGAGCTTCATGACCAAATGGTAAAAACAATGGCTGATTTGGATTCTTTATTCATCGATTTCCAAGCACATCCTAAAAGATATGTACACTTCTCTGTTTTTGGTAAAAAAGACAAAGCACCAAAAGAAGAGAAGAAAAAATAATTTGATATTATATAATAAACACCTAATATGATCACAGGTAGCGAATTGATCACCCTAGTAAGGGACAATGATCTATACAACGCCATGACGGCATTGAAAAGAGATTTTCTAAAAGTGGACCCTGCTTTTATGGACCTAAGCGACGATGACTTCATTTCAATCACTTTAATTTCTCCATCTATTGGTATTGCATTAGCGAATGGTAGTGTGAGTCACTACGAAGAGATTACTTTGAGAAGAAAAGCCAGAAAACTTTCAAGAAGAAGTTTCTTCCAAAAGAACGACCCTTTGGCTCCAGCTTTAAAATACCTTTCGTATAATTTTAAAGATTGGGAAGATCGTTTTTATGAATTGATCAAAATCACTATGCATTCTTCTTTGAAAGCTAATAATGTGATTCTTGAAACGCTAAAAAACCCAAATGCCTTAACGGGTGATTTAAAAAGAGATATCTTAAATGCACCATTCATTTTTGTAAAGTTTCTTTCTTTCTTATTCATGGAAGAGGACGATGATCTTTTAAACGAAAGGTCTATTACAGAGGTAGAATTGCAAAAAATACAAGAGATTGGACAAAAATTGGAAATTGACAATGTGCCGATTTTTGAATCATTCTTAAACTCATTTGTCATTCGCCCTTCTGGTGTGAATCAAGAATAATAATGATCTAATCTTTTACAGATTAGTGATTTATCAAATTTTGACGTTAAGTTTATTAAAGCGAGTAAGTAAAATTGCTCGCTTTCTTTTATTTTTGTGTTATGAGTAATGAAGCTATCGATATTTTAAATAATGCAGAACTAAGAAGAACTGCTAGTAGAGTAAGTATTCTAGATATATTTATGAATTCTAAAGTTGCACTATCAGAAAATATTCTCGAAAACCAATTGGAGGGAATATGTGATCGTGCTACGATATACCGTACGCTCAAAACTTTCATCAATAAAGGAATTTTACATCGTGTTATCGATGAAAACAACATTGTAAAATTTGCAATGTGTAATACAAATCATTGCTCAGAGCACGATCACTCACACGATCATGTTCATTTTAAATGCCAAGAATGTGGAGATACGGAATGTATGGATGACCTTCCTATACAATCGGTTACTCTTCCCAACGGATATAAAGCAAAAGAAACAAACTATTTAATTTTGGGTGTCTGTAAAGATTGTAATAAAGATTAATTACAACTATTCATCACTCTAAAAAGTAAACTATAACTATTTTCAGAAATTTTCTAAAAATAAATTTCTCATCCTGCAACCTTTCAAACAAACCGAAGTCTTTAAGTTGAATCGAAAATAATCGAAATAATGACGGCAACGCTTGAAAGATGTAAAGAAGGTGATAGAAAAGCTCAGTATGAAATTTATCAGCAGTATTCTAAAGCAATGTATAACGTAGCAGTTAGAATTGTAAATAATCTAGAAGAGGCTGAAGATGTATTACAAGAAGCATTCTTGAACGCTTTCAGAAACATTCATCAATTTAGTGGTACTTCTACTTTCGGAGCATGGCTCAAAAGAATTGTAGTTAACCATTCTATCAATTATGTGAATAAAAGAAGAATTGATTTTGTAGATACGGAGTCTCATCCGATCGACCAAATCAAAGAAGAAGACCCATTGGATAATGAGGCTATCTTCAATATAGATAAAATCAGAGAAGCTATTCAGTTACTTCCTGATGGGTATAGAGTGGTATTTTCCCTCTACCTCCTGGAAGGTTATGATCATAACGAAATTTCTGAAATACTTAATATAAGTGTTTCTGCTTCTAAGTCTCAGTATAGTAGAGCAAAGAAAAAATTGAGAGATATTTTAAACGCATCAATATAACCATGGAAAAATTAGAAAAATATATCCTAGAGCATAAATCGTCTTTGGATGTCTATTCTCCATCGGCAAAATGCAACGATCGTTTTAAGTCTTATTTATTTGATGAAGTTGAAAAGGTCATCATCAGTAACAAATCTAAATTAGATAGTGGCCAACCTTCTGATAATGTTTGGAAAAATATCAAAAATGAACTCGAAGGAGACGAATCATTTGATATTAACCTAGATCAGCCTACTGGATCCATTGATAAATTTGAGGCTCCTACTGGTTTATGGGATAAGATTTCAACCGAACTTGATCAAGACGATCAGAAATTAGAAAGTAAAGATGAAACACCAAAGGTGAAAGAAGTTCACTTTTCTAAAAATTATAGATGGTGGAGTAGTATTGCTGCTGCAATTGTTATTGGCATTGGCATTGGCTTTATTTTCAAAACACAACAGCTACCATTAAAAGAAAATAATGCTACTGTAAAAGCTGATACCGAATGGAATCAAGCTGAACAATATTTTAAACAAGTAATAAACACCAAGCAAGTACAGATTAAAAAATTAAACTATCAAGATGTCAGATTATTATCCGATTTCGATTCACAGTTGGGTACTCTAAAAGACAATTACAAGGATTTAAAAAGAGAATTGAAAACATCTAAACAGCCAGAAATCATCAAGAAACAAATGATTATAGTTCTTGAACTTCAGGTAGAGCTACTTAATAAGCAAATGGAAATAATATTAGACCAAACCAAAGAAGATCACAAAGATGAAAAAGTTCAACAATATAATATTTAGTATTTTATTCTTATGTATTGCCACTGCTTTACAAGCTAAACAACATCCCAATACAGTAAGTAGAAAAGAAGTTAAAAAGTATACCTCTATTAATACCTCTTCTGTAATGAACATCAGCAATCGTTATGGAGATATTAATATTGAAACAGGTAAAGACATTAAAGATGTAGAAATAGAAATATTATTCGAAGCGTGGAGTACTTCCGAGTCAAAAGCTCAAAGTATGTTAGAATCTATCTCAGTATCAGACAATTCTTCTGGAAATAATATTTCATTAAAAACAAATACGCCAAGTTCAGTATCCATTAACGATAGAAAAGGATTTAAAATCACCTATACTGTTAAGGCTCCCGAAAGTATTAACCTAAGCCTTATTAATAAATATGGAGGCATCTTTTCCGATGATATTTCAGGTGAAGCATTCATTGAAGTGGGTTATGGCAACCTAACCATGAAGGAGTTGAAAAACGAGAGCAATGAGATTATCATCAAATATGGTAATGGAACAATTGATTATATCGAAAAAGGTGAATTCGAAACGAAGTATTTGGGTAAATTAAATATTGGACAAGCCAATGATATTATCTTGGATGATGCTTATGGCAACATTAATGTTGGAACAGCCATTAATGTCTCTGGTTCTTCGAAGTATTCGAACTTAAATATCAACAACCTTAAAGGACAGTTCAATTATCAAATTGGTTATGGCAATATTAATGTCGATCATGTTGATAAAAACTTCACAGGTATCAATGCTTCTAGTTCTTATGGATCAATCAAATTGAATTTAACTGAAAATGTAGATTTTGCTTATGAAGCTAATGTTCGCTACGGTTCGTTCAAATCGAATTTATCCACTTTAGAAAATTATTATCAAATAGAGAAAAATACTTCAGCTGAGTATAAAGGTTATAACTTGGATAAAAATTCTGACAAGAAATTGGTATTGAAATCCAGTTATGGCAGTATAAAAATCAATTAATTGGGTTATTTCAATAAAAAATTATTTTTAGAGACCTCCATTTCTTAAATTTGGGGGTCTTTTATTTTGGAACAAACCTGATGGTGTTTTATGCTATCCTCTTCAAAAAAGGTTATTCCATTATATTTGCATCTTTAATTTTTAAAAAAATGGACAAGCTAATTTAAGCGACAAAATTAATCCTCTAATTACTAAAGAGTTACCATCTTTTAACAGAGTTGAAATTTAAAACCTTTTTTTATACGTCGGCTTAAATCTAGATTTGCAGTTATGTTGAGTAAGAGAATTATTATTGCTTGTGCAATTTTAGGTACATTATCCTTTTCTTGTAGTAAGTTTTCGAAAATATCTAAGAGTAGAGACATCAACGAAAAATACGATGCCGCTCTAAATTATTACGATAATAAAGATTATTATAAAGCCTCTGTTCTATTCGAGGATATCATGGGTGCTTTTGTTGGTGCAGCTGAATATGAAAAAATCCAATTCTATTATGCTTATTCTCAATTTGAACAAAAGCAGTATTTAATTGCAGCCCACCACTTCAAAAGCTTTTTTGAAACCTATAACCGTTCTCCTTTTGCAGAAGAAGCTTTATTTATGAATGGTTACTCTTTATATAAAGATACACCTGATTACAACCTTGATCAATCGGGTACTTCACAAGCCATTGAGGAACTTCAGAACTTCATTAACCGCTACCCTACTAGTCAGTACGCTCAACAGTGCGACGATTTGATTAATGAATTGAGAGCAAGATTGGAATTAAAAGCTTTTGAGATTTCTAAACAATACTCTCACTTAAGATATTATAAAGCTGCCGCTATTGCTTATGAAAACTTCATGAAAGATTATCCTGACTCAGATTTCAAACCTGAGGCCATGTATAAAAAAATGGAGGCAGAATACGAATTGGCTAAAATGTCAGTATTCGATAAACAAGAAGAACGTTATGAATCTGCTATAGAAACATATGGCAAATTCGGTCAGCGTTATTCAGACAGTAGTGCTTTTGCAGATGCTGGCAAACTTAAAAAAGATGTTGATAAGGATTTAAAAAAACACCTTAATAAGAAAGCAGCTTGGGAAAAAGAGTTAGCAAAAATTAAAGCTGCTCAAGAAGCTGGAAAGATTACAAAAGAACAAGCTGAGAAAGAAATTAATGATGGCCCTAAAGAAACGCGAAAACAAAAACGTAAGCGTTCGAAAAACTTGGAGCAAATCCAAGAAGCTGAAAGGGAATCGGAAGAACCTGTTGCAACTCCAACTGAGGAAGCAAAAGAATAAAATTTGTCAAAGAAAGGTCGGTAACGTTTAAGTTATCGACCTTTTTTTTGATTTTAATACTCGAATTAAACATATTGAAACTACATTCTAAGTACTTATCAAATTGGTACGGCACTTAGTCCATTCATTTAACTTTTTAGCTATTGCTTAATAGCATCTTAATTTTTTGAACAAACATGCTCAATAAAACCAGCAAGGTATATACTTATTTGTTAATTATAGGTTGTGTAATCTCAGGTTGTACAATGCCTATGAAATCAGGTAGTACATCAATATCATCTACTTCGCCTGCACTTCTACATTTAGATCAGAAAGACGTTACTAAGGAGAACTTCGTTTACTTGTATGAAAAGAATTATCAAAAAGATTCAAGTTTTTATACTCAAGAAAGTATAGATGAATACCTAGATCTTTTTATCAATTTCAAATTAAAAGTAGCAGAAGCTGAAGCTTTAGGTTATGATACATTAGATGCTTTCAAGAACGAATACAAAATGTATGTCGAACAACTTGAAGAGCCTTATTTAACCGAGTCTGTATTTAACGACAGTCTTGTAAAGCAAGCATATGAACGTCAAAAAGAAGAAGTTAGAGCATCTCATATTTTAATTAACTGTAAACCAGATGCTATTCCAGAAGATACTCTAAAAGCTTACAACAAAGCATTAGAGGTACTTAATAAATATAAAAATGGAGAGCAATTTCCTCAGTTAGCTTTTGAATTTTCTGAAGATCCATCTGCAAAGCAGAATAAAGGTGATTTAGGATATTTCACTTCACTTCAAATGGTATATCCTTTTGAGGAAGCAGCATATAATACAAAAATTGGAGATGTCGCTGGCCCGATTAGAACTCAATTCGGTTACCATTTACTTTATATTCAAGACAAAAGAACTCGTTATGGTACTTTACAGGCTCAGCACATCATGATTAAGTCGAGTATAAGAAACTCTCCTGAGGATCAAAAAGCACACGAAACAAAGATTTTTGCTATCTATGATAGCCTACAGAATGGAGGTGATTGGGATCAGTTATGTAGTACTTTTTCTGAAGATAAACGTACATCAACAAAAAAAGGAATTCTACCACCTGTTTCAGAAGTTCGCTTCCCTCCTGCTTTCTTAAAAGGTATTGAAGCAGTAGACAAGGTGGGTGATATAGCTCAACCTATTCAAACAGACTTTGGTTGGCATATTATACGACTATACAGAAAAGAACCTGTTAAGCCTTACGATGTGATGTATCCATCTCTTGTCAAAAAAGTGAAAAGAGATAGTAGATCTTCTACAAGTAAAGAACAGTTTATTCAAAAGCTGAAAAATGACAATCACTTTATTCCTAATGATGAGAATAAGACGATTGCATTTTCTCAATTTGACTCTACTCTTTTAGAAGGGAAATGGTCGTTGAAAGAAAGTACTCCTACTAAAATCAAGAAAAAGACACTCTTTACTATACATGGTAAAAAAGTGATGAACAATGACTTCTTCGTGTATGTAAGCGATGAACAAAAAAGAACATCAATTGATAGTTTGGAGGAAGTATTAGAGCAATACTATGAGCGTTTCGTGAATCAGACATTAATTGAAGTTGAAAGAGAAAAGTTACCGACAAAATATCCAGAGTTTGCTCACTTATCTCAAGAGTACAAAGACGGATTGTTATTGTTTAGAGTAATGGAAGATAGTGTTTGGAATAAAGCGACTTCAGATCCTGAATTATTAAAAGAATTCTACACTAAGAATATCGATCATTATCAATATGAGGATCGTGTGGAAGTTGATTTTTATAACACAGGCAATAAGGAATTAGAAAATGAGACTATCGTAATGCTTGATTCCGGATACTACAAAGTATTCCCAAGCGATATTTCTTCTCTATATTTCAAAAAAGGTAGCTCATACTTATACAAAACAACTGTTGGTGACTTAAACAACATCACTAATGTTTTAAATAAGGACGCTAATTTATTTGTGGAGTTTGATATTCAAATGCCAAAAAACAGTGGTACAGTATTGAAGAAGAACCGCATTAAAAAGATCTCTGCTTTTCTTGAAAAAGAAAAAATTGACCTATCTAAAATTAAATTTGTGGAAAGTGAAGGTTCTGAAGCTGTAAATGTACAATTTTACAGTACCTTAACTTCTAACTATATTCCTGTAAAGAATAGAATGAGTAACCTATCTGTGAATTTTGAAACAGGTGTTTACACAAAAGAAGATTTACCTCATGCAGATCAAATAAACTTTAAAGTGGGTAGATATATTTTCCAAGAAGGTAATCGTTATATTATTGCCGATGTAAAAACATTTTTACCAAAAGGACCAAAACCATTTGATGTATCAAAAGGTGCTGTAATTGCAGACTACCAACAAGAAATTGAAAAACAATGGTTGTCTGATTTACATAAAAAGCATGAAGTAATTATTGATAGCACGATATTGCAATCTTTATATAATCACAAGAAAACAATGTAAATTGGTAACATTGGAAGTTTTATGTTAACTAAACATGAACATTTTAATAGTATTAAATTACAGTTACTAAAATTTCTTTGAAGAGTAATATCATATCAATAAATTAGAGGATAAACTTAGAAAAATTAAAAGATATCATTAAGGATGCCTACAGAAGTAGAACGTAAAATACTCGTTGTAGACGACGAGCCAGATATTGTAGAAATATTAAGTTATAATCTTCAAAAAGAAGGCTATAATGTAAAAACTGCAAACGACGGAAAACAGGCTGTTGAGACTGCTAAAATGTTTCATCCAGAGTTAATCATTTTAGATATCATGATGCCTGTGATGGATGGTGTTGAAGCTTGTCGTCAAATAAAGGAAAATCCAGATCTTTCTGATGCCCATATTATCTTCTTAACTGCAAGAGCTGAGGAATATTCCGAAGTTGCTGCTTTTGATGTGGGTGCTGATGACTATATCGTTAAACCAGTAAAGCCAAGAGCTTTAATGAAACGTATTGAGTCTATCTTTAAAAGAAAGCATAAGAGTAAAAAATCGAAAAAGGATATTATTAATATTGGGAAATTCTCTATTGATAAATCAAGTTATACCTTATATATCGATGGAGAGGCAAAAACACTTCCTAAAAAGGAATTTGAGTTATTGTATTTCCTAGCAGAATCTCCAAATAAAGTATTCAATAGAGATGATCTCTTGAGAAACATTTGGGGTGCCGATGTTTATGTTTTAGCTAGAACTGTAGATGTACACATTAGACGTGTAAGAGAGAAAATCGGTGAAGGCTATATTAAAACTGTAAAAGGAGTGGGTTATAAGTTTGAAGCTTAAAACACATTTTACGATATTTGTGAACCTCATAGCGTTTAGTTATGAGGTTTTTTATTTAAAATAAAGAATTTATGTATTTCAACGCGAAATCAGTTTCCTTATTACTAGCACTTTGTGTTGGAGGTATAACTGCAGCTTTCCTATCTATCATACCAGATGTTTCTATAATGGGAGTTGTAGTGGGTTTAATTATTTCTTTTTCATCCTCCTTCCTGCTTACCTATTTTGTTTTAGAGTTTATCTTTTTTAAAGAGATAAGTAATATTCATAGACAAATACACGAACTACGACAAAAGCAATCCAATGGATTCTCTCCAGAACTTGGACAAAAACAAAAAAATCCAATTGTAGATATTAAATCTCAGATTAATCATTACGCAAAAATGAAAGAAGATGAGATTGCCCAATTAAAACAA
Organism: Flammeovirga yaeyamensis; assembly: GCF_018736045.1. Classification (NCBI taxonomy): domain Bacteria; kingdom Pseudomonadati; phylum Bacteroidota; class Cytophagia; order Cytophagales; family Flammeovirgaceae; genus Flammeovirga; species Flammeovirga yaeyamensis. The sequence goes on along the minus strand of NZ_CP076132.1, from coordinate 2,110,220 downwards.
ATGGAACAATACAGAAAGGAATTTCTGGCCAATATATCACACGAACTTAAAACACCTATTTTTGCCACTCAAGGCTTTATTCTCACCCTTTTGGATGGTGCAGTAAATGATAAAAGTGTAAGAGATCGTTTCTTGAAAAAAGCAGCTAAATCGCTTAATGCTTTAAATATTCTTGTAGAAGATTTGTTGACTGTATCAAAAATTGAGGCAGGAGAAATCAACATGGAGTTTGAAGAATTTGATGTGCAGGTGATGTTGGTGGATGTTTTAGAACAAGTAGAACAAAAAGCTGAAAAGAAAAATATTACTGTTACATTAGAAGCACCTTCTGATGACCCTATTTACATTAATGCCGATTACAATCGTCTAAAGCAAGTTGTTTTAAATTTAGTTGTTAATGGTATTAAGTATAATAACAAAAATGGATGGGTTAAAGTAATTTTGGAAGTTAAAGAAGATACTGTTACCATTAATGTAAAAGATAATGGCTTCGGAATACCTGAAGAGGATCAAAATCGTATCTTTGAACGTTTTTACAGAGTAGAAAAAAGTAGAACTAAAAAACAAGGTGGATCAGGGTTAGGTCTTGCTATATGTAAACACATCTTAGAAAGACACGATACTGGTATTTCTGTAACAAGTACTCCTGAAGAAGGTTCTAATTTTTCTTTTGATTTGAAATTAGTGAACGACACTGAAAATGAAGATACCGAACTTTAAAAAGTGGATCATTTTTGAAAATGATAATTATATATTAGTCAATAAACCTCCATATATCTCAAGTTTAGAAGATAGAGATAAAACGCTTCCAACTGTTTATCAGGAAGCAAAAAAATATGGTGGAGACACACAACTTTGTCACCGTCTCGACAAAGAAACTTCTGGTGTAATGGCCATTGCTAAAACACCCGAAGCTTATCGTCATTTGGCAATTCAGTTTGAAAAAAGAGAAGTGGAGAAAATTTACCATGCAGTTGTTGAGGGCGTAGAAAACTTTGACGGCGTTATGGTAGATAGAAACATCTTAGTTTCTGGCAGAGGTAATGTTCGTATTGATATCGAGGGTAAACCATCACAAACGTTGGTGAAAACGCAAGATATTTATAAATTCCACTCTTTGGTTGCTTGTAAACCTCTTACAGGTAGAATGCACCAAATTAGGATTCATATGGCTTACTTGGGTTCTCCTATTATTTCAGATGAAGTATACGGTGGTAAATCACCTTACCTTTCAGAAATCAAGGGACGTAAATTCAATCTAAAAGGAGGAACAGAAGAACAAGCATTGATGTCAAGAGTAGCTTTACATGCAAGATCACTTCGATTTAAAGATGTCGATGGTTCTGAAATCTTCATTGAAGCTGAATATCCTAAAGATATGAGAGCAGTAATTACTCAAATGAAAAAATATAAATAATGTCACCATACTTTCAAGATCATATGCCTGGCAATGTTTGTTTTGGCTGTGGAATGGACAATCAGGATGGATTGCATATAAAAAGTTATTGGGAGGGCGATTTGGCTATATGTGAATGGCTTCCTGAAGAAAAATACCATGGTTGGGCTAACCTACTTAGTGGTGGAATATTAGGGACAATTATTGACTGTCATTGTATGGGTACAGCAATGGCTGACGCCTATAAATCGGAAGGAAGAGCACTAGATTCTGCTCCATATTACAGGTATGCCACAGGTACAATGAACATTAAGTACCTTAAACCAACACCGATTAATCAGACCATACGATTAGTGGCCGAAGTTACTGAAAGTAAAGGTAAAAAGATTGTCATGAAATGCACCTCTTGGTCGGGTGATGTTCAAACTGCTGAAGCTGAAGTAATCGCTATTCAAGTATTTAATAGTGATGCATCTAAAGATAAAAATCCATTTGTAAAATAAGTATATGCCGCATATTACACATCCACTAATTGATGAATACATTGAGAAAGTAGCCACTCCAGAAAATGAAACATTAAAAGCATTGGATAGAGCTACGCATCTCGAGGAGAATATGCCTCATATGGTTTCTGGACATCCTCAAGGACTTTTTCTAACCATGTTAGCCAAAGGAATGTCTGCAAAAAAAGTATTGGAAATCGGTACTTTTACTGGATATGCTGCTATCGCAATTGGACAAGGTATGCAAGAGAACGGCGAATTACATACCATTGAAATTGACGACGAAAAGGAGAAAATAATTTCCGAATACATAAAAAAAGCTAAACTTTCTAATATCATTAAACTTCATATTGGAAAAGCCGTTGATATAATACCTGACTTAGGGGATCAATTTGATATTATTTTTATCGATGCTGATAAAATGAACAACGACACGTATTACGAAATGTGTCTTCCTCTTCTTCGAGAAGGAGGTTATCTATTGATAGACAATGTTTTGTGGAAAGGTAAAGTTGTTGATGAAAAAGCGAATGATAAAATGACTCAAGCTATTATGTCATTCAATAATAAAGTTACATCTGATAAAAGAGTACAAAGTTGCATATTACCCTTACGTGATGGTATTTTAATGGCTCAAAAATTGTAATTTAGCCACACAATAAGTAATTTAATATAGGTCGGTCGGTACTGGCTTAACCATGACTTCTCAAAAAAAGGTACACATAACCTATTATGAAAAAAATAAATACTTTAAGTTTACTAATTGGAGCAACTATCTTACTAAGCTCATTTAATAAACATACTGATATAATATCCCTAAAACGAGCAGAGTTAATAGTAAATTATCAACCTTATCAAGATGATAACCCCTATCCTATTATCACTAATGTTCAAACTAAGACTGTAAATGGGGAAGAAATTACATTGGTGGATGCCAATGCAATCCCTGCCTTTATTGCAGGTCCAAATCAAAACCTTATGCTAATAGCCAATGCTTTAGGTGTTGATGTAAAGAAAATTTACAAATACAACGATATGGATTCTTTTGATGATTTACAGGAAGGACATGTCTATTACCTTAAAGCAAAAAAAGGGAAAGCCATGGTACCCAATCATACGGTAAATACAGAAAAAAACCTATGGGAGGTATCTCAAAAATATGGTATCAAATTAAAAACATTGGCTAAGAAAAATAGAATGAAAGTCGATGAACCACTTGCACGTGGTCGTGTTTTATTCCTTCAAAAGAAAAGACCTAAATCAGTTCCTCCAAAAGTGGTAGACCTACCGCCATTAGAAGAACCTGTTGTTGAAGAAGAAATTCAAGAAAGCGAAACTCCTTTAGTAGAAACTGCTGCGGTAGTGACACTAGGTGTGGACAGCACAGCTTTAAACATAGATCCTAACAGTAAAACACACGTTGTTCAAGAAGGTGAATCCTTATTTACAATTTCTTCTATGTATGACGTAACCATGTTAGAACTAAAAGAATGGAATGACATTGGAGATAATCTTGCACTCGAAGAAGGTCAAGTTCTAGTAGTAGGCAAAGATGAAACAGTTGCAGAAGAAACCATAGTAATTCCAACAGATCAACCCGCTGTAGAAAAACAAGCAGCAGAGACTATTGCCACTGATGATTCTTTTGAAATTATGCCAGCAAATGAGCGAACAGGTAATGGTACAATAACTGTTGGAGAAACTGCAGTTGTGGCAGGTGCTGCTACTGTTGTTGCTGCTGACGCGTTAGAAGAAGAGGCTGCTGAAACAGAAATGGCTGCTGAAACAGAAATGGCTGCTGTACAAAAGCATACAGTACAACCTGGCGAGTTCTATTATGGAATTGCAAGAAAGTACGGTGTTTCTGCAAGACAATTACAAGAGTGGAATAACAATAAAGAATTACACCCTGGTGATGAAGTTTTTGTAAGTAACCCAAGTGGAAATCAATTTAATTCGGTAGCTTCAAATAGTGCAATCGATGCAACGGGTGCCTATTCCGGAACGGTTTTAACCCATACTGTGGAAGACGGAGAAACACTAGCATCTATTTCAGCCAAATATGGTATTTCAGAACAAGATATCATCAACCAAAATAAAGTGCTTCAAGATCAAGGCAACTACGCACGACTTCCTATGTTTTTACAGATTCCTCAAAAAACAGCAGAAGAACCAACATTTGCTTCAAGAGGTCCTGCTACTACAACAGTAGATGAGTCAATTTATCATCAAGCTGCTGCTGAGCAACCTGCGGTAGTTGAAGAGACTAAAGTGGTTGAAAGCACTCCATTGGTTGCAGCTAGTACAAGTACACCTGATGTATCTTCTGCAAAAACTCACAAAGTGGCTAAGGGAGAAACATTATTTGCTATATCAAGAAAGTATGGAATTTACCATAAAGACCTTATCTCTTGGAATAATTTAGGAAGCAATGGTTCGATTAACGAAGGACAAGTATTACGCTTAACGGATCCTTCTTCGGAAAATGGAAATACTGCTCCTGAATATCATATGGTAAGTGGTGGTGAAACTCTTTATTCTATCTCTAAAAAGTATGGAGTTTCTATCAATGATATCAAAAAGATGAATAATATGGATTCCAATACTGTCAAAAAAGGACAACGATTGAGAATCAAATAATTCTTACACACATTAATATAAAGCCTTGATAACATGAAGTTGTCAAGGCTTTTTTTATGTTCGTTTTTTAAAAGTAGTGAAATGACGAAAATGTGTAAATCATTAATTATTTCATATAACTAACTCCTTTTTCTGTCTATGATATTTGTAATGTAATCAAAAGATACCTTTCATATTAATTCAATCTTTAAATAAATCAACATGATTACTATTACAAAAAAACTGAAGAACCTTCTATTTCTTCCATTGCTAAATATCCTTGTTTTTGCTTGTGAACAACCAATGGACCCCGTTATTGAAACTGTTCAGGATACGAAATCTATTCTGAATGAACACCAATGGTATTTAAATAATTTTGAGGTAATTACAAAAAGTGATGATATCGCCCCTCCTATTCTTTGGTCAGCAGCCTCATCAGATATTTTGTCTGGAGGAACATATGATTTAAGTGATATGGTATTTGAGGATTTAGATAATCAGTCATTTTTTCATCAGTTTACAACAAGTGGTGATATCACAACCTCTCATCATGACTATAATTTCTTAACTGATAGTATTGGTCGATACTTTATCATTAATGACCAAAAAATTAGAATTACCAATTCTTCTATCAATCTGAATTATGAATATCAATATGATGAGGATTTGAAACAATTCAGACTACACGTCAACGAGGAATCAGCTGCTTCTTTAATTAAAGATGCTAATGAGAAATTAGTAAAATATGTTGCCAATGGGACACCAGATAAGATTGGTGGTCTTGTGACAAAGCTTCTTTATCATAATGAAACCGTTCAAAGATTAATCAATAATGCACTTGTAGGTTGGCTTGCTGGTAAAGGAGAATTTATTGAGCATTTACCCCCTGAAGAAACTGCAGATGCTATTTCTGAGGAGTTATTTAAATTCCTAGAGTCTTTAGAAATTGAAGCTAAATTATCAGATGTTTTAAAAGCAGAATTAGACAAGATCATTGATTTTGATTCTGATGAACTTTCTAGACAATTGAGCCAAGAAATTGCACAACTTCTACAATCATCACTTAGTAAGGACAAGATATATGATTTCATTTACCCTAAATTAGATGAGATCGTTTCATCTCCTGAAGAAGGTGCGGATACCATTACATCATTTATTATGAATGTAATTTCTGAGATTCTTACAGAAGATAGAATTATGCCGATCTCAGAAAAAATCTGGGATGAATATACACAACTTGATGCTGAAACAATTTCTTCAGTATCATCAAGTATTACTTCTCTATTGGAAGACAACTTCTTAAATGTTGAAACTTTTTATAATATCATATATCCAACTGTTTCAAAAATTGAAGATACATCAATTTTAAAAATGGGTGAATTAGCAGAAGAGACTACGAATAAAATCGAAGTCATTATTAATACTATAAATAATACTTTCGATGGAATTGATTTGAACCCTGATTATGAAAGTATGACATCAACTTTAAAAACAGCGTTTATTGCTGCTAAACCTGTGATTTCACTTAATGGAGGAGCTGAAAAAACGACTCAAGAAATAAGCGAATTGATAAAAAATCAATTTTTAAGTACGGAGTTTATATATCAAACCATTAATGGTGGACTAACTCAATTACAATCTATTGATTCTGAAACTGCTGCCCCTATCATCACTTCATTGATAAGTGCTTTGGCTGATATTGCTTCACCAACAATTCACGAATATATATCCTCGAAATTATTATTGATAATAGATGGTACAGACTCTGAATATTTATCATTCAAGATATCAAAAACAGTGAGTGATGCTATCACATCAATAGTAAATGAAGAAAATGTCTACGGAATATTATTCCCAGTAATAGATGGCATAGCCAATCTAGACACACAATTAGTAGCTGATAAAATAGCCAATATGATTATGGAACTTGATATTATTAAGGATAATATCAACCAAGAAAATGTAAGTAAAGTAATTCAAGAAGTATTGATCAATATACAAGATACTGGTGTTGAAAATATTGTTCAATCTTTGGTGACAGCACTAGCCAAAAGTAGTCTTTTTACAGAAGTAATTACAGAGGAACGTTTGTCATTAGTGATCTCATTATTACTATACAATTCTGCATATCAAGATGTCAAAGTGGCCAATAACTTCACTTCTGCTACCATTATTTTAGAGCACAGATAAAGATCATTCATAGTTAGAATCTATAATATTAGAAGATTGAATAATATTAGTATGCTTAAAGCCTTGATGAAATTCATCAAGGCTTTTTCTATTGATAAAATGTACAAATAGTACAACTTAAAATAGGTCAAAAAAAACCTATAGATATATGAAATCAATTTATTATTTGATCAAAATATGCAACTTCATGAAGTTTTCATGTAACTGTTTGATATCTAAATCAAAGATCTTTGTAAGGTTAAGAATAAAGGAATAATCCTTTTTTAAATCAAACCAAAACAATTTCAATTTGCTATCAATCATGAAAACAAAATTCTTCAAATTTAAATTTACAAAAAACACGAAAGCGACCATTAGCTTACTATTTCTAATGGTTTTTGGGTCTAGTTTTATCATGGCTCAAGAAAAACACTCTGACGAAGATTTGGCTAAAAAATTAGCCAATCCGGTTGCCAATCTAATTAGTGCTCCTTTTCAAAGTAATATGGACTTTGGTATTGGTGAGCACAACGGAGCAAGACACACTATCAATGTTCAGCCTGTTATTCCATTTAAACTTACTGAAGACATCAACCTGATTACTCGTATGGTTTTACCTGTAGTACACCAAGACAACATCTCCGGTTATGGTAATTCTGAATCTGGCTTAGGTGATATGGTACTGAGTGGATTCTTTAGTCCATCGAAAACTAAAAATGGTTTGATCTGGGGTATTGGACCAGCTTTCTTGGTTCCTTCAGCAACCAATCATTTTTTAGGTACTGGTAAATTTGGTTTAGGCCCTACCTTCGTTGCCTTGAAACAACAAAATGCTTTCACTTATGGATTCTTAGTAAATCAAATCTGGAGTGTAGCAGGTGACCAAGCTAGAAGCGATGTGAATCAATTTTATTTCCAACCATTTGCTACATACAACTGGAAATCTGGTGCAGGAGCATCAGCTATGATGGAATTAACACAGAATTGGATGGATAACTCTACAACGATTTGGTTTACGCCAAGTATTAGTGGTGTAGCCTCTTTAGGTAAGCAAAAAGTACAACTATCTGCAGGTCCAAGGTTTAATGTTGCTGCCCCAGCTGCTCAAAAAGCGAAATATGGTTTTAGAGCATCAGTTACATTTATCTTCCCTAAATAGTCATTATACTATTGATAAGTTTTAGAGCATAAGCATCCATTTGAATGGGTGCTTTTTTATTTTCTATACCTAAGAAATAATTATCTGATATTCACTTTGACGATAATGTATAAATGATCAATCGTTTTATGTAACTCATTGATAGCCAAAACCAAGACCTTTGTAAGGTAATCAATCTAGAAATAATCTATAATTAATTCAATCCAAAATATTTCAATCTTGCTATCAATTATGAAAAAGAAAATTTTACAATTCGGTCTTATTCTTATTGCTTTATTTGCTTTTCAAAAAACATCTTTTGGTCAGGGGTCTGTATCCAATCTTGCTATTGAAGATGATTATCAACATTATACAGATAGTTTAAAGAAAACAGAATATCCTTGGCACTTTCCAATTATGGGATCAAAATTGAGAAAAATGGGTTTTGATTTACCCTTCCCAAATGGCCTTATGATTAACTATGCTTACTCTAAGCAAGATCTTATGGTGAGCAACCTAAATGTAGGTTTTTCTCCTTCTAAACTGATGAATGTTGATGGCTTTGCTCGTTTTAATAATATCACTCCAAATGTTCAAGCAGTATCAGCTAGATATGATTTTTGGTTATTACCCTTTTTAAATGTTTATGGCATTGGTGGATATATTAAATCAGATACTCAAGTATCACTTGGTTTGCCTTTCAAAGCTGATTTTACGGCTAAAAGTGAAGGTCCTACTGTAGGTTGGGGTACGGTTGTCGCTGGTGGTGTTGGCCCATTGGTAGTATCGTTGGACTATACACAAGTATATACTTTCACGGGTAGTACAGACAAGGCTACGAGAACAAATGTAATTGGTGCCAGAATTGGACATATGTTTCGTTTTAGAAAGAAACCTTACAGAAATGTCGTTGCACTTGTTGGTGTTCAATATTTAGGTTTGAATAAATCTAGTGGTGGTAAAGTAGACATTGAGAAACTAGTTGGTATTACACCAGAAGGTAAAATTAGAGCTAGTCAAAATTTAGATACTTGGTATGGTCAATTAAACCCTACAGAACAACAAATTCTTGAACCTGTATATCAAGGAGCAAGTAATTATTTAAATAGTACCGACCCATTAAACCTTCATTATACATTTGACAAGGCTTTATATTATCCATGGAGTATGTCTTTAGGGATTAATTATCAACATAATAAAAGATATCAGTTTACTGCTTTATACTCTTTCTTAGGGAGTAGAAATCAAATTGTTTTTGGTCTTAATTATCGTTTCGGTTTTAAGGGTAAAAACTTCTTAAAAGGAGTGACATTATAGAAATATCAAATCAAAAAGGCATCTTAAAAATGGATGCCTTTTATGTTTTGAATAATTTAAATATTTAATTTTCAATACATCAAACATTTATTAACATCATTTTTTGGCAACATCATCTATTGAAGTGTTATAATACCGGGCTAGTCCAAAAATTTAATGATTGATCAACCTATCGATCCATAAATTTTTGTACCTTTGCCGAGTCAAAATTGACGACAAATTATTCAATTTTAATTATATAGATTATGCCAGGAACGGAATATTTTGGTGATGAAGAAAGAAAAGAAGTAATGGACGTTTTAGAGTCCGGAATGCTTTTTAGATATAACCATGATGATCAAAGAAATGGTCATTGGAAAGCTAGAGAATTCGAAGAATTATTCCAAAATTATACTGGTGCAAAACATGCTCACGCTGTTTCATCTGGTTCTGCTGCTGTAGCTTGTATGATGGCTGCTGCTGGAATTGGACATGGTGATGAGGTTATTTGTACTCCTTTTACATTTATCGCTCCTATCGAGGCTGTATTATTTGCTGGTGGTATTCCAGTATTTGCTGAAGTAGACGAAACATTAAACTTGAGCGCTGCCTCTATTGAAGCAGCAATTACTCCAAGAACAAAGGCTGTATTATTGGTACACATGTGTGGTGCTGCAGCTGATTTGGATGGAATTAAAGCAGTTTGTGATAAGCATAATATCAAATTATTAGAAGATGCAGGTCAAGCTTTAGGTGCTTTCTACAAAGGAAAACACGTAGGTTTATTCGGCGAAGCTGGTGCTGTTTCTTTTGACTTCTTCAAAATTACTACTGCTGGAGAAGGTGGTGTGTGTTTCACAAACGACACAGATAAATACGAGATCATGGGTCAGTTCTCTGATCACGGTCACTCTCACGTTGGTGATAACCGTGGAATGGAACCTCACCCTATTATGGGCTTCAACTACCGTTTAGGAGAGTTAAACGCTGCTGTTGCTGTAGCTCAAATGCGTAAGTTGGAAATGATCCGTGAGCAAAACAGAAAAAACAAAGCGATCTTAAAAGAACGTTTACGTAAAGAAGTTCCTTTTATTACTTTCCGTTGTCTGCCAGACGAAGAAGGTGATTCAGCAACTTTCTTAAACTTCTTCATGGAAACTCCTGAACTTGCACTTAAAGCATCAAAAGAAGTTCAAGGTGTAGCTTACTGGTACACAAACATGTACCACTTTATCAATCAGTGGGATCACTTAAAGCAATTAAAATCTCCATACAAATTGGCTATTCATGATTATGAGCACCGCCAAGATTGGAATACAATTGAATTGCCTAAATCACAAAACATTATTGGTAGACTTCTTTCTATTGGTATCCGTGCGACATGGACTGAAGAAGAAATCAATGCATTTGCTGATCAGTTAATCTCACAATTGAAACAAGTTGTTGTAGAACATGCATAAGAATTTTAAAAATATCGACAAAATCGTTTATGGAAAAGGTGCCTTCAATCAAATTGATGACATCCTAGCTCCTAAACGTGATGAAAACGATAAATTCATGGTATTTATCGTTGACAAGTATTTCGAAGGAAAAAAACTTGCTGATCGTATCCCTGCTCATGATGGTGATATGGTATTCTTTGAGGATATCGACCAATACGAGCCAACTACGGATCAAGTGGATAGACTTCGTGATCAAATCTTAGCAGAGAAAGGTCTTCCTTCTGGTATCATTGGTATCGGTGGAGGATCTATCATGGATATTGCTAAGGCTTTATCTTTGATGGTTACTAACGAAGGTTCATCTCAACTTTATCAAGGATTAAACTTGGTGAAGAAAGCAGGTATCTACCACATGGGTGTTCCTACAGTGGCAGGTACAGGTGCTGAATGTTCTATGACAGCCGTTCTAACTGGACCTGTTAAGAAATTAGGCTTGAAGTGTGATTGGACAGTATTTAACCAAGCTGTTCTTGATCCTGAGTTATTAGCTACTGTTGATACCAACCAATGGTTCTATACAGGTATGGATTGCTATATCCACTGTATTGAAGCTGAAAGTGGTTTATACTTCAATGCTTACTCAAAGGCTTACGGTGACCAAGCATTAGCCCTTTGCCGTGAGGTGTATTTAGGTGATAACGCTGGCCAAAATCTAGAAAATGATGAGAAATTGATGATTGCCTCTCTATTTGGTGGTTTATCATTGACTTATTCTGAAGTAGGTGCTTGCCACGCTATTTCATATGGTTTATCAAAAATCTTAGGTACTCGCCATGGTTTTGCGAACTGTTTAGCATTCTATCACTTAGAAGAATTCTATGGTGATGCTGTTGGAGAGTTTAAAGAAATGATCAAAAAACATAACGTTGATCTTCCACAAGGTCTTTCTAAAGAATGGTCTGAGGAGACAATCGATGCTATGGTAGAAGTTTCTTACAACCTACCACATATGTGGAACCATGCAATTGGTCTTGATTGGGAAGAAAAATGGACAAGAGAAGATATCAAAAAGATCTTCAAACGTCTGTAATCTTTCTGAAGAATATAGAGAAGAAGTCCTCCTTTTTGGAGGACTTTTTTTATATTCGTTTTTTACTAAACATTACTAGCAATCTGAAAGCTATAATTCAGATAATAAACAGAACTAATTATGACAATGAAGGGCTCTATTCATCAGCAGTGTAAAAATTGTGGAAATGACTTAAGCAATAATGATAACTATTGTTCTAACTGTGGACAAAAAAACATTGACTACAACCTAAAACTTAGAGACTTAATCCAAGAGTTTGCAGATGAATTAATGAGTTGGGATTCAAGATTATTCCACACATTTATTCCATTTATCACCAATCCAGCAAAATTATCTAAAGCTTATTTGGAAGGAAAAAGAGTAAAGTATGTTCAACCCTTTAGAATATACCTTGTTTGTTCTATTGTCTTCTTTTTCTTATTTAATCATCTAGTTGTAACAGATGACGGTATAGTCATTAATAAAAGTGGTAAAGAAAAAGTAAAGAACAAATCAGAAGAGAAAAAAGAAAATAGTATCCCATTTTCAGTAATTGATTTTGGTAAAGATTCTGTTATAAATGAGGTGACTGTTAATGGAGATCGTTTTGATAAAAAAATCATTGAAGCTTATAAAAATGAAACCGTCTTAACCAATGATTTTATTCGAGATTCATTAGGTGTAAAAGAATGGATAAATGTGATTATCATTAAACAAGGGCAGAAAATATATAATGACAATGGTAAAACTTTAAAACAGTCCATATTTGCAAATATGTCGGTTGCGGTTATGTTGTTGGTACCTTTATTTGCTTTATATCTCAAACTATTTTATATCAGAAAAAGAGGCGGAATAAAGAATCTATACATACAACATTTGGTCTTCTCGACTCATCTACATGCATTTACATTATTTTGTTTCACTCTAATGATTCTGATTTCACACTTTGGACCAGAGGATTTTAGTGCTTTAATAAATACCTTTATTTGGCTATATAGTTTTGTAATGACTTTTGTAATGATGAAAAAGTTCTATGGACAGTCCTGGATAAAAACAATTATTAAAGGCAGTTTAGCAATGCATATACACTTTGTAAGTATGTTCTTTTTTGCTATCCTAGAAGTGATATTATCCGCTTTAATCTTTTGATTATCAAATAACCTTTCTGAAAAAAATATAAAAAGAAACCCACTGAGAGACGCTTTTCTCAGTGGGTCATAATATCAACCTAAATCAGTTTAAATTAAACAGAAGCAGGTTCTTCATCGAAAATCGATTCTAAAATTGACATGGCAGCTTCTCTACCATCTAATGCTGCAGTTACTACTAAATCAGCACCTCTAACGCTATCTCCTCCAGCAAAAACATTTTCTAAAGACGTTTGTCCTTTTTCATCTGTTTTTAATGCTCCCCACTTATCAGTTTCTACACCAGCATCTGTAATCCACTTAAGTTTTTCGTTATTGAAACCTAAAGCAAGGATAAATACATCTGCTTCAACGATAGATTCAGATCCAGCAATTTCACTTACTGCTTGACGACCTGATGCATCAGGCTCTGATAATTTCATGTCTACGAATTTTGATCCGTACACATTACCTTTATCATCAGCTACAAACGATTTTGGTGATTTCAAGAAGTTGAATTCTACACCTTCGTCTTTTGCTGCTCTCACTTCTTTTCTAGAACCCGGCATGTTTTCTTCATCACGACGGTAGAAACAAGTTACTTTAGCTGCTTTTTCACGAATAGAAGTTCTTACACAGTCCATCGCAGTGTCACCACCACCAATTACAACTACTCTTTTACCTTCTACATCGTATTTCTTATCGAATTGCTTATCCTCAATTTTCTTTTGGATGTTCGTTAAGAAAGGAACGGCCATATAGATGTTATCCGTATTGTATACTTCATCATCTAAAGTTCTACCTGCCATAGCACCGATTCCTAAGAATACAGCATCATAGTTCTTTCTTAATTCATCTAGAGTAATGTCGTTTCCGATATCAACACCTAGATTTAACTCCATACCTGCTTCTTTAAGCAATTCAACTCTACGTTCTACAGCTTCTTTTTCTAATTTGAAACCAGGAATACCGTAAGTTAAAAGTCCACCTGCTTTATCTGCCTTATCAAATACTACAGGTTTAACACCTGCTCTTAATAAGAAAGTTGCACAGCTAAGACCCGCAGGACCTGAACCTACAATAGCAACAGTTTTACCTGTCATCTTATCTGCAAATTCTGGTTTGAATCCTTTCTTAAAACCCTTCTCTGAGATAGCAACTTCGATAGAACCAATAGTAATTGCTCCAATTGTTTCTTCATCATTACCATCATTAAGAGTACATGCCCCTTCACAAAGACGGTCTTGAGGACAAATACGTCCTAAGATTTCTGGGAAAGGAGAACTCTCATTAGAGATTTTAAATGCTTGCTCAAGATCTTTCTCAGCGATAAATCTTAACCACTGAGGAATATAGTTACTCAATGGACAACCAACTGAAGAACAGTAAGGGTTACCACACTGTACACATCTAGAAGCTTGAGAAGCTGTTTCTGAGGTAGTGTACACCTCATTTATTTCATCGAAGTTTCCTACACGCTCATCTGCTGGGCGAAGTGTAGGTGTAATTCGTTCTATTTTAGTGAACTCGTACATAATAATTTCTTTTTGGTAAGGTATTGATTATGATCCGAGAAGGAGTTAAACCCCTTCTCAATAATCTATTAATTACCCTCCATTGGGTTCAATGGAGATTTCATGTCTTTAGATGTTACCATATAGAAGTAACGAACCTCTTCACGGAAGTGGTCAAGAATATGCTTCGCTTTCGTTGAACCTGTTCTGAACAAGTAACTACGAAGAATTCTTTGTAGGTAGAATCTACCTTCATCCCCTTCATCCGTATCGATACGAGTTGCTTTAATCAACTCTTGGTTCATTTTATCGATAAATGTGCTGTCTTTATCATAAACAAAGGCTACACCACCTGTCATACCTGCACCGAAGTTGTTACCTGTTTTACCAAGAATAACTACAGTACCACCTGTCATATACTCACAAGGGTGATCACCTGTTCCTTCTACTACTGCTAAAGCACCTGAGTTACGGACTGCAAAACGTTCCCCAACTTGACCTCTAACGAAAAGTTTACCACCTGTAGCACCATATAAACAAGTGTTACCTGCTAAACTTCTACCTTCCGTTTGTCCGTCTTTTGGAGTAATAATGATGTGTCCACCACTCATACCTTTACCAACATAGTCATTACCTGTACCTTTTAAAGAAAGCAACATACCATGACTCAATAAACAGCCAAATGATTGTCCCGCTGTACCTTTAAGATTGATAGTAATCAATTCTTTTGGTAAACCTTTCTTACCATGGAATTCGGCAATCTGACCAGAAATTCTAGCACCGAAACTACGGTTGGTATTCACGATTTCTTTTTCAAGAACTGTTCTGTAGTGAGGGCCTTTAATTACAGGCATCAACTCATCTAAGATTTCTCTTTCGAAATCGTTTGGATCGAATGGATCGTTAGAATCCTTCTCTCTGATATTCTTACCTTCAGCATAGTAAAGAACATCTTTGAAATCAAACTTCTTAGCGAAATCATTATCAATCACTTTCAATAAGTGCGTCTGACCGATGATTTCATCCATTGATTCATAACCAAGTTCTGCTAAGATTTCTCTTACTTCTTGGGCCATTGCTTGTAAGTAGTTAACTACTCCTTTCACAGTACCCATGTAGTATGCTCTCAATTGCTCCGATTGAGTCGCAATACCAACAGAACATTTATTTAAGTGACAAACTCTTAAGATTTTACAACCAATTGTTGTTAGTAGAGATGTACCAAATGCAAAACTTTCTGCACCAATGATTGAAGCTTTCACCAAGTCAAGACCTGTTTTCAAACCACCATCTGTTTGTACTTCTACAAAATCTCTTAAGCCGTTTACTTTTAATGCATTGTGTGCTTCAGCTAAACCAAGTTCCCAAGGGTTACCTGCAAACTTAATTGAACCTAATTGTGCAGCACCAGTACCACCATCAGCACCTGAGATAATGATCTTATCCGCATATGCCTTAGCAACACCCACTGCAATTGTACCTACACCTGCAGTCGATACTAACTTAACACAAATTCTAGCTTTAGGATTCACTTGCTTCAAGTCATAAATTAACTGCGCTAAATCCTCAATAGAATAAATGTCGTGGTGTGGAGGAGGTGAGATAAGCGTTACACCAGGAATTGTACATCTTAATTCTGCAATTAGAGATGTTACTTTTGAACCTGGAAGCTGACCACCTTCACCTGGCTTCGCTCCTTGTGCTACTTTAATTTGAATTTCTTCAGCATTTCTCAAGTAGTGAGGTGTTACACCAAATCTACCTGAAGCCACTTGCTTAATCTTAGAGTTCTTGATAGTTCCGAATCGCTTAGGATCTTCACCACCCTCACCCGAGTTAGATTGACCACCAATGGTGTTCATCGCTTCCGCCAAAGCTTCGTGAGCTTCTGGTGAAATCGAACCTAATGACATGGCCGCTGAAGTAAATCGTTTTGTAATCGACTCGATAGGCTCTACTTTAGAGATATCGATAGGTTTACGTTCCGATTTGAATTCGAAGAAGTCACGAATCATACGTAGACCTCTATTGTTGATCTGATCTCTAAGATCAGCATAATCTTCTGCTCTACCCGTAACAGCAAACTTTCTCAAGCTTTTCGCCACAGTAGGTGCAAAATCATGATACTCACCACCTTCAGCATACTTGTAGAATGAACCTACTTCTAAAGGATACATTTTCTTAATGAACCTTGTTTTGTATGCTGATTTATGATAAGCTTTAAGTCTTTCCTCAATATCTGAGAAATCAAGACCTGGGATAAGTGCTTCACTTCTTTGGAAACACTGTTCTACGATAGAGTTGCTCAAACCGATCACATCAAATAATGATGAATTTTGATATGATTCGATAGTTGCAATACCCATCTTCGACATAATCTTCAATAATCCAGCATTTAAAGCTTTCTGAACTTTAATTAACGCTTTCTTACGAGTCATATACGAATCTGCACCTAAGTTTTCTGCTACTTGAAGTGCTGTACCTAGTAACAGGTATGGATAGATACCTGTTGCTCCGGTAGCTAATAGAACGGCTGCTGAGTGGGAGTCATACACCTCACCTGTAATTGCAACGATAGATACTTGAGATCTCAACCCTTTAGCGGCTAAATGATTACTTACGTAACCTACTGCCATTGGCATTGGAATTAACAATTTAGATTTTGATAACTCTCTGTCATCTAACATCACGATTGCCGTATCCTCGTCTCTTACAGACTTTTCTATTTCTTCACCTAAACGATGTAGAGATTTCTCTAAATCTACGTTGAAGGCTGTACTAAATGTTTTAGAATTGTATTGATAATCGTACAATGAATCACCTTTCGTACCAAATCTTCTTAGTACATCAAAGTGTTCGTACGATAAAATTGGTGACATTGATTTCAATCGATGTGCGTTCATGGCCCCATCAATTAAAACATTATTATTTCTACCGAAAGTTACCGCTGTCGACATCACCATTTTCTCTCTTAGAGGGTCAATTGGTGGGTTGGTTACTTGGGCAAACTTCTGACGGAAGAAATCAGTGAAGTTTCTTTGTACGTTTGAGAAACAAGCTAATGGAGTATCATCACCCATAGAACCTGTATCTTCCTTACCTGTTTCGATCATTGGACGAACAACGCCTTCCAATACTTCATTGGTAAAGTTATGATAACGTTGTTTATCTACGATATCGTCATATCTGTAGTCACTCATAGACAAGAAGTTTTTGTCTACATGTTCCATCAAATAAGCACTATTCTCATGGATCCACTTACCCCAAGGTCTAGCCTCTTTAAGGTAGTTATCAATTTCATTATGCTTTAAGATTGTACCATAGCGCAAGTCGATACCAATCATTTGACCTGATTGTAATTTACCTTGCTCTTTGATATTATCTTCTTCTAAATCAATTACACCATACTCAGAACTGATGATAATTCTGTTATCGTTAGTGACAATAAATTTAGCTGGTCTTAAACCATTTCTATCTAAGATACATCCTAAGTGACGACCATCGCATAAATTTAATGCTGCCGGACCATCCCATGCCTCAAAGTTACTTGCAGCATACTCATAGAACGATCTTAATTTTGCATCCAAGTTCGGAACGTTTTGCCATGGTGCAGGCACTAATGACCTTGCTGCTTGGAAAAAGTCCATACCTGCTGTTACCAAGAATTCAAATGCATTATCTAATGATGCTGAATCTGATCCGCCAGGAACTAGGATTGGGAAAATTCTATCTAATTCTTCCTTAGTAAAAACGTCTGATTTCAGAACTTCTTCTTTTATAGAGAAGTTAAATCTGTTCGCTTGAATAGAGTTGATCTCGCCATTATGAGCTAAAGTTCTAAATGGTTGAGCCAATCTCCATTGAGGAAGTGTGTTTGTTGAGAATCGTTGGTGGAATACCGCAAAAGACACTTCAAATTCTTCTTGTTGTAAATCAACAAAAAGCTCTTTGATGTGGGTTGGCATTACCAAACCTTTATAAGAAACTACTTTTTCAGAGAAAGATGGGATATAGAACCCTTCATCATCTCTTAAAGCATGTTCTACTTCTTTTCTTGTTAAATATAATAACGCTGAGAAACGTTTTGTAGACATTAAAGCATTTGGAACTACAAAAGCCTGTACAATTTCAGGTAGTAATTCGAATGCTTGTTTACCCAACACTTCAGTATTCAAAGGTACTTTTCTTGTAAATAGAACTTTTAAATCGTTCCTTTCACAATACTCTGAGAATACTTCTTTTTGTTTCATTGGGTCTGTCAAGAACATCATAGCTACTGCATAACGTTGCGGTAGGTCAATTCCATTCATCTCCGCCTCTTTTCGCATGAAGCGATCTGGCATTGAAAATAAGAAGCCGGAACCATCTCCACTGACACCATCTGCGGCAATTGCACCACGGTGGATCATTCGAGAAAGGGCTTCAATAGCGTCTAAAGTCATTTGCCTTGAGGGCTGGTTTTTGTAGTTGGCGATCATACCAAAACCACAATTGTCCTTAAAGGCCGTTAATCTGTGTTCCATAAATAAAGCGTCTTCCGATTTTCGATATTAGTTTGGACTTTGGAGGTCTGTTGTTAGCTATAGCAACTCTTGTTATTAATATACTAAGAATAATAATTACTATCTATTTGTCATTATTTGCTCCTTCCAAAGTTTCGTTCACAACACTCTCAAATATAAGAGTATTTTTTAATAAATCATTAATAAATGATACATTTTAATGAATATTTCGCATTCAAATCAGCGATTATGACAAAATATATCAACATTGTTGTAAATATAACAACATAAATAAGGGTTAGAAAATTGTATATTTTACGTTTTATTTGATGAAAATCGAAGCAGGTTTAATCAGTGAAAGCTTATAATATTTCTGAAAATGCGGCTTTATTTCTTAGTGTTATAGAAGTCCTTGTATAATCGATCCAACCTTGTTTCTTATACTTGCTCATTTGTTTAGAAACAGTCTCTCTCGATGTACCGATAAGTTTGGCTATATCGTTCTGTGAATAGGGATGTTTAATAGTCTCATCATCCTCAAATTTATTATCAAAAAGATCTTTTATAAACTCGAGTAATCTTTCTTCTGCATCTTTACACACTAAAATCTCCAATCTTCTCTCTATCTTTTTTACTCTTAACCCAATCAACTTATATATGAATAAACCAAAACGTTCATTATCTCTCATTAGATTTCGCATCTTATCAATAGATAATAAACATAGATAGGTTGTATCACCTTCAGCAATTGCGTATTCATCGCGAGTGTTTTGTCCTAAAAGGATTTTCTCTCCAAAAATCTCTCCTTTAGTTAAGATAAGTTTCACTACTTCATCACCTTCTTGATTATAAGTACAAAGTTTCACCTTCCCCTTACTAACTAGGTAAATCTTTTGTTCATCATCTTCTGGAAAATAGATCACCTCCCCTTTTTTAAAGGTAAGACCATTGGTTTTAAAGTAATTTTTAAGTTTTGTAGGACATAAAATTGAATAAAGATCAAAATTATGCATGGTCCATATTTCACTCATTCGGTTATTATTTAAGATAGAGCATTAAAACGGTGATTTAATTAAAATACTTTTTTACGGGGTATTATCAAAAAATCTTCTCGTTCTATAACAGTCAAATATAAAAAAAGGTGTCCGAAGACACCTATCTAATCTATATTTTCCTAGCTTTTTATCGCTGGCTCTATCATCTTAAATAAATTATAGTCATATAATTCTTTATCCATAAGATGGGAAGGAGAAACATTTTTAATGGAGTTAAAAATCACTTCAGATCGATCTGGATAATCTTTTTCCCACTCTTTCAACATCTGTTTAACCATCTGTCTTTGTAATTTTGGTTGTGAACCACATAAATTACAAGGTATAATAGGAAAGCTTTTTATTTGAGCGTATTCTTCAATATCACGTTCTTTACAATAAGCCAAAGGGCGAATAACAATATGTTTCTGGTCGTCCGTTTTATAGATTGGGGGCATTGCCTCTAACTTTCCACTAAAAAACATATTCAATAAAAATGTCTCTATAATATCATCTCTATGATGACCTAAGGCAATTTTAGTTACTCCCAATTCTTCTGCTGCCGTGTATAATGTCCCTCTTCTTAAACGAGAACATAAAGAACACATTGTTTTCCCTGCCTCTAACTTCTCTGTAACTATTGAATAGGTGTCCTTATTTAAAATTTTAAAATTGACACCCTTCGATTCTAAATACTCAGGAAGGATATGTTCAGGGAAACCAGGTTGTTTTTGATCTAAATTGACTGCTATTATTTCAAAATCAAACTTTTTGGTGGATTGAATATGTAATAGTATTTCCAACATGGCATAACTATCTTTTCCACCAGATAAACATACCATTACTTTATCGCCATTTTCAATTAACTGATAATCATATATGGCTTTCCAAACATTTCTGTGTAAGCGTTTTTGAAGCTTAACTTGTTCTATTGTTAACGTCATTCTAAAATCAAATTTCCACAAAGATACATCAAAAGATTTAAGTACCCTTGTGGAAATTTTTAATGATTATTTATATCTAATTCTGTTTAAATCATTTTGGGTGAAGCCTTTACCTACCAACAACAAATTTGATTGGATTCCCAACTGCATTGTCACCTTGAGTATGTCTTAATA
The DNA here is from genome assembly GCF_018736045.1 of Flammeovirga yaeyamensis. Lineage (NCBI taxonomy): Bacteria > Pseudomonadati > Bacteroidota > Cytophagia > Cytophagales > Flammeovirgaceae > Flammeovirga > Flammeovirga yaeyamensis. The sequence continues at coordinate 2,089,296 of NZ_CP076132.1, read as the reverse complement.
TATATATACCTGATGGTAAATCATCTACATCAATTTTATAGGTATTGCCGGTAAAGACACCCTCTGTTACTTTTCTACCTTCAGCATTCGTTAATACCCACTCGCAGTTTGATAAATTTTGAGGAGCTTTAATAGTAACAACATCAGAAGCAGGATTTGGATATAAACTCCATTCTAAATCATTGTAATCTATTGAGGTCACATCTTTTGGATCAGTTGATACTAAATGGCTAACAGGTACTCGAATAGCTTGGAATATCTCCATATTCACATTGTTCTGAACCAAAGCAATCACTTCTGCTTGAGACGTATCATATACCTGAGGGTTATCCCATTGGACTGTAAATGTTTCACTGCTTCCATTAGTCCATGATCTACCCAAGAAACTTGTTCCTTCTGCACCTGGTGCTGGAGACATCGATTTCATTACATTTTTATGTGTATATAAACCTTCAGAAACTTCGATTCCATTAATTTCTCTCTCTACCGTTATCAGATGGACAATAATTTCTGTATCCTCTGAAGAAAAATCTTTATTTGCGGTGATAGTCACCTCAATTTCATCAGGGTCTCCAACATCTGGTAATGAAAGTGAGATATCAAATTCTGGGTCCAATAGAATTCTTGACATAATCGGACGACTGTAATTTTTATTATTTATGAAATCGAATGTATAACCTAAGAATGCATTACCATCTACAATTGTCGTTGGAGCATCAGAAACTCCGTATTGGAAAGTACGTCCACTTGGTGGTTCTGGATTATCAATATTTAATGAGTCTGATCTTCCATCTTGGCGAACATGATAATTAATAGCGATAACGTCAGTGCTAAATTCATTAACAAGAACACTATCTAATCGATACGTATTATTATTCACTGATGCTTCTCCTGCGTTTGTCATTGTTTCTATCACTACCGCTTTTCTTCTATTACCAACCCAGAAATTATCTATCAGAACACCTTCATCTTCTAAATCCGAATTTGATTTAAATGCAAATCTAAACCTTAAGTGTTCCTTGTCTACTCCCCTGAATTGATCTAAACTGTGTCGGATAGAAATGGTTTCTCTAAATATACCACCTTCTTCCTCTGTAGAACCTGTCCAACCCACTGGGTCAGGCTGAGCAATAGTAGAAGGTTGATTACCTGGATTTGATCTAATATTCGAACTATTGTACCAATTGATTGGGTCATTGGTATCTCCTAAAACCTGCCATGTTTGACCAGAATCTATAGAATATTGGAAAGCTACACCATCAATTCCTGTCTCACAATCCAATTGCATATCAAAAGTGACCATTGGACGGTCTAACCCTGAAATGTCGAATGACGGTGAATTTAGATAAGAATCTTCTAAAGGATGATAATTTGATGTCAAATCGGTTACCCAAGCATTAGAAGTAGAAATGAGATTTTCTCCTGCTGCTTGACCATATTCCCACGAACTCAAATCACCCATAGGAACCCACTGACCATTATCTAAATCAAAGTTTTCAAAGTATTCATCATCGGTATCTACTAATGATATTCTTGGAACGACAAATGCTTCTTTTGTAAAGATTTTAGAACAACCTTTTAATGTATTTACTGTTAAAACAACATTATAAGTACCCGGATTTTGATATTGATGAAGGGTTGACCCATTCACTGATAAATCACTTAAATCGGCCAAAATTGTTTGTGAATTTCCATCACCAAAATCCCAATCCCAACTTGCAATTGTATCTCTATCTGCAGGCATTGATATATCATCAAAAATCATATTTGATTGATGTTCGGAAACTGACCAGTTAAAATCTGCAGTTGGAGGTGATCCAATAAATATTCTCTTAGTGACAGATACATCAGAACACCCTTGATCTGTAAATATGGTCAATGTAATGTTCTTTTCTCCTGCAGTTGCAAATTGATGTGTATATGTTTGTGCTAAAGCAGGATCTGTAATGGTATGAGAACCCTCATCACCAAAATTGTAGACCCAACGTGTGATCTGTGAAGCATCTCTAATAATCGTACTATCAGTTAACACAACTTCTCTAGTATCACACAATACTTGTGTTCCAAAATCTACTTCAGGAACATCTACAATTGTAAATGCATAATCTGTTGAATCCAAACAGTTATTTGCGTTTGTATAAATATATTTTACAACATGATTTCCTAAAGGAGAATCTGCCATATTTATTGAGAAGTTTGAACCTGTTTGACTAATAATCGCTCCTGTTGGAGAGGTAAACGAACCTCCTGTTGGTGATCCTCCCACACCCACTAATCCTTCACTCTGACAATAAACACTATCCTCTACTAATGATCCGACCATTGTTAATTCTGGAAGAGGATGTATAGTTATTGTTACTGGTGTAGCTGGACCTTCACAACCTAAATGCGTATCTGTTACATAATATGTATAAGTTGTTTCCGTAGTTACTGATGTACCAACTGTTGGAGTATATGCTAGGTTATTACTGATTACAGAAGTTAAACCAGCATCTGAGTACCAAGTAACATCATTATCGACAGAATTTGTAACCGCAAACTGTGTAAAGGTATCACCTGAACATATTTCAAAATCTCCATTCACAATAGGAGCATCAGGTGTTTTATTAATAATAACTGTTACTTGAGTAGTATCACTCTCACAACCATTGACCGTTTGAGTAACGTAATATACCTGTGAGTAATCAGTTGCAGAATTTGGATCTATAGGCGTGAAAGTTGTACTTGTAGAAATTACAGTCGACAATGTAGGTTCATTATACCATTTTACATTACTTCCTGTAGTAACATTTACAGTACTGATGGTTTCACCTGAACAATATACAAAATAGTTAGTATCTACCGTTGGTTTTGCTGCATTTGGATAAACAGGGATATCTACCTTAGTTGGTAAGGAAACACATCCATCAACTACTTGAACAACCCAATAATTAAGAGTATCTAAGGTAGGATAACTAGGTGCACTAATCATTGGATCATATGTTTGACTTGTAGATACTGAAGATGTCAATGTTTCATCAGAGAACCATTCATAAGAGGCTCCTACTTCTCCAGTTGCTGTAATCGATGCGATTGTTTCTCCTTCACAATAAATAGGAATAGCACTCAATGAAGGCGAAGCTGGTAAAGCTCTAATAATAATATCCACTTGTGCAGTTACACTTTCACATCCACTTGCTGTAGATGTTGCATAGAAACTAACTATTGAATCATTTTGAACATTTGTATTGAAAGAAGGTGTATACCCTAATGTATAAGCTGGATTTAATGGTGGGTTTGTTTTAGCAGCATCATCGTACCAATTCACATTTTGGCCAGTGGCAACACTAATTGTAGGTAGTGCCCCTCCTGAACATATCTCAGCAACAGGGTTAAATGTTGGAGCATCAGGAGATTTAAATACACTAATATTTAATGTTGTGCCAGGCCCTTCACATCCATTGGTAGTTTCAGTAACATAATAAACAAAAGTAGTATCTCTAGGTACATTAGTATTAATAACTGGAGTAAAATCATCTCCCAAACCAACAGGTGTTATTGTATTGGTAGAGGTATACCATTTAATATTCACTCCAGGATTTTGAACTGACATTTGTCCAACGGTTTCACCAGAACAATATGATGTTACATTAGCAGTTGAAAGTACAGGTGCTAATGGTTTAGGATTAATAGTAATATGTACTTGAAGTGTATCACTTGTACACCCATCTACACTAGTTTGTGTAACATAATAAGTAACAACTTGAGTACTACTTACAGTTGGTGCATCGTTTGGAGTTAGGATATTCGTTGTACTCTCGACTAAAGTTAAAGCATCATCAGAATACCATACAAAAGAAGCTCCTGTTTCTCCAGAAACTTGGATATTTCCTAAACCAGTATCATCAGAACAATATTCTGGAACTGAAGACACCAAAGCTGGTTTTACAGGTAGTGGTTTCACATAGATTGTGTCATTAATACTATAAGTACAACCTAATGAATTATTGTATGTAAATGTTACTATATGTTGAGAATAATCTCCTGTACTAATCTCTCCTGCAGCAGTTGCTGCCGCTTCAGGATCAAAAGAGGCCGTACCATCTCCATTATCAGTTAATCCCCCGGTATTTATTGAATAACTTCCACCGGGTGCGTATTGAGCTAAACCCTCCATAGCTGTAAATGTAACTATTGGAGCAGAATAACAAACAGAGTCATCTGCATCTGTAGCTAAAAACACTTCATCAAACCCATAAACAGTCACCATAGAATCTGAATCATTTGTACAACCTGTTACTGGATCAGTATATTCAAAATTGATAATAAAATCTTCATCTTCATCATATAATTCTCCTCCAGCTAAAGTTGGATTAAATGTAGCCGTACCATCTCCATTATCTACTAAACCAGGATTACCACTAAAGGTACCTGATGATACATTCATTCCTCCTACTTTACCTTGAATAGTTATTGGTGTTTGATTGAAACAAAAGTCTCCATTATCAGAAGGATTAACATAATCATAACTTACTTGAGGCAAAGGATTAATGGTAATTGTGGTATCAGTAGTAACATCACAACCATTTGCATCAGAATAAGTGTATATAATATAATATGATCCATCTCCTAAAGACGACGGACTGATTGTAATAGGGTTTGGCCTTAAAGATCCGCCATTTACTCTAAATGAACCATCTGTAGCATTTTGAACATTATCCAATATTACATCAATCTGAAAATCAGCATCAGTTAAACAGTAACTTGTTGATGCAATATTGATTCGTGCTGTGTGACTTTCTGTGACTGTAACTGATTGATCAAAACTATAATTTACTAAGGAAGCAGTATAACTACCAGTTACTACAACATCGGCACTTTGCCCAGGATTTAAACCTAATGCTGCACAAGCCACATCAGGATCAAAAGTAGTTCCACCCACAACACCAGTACCTGAGTAGGAAATATCTGATTGAGCTGGACTACCTGTAAGTGATGCAGGGTTAATAGCTTGAATAGTAACTGTAGGATCATCTCTACAATATTGTGGATCTAAATTAAATGTACTAGAACCATCGTAAACCGTAAAGGATACTGTTTCCACCTTTTCACAAGAACCATAAACAATATGATAATTGATATTATGATTACCTTGTCCAGCAATACTTGGGATAAATCTATTTGAAGAGTTACCATTTCCGTTACTTACAACACCTGGACCAGAACAGTAAAAAGTTGCACTTCCAAGACCTGTCATTGTTAAATTCACAGGAGTAGACTGTAAATCAGAATAGTTAGTAGTACTAGGTAATGTAACATAAGATGATGGTTCCACTGGAACAGTTACAGAAGCTACATTTGATTCTACAATACAATTTCCTGAAGTTGTGATTCTCTTAAAATCATAATTCCCAGAACTAGCTATATTACTAATAAAATAACTTTGAGAGGTTGCTCCCATTATATTTGAGTAGCCTCCATTATTCACTTGTTGTTGCCATTGGTAAGAATAAGAACCTGTACCTCCCGAAGGGGCACCACCAATAAGAACAACAGCATCATTAATACAAACTGTTCCTCCAGAAACATTGGTTATGTTTATTCCTGTTACAGAAGGTGATAATTCTATAGCTATCTGATTTGATGTATTACTACATTGACCACTATTTACCACTCGTCGATACAATGTTGTACCACTTAAGGTAATGTTAGAAGACTCTGTATAGTTAATTGTAGAACCACCAATAGTTGACCATGTCCCGCCATTATCCGTACTTTTTTCCCATTGATAAGAGTAAGTACTATTACCTCCACTTGGAGTTGACCCTGAAAAAGTTAGTGTACCTCCAGTAATTGATCCACAATATTGTGTTTGTGCAGGTCCAGTAAGTACATTATTAGAAATATCAGTATTTATAGTTATGGTTACATCTGTAGATGAATTAACAGTCACTCCCCCACTACTTACAACTCTTCTATAAATGTAAGTACCAGCTGCTAGAGTAGCATTTTCTGTATAATCTTCACCTGTATAATTTAAAGAAGCAAAAGATCCTCCATTGAAGTTTCTTTGCCAATCGAATGTGTAAGTACTTCCATCTCCCCCAGTAGGTGTATCACCATTGATAGAAAAGGTATTACTTCCTGTACAAAATTCTGTTGTTGAAGGATTATTTATTGTATTAACGATCGGTGGAAAAATTTTCACAAAACTAGCATCTGTTGTCGCAGCTACTAAAGTTCCACTGTTTCCAGCAGCATCAAGTACACTAATATTAAATACTACATCTGCATAAGTCGACATTCCATTCACCGATAATGTTTTAGTTGCAGTATAATCTAAACCTACATTTGTTGGAGTAATAGCAGATCCATCTAACGTAACAATATTGGTAGTGATCAAATCTTCGTTTGAAGTAAAATCAAGAGTGACAATATCATTGTTCTCCCCAACTGTTGGGTCAGTGTTATCAGAAGCAATAGTTACTGAAGTTAAAGTTGGAGCGGAAATATCAATTTCTAAATTATACGTTGCACTTGCTCCTTGATTACCATATTCGTCTTCTAAATAAAATGTCAATACATGATTACCTTCTGAAAGAGTAGATAATGCTACTGTTTGTGTTGCACCTGTAACATCTACCCTTGCCACTTGACCGTCTATATCACTTTCAACAATAATATCAGGATTATTGGTCGTTGAAATACTTGTGAAATCAATACTTGGTGTTTGATTATTGGTCTTATGATCCCCGGTTACTCCAGAATCAGTTCCGCTATTTAATACACCAACAATGCCAGAAATAGAATTATCTACAAGAAGTTCCACATCTATAGTAGGACTTGAATTTGCCGACTCGTTACCAGCTACATCTGTTGCAGTTGCTGAATAATTATAAGTAGACCCTGAGGCTATTACTGAAGAGGTCACCTGATCTGATCCCGTAGATGTTATTGAACCCTTAGCTGTTGATCCTTCATATAAAGTAATTGTTGTTCCGAAATCAGAAGTAATATCAAATGTAGGTGTGGTATCTGTAGTTTTAAGATCTGAATTACTATCTCCGGTATCTGATGATGGTGATAATGATAATGAAGGTACATTTGGAGCTACATTATCAAATTCTAAATCAACATAGGCATCAGTAGTTTTATTACCATAAATATCCTCTACGAAATAAGTTAGACGATGAACACCTTGAGTAGCTAAAGCAGGAGAAACGGTTACATCCTCATTTCCAGAATTAACTGGATCCACAAAGTGGTTCACGTTTAGAGCATCTAAATTACTTGTAACAGTAATATATTTTGAATCATCAGTATTTAACCCTGTAAAATTTAAGATAGGCGAACTGAAATTTGTAATCCAATCACCAGTATTTCCCGAATTAGTAGAAGCATCTAAAGTTGGTGCTGTTATACCTGAAAGTGTCACATTTTTGATCACAACAACTTCAGGAGTGGTTGATTCTAATGATGTATTACCAGCTAAATCAGTTGCTCTAGCTGTAAAAGTATAGGTACCATTTATAGAATATGCAGACCCAACAGTAACATCGGTTGTGCCAACACTTGTTGCTGTTCCATTTGTAGCACTATTTTCTCTAATTTCAATTGATGAACCTACTTCAGCAAAAACAGAAAAAGTAGGAGTTGTGTCGTTTGTATTTTTATCGCTATCTGATCTACCAGTATCCGAACTACTCTTTAATGTAATAGTTGGAGCATCAGGAGCTATTGTATCTATTGTAATTTCTAATGAAGTTGATGCTCCACTTTCATTACCAGCATCATCTATCACTTTAGCTACAAGAGTGTGAACTCCATTTGATAAACCACTTAAATTTACTGTTTCTGTTGTTCCTGAAATAACTGTCGACCCCACCTGACCATCAATATTACTTTCTACAATCACGTTATAGACATCAGTTGTTGGAAGGTTGTTCACGGTCACTTCAGGAGAAGTGTTACTAGTTATTTGGTCAGAAGAAGAAGTACCAGTATCATTAGTAGGATTGGCTGCCCAAGCAATGGCAGTTGAGCCAATACTAGGGTCTGTTTTATCAATAGTAATAGTAACCGGTGTAGAGGTAAAAGAAATATCACCATCTGAATCAATAGAATAAGCATAAATTGTATGTGTCCCCTCTCCCAAAGAGGATGTTACAATTAAATCAGTACCAGTAGAAATTGCGGTACCAATAGTAGTTAAATTATTTTTGATGTAAACCGTCTCTCCTGTGGTTGCCGTCACAGAAAACAATAAAGGATCTACATTTGTTATTAAATCGGAATTAGAATAACCTAAATCTACGGTGGGAGATAAAGTAGGTATTGAAACAGGTGTAGAATTTGAAGCTGCGTCATCAATGGTTACAGTTGTGGCTGCATCTTCATTTGCAGGAGCCTCTTTATAATTGATATCATAAGTTGCTCCATCCAAATAGGCATCCCCTAAAATTACATAAACATAAAAATCTCCAGATCCATCTGGATTTACAACTATATCTACAGATGAAGTAATATCAGATCCATTTCTTTCCACAGTAAAAGTACCTGCACTTGTGTCTAAACCGGTTCCTTGTAAATGATAAGGTATAACAGCACTATTTGTGGTTGCAGAAGCTCCTGATTTAATATCAAAAGAGGAAACTGTCTGAGCATTGATTAATGCACTTGAAATTAGAAAAAAGCAAGTAATAAATAGTTTGACTATCGTTTGGGAGTAGATGTTATTCATAAAAATTAGTAGCAACTAAGAAAAATTAAGTTTAGTTTGGTGAAATCGTAAATTTTATTCCTTCAAACTTATTAAACTTTATTAACTTTTAATAATTTACGTAAGAATAGGCAATATGTTTGTTTATTTAGTGACTTTTTTGGTAAATAAGTCAATTTCGACGTAGGTTCTTTACTAAAATATTACATTTCTTTTTCTTCTGAAATGATGGATAAGTTTCCGCTTTTATCTGTTTTTATCAAACAAAATTTTGATAGACTACCAAAATTTGCGGTCCCAATAACTAAAATACTTCCGTCACTCTGAACAAAAATCTTACTACCAAAATCTTCCCCTTCAAATCCAAAACTCTTAGACCAAAGTTTATCTCCTTCATGAGATACTTTCCAAATAACAATATTATAATTATTATTTTCATAAGCAGCACCTGTTATAAAACATCCATCCGGAGTAATGACCATATCACCTGCCCTATTTATATCTGCATGACCAAAGTCTCGAACAAAAAGTGGGTCTCCATTTTCATTTAATTCTGAAAAAATCAAATTAGTATTTTGTTCTGACACTTTTTGTTCGCCTAATACATATCTAACATTTGTATAATTAACGATTTTAGAACCATACTCATTTAGGCTAGAGGATGATTTTTTATCCCATACAATGTCCAATAAACTGTTTACCCTAACAGTTCTAACATCTGAAATGAATTCTGTACCTGTATCCGGGTTCTCTTTTTCGACAGTAACTGAACCAAACAAATAGTAGTTTTGGTTTGGTCCTTCTACAACGGAATTACCAAAGTCATCTGAATTATTCCCGAATCCTCTTATTCTTTCTAAAGTTTTATTAAGCGATTGATCGTATTTAATATAAATCATATCCCAATCAGAATCGTTAATATTTGAATCAGGGTTTTCGAAATTCCTCACTTCACCTATAATAATAAAACCGTTATCAGAAGTTGATTGTATATCATTAAAATTAACTTTGTTGACCACTTCAACAGTAGGAATTATTTCTACATAATTACTCGCACTTGGTGCATTCAGATCAACATTGATTAATATTCCTTTCTCAATACCATCCTCAGTTCTATTAATTAAAACGACAACCTCTCCATTGTTCAATTTTGTAATCCCAACTGCTTTATCAGTTATTTCTTTACCATCTTCATGACCAAGTTTAAGGACTTCTGACCAAATCTCATTACCATCTAAATCTGTGTATATTAAGACAGCAGAAGAGTTTAAATCTGAATTGCCAGAATTATCAGTATTTCCCAGTAAGTAAATTCCTTCATTATCAACAAAAAAATCTACACCTTCTTCCATTCCGTCTGTTCCAAAGAATTTAATGAAGGTCTCACCTTTTTCATAGGCAGTTTCTGTTTCACAGGCGGTCAAACAAAAAAACAATATTAAATAGAAATATCTTTTCATATTAATCAATGCTTCTATACTTTCTATATATCTTAGGTCTGTAAAAATCGATGGAAATTCCAACTGTCAGCGTAAGTACATCCATCCTTACATCATTATCTACATAACCATAATTAAATATCAATTCGTTATTATCATATCGATTATTTTGATTATTGAAATTCTGCAAGGCATAATAATAAGAAGCCATTACAGTCCAATGGGAGTACCTAGTTTTTAAATAAAAACCAGCCTGTAACATGGCTCCATACATCAAATTTTTTCTTTGTTTAGTAATATCAATTGGAGTTGCTTCAATATCTACAACATCAGGGCTTTCATAAACCATTTCTCCTTCAATAGAAGCATTAAGTAATAATTTTGCAGAACCACCTACACCTATAAAGGGTCTCAATTTTTTATTTGGTAGCAATACAAAGCGGATTGCTAAAGGCATATCAATAAAACTCTGAGTTTCTTTTAGAAGAGATTCTGATATATCTAATGGGTTTTCTTCCGTTTGAAAGGCGACACTTTCATAACTTGGGGAGATGTTAATTTGAACATTATTACTTAAAAAATAATTATAGGACACACCTACTTTAAAACTTAAATTAGGTTTGTATTCTACTTCCGAATGGTTTTCTTCTGGGCCTACTCCGTAAGTTTGAGATACATTAGCAGAATTATAAGTCGCCCCTCCAAAAACACCAAAAGACATAATTGGACGTGTTCTAAATTTACCCCATAGGTTTCTTAGTTCTGCAGGGTCAGAGGAAGTTGGTTTGTATTCAGAATTTTCTTTTAGCAACGCAAGCATTGCTATTTCTGCCTCTTCTATATTATCAGAATAAAGGTAAGAAAGTATTACAAGTCTTCTTGCATTTAATTGCTTAGATGAAGACTCAAAACCTTGATCAATACAATCCTGTAATGTCATTGGTACTTGCAATAATTTACCTTCCGTATAAAAAGTATTAGCTTTATTATAAGCTTCTTCACATTCTTGAGCTTGTAAATTTTGAAGCATAAAAAATGTGATAACAAGCAAAAAATAGTATTTCATCAATATTCGAAATCGCATAAATAATTGATATTTGATGGTTTTATCAAAAAATGTTTATTGGTTTAGAGCTTCGCCACTACAGACATTTCTGTTTTCAATTCCTTCACCTACATATCTAACCCATTCTTTATCCGTCATTTCTTTTCTTTGCATTAAGCCACAAACATTATCAGACATTGTAGGAATATCTAATTCATATCTTCTTAAGTCGTGTCCTGAGGTCCCCACATAAAGTAAGTCCCCATGGTGTGCAAATGTGGCTTCGGACGCCCAAGCACCAAGATCATTTAGGATTATTGGAGATTCATTGGTTCTACCTTTCTCCACATTCCAAATTCTGGCAGATCCATCCAAACTTGTACTTACTAAACGGTGCTTCTCTTCATCAAATTTTAAACTTGTTACTTTAGTATCATGACCTTGTAAGTTATCTATTTCAGTACCAGTTAGTCGATCCCATAAAATTAACTTACCATCTTCAAAACCTAATGCAACCGTTTTTCCATCAGAAGAAAATGCCAATGCCGTTCCGGCTATATTTTTTCCACCATAAACTGCAAGTTCATCACAAGCATTGTCTAAACAATATTTTGATACTTCTCCAGAAGTTTTTGTAGCCCAAAGGCTACCATCTAAATTCGAAATATGTAAAGAAGTAATTTTTGAGTTTGATGTCTTGAATTCAGATACCGCAAATGACTCTGTATCTACAGAATAGATTTTCTTATTCTGTCCTGTTACATACAATCGATCTCCGAACTGATCAAATGAACCTGCCCATAATTGACCTTTGGATACTTTTATTTTCTTTATTGATTTAAATTCAGGATAGCTAAAAATTCTCACGCTTCCACTTTCAGTGTAAATAGCGGCTCTTCCTTTATCTCTTGATATGATTAATCCTCTCACAACACCATTATCATCGGAAAGAATTTCGGATTCTAAACTTCCATCTTTCCATGATCTAATTGCTCCATCAGAGCCTGCAGAAAATAGCGTTTTTTCTTCTTGGTCATAATATAAAGTTCTTACATAGTCCTCATGACCTTTCATAAGGTTAAAGTTCTCCCCTTTAAAGCTTTTAATTGATTGATATAAACCTTGGAATACATCCGGGTGAGGATTTAATCCTTTATACTGTTCATTAAATGCATAAGCTTGGGATGCCAATAATGCTTTTTGTGCTGGATCTTTTATTTGAAGTGATTTTACTGCTAGGGCTTGAGCAATAGAAAGGAAACGTAAAGTATCGGCTGATGCTTTTGCAGCATCTGCGTTCAATCTTTGTATCTCAGCTTCTCTCGTTCTCACCTCTGCTAATTGAGCACTCGCCAAAGCTTCCTCTTTCGCTTTTTCAGCATTTAATCTTTGATTCTCTGCTTCTGTTTGTGCTAAGAGTGCAAGTCTTGTTTGCTCTAGAGCCAAATTCTTTTGGTATTCAGCAGAATCTTTTGCCGCTTGAGCAATTAAAGTTTGTCGTTGTGCTTCATCTGCTGCTTCCTCCGCTTTTCTTTGTTCAGTTTCGGCTCTTTTTAAAGCCTCTTCCGCTGCTTTAGCATTTTTGTTCGCTTGTTCACCAAATTCTTGAGCTTCTTCACGGGCAATATCCGCCGCACGTGCTTTCATTTGTGCAAAAATCACAAGCATAATTGCTCCAATAGTTGCTGCTGCAAGAATTAAAGCAATAATCTTTGTTCTTTTGACAATACGTTTCTGAAGGCGTTCTTTTACTCTTTGTTCCTCCTCATATTCTTCCTGAGAGTTCTTTAAAAAAGTAATGGCCCTTTCATATGACGGTTCATATTGAACTGCCCAAGCTAAATTTGGTTTAAATCTTTCTCTCCACTGAATAGCAATATACAAATCAGGTGGCCTCCACAAACTTGCTTTTCCTTGTTGATATAAATCAGCAGCTTCCGATAAACGTTTGTATATTTTTACAGCTTCAAATTCTTCATCTACCCAATCTCTACAACGTATCCATACACGCATCAAAGATTCATGAGAAATATCAACAACAGATTCTGTAGTTAATTCTACTGATTGATCAGGAGTTAGTAAAGTACGACCGTTTGTTCTAAAACAATCAACAATATTTTCGATCACATCAACATCAGAACCTGCAATTTGAGCAAGTATCTTCACTTTTGTTGGGCGACGAATACCTCTACCATCTTCTCCTTTTTCTGTTAAGGCTTTGAATATTTTCTCACAGACGATTTTTTCTTCTTCAGATAAATCTCTGAAAGCCTCATCGGCGTGTTGGGATAACGCCTCGGCCATACCACCTATGGCCTCGTAGTGATGAATATCTAATTCATCAGAAATATTTGAGTGACCCGTCCAATACTCCCATGTCCTCATTAGGGCATGTTGCATAATTGGCAATTGGTCTTGTGTATCTCCTAAATCATTAAGAAGTCTTTGTAAAAGTCTAGAACTTATTTTTGCTCCTCCTACAGCTGCTGGCCCCATAATGGCTTCTTGCTTCTGCACACGAGTCATTTGAGGAATTAAGTAATGACTTTCATTGATAAGGTAAGTTAACTCGGGGAATCTAGCACAGTCACCAATATAGTCAGAACGCATAGTCATCACTACATAAATTGGTACTTTGGCTTGCTTAGTAGCTTCCACTAATAATTTGACAAAAGCCGAAGCCATTCCCATTGATAAATCTTCTGACTCTAATCTTGAGAATCTAAATAACTCCTCAAATTGATCAATTAATATCAGAAAATTCTCCCCTTCCTCTTCTTGTAACTTTTCTACAAGAGTTACCAAACCTTTTGATGATGACAACAGCATTGTTACCGCAACATTCAGCAATAACTCTTTATCCTCATCCGATTTTTTATGATAAGATTTAGTAGACTCTAAAACTGCTTTTGCTAAATTTTGAATTGGGTCTGTTCCTGGTCTTGAGGTAGACACGTTCCATTGTGAACCTTGCTTTTCCATGAAGCCCCCTTGAAGGGCTGGAATAAGACCACAATAAATTAGGGATGATTTACCTGAACCGGATGCACCTAAAGCGGCTACGAATCTATTTTTCTCTAGTCTCCATAAGACTTCTTCTGTTTGTCCATCTCTACCAAAAAACAAAAAAGTCTCGTCCGTACGGAACGGTCTCAATCCTGGAAATGGATTGAACTGCCCTGCAACGATTAACTTTTGCGTTTCAGTATTTGATGATGAAAAAGAATTCATTTAAAAACAGCTAGAGAAATATATTATTTAAAATACAAAAAATCTTTTTAAAGAGTTGACAAAAAACTGATTAAATCATCAGAAATCATTACATCATCATCTGCGAAAACCCCTACTGACTGATATAAGGGATTATGCTCTAATAGATCTGTTATTTCTGTAACCATTGAAAAGCTAGAACAAACTATAGCTTTCACTTTTAATGGCTCTTTTCTGCCTAAACCTGAAGCTCTTAAATTATCTTGAAGCTTCGCTTTTATCCACTCGATTGGTGCATTATCAACATAAACAATTGTACTGTTGCATAGCTGTAAATGTCTCTGATGTTGTCTTCTCATCAGTTTCGCACCTTGTCCAGTGTCCAATTTCAATACGCCAAACCCCATTGTATTTAACTTCGAGGCTAGACCATTGGCCTTGGTTTTATCAACGATATCATTCATTATATAAACTTTACGCTTATACATATCATCAACGTCGTCGTATGAGTTTTCTTGCCTTAAATCTCTTAATTCGCTATGAATTATTGATTTAAATTTTTCGAGATCTGTTCTAAACGTTAAAGAAAGTTCATGTTCATCTATATTTTTCAATAGTTTTTCAACATAAAACTTACGTTTGTCCGACTCAAATCGAATCGCTGGAGGCACCCAAATTAACTTTTTAAATGTCTCTTGATGGTCACCAACATACTCTTCCGTAACTTTTTCCTCCCATTCCTGAACAGAAAAAACTTCGTTATCAGAATCAGTTCCATCTCTTCCTCCGGCAAGATGAATTGCTACTGTTGATTTACTTAAATCTTGATATTGCTGAGTAGATATATCGTTCGTATTTTGACCATAATCAACAGTAGGATATACTTGATATCCATATGCTTTTAAGTCTCTTTTAAGGAGTAAACGTTCCATTCTCAAATCATCTGAAGTTTCTCCTAAAAAAACACTCCTTTGATAATCTACTTTATCTATTTGATATTCATATATATCTAACGCTAAATCTGAAATCAGTAACCAAAAATAAATTCTATAACCTTCTTGAATAGGAAGTTCTAGAGTTACTTTTTTATTAATTCTTGTTTCAAATTTTGAAAGATAATACGATTGCAACCCTTTTAGTGCATCAGGTTGTTGGTTATTTGGTATATCATGCAATAAGAGTTTATAGTTCTTCTTTGATGAATCTAGGATAACATCATTCAGATATGCTTCATTATCCACTAAAAAATAGACAACAATATCAGCCTCCACTAAAACTGTTTGTGTGTATCCTACTCTAGTCTCTACAGAAACACCTTTCATTTCTTTAAAGGATACTTGTAACGCATCTGAAAGTAAGTACCCTAACTCTTGGTGTTGTTCACTAAGATCATTTTGAGTAGTTACACATTCGATTTGTATAAGCATAGAGAAAAATTCAAATTAGCTCTTCAGTAGTTGTTTGTTTACATATTCTACAAAAGATATTCCATAACAGTTATTAACAGCACGGTAAATACGTAAAAAAATAGGTCTAACGCAACGTTAAACCTATTTTATATTAAAAATCTATAATAATATTAGAATTATACTAATTCAGCATTTGAGATTCCATCCAATAACTCCATATCTTCATCAGATAATTCAATATTGAATAAAGCAGAATTTCTAAGTAAATGATCTCTCTCTTCAGCTTGTGGTAAAGTCACCACTCCACTTTGTAAAATCCATCTTAATGCAATTTGACAAGGAGCTACATTGTATTTTTCGGCTATCTTCACTACTTCTGGTAGTTCTAATACCTTTCCATGCTTTAATGCACCTATAGAAATGAGTTGTATACCATTATTTTCACAGTATTTCATCATTTCTGGATCCAATACCATTGGATTAAATTCTATTTGATTAGCGACAGGGAATACATCAGCATGATCAATTAATTGCTCTAATTGTGTAATAGTGAAATTACAAACACCAATTGCTCTAACTCTTCTTTCAACATAAAGCTGTTCTAATGCTCTCCAAGTTTCTTCTGTCGATTCATCAAGAGGATGTTCGATCATTAATAGATCGATGTAGGTCAATCCTGCTTTTCTTAATGTCTCGTTAAATACGTTGATGGTGTTATCAAAACCATGGAATTCATCTCCCACTTTTAATGAAACAAATAATTGGTCTCTGTCGATTGCCGATTCGTTAATCGCTTTTCCGAATCCGATCATATTATTATATCGAGTGGCACAGTCAAAATATCTATAACCAATTTGTAGAGCTCTCTTTGTCGCATTGTAAATTGGCATGCCTTCTGAAATTTGGGAGATGTTCATTCCTAAGAAAGGCATTTTTACGGTATTTCTGAGTGTGAAAGTACCGTTCATATCAAAGATATTGAACTTACGTCTTTTAATGCTAATCATAATACTGCTGTCTAATGGTTGTCTATTGTTAATTAATCGTTGCGAATGTGTGTGTTTGTGTTATTACATTAGCAATATCATTCTTTAATTCTTTACAAACATTGACAAATATCAGCAGTTAGTATGGTTTAATATCAGTCAAAACTACACTTAATCGTGATAAATATTATTTACAGTTATTTTGAAAGGTGTTTTTAACACTTATCTTGCGATAATGGTAATTAATATCACCTTTTTAATATTGATACTTATTTTTCCACATATTTTGAAGTCTCTTCAGCATTTCTTGCTCTCTAGGGTTTTGTTTTGGCTGATAAATGATCTTCCCTTCTAAACTTTCCGGCATATATTCCTGTGGTTGGAATCCTTGAGGATCGTTGTGGGGATATATATATGCATCTCCATACCCTAATTCCTTCATTAAAGATGTAGCAGCATTTCTCAAATGTAATGGCACAGGTAAATCCCCTGTAGTCTTTACAATTTTCTGTGCGTCTTTTACTGCTGCATAAGCTGCATTACTCTTTGGAGAACAAGCCAAATAAGTGGTCGTTTGTGATAATATGATTCTTCCTTCGGGCATACCCACAAAATGTACGGCTTGCATACAGTTATTTGCCATAATTAAAGCAGTAGGGTTTGCATTACCTATATCTTCTGATGCGGAAATAATCAAACGTCTTGCTATAAATTTAGGATCTTCACCTCCTTCAATCATTCTTGCTAGCCAATATACTGCGGCGTTGGGGTCGGATCCTCGAATTGATTTAATAAAAGCTGAAATGATATCATAATGAGCATCTCCTTTTTTATCGTAATGAACGGCCTTTTCCTGTGCTATTAAAGCCACTAAATCATCATTCACTTCGTATTCCCCTGCTTCATTTTCTTTAGCTGCTTCAATAGACAACTCCAAAAGGTTCATCAGACGTCTTGCATCACCTCCAGAGTATCTTAGTAATGCTCTATGCTCTTTTATGTTGATGTTCTTCTTTTTTAACACCACATCATCCTTTATAGCACGATTCACTAATTGAAGCAAATCATCTTTCCTTAAGTTTTCTAGAACATATACCTGAGATCTTGATATTAAAGCGGAATTGACTTCAAAAGAAGGATTCTCAGTGGTTGCCCCTACTAAAGTGATAATGCCTTTTTCTACTGCGTTCAATAAGGCATCTTGTTGAGACTTTGAAAAACGATGGATCTCATCAATAAATAAAATTGTACCATAGGCAAAACTTGCTTCTTTGATCACCTCTCTCACTTCTTTCACACCAGCACTGACCGCACTTAGTGTTTTAAAAGGTCTTTTAGTCGATTCTGCCAATAGTCTAGCTAATGTTGTTTTACCCACCCCTGGAGGGCCCCATAAAATCATAGATGGAATCGTCTTGCTTTCGACCATTCTTGTAAATACACCATCAGGGCCTAGCAAGTGTTTCTGACCTGCCACTTCCTGAATCGATCTAGGACGCATACGTTCTGCTAATGGGGTAGCTACTATCATGATTATTTTATTTTATTAATTGATGTTGCAATTTAAATCAAAAAATGATTCTTTTTATAGCAATTGTTTAATTTTTTAGAACTGAGAAGATTAGTTAATACTTATTGAGAATTAAGTATAAAAAAAAGGCCAAGCGATACATCACTTGGCCTTTTACTAATATGCTCTAAAAACTATGATTTAGAAGAATAGTTTGGAGCTTCTCTTGTAATTGTTACATCGTGTGGGTGAGATTCTTTCACACCTGCACCAGTAATTTTCACAAATTTAGCTTCATGCAATTGTTCAATAGTACCTGCGCCACAGTATCCCATACCTGCTTTAAGGCCACCTACTAATTGATACAATACTTCTTCTACTTTTCCTTTGTAAGGTACACGACCTGCGATACCTTCTGGAACTAGTTTTTTAATGTCGTCTTCTGCATCTTGGAAGTAACGGTCTTTCGAACCTTGGTTCATGGCTTCTACTGAACCCATACCACGGTACGCTTTAAACTTACGCCCTTCGAAGATGATCATATCTCCTGGAGATTCATCTGTACCTGCTAATAATGAACCAATCATTACCACGTTAGCACCACCTGCGATAGCTTTCACTAAATCACCTGAGAATCTAACACCACCATCAGCAATAAAAGGAACACCCATATCTTTCAATACAGACGCTGCTTCGAATACAGCTGATAACTGTGGTACACCTACACCTGCAATTACACGTGTAGTACAGATAGAACCAGGACCTACACCTACTTTGATACCATCAGCACCTGCTTCAGCCAATGCTTTCGCTGCTTCTGCTGTTGCGATGTTACCTACGATTACGTCTAAATCTGGGAATTCTTTCTTCACTTTTTTCAGACAGTCGATTACTCCTTTAGAGTGACCGTGTGCAGTATCGATACCAATAACGTCTACACCTGCAGCTTTTAGTTCAGAAACTCTTTCCATGATGTCTCCAGTTACACCTACTGCAGCACCTACTCTTAAACGACCGTATTTATCTTTACAAGCGTTAGGTCTATTCTTGTTTTTAAGGATATCCTTGTAAGTGATTAGTCCAACTAATTTGTTTGACTTACTTACGATAGGAAGTTTTTCGATTTTGTGCTCTTGAAGGATTTCTTGAGCCTCTTCCAAAGTTACGCCATCAGCAGCAGTGATCAACTCTCCTCTAGTCATCACATCTTTCACTGCAATCGATAAATCTTTTTGGAATCTTAAATCTCTGTTTGTTAGAATACCGATAAGGATACCCTCATCATCTACCACTGGAATACCGCCAATCTTGTATTCCCTCATTAATTCGTTAGCCTCGAATAATGTTTTATTTGCTGTTAACGTCACAGGATCTAAAATCATCCCTGACTGAGAACGCTTGACTTTTCGTACTTGGGAAGCTTGTTGCTGGATGGTCATGTTCTTGTGGATAAAACCTAATCCACCTTCCAATGCCATAGCGATTGCCAGGTCGGCCTCTGTTACTGTATCCATCGCTGCTGAAACTAAAGGAATGTTCAGAGAGATGTTTTTTGTCAACATTGTTTTTGTTGTAGTGTCTCGAGGAAGAATTTCTGAGAAACCTGGTCTTAAAAGCACATCATCATATGTGAGTGCTTCATACAAAACTTTACTTGGATCGATAGCCATTTGAAGCAAATAATTTAACTGTTATTATTTGCGATGCAAAATTATAACTTTAATCGGTTTCTCAATTATATTTCTAATAATTTTTTCTGAATAAAGTATAAAACGTAAAAAATTGATTTTCAGGCAACAAAAAAAGGACATACTTGTAACTTCAAGTATGTCCTTGTCTTTTTTGTGGGACGTACTGGATTCGAACCAGTGACCCCCTGCTTGTAAGGCAGGTGCTCTAAACCAACTGAGCTAACATCCCAATTTACACCTAATGTGTAGATTGGTGGGACGTATTGGATTCGAACCAATGACCCCCTGCTTGTAAGGCAGGTGCTCTAAACCAACTGAGCTAACATCCCAATAAATATTTCTGTGTGGGGCGTACTGGATTCGAACCAGTGACCCCCTGCTTGTAAGGCAGGTGCTCTAAACCAACTGAGCTAACACCCCAAATACACCTTCCGTGTAAATGGTGGGACGTATTGGATTCGAACCAATGACCCCCTGCTTGTAAGGCAGGTGCTCTAAACCAACTGAGCTAACATCCCAATAAATAATTCTGATCGTGGGGCGTACTGGATTCGAACCAGTGACCCCCTGCTTGTAAGGCAGGTGCTCTAAACCAACTGAGCTAACACCCCAAATACACCTTCTGTGTAAGTGGTGGGACGTATTGGATTCGAACCAATGACCCCCTGCTTGTAAGGCAGGTGCTCTAAACCAACTGAGCTAACATCCCAATAAATAATTCTGATCGTGGGGCGTACTGGATTCGAACCAGTGACCCCCTGCTTGTAAGGCAGGTGCTCTAAACCAACTGAGCTAACACCCCAAATACACCTTCTGTGTAAATGGTGGGACGTATTGGATTCGAACCAATGACCCCCTGCTTGTAAGGCAGGTGCTCTAAACCAACTGAGCTAACATCCCATTAAATCTGTTTTTCTTGACACCGTTTGTGTCATTGCGAGTGCAAAGGTAAGAGGAGATCTTTTAGTTACAAACATTCTAGTGTAAAAAAAAGTAAATGACATAACTAAAGACTGAATTTCAAGCGTATAAAAAAATAAAATTTTTCAACTTTATTTCTTCATACGCATTGAATATATTATTTCTCTAACCTTTTAATGGCCTTAGCAGCGATCGTATCACCAATAGCTAATGATGATGTAGCTGCTGGAGAAGGTGCATTTAGCACATTAATCATACGATCTTCTTCAACAAATAAGAAATCGTCGATTAATCCTCCATTTTTATCACATGCTTGTGCACGTACGCCAGAACCACCTACTTTTAAGTCAGATTGCTTTAAATCAGGCAGTAAACGTTGTAATGCTTTTGTAAAGGCTGCTTTTGAGTATGATCTATAGACTTCACCTAAACCTGTAGGCCAATATTTTGATGCTACTTTTAAGAATCCTTTCCAAGTCAAAGACTCCGTTAGTTCAGAAATGTTAACATCAGTTTTCTTATAGCCTTCACGTTTATAAGCTAGCACTGCATTTGGTCCCGCTTCTACTCCTCCATTAATCATTCTAGTAAAGTGAACTCCTAGGAATGGAAAGGCAGGATCTGGTACAGGATAGATTAAGTTTTTCACCAAATAATGTTTATTCGGCTTAATTTCGTAGTATTCCCCTCTAAAAGGAATGATACGCACATCCAATTTCTTTAATGCCAATTGAGCAATTCTATCACTATATAAACCTGCACAGTTGACTACTAATTTCGATCTGAATGTTTCTCTACCAGTAATTACTTCAACACCGATACTTCCCAAGCGAATTTCTTCAACTTTACTATGAAAGCGAATATCTCCTCCTAACCGATCTTGAAATACCTCTAAATATTTTTTTGTTACCTCAGTATAATCAATAATACCTGTTTGAGGCACATGTAAACCTGCAATACCATTACAGTAGGGCTCATATTCTTTAATCTGAGCAGCTGTAAGTCGCTTTAGGTTTTTTAAACCATTTTCTACACCTCTTTCATAAAGTGTATTTAAGTTATCCAATTCCTTTTGATCAGTAGCTACTACAATTTTTCCACATAAATCGTAGTTTACACCTTCCTCATCACAGAATTTGATTAATTGATTGTAACCATCAATACAGTTTAATGCTTTATGGGATCCCGGTTTATAATATAGTCCAGAATGAATCACCCCACTATTATGTCCTGTTTGATGTTGTGCTACGTCACCCTCTTTTTCAAGTACAAGTACTTTAAAATCTGGCTTCTGTTGTTTAATCTTCATTGCGGTAGCCATGCCGACAATACCAGCACCCACAATGATTACATCATAGACCATCTTTGTTGTTATTTTAGTTTGTTATTTAAATCAACAATGAGCTATCAAAAAATTTCTGATAGCTCATTGATTCAATTATTTATAGGTTATACCGCTGTTTCTTTTTTGAAAAGCTCAACGAAATCAGTTACTGACATAGTACCGATATCACCTTCACCTTTCTTTCTTACTGAAACTGCATTACCGTCCATTTCTTTTTCACCAACAATTAACATGTATGGTGTTTTCTGAACTTCTGCATCACGGATTTTTCTACCAATTTTCTCAGCACGTGCATCTACATTACCAGTAAACCCTGCTTCTTCTAAAGTTGACAATACATCGTATGCATAATCATTGTATTTATCAGAAACTGGAAGTAAAGTAAATTGCTCTGGTGCTAACCATAATGGGAAATTACCACCTGTGTGCTCAATTAGAATAGCAATGAAACGTTCCATTGACCCAAATGGCGCACGGTGAATCATTACCGGACGTTTCATTGAGTTATCAGAATCTTTGTATTCTAATTCGAAACGTTGTGGTAATTGATAATCCACTTGGATAGTACCTAACTGCCAAGATCTACCTAAAGCATCACGCACCATAAAGTCTAGTTTTGGACCATAGAATGCAGCTTCGCCATATTCTACCACTGTCTTTAAACCTTTCTCAGCTGCTACCTCTTCGATATCTTTTTCAGCTCTATCCCAATCTGATTCATTACCGATATACTTCGCTCTATCTTCTTTATCACGCAAAGAGATTTGTGCCAAGTAATCATCAAAACCTAAAGATTTAAATACATAAAGTACCAAGTCGATTACTTTACCAAATTCTTCTTTTACTTGATCAGGACGACAGAATAAGTGAGCATCATCTTGAGTAAAACCACGTACCCTAGTCAATCCGTGTAACTCACCTGATTGCTCATACCTATATACAGTACCAAATTCTGCTAATCTTACAGGAAGATCTCTATACGAACGAGGTCTAGATCTGTAAATTTCACAGTGATGAGGACAGTTCATTGGTTTCAATAAATACTCTTCACCTTCGTGTGGAGTATGAATTGGTTGGAATGAATCCTCACCGTATTTAGCATAGTGACCTGAAGTAACATATAGATCTTTTGATCCGATATGTGGAGTCACTACCTGTTGGTATCCTGCTTTTTGTTGTGCTTTTCTAAGGAAGTTTTCTAAACGCTCTCTTAAAGTAGTACCTTTTGGTAACCAAAGTGGAAGACCTTGACCTACTCTTTGAGAGAAAGTAAATAAATCTAGCTCTTGACCTACTTTTCTGTGATCTCTTTTCTTTGCTTCCTCTAATCTCTCTAAGTACTCTGTTAATTCCTTTGCTTTGGGGAATGTAATACCGTAGATACGAGTCAACATTTTATTTTTCTCATCACCTCTCCAGTAAGCGCCTGCAACAGACATCAATTTAATTGCTTTGATAAAACCTGTATGAGGAATGTGTGGTCCACGACATAAATCGGTAAACTCTCCTTGCTTGTAAAAAGTGATCTGTCCATCCTCTAAACCTTCTAAAAGGTCTAATTTGTATGGATCTTCTTTTTCTTCGAAATATTGAACAGCATCAGATTTAGAAATATCCTCGCGCACGTAGATATTCTTTTTCTTTGCTAGTTCTTTCATTTTCTTCTCTACATTGACTAGTTCCTCAGATGAGAATTCATGATCACCGAAATCTACATCATAGTAGAAACCATTCTCGATAGAAGGTCCGATACCCAATTTTACACCAGGGTATAAAGCTTCTAAAGCTTCTGCCATTAAGTGAGCTGATGAATGCCAAAAAGTTTGCTTGCCATCCGTATCATTCCACGTTAATAATTTTACATTTGAGTCTGCGGTCAATGGTCTGGTAGCATCCCAAACTTCTCCATTTACTTCTGCTGCTAGTACATTTCTAGCCAATCCTTCACTGATGCTCTTTGCTACATCCAATGAAGACGCTCCGCTTTCGAACTCTCTTACCGAATTATCCGGTAATGTAATTTTAATCATTGTGGTATATAAATTTTAATTTTTAAATCCCCCCATTTGTGCCCCTACAACTGACCACAAAATTTGCTGTGAGAATTTCGATGTGCAAGCTAACATATTTACCGCTTTTTTCCTTACAAATAAATAGAATAAGTGTTATAACTTAAATATTAATACTTTAACTACATATCTATAAAAAAGATTTATGGATTACTTTCCTAAAGTAATCTTACCCACCTGTTCATTTTAGGAATGAAAATCATTGACGAGTTTATTTACTAAATTTTTTATAACAAAACATAAATGATAAAGCATCTAAAAATCACCTCCGATTTATTGATTTTTTTATATGATATTATAAAATTTTTAGGATTCCCCCTTTTCTTTCCTATTTTCGCAATTCTATATTATTCACATACTTTCAATTATTTATTTAAAAAATGCAACAATTAAACGAGATATTAAGTCTAATCGACAGTTATATCGGTGGTTCTAATTGGTTTGTTGCACTACTATTGCTAACAGGCTTATTTTTCACAATTTACTTAAAGTTTCCTCAGATACGTTTCTTTAAACATGCACTTGATGTAGTTCGAGGCAAGTTTGACGAGAGTGATGATGAAGGTGACACTTCACACTTCCAAGCCTTAGCAACAGCTCTTTCAGGTACTGTTGGTACGGGTAACATTGCTGGTGTAGCATTAGCTATTCACCTTGGTGGACCCGCAGCCTTATTTTGGATGATCGTGACTGCCTTTTTTGGTATGACGACAAAATTTGTCGAAGTATCATTATCTCATAAATACAGAGAAAAAACAGCAGACGGAACCATGGCAGGTGGACCAATGTATTTCATGAAAAACAAATTGAACATGAAATGGTTGGCAGTAATTTTTGCCATAGCTACTGTATTATCTTCTTTTGGCACGGGTAACCTTCCTCAAGTAAACAGTATTGCCTCTTCTATTCATGCCACATTTGGTATAGAAACATATATAACGGGAGCAATCCTTTCTGTATTATTAGCTTTTGTAATTCTAGGAGGTATTAGTAGAATTGCAGCGGTAACTGAAAAACTAGTGCCTTTAATGGCTGTTGTTTACTTTATTGGCTGTATTGCAGTAATTTTTTATAACATTGAAAACATTCCTGATTCTATCAGTAGAATCATGTCTGATATATTTAGTGGCACTTCAGCTACAGGTGGTTTCCTTGGAGCGTCATTAGCTTACGCATTTAATAGAGGTGTCAACAGAGGTCTTTTCTCTAACGAGGCCGGACAAGGTTCTGCACCAATTGCCCATGCTTCTGCAAAAACAAAAGAACCTGTTTCTGAAGGTATGGTAGCCATCTTAGAGCCATTTATTGATACTATTCTGATCTGTTCTTTAACAGGTCTTGCCCTTCTTTCATCGAATGTTTGGAGAGAAAAGTTAGACAACAAATTCCAACAAACAGACTTGGTTGTTTTGAGTCAACAATATGATGACAACAAAAGCAATCCAAATAATGACCGTTTGCTTCTTGCAAAGCATGTGAGTGGAGAAGAAAAATTACCTTTATTTAATGGTTCATTGGAAGTGGTGAATGGTAAGATCATGAACTCTGTTTCTCTTATCCATGCACGATCTCTTGCTGAAAATGTAATGATCAGCTATGATGGAGAGAAGTTCTCAGGTAAGCTAGAAGTAGTTGATGGTAAAATCAATTGGCTAGATAAATTGGTCATTAATGGCAAATCATTAATTCACAGTTCACCACTTACAAGTGAAGCCTTTAAAAGAAGTTACTTCGGAGAAAAAGGTAAATTCATTGTATCTATTGGTCTTTTGTTATTCGCCTTTTCTACAGCCATTTCATGGTCGTATTATGGTGATAGAGCCATGACGTTTTTATTAGGACCGAAATCTGTAATATATTACAGAGGTGTATATGTAGTGGCTTTCTTTGTTGGTTCTTTTGCTGATACTACAATTATCTGGACACTTTCCGGAATTACCATAGCACTAATGACTATCCCTAACCTTATCGGTATTTTGATATTAAGTAAGGACATGAAGAGTAGTCTATCAGAATATAAAGACCATATGAAATCGAAGTTCGGAGCCGACATTTAATAGCGGCTTTTCAGATAAAAAAACGCCCAACATTTCAAATGAAATGTTGGGCGTTTTACTTTATGTAGTAACATAAAGACGTAAACTGTTAAGTTCACGATTTCAACCAGCTATGAAGACAAAGGATTAAGACAAAGCCTTAACTTTTGACTAATTCAAATATACAATAATCTTATTATTAACAAATGATATTTAATGATTATGTCATTAACATTTTACACATTTGAGGAAATAATCATAAAATCACTATAAATAATACAAAATTGATAATTTGTAAGCTGAATATTGAATTATCTTAATGTAACTACAGTTACTCCGGCACCACCACGATCCGGGTGATCATCGGAAACATTTTTTATTCCTCGGAAAGATTTCAAGTGATTTCTTACTACTTCTCTTAAAGCACCTGTTCCTTTCCCATGAAGGATTCTTACTTCAGTTTCTCCCAACATGATGGCAGAATCCATAAAGTCATCTAATTCGTACATCACTTCTTCTGCCCTTTTCCCTCTAAGATCTAATTGAGTATTAAAATCAATTCTCTTTTGGGTGATACTAGAAGCTGCACTCATTGTAGAATGTTTCTCTCTCGTTTCTTTTCTGAAAGTTTTCTTACTGATACGTTCCAAACGGTTCAGCTTCACTTTTGTGCGAAGTTCTCCTACTAAGATCTCTGCTTCTCTTTGTGAAACTGATGCCACTTCACCCATTGTATTCTGGCCTTTCACCCTTACGGCGTCGCCAACAACAATAGTTCCTCCAATGACCTCATAAACTTCCTCAGGTTTATCCTGATTCTTTTTACTTGGTTTATTAGAGTTTTTGAAGTTTTCTATATTTTGACGTAACTGTTTTGTCTTTTCTTTATCTGCCTTGGTCTCTTTGATCTCCTTAATGGCTTTTTCAATCTTCTGATTGGCTGTATCCAGTACCTTTTGAGCATCTTCTCTTGCCTTATTCATGATCTTCACTTTTTTGTTTTGAAGATCCAAAGACTGTTTCTCAAATTTTTCTTTGGCAGATGACAACTTCTGCTCAAGACGATTAATTTCTTTATTTTTTTGGTTAAGTTCCTTCTTTTCTTGTTCAAGATTTCGAAGTAACTCTTCCATGTTAATCTTCTTACGCCCTGCCTTATGTCTAGCAATATTGACTACCTTTTTGGGCAAACCAATCTTTTGAGCAATTTCCAAAGCAAAAGAAGAACCCGGCTGACCTTGCTCTAGTTTATATAAAGGCTGAAGGTTCTCCACATCATAACGCATGGCTCCGTTTTGTAACCCTTGCTGTCTTTCTGCATAGAATTTAAGGTTAGCATAGTGAGTTGTAATCACACCCCACATTTCCTTACGGTTCATTTCTTCAAGAATTGATTCCGCTATTACACCACCTAATTCCGGTTCAGTACCCGAACCAAATTCATCGATCAGTACCAAAGTCTTACTTCCTCCTTTTGTCAACATCGCTTTCATGTTGGTCAGGTGAGAAGAATATGTTGAAAGGTCATTTTCTAAAGATTGATCATCACCATAATCCATCATGATATCTTCGAAAACACCCATCTTAGATCCTTCAACCATAGGTACGAGCATACCACATTGGAACATGTATTGCACCAATGCTACAGTTTGCATTGCAATGGATTTACCACCCGCGTTTGGTCCAGAAATGACAAGTACACGACCTCTTTCTTGATCCAACTCAATCTTCTGTCTTACCACCTCTTCTTTTCTTCCTTGCTCCATAAATGAGTTAAGAAGTATGGGGTGTGCCACATGATACCAAGCCACTAAAGGTTCGTCTACAATAACAGGTTTTATCGATTCCTGATGCATGGCAAACTTTGCTTTTGCATTGATGAAATCAATAATACCCAAGTAATTATTACCTTTTCTTAAACCTGGAACTTCAGGTCTAATCTTATTCGTGATTTCAGTTAGAATACGAATCACCTCTTGTCTTTCTCTCAGCTCTAAATCTTTTATAGAGTTATTCAGATCCAAAAGTTCTTGAGGTTCGATATATACTGTCTGACCTGTTGATGAAGCATCGTGCACAAAGCCAGTGACATGTCTTTTATGTTCAGCAGGTACCGGAACTACAATTCTACCTTCTCTTAAAGTGGGTTTTGCATCTTCCTTAGCATATCCACTTTTCTTCATGGATTGCATCACTGATGCTGTTTTCGATCTCAAGCTGTTCAACTGCTTGTTAAGTTGAGAACGGATACTCACTAATTCAGGAGAGGCATTATCTCTAATTTTTCCTTTATCATCTAAAATCATATCAATTTGATTTAGAATTAAAGGATTGAATTCGATGTGTTCACTTACTTTTACCAACTCAGGATATAAAGTAGGATCACAAGCATTAAAAAAATGAAGACATTCTTTAAGCGTACTTAAAGCCGTTTTTAGATCAAATAATTCCTCTTCTAATAGAAATGCATTTATAATTTCCGACTTATCTAAATAGTTAGCTACATCAATATAGCCTGAGTGAGGGAATGATTCTCCCGCTTCATAAATACGAACGCATTCATCCACTTGGGCGACACGCTGATTTATGAATCTTATATCAGAAGTGAAACGCATACGATCTACATAACTACGCCCTACTTCTCCATTACATTTATCCTTTAAAATTTCTCTCAGTTTATCAAAACCAAGTTTTTCTTCTAAATTTTTCGGATATAACATATTTTTCCTTTGTTCTTTTTATAGCAAAATGATGATGCACCGAAATACATCATCATTTTATTGTATTGTTGACTTAAGACTATCTTAAGTTTTCTTTCATCAATTTAATTTCCTGTTCCAATTTCTCATACCACTCTGCACCATATTTGGCAGTCAGTGGGCCTTTTAAAAATTGATAAACAGGCACCTTTAACTCCTTACCTAGAACACAAGCGTCGCTACAAATCTCCCAACGGTCGTAATTTACAGCATCATACGCCTCATAACTTGATATTCTTGCCGGATATAAGTAGCAAGAAATAGGTTTTCTATACGTTATTTTACCGTCGATATACGCTTTTTCAATAGCACAATGTAAATACTTTTTATCATCGTAAACTGCGTAAGCACACTCTCTGTTATTGATAGTAGGTGTAGAATAATCTCCTTCAAAATCCTTGATATATTTACCTTGCTTTTCCACTTCTTGGATGCCTGCTTCAGACATATATGGTTTCACAGTTTCATAAACTTCTTCGATTTTTTCCAACTCGTCGTCATTCAAAGGTGCTCCAAGATCACCTTCTACACAACAAGCACCTTTACATTTGTCCAAGTTACAGACAAACTCCTCGTCCATCATATCGTCACTTAGGACTACTTTATCTACTACTATCACGGTTTTATATTCTAGATGAGATGTAAAATTTTCACAAAGTTACAAAAAACGTATTTCTTACTGAAGAAATCATTCTTTTTCCGTTAACTTTTGAAAATCAAATCAAACTTATTTTATGTATTGATCACCATTCGCTTTTGATCTGTTGTTAAAAACGAATTGTCAAGAATAAAAAAAGGGTCAACTTAATGCATAAGTTGACCCTTAAATCTATATCAAAATGTACTATACAGAAACGTTGTTATCTCTTAACGCATCGTTAAGTGATGTTTTTCTATCAGTACTTTCTTTTCTTTGACCAATGATGATAGCACATCCTACTGAGAATTCACCTGCTGGGAATTTCTTAGTGTAGCTACCTGGAATAACTACTGATCTTGGAGGTACATAACCTTTGTATTCTACTGGCTCATCTCCTGTTACATCGATAATTTTTGATGAAGCAGTTAAAGTAACGTTAGCACCTAATACAGCTTCTTTACCAATGTGAACACCTTCTACCAAGATACATCTTGAACCAACAAAAGCACCATCTTCGATAATTACTGGAGCTGCTTGAACTGGCTCAAGAACACCACCAACACCAACACCACCTGAAAGGTGAACATCTTTACCGATTTGTGCACAGCTACCTACAGTTGCCCAAGTATCTACCATAGTACCAGAATCAACATAAGCACCAATGTTTACGTATGATGGCATCATGATTACTCCTTTGTTCACAAAAGAACCGTAACGAGCAATGGCATGAGGAACTACACGAACACCTTTTTCAGCGTAATCGCTTTTTAAAGGAATTTTATCGTGGAATTCGAAAGGACCTACTTTAATAGTTTCCATTTCTGCCAATGGGAAGAACATAATTACCGCTTTCTTCACCCACTCATTCACCTGCCAACCATCAGCTACAGGCTCTGCACATCTTAATGTTCCTTTATCTAATTCTTCAACTGTTGCTTTAACAGCATCAATATATTCTTGTTGTTTTAAGAGAGCACGGTCTTCCCATGCTGCCTCGATTAGTTGTTGTCTTGACATTTTTCTAAAACGAAAACTTAGTGTTTGAGATAATAAAAGCTCAGGCCTTTATATTTGAGTTGCAAATCTACAAATTCACAAGGAAGTTTCCATTGATACAGAAAAAATAAACATAATACAACATTTTGTTATAAATATAACAAAAAAATGCTAGCCATAGGACTAGCATTTTGTGAGTTGTAGATTTGTTTTATTCTACTATTTCTTGTTTATGATGCTCTTTCCAATCATTCTCAAACTTTTCAACTACACTTCCATTAAATTGATATTCGTGCATCATTTCTGAATTGGGTTTCAATAATCTTTCTACGTCATCTACCCAATCTTCTTCTGCAACAGCTACAATTGCAGATGATCCTGGTTTTAGAGAATCCTTGATGTCCTTAATCAAATCTATTGGAATGTTTAAGGCATCACTTTTTAGCCAACCTGCTAAAGCTCCTACTCCAATTGAAGCAGCCATTGAGCCTGCGAGTACTTCAGCAGTAAATAGTGCTGCACCATAGATTGCCCCAAATGGACCAATCAAAAGCATTACTAAACCGCCAATTACGGCTCCCCAAAAAGCATCACGTCCTACTGTGTCGTGAAGTTCAGTCTTCCCATTTTCTTTTTTTGTGATGACTGTATAAGCACTTAAATCGAGTTCATCTTTTTTCTCTTTGCTGAAAAGAATGTCGAATTCTTCTTGTGCTTTTTTCTCGTTATCGTAAACTGCAATGATTAATTTTTTGTCCGCTTTCATAATAGTATAAAGTTAAAATCCGAGAATCTGATAATTCTTTTGTTGTATTTATTACACTTCTAATATCATGAAATTAATATCACATTTTGATGATCACGGTCACTTAATTAAAATCTTTCGTCATTGTAAAATTCTCATTATCAATTATATTGTTTATAATTTGCCAAGTTGCTTTTAATGCGGAACTATTTAGGTCAACCACCACTTTTTCATGATATGGCTGGGGTAAAATTACGTTTTGATCTTTAGGATATTGAGGTAAAACAGCCTCACTTTCATTCTGTAATTGATCTAAAGAAGTAATTAAATAGGTATAATCCTCCAATTGAGATGTACGTTTATCTATAAACTCTAACTGAGAGGAAGGTAGTATTTTTAAAATTTCATGTGGACTATCAATATTAGGCAACTTTCCACTCCTTGTAGAATAAATTACGTAATATTTTGGTAGATCACCATCATCTGCCATTGCCGGTGTTTTCCATTGTATTTTTACCCCTTCATCAGTAGCAAAAATCTCAGGTTCTAGAGGTATTTGAGGTGGCCGACCATCAATCCATGGCATTTGTGGAATTAATGCTGGCGTAGGATATATTGCCTTCAAAGAGTCTGCTATTCCTCCCTGATTATTCCATACAGAAGTAGAATTATAAAGGATACTGCCCTCTACCTTATCCATATTTCTAGCAGTAACAATCTGAAGAGGCATCTCTTCTTTATCTCTCCAACCATTCTCTAGCGATCTATCAACACGATAAACGGCATGACCTGCATATAAATGTTTTCCGAAAGAATTATTTGACCACCATTCTAAGGTAGGAATAAATGGAATACTTCTATGTTTCGTTGATTGATACAATTGTGGAGCAACATAATCTATCCATCCATTCATTAACCATAAGCGAACATCAGCATATAAATGATCATAGGAAGTGTAGCCGGAACGTGTAGGCGATCCATCATAATCGTCTCTTTCGTTTCTCCACACACCAAATGGACTAACACCAAACTTCAAAGAAGGCTTCTTGTTTACTATCAATCGATGTACACCTTCTACAAACGTATTTATGTTTCTTCTTCTCCAATCTCTAATCGATTCATTGGCCACTCTATACTTTCTCCATGTTGAACGATCAGCTTTTAACTCACCATGATCGGGATATGGATAGAAATAGTCATCAAAATGTAAAGCATCAATATCATAATTAGAAATGAGTTCTTCTATTACAGAATTAACATATTGATGTACTTCTGGCAAACCAGGGTTTAAAATTTTTAAGGTATTGTATTCCAAAACCCACTCTGGGTGTGTCTTAGAAATATGATCATCACATACTTTTACATACTGAGTATTCGTCACAGCTCTAAAAGGATTCACCCAAGCATGAAATTCCATTCCTCTTTTATGCGTCTCTTCGATCATAAATTCCAAAGGATCATAAAATGGCTTAGGGGGCATTCCTTGTTTTCCACTTATGCTCAACGACCAAGGTTCAATATTACTTGGATAAATAACATCAGCACTTGCTCTTACTTGAACAATCATTGCATTTGCTCCTCTTTTCTGATGAAAATTCAACAATGAAATAAAGTCTCTTCTTTGTTGTTCAGCAGAATCTTTCTCACTAAATGGCCAATCGATAGCATTTAATGTAGCTACCCATACTCCCCTAAACTCTCTTTTTGGTAAAGTTTTTTGAGAAAACACCTTACTAGTAGTTAGGATGATTAAAATAAGAGTAATGTTAAAAAATATCCTCATTATATCAGAGAGTTGAACAATTTGTCAAGTGTAAAAAATATTTTTATAAATTTGTCAATTCACAAAATTACGATAATGAATCAATTCTTTAAAGATAAATCTAAATACTTCAAAATATTATTAGCTCTACCCATTATTTTTTTATCGAGCTGTGATTTTTTTGGATTGGATAGTGAGATGAAACATCTAACAATGAAAAACTTAGAACTCATTTCGCAAACTAGACTAGATAGTTTAGATCCTGCAGGAGAATGGTTAGAAGCCACTACCACTGCATATGTAAACACAAGAGATAGTGTAGCACAAAAGAATTTTATTGATCTTAATCAAATTACAAAAGGGAGTATCAATAGAATACAAATTTCTACTATTCATCCTTCAGATTCTACATTATTTATTGTCGATTCTGTAAATATCTTTTTTACAGACAACAATAGAAGTATTCAAGTAGGATTCCTTTACGATGTCCCCACGAATTCAACACCTAAACTATTGGATGCCAATATTGAACAATATGACGAGGGTGATTTGGGAAATTTATTCAGATCGGATACTGTTTTTATAAAGACAAGTTTTCACCTTAGAACATTGGTCAGATCGGATTCAATGAAATTTCAGGTGGATGCCCTTTATGGACTAAGAAATCATTAGAAATAATGATTTCATTTTTTTTTAAAAACACATATACATATGAACAAACTTTATACTTTGCTGGGTATATTATGCCTGCCTATTATCGCATTGAGCCAAACCGACAACCAAAGTACTCTATCGATTGATGACATCATGGGTGGAGAACACTTTATTGGTCAGACTCCACATAGTCCTTTCTGGGCAAAAGATAGCAAAACAGTTTATTTTTATTGGAATAAAGAAGATAAATCATTTGACCAGCTTTATAAGTTTGATGTAAAATCAAAAAAATATACTGTGGTTGATGCTGAAGAACAAAAGCATTTACCGACGTCAAAGGCTGTTTGGAATAAGAAAAAATCTCAATCAATATATTCAAAAGAAGGTAATATCTATCTATTTGATACTAAAAAGGGAATTTCTACTCAATTAACGAGTTCATCAGATTATGATTCTTCTCCCGAATATCTTTTAAATGAGGAGAAAATATCATTTAAAAGAGCAAATAATCTGTATACTTTGGATTTATCTAACGGACTGATTCATCAAATAACACATTTCAAAAAAGGGAACGCACCCAAAAAAGGAAAGAAATCTGATCAGCAAAAATTTCTTGAAGATCAACAATTAGAACTTTTTGAAATTGTTAGAAATAGAAAAGATAGAAAAGAAGAAAGCAAAGCACATAAGGATGCTTTAAAATTGAATAATACATCTAATATATATATCGGCAACAAATATGTATTTGATGTAAAGTTAAGCAGTGACGAAAATTATGTAGTGTATTCTTTAGGAACATCTGCTGGAAATTTTGCTACTGAAATGCCTGTATGGGTAGAGGGAACGGGATATGTGAAAATGCAAAATGCACGTGCGAAAGTTGGAAGTCCTGAAGATACCTATGAAAATTACATATACGATATTCAAAAAGATTCTGTAATTACCATTGATCTTTCAGGATTGGAAGGTTTAGACAAAACACCAGAATTTTTTAGCGACTACGATAAATCAGCTGAAGATTACAAAAAGACCGTGGTGATGCACGAAGCTCACTTCTCTCCTATTTCTAATCATGCTGTTGTCGATATTAGATCTTATGACAACAAAGATCGTTGGATTGCTCAAATCAATTTTATTGATGGCACCTTAACTCAAATTGATCATCAACACGATGAAGCTTGGATTGGTGGACCTGGCATTAGTGGTTGGAACTTTTGGGTCGCTCCTATTGGTTGGGTGAACGATGAAACAATTTGGTATCAATCTGAAAAAACAGGTTTCTCACATGTTTACACCTACAATGTAGTCTCCAAAAAGACTACTCAAGTTACTGAGGGTGCTTTTGAAATCAACGAAACAAAAGTATCTAACGATGGTCAATACTTTTATTTAACATCAAATAAAGAAAGACCTGCTGAACAACATCTGTATAAGGTAAGTATAAATGGAGGAGAAATGCTTAAAATAACGGAGAATGTAGGTAAGCATGAAACTCTGTTATCACCTGACGAAAAATACATTGTAGATAGATATTCTTATGCAAACAAGCCATGGGAAATCTACCTTCAACAAAACAAGAAAGGAGCTGAAAGTACTCAAATCACTAAATCGACATCAGAAGCATTTGATAATTACGAGTGGAGAGATCCTGAAATTATTCAATTTGATGCTAAAGACGGAGAAAAGGTGCATGCACGTATCTACAAACCATCAAAAGAAAAAGATTTACACAAGGCTGTGATTTTTGTACATGGTGCCGGTTATCTACAAAATGTTCACAAGTGGTGGAGTGCTTACCATAGAGAATACATGTTCCATAATTTATTAGTTGATAATGGTTATACTGTACTTGATATTGACTATAGAGCATCTGCTGGATATGGTAGAGATTGGAGAACTGGTATCTACAGACACATGGGGGAAAAAGATCTTTCTGATCATGTAGATGGTGCTAAGTATTTGATAAAAGAACATGGAATTGATGCTTCTAAAGTCGGTATCTATGGTGGATCATATGGTGGTTTTATCACCTTAATGGCCATGTTTAATGAAGGAGATACATTTAAGGCGGGTGCTGCTATTCGTTCAGTGACAGATTGGGCACACTATAACCACCCTTATACTTCAAATATCCTTAACACACCTGCTTTAGATCCGGATGCTTATAAGAAGAGTTCTCCAATTTATTTTGCAGAAGGATTAAAAGGAGATTTATTAATTCTCCATGGAATGGTTGATGATAATGTACAATTTTCTGATGTCGTACGATTATCACAAAGATTAATCGAACTGAAGAAAGAAAACTGGGAAATGGCCATATACCCTATTGAACCACATGGGTTTAAAGAAACAAGCAGCTGGATAGACGAATACAAAAGGATCTTCAAATTGTTCCAAGAAAAATTATAATTTTAAGAGGTGATCATTTTTTTGATCACCTTTTTTGTTTTTTTATTAATTATCACCAATATTAAATTGTGAAAACTTAATTTATTTCATTCTCATCACATTTTTTCATCTAAACACTTCTACTTCATGAAAACACCTGAATTAAAAAAACTGGATTGTTCATCATTGAACTGCCCTATGCCAATTGTTAGAATAGCAAAGTCAATAAGAACAATGAGTATTGGAGAAAAACTAGAAATTACCGCTACAGACCCTGCCTTTAAAGCTGATGTTGAAGCTTGGATTCGTAAAACTGGGCAACGAATGATTTCTTTCGTTGAGGAAGGAAAATCAAAAATTACGGTAATTGAAAAAATTAAATAATTAAAATTCAATTCTCATGCAATTCGAAAATCAAGAACTTAAAGCATACATAGATCAACTTGTTGAAGAAAAAGTGAATGAAAAAACTGAAAACTTTCAACAAGAATTACAAAAATTACAATCTTCTTTACAAAACTTAAATGGGGTTCAGCAAAAAGACAAAATCACCATGTTGGTGACTAGTTTTGAGCTTGATCAAGTAATGCCTGCTTTTATCATTGCCAATGGTGCAGCAAGTTTTGGTATGGAAGTCACCATTTTCTTTACGCTTTGGGGAATTAATGCATTAAAAGAAAAGAGCATTTACAAAGGAAAGAACATCAAAGAGAAGATGATCACCATGATGCTGCCTAGTCATCCAAAATCAACCACTATCTCAAGATTAAATATGATGGGTATTGGTACTGGAATGATGAAAACAATGATGAAGGAAAACAATATTGAAACCCTTCCAGATCTTATTGACCTATCCATTGAAATGGGATCCAAGTTAATAGCTTGTCAGATGACAATGGGTATGATGGGTATTACTACCGATGAAATTAGAGATGGTGTCGAGTATGGAGGCGTAGCCCTTTATATAGAAGAGGCATCAGAATCTAGTGTGACATTAACTTTCTAATATGGAATTTACTCTCATGGAGAAAAGTGAAGATTTAATTAAGAGAGTTCAAGAATTAGAGTCAGAATTACAAGATAAAGAAGATCAAATAAGAAAACTTAAGGAAAGTGAAATGGCTCTTGCTGACGCGAATGTGCGTATAGCTGAACTATTTATGGACCTCGAAGACGCTCAAGAACAAATAATTGATCAGAAAAATGAGATTCAACAACAAAATGAAGAGTTGAACGAACATTTAGAAGAACTATCTCTTATAAATGAGCAGTTGAATATTGCTCAGACTTTAAATGAAAATCTTCATAGGCAACAAATACAAGCAGATATAATAAAAAGAGCTCATAATAGAATATTAAGTAGTATTCATTATGCTCAGAATATTCAGAAAAGTATTTTACCATCCTCATCAAAAATTAAAAATATCTTCCCAAAATATTTTAAACACTTTATTCCCAAAGATCTTGTGGGTGGTGATTTTTATTGGGTCACTCAAATTGGAAATAAAGATATTTTAATTGTTGGTGATTGTACAGGACACGGTGTCCCTGGAGCATTTATGACCTTAATTGGTATTTCATTAATAGAGAGGATTGTAAATGTATTAAAGGTAACTGACCCATCAGAAGTATTAAAAGAGCTCAACAAGTTAATTAATCAGTTATTAGTTCAGAAAAACATTGATTGCAACAGAGACAGTATTGACATGTCTATTTTTGTTTTAGATAAAACTACTAATAAAGTAATTATTAGTAGTGCAAAGAGAAATTTTATACGTGTTGGGAAAGATAGATTTGCTGAACAGATAAAAGGATGTAGATTTACTGTAGGAGATTTTTCAGAAACTGAGAAAGTTTTTGTTAATCAGGAATTCGATGTAAACAAGGGAGATCGATATTACTTCTATTCTGATGGTCTTACAGATCAGTTTGGAGGACCTAAAAACAAGAAGATTGGAAATAAAAATTTCAAAAACCTTATTGAGTCCATTCAAAACGAACAACTTTTTTCACAGCAAATTAGTATCGAGAACTATTATACAGAATGGATGAAAGATGAAGTACAAATCGATGACATGGTTTTATTTGGCATTGAACTATAATTCACATTTGTCTCCATTTTCTGATAAAAACAAAAAGCCTTATATTTTAAAAATATAAGGCTTTTTGATGTATATGTGATACTACTACTCTCCTACTTTTACAAGTACTCGACCACTAATACCACCTTTGATGATCAAATTAATCTTTTCTAATAATCCTTCTAAATTCACTTCCTCTGTAATATCAGAAGTTTCAGGTAACCATTCAGAAGCGATGTTATTCCAAACTTTTACTCTTTCTTCATATGGGAAGTTTTGAGAATCAATACCTACTAAACTTACCCCTCTTAAGATAAAAGGAAATACGTTAAGTGGTAAGTCGAATGAAGCTGCATTACCACAACAAGTAACTACACCTAGAGGTAAAGTCGCTTTAATTGCAGTAGCTAAATAGTCGCCACCAACAGTATCTACAGCACCCGCATAAAGTGGTTTCAATAAAGGTCTTTGATTACCTTCCAAAAACTCATCTCTACCTACAACTTTACTTGCTCCTAGTTTTTTTAGATAATCTTCAGATTTACCAGATACTGCTACTACAGAGTAACCCATTTTACTTAGCATTGCTACAGCAAAAGAACCTACTCCACCTGATGCACCTGTTACAACAATATCACCAGCATCTGCTTTAACTTGCTGAGTCAATTTGTAGATACTCATTGCAGCGGTTAAACCTGCAGTTCCCACTTCCATAGAAGATTTTAAAGATAAACCTTTAGGCATTGGCACTACCCAATTTGATGGAACTTGAATATATTCAGAAAAGCCTCCCCAAGTATTCATACCTAGATCGTAACTTGTCACAATCACTTCATCGCCTTCTTTAAATTGAGGATCTTTTGAAGATACAACTACACCTGAAGCATCAATTCCTGGTGTGTGAGGGTAGTTTTTAGTTACACCCGGCTTACCCAAAGCAGACAAAGCATCTTTATAGTTTAAAGATGAATAAGCTACTTTCACTAAAACATCTCCTTCGGGAAGATCTTGGATATTTTTTGATTGGATGGATTGTTGGAATTCTTTTTCACCAACTTTTTCGGTTACAAAGGCCTTAAAGGTTGTCATTTTTAAATCAGTATATATAATTAGCAATAAACATCACTCGTTTAGTGATTTCACCAAATGTAATATGATATACGGATCATTAAAATGATAGGTGACTATAATCTATGATTAATGCTTAATGATTATGAATGAGTCCTATTTTTTGGGAAAATACAATTTAGGATACTCAAAATATAGTTCCTTTCCCTCTTTTAAATCATTCCAACTAGTTGCTTCTTCAAATTCTATAGCGATACAACCACTTGTTGGTACATTAGCAATCATCTCTTCTAAAAAATAGTTTCTAACATCAGTAATTCCAGGATTGTGGATGACTAACATAATACACTCTAATGCATCATCAAATTGTTTGATTTCATCTAAAACCTCAGTATCAAAAGCATGATAAAGATGTTTATTATATTCAATAGACACATCAAAAACGGACGCCATTTTCTCAGCAGTAATTTTTGTTCTTAATGCAGGAGAACTTATGATGAGATCAGGCACAATATTTTGCTTCATGACAGTTTCAGAGATCTTTTCTAAATCTCTTATTCCTCTATCATTTAATGGTCGATCAAAATCGGTTTGACTTGGATTATTCCAACTCGATTTTGCATGACGCATAAGTATTAACTTTTTCAAAGTCGAATTAAATTTATTTTGAGTAAAATTAATAAGGGAATTTGTTAATTTAAAAATGATGAAACCTTATATTTGATAAATTGTAACAATTTTTAGGTATATTAATAAATGATTAAAGTATTCCTATTGATTACAATCTGTTATATCTGACCTGTTTTAAATGAACGCATCATTTTTTAGAAGTTATTTAAATTATAGTACGCTTACTTGTATTCTTATCTTTATTACCGTTCAGTCTCAAGCACAGATCAATGCCCCTAAATATGTCAACGAATATTTAGCCATTGGTGTGGGTGCAAGAGGTCTAGCAATGGGTAATGCACAGACAGAAACAGTAAATGATGCTACCGCGGGTTATTGGAACCCTGCCGGATTGATAAATCTTGAAGATCGCTATTCTGTTTCTCTAATGCATGCAGAATATTTTGCGGGTATTGCAAAGTATGATTTTGCTGGTTTTGCCACTAAAATTGATAATCAATCTGCTTTAGGAATTTCTTTTATTCGTTTTGGTGTAGATGATATTCCAGACACTAGATATCTTTTTGATCCAGACGGTTCTATCAATTGGGACAATGTGCAAAGTTTTTCATCTGCCGATTATGCCTTTTTATTCTCTTATGCTCGACAGTTCCCTAAACTTCCTAACCTTCAATTTGGAGCAAATGCTAAGGTGATTTACCGACATGCAGGTCAGTTTGCAAATGCTTGGGGCTTTGGTTTAGACATGGGATTACAATGGAAAAAAGGACGTTGGCAAGTAGGTGTGACTGCAAAAGATATTACAGGTACATACAATGTTTGGGCGTATAATCCTGCTACTTTCTACGATATCTTTAAACAAACAGGAAACACAATTCCAGAAAATTCTGTCGAAGTAGCTACTCCTAGACTAATTGTAGGTGGTGCTAGAAATTTTGCCATTTGGAAAGACAGCCAACATGAAGATGCTGAAGAACTGATTGGTGCATTAGTTTCTTTTGGTGCTGATATTACCTTTGACGGAAAAAGAAACACAGTTGTAAAAACAGACTTAATAAGTATTGATCCAAGAATGGGTGTTGAATTTCACTACAAGAAAATGGTTTTCCTTAGAGGTGGTATTTCTCAATTTCAGTACATCAAAGAGTTTAATGGAAATGAAAAATTAGAGTTCCTACCTAGTTTCGGTGCCGGTTTTGCATTCAAAGGCTTTGTACTTGATTATGCATTGACAAACATTGGAGATATTTCATCCGTTTCTCTCTACTCTCATGTTTTCAGTCTGAAAGTAGACTTTGGTAGAACATTAAAAAGATCAACTAACGCACCTAAAACCGAAAAATATTACTAAGTATTACTTCAATTCGCTACTTATCAGATTATTAATTGGAATTTTTACATTTATTTACTATCCTTGATATATTCTGTAGGATTGACTTTTTTACTAATACTTTAATGAACTCAAACAATAGATCTTTACTTTTTCAGCTCTTTTGTTCACTTTTCCTTTTCGTATTTCTATTTGATGTTAAAGCACAAAAAGAAAGTTCAAATTCTTATGCCTTAGAACTAATTCATCAACCTGAAATCGAAGATCCAAAAAACACATTGTATGAGTGTAATTTGATTCTGAAAAATGATAAATCAAATTATGAGGCTTATTTTAATAGGGCACTTGCTAAAACAAGTTTGGGAGCCTTTAAAAGTGCACAATTAGATTTCAGCAAAGCATTGAACTTGAATCACCCAAGAAAGGTGGATATATATTACAGAAGAGGCATTTCTTATTTTTTAGAAAATGATTATTTAAATGCCATTTCTGATTTTGATAGTGCTATTCAAATTGAACCGAATCATGTGAAAGCATTATGGAAAAAAGCCCAAGCTTATTTTCATTTAGATTCGAGAGTGTTGATGATGGAGACTTTAGATCAACTGTCTATCGTTCAACCAGACAACCCTATCACATGGCATGACATGGGTACGCTTTATTACAAAAACAAAAACTTTGATAAAGCAAAGGATTGTTTTACTAAAGCATTAATCATCGACCCTAAAATGTCTGTTTCATACAATCATAGAGGGATAGTGTATAACAAACTACATGATGCCGCCAAGGCTTTTGATGATTTCAATAGAGCTATTTTCTACGATAGTTGCTTTGTAGAAGCTTACAATAATAGAGGATTAATTTATTTAGAATTTGAAGATTACTTTGAGGCTGAAAACGATTTTTTAATGGCCATTAAAAAAGACAATCATCTAAACAAAGAGGCCTTAAATAATCTAGCCATCACAAAATACCTCACTGGAAGAATAAAAGAAGGACTAGACGATATCAATGAAGTACTTAATCATTATCCTTTCTTTGCTACAGCATATATTACTAGAGGAAATATAAAAGAACGGTTACATGACGATGCCGGTGCATGTTCTGATTGGCACAAAGCGGCTGAACTAGGAATTCTTTCGGGCTTAACCTATGCCCAAGAAACTTGTCATTAGAAACATATGAAAAAATACCTACTTATACTATTCATACTACTATCTATCAATGCCTTTTCTCAAGAAGACAATGCTACCAACGTGTCTCTAGAAGAGGATGACATGAGCTTTGTTTGGCAATTAGTGGGTCTAGGAGATAGCTTATTTTACAATTTTGAACAACCTGATGAAGCCCTTAAATACTATTTGGGTGCTTACGATTTTTTATCAAATAACTATGATTTGAATAAAAAAATAGGTGATTGCTACTTAGAATCAGTAACTGAAGAAAAAACATTAAGCTTACCCTATCTAAAAAAAGTAATCAACAACTTCCCTGATTCCTTGGATAGTGATGACTATTATAATTTGGGTAGGGCCTTTCATTTCGACGAAGAATTTGATAGTGCCATTGTATACTATGAGATGAGTTACGTTAGTGCTGATTCCAGCTTTTTAACTACAATTGAAAAAAGGGTTACAGAATGTATTAATGGACTAAAATTCGTAAAAAATCCAAAGAAACATATCATTATCAAAAACTTAGGCCCCTCTGTTAATTCAAAATATGCTGACTTTTGTCCATTGGTAGATGCAGTAGAAAACAAACTATATTTTACTAGTAGACGCCATGAATTCAGATTAGATAATCCAGATATTAGAGATCACCTATCAGAAAATATTTACTTCAGTCAAAGGAAAGATTTTGTGAATTGGAATGAACCTACTCCACTTCCTTACCCTGTAAATAACGACGATCATTCGGCAACAGTCTCTATCAATCTGGATGGTTCAGAAATGATCCTTTACAGGAATGGTGACCTTCTGGTATCAAATACTACTTTCGAAGGGTGGACAAAACCTAAAAAGCTTCCTAAAAACATCAATAGTATTTTTGTGGAAACATCAGCTTGTATCAATACCACAATGGATACATTGTATTTTGTGAGTAACAATGAATATTTGTCGTTAGGTGGTTTAGATATTTTCATGTCCGTGAAAAATGATAACGGAAGATGGGGGAAGCCTATTAATTTAGGACCAGAGATCAATACAAAATATGATGAAGAAGGTGTTGCATTATCAATGGATGGCAATACTTTATACTTCGCTTCTAGAGGTCATGATACCATGGGAGGGTACGATATATTTAAATCCACAAAAGATTTTCAAGGAAATTGGTCTAAGGCGGAAAACTTAGGAACACCTATAAACACTCCTTATGATGATGTGTATTTTATGATCCGCACCAACGGAAGACACGCTTACTATTCGTCTGCAAGAAAAGGTGGATACGGAGAAAAAGATATCTACCGTATCTCTATATTAGATGATGAAAAACCGTTATCTATTGCTAGAAGAGACATTTCTTATTTATATCTGGATAAAGATTCTGTAGAATTAAATAGAGATAAAACCGATCATGACCCTTTAATGGAAATCAAAAAAAACACGCTCGACGCGACTACTGATCTATTAAAAACACTTCTACTTCATGCTAACACAACTGCTAAAGATTCTGTAAATCACGTAGAATAATAACAACTATCGTCAATAAATCTAACTGAAAAGTAGTTCGTATTGTCTAAGTTGTTATTTTTGCATCTCAAATTTTGAAAAAATGATTTATATAAACAGAAGAGAGTTTTTTAACGCAGCTCATAAATTATATAATCCGAAATGGACAAAAGAGCAAAACGAAGAGTTTTTTGGTCCTTGTGCAAATGAAAATTGGCATGGTCACAATTTCGAGATGGTCATTACTGTAAAAGGTAATCCTGATCCCGATACTGGATATGTAATGAATATGAAAGACTTAGGTCGCATTACTCAAGAACATATTATCAGTAAGGTAGATCATAAAAACCTGAATATGGATGTAGATTTCCTTGAAGGTAAAATGACAAGTTGCGAAACATTAGCGATGGAATTCTGGAAAATTCTTGCTCCAAAAGTTAAAGAATTTGCTCCAAATGCTGAGCTGCATTGTATCGAACTCCACGAAACAAGAAAAAACTTCGTTCAATATTACGGAGAATAATCTCTGTAGTGATGAACCACTTGCAAATAAATAAGGATGCTTTTAATAAGTATCCTTTTTTTTATGCCCTCTCCTGTTTAGATTTGTTCATTATCGTATTCT
Source organism: Flammeovirga yaeyamensis (assembly GCF_018736045.1). Taxonomy (NCBI): domain Bacteria; kingdom Pseudomonadati; phylum Bacteroidota; class Cytophagia; order Cytophagales; family Flammeovirgaceae; genus Flammeovirga; species Flammeovirga yaeyamensis. Next base: position 2,044,587 of record NZ_CP076132.1, on the reverse strand, counting down.
TAACATTGTAGCAGATGAAATATTATTTGATTGCAGGTGAAAAATCTGGTGATTTACATGCCTCCAACTTAATGAAAGAAATTTTGAACAACGACCCTGAAGCAGAATTCCGTTTTTGGGGAGGTGAAGAAATGCAGAAAGTCGGCGGCACACTCATTCATCATTATTCTGAAATCTCTTTCATGGGCTTCTTGGAAGTTGCCAAAAACCTTTTGACAATCAGACGCTACATGAACGAATGTAAAAAGGATATTTTATGTTGGAAACCTGATGTGGTTATTCTTGTCGATTTCTCCGGTTTCAACCTAAAGATTGCCAAGTATGTAAAACCAAGAGGTACCAAAGTATTCTATTACATTTCTCCTAAAGTATGGGCTTGGAATCAAAGCAGAGCCAAGAGAATTCGAACTGCAGTCGATAGAATGTTTGTGATAATGCATTTCGAAAAAGCATTCTATAAGAAATACGATTATGATGTAGATTATGTAGGCAATCCACTTTTTGATGCCATCAAACAGTTTGATCCGTCTCCTACCTTCTTGGAGGAAAATCAACTCGATCCTAATAAGAAAATTATTGCCGTTCTACCAGGAAGTAGGTATCAAGAGGTGCAAATGATCTTGCAAACAATGTTGACGATCATCCCGAAATACAACAAAGAGGAATTTCAGTTTGTAGTTGCAGGGGTAGATCATTTACCATCAGAACTCTATCAAGAGGTAAAAGATTTGGGTGTGAAGTTGGTATTTAATCAAACCTACGATCTATTAAGCAATGCTACTTCTGCCGTGGTCACTTCTGGTACAGCTACATTAGAAACAGCATTATTCGAGGTACCACAAGTGGTATGTTACAGAACAAGTCCGGTAACATATAACATCATTAAAGCCCTAATTAAGGTTAGATTTATTTCTTTAGTGAACCTTATTGCAGATAAAGAAGTAGTACGAGAATTAATTCAAAACGATTTTACTACAGAAAATTTAGCTCAAGAATTAGAATATACTTTAACGACTAAACGAGATAAAATTCTTCAAGATTATAAAGAGATGAAAGCCAAAATTGATACGGAAGGCACTTCCAAAAAGGCAGCATCCTTAATGTATAAATACCTTAAGGAAGGTATTCCAGAACAAAAGTTCTAATCAAAAAGGCCCAAGGTTAACTTGGGCCTTTTTTATTTTCTATACACTTTTTCAGATCCATATAAGGTTTTGATGATGTACCAACCTTTTGGAATAGATGCAAGTGACATAACTTTATGTCGATGTTCTTGCCGAAGCATCACCTTATTAGTGAAGTTTTGTCCCATCAGATTAAAAATCTTCACAGGCTGATTTGATGTATCTTCAATAAATATAAGGTCATGCGAAATGGTTGGATATATTTTCAAGGCTTGAAGACTATCTGATAACACCAAAAAAGTTTGGTAATAAGTAAACTGACCATCGAAATCAACTTGTTTCAACCTATAATAGATGTAGCCACTATTTGATATTAATTCATGATCAAAGTATTCGTATTTCACTAATGAATTCGAGTTACCCTGACCTTTCAATTCACCTATTAATTCCCAATTACGTTTATCAAAAGATCGTTCAATTTGGAAATAATCATTATTGATTTCAGTCGCTGTCTTCCAGTAGAGGTACACTCCATTATCCTTCAATTCAACATCAAATGATATCAATTCGACTGGTAAATCTTGGTTGACTCTATCTATATGAATTGGATAAGGACGGGCAGCTGAACTATATTTTGATATAGTACCAATTTCCCAATAATCAGTAAAATCAAACCCAACAAATGACGACTCATTAACAAAATCATTTTCCGTTAAGGGATTGATTCCTCCATTATCTGTCAATGTTAAACTTAATAAGTCAGTATCATCATAATAGGCCAAAGTGATATTACTCCCCACATTATTGAAAGAAGAAATACCACCAACGCTGCCCGTTAGATTACCAACGTTTAGAATGTTCAATACCGAATACACTTCAGAAATGGTAGAAGAGCTGTAGTTACCACCAACAATTCCACCAATAATTTCTGCATTATTTTGAAGATCAATAGTGATAATAGCATTGGCTTTTGTAATCGAACTAGAACTATTACTGTCACCCGCAATTCCCCCAATACTTTTTTTAGATTTGATAGTTCCAACAACCATCACATTTTGTATAGTTCCCGTATCGTTTTTTCCTGTTATTCCTCCAGCATATCTTCCTGATGTAATAATATTTACATCAGTCACAACAACATCAGTGATACTAGAGTTTATATTCTGGCCAATAACTCCTCCTGCATGAGTTGCAGATTGTACCGTTAAAGCGTCAATATCAACATTAGTTAGTGAGGTATTATTTTCAGCCTTTCCAATAACTCCACCAGCCCTAGAATAATTTGTTGTTACAGTTACATTGGTTAATACAATTTTTGATAGACTTCTATTGTTATCTGTATTTGAATTATAGCCGATAACACCTCCAATATTTTCAAAAGTAGCAGTAGTATTGTGCTCTATTTTTACATCTTCCACCAAAATCTCTGATAATGTAGATTTGTTATTCTGCCCAACCAAACCACCGGTATTATTCTCTCCGATGACCTTAGAGTTTACCCCACTCAGTGTTATTTTCTTTAATTCTTGGGCATTATCAACTTTACCAACAATAGCCCCAACATTGTCTTTACCAGTAATCGAAAAGTTATCTAAATGTACCTTTTTTATCACTGTATTGAATTTATTGATGTAGCCAAACAGTCCCACATTATCTTCTAATGGTCGATTGATATATAAGTTCGAAATTTTATAACCTTGATCTGAGGCTCCATCAAAATTCCCCCTAAATGAGTTCCCCTCTTCTCCGATTGGTTTAAAACCTTCTCCTCCATCATTAGAAGCTGATGCATCTATATTGTTTGTGACTAAATAAGATTTATTCCATTCAGTATCATTTTGAGAAAGCCATAATAAATTATCGTAGGTTGCAATAAGATAAGGATCAGCACTACTACCTGTCCCGCTTGGTTGTGTTTGACTATAAGTAGCGATCGCATTAATGAGAAAAAAATAAATTAATAGTTGTAGTTGTAATTTCATTTCACCTTTCATTTTATTTCAAATCAAAGGTGTTGAAAATACATTTATTAGATGTGGGTCATTTATTAAAAGATGAGGGATAAATATTTAAGATGTATATATAATAGGGTAAAATCTTCAATATAACTCATAAGTAATGCTTGCTAAAAGAGAATAGCTTTTTAATTTCCCTGGGATCCAAGGTAATTTGTTGGCATAATTATCTATCCAACTTTGGGCCCCAACACTAAATCTTGAAGAAATTTTTACAGAAACACCTGCAGAATAAGTCGGTGATAAAATACCAATCGATAATGAAGGTCTAACTTTGTAAGTGCTTGGAAATTTATAACCTATTTGGAACGGAACATCAATATATTGAACCGATTCATTTTCCATATTCTTTGATTGGGAATAGAAAACACCCGTTGAGAAAAAGATTTTCTCATTCGTTCTAGGCAACCAAAAGTTAATTAACGTACCACCTACAAATGAGTTTTTGTTCAATAAATTATTATCATTGAAGTTAATAACTCCTGCGACCGCTTGAAATTCAAATTTTATTCGTGGAGCCTTTTCTTCGTATTTTTTATGAGATGTCCCAATCTCATTATTATACAACTCAATCACCTCAATAAGGTTATCGTGTTTAGGTTTAATTATCTCCGCAATATTTTGATGTACATCATAAGCATCCATCATGCTTAAACGTAATATACCTTTATGTTTCGTCGACTTGTATAAAACCCTCTTACCATCAATTTCTCTTATTTCTTGTTTGTAAGGTAATTCAACCAAAGGCACATCCTTCTTTTCTAGAAAAAAACGAGAGATATCTCTCGGATCTTTAAAGTAGAAAAGATTAATTTCACTCTCGATCAGAAATTCTAAAAATTTCGGTTTACCCTCCACACTTTTAGACACAAAGTATCGACCATTTTTAAATCTAAAAGCCGAAATATCTTTGGGATAAAATAAGGTGACCTCTCCTTTTTTACTTTTGAATTTACATTGTTGAGCCATCAGTACATCGCCTCTATAATCAATCTTACCATAAACGGTATCCTGATTCAAGGTAATGATGTATCCTGGTCGAAAGTCATTTTGGGCAAGACAATTGACAGATAAAACAATAAAGAGTAATAGTAGATAACGCATAACAGTGAAATAGTTTGTTATTAAGTTACCTAATTAATAAATCTGATTATCAATTGTTTATATTTCGACGATTATTTTAAGAAAATCGGTGATTTTACTTCAAATTCCTTCTTTCCAACTCCCTTCTATCTACAATTTTATATTTTGATGGAATCTTGAAGGGCATTTTCACAGCTCCTTCTTCCACTTCTATTTTAGATAAATTGATATTGACAGAGACTTGTGTAGCAAAATCAGATTTTTGGGTACCGTTACCAATAAAGACATCTGTTTGGAAAGGAGCTATTTGAGCACTTCCCTCTTCGATGGTTTTAAAATCTTTATAGTCAACCACAGCTATTTTACCTTCTTTCTTCAACTTTACCACAATCTCCTCTAACACTTGAGTAGAACGATTTACATAAGCACTCGACTCATATAGTTTTGTTTTTTGTGTTAGAGAGAACATCTCCTCTTCTACTTTTACTTTAGAATCGTCGATAAATGTTTGAGGAAGATCTCCTGTAAAAATAGATTGTAATAAATCGTAATCGATCTTTGTGCCTAATAATAGCTCCACATCATCATAGCTTAAAACATAAGCTTCTTTACCCATTTTATCTAAAGCGAAAACACTGTCTTGGGTAGCCAATACTCTTAAACCTTCGATTTTAGCCACACGCATCGACATCCACATTTGTTTGTCTTTTTGGATTCTTGTATCGATCGCTAACTTTTGATCTTTAGCAGCAGATTTAAATACTAACTTACCTTTCGTAGATAAGTATTCGTAATCTAAATTCTTCACATTCAATTCAGAAGATTTTCCGTTGACGGTAATGCCTGTCGATTTTTTAGCACAAGAAACACCAAATACTAAAAGTAGCACCGATGCGATAAATAAATTCGTAATTTTCACTTTTGTGAGGATCATGTGAGTTTAAAAAGGGCGTATCATATCATTAACCCATGAATTAATTCATGGGTTAATGATATGATACAGAAAAGGCAATTGAGTAGTCACCCAATTGCCTTTCAAATATAATCAAAAACTTGTTACAGTTTTGCGATAGCTTCTTCTAATGCTTTGATTTTATCTTCAGCATCTTGTTGCTTCTGACGTTCTTTAGCCACAACTGCTTCAGGAGCATTTGCTACGAATCTTTCATTAGAAAGTTTCTTTTGAACAGAAGCGATAAAGCCTTTCGTGTATTCAAGCTCTTTCGTTAACTTCTCTTTCTCAGCTTCAACATCAATTTGATCTGCTAAGTCGATGAAACATTTATCAGATTTGTAAACAAACTGAGTGGCTCCTTCTACTTCAGCATCCACCATTGATAAAGATTCCAAGTTCGCCAACTTCGTGATGATACCACCGAAACGATCGTAAACAGTAGAATCAGAAGCTAACACTGACATTGGAAGAGGTACTTTAGGACCAATTTGGTTCTTGTTACGAACGTTTCTCACTTGTGAGATAATTTCGAAAGCAGCAGTCGCTTGATCCAACAATGTTTTGTCGAATGACTCTACAGTTGGGTAATCTGCTACTACTAAAGCATCCTCAGTAGCTCTTTCACGTACTGCATGCCAGATTTCTTCTGTTAAGAATGGCATGAATGGATGTAAAAGTCTAACAATCTTCTCGAAGAAATTGATAGTCGCTTCTAAAGTAGCCTTATCAATTGGAGAACCGTATTCTGGTTTCACCATTTCTAAGTACCACGAACAGAAGTCGTCCCATACCAATTTGTACACTGACATTAATGAGTCAGACAATCTATATTTCTCGTAGTTCGCTTCTACATCTTCCAATACTTGATTGAAACGTGCTTCGAACCATTCGATGGCAATTTTATTTGATTCAGGTTGTGCTTCTTCACTTACCTCAAGACCTTTAACTAAACGTAAAGCGTTCCAGATTTTGTTAGCGAAGTTACGACCTTGCTCACATAGTTTTTCGTCGAAAAGTAAGTCGTTACCTGCTGCTGCAGACAATAACAAACCAACACGAACACCGTCAGCACCATATACTTTCATTAAGTCCAAAGGATCAGGTGAGTTACCCAATGACTTCGACATTTTACGGCCTTGGTTATCACGAACCAAACCTGTTAAGTATACATTTTTGAATGGCAATTCGCCTTTCCACTCGTATCCGGCGATAATCATACGTGCTACCCAGAAGAATAAGATATCTGGACCAGTAACTAGATCATCTGTTGGATAGTAGTAGTTGATCTCTTCGTTTTCTGGCTTCGTGATACCATCAAATACTGAGATAGGCCACAACCATGAAGAGAACCAAGTATCCAATACATCCTCGTCTTGAGAAAGTTGGTCGATAGTGATATCCGCATCAATTTTCTGAGCTTCAACTAATGCCTCTTCTGCAGTTTCTGCCACTACAAACTCACCGTTTGGAAGGTAGAAAGCAGGAATTCTTTGTCCCCACCATAACTGACGTGAAATACACCAGTCTTTTACATTTTCCATCCAGTGACGGTACGTATTCTTGAACTTCGCAGGATGCAACTGAATGTTATCATTCATTACATTCTCCAATGCAGGCTTAGAAATTTCTTTCATCGATACGAACCATTGCGTTGAAATTCTTGGCTCGATCACTGCACCAGTTCTTTCAGAAGTACCTACTTTATTTTGAAGCTCTTCTACTTTTACTAAGTTTCCAGAAGCTTCTAGGTCTTTAACGATTTCTTTACGAACAACGAAACGATCTTTACCTGCGTATTGCGCACCTGCTTTAGCGTTAATCGATCCGTCTTCTTCGATAATATCAATTACTTCCAAGTTATGTTTTAAACCTAACTCGTAGTCATTGATATCGTGAGCAGGAGTAACTTTTAAACAACCTGTACCGAATTCAATATCCACATAATCATCACCAAAAACAGGGATTTCTCTGTTTGTTGTTGGTACGATTACTTTTTGTCCAATCAAATGCTTGAAGCGATCATCGTTAGGATTCACACAAACACCTGCATCTGCAGGAATTGTTTCAGGACGAGTTGTGGCAATAGTTACAAACTCACCTTCTTTTCCTACGATTGGATATTGTACATAATATAATTTAGAGTTTACCTCTTTGTGGATTACTTCCTCATCTGATAAAGCTGTTTTCCCTGCCGGATCCCAGTTCACCATTCTTGCACCACGGTACACCCATCCTTTTTTATAAAGGTCTACGAATACCTTGATAACTGCTTTAGAAAGTTCGTCTTCCATAGTGAAACGCGTACGGTCCCAATCACAAGAAGCACCCAATTTCTGCAATTGGTTCAAGATGATTCCACCGTATTTTTCTTTCCACTCGAAAGCGTATTTCATAAATTCATCACGAGTAATATCAGATTTACTGATACCATGCTCGTCTTTCAACATCTTTACTACTTTTGCTTCTGTAGCAATCGATGCGTGGTCAGTACCAGGTACCCAACAAGCTTCATATCCTCTCATTCTTGCACGACGGACCAAGACATCTTGAATTGTGTTATTCAACATGTGACCCATATGCAACACCCCTGTCACGTTTGGTGGCGGGATGACGACGGTGAATGGCTTCTTATCAGGATTAGGCTCAGAATGAAAAAATTTGTTCTCTAACCAGAACTGATACCATTTGTCCTCTACGTCATGAGGATTGTACTTAGTCGCAAGCTCCATTGCTTTGATTTAAAATATTTCAGAAACAAAAAATAATAAAGTCCAATTTCACCACTTGATAAAATTGGGAAAGCAAATTTAAATAAAAAGAAGAATACTTAATGATGAATTAAGAATTAATAATGAAGATTTTATTTTTAGAGGAGATTTTTTTGGAATTTGTGATATGGGGATTGGAAAATGTGGGTTGTTTTATTTGAAGATGGGTTATATTACGATTTCCATTACTATTTTGACACTTATAAAAAGAAAAGAACTGAACGGTAATTTGAACAGTTATAGAAAAATTAATCCGAACACCATTTTTGATTTTTTTTCAGCTGATGTACTTTCTGTTTTATATACAGTGCTAAGTTGTTTTTGATGATGAAAAACTTTAAAATAAATCCTAATTTTAAGTGTTTTCTCACAACTTACTTTTATCTAAAATATAGTTATACGTTGTATCAGAATATAAAATATCAAACATTTGGTTCTCTCTTACGACTATTATAAAGGGTGATGTTTTTTCCTTTCTTATAAAATCACCAACATGTAAACTATCATAACATTCCGATGTAATACCTGAATAATCTATCCAAATGTCTTCCCCATCATTAAAGACTATTTTTCTAAAAAAACTTCTATTAGGTATTATTTCCTTTTTAGTAATTAAACCCTCAAAAGATTCGTTCATTTGTTTGAGATATAATTGTTCCTGATAATTTAGCGACTCTTCTTTATCAAAATACAATTGATATAATATAAATAAACAAATAATTGCGCTAAATATATTTTTAATCTTCATAGATTTTTGTTTTTCCAAATTTACAGATCATATTATAATTTCAGTTTTAGTTTGGCGATGGTGGAATATAATATAAACCCATAAGATTATTTGAAGTATACAAACGATAATGAAAACGTTTTGTAAATCTTATTCTAGTATTACCATCAATAAAAACAGGTTTATTCTTAACATCTAAATAATTAGCTATTCCTGCCAATGGCTCTGTTCCTTTTTCATCTATATTACTTCCAAAATCGAAATAATAACTTTTACCTTTTTTCAACAATTCAAATTCTGATTCTTTAATTACAACTTTTTTGGAGATGATTTTAAAAAGTGAGTCATTTCTCATAGCATGTATTATATAATAATCTCCTTTAGTTTTAACCTTAATCACCTTATATTTTGCATGTGGTTTATTCATACTGTATGTCAATAAAGTAACCATACTAAGCAGAAGCGTTAAAATAATTATTTTAATAAATTTCATTTCTAAAATTTGAGTATTTCTTACTTATTTCTGCTATAACAGCACCCTCTGCCGTTCACAATGAATAGACATTAAACTCAGAGATTACATCATAAATACCTTTTTTTACATATTAAATCAACACCAACCTTGGATAAACTATCAAGATTGGAGTTGATTCTTTATATCAATATGGATTTGTTTTGTGGAAGCCTATTAGCTTATAAAACTCTTCACATTCTCCAAAGTAATACTCAACAGTTTTCTTCTCGCTTCTAAACTCGCCCAAGCGATGTGAGGAGAATAAAGAATTTTACTCTGATCTTTCACATTTTTAAAAGGGCTATCGTGTACCATAGGTTCTACAGTAAATACATCCACACACGTCCCTGCTATCTGATTTTCATTTAAGGCATCTACCAATGCACTTTCGTCTACAATTCCTCCACGACCAGTATTTAGTAAAATACTAGAAGATTTCATCATTTTTAATTCTTCAACAGAAATGATGTTTTTAGTGGCCTCATTTAATGGAGAATGTATTGAGATAATATCAGATGTTTTGAACAAGGTGTCTTTATCTACCAAAGTAAAACGCTCGTCTCTCGCCACACCGGAAGTAGAATAATAAATCACTTTTGCACCAAAAGCAGTGGCAATCTCAGCTACTCGCTTTCCGATGTTTCCGAGTCCTATTATCCCAAACGTTTTGCCATTGATTTCCTGAAAACCCTTTCCAATCCATGTAAATGAAGGATGATTACTGTATGAATTATCTTTCACAAACTCGTCGTACTCATGTATATTATTCATCAATGACAATAGCATGGCAAAAGTTTGTTGTGCCACACTTTCTGATGAATAATTCACTGCATTTTTCACTGGAATATTCAAGGCTTTTGCCGCCTCTAAATCCACGTTATTGGTTCCTGTAGCTGTAATTGCTATACCTTTAAGTTGAGGACAAACTTTCATCATTTCTTCTGTAATCACCACTTTGTTTGTTACAATTACATCCGCATCTTTGATACGTGATAATGTCTCTTCTTTTGGTGTTAAAGCATAATGGATCACCTCTCCTAGCTGATCAAATTGTTGAAGTTCTGTTTGTACGTCGTTCCCTAAAGATTCCGCATCTAAAAATACGATTTTCATAATTTCTTTTTATGTATTGACTGATGTCACAAATTAATAAATAATATCTCCATAGCACTATAACATCAAGTGATTTTTGTAACAACTTTCCAGAATATTAAATACCTTTGATCTATCCATTGGACATCAAAAAGTTGAAAATTTGGAAGAAAATAAAAAAGTGATTGTAACAGAAGAGTTTACTGTTTCAAAAAGCTTACTTTGGGAGGTAATCACCCAACATTCACATCAAATAAATTGGTTCTTTTCTAATATTCCATCCTTTGAATTAGAGGTGGGGTATCAAGTACTTTTTGATGTCGAAACCCCAAATCGGGTATTCCCACATTTTTGGAAAGTGCTAGCTATTCAGCCACAAAAAAGCTTTACTTTATTAAGGGAATATCAAGGTTTTGATGGAAGTTCGGAAGTTTGTTTTTCTATTGAATCCCTCAGCGAAAACTCATCAAGATTAACGTTAACACATACCGTTACTGACCCTTTTAGTCAAGATATTGAAGAATTTAGATACGAAAGCTGTTTGGGTGGATGGAATTACTTTATTAAAAAAAATCTAAAACAATACATCGACCGATTGGTCATCAAATAATATGCAAATTACTACTTGGAATAGATTGGATGATGCTTGGAAAGAAATTATTCTATTCAGCATTAAAGTACAAGAGGAACATATTGAAAGCGAGAAGGTGCATCAATTGGTAAAAGAAGAAAACAACCTTGGTAGAGTCTATCAATCACTATTTGATGAAGCTTTAGAGGTGGTAAAATGGCCTGACTTTACTTTTTTCAATCGCCTCATTCCTTTGGATAGAATTTATGCTTCTTATCAAAAAATAGATTCTTTAGACCCGCTTATGTTCTTTCCTTTGGTGAAAGAGGTTTATGCTGACCATACCGATGTTGCCGATCTAGATTCTTTGATGCTGTGTTCTGCTTTAGAAACTTTAATTATTGATGATTCTTATGTGGATGATTTACAGCCCATCATGAATCATTCGATAAAAATATTAAGCATTAAGAACTTGGTGGTTGAACAATCTCAGATAGAAACAGTTCTATTAAGACAACCTAATTGCTCGATTAATCAGTAAGTGATATGGACAAAAAAGTGATCTTGTTCGATGGTATTTGCAACTTATGCGATAAAAGTGTTCAGTTTATAATTCGACACGAAAAATCGGATACTTTTCAGTTTGCGTCCTTACAATCTGATGAAGGAAAGTCATTATTAAATAAATACAACCTTAACCCTGATTATATCGATAGCATTGTTTTAGTTACTGATCAAAAAGCCTATACGAAATCTCGTGCTGCTCTTGAAATTGCAAAAGATCTTAAATCACCTTTTCATTTATTTCGGTTTGGTACAATATTTCCTATAAAGGTAACCGACCTTATTTATGATCTTATTGCAAAATACAGGTACAGATTGTTTGGAAAGAAAGAAGATACTTGTGAATTAATCCATCAACAGAAAAAATTTAGAGGAACTTCCTAGACATCCACACAATATGAAACGATATCAGTCGTAATATATAATAGACACTAACATTTTATAGAATGATCACTTTTGATTTAAAAAAGAATTTATTTTTACTGCTCTTTCTATCCTTTTCTGCGAGTACTTTCGCACAAGAAAAGTTGAATATGGAATGGTGGAATGGTCTTGATAAATATTGGAAAGGGATTTTCACTTCCCAAATAATGTGGGATCAAGATGAAATGACCTCAGCAGGACTGCTAAAAATTGAAGAATTGACTTCAATCAACGCATCGGGTTATGATGACTTCGGTGATGAGAGAATTGTAAGTAACCTAAAGCCAATAGAGAATTTAGTAAAACTAGAAAACGTTGATATTTCTTATACTAGAGTTAAAGATCTAACTCCTCTTCAAAATCTAAAAAATCTTCAAAGCTTGAACTTGGCATTTAGTAATGTAAAAGATTTAAGTCCTTTGAGCGGTTCTACAACTTTAAAAGCCATTTATTTATCGGGAACTAAGATTGCTTCTTTAAAAGCGATCAGCGGATTACCGTTAGAAAACATCGACCTATTCCAGAATAAAATGTTTAAAGAGTGGGAATCTCTTTCTGCTTTCAAAACATTAAAGATGCTTTCTATCGATGAGACTAAAGTAGAAGATCTTTCATTCCTTAGTAAATTACCTACCATCGAGGAATTAAAGGTGTCTTATACCAACGTTTCTGATTTAAGTGCGATCTCTAGTTTGAAAAGCTTGAAGTTGCTTCAAATCCAAAAAACGAAAGTGATGGATTTATCTCCATTGAAGAAGTTGAAGAAATTGGAACACTTAAACATCAGTAACACAGAGATCACAGACATCTCTAGTCTAAAGAAATTAAAGAGTTTACATACTTTCTATTTCTCAGACAGTAAAGTGGAAGACATTAGTGCTTTAGCAAAATCTAAGTCGATGAACGAGTTGACGTTCTCTAACACTCCAGTGAAAGATTTATCGCCTATCTCTACACTTCCAAAATTGAGTATCCTTATTATCACTGGCTCTCAAGTAGCTACTTTAGATCCACTGGATAACTCTCCAAGTTTATCAATTATCTACTTCAGAGACGCTCAAGTTTCTGATGAAGATGTAGCGAAGTTCAAAGAAAAGCATCCAAATATCGAAACAGATTACTTTTAATCTGATTTGATAAAATAGATCAAAAGCCATCTCAATGAAAAATTGGGATGGCTTTTGATCTATTCGAAGAAATATACAAGCACTTTTCTGTCTTTCAATTCATTGATTTAAATCGCATTACAAAGAATGTAAAAAATCGAAGAATTAGTATCACTTTAAAAATTTCTCGAATATTTAATCATTAACAAATTATTTATGCCTTCTTATTTGGGTAAATAGATAAATAAGACTTTTTTTGCACTTGGATAAACATTTAACTTTCCTAGTCCAGTGAGTGAAGTAATTAAACACGAGTGCGGCATAGCCATGCTACGCCTAAGAAAACCGTTGTCATACTTTATTGAAAAGTACGGTACTCCAACTTATGCTATCAGTAAAATGTATTTACTGATGGAGAAACAGAGAAACCGTGGTCAAGATGGTGCAGGTATCGCAAGTATCAAGTTAGGTATGAAACCTGGCAAACCATTTATTGATAGAGCAAGATCGGTAGAGTCAGACCCGATCAACGACATTTTCAAGAAAGTAGGTAAGAAATTAAACAAACTTAGTAAGGATACGGAAAAGTACCTTGACGCAGACTACCTACGTTCCAACATTCCTTTTGTTGGAGATGTCTACATGGGCCACCTTCGTTATGGTACTCATGGTAACAACACCATCAACCACTGTCACCCTTTCATGAGAAATAATAACTGGCGTTCTAGACAGTTAATTATGGCAGGTAACTTTAACATGACCAACGTAGATCAGTTATTTGATCGTTTGGTGGAGTTAGGACAGCATCCAAAAGAAAATGTGGATACTGTAACGGTGATGGAGAAAATCGGTCACTTCTTGGACCTTGAGGTACAAGACTTATTTGACAAATACAGAAAGACTGAAGATGACAACATCAAGATTTCTGAGAAGATTGAAGAAGAACTAGACTTAGGTCGTGTACTCTCTCGTTCTTGTAAAGATTTTGATGGTGGATATGCATTTATGGGTCTTACAGGCTTTGGTGGCGGTTTCGTTGCTAGAGATGTAAACGGTATCCGTCCTGCATATTACTACGCTGATGATGAAATCATTGTAGTAGCCTCTGAAAAAACGGCTATCAAAACAGCATTTAATGCTGACTACGACAAAATTCAAGAGATCAATCCAGGTCACGCTTTGATCATCGACAAACAAGCTAACTACAAAGAAGTTCAATACTTAGAACCTCAAAAGAAATTATCTTGTAGCTTCGAACGTATCTACTTCTCAAGAGGTACAGATCCTGCGATCTATAACGAGCGTAAGACTTTGGGTAAGTTGTTGATTCCAAAAGTTTTGGAAGCTATCGACTTCGATCTTAAAAATACAGTATTCTCTTACATTCCAAATACAGCAGAAACTGCTTTCTTGGGCATGATGAAAGGCTTAGACAAACATTTAGTGGCTAAGCGTTTAGAATCTATCGAGAAAGGTGTATCTGGAGAGGAGTTAGAGAAGATTTTATCTTTCCGTCCTCGTCAGGAAAAATTAGTCATCAAAGATGTGAAAGCTAGAACTTTTATTGCAGACGATGCAATGAGAGACGATATGGTGGCTCACGTTTACGATACTACTTACGAGGTAATCCGTAGAGATGTAGATACTATTGTAGTTATCGACGACTCTATTGTAAGAGGAACTACTTTGGAGAAATCGATCATCCAAATGTTAGATCGTTTGAATCCAAAACGTATTGTTGTGGTTTCTTCTGCTCCTCAAATTAGATATCCTGACTGCTACGGTATCAATATGTCTAAGATGAAAGAATTTGTTGCCTTCAGAGCGATGATCAACTTGATCAAACGTAATGGCAAGGAAGATCTTTTAGATGAGGTGTATTACCGTTGTAAATCAGCTTTAAGAAAAGAAGAACCTTTGATGGTTAACTATGTACAAGAGTTGTACGATCAGTTTACGTATGAGGAAATCTCTGATGAGATTGCCAACATCATCAAGTCACACAATATTAAAGCAGATGTGAAGGTGATCTTCCAAACGGTAGATACCTTGCACGAAGCTTGCCCTAATCATTTAGGTGATTGGTACTTTACAGGTAACTTCCCTACTGAAGGTGGTATGAAAGTGGCTAACAGAGCTTTCGTTAACTTCATGGAAGGTAAAGACGGTAGAGCTTACTAAAATTGATAATAGTGATCCTAGATCATTAATGATATTTGGCCCAGTAATAATTACTGGGCCTTTTTTATTATCTTTTGATGATAATTTAAAATCTACTCCTTTTTTAAAACATTCTGAAGAGGGAGTTATTAATACTATATGAGCAATAGAATTTTACTCCCGAGTATTCGATATGTACTTGGATTTAGAAATAGAGAGGAACGCTTAATAAAAAGAGCATTCAACGATTTTTACTACTTAGTTGAGGGACAACATCAAATAGATAACCCTGTGCAGTACAAATCTGCTTTTTGTGTGGCTTTAACGAAAACCATCATGGAATCGAATCAAATCTCTGATGATGCTGATATTGAAGAGGAGATCAATCAAAGATTCCCTACTACAGAGGAAGATAGTATTATTGAGGAAGTGGAAATCAAATTTAATGATGATGATCTTTTGTTATTGAAAATGTTCTTCATCAATAAAATTGATACTAAAAGTATTGGGCTGCGTTTAGAAAAAACGGCAGAAGAAGTAACCGATAGAGTAGAGAAATTAAATCGGATGTGGCAGCAGGACATGACTTTGGAAGAATACCTACTTCAGATAAGCAGACGAGAGCTTTTTAAATCCTTGGATCAGATGATGATCCCTATACCACAAAAAGTAACGAAAAAAGGAAGGACTGCCACAGTAGGATCAATTACTAAAGTGGACAACTCCATTGTTGCTAAGATTAAGAATTTATTTAAAAGAAATCATTAATCTTTTTCACAAAAAAAATCATCAACCCAGATTGTAATCCCTGAGTTGATGATTTTTATTTATTTACCCTCTTTATTTCTAAGTTCCACTACGTGGTCAGAAAGCTTTTTACACAATTGATGAATCTCAGCGGCCATTTTTTGATCGCCAGTAGCATTCACTATATTTTGTGCCATACCACCCATTGCATCAATGTAAAAGAATTTCAGTTCTTCGATGGTCATTTCTTTTCCCCAAAGACCGATTCTTAATGTCTCTTTCTTCTCATGATCCCAAATGTTAAGATCAAATGCTCTTGTCTCGTTAAGACCTACTTCTCCTGAATCATCTGCTTTCCAGAAAATTTTCTCTGGTACATTCTGATCATCCAATTCTACTTTTAAACGAATCTGTGATTCTTTCATTTGTTATATAATAAGTTTGGCTAAATCCTTTTGATTAATGCTGCAAAGTTGCAATTTTTGAAGGATTAATAAAATTAAATTTACAATTGATTCCCTATGCTTCACCGTTTTGTTCGAATGTCTTTCCAAAAAGATAGAATTAATGATTTCAAAAAGTTATTTCATGAGGTTCAACCTACTATTGAAAGCTTTGAGGGCTGTCAGTCAGTACAACTTTTAGAAGATGCTGATGCCCACACTAAAGTGATGACTTTTTCTATTTGGGAAGATCAAGAAGCCTTGGATCGATATAGAGATTCTGAGTTCTTTATAACTACTTGGAGAAAAACTAAAGTGTTATTTGAAGAAAAAGCAGAGGCTTTCTCAATGTTTGAAGTAAAAAAATAGGGTAGCCTTACGACTCCCCTATTTTCATTGATAGAGTTATATCAACTCACTTTACAATGTATTTTCAGTAATTACCAATTTGGTGAGTTTACTTTTAAAACTCTTCAAATTATTACCTAGATATGTATTCTCTCCAAGTTTTACATAACTTTCTGGAACAAAATAGTACTTATCTATTCGTCCATTCTTTAGTGGTTGTACATCTCTTGAATGTATGTTCCCATTAAAATCAACTTCAGCAAATTGAATCTTATCTACATTCATATTTGCATAGAAGAAAAGGATGGTATCATCAAATTGCTCCATAAACATACCTTTGCATAGAATTGTGTTTCTATCAAGTACTTGATATTTATGATAATTTTTTATCCAATTTACTTTGCCTTTATCATCAAAATTTACAAAACAAACATCACCGTAATACATTTTGAAATTGCTACTAGTGCTCGACATACCTGTATTAGGGTCGGTTGAAGTAGTTACATAAGTTTGTTCATTATACATTTCACTTGCCAAAGTAAATGAATTATTAGAATGGAAAAATAAACGTAATGGTTTTGTACGACCACTGATAAAAACATCTTTACCTTTAGAGAATTGCTTATTCAATTTCTCATCTTTACCTACAAATTTACCCGCTTTTTCTGCTGATTTAGGGTAAGCATCAGATACCATAAAATCCTTACGTTGTTTATTTGTAAAGGGAGTATGAATACTATTTAAGGTTTTAAGAGTAATTGGATCCATCATCTCAATCATAATACCTTTAATATCCTTACTCTTTGAAGTTACATCTGAATAATAACCAACTACTCCTACTTTTCCATTGTAGGGTTGTAAATAAAGGGCGTTATTATAATATTTAGTATTAGAAAACACTTTAGTAATAGCATTTCGCTTTCCATTAGAAAAGGCGTACAAAACATATTTTTCTAGTTTCTCTTTTTTCTCTTTTACCTTAGATAAGAAATAAAAAGAGCCTTCATTTGTTAGTTTAATGTTCTCCGATTTTATATTTGTCGCTTTATCTAAAGAAGACGCTAACGTTGATAAATAACCATCTTTGTTGTATTGAGGAATCTTATTAAGAATGATCCATTGTCTTTTAAAATCTCGATCCATTACTTCAACATAAACATCTGTTGATTTTGCCTTTTTCACAGAATTGTAAGAATAAATACAGAGTAGTTCCTTATTAGGCGACAACTTATAATTATATGTTCCTTGTCTGTTGTGGTTTTTATCACCCGATTGACGTGATACTAAAATAGGTTTTTCAAAACCAGAGTTATTATCATTCAAACGCATTCTATACAAATGATTGGCTGACTTTGAATGCGTAGAAAAGAATAACCAAATTTTCTCTTGTTTATCCTGATAGATAAATTCATACGTTTTATCAGGTGCCCCATTTAATGCCCCTAAGGCAATGTCCTCTAGAGAAAGTTCTTTTTTAATATTGAGATCATGATCAAAAATTTGAAGTTCTAGCTTCACTTTTGTTCCAATTCCGACAACTGGCCCAAAACCGCCAGGTAAAGCTAAGCCCACTCCTTTTCCTTTACCACTTAACACATAAATGAAATTGTCGTTTTTAGCTACGACTCCAAAACTTGTTTCAGTAAGTCCTGTTTTGGTTTTTTCTCCAAACTCAAAATCAAGATTATATTTTACTTGACCTGTGGCATTGTGATAGGTACAGAATACACCCAATAGTATTGCATAAATAAGTGTTAGTTTCATCTAATTAAATAATTGAAGATTAAAAAATAGTCATAAAAAAAAGGATACCTTAGTATCCTTTCAAATATAATAAATTTTGTATTACTCTCCGCAATATTCTGTACCTGCTTCTGGTGTTTCGAAAATGACCACTTTATAAAGTGCAGGTAAAGCAGGTTTAATTTTGTTCCAAACCCACATAGAAATCACTTCTGAGGTTGGATTCTCTAAACCTTCTACTTCATTCAAGAAGTTGTGGTCTAAAACTTTCCAAATAGGATTTACCACTTCGTCAATCTCGTTAAAATCAATGACCCATTCGTATGGCATCACTAACTCACCATCAAAGTGTAATTCCATCTTCCATGAGTGACCGTGGATTCTTCTACAAGGGTGACCTTCTGGCATGTGAGGCAAGAAATGAGCTGCCTCAAACATATAGGATTTAAATATCTTCATTGTGTTCTGGTATCAATTCTGTAAAAACAGACAAAGATAACAGAGTGCAAACGTTCTAATGGAGGATTTTAAACACCAATTCTTTAAGATTTTCGTCATCAGAAAGTGATGCTCGGATGCCTTTTGCTTTTAAATCGGCATCTTGTAGCGTTTCGATGACTTGTATCACCTTATTTTTTGGGTAATTGGTTGCTGCTTCACGATAGTCTTTGATAAAGTAAGGATTCACTCCAATCATTTTTGCTAAAGCTTGTTCATTTTGATTGAAGTTTTCATGCATTACCAACAACTTCGAGAAATAAGAGAACAATGTACCAACTACCACTACAAAAGGATTGCTTTTTGGATTGTTGTTAAAGTACATCACAATTCTGTTGGCTTTAAGCACATCTCTTTTACCTAAGGCATTTTGTAATTCGAATACGTTATAATCTCTACTTATACCAATATGTTTAGAGATTAAACCTTCAGTAATTTCAGTTTGCTCATCATAATTTAACATCAACTTTTCCATCTCATTGGATATTCTACTCAGATCATTTCCAATGTATTCTGCAATCATATTGACTGCTCTATCTTTGATTTTGAAGTTTTTGCTTTTACAATATTCCTTTACCCATCCAGGGACTTTATTATCGTATAGTTTTTTGGTATCTAATAAGACGGCATTTTTATCCACTGCTTTTTTTGCAGCACCTCTCCCATCCAGTTTCTTGTTTTTTAAACAGATAACTAATACTGTGGAAGGTACAGGATTAGATGCATATTGTGCAAACATTTCCTGACTTGGCTTTCTATTAAAATCAGGTAAGTCTTGAGCTTCTTTGACAATAATTACCTGACGCATGGCCATCATAGGAAATCTTCTAGCACTTTCTAATACTTGAACAAGGGTGGTATCCTTACCGTAAAGAATAGTTTGATTAAAACTTTTTTCGGCTTCCGTTAAAGCATTTTCTTCAACGTAATTTGCAATTTGATCGATAAAAAAGGGTTCATCTCCTTGTAATACATACAAAGGAGAAAAATTTCCTTCCTTCATTTTCTTAAGTATCGATTCGCTTGTAAAGGCCATAAAAGTTTGTAAATGTTCGTCTAAATTAAGGAGTGCAATTTATACCTATCTGCTTTGAAAAAAAAGAATTCCTAGTTCTTTATCAATAACAAATATGTATGAAGAAAAAATGTAGTGTGAAAAATTAATTTCCGGGTCTTACATTGATCCCGTATTCCAAAACTTTTTGGTTGATGGTACTTCCTACTACATTATATCCAGATGGAAAATCCGGGTTAAATACACTCACAACATAAATTTGAACTCCATTACTGCTTCCTTCAGTATAGGAATTCACTATTGGAGGATTGTCCACTTGTCTTTCAAATCTATCGATCCAATTATCAATGGCCTGTTGTTTTTCTTCGGGTGTTTCTCCTTCTAAATTATCCACAAAGATGGGATTATATTCACAAGTTGGATTTCCATAAAAAGGATTATCTATTAAAGTACCATCACCTAATCGAACAAGTGAATCGGATACATGATTACAATAAGGGTTACCCACCAATTCAGGCTCGTCTGAACGCAACACATAATAACTCCTATTCAATTTTGAATAATCCAAATGTACCAAACCAATATTTTGTGCATAATAAGCTGTTCTTAATTCAAAATTTTCTTGAGAATCATCACTTATATTAATTTCTTTAATAGTGGCCACCCTATCGAATTGTTTATCATCAAATCTATAAAAACGTCCCACAGACTCTACCTCATATCGAATATCAACTCCACTAGGTGTTTCACTTCCTTGGTTATTAAAAGCATTCTGATTCCATTTTAATCGATCATACAAAGGATTAACCAATTTTATGTAAGGCACACCATTCTCGTATCTTATCACTTGATTATCTCTGTAGGTTACTGACCAAATTGAATCTAAAGCCCATTCAGTGTTCACATCAGGTCTCTTATATCTTTCTAATCGGTAATTCATATGACCTAAACCATCATCAAAAGGCTTATCAATTCTTTCCATTAATTGAATCGTACTTTGGTTAATAATACCATTAGGATTATCAGCAGTGCCATAGTTTAAATCTACACTATCGATTTGATAAGAAATGTACCATCCTTCTTGAATAGGATAATATAACTCAGCATCAGAAAAAGATGGAGGAACTGTATTTGTTTGACAAGAAAAACAACATAAAGTCCCAATACATAAGGTGAGTAATCTATATATTTTTGAGGTCATATAAACGTATTTGCTTTGCAAATGAATTCTCGAAAAGTGATTTATCTATATAAATATAAAAAATGTTGTTTACTTATTTTCCTTCTTCTGAGTTTTTCATCAAAATAAAAAAAGAGCACCCGGATAAAGGTGCTCTTAAACGTTCAAGTTTGGGACTTAAACTGGATACTTCTGATAAAGTATATTTTTATATCACTATTAGATAAATGGATTCTTCTCTCTGTGATCGCTCAATTTTTTGAAACCTTCTTCCAATTGAACTAAATCCTTTTCTTCCTCAGTGTTCGACTCTGGAGTTTCTGATAATGGAACATTTTGCGGGATAAAGTCTCCAAAACCATCCTTGTCTGCACCAGGCTTAGATAAATCGTATGGCCAACGATAAACAATTGGCAATGCACCCGGCCAGTTACCGTGACCTGGCTTTCTTGGAGTCGTCCACTCTAATGTAGTAGAGTTCCAAGGGTTCTCAGATGCGTGACGTCCTTTGAACATACTCCAGAAGAAGTTAAATACAAAGATGAACTGACCAGCAACTGTTACCATTGCAGCAATTGAGATAAATGTATTTAAGTCTGTGAATGTAGAGAATGCATCAAAGTTTGTGAATGAGTAGTATCTTCTTGGGAAACCTGCAATACCAATGTAGTGCATTGGGAAGAAAACTAAGTAAGCACCTAAGAATGTCAACCAGAAGTGAACATAACCTAAAGCTGAGTTCATCATTCTACCGAACATTTTAGGATACCAATGGTACACACCTGCCATCATACCAAAGAATGATGCAGAACCCATTACTAAGTGGAAGTGGGCTACTACGAAGTAAGTATCGTGTAATTGGATATCCAATGCAGAGTTACCTAATATAATACCAGTAACACCACCTGAGATAAACAATGATACTAGACCAATTGAGAATAACATTGCAGGAGTAAATACGATATTACCCTTGAATAATGTTGTGATGTAGTTAAAGGCTTTTACAGCTGATGGTACGGCAATAATCAATGTTAGTAACATGAATACTGTACCTAGGAATGGGTTCATACCCGATACGAACATGTGGTGTGCCCATACAATAAATGACAGGAAGGCAATACCCAACATAGAACCGATCATGGCTTTGTAACCGAAGATTGGCTTTCTTGAGTTCGTAGAGATAACTTCTGATGTTAGACCTAAAGCTGGAAGTAATACGATGTATACCTCAGGGTGACCTAAGAACCAGAATAAGTGTTGGAACAAGATTGGGCTACCACCTGAATTTGATAATAACTCACCTTGAATAAAGATATCAGATAAGTAGAATGAAGTTCCGAAAGAACGGTCAAACACTAATAATAAAGCTGCTGCAAAAAGAAC
Organism: Flammeovirga yaeyamensis; assembly: GCF_018736045.1. Lineage (NCBI taxonomy): Bacteria > Pseudomonadati > Bacteroidota > Cytophagia > Cytophagales > Flammeovirgaceae > Flammeovirga > Flammeovirga yaeyamensis. The sequence continues at coordinate 2,022,128 of NZ_CP076132.1, read as the reverse complement.
TGGGAATGATAACACACCAATGATGGCTGTGATAAAGAATGCCCAGATTGTCAAAGGCAATTTACCGAATGACATACCTACAGTTCTTAAGTTGATTACTGTAGAGATATAGTTGATAGAACCTAATAGTGAAGAAGCAATGAAGAAAACCATTGACACTAACCATAAAGTCATACCTAAACCAGAACCAGATACCGCTTGTGGTAATGCTGATAATGGAGGATAGATTACCCAACCACCTGATGCAGGACCTGTTGAGATGAACAACGAAGCCAACATGATTACAGAAGCTAATGCAAATAACCAGTACGACAACATGTTCATGAAACCTGAAGCCATATCTCTTGCCCCAATCTGTAATGGAATAAGGAAGTTAGAGAAAGTACCACTTAAGCCTGCTGTTAATACAAAGAATACCATGATGGTTCCGTGCATCGTTACTGCTGCTAAGTAGAATGTAGTATCCATTTTACCACCTTCTGTAATCCAATCACCTAGTAATGGTCTTAACCACTCTAAGTCAGCTTCTGGGAAACCTAATTGAATACGGAATAATAGAGACAAACCACCACCGATGATTGCCCATAGGATACCTGAAATTAAATATTGTTTGGCGATTACTTTGTGATCGTAAGAAAATACGTAATTCGTCCAAAAGTTGCCATGATGATGATCATCGTGGTGATCGTCATGACCTACTGCATTATTTTCTACGTCTAATACTACGCTTGCCATAGTTATATAACTTTAAAAATTTTTCGTTTCTGAATTAGTTTGCTTGAGCTACTGAGTTCTTTTCGGCTTTTTTAGCTTCCCAAACAGCCATGTAGTCAGGGTTTTTCTCTAACCACGATTTTTGTTTTTGTAACCAAGCATCGTACTCCTCTTGAGTCACTACTTTTACAATCTTTCTCATACCAAAGTGACCAGAACCACAAACCTCTGTACAAGCTAACTCATAGTTAAACTTAGGGTTTCCAGTTTTCTGACGCATCTCCTCAGTAGTAATTGTAGGAGTAAATTTAAATCTTGTAGGCATACCAGGTACAGCATCCATTTTCACTCTAAAGTGAGGAAGGAATACTGAGTGAATCACATCAATTGCTCTGATCTTTAGCTCTACCTCTTTATTTACTGGAAAATAAAGTTCACGAGCCATAAAATCATCTGTAGCATTCACATCGTCAAAGTCCACTCCCATTGAGTTTGTGTTGTCAATGTTGGCTACATCATATTTACCAAGTTTCAAGTCTTTACCAGGGTAACGAATTTCCCATGCGAATTGCTTACCCATCAATTCGATTTGTACTGCATCGTCTTGTGCTGGTGCTGTAATATCAGACCATGCTCTCCATCCGAAGAATACTAATGTTGCCATTACAACTGCTGGAACAATTGTCCATGCAATCTCTAACTTATCGTTATCAGGGTAGAAATCTGCCGTTCTTTTTTCAGAATGTTGATAAAAGAATGGGAATGTAAACAACAATACGTGAGTTAAGGCAAAAGCCAAGAATACAACTCCTAATGTAGTGTTGAATAAGAAATCAGTTTCCTTACCGTGAATCGATGCTGCTTCTGGCAAAAAGTATTGTGCAGCGTCGTTATAAGACCAATAGATACCTATAAATCCTAATACGAGTAACACTGGAAATAATGCAGCATTAATTTTGTTACTTGATGATACTTTCTTCTTATCTTCTTTAGCTATCCCTACTAAAGTGATAATTCGATAAACCAAAGCTAAAACAGCTATGATAAGTATCGCTCCTGTGGCAAATAATAGAGCCGTTGTCATACTTTCTAAATAGTGTGTAGTTCGTGATATACTTTACATAGTGACATTTTGATCACCAAAATTGTTTTTATGTGAAGTTTAGTTCCATAAAATTCCCTCAAATATATTAAAGAAATTTGTTATTGATGATATTTATCATACTTTTTTAATGACTTTAAATGATATTTTTTATAAGTGATTTGAATTTCAAGGTTTTAAAATCAAAAAAGACCACTTATTACTAAGTGATCTTCATTATCAAAATATGATTTCTATAGATTTTCAAAGGGATATTGAAACCTATTAATATTCTACACGTACAACCTCAATCCCTGCTTTTCTTAGCAAATCTAAACCGGATGTGTCTCTATATTCTCGTTTATAATAGAACTTCTTGATACCTGCTTGCACTATTAATTTAGCACAACCAAAACAACAACTATCAGTACAATAAATAGATGCTCCTTCTGTGGAATATGTAGACTTCGCCGCTTTTGTTATAGCATTGGCCTCAGCATGCAATACTTCTTCTTTGGTTTTAAGTACTACATTCTTATCTCCAGTAGTTTCATCAATGGTCTCTAACTCAAACTCACAGGCATTTTCAAAACCTTTTGGAGTTCCATTATACCCCATTGAAATAATATTACCGTCTTTAACGATAATTGCTCCTACTTTTAAACGAACGCATCGGCTTAGCTCACCAATGGATTCGGCACATCGCATAAAAGCGATATCAAATTCTTCGGCTCTTGTCATTGTTTAAAAAATTAGATGTGAAAAAAGCCCACAACCGAAGCTGTGAGCTTTTCATTTATTTCATTAACTGAAATTATCTACTCAAGTAAAGGTTTCTTCTAGAGTAAATATCTAGGAAGAACTCGTCTTTTAATGAATCGATGAAGTAAATTGCTTCACCTGTAGATTTCATTTCAGGTCCTAATTGCTTGTCAACGTTAGGGAATTTCTCGAAAGAGAATACTGGAATCTTGATCGCATAACCTTTTTTCACTGGTTTGAAATCAAAATCCGTCACTTTCTTGTCACCCAACATCACTTTAGTGGCATAGTTCACGTAAGGCTCTTGGTATGCTTTACAGATGAATGGAACTGTACGAGATGCACGAGGGTTCGCCTCAATGATGTACACTTTATCATCTTTAATTGCAAACTGAATGTTCAGTAAACCTTTTGTCTTCAATGCTACTGCAATACGCTTAGTGTAATCTTTGATTTGCTCAATTACTAAATCACCTAAGTTGTATGGAGGTAGAACTGCGTAAGAGTCACCTGAGTGAATACCTGCTGGCTCGATGTGCTGCATGATACCTACGATGTATACATTCTCACCGTCACAGATTGCATCTGCTTCCGCTTCGATTGCACCATCTAAGTAGTGATCAAGAAGAACTTTGTTACCAGGGATATCACGAAGTGTTTCCACAACATGTTGCTCTAACTCTTCCTCGTTGATTACAATCTTCATTTTCTGACCACCTAATACATAAGAAGGTCTTACTAGAAGAGGGAATCCTAAGTCTTCCGCTTTCTCTAATGCTTCATCAGCAGTTTCGATTACGTCGAATTTAGGGTAAGGAATGTTGTTCTCTTTCAACAATGTTGAGAAGCTACCTCTATCTTCAGCCAAATCAAGTGCTTCGTAAGAAGTACCTAAGATCTTGATACCATATCTAGTCAATTTCTCAGCAATCTTCAAGGCAGTTTGACCACCCAATTGAACGATTACACCTTCTGGTTTTTCATGAAGGATAATTTCGTAGATATGTTCCCAGAATACTGGCTCGAAGTATAATTTATCTGCAATATCAGGGTCAGTTGATACTGTTTCTGGGTTACAGTTGATCATGATTGTCTCATAACCTGCTTCTTTTGAAGCTAATACACCGTGAACACAGCAGTAATCAAACTCGATACCTTGACCAATACGGTTAGGACCTGCACCTAATACTACAACTTTCTTTTTCTTCGAAGTTGGTGATTCATTTTCACCATCAAACGTAGAGTAGAAATATGGAGTTTTTGCTTCAAACTCAGCTGCACAAGTATCTACAAGTTTCCACTGACGTTTGATATCAAATTCTTTGTAACGCTTATCGAATACTTCTGATTCTAAACATCCCAATAAGTGGGCAATCTGACGGTCGCCAAATCCTTTTTGTTTTGCTTCAAGAAGTAAATCTTTGCTGATCTCTTCTAATGTTGTTTCTTGAATTCTCTTCTCCACCAACACTAGATCTAAGATCTGACGTAAGAACCACTTATCAATTTTAGTAATCTTACGCACTGTTCTCATGGCGATACCCAATTTCATGGCATCCCAAATTCTGAACAATCTATCCCATGATGGGTGCTCCAATCCATGAAGGATTTCTTCTTGGTTCGTTACCTCTTTACCGTCAGAACCAATACCATTACGCTTGATCTCTAGAGACTGACACGCTTTTTGAATCGCTTCTTGGAAAGTACGTCCGATACCCATAACCTCACCTACTGCCTTCATTTGAAGACCTAGTTCACGGTTAGCACCTTTAAATTTATCAAAGTTCCAACGAGGGATCTTAACAATTACATAGTCCAATGCAGGTTCGAAGAACGCTGAAGTTGTACCAGTAATTGGGTTTTTCAATTCGTCTAAGTTATAACCGATAGCCAACTTAGCTGCAATCTTAGCGATTGGGTAACCTGTTGCTTTCGAGGCTAAAGCTGATGAACGAGATACACGAGGGTTAATCTCGATACCAATAATTTCATCATCGTTAGGAGAAACTGAGAACTGTACGTTACATCCACCTGCAAACATACCGATACCGTTCATCATCTTGATCGCAAGATCTCTCATTCTTTGATAAACTGTATCTGGAAGCGTTTGTGCTGGAGCAACTGTGATCGAGTCACCTGTATGAACACCCATTGGGTCAAAGTTTTCGATCGAACAGATAATGATTACATTACCTAAGTCGTCTCTCAACAATTCCAATTCGTATTCTTTCCAACCTAAAATAGATTGCTCGATAAGCACTTCGTGTACTGGAGACATCTCCAAACCTCTTTTTAATGCTTTCTCGAATTCGTCTGGTGAATTTACAAATCCACCACCTGAACCACCAAGGGTAAATGATGGACGGATAACTAGTGGGAATCCAATTTCTTGAGCAATCTCTTTACCTTGAAGGAAAGATTTTGCAGTACGTCCTTTACACACACTTACGCCAAGCTCAAGCATTTTCTGACGGAACAACTCACGGTCTTCTGTAGTTTGGATGGCATCGATATCTACACCGATGATCTCTACACCGTAGTCTTCCCAAATACCTGCTTCTTGACAATCAATCGCTAAATTAAGTGCTGTCTGACCACCCATTGTTGGTAGTACAGCATCTATATCATGCTTTTCAAGAATTTCAATGATGGATTTTTTCTCTAGAGGGCGAAGATAGACGTTGTCCGCTGTTACAGGGTCCGTCATAATCGTCGCTGGATTCGAATTAATCAAGGTTACTTCGATACCTTCTTCTCGTAGGGAACGAGATGCTTGAGTTCCTGAGTAATCAAACTCGCAGGCTTGTCCAATTACGATTGGTCCACTCCCGATGATAAGTACCGATTTAATGTGATTCTTCTTAGGCATTTTGCTATTCTTTAAAAAACATGTCTTAACACTCGGGATGCAAAACTAACCTTATTTATAGAAATTACATCATAAAAAATGGATAAAATCACCAAAAAGTAATTAAAGTAAAAATATCTATAGTTTATTAAAAACTTCGTCTATATTTGTATTTTTTCCAAAATCTACCTTTATGCTAACAAAACGAATAATTCCCTGTTTGGACATCAAAGACGGTAAAACTGTGAAAGGTGTCAACTTTGTAGAATTAAGAGATGCAGGGGATCCTGTAGAGCTAGCACAGATCTATTCTGATCAAGGAGCAGACGAGTTAGTCTTTCTTGATATTACTGCTACAGTCGAAAAAAGAAAAACATTAATTGAGTTAGTTCAGAAAGTAGCTGCACAAGTAAATATTCCATTTACTGTGGGTGGTGGTATTTCTACAGTTGAAGACGTCTCTGCTTTGTTAAATGCTGGTGCGGACAAAGTTTCCATCAACTCTTCTGCCGTAAAGAGACCTGAATTAATTAATGAATTAAGTAATGAATTTGGTGCACAATGTATTGTTGTTGCAGTAGACACTCGTTATGTCGATGGCGAACATATTGTACACGTTAGAGGTGGTAGAACTCCTACTGAATTAAGAACTATTCCTTGGGTACATGAATGCCAAGAAAGAGGAGCAGGAGAAATTCTTTTAACTTCTATGGATCATGATGGAACCAAAGCAGGTTTTGCCATAGAATTAACAAAGGAAATATCGACAAGTTTAAATATTCCTGTGATTGCATCAGGTGGTGCGGGCTTAGAAGAGCATTTTATTGATTTGTTCTCTCAGAATGCCGCTGATGCTGCTTTGGCTGCTAGTATCTTTCACTTTAAGGAGATCAGTATTCCTGACCTAAAGCAACATTTAAGAGAAAATGATGTCGAGGTAAGAATTACTCATTAATTTACAGGGCGATGAACATTCATTCACGAAATTTGTTAATATCAAATTAGATCTTGATTGTTCATTTAACAATTTTGTTTTATTATTGCATCCACAAAAAGAACAAACTTTTGATGAATTTAGGTTTATTAATTGTATATCAAGCACTTAGAATGAACTTCTGCTTTTAAGTTTCGTATATTTGTTTGTATTACTTTTCAATACCTCTATCATACATAAAGAATAATAACACTAACCATGTATATTGAAGTTTTAAAATCGAAAATCCACAGAGTAAAGGTTACTCAAGCCGAATTAAATTATGTAGGCAGTATTACAGTGGATGAGGATTTAATGGAAGCAGCCGACATAATTGAAGGCGAAAAAGTTCAGATCGTTAATAACAACAACGGCGAACGCTTCGAAACTTATGTAATTACAGGAGAAAGAGGTAGCGGAATCATTTGTTTAAATGGTGCTGCAGCTCGTAAAGTTCAGGTGGGTGATGTCCTTATTTTAATTTCTTATGCACTTATGAAGCAAAAGAAAGCTAAGGAATACAAACCAAAATTGGTCTTCCCTAATGATGATAATAAACTAGAGGATTAATCCTTTTTACATAAAATTTTATTTTTGCCAACTTGATTTTTTTATGATTAAGTTGGCAAATTTATTTTATATTGAAGAAATTTTTTAAAAAACCTTTCAATTCTTCAGTATACTTTAAGAAAGGGCATTATCGTAATGAAATTAAAAGAAATTCTTAAATATATCTTCTCCTTCTTTTTAGCCGGTGCGTTACTTTGGTATGTACTTAAAGGACAAGACTTAGGAGATATAAAACACACTATCTTAAATTCACATTGGCAATGGCTTTTTGTCTCAGCTAGCTTTGCCTTATTTAGTCATTATATTAGAGGCTTAAGATGGGGTTTAATGTTGAAGCCACTAAATTTAAAAACTAGTCCATCGAACTTATTTATGGCTACAATGAGTGGCTACGCTGGAAATACTGTACTACCTAGATTTGGAGAATTCTTCCGCTGTGGTATTCTACAAAAATTATCTGGAATTCCTGCAAAAACTTCTTTTGGTGCTGTTCTGATCGAAAGAGCTGTTGATATGATTGTCTTTATAGTTCTATTCGGCATTGCATTTCTAAGTCAGTTTGATAGACTTTATGAAATGGTCACCCCTCATATTGATGCTCAGGGTGAGGCAATGGAAAGACGGTTTCTCCTACTTGGCTTTTTAGCATTTGGTTTAATTGTTACTTGTGTTCTACTCTACTTAGTTAGAGAACGCTTGATGAAAACCCCTTTATTCAGAAAGATTCAAACCATGTTTATGGGAGTTTATGATGGTATGCGTGCTGTCTTAAAACTCGAGCGTAAAGAATTCTACATATACATTGCCTATACAGCTTTGATCTGGGTAAGCTACTTTTTTATGTCTTACGTTGTATTCTTTGTTTTAGATGACACATCCCATTTATCAATAGGTGTAGGTTTTGTAATGATGATGATGAGTGGTCTTGGAATGGTTATCCCAACTCCTGGAGGAACAGGTTCCGTTCACTTTTTCGCTACTCAAACACTCATTGCCTACGGAATTGCAGAAGCAGAAGCATCATCATATGCTTTAATTATGCACACCTCACAAACCATTTTAGTTTTAGTTGTTGGTGGAATCAGTACGCTTATCGCAAATCATAAAGAAGGACATTCACAAGAAGAACATATCAATCAGGAAGATGCACTCAAAAAATAAAATCGTTTCTTTAGAAGAAGCAGTTCGTATCAGAAAAGAATGGAAGGCAGCTGGAGAAAAAGTGGTCTTCACTAACGGATGCTTCGATATTGTACATTTAGGTCACGTAGACTACCTTGAACAAGCTCGTTTAAAAGGAAGTAAGATGATCTTGGGTCTGAACACAGATGCTTCTGTAAAAAGATTAAAAGGTGAAGAAAGACCGATCAACAACGAATATGCAAGAGCAAGACTACTCGCGGCTTTCGAATTTATTGATATGGTCATCTTATTTGGTGATGACACACCTCTTGATCTTATCTCGACCTTATTACCTGATGTTCTTGTTAAAGGAGCTGATTATACAATAGATAATATTGTTGGTGCAAAAGAAGTGATGGAAAATGGAGGAAGTGTAGAAACCATTACTCTTGTTGAAGGATTTTCTACTTCATCGATTATTGAGAAAATTAGACAACATGGTCTATAAAATGATATTACAGTAAAAAAAAGCAGTGAATTTAGATTCACTGCTTTTTTTATTAGTTGCCTTCTAGCTGATTCACTAAAAGTACGTATTGTGATTCTGCGTCATCAGCAGACATTCCTTTGATCTTATCCCAAGCATCCCATTTGGCATTTCCTTTAAAGTCAAAACCGCCAGGTCTTTCTGTGTTTACATCACCTTCAGTTGCTTGTTTGAAAAAAGCATATAGCTTTAACAAATCATCGTTCGAAGGTCTTTCTGGTAAATTGTTTACTCTCGTTTGTGCGTCTTTAAATGCTTCAGAAGCCATATAAATAGATATTAGTTAAGGTGTAAATAATATATTAAATAGAATCGCGCATCCACAATTCTGTTCTTCCAAATAATTTGATTCCAACATATCCTCTCATCTTTAAAACATTCGGTCCAGCACTTTGAATAGAACCACTATACGTTTTTCCTGAATCAGGATCATACACTTCACCATCCTCCCAAGTACCTTTTCCTTTGTACTCAAAATTTGAGAGAATAATCATGTTTTCTAATAAAACTTCTCTTTTTGAAGTATCGGGGTTAAGCTTGTCAATTCTTGGACCTCCATCCTCTTCTTTGTCTCTCAACATCCAAACAATTTTACCTTGAGCTTTACCAGTATCATCGATACTAATTTCTACTTTGGCATCCTTTAATCCAGTGAGCCAAACACCTTCAATATTTTTTTGTTGATTATCAGACATAATTTTGATTTTAGAATTTCCATTTCTATTTCGCAATGAAAGTAGCAAATTAAATCCATATTATAAAAACAATCATTCACTTAAAAAGAAAGGAGATCAAAAATCATGTTTTCAAATTACTTGATACTAACCTTGGGTTGATTAAAATATTTTTAATGAATTCAGGTTAAAAGAAAAGCACTTACCAAAAAATGATAAGTGCTTAAGTAATTGTTCCAATTATAAACTCTACTAAATTATCGGAACATGGAAAACTGTTTTTATGATTTTATACTTACATCAATATTAAATCGACTTTAAGGTATATGTGTAAGTACCTTTAGCTGGATCTAAAATCAATGTAATTTTGTAATTACCTGCTGTTACTTGAAGGTTTCCTCCACCTTCTGATAACTGTCCATCAGCATCACCTTCTCCAAGGTTATAATCCCAATTACCATTGGCTCTAAACTTCATTTCACCATCAGTCAAAGTAGTTTCTACTGACCAAGATGAAGTTGCAGGATCTAATGTCAAATCAGTATCAACATCCCAGCTACCAGTTGCGTCTCCTACGATACCCCAGCTCATTGGCACCAATGAGTAAGTTAAGTCGTCGATATTAACTGTAACAGTATATTGATTAGGCTCACCTACAGGAATGTCTCCACCTTCAGGATCTAAAGTACCCTCTGTAGCACCCATACCATAATTGGTAGCATCCCAACCTTTCATTGTTGAAACTTTAAAGTTACCACCAATAATGCTTCCTTCTTCTTCCGCTGACATCCAAATAATGTTAGTGTAATTACCAGGGTTTTCATCATCATGACTAATCACATCGGCATCATTATGATTCCATCCGTTAAAGTTACCCGCTAACCATAATGTTGGCTGGTAACCCATGTAAGGGATCACATCAAAAGTTGTCATTGAAGACGATAATCTTGGGCTGTTATCGTGCCCTTCTCCGATATAAGATTCCACTCTTAGTGAAACTCTTACTTCTTTCACATCGCTTGGATCAGTTACACCAGTAATTGTATTTACTGTTTTACTGATTTCTTTTTCCAATAAAACCGATGATGTTGCACTTGCAGTTGCCACCGTAATGATCTCCTCATTCTCGAATCCTTCGACTGAGGTAACTACATTGTATTTGTACTCTGTAGATTTACCATAATCTGCAGATGACCATTCTAAAGTTGTAAACTCATTTTCTTGAGTCTCTTCTGTAAACTCATAAAGTTTATCTTCTGGTCCTTGTGTAATTTCAGGACCTACCCATGTATCACTACCTCCAATCTGAGTAAGTTCATCATTTGTTGAACAAGAGAAGATACTTGCAGCTAAAACTGTTAAGGCTAAAAATCTTTTCATAACTATATATTTTTTATAGGATTTACCGATTTAATCGATCCTATTAATAACCAGGGTTTTGATTTAAATTAGGGTTAGCGCCAATTTCCGATGCTGGAATCGGGTACAATTCGTATCTCGAATCTACATTACTGATACCGTTAGGAGTTGAAGTATTCGTTCCTTTGAATGGCCATGCAGTAACATGCTCACTCTTAGTAAATGAGTTGAATCTTCTTAAGTCCTGACGTCTGTGACCTTCCCAGTACAATTCTCTAGCTCTTTCTTCCAAAATGTTTTTCAATGTCATATCTGGAGTTTGACCTTGACGGTTAGCTCTTGCCCAAAGTTTAGTAAACACTTGTTTATCGTGTTCTCCATATTTTCTGACTTTAATTTCAGCTTGCATCAACATAGCATCAGCTACTCTAAATACAGGGAAGTTAACTTCAGCAAAAGTTGCATCACCTGGGTTGCCAAATGAATCTACGTTTCTGAATTTCATTACAGGAACACCTTGACTGAATTCATAGAAATTAGTTACTTCAGGAGTATGTCCTTCACCATAGAAGAATAAATCTCTTTCATCAGAAACATTGTCGAAGTATTTATCAAGAGATACTAAAGCACGGTTACCACCCCAACCAGGTGCACCCATGTAATCTCTATCCATTCCACCACCTGTTGCTGCGTTAATTAGGTAAGTCATACCACCCCAAGTACGTGTTTGGTTACCGAAGTAGTTGATGGAAAAAATCACTTCATTACCTTCTTCGTAGTTATCCATTAAGAATAAAGATTGGTAAGCACTTACGCTATTCTTTTTGCTTTCTGACAATGAATATCTATTTAATACTTGCTCTACATATGTCTCTGCTTTATCTAAATAATCGCCTGGTAATAAAGCCGCATCTAAATAAACTGGAGCATTAAGATAAACTTTAGTCAATAGCATGTATGCTACACCTACGTTTGCTTGACCAAACATGCTTTCACCTGTTTCTACCAAGTGCTGTTCGTTATCTTTATTGATAATCGACTCTAATTCTGAAGTAATGTACTTAAATAACTCATCACCATTATGCTTAGCTCCCCAAGGTGAAGGAAGATCTGCACCCACAGAGTTTTCTTCAGTTACTTTTGGAACACCATTACCATAAAGGTCTAGTGCATGCCAGTAAGAATATGCTCTCAAGAAACGAGCTTCTGCAATCTGACGAGACAAATCGAATTCAGCACCTGCACAATCTCTGATGAATTGATTGGCAATTGAGATTTGATAAATAACTCTGTAATACAAAGCCTCGTTCAATGTATTTGTAGAAGACCATGACATGGTTGACATATCAGGTTGCCCGGGGTCACCCCAACAGTTTAATGCTTCATCAGTTGGTAACTCTTGCGCTTCCCAGTATCTTCTTAAATATTGAGATGCTCCTTCGTCAATACCACCTAAGTCACCATCACCATCAGGTCCCTGCTGTCCTGTTACTGCATAACCAGCATATAACTTAGCTAAACCTTGGTTATAATCTTCAACTGTTTGATACACATTATCTTTTGTCGATACGTTTGGATCGATAGGTGTAGTATCTAATTGGTGCAGACAAGATGTGAAAGCTGTAGTCGCTACCACTGAAACTGCTGCAATATATTTTTTAAATGAATTGAATTTCATCTTAATTTCTTGTTATTGGTGATTAAAAGTTCACGTTAAAACCAATCATGTAAGTTGTTGGTCTTGGGTACATATTGTTGTCAATACCACCTTGAATCTCAGGGTCAATACCTTTATAGTTAGAGAATACACAAGGGTTATTTACTGTACCAAATACTCTCAAGTTAGATTTACCTTTCAAGAAGTTATTGAAGTTATAACCAATCATGATGTTATCTATTCTCAAGAAGTTAGCATCTTGAACATAGTAATCTGAGTGTAACTGTCTTGTTTGGAAACCTGTATTGTAGATATCAGTAGTCACGTTATTCGTATTGTTGTTTGCTGATACATACAATTGATCGTAAGCTGAGTTGTTCGAATCTACGTTATTGTATACTTGAGCTCCGAACTGAGCACGACCTGCTAAACTAAACTCCCAGTTTTTGTAGCTTAAACGAGTTGTGAAACCAAAGTACAAGTTCGCCATTGGATCACCTGCGATGTACTTATCTTTTTCATCAATTACACCATCACCGTTTCTATCAACATAAGCACCTTCGATTGGCTTACCTGCATCATCATAAATTTGCTCGTACACAAGGAAAGAATAAGGAGCATAACCTACTCTGTGGATTTGAACTGTTTCACCAGTACCCCCAGCGATACCTCCTACTTTCACACCTTCGTAACTCGGGTCATCAACTGTAGTTAATTTTGTAATCTTAGAGTCGTTCCATGTCACGTTCACACCAAAGTCCCAGTGGAAATCTTGTCTTTGAATGATCTTAGTATTCAATGATAATTCTACACCTTTGTTCTCCATTGAACCTACGTTCGTTAACAACATGTTTGTTAAGTTCGAGCCACCTGGAACAGGAATAACGTTTAATAGATCGTTAGTTACTCTGTAGTAAGCCTCAGCAGAACCTGTTACACGATCATTAAAGAAACCAAAGTCAACACCAGCGTTATATGTTACTGTCTCTTCCCATTTGATGTTCTCGTCATATCCACCTGGACGGGTTGTGTTAATGTACTCCCATTGTCCTGTATTAGGGTTATAGAAACCATATTTAGAGTTGTCATCACCAATTGTGTATGTCGGCATATATGGGAAGTTACCCTGCCCAATATCTTGCTGACCAGTCACACCAACACCTGCTCTTAGTTTCAAATCAGAAACAAAATTCGCCGATTGCATCCATGGCTCTTCGTTAATTTTCCAAGCCAAAGCTAATGAAGGGAAAGTACCCCATCTGTTGTTTTGTGAGAAACGAGACGTACCATCTTGACGTACTGTAACAGTCGCCATGTACTTGTTATTAAAAGTATAGTTTGCTCTACCAAAGAATGACATTAAATAGTACTCTGTTGCCCATAATCTCATAGGATTATCAATATTTCCGTAAACGTTGTTTTCGTAAGTACTACCTTCTTCGTAGAAATGTTGCCAAGAGTAACCACCCATCACATCAAATTTATGCTTACCAATTTCTTTATTGTATTGCGCATAAACATCTAATAATTCGTTTCTCTTGTCTTGAGTATAATCAGAAACATATCCACCTTTATCATCACTTCCTGCAGGTCCGTTATTTTCGTTCCAAGATGTTTCAACACCTTCATAAATACCACCTTTTGAAGATGAGTAATCATAACCTGCATTCACTTTAAATGTCAAGTCTTCAAATCCATGAACTTTATAATCTACTTGCGCATTACCAATACTTCTATTTACTGTTGAAGTATTAGAGTTTTGGTTAATCATTGCCATCGGGTTAGATGGAGCGTTTACTGATCTTCCAGATAATGGATCATCTGAGTTTGTCCAAGTATGGTATCCACCATAATGCTCGAATCTTGAATCATAAACTGATTGTGTTGGATCATAAGCTACTGCACTACCAATTGCATCTGTATTACCAAATTTGTTGTTTACAAACATCCCTTTAACAGAAGCATTTACAGATAAATGATCATCTAAGAATTTAGGGGACAAGTTTAAGTTTAAAGTAGTACGATCCATTGATGAACCTTCTAAAGTACCGTTATCAAGTGTATAACCAACTGATGCACGGTATGGTAACCATCCTTTCACGTTACCAGAAACACCAACGTTATGGTCAGTTGAAACTGATGTCTTGAACACTTCATTTTGCCAGTTTGTGTTAGCATCACCTAACAAATGCTCACCTGGTCTACCCGACATAATGTCTCTGTATTGATCCGCAGATAAAACATCAATTTGATCATTCAAAGTATTGATTGATACTGATCCGTTATAATTTACATTGATAGAAGAATCGTTTTGCGAACCTTTCTTAGTTGTAATAATGATTACACCATTTGATGCTCTTGAACCATAAATTGCTGTTGCCGATGCATCTTTCAATACTGTCATTGATTCGATATCAGCAGGGTTAATAGCATTCAATGGGTTTCTCATACCAGATACACCATCGTTATCTACAGGCACACCATCAATTACAATCAAAGGATCATTTGATGCTGACAGAGATGAACCACCACGAATACGGATTGTTGAACCCGAACCTGGAGCACCACCACCTGTTGTAATCTGTACACCGGCTACTTTACCTTGTAATAAGCCTTGAGGTGAGTTAATTGCACCTTTGTTAAAGTTGTCTGCTGTAACTGCTTCAACTGAACCTGTGGCATCCTTTTTTGTAGTACTACCATAACCGATAACTAACACTTCTTCAAGTTGTTCAGCATCGACTTCCATATTGATATTGAAGTTAATTGTAGTTCCAATTTCTACGCTCTTCTTCGCATAACCAATATAACTAAACTCTAATGTTTCATCCTGATCTTCTAGTCCAAGAGTGAATTCTCCATCAAAGTCAGTTGTAGTACCTCTAGCAGTCCCTTGAATAATTACTGCAACACCCGGTAAAGGTTGCCCTGTCTCATCGACTACAGTACCTTTTACGGTCTTGGATTGTGCGAAAACACCGTTCCCTACAAAAAGTAAGGACGCAAAGAACAGTGCACAAACGAAGAGTCTGTTTGTGATTAGTAAATTTTTAATCATAATAGGTCTATAAAATTAGTGTGTACTTATCCAGCATGGTATAAAACCATTCATACTATCAAAAAACTATTGAATACTATTATAGATGTTAGAATTCAATAAACGATATTACTATTGAATAAGACTATGAATAATGTTTAGCCCAGAAAAAATATTATCTGGATAAATTTAAGGTATTATAAAATTGATAATAACAATTCTCGTAAAAGAGGTTATTAGGTTTAAAGATTAATAATAAATTTAGGTAAATAACAATTTAAAATTAGTTATCACATTTCATTTAACTTTATGTTAGAGGATCTTTAAGAATCGTCCCTATTTCTAGAGGTTTTCTTTGATTACAAGTGCAATATAAACACTTAAATAATAGTGTTAGATATAAATAATGATAAATAAAAATTAACGATTTAACAGATAGAAACCCGTTTCATTTGCACTTCAATGTTTAATTTTGTTAGAATTAAAACATATAATATAAAATCACTTAAACAACCGTTTGATGTATATGTTAATTAAAGTTACAAAAAAGTAATATGTTTAACATTTAACATTAATTTAACAAGGCAATAAATCCACTTTAGAACTTCATTATATTTCTTTTCTGTTTTCAACTTAAAACCGTAGTTATTTTAGAGTTATATGAAAGGGAATAATCATAATAATGTTAGGTCATAAAAAAAGACCACAACATTTCCATTGTGGTCTCTTAATATTTTAAGGATTCTTTCTATTAATAAAGAATTCTGAATTTAATGGTATGATCAATTTTCTTCATATCTTCAAGAAGTTCATGTTGATATGATTGATCGATATCCGTAATTACATAACCAATATCTTCGTTTGTTTTAAGGTATTGACCCAAGATGTTACAACCTCTATTTGCAAAAACGTTGTTCATCTGTGCAAGGATACCTGATTTGTTTTGGTGAATATGTAATAATCTATGACCACTTTCCAATCTAGGCAATTGAACATTAGGGAAGTTCACACTGTTGAATGAACTACCTGTATTTACATATTCAATCATTTTTGAAGGAACGAAATCAGCGATATTCTCTTGTGCTTCTAAAGTACTACCACCAATGTGTGGAGTAAGAATCAAATTGTCAATATTCTTAACAGGAGCATCGAACGTGTCGTTATTATTCTTAGGCTCTACTGGGAATACATCGATAGCCGCACCAGCTAAGTGATTTGATTCTAATGCTTCTTGAAGTGCTTCAAGTTCAACTACTGGTCCTCTTGCAAGGTTAACAAGAATAGCACCTTTTTTCATTTTCTGAATGTGCTCTCTTTTAAAGAACATTTTGTTCTCAGGTCTACCATCTACGTGAAGTGATACCACATCAGAAATTTCTAACAATTTATCGAGGCTAGATAATTTCGTTGCATTACCCAATCCAAGCTTTTCAACTACATCGTAATAGTAAACGTCCATACCCATTGATTCAGCAAGAATAGACAACTGAGATCCGATATTACCATAACCGATAATACCTAGTTTCTTACCTCTAACCTCAAAAGATCCACCGGCAGACTTACTCCACTCTCCTCTATCCATCTGACGCATTCTTTTTGGTATTTGTCTCATCAACATGATGATTTCACCAATCGCCATTTCTACTACAGATCTTGTATTACTATAAGGAGCATTGAATACACAAACGCCATGTTCAGTACAAGCGTCTAAATCAATTTGATTTGTTCCGATACAGAATGCACCGACGATCATTAAACGATCAGCAGCTTCCACTACTTTACGAGTTAACATCGTTTTAGAACGGATACCTAAGATGTGAACACCTTTGATTTTCTCACAAAGTTCATCCTCATCAAGTGCTCCTCCTAAAAGTTCTACTTGATATCCTTCTTGAATAAGTCTCTCCTTAGCATCCTGATGGATATTTTCTAAAAGAAGTACTTTTATTTTACTTTTTGGAAATGATGTTGCCATAGGGTGTTTGATAGTGAAAAGTATTTCATCAAAACTATTGGCTTCGACATCTGCTTTAGCCAATACTTTTTCTCTTTTTATATTTTCTGTAAAAGCAAAGAATGTTTTAGCATATCCTGCTTCTCTAATTTCATAGTCAGTATATCCGTCGCCAATTACTACCACCTCGCCCTCAAGCGAAAGTTCTTTCATCAGCTTTACTTTACCTTTGTGTTCTGATAAAGGATTGGAAGCATCAAAACCGGTTACTTCATCTTTATCGTTGTAAGTAAAAGTGTTGGCGTAAATATTTTCCTCCTTAATTCCGTATTCAGTAACAACAGGAGTAATAAAGTCTTTAAAGCCACTAGATACGATTAAAACATTATCAGTCTCGTTGGAGAAAAATGCTTTATTTCTTTTTACCGATTCTGATACTAATTCTTTTAGCTCATTCGATAATTGAGTAACGTCTTTTTTTGTGGCCTCTAATAAAGCCAATCTTTGTTCTAAAGCCTCTCTGAACGACAGTTCTCCGGCCATTGCTTGATCTGTAAGGTCTTTAATTTTTTTCCCTACAATTTCTTTTTTATCTGTACCTTCATATAAAATATCACTTAGCACGTCTAATGCCTCTACTTTTGTGAAAGTACTGTCGAAGTCTATTACAAAAAATGTTTTGTCAGCCATGATCTTATTATCTGTCTTAGGTTGTTCCAATCGCAAAATCAAAAATATTACTTAATGACGACATTTTCATAATATTTAATGATTTATTGTAAAATTAGCAATAAATTAATCTAATCGATTAACATTTTGTAGTAAATAAAAAAATAAACATAAGATTTAGTTAGCAATTAGTGTATCTTTTACTCTCTTTGGAAGTTTATCAAATACTAGTTGATAGGAATGATCTATCCAAACTAAAATTTCATTATCCTCCATATCAGCATTGACATCAATGGTGTTCCAATGTTTTTTATTTAGGTGATATCCTCCCCGAACACATGCATACGTCTCTCTAAGCTCCAATGCTTTTTCGGGATCACACTTTAAACTTACACTTTCAAACAAGTCCACATTTGTCAGTGCAAATATCTTTCCTGCTACTTTAAAAACTATTGTGGTTTCATCGAATGGAAATTCTTCTGTCACTCCATTTTTTGAAAGACAGTGATTTCTAAAATCTTCAATATTCATGGCTAAATCTAATTGTTTAATCATTTAAAAATCAAATATATTTTTAATGTACTGAACAACAAAAATTTAGACAATTGCAATGATAAATTAATCCTTAAAATATTCAAAAATACCTATCAGTTCCTTTAATTTGCATTTAATTTTACTAACACTTGAACTCTAATTTTTTTTGACCACTCATTACTGTATTTATTTATCAATGATTACTTTTTATTATACTCATAATCAAATACTTTCAAATCGGTAATTAGTGTTGTTTTAAAATTATTTGTTTAAACAAACACTAAACTAAAACAATTCATCTTTACAAGTGTTAATGAATTGGACTAAAGCAAAACACGATGAAACAAAGTTTTCTAACATTATTCAGCATTTTTATCATCTCCTCATCATTATTCGCTCAAAATGGCATTGTTAGAGGTAAGGTGACTGAGGTACCAAAAAATGAGACCGTACCTTACGCTACTGTAGTTATTCAAGGAACAACAAAAGGAGCTACAACAGATGATAACGGTAACTATGAAATTAAAGGTTTAGAACCAGGTTTATATAACCTTGTAGTCAATTACGTTGGTTACGCTCCTGCATCACAAGAAGTAGAAGTCACCAACTCTAGACCTGCACAGGTCAATTTTCAATTAAAACCTTCCACTCAAGAACTAAACGAAGTGGAAGTTGTGGCCAATGGCTTTTACAAATCTGACGAAAGTCCTGTATCTGTTCAGCGTATTGGTGTAACAGAAGTAAAGAGAGCTCCTGGTGCCAATAGAGACATTTCAAGAGTTTTACAATCACTTCCTGGTGTAGCATCTACGGCTTCATTTAGAAACGATATATTAATTAGAGGTGGTGCACCTAACGAAAATCGCTTTTACTTGGATGGAATTGAAATTCCTAACATCAACCACTTTGCTACACAAGGAGCATCAGGTGGTCCGGTTGGAATGATCAACGTTGATTTTATCGAAAATGTAGAA
Source organism: Flammeovirga yaeyamensis (assembly GCF_018736045.1). Classification (NCBI taxonomy): domain Bacteria; kingdom Pseudomonadati; phylum Bacteroidota; class Cytophagia; order Cytophagales; family Flammeovirgaceae; genus Flammeovirga; species Flammeovirga yaeyamensis. The sequence continues at coordinate 2,002,653 of NZ_CP076132.1, read as the reverse complement.
TTCTATTCTGGTGCCTATCCATCAGGTCGTGGAAATGCCTTATCATCAGTGATGGAATTTTCACAAAAAGACGGAAGAACAGATCAGCATACAACTAACTTAATTTTAGGAACATCGGATGTTGGTATTACATTCGAGGGACCTGTAACTGATAAATCATCAATTATTGTATCAGCGAGACAATCTTATTTACAAGCCTTGTTTAGTGTATTGGGATTACCATTCTTGCCTACTTACAATGACTTCCAATTAAAGTATAAATACGACATCAATCAAAGAAACAAAATATCAATCATAGGATTAGGTGCTATCGACCAATTTAAATTGGCAGATTCACCTGGCGAACCAACAGATGAAGATTACGAGCAAAACGTTTATACTTTAAATAATTTACCTGAACAAAATCAGTGGAATTATACTATCGGGGCGAAATACGAACATTTTAGAGACAACTCAACATTTACTTTTGTAGCTTCTCGAAATATGTTAACCAACAATCAGTTCAAACATCCTGGCAACGATAGAAATCAAGCAAAAATTTACGATTACAACTCAACCGAAGCAGAAAATAAATTTAGATTAGAGGGTGTAACGTTCACAAATAATGGATTCACATTCTCATACGGTGTGAATTATGAATACGCTACATATACCAATAAAACTTTCCAGACTTTATATGATTATGATGACGATCAGTTAAAGACCATTACTTTTGATAGTAATCTTCCTTTAAATAAATGGGGAGCGTTTGGTACAGTTTCAAAGAAATTAGCAAGTGATAAAGTCACATTATCATTAGGAGCAAGAGTAGACGCGAATGATTACTCAGATACTATGGGTAATTTATTAGATCAGTTCTCTCCTAGATTTTCAGCTTCATATCAGTTCACTCCAAGATGGAGTTTAAACTTCAATACAGGTATCTATTATCAGTTACCGACTTATACCACGCTTGGATATAAAGAAGATGGCAAATTTGTCAACAAAGAAAATGACTTAACCTATATCCGAAACAAACAATTAGTGGGTGGTTTAGAATATAAAATCCCTGAAAAGAACTTGAAATTCACTGTTGAGGGATTCCAAAAATTATACGATCAATATCCATACTCAATTAATAACCAAATCTCTTTGGCCAATTTAGGTGCTGATTTTGGTGTAATTGGTTCTGAAGCAGTAACAAGTACTTCTTTGGGTAGATCAAGAGGTGTTGAATTCTTGGCTCAGCAAAAATTCTATAAAGGATTCTATGGTATCTTAGCTTATACATATGTACAATCAGAGTTTACCAATGCAGATCCAAATGTATATGCACCTTCTTCTTGGGATAGTAGAAACATTGTATCTTTAACTGGTGGTAAAAAACTAAAAAGAAACTGGGAAATCGGAGCTAGATGGTTATACTCTGGAGGTACTCCTTATACTCCATACGATGTTGACGCATCTATGGACAGACAAGTCTGGGATGCAGAGCGTAGAGGAGTTAGAGATTACTCACAGATCAATACGTTACGTTTAGATGCACAACATCAATTAGATGTTAGAGTTGACAAACATTACTATTTCAATAAGTGGAGTATCAATTTCTTCTTGGATATCCAAAACATTTATAATTATAAGTCGAAAGGTCAGCCAATATTGACTACAGAAATTGATCAAATGGGTAATCCTGTAGTAGATCCTAACGACCCAAGCAAATACGTTCCGAAGTTTATTGAAACAACGAACGGTTTATTACAACCTTCAATCGGAATCATTGTAGAATTATAATATTTCAAAAAAAACAATCATTTTCCCTTACTTCTCGTAAATAAAGAGGTAAGGGTTTGTTTTTTTCTAAATTCTACATTTATTTTGAAATCGCATACCATTTACATCTTCTAAAGACGTAAGTGTTTATAAAGAAGAGGCAAGAGACTAGGCTCAAAGACCCTCTAGCAACCATCATAAATAATGAAAAGGTGCTACATCCTAGCCTAAATTTTTAGGAACTATAAGCAAATATCGGAACGTGATGAAGATGCCTTCTGTACTACTTATCCAATCTTTGTATCCTTGATTTAGGCTTTATTTGAAGTCTTTTTTTGTGTCTCATTTATTTCATTCGTAATCAAGAGCAATAAATGCAACAGCATTATTATACATACAAAGAAAAATTTGATCTAGAATTTGGGGAAAGTTTAGAAGGGTTCACTCTTTCATATTACACCTACGGTCAGTTAAACCAAGACAAAAGCAATGTCATTTGGGTATGTCATGCCCTTACTGGTAATGCCGATGTTTTTGACTGGTGGAATGGACTTTTTGGAGAAGACGCTATCTTCAACCCCAAGGATCACTTTATTATATGTGTAAATGTTTTAGGATCATGTTATGGTTCGACAGGACCTACATCCATAAACCCTAAAACCAATGAGCCTTTTTATGGTTCATTTCCAAATATTTCGATTAGAGACATTGTCAATTCTTTAAATATTCTAAGAGATCACTTAGGCATTAAATCAATTAATACCTTGATCGGAGGATCTTTAGGCGGACAACAAGCTTTAGAATGGGCAGTGATGCATCCCAAAATGATGGAAAACCTTATTATATGTGCAACAAACTCTAAACATTCTGCTTGGGGAATAGCATTTAATGAAGCACAAAGAATGTCCATTGAAGCTGACCCTACTTGGGGAGATAAAAGTAATGACGCCGGAGTGAATGGTCTAAAGGCTGCCAGAGCTATTGCTATGTTATCTTACAGAAACTACAGCACTTACGAAGAAACTCAATCTGAAAAGGACGTTAATAAAGTTGATAATTACAGAGCATCTACTTATCAACAATATCAGGGAGATAAATTAACTAAAAGATTTAATGCATATTCTTATTGGACTTTATCTAAAACTATGGACAGTCATCATTTAGGAAGAAACCGCAAATCTTTAGAAGAGGCGCTTCAAAGTATTCAAGCATACACACAGGTAATTGGCATTACTAGTGATGTCTTATTCCCTGTATCTGAGCAACGTTTTATTACGCAACATATCCCGAATGTTACCTATGAAGAAATCACTTCTCTTTATGGTCACGATGGATTTTTGGTGGAGACTTATAAAATTGCTGCTGCAATCAGAGCTTTTTTCAAACAAAAAAATAAAAAAAGAGTAGTCTTATAATTTTAGGCACACATTTTGATTTTGTATTGGCGTATATCCGTTTGGATAATGTATGTCTATAATGAACATCAAATAACATGAAAAATATTACTAAAAGACTCTTATCCGCAAGTGCATTATTATTGTTAGGAGTTTTCGCTTTTTCTTGCTCTAACAAATATGGCAATGCATCATCTTCTTATTTCAAAAAAGAAAGAAAGAAATATGAAGTAATGGATCAACATGCAGACTGTCCTCAATTGGTAAAATCAAGAAGATAATTTCTTCAAAAAATCATATTTCAATCCTTTTTTCGTAACTTCATGAAAAAAGGATTTTTATTATTTCTACCAATTATAGATTTTTTAATCTTCTACTACCAATTATTATGCAACGTGAGATTGAAATTGCAGAGCTGCGAAGGCTTACCCAATATTTAGACGATAATTTTGATTATGATTTCAAAAATTACGCAATGTCTTCGTTTACTAGAAGAGTTCGCCGAGTTGTTGAGTTGTATAAGTTTTCATCCGTAGATGCATTAATTAAAAGGTTTAAAGATAAACCTGAGTTTTTTCAAGAATTTGTTTCTGAGATTACTGTTAATGTAACAGAGATGTTTAGAGACCCTACTTTTTGGATTTCCTTAAGAGACGAAATCATTCCTGAGGTCTTAAATGAACATGATAAAATAAGTATTTGGCACGCAGGGTGTTCTTCTGGTGAAGAGGTTATTTCTATGTGTATACTACTAAAAGAAGCAAACGCTCTTGATAAAGCTACTATTATTGCAACAGACATTGATAAGTCTATAATTCAAAGAGCAAAAAAAGCAGCTATTAGTGCAAAGAATATGGAATTGAATCAATCCAATTACGAACGCTATGGTGGTAAGGCTGCATTATTAGATTATTTTATTGAAAGAGATGGGTTTTATTATGTAAACCCTGACTTATTGGATAGAGTATCGTTTAGAGTACAGGATTTAGTCAAAGGTAATCCTTTCTCTAAATTCGATTTAATTCTTTGTAGAAATGTTATGATTTACTTTAATCAAACACTTCAAAACGAAGTACTGAAAAAGCTTCATAACAGTTTATTCAAATATGGCAATCTAGCAATAGGATCTAAAGAGTCACTTATATGGTGTGATATTGCCAATAAATTTGTCGTTGTAAACAACGAGGAGAAAATTTACAAAAAAATAAAAGAATAATTCCTCTATGCTATTCAATGTAGATAAATCCGTTTTTGAGAAAACCTACAAGGGTATCGTTATAGGGGGCTCTGCTGGTAGCTTTAAGCCAATCACCCAATTATTGGCCGACTTACCAAAAGATTTTCCAATTCCTATATTTTTATGCTTACATAGATTAAAACATGTAAGACACGGATTTATTGAAGCATTATCTATCCGCAGTAAAAAACAGATTATTGAACCACAGGATAAAGAAACTATCCGACCAGGGATGGTATATTTAGCACCTGCGAACTACCATATGTGTATAGAATTAGGAAATTCTATTTCTCTTTCTACTGAGGGATTGATCAATAATTCTAGACCATCTATAGATCTGACTTTTCATACAGCGGCCTACACATTTAAAGAAAAAATGATAGGTATTTTGTACTCTGGAGCAAACAAAGATGGAGCAGAGGGCATGAAATCTGTCAAAGACAAAGGTGGTTATACAATAATTCAAGATCCTGATGAAAGTCTTATGGCGACAATGCCTCAATCGGCACAAGCTATAACAGACATCGATTTATGCCTTGAATCAGAAAAAATTAAAAATTTTCTACTACGTTTATACAAGGCTCAGCAAAAATAAACGTTAGTAAATAAAATCTTGTGTAATATTTTCAAGCAACCTTCTTAGCATTTTGAAAACAACGCAGAAAAAAACAAATATTCGAAGAAAAGGGTCGAGATCAGATATCCGACGATATGGCATTATCATTAGTGGTATTTTAGCAGTGCTATTTACAGCTATAATATTTCTAGAAATGAGGTTTCCAAATATCTTATCACTAGTAGGAATTTTGGACACGAAGCAATTCAATAGAGAAACCTATTTACTTTCTATTCGATTCCTCGATCTTACTTTTATATCTGCTTGTATTTACTTTATCTTTGACAAATCTAAACCTTTCAATATTTATTTAGGTATCGTTTTCTTATTCATGTGTATTTATTCTATTTGGGATATTCATGAGTTACCGAATTTAATATTAACGAGCTTAGAAATTACTGATGATAAAATCATTGGTCAAATAAGAGAAGTTGCTAATCCAACATATTATACATTAGGCTTTACATTTGCCATTTTATTCTTTTTCTTATTCCGTTTGATTTCAGACTTGATGAAAGATCCTGAAGATCAAATCATCTACGTTCCTAAGTATTACAACAAGGAAAATCAAGAAAGTGAAGAAGAAAGAAAAGATGCTATCCAAGAACGCTCTCAACTTATTCGCAATAATATTCATGCAGCTATTGTAGATAGTAATGATGCAGCTGATAAAGATCAGAAGTTACTAAATGCTATTTGTAAAGAATTTAATGTAAGCACTGGTATTTATTATAAACTAAAAGAAATTGAAGGCGAATCAATATTAGAATATGCAAGAGGGTTTGCATTCTTTCTTCCTGATAACGATAAACTATCCTATCAATTAGGAGAAGGTCTACCTGGACAAGTTGCCAAAACCAAATCATCTATCATTACTAATAATGTTCCTGAAAAATACATTAATGTTGTATCAGGCTTAGGAGATGCTTCTCCTCAATCGTTAATGATCTCCCCTATTATTGACTCAGAACATGACTTAGTGGGTGTTGTTGAATTAGCATCTTTCAAGAGTTTTTCACCTGATGACAGAGAGATTCTTGACAAAGTAACCATATGGTTCACAGAAGATAATTAATAAGAAAAGCAGAAAATCTATTTATATATGTTCTTTCAAGATTTAAAGATACGTACTAAGATCACGATAATTATGCTTATGGTTGTTACCATTACCGTAGCAATTATCAGTTTTCTTTCTTATATACAAACAGAAGATTCCGTAGAAAGGCGTTACTCTGAAACTTTTGATGTTATCAGTACATTAAAATCTGAACAAATTGATCAGAAGTTTAAATTACTCGAGCAAAACCTAAAGTATATATCTAAATCTGCTCTGATTGTTTCTTCTACGACTAAATTAAAGTACTTATTCAAAACTAAATCAAGTGCATATAAGGATTCCACTTATTACGCTATAAAAAGAACGTTAGATAACGATTTATTCCCAAAACAAATCGTTAACGGATACTCTAATATTATTATTTCTGATGATAGAGGTAGTGTTTTATATACCAGTTATACTTTCCCTGCATCAGTAATTGTAGGTGATAGAAATAAAACATTTGAAAAAATCATCAAAAAGGCGAAAACAAAAACATATTTCTCCGAACCTTTTAACACAGAAAAAGGGGTGCATATGTATATTGTCTCACCTAGAATGAAATCAAGATATGGTGAATTAGGTCACGTTATCATCTTATACTCCCTGCAAAAAAACATCTATCCTATCGTTGAAAATAGAACTGGACTTGGTGACACAGGAGAAATTCTATTGTCTAGAATGTCTGAAGGTGCAGCAAAGAATGTAACAATTATTTCCCCATTAAAAAGTAGCCAAAATCTCCTCACAGAAGTAATTAGTGAAGGTGACCCTAAAAACATAGCTATACAAAAAGCAGCTAAAGGTGATTCCAAAGACTTCGGTTATGATATTGACTGGAGAGGAAAGAAAACAATCTCTTATTGGAACTACATTCCAACGACTAAATGGGGTTTGGTGGTAAAGATTGATTATGATGAAATCAAAAGTGGTCTAAATGGATTGATATTAACCTTTGTCTACACAGCCATTATTATCATTTTGATTGTAATGCTTGTAGCAGTTACCTTCTCTAAGTTCCTTACATCCCCGATTATTCGATTAAAAAATAGACTAAACTATATCGCCAAAGGTATCCTACCTCACGAAGTATCTGATGATATCCAAAATGATGAAATTGGAGAGATGCAAATGGCCGTTCAGGAGGTAGTCAATGGTATGAAACGTACCGCTAACTTTTCGGAACAAATTGGTGATGGTAATTATGATGCCGTTTATTCTGCCTTATCAGAAGATGATACGTTAGGTAATGCCTTAATCTCTATGAGAGACAGTATTCAAAAGGCAGAAAAAAGAGATTATGAACGTAACTGGATTATTACGGGTGAAGCTGAAATTGGTCAAATTCTTCGAACGCATAATGACTTGATTGCTTTAGGTGATGAAGTTATTGCATACACCACTGAAAAAATTAATGCTGTTCAAGGTGCTTTTTATGTTGTTGAGGGCGCTACAGATGAATTATCGATTGACAAACAAACTATTGAGTTAGTTAGTACATATGCCTATAACAAGAAACGTTTCCTTAAAAAGCAATTCAAATTTGCAGAAGGTCTTGTTGGTCAGGCTGCAATTGAAATGGAAATGATTTTAAGAACTGAGATTCCAAGTGATTATCTTTCAATCACTTCAGGACTTTTAGGTGAGAAAAAACCTAGATCGGTACTTATCATGCCTTTGATTGCCAACGAAAAAGTATATGGTTTATTGGAGTTTGCTTCTTTAGACAACTTCTCTCCTATGACATTGGAGTTTGTGAAAGAAATTTCTCAAATCATAGCAAGAACAATATTCAACATTAAGATTAACGAGAGAACAGTAAGGCTACTGAAAGAATCTCAACAGATGTCTTCAGAACTTTCTGTACAACAAGAAATCCTTCGTCAGAATGCTGAAGAAATGGAGTCTACTCAAGAAGAACTTCAAAGAACTAACCATCGTCTGGAGGAACAAGTTGAGGAAGTGAAGCACTCACAAAATAGATTACAATCCTTATTAGAAAACGCTTCTGAGGTGATTACAATTTTTGATAAAGACTCAAAAATTAAGTTCGTATCTCCTTCATCAAAACACATCTTAGGATACAAACCTCAAGATCTAATTGATACTTCATACCTTTCTAATTTGCACAAAGACAGTTTAGATCACGTAAAAGAATTCATCAACAATCTTGTCGAATCTGAAGGACGTCAAACATTTAGTTTAGAATATAGATATAAACTACAGGATGGACGATATATTTGGTTGGAAGCGACCGGTATTAATTTAACGGATGATCCTGCAGTTGAAGGTATTGTAATTAACGCACAAGATATTACAGAGAGAAAGCAAGCTGAAGTGGAACGTAGAATGAGAACACAAATGCAGGCACTTTCTGAAAACTCACTTGACTTAATTCAACGACTAAACGCTGAAGGTCACATCTTCTATACAAACCCAACAATCGAAGATTACACTGGGTTAGCAGCAGAATTATTTACAGGTCAGCAAATTGACAATACAAGTCTACCAGAAAATATTATTCAGCTTTGGAAGGAGATGTTGATAGAAGTATCTTCAACTTCAGAAAAGTGTACTAAAGAAGTTGAATTCCCTACGAATCAAGGGACACGTTTCATGACAGTAACGGCCATTCCAGAGTTTAATGACGAAAAGGAATTTGAAAGTGCTTTATTCGTATCTCACGATATCACAGAAAGAAAGAAAGTCGAACTGGAGATCTTATTGAAGAATAAGAAAATTACAGAGTCGATTAACTATGCAAAACGTATTCAAGGAGCTATCATCCCTAATACTGAGCACATTAAGAAAGATCTAAACGATTGCTTTATATTCTACAAGCCTAGAGATGTAGTATCTGGCGATTTCCCTTGGTATTATAAAAAAGGCAAAGACATCTACATAGCAGCTGTTGACTGTACAGGTCATGGTGTACCAGGAGCATTGATTTCATTAATTGGTTACTTCCTACTTAATGATATTGTTTCTAGTAACGAAGACATCGAACCTGGAGAAGTCCTTAATAAATTACACGAGGGTGTGACCAAAACATTACGTCAAGATTCGAATAGCAGTACCAGAGATGGAATGGATATTGCTCTATCAAAAATTGACTTAGAATCCAAAACTGTACAATATGCTGGAGCTCACCGTCCGCTTTATGTGTATAAATCTAGTAATAAAGAGTTTACACAAATCAAAGGCGATAAATTCCCAGTAGGCGGTGAATACAAAACGAGAACTTCGTTTAGTACTCATCAGCTCGATTTAGAACAAGGAGATGAAATCTTCATGTTCTCAGACGGTTACCCTGACCAATTTGGAGGTGAGGAGAACCGTAAGTTTGGAGCTAAACGTATAAGAGAGCTAATTGTCAATACTGATCATTCTTCAATGGAAGACATTGCTACGACTTTTAGTAACACATTTGAAAACTGGAAAGGCAATTTCAAGCAGACAGATGACGTTATAATGATAGGTATTGGATTCTAACAATATTACTTGTTAGTTGACAAGGTTTGATTATATTTGAAAATATTTTTTTTATAAATCGCTTTTGATCAATCAAAAGTGGTATCAGTATCACAGCTGAAGCAAATAGTGTTCGGAAATATGAAATACATCTACGAACTTCATAGGACAATGTTAGATAAAGATCTTATCCTTATTTATGAAGGGGAGATCACCCAAGACATTACTAAATCTGTTCTTTCTATGGCTGAAAGAAACATGGACTCTTACGGCGAACAATCTAAGATCAAAAGAAAAGTGTTTAACGTAATGGTTGAATGTCTTCAAAATATCAGTAAATACGCTGTGCCTATGGAGGAAACTTCAGACAAGAAAAACAGTGCCGTATTCATGATTGGCAAGGAAGATAATTCTTACTTTATCACATCAGGCAACCCCATTTTATCCAGAAATGTTAAGGATATTGCAGGAAGATTAGAAAAAATTAATGACCTTGATAAAGACGGTCTTAAGAATTTATATAAAGACATTATCAAAAATGGTAAGATTTCTGCCAAAGGAGGTGCAGGTCTTGGCTTTATTGATATGGCTAGAAAATCTGGCGAGAAACTTCGCTTTGATTTTGAACCCATCAATGATGAGTTCACATTTTTTTCTCTTAAAACGACAATTCCAAGAAAACTAAAATAGCTTTTATACATGAAAGTCCTAAATCTAGCAGGAACAGAAGATACACCGAAGGTAGTCCTTGATAAAGAAAATGAAATTTTTGAAATATCAGGAAGGTCCCTCCCAGAAGATTCAGCAGAATTTTTTGCCCCTATTTTAAGTTGGATTGATGAGTATGCTGAAGAAAATAATAGTGAGACTAAGTTTTTATTCAAACTAGAATATTTCAATACAGCCTCTTCAAAATTAATCCTTGATATCTTATCTAAACTTGAAGAAGTAGAAGGCGTTACAGTTGTCTGGTATTATCATGAAGATGATGAAGATATGCAGGAAGCGGGAGAAGAATTTGAAGAATTAGTAGAATTAGAGTTCGAATTCGAGACTTACTAAAAAAGTATCACGAATTATAAACACTTGATTTTTAGACACAAATCAAGTGTTTTTTTATTTATTAGAAGAAATAATCCTTATTATACAATATTTGTTATCACTTTTGCATTAATAATGTGTATGCTTTTTGCTAATACACTATATTATTTTTTAGGGATACTGAATATCCGCACTACGACGGCTATCTATGAGTGAAGAAATATTAAAAGCACTGACTCAACTATTTGCCATCATCTCTACACAAGGTGAAGGAACTACTGATACGGAAAGAAACTTTGTAATAAAATTTCTTAATACGGAACTTGAGAAAAGTTCAGTAGAAGAATACATCAAGTTATATGATGGATTAGTTGAAGAGGAAGAAGAAAAAATAAAAAAGAGAATAGAGAAGGAGAACAAGAAACGTGAGAAAAAAGGAGAACCATTAATCTCTAATTTAACTGACGGTGTTTCTGTTCTGAATTCTGTAAGAACTCTATCTATTTGTCGTAAGATCAATAAGACTCTTGATCAAAAGCAAAAGGCTATTGTATTAGTTAAATTGCTTGAGATTGTTTCTATTGATGAGAATTCTTATACGCCACAACGTATGGACATTATCCATACTGTTGCTGATGTATTTAATATTCCTTCCGCAGAATACAAAACACTAGAACGATTCGTCATAGAGCAGCACTCTTCGAAAATTGATAATGAAGATATTCTTATTTTCGACGATGAAATGCCACCTGAGGGTAGTAAAATCAAATTTATTGATTCAGGCCTTTTAGATGGAGAAATCATTTTCATAAGAATGAGAAGCGTTGGTCTATATTTTACAAAATATACAGGTGTTGAATCAGTATATTTAAATGGACAGCTTGTTACAAAAGACAGTGTTTATCTATTCTCTCCAGGCAGTATCTTTAAAACTCCTAAAGGAGCACCACTTTATTATTCTGATTTAGTAAACAAATACAACTCAGGCGAAATTGGCGGTAATATTTCTTTTGTAGCTGAAGATATCGAATATAAATTCCCTAATGGTCAGCTTGGTTTAAGAGATATCAACTTTGGAGAAAACACTGGTCAATTAGTAGGTATTATGGGTGCTTCAGGTGCTGGTAAGACTACTCTATTGAACGTTCTTGCAGGTTTAGAAAAACCATCTTCAGGTGAAGTAAGAATCAATGGATATAATATCCATACTGAAAAAGAAAATATTGAAGGAGTTATTGGTTACATTGCTCAAGATGATTTATTGATTGAGGAATTAACGGTATTCCAAAACTTATATTACAATGCTAAGTTGTGTTTTAAAGACATGACCGAGCAAGAACTTACTGCTAAAGTAAATGAGGTATTAAGTAGTTTAGGTCTTGACCGAATTGCTCACCTTGTTGTTGGTAATGTTCTAAACAAAAAAATATCAGGTGGTCAGAGAAAGCGTCTAAATATAGCATTAGAACTTATCCGTGAGCCTGCAGTAATGTTTGTTGATGAGCCTACATCTGGACTATCATCAAGAGACTCTGAAAACGTAATTGACCTTTTAAAAGAATTATCTCTTAAAGGAAAATTAATTTTTGTAGTTATTCACCAACCATCATCAGACATTTACAAGATGTTTGATAAAATGTGGTTACTTGATACTGGTGGATATCCTGTATTCTATGGCAACCCGATTGAAGCTATTACACACTTTAAAGGTGTCGTAGGACAAGTAGATAGTGATCAAGGGCAATGTAATACCTGTGGTAATGTCAATCCAGAACAATTATTCAATATCATTGAAGCTCAGGTGGTAGATGAATATGGTGAATTCACCAATAAGAGAAAATCACAACCTGAAGATTGGCATAGAATCTATCAATCGAATTTCAAAAAACCTGAAATTGAAGAAGCAAATGTTGAGCCTCCAAAAACTTTGAATATCCCTTCGAAGTTGATGCAAACAGTGATCTTCACTATCAGAGATTTCCTTTCGAAATTTAGTAATAAACAATATTTATCCATCAATTTATTAGAGGCTCCTTTCTTAGCATTATTGCTATCTTGGGTAATCTACTACATTAAAGATGGAGATACTGAATATGTTTTCAGACATAACGAAAACATCCCTCCTTATATTCTAATTGCAATTTTAGTTGCTCTATTTATGGGTATGACTGTAAGTGCGGAGGAAATAATTAAGGATAGAAAAATCAAGAAAAGGGAATCCTTCCTGAACCTCAGTAGAAGTAGTTATCTTTTCTCAAAATTGATAATTCTTTTCGGTTTTTCTGCCATACAGACACTTACGTTTGTCTTAATAGGGAATACTCTCTTAGAAGTTCATAATTTAACATGGCAATATTGGTTGGTATTATTTACTGTCTCATGTCATGCGAATTTGATTGGTCTAAATATCTCATCTGCTTTTAATTCTGCAATCACAGTATATATTTTGATCCCAATCTTATTAATTCCACAAATGATTTTAAGTGGTTTAATATTCGATTTCTCAAAGCTTAACAATACTATAAGCGAACACGGAAAAACTCCACTTATTGCGGATATTATGGCTTCACGATGGGCTTACGAAAGTTTATCTGTTGAACAATATAAAAACAATGAATTCAAGAAGCCTTTCTTTGATTTGGACATGCAATTAAGTCAAAGTAATTACAAAAGTGCTTATTGGGAACCAAGAATGGAAGAAATTCTATTCAGTGCTCAAATGAACAGTAAAAATACGAATGATAGCACTGCATTAATTCTTGCAGATGACATCAAAACATTGGTAAACGAAATAAATGCTGATAAATATTTTACTGCTCACGAAGATAAAAAGAAAGAAGCCCTTGCTTTCCTAGAAGATGGAAAAATCACTTCTCAAGAAGGTAATCAGCTTAGAAAGATCTTATACGAGTCGTCAATTTTCTATAATGATCAATTAATAAAAGCTGAAGAAGAGAGAGACAAAAGAATTTACGCAATGAAAAAAGAATTTGGCGATGACTTTAATCTCTCAAAAGCAAAAGATTTATATCACAATGATCAGTTGGAAACATTTGTGAAAAATAAAAATGTTTTAAACCGTACAGTCGTTGATAAGAATCGTATTGTTCAATTAATCGATCCTATTTACTTCGTGAAAGAGAACACATCTGGACCTTTAGATTACAGATCTCATTTATTTGCACCGGAGAAAAAAGTATTTGGCACATATATTGACACATTTACATTCAACGTGCTTATGATATGGCTAATGTCACTATTCTTATATATTACGTTATATTTTGAATGGTTGAAAAAGCTCATTGACGGAGCAGAAGTTATTTTTAGTAAACTTTTCTCTAAAGAATCATAAGTGATTTTTTCAACGATGATTTATAATCGATAAAACTACCTTTGAAAAAGCAAAGATAAGATGAATACCAAATATCTGAATACATTGGCGGCCTCGGTCATGCTAGCTGCTACAACTGTTTCAGCAGGAGAATTACCGAAAAATGGGCCTGCAAAAAACTTGAATACAACGGCCCCTACTAAAGTTTCTCAAGAGGTGCTTCCAGTGAGTGAAGTATTGGAATCAATTCCATCTCCTTTAGAAATTTCAGTACTAATTAAAGAAAGTGGTACTATATATAACAAAGCTGACTTAAACGCACCGGAAGCTGTTTCTCGTTATAACACAGGTTTCCAAAAAGCAATTAACTTAGGCATTTATGGTACTGATTTAGGTTTTGCCAATATTTACGGTAAAAACCAAGATGCAATTTCATTCCTTAACTCTGTTAGAGATTTGGCTGATGGTCTAGGAATTGGAGCATTTTTCGATTATGAAACAATTAAAGAATTAGCAGAAAGTTCAAACAGATTGGACGAATTGATCCAACAAACAACATTGAACTTCGAAAAAATAAATAATAACCTTAGAGAAAGAAAGAGAGAAAATGTTTCTGTCTTGATTCTTACAGGCGGTTGGATTGAAGCTGTATATTTAACTACAGTTATCAATCAAAGAGAGCCAAACGATTTGTTGAAAGACAAAATTGGTGATCAAAAAGTGGTTTTAGATCAACTATTACTTGTTTTAGATATTTACAAGTCTAGCCCAGGTTTTGAAGATCTTATCAATGACCTAACTGCTCTTCAAGAAATCTATGATCAAATTGAAGTGGAAGTGATCGTTGGCGAACCTACTATGGAAGAGATCGACGGTGTTTTAGTAGTTACAGATGGCACAAGAAGTGTTGTTCACGTTACTGACACTGACATCCAAAAAATTACAAGTTTATTAAAATCAATCAGAAACAAAGTTATTAGATAACTCATACTTCTCAGAAAAATTTCGGAACGATGAAAAAAATATTTTTAGCTATCACTTTTATCTTCGCCTTATTCACTGTAGAAGAGGCCTCAGCGCAATGTAATGCAGAGTTGTACGTAACGAAAAGTATGAAAGAGCTTAATCCAGGCTTTCAATTTTCGAAAAGTTACAGAATCGATGGACGTAACGGTACTCGTCGTAAAATCGAATATACTTGCGTTTTAGCAAAAGATACTAGCTACCAAATTACTATTTCTGGTAAAGATGGTGGTGCACAAGGACTAATTTCTACGCTTTACAATGCGAAAAGACGTAAAATTATTTCTTCTTTCTACAACAATAGATTTTTAAATACTTGGACTTACAAGTGTACGTCTACTGGTATTTACTATTTAAGTTTTACATTTAAAGATTCAAAAAGTTATTGTGGAGCAGCTGTTTTAGGCTTTAAGCGTTAATTGAATCTTTTATATATTCCTAAAAAGGACAGCAGCGACAGGCTTCTGTCCTTTTTTGTTTTTCAAAACTTAAAAAATCAATAGATTTGTATGATCAAGTAATTCAACTTGAACTTTAATACAGAATCTTATAAAAAATTGTGCGGTAAATGGACTTACTATCATTAAGAAATCAAATCGATGCTATAGATAATCAACTTTTAAGGCTTCTAAACGAAAGAATGGATGTCGTTAAAAAAGTTGGTGAATTAAAAAAACATGAAAAGTCTGTTATCTATCGCCCAGAAAGAGAAAAATCGATTATTGATCGTTTAACTCATATTTCTCAAGATGATAAAGGAACTTTAAATAACTCTGCAATTGAAGCAATATTTTTGGAAATATTTGCCGTAAGTAGAAATTTAGAATTACCTGAAAAAGTTGCCTTCTTAGGCCCTGATGGAAGTTATACCCACCAAGCTGCTGAAAATAGATTTGGTGCAATGAGTGAATATATTCCATTAAAGACTATCAAATCTGTTTTTGATAATGTAGAAACAGAAAGAGTACGTTTTGGCGTTGTCCCTATTGAAAATAATCAAGAAGGAACTGTAGCAGAAACGATTGATCAATTATGTTATAGAGATGTAAAGATTGTCGCAGAATTGCCAATGTCGATTAGCTTCAGTTTAGCATCAAATCATGATGATTTAACGAAAATCAAAAAAATATATTCAAAAGATATTGCATTTAGACAATGTCGTAATTTCTTGGAGGATTATTTCGGAGATGATATCAGATTAATTCAAGTATCATCTACCTCTAGAGCTGCAGAAATGGCCTCTAAAGAGGAAGGTGCTGCTGCTATCTGTTCTCATATTGCCGCTAAATTATTCCAGCTACCAATTCGATATAATAATATTGAGGATAGTCAGGATAATACCACGAGATTTTTAATTATTGCTAAGAACTTTGTAAATCAACAAAGTAACAATGACAAAACATCAATTCTTGCAAAAATTGGTAATCAGCCGGGTGATTTGGCAAACTTCTTGGAAGAATTCAGACAAAGAGATATCAATCTTACTAAAATTGAAAGCAGACCAGCAAAGATGAAGGATAATTTTAATTACTGGTTCGTTATCGATTTTGATGGACATTATAACGATCCTAAGACTCAGGAGATCATAAGATCCTATTCTGACACAATTACTTTCTTAGGAAGCTATGTTAAAATGGTCTGATAAAATAAGTTTCGATTTTTTACGTTTGATAAGTAGTAATTCTATTTGACCTAATAATTAAGGGATGAAACAATTTTTTTTCATAGTACTCACTATTCTGAGCATCAATATATATGTTCAAGCAGATAACGCACCTATAAAAACTTCCTCAACATTTAATAAAGTATTAGGAGGTGGCAAATATGACCAAGGTAAGTGTATAATTAAAGCACATGACGGTGGTTATATCATCGCTGGTCGTTCTGTGGGAACTAGTGGTAATATGGACATGAGCCTTTGGAAAATTGACGAAGGCGGGAATGTAAAATGGAATTACAAGTTTGGAGATACCGAAACAGAGGAAGTCTATCAAATTATTCCTACTTCTGATGGTGGTTATATCACTGTAGGTAGTTCTGACTCCTATGGTTTAAGTATCGACTTAAAAGATACTTGGATTGTAAAAGTAAATGCTCAAGGTAAGCAACTTTGGAGACAAACTTACGGTGATGAAAACTCCATTGAGGAAGGCACTGCAATTGCTGAAACAAAAGATGGTGGTTTTATTATAGGTGGCGGAATTCTAAAATTAGATAAAGAAGAGCCATCTGAAGATGCCTTTTTGTTGCGTATAGATGCAAAAGGAACTGAACTATGGAGAAAGTTTTATGGTGGTGCTAAAAACGACAGAACTGTAGATATTATAGTAAATGAGGACAGTTATACTGTTGTTGGTAACACGGAGTCACTAGGAAGAGGAAAGTGGGACATTTGGATGTTTAAAACTGACCTTGAAGGAAATAAACAATGGGAACGCACTTATGGTGGTGGCGACACTGAGAAAGCCAATCAGTTTGTAAAAACAAATGATGGCGGTTATGCTATTGTTGGATACTCTTATACTTTTGCAGAAGCATCATTGGATGCATGGATTGTAAGAACTGATGCTGAAGGTCAACAATTATGGCACAAATCATTTGGTGGTTTAAGCTACGACGAAGCTCATGGCATTTCTAAAACTAAAGATGGTGGTTATGCATTAGTTGGTTACACAGAAGTGTATGTTCCGGATGAATATGGCGATAACACTTCTCTTGAAGGGTTTAATACATTGCTTGTAAAGATTGATGATAAAGGACAAAAGCAATGGGAGAAATCTATTGGTGGTGTAAAAGAACAAAGAGGTAATGCTGTTGTTGAGGCTGAAAATGGCGATTTTATTATTGTAGGTTCTAAACAAACTTCAGATCAAAATAATTTTGGTATATTACTTATCAGAACAAATTCTCAAGGTTCGATCTAAATTTTTTAAAAGCTGAACTACATTAAACTACATATTGCTCTTATATTTACCCTTTTCTTCTCCTCTACTCTTTTTGCTCAGCAAGCAATTACATTAGAGGCAGCCGACAAGGCCTTTGAAAATGGCAACTATTATTTAGCATTAGATATCTATCATAAACTAGAAACCAAGGATATTCATTCTTGCGATCTGAAATATAAGATAGCTTTATGTTATTTAAAGTCACCTTTTAAAATAAATGAAGCAACCCCTTATCTGAAGTATTTAATTCAAGAAAACTGTAATACAATTCCTTCGGATAGATATTATTTATATGGACATCTTTTACAATTGAATGAAAAGTATATTGATGCCATCAATTATTTCAACGAATATCTTGAAGCAAATACAACTAAAGAAAAAACATTTGATGATGTCGAGTTGAGAATCAAACAATGTGAAAATGGAATCAAATTAAACAGTGTGGATGATCTATCTTCTGAAACAACTGCGATTATGGATATTCCTATAAACACTTCGTACGATGAGACTGCTCCTATCATATCAAAAAGAGATAATTTTATTCTTTTCAACTCCAATAGACAAGTAGATAGTTATAACTATGTCTATGGAGATCAATACGCTTTTTTACCAGAAGATTTAAAAAGTAAAGACAGCGACATCTATCTTTCTTATCGAAAAGGTGTTCAATTCTCCCATCCCTACCCACAATTCGATGGTGAGTTTAATACTATATACCCTCTATATGTTCAGGATGGTTCTTATATGCTTTTATATATTGAATACAGCACTGATGCAAAAGGAAAAGGCAATATATACGAAACAAGAGTAAAAAAAGGAAGATGGCAAAAACCAAAAAAATTAAACTCTAAAATCAATTCCAATCACGAAGAAAGAGGTGCTATTCTTGCAAACAATGGCACAACAATTTACTTTTCATCAAATAGACCTGGTGGACAAGGCGGTTTTGATATATATAAATCTATCCGTGTTGGAAAAGACGATTGGTCTAAACCAATCAATTTAGGTCCAACAATCAATGGCCCTAATGATGAAGTTTTCCCTTTCATTCATAACGATAATAAAACACTTTATTATAGTACTAATGGGGTGTTATCAATGGGTGGTTTTGACTTAGTCGTTGCTAAAAAAGAAGGGGCCAATTGGACTAGACCAAAAAATTTAGGAAAGAAAGTCAACTCTCCTTTTAATGAACTTCAGTTTTCTCAAATCCCAAGCAAAAGATATTCTTATTTTACTTCTGATAGGCAAAATCAACAATCTGTAGGAGGAAAAGATATATATGCCATTTTCAAGCCTGTTCACAAAATGAAAAGGGCTATTGTCACGGGAAAAATTAAAGTGTTGAAAAACGGTGTTTCTCTACCGATCACTTTATTAGTTAAAGACAATTCTGATATTACCTATAAAAAATACGTTTACGACCCCTCTCCTGATGTCGGAAAATTCTTTATGATTCTTCCTCCAGGAAAAAATTATAGCATCACTATAATTTATGAAGATGTAGAATTATATACCATGGCTATCGACCTCCCTAAGGATACTTATAGATATCAATTGGATAAAGAATTCGCCATTAACGAAATTGAGGTGTTCAATAAAGTAGTGGGGTATGATGTTATTCCTGGAAAAACCAAGTTTGAAATCACTACTTTTGATGAATTAAAAACACAGGATGTAAGTGAAAGTACAGATGCTCGTTATGATGCTTTATTGATGCTCATGGAAATGATTGTGGATAGAACAGATAAAGAAGGTCTTGCTAATTTAAATGATTTAGATGATCCAGTTAAGGATCTATCTCTAGTGAATACTCAAAGTGCATCCAACAATCCTGACCCTTATTATACACCTTTATTAGACCTTATAGAACGTGCTTTTAATGAAGCTAATCCTGATTTAATCACCTCTTTGGATAGTATTCGAGGAGATCAAGGTGATAAGGTTGTAAAAATTGGTAATCAACTTCATCAAAATGTAATTGTTGAAGAACGCTATTATTTCCCAGAAAAAGAATTTGATATCTCAAGAGACAATAAAGCAAGTTTAAATGAATTGTCTGAATTTCTAAAAAATAGAGATAATGTGATATTGGACGTCGTTTGGTTCTCTAAAAATGAATCAAATAAAACATTATCAACGATAGATCAATTGAATGAAATGAGAATGAATTCCATCTTAAATTACCTTTCTGCTAAAGGTGTATCTAGATGGCAGTATCAAATAAAAAATAAACAATTAAACACCTCAAAAGATAATGCCTGTATATTATTATCTGTTAGACTAAAATAAATTGAAAACAATTTTTCAAGACATATCGATAAGAAAACTACTACTAATTGCAGTTGGATGTATTGCCTATTTTACTGTAGCGACTTCCTATGCTCAATTTGATGAATATGAAAGGAAAGCGGCAATGGTCAATACTTTCGCTAAATTTGTCAATTGGCCCTCAAAAGCATTTAAGGATAATAATAAACTAGTATTAGGCATTTTGGGGGATGACCCTTTTGGAGATGTGATCGACAATATGTTCAAGAACAGATATGTTAATGGCAGACAATGGGAAATAAGAAGAGGTAATAGTATTAAAGAGTTAAAAGGATCGCATATTGTATTTATGACTCAAGGGTTTTCCAATGAAGAAATAAAAGCATTACTAAATGAGATTTATGAAAAGAATAATTCATTTGTTTTGACCATAGGTGATAATATTCCTAACTTCTGTAGAAATGGAGGCATAATTAATCTCACTCCAAATGGTTTATATACTCTTAATATTGTCTCCGCAAATAAAGCACAACTGACGATAGACGTAAAACTCCTTAATCTAGCAAGTGATATTATTCCGTATGACCCAGATTAAAAAACTATATCAACAATCTCTAAGAATTAAATTAATCAGTATAATACTATTGGTTAGTTTGATTGCCTCATCGTTATCAACAATTTTGTATTGTACATATGATTTCCAACAATATAAAACCAAGTTTATAAACGATACCCAACAATTAGCTAAAATTATAGGTGATAATAACGATGCCTCTGTTGAACTTCAACAAGTAAATGCCGCACAACAAAATTTATCAGATTTATTAATCAATAATCCACATATCCTTACTGGAGTTATCTTTGATAAAGAACAACGATTATTTGCTTATTTTAATCAGAAAGCTGTTTCACTAGCAAAAAAAGATTCTATAAATCAGAAAAAGAATATTCTTCTTGATAAAGAATGGCAACTTTCGCATGCTGATTATATCCCCAAATACACTCAAAATGAAACCAATTTTTCGTTAATCGAAAATCATCTGGACATATATGTAAGTACCTTTGATGAAAATGGCAGGATAAATACTGTTTTTCTTAGATCTAACTTGGACAGTATACAAGGCCGTTTAACCACTTACTTTGTTATGTTTATTGTGATTGTGGGATCGGTAGTACTCCTAGTATTTTTCCTATCAGTACCGTTACAAAGAACGATCTCTAAACCCATTCTTGATTTAGAGAAAACCGCGCATAACATCTCTAATAAAAAGGATTTTTCAATTCGTATTCAAGACCAAAGGCATGACGAAATTGGTCAATTGATTACAGCTTTTAACGATATGCTTTCGAAAATCGAAGAGCAAAACGAGTCATTAATCCATGCAAAAGAAGTGGCAGAAAGTTCTGCGAATGCTAAGCAAGAGTTCTTAGCGAATATGTCGCACGAGATCAGAACACCTATAAATGGAGTAATGGGTATGGCTGATCTACTACAGGACACACCTTTAGATGATGAACAAAAACATTTATTGAAAGTATTAAAAGGTTCTGCTGACCACTTATTGGTTGTAATTAATGACATACTAGATGTATCCAAAATTGAATCAGGTAAGCTTTCACTAGAAACCACCAAAATCGACTTATTTGATTTATTGAATAGCATTATTGAAACTCATAAAATTCAGACTGAGGAAAAAGGATTAAATGCCTTATTAGATATTTCTAAAAAAGTCCCTCAATTTGTTATTGGAGATCCTGTTCGATTGAAACAAATACTTATCAATCTATTCTCTAATGCCATTAAATTCACTTTTGAAGGGAGTGTAATCATCACTGTTAGATGTTTAGAGCAAAGTGAAAATGAGTCGAAGCTGCAGTTTTCTGTAAAAGATTCTGGTATTGGTATTCCTAAAGATAAAATTGATCAAATCTTTGATAGTTTTACTCAGGCATCCAATGCGACTACTAGAAAATTTGGAGGTACAGGCCTAGGATTAAGTATTTCTAAACAATTAGTAGAATTACAAGGAGGAGAAATGTTTGTTGAGAGTAAACCCAATTTAGGTAGTACTTTTTACTTTAACATCACCTTTAAAAATTATCTTGCGACCAAAGAAAGTCAAGAGCAAAAGGTTCCTTTTGAAGAAGAAAACACTATCGAATTTGATCAGTCAACTAAAAAAGTACTCTTAGTAGAAGATAATGAAGTCAATCAAATGCTTGTGCTTAGATTACTGAAAAAGTGGGGATATAAAACTGAAGTAGCTGATAATGGGCTTATTGCTATCGAAAAACTAGATGAAGATCACTTTGATTTGATTCTTATGGATGTGCATATGCCAGAAATGGATGGTTATACGGCAACAAAAAAGATTCGATCGGAGTTTGATGAACCGATTAAATCTATTCCAATTATTGCCATGACAGCTTCTGCTCTGAAAGGTGAGTTCGAAAGATGTAAAGAAGCTGGAATGGATGATTATATCTCTAAGCCTTTCAAAAAAGACGTATTAGAAGACAAAGTAAAAACACTTATACTGTCTAATTAAGACTCGGTAAAATATCTCACTCCTAATTCATAACCTTTCAACCCAAGTCCTGCTATTGTTCCAACACAATTTTTTGCCATGTAACTATGGTGTCTAAATGCTTCTCGTGCATGCACATTTGAAATATGTACTTCTATTACTTTTGTTGTCACACCAGCAATTGCATCTGCAATAGCTACGGAAGTATGTGTATATGCCCCTGCATTGAAAACAATACCATCATAAGAAAACCCCACCTCATGAATCCAATCCACTAGTGTTCCTTCATGATTCGATTGTCTGTACTCTAATTCAACATTTGGGAATACCTTTTTTAATTCTTCAAAATATTCTTCAAAACTTCTATTTCCATAAATAGTTGGTTCTCTTTTGCCTAAAAGATTTAAGTTTGGTCCGTTTAAAATTAAAATCTTCATTTTGAATAATTATTGATTAAATTAGTATTGGAAAAGGTAAATATAGTAATGAAGAAAATATCTTTCTTGATTCTATACTTATTTTGTACAACACTTTATAGTTTTAATTTTGAAAAGCACTGTAAATATACTTTCTTTTCACGTTGATATTGATATTACTGTAAAGCAAATGTTCAATAACTCAATTGAAATATAGACTATAATCATTAAATCAAACAACAAATTCCTATGTTTATCCCAAGCATGTTGCTTAAGCAACTTTACACAAGAGGTAGTTTAATAAATACTGATAATGGCATTAGCTTTTCAATAAAAAACCGACTTAAGGATGCTGAATTAAAGGAAATACTCCACATTAAGATTAATGGTAATGAAGTAAATCTTGAAACAGTCACTCTTACTACCTCAGATCAATCAGACATAAAAGCTAAAGACATAAATAAAGAAAATCGTTTAGCGTTCCCTCTCCGAAAAACAATCCAAATAAATATTACTGATTTTGATGAACTTCCTATAGAAAGACATGAATTAGAAATTAGTGTGAAGGCCTCTCCTTTTGGAACATTAAAATTATCTGTAAACGACACCGTAGCAGATCCAAACAAAGTGGAAAAAAGAATGCCTAGGGATGAAATGGATGATTTTGGGGAAAAGATTATCAAGGAAAGGCAAACTTACGTTTCAGAATTTACAAAGAAACCAATCAATCATATTGGTAAATATTCAATTGATCCCCATGAATTGGCCGGAAACATTGAACATTTCACAGGTGTAGCTCAAATACCAATGGGGTTTGCAGGACCTATTAAAGTAAATGGAGAACATGCTATTGGTGAATTTATGATTCCTATGGCTACTACTGAAGGAACTTTAGTAGCATCATATAATAGAGGGATGAAAGTAGCTAATATGTGTGGAGGCATTAAAGTATCTGTAGTTGATGATGCCATGCAACGTGCTCCTGTATTCGAATTTTTAGATGCGAGAGGAGCTAGAGATTTTGTAAAGTGGATTCAATTAAACTTTGATAAAATAAAAGAAGAAGCTGAAACCACCTCATCAGTGGCCAACTTGGTTTACATCGATCATTTCCTATCTAATAAATTTGCCTTTTTGCGTTTCAACTTTAAAACGGGAGATGCCGCTGGACAAAATATGGTAGGCAGAGCAACTTTTGCAGCTTGTAGCTGGATTTTAGATCAATATCCAGGTATTAAAAACTTCTTCCTTGAATCTAATTTCGCCACAGACAAAAAAGCCTCTCAAATCAATATCATGAGAACAAGAGGTAAACGTGTAACAGCGGAAATCACCTTGAAAAAAGAAGTATTGCAACAATACATGAGAGTTGAGCCAGAACAATTGGATCACCATTCTAGAATTGCTGCTATTGGCTCTTTTTTATCTGGAGTAAACAATACCGGTCTACATTCTCCAAATGGCATAACAGCCATGTTTATTGCTACAGGGCAAGATGTAGCCAATGTATCTGAATCATCAGCTGGAATTATATATACTGAGTTAACAAAAGATGGAGATTTATATATTTCCATAACAATACCATCTCTCATTATTGCAACCTATGGTGGGGGTACAGGTATTGGTACTCAAAAGGAATCCTTAGAATTACTGGACTGCTATGGCAAAGGTAAAGCTTATAAATTTGCTGAGATTGTAGCAGCTGTTGTGCTTGCTGGAGAGATTTCTTTGGCTTCAGCTATCTCATCTTCCGATTGGGTAAGTTCTCACGAACAGTATGGTAGAAATAGGTAATATTTAAGTTGAATAAAGATATCATTTCCAAGATCAGGTATTAATAATGTATTTGATCTTGGATATTTTTTTGATCAATTTTTAATCTCTTTGATATACTAAAATAGAATTTACTTCCTTTATCAACTTCACTTTCAACCCATATTTTACCAAAATGCCTATCAACTAAATTCCTACAAAAACTCAATCCTAGTCCAGATCCATCATATTCTGATTCAGAATGAAGTCTAGTAAAGAATTTAAAAATTCTTTCTTGATATTCAGGACGGATTCCAATACCATTATCTTCAACACAAAATACCCATTCATCTTTGTTTTCTTTATGTGTGACTGATATAATAGGTTTTTGTTTTGGTCTTTGATATTTTATTGCATTAGAAATTAAATTGGCAAAAATTTGTTTCACATCAGTTGAATAGCAAACTATTATGGGTAGTTTTTTATACATAATAGCTGCATTTTTTTCGAGTATAACCTCATTTAGCATTAACTTCACTTCTGTTAGTGCATCATTAATATCAATAGATTCTAAATCTGAGGTTTTACCAGAAGTTGCCAATTGAGCCAAAGCATCAATTAATGATCTCATCTTATTGATGCCTTGATCTACATAACCAAAATATTTATTCAATTCTTTTTTATTATCATCATGATATTCCATTTTAATGATTTCTGTAAATCCAGAAACCGATCTTAAGGGTTCTTTTAGATCGTGTGATAAATAGGCGAAATACTCTAAAGATTTGTTCTTTTCCTCAATAAAAATATTTCTTTTAATTTGATCTAAAAATCTCAAATTCTCTTTGTTTAAGAAATAAAACAATAATATCACAACCAATATTGTGATGATATTATTACTTAAACGTTGAGAAAAAACTTGATCTTCTGGTACTGGTGTAAGTGGGCTGAAATTCAAAAAATGCCATTCCAAATAAATAAAAACAAAAAGGCCTAAAAATGATAAGTAGTTTTTTGCATTTCCAATATCATATCCAAAAATAACCATTGGTAAACCTAAATAAGCAAAAATAAAGTATTGTGCTTGTACTTCTGGTCCAAGGGTAATACTAAGTATAACTACATTTAATAATGAATAAAAACAATAGATATACCTAGGTAATAACTTCATACCATATTTATGTAAAACAGGAATTGATATAAGGATAAGCAACATTATGAGAACTGAAAAAGTTGCATAAATATTTACTCCTTGAATAACAAAATTCAAAAGTTGAATAAAGGCAAATACACTTGAAAATAATGTAAGAGTGTTAGTTAATCGAATTTTCTTTTCTGTCTCAAAATCGTAGCCCAATCCTGTTCCAAACTTGATTACCTTAGATAGAAGTTTTTTCATCACAATAGTATAAATAGTACCAGAGAAATCTTTCAATATTTAAAATAATAAAAAAAAATAAATAAAATTCTTCTTAAATTAGGAAACCCTACATTGGTTTATTCAGAAACTACTCTATTAATGATTGATTTATCCATAAAAATTCTCATAGTTGAAGATAACCCTGCTGATGCAGAATTGATCGCCTATCACACAAAAAAAATAGTCAACTCACCTGTTGTACATATCACCTACAAGTTTGAAGACACTGCTAAAATTATACAAATTGTTGAACCTGATATTATATTATCTGATTACCAATTGAAGAGTTATAATGGATTAGAAATCTTACATTTCATCTCTGAAAATCAAATGGTAATACCTATTGTTTTTATTACTGGAACTGTAAATAATAAAGAATTGGCTCCTCATGCAAAAGTGAAAGATGGTAATGGACTAATCTTAAAAGAACACATGAGTCAATTACAATCTCACTTAATGCCTTATCTAAATAATCTTCAATTACTGAAATTCATCAAGAAGATGAGAATTGAAGAAAACAAACCTAATTGCTCAATATCTGTTGAACACAGAAAAAAACTTGAAAGTGCAATACAAAAGATTGAAAGTGAATTGACTAATGTTTAATCCTTAAATAATCAATAATCATTTTATTAGACGGAGCTATTGGATATTTATCAACATCATCTATAGTCACCCAAGAGATCTCATCGTGCTCTAATAATTTGATATCGCCTGAAGTAATTACGACTTCGAAAGTATGTAACTCTAGAGAAACTTCAGGGTAATGATAAATGTGATGTGTCACTTTTTTATTTACAGTTACTTCAACATCAAATTCCTCTTTTAATTCTCTTATAATTGCCCTTTCAGGAGTTTCATCAGCTTCTATTTTTCCACCGGCGAATTCCCATAGACCTCCTAAATGTCTATCCATTGGACGTTTTGATAAAAGAAATTTCCCTGGGTGCATAGGATGTAAAATCACCCCTGCCGCCACTTGAAGTAATTGTTCTGTTTTCATAAAAGTTTGAGATGTAGATGTAATTTTAAATCTACAAAAAAGACCTTGTATAAAAAGAAAAAGCCCAAGAAATTAAATCCTGGGCTTCTAAAATAAATTTTCAATCTAATTAGAATAATCGTAATGAATCATGTCCATCATTATGATCATCGTTAGAAGAATCATCTTCTTTCTTTGTAGTCGACTCTGTAGTATCAACAGCATCGTCTTTACTTAAAAGTTTTGCATCTGTTACTTTATCGTGTGGAATTCTATTACCTAAAGCTTTCCAACCTTTCACTTCTACAAACTCTTTTAAATTCACTTGATATTTTTCACGTTTTCTTCCATTTGTATACGTTAACTCCACCAACGGTGACATCTGAGTAGTAACAAGCAATAATCTAGAAGCATTTGCTTCATTGATAAACTTAAAGCGCTTGTTCATCGTCGATGTTTCGATATGGAAACGTTTGATGTAATATTGGCGGTTATTCGTATCGTAATGAACAGCAGATATAGCTTTATACGGTAAGAACTTCTCGATTAATACTACTTTCTTAGCATCGTAACGATTAGTTATTTCAAAGTTGGTCAGTTCATATTCACCATCTTCATAGAAAATGATAATTCTGTCCTCATCTTTAAACTTACCAAGATATTTACCGTTTTCATCTTTGTTTAATAATCCAACAGATTCATCGTACCAAAGATCAATAGCTGGTAAAGTAGAAACACCCTCACGTTTTAACGTAACTCTTCTAACAGGATACTTAGTTAGGATATTTCCTTGAGACCCTCTACCCTTAATTTCTAGATCAGCAAAATCATATTCAAACGATTTTACTTTTGCACTACAGTTAGGTGATAAAGATACTCCTACCACTTCTGCTTCTCCATTAGGGTTGCTCGAGAAGTAAGTGACTTTAGATTTAGGGGATCCTTTAGTTACGTTATATTCCTTATCCCTAGTAAAACTAGGTACTTGGAAACGTTTAACTCTGGTAATACCCGTTGCTCCGTCTAAGTAAATAGCGTTATACACTTTACGCTCATCTCCTTTTACATAAACTTCAGCATGAAGAATGTTTTTACCTACGAATTTCTTATCTCCGATTTTGGTAATCACATACTCTCCAGTATTTCTAAAGACAATGATATCATCGATATCTGAACAATCCATCACTTCCTCAACACCTTCTTCTTTTTTCAGGTTGAAACCAATGAATCCTTCTTTTTTATTCACATACAACTTCGCATTGTTTGCAGCTACCTTTGATGCCAAAATAGTATCGAAAGTAGTCAACTCAGTTAAACGCTCATGCTCTTTTCCATACTTCTTCAATAAGTTTTGGAAATATTCAATAGCATATTCGATAATGTGAACAAGGTTATGTCTTACCTCTTCTAGTTCTTCTAAAAGTGATTTTAGTAATTCATCTGCCTTGAAAGTATCGTACTTAGAGATTCTCTTAATCTTGATTTCAGTTAAACGAACAATATCGTCTTCTGTAATCTCTCTATAGAAGCTCGGCTTGAATGGTGTTAACCCTTTATCGATCGTCTCGATAACTGCTTCCCAAGTCTCACACTCTTCAATATCTCTATAGATTCTATTTTCGATGAAAATCTTCTCTAATGAGCTAAATAAAATTTTCTCTTGAAGTTCTCCCTCACGAATCTTTAATTCAGTCTCAAGTAATTTTACAGTATAATCAGTATCGCTCTTAAGGATATCCTCTACACCAATAAATACCGGTTTATCATCAATGATGACACAAGCGTTTGGAGAAATAGATACTTCACAATCTGTAAACGCATAAAGGGCAGCAATCGTCACATCAGGGGACTGGCCATTGGCCAATTGAATCTCGATTTCTACATCTTTAGCCGTATTATCAATTACTTTTTTGATCTTGATTTTCCCTTGATCGTTCGCTTTAATGATCGAATCAATCAAACTTGATGTTGTACAAGTATATGGAATCTCTTTGATCAATAATGTTTTATTGTCAGGCGACTCAATTCTTGCTCTATTTCTGATCTTCCCCCCTTTCAGACCGCTATTGTAGTTAGAACAATCTGCCAATCCTCCTGTAGGGAAATCAGGTAATAGATGCACCTTCTTACCTTTTAAAACATCAATAGATGCCTTAATCAATTCCTTTACGTTGTGAGGCATAATCTTCGTTGCCAAACCAACCGCAATACCTTCTACCCCTTGAGATAAAAGTAATGGGAATTTCACTGGTAAGTTGATAGGTTCTTTCTTACGTCCATCATAAGAAAGTTGCCATTCCGTTGTCTTTGGATTAAAAACTACCTCTAATGCAAACTTGGATAATCGAGCTTCTATATAACGAGGTGCTGCTGCACTATCTCCCGTTCTTATATCACCCCAGTTACCTTGAGTTTCTATTAATAGTTCTTTTTGCCCTAAGTTTACTATTGCATCGCCAATAGCCGCATCACCATGTGGGTGATACTGCATTGTCGATCCAATAATGTTCGCCACTTTATTGAAACGTCCATCATCCAACTCTTTCATTGAATGAAGAATCCTTCTTTGTACAGGTTTTAAGCCATCATAAATGCTAGGCACCGCTCTTTCCAAGATTACATAAGAAGCGTAATCAAGGAACCAGTTTTGGTACATACCATCAATATGTATGACATTATTATTTTCTGAATTTTGCTCGTTTTCCACGTTAATCCTCAAAAATTGGTAGTCGAAAAAAAATTGCCTAGATCACAAAAATATAGATTTGTAGCTCACATACAAATGAAAGTGATCATAAGTCGATATTTAGATTACAAATAAATTACCAAAATCTGAACATTGCACAAAATAATGACATTTATTGATCAAAATAATCGAAAAATGAAATGTATTTTGCACATTTTTTTATAATCTTAACAAGCTTTAAGGTGTACTACTTTTTTTAATTATCTGCGTATAAAATTTATATATTAAATAATTTGAAAAATGTATTCATCTAAATACCTATTATCTATACTACTATCACTTTTGTTTCTTGGGAACATACATGCTCAAGAAATGAAAAATAACCTAAAAGTTAGTCGTACAGATCACGCAACAATTCTTACTTGGGCAGATCATTCAAAAGAGTATTATAAATTTGAAGTCCAAACCTCATCGGATAAAATACATTGGAAACATGAAACAGTCCAAGCGAATGATCATGCAGTTTATCAATATAAAATTCCTGCAAACCAAAATGATGATATCTATTATAAGGTAATAAAATGGGAAACTGATTATCTATGTACTGTATACGCACATGGTAGTACCAATCAGTTAAGTAATAAAAATGTCATCATTAAGAAACAAAAAGATGGTTTCTTTATAGAGGGCAAGAAAGATGAAACCATTGGTATTATTGTTTTGGATGCTAAAGGTAGTTTAGAGTTCCAAGACCCCTATGGTAAAATCAATAAATTCTACAAGCTTGGAGAGGGTGAACACTTTGTAAAAGTAAGTGTAGGTGGAATCGTCGAATTTGAAAAAATTGTCATTGAGTAATTCTCTCCCTTGAATCAAATAATTAACAACAAACTCCCCTTTATTATTAACTAAATTATGGTAATTGTATTTGTAACCATCGCTTTTCTATTGACTTGTGGATATCGTCTCAGAAAAGTTTCATAAATAAAAAAACACAACATCCTGTTAAAGATGTTGTGTTTTTTAATATATAGCTGAATGAAATTATTTGATCATACCCGCCGCAACAGTTTCATTTGTCTCTTGATCAATTAAGATTAAGCTACCTGTTGCTCTGTTGGTCTTATAGCTATCTGAAACAATAGCTGATGATAAACTAATCGAAATCTCACCAATTTCGTTCATCTGAAGACCTGAATCTGTGCTGATGTGCTCCATTGTATTGATATCCAATTTGTCCACTACAGCGGTTACAGTGGCTTCTACCTCTGTTGTTGTGTGCTTCAGTAAATATTTACCACCAACTGATAAACCATTCTGGTTCATCCAACAAACTGTTGCATTAATTGAATCCACTTCTGAAGGTTGGTTGTCCGCCTTAGCGATCATGTCCCCTCTCTTCAGTTCCAATTCTTTATCTAAAGTGATTACTACTGACATTGGAGGGAATGCTTCTTCAATACTTCCGTCCATTGTCTCAATAGATTTAATCTTTGCGGTCTCTTTTGATGGGAAAGCAACCACTTCGTCACCTACCTTAACGATACCACCGTCAACTCTTCCAGCAAAACCATTGAAATCGTCAGTTTTCACTACTCTTTGGATTGGGAAACGACCATTCACCAAATCAAGGTCTTGATCGATTTCTACTTTCTCCAAGTTTTCCAATAATGATCCACTTGCGTACCAAGGAGTTTGTGTAGAATTATCTACTACGTTATCCCCTTTAAGTGCTGAGATAGGAATAAAACGGATATCCTCAATACCGATTTTCTCAGAAAATGCTAAGAAATCAGCTTTGATTTTGTTGAATTGCTCTTCAGAGTAATCCACCAAGTCCATTTTGTTTACAGCCACTACAATATGCTTGATTTTCAATAATGAAGCAATGAATGTGTGACGTTTTGTTTGCTCTACGACACCGTTTCTAGCATCTACAAGAATAATTGCCAAGTTTGCAGTCGATGCACCCGTTACCATGTTACGTGTGTACTGAATGTGACCTGGAGTATCGGCAATAATAAACTTACGCTTTGGTGTTGCAAAATATCTGTAAGCTACATCAATAGTGATGCCTTGCTCTCTTTCTGCTTTTAATCCATCAGTTAGTAAGGCCAAGTTTACATTCTCGTCCCCTCTAGACTGACTTGATTTTTCGATCGCCTCTAATTGGTCTTCGAAAATTGCTTTTGTATCGTACATCAGACGACCAATCAAGGTACTCTTACCATCGTCTACACTACCTGCTGTAGTGAAACGAAGAAGGTCCATATCTAAATACGATTGATCAACAGCTGAAGCTGATTCTTCTCTGATGATACTTGGATGATTTAATACTTCGCTCATTGTTTTTGATGTCTGAATGTTAGAAATAACCTTGTAATTTACGCTCTTCCATTGCGGCTTCCGATCGTTTATCGTCCGAACGGTTACCTCTTTCTGTTACTCTAGAAGAGGCCACTTCTTGAATGATGCCCGATAAGTTATCTGCATCAGATAACACAGCACCCGTACAAGTCATGTCGCCTAGAGTTCTATAGCGAATTAAACGCTCCTCGAACTTCTCGTCTTTCAACAAAGTGTTCCAAGGAGATTCAGCCAGTAAAATACCGTTTCTTTCTACTACCGGACGCTTGTGAGCAAAGTAGATAGAAGGTAAGGCAATTTTTTCCTGAGCAATATATTGCCACACGTCCATCTCCGTCCAATTGGAAATTGGGAAGATACGGAAGTGCTCATAATCGTTGTAATGACCGTTGTAAAGTGTCCATAATTCTGGACGTTGGTTCTTAGGATTCCACTGACCGAATTCGTCACGGTGAGAGAAGAAACGCTCTTTTGCTCTTGCTTTCTCTTCATCACGACGTCCACCACCAAAGGCAGCATCGATGTTGTATTCCTCCAAAGTTTCCAATAGAGTAATCGCCTGCAAGCCATTTCTACTTGGGTTTACCCCTCTTTCCTCTACTGCAGTACCTTTATCGATAGATTCCTGAACAGACCCTACGATTAAATCAAGATCGTATTCTTTCACCATCCAATCACGGTAGTCGATCGCTTCTGGGAAGTTATGACCCGTGTCGATGTGAATTAACGGAAAAGGAACTTTACCTGGCCAGAATGCTTTTCTCGCCAAATGTAACATTACGATAGAATCCTTTCCACCAGAAAATAGCATAGCTGGACGTTCGAATTGTTCCGCCACTTCTCTGAAGATATAAATCGCCTCAGATTCCAGCTGTTTTAAGTGAGTTAGTGTATGAGTCTGCATACCTATTTGTTTTCGTCTAATTTAATGATCGGCAATACGGCTTCTAAAAGCTGTTTTAAGCTATCCTCCAAAGATTGTTCATGCGTTGGGATACGCACAAATGGGTCTTTAGGAATATCGAAAGGAGAATCCAAACCAGTAAAGTTTTTGATCTCCCCTGCCAATGCCTTTTTATATAATCCTTTTACATCACGTTCCGCACACACTTCAAAAGGACAATCAATATGTACTTGTTTAAAATCTTCTTCGCCGATAATGTCTCTGGCAATTGCTCTGATTTCCTCTGTTGGGCTAATCAAAGAACAGATGGTCACCAAACCTGCCGAAGCAAATAATTTCGATACTTCAGCCGAACGACGAACATTCTCCATTCTATCTTCTTCAGAGAAACCCAGGTTACTGTTTACACCAGTTCTAAGATTATCTCCATCTAATAACATGGTTTTATAGCCCAAATCATGTAAAGCAAACTCTAATGCTCTTGCAAGAGTACTTTTTCCAGAACCAGATAAACCTGTCATCCATAAAACAACTCCGTTTTGCTTTAGGAGACCTTCTTTCTTTTCTCTACTTAATAGAGAGTTGAATATCGGATGTATATTCGTAGCTTCGCTCATATCTTAATTTGTCGAGGTAATTTAATTAATTCTATTACCCTATATATTTAATAGGCAAATATAGAGTAACGTATTTCGAATACAAAGATTTTTAAAAAAATTTGAGATTTGCATCAATAAATCAGTAAAAAAATAGTCAAAACAATGTGAATTTCTCAATCATTAACAATTGAGTTTAATAAATTTGGATATGTATGATATCACCATTTTCCAAAAATTATTTCAGTTTATTGAAGATCAAGAGTTTAATTACACTATTGAGCTTTATGACGAAATAAGCCCTTATCCATTTATTAAGATTGATGACAAATCATTGTTCATTCATCTTATTGAACCGGATTTAGTACATAAAGAATGGCATGCTTCATCATCAAGTATTATAGAAGTTGGCAAACATTTACACCCAAATAAAGTGATACATCTTTGGAGTGATACATTCGAATTTAGAACAGAAGCTTGTTTATCTAGAATTGCTGCATCACTTGGTAAATCAAAAGTGATTTATGGAAGGAAGGTGAAAGTCGCTAAAATTACAAAGCCAGAATTAGATGACTTTTTATCTATTAATCATACAGGGAAAATTACGAATGCAAAAATCAAATACGGGCTATTCTTGAATAACGCATTAATTGGTGTGGCCTCTTTTAGTGGGAAAAGAAAAATGACAAAAACTAATATTGGTCATGAATCCTATGAAATGATTAGATATTGTAATAAAAATGGAATCACCATAATGGGAGGACTTAGTAAAGTACTCAAACAATTTGTGATTGATTATTCTCCAGATGACATTATGACTTACACAGAAAATGATTGGTCGTTTGGAGATAGTTTCTCTCAAATTGGGTTTAAAAAAATAGTGAATAATCATTCAGTTATTTTCATATGGAATCAAACTACAAAAAGTCGAAAATTACTCCCCTACAATCAGACTATCAATGATTTAAAAGAAGATGAAATAATCCTTTATAATTCAGGGAGCTCAAAATTTATTTTTAACTTTAATTCGATTAACGTTTAAAATTCCTTAAGTTCTCTAAAAGTTATTATATTTCACAAATTGAAAACCTGAAGTCACTCTTAATAAACTCTAATTTTCAATTTTAACCAAAAGGAAACACCTTAATTAAAAGCATTTTTGTAAGCGCTAAGCGATGAAAAAAGCACTATTACTTCTATATTTATTCACTATCTGCATCTACACTACTTCCGACGCTCAAAAAGCCATTATTGATAGCCTCAAAAAGGAGTTAGGAAATTTAGATGAAGAAGAATTAATTGACGCATATTTTCAAATCATGTGGAACTCTAGAGATCTGTCTCCAGATACCACAATTTATTATGGTGAGAAAATTTTAAATATTACTGAAGGCACTTCTGAATTTAAAGATCGAGCAAAAGTACTTAACCTCATTGGGGTAGCCTGTAGAAATAAAGGACACTATTCTAAAGCATTCGATTTCTTCAAACAAGCATTATTACAAGCAGACGTTTCAAACAACCAAATTCAAAAAGGATATTCATATATAAATATCAGTAATTTATTCTTTTACGAAGGGGATAATTATGAATCCCTTAAAAATATTAATGAAGCAATTATTATCGCAAACAAAACCGGTGATGCTCAATTGATTGGTTATGCCTATCAAGTTTTTGGTAATATTCAATTATCAAGAGGAAAGTATGAGTTGGCTTTAGAGAACTATCACCACAGTTTAAATCAGCGTAAATCTATTGGTAAACAAGACCTTATTGCCTCTGCTCATCAAAGTATTGGAGAAGCTTATTTACAAGCAGGTAGTCCTTATGACGCAAGGTTTCAGTTTTTAAAAGCTAAAGAAATCGCTATTGAAGCCGATTATGAATCTTTGATTTACACTTGTGAAGCTTCTCTTGGAGAAACCTATTTTAATAGTAGCTCAGATAGTTTAGGTATTGCTTTAAATCATTATGGAAAAGCATACAAAGGTTTTCTTAAGCTGAAACAACAACTTAAACAAGCTAAAATATTAGAGAAGATCGCACAGGTTTATCTGTTGCAAAATAGTATATCAAAAAGTATTGAAGCTGCAAACAAAGGTTTAGTGATTGCAGAAAAACTACCTGCGATTCAAGAGGCACTATTACTTTCAGACGTTCTCTCTAAAGCATATAATAAAAGAGGTGATATTATTAAAGAAGCAGAAGCCCTACGAAAATACATCTATTATATACATCTTTATCAGGACGAGGAAAAGCTGAGAAAAGCTCAAATGATTGAGAATAATATGGCTATTGCTCAAAAGCAGGAAGAAATAAATCTCCTTAATCAGAAAAATACTTTATCAGAAGAGAAGATTGTTTACAGAGAATACGCTTTAATTTCCGTAATTGTCACACTAGTGCTCATGGGGGTTATTATTTATCTGATCAATCAGAAAAAGAAACGATTTAAAGAGTTTAGTAATACTTTAAAAGTTAAAACTAAAGAAATCCAAGATCAAAAATTTATTATTGGTGAAAAAGTAGTTCAGGTTTTAGAACTCAATGAGCAACTCACTAAAAAGAATGATGAGCTCAAAGAAAATTTGGTACAA
Source organism: Flammeovirga yaeyamensis (assembly GCF_018736045.1). Classification (NCBI taxonomy): domain Bacteria; kingdom Pseudomonadati; phylum Bacteroidota; class Cytophagia; order Cytophagales; family Flammeovirgaceae; genus Flammeovirga; species Flammeovirga yaeyamensis. Next base: position 1,966,231 of record NZ_CP076132.1, on the reverse strand, counting down.
ACTAAAAAAATCCATGAACAGTTAGCTCGATCTGAAAAAATGGCAATCGTTGGACAAATGATGGCTGTTGTTGCTCATGAAATAAATAATCCTTTAAACTTTATCTCCAACAATATTGTACCTATTAGCGACAATCTAAAGGAGGTACAAGAAATGGTAAAGGAACAAGAGATTGATAACAAAGAAGAGTTTCAAGAAGATATTGAAGAGTCTATTCTTCTTTTAGAAGGAATTGATGATGGGGTAAAAAGAATTCGAGAGATCTCTCAAGATCTAAAGAATGCAGTGAAGTCAAATCATGGAGTACCCAAGCCTCTTGATGTTAATCAAAGTATTAACACTACACTCAATCTTTTATCAAAAAAATATAAATATGATGGTATTGACCTTCAGGTAGAACTTGAAGATCATCTTCCTGAAGTTGTTTGTCTAGGAGGTAAAATATCACAAGTATTTATTAATGTAATAGACAATGCGTATCAAGTTGTAAAAGAAAATGACAATGATACTAAGGTCATTAAGATATCCACCAAAAAATTAAAAGACGATAGAATTGGCATTAGTATATCTGACAATGGAGGTGGCATAAAAGATCTTGACCATTTATTTGAGGCTTTTTATACTACAAAAAAAGAAGGCTTAGGTTTAGGGTTAATTATCAGTAAAGACATTGTCGAACAGCACAAAGGAAGTATAAACGCCTTTAATAACAAGGAAGGAGGAGCAACATTTACAATTCAGCTTCCATTAGAAGGAATTCAGGTATAAAAAAACACCCCATGGGGTGTCTCCTAGAATATATTATAAATGAATGGGCTATTAGTAGCCCATTTTCTTTTCAATTAGCTGAATAATTATGTGAATCACTTTGATGTGTATTTCCTGTATTCTATCAGCAAAACCAAAATGAGGTACCCTAATTTCGACATCAGCTAGCCCTGCCATTTTACCGCCATCTTTACCAGTTAATGCTATTACTTTAATACCTTTCTCTTTAGCGACATCAATGGCATTGACAATATTCTGAGAATTACCACTTGTGCTCAATACAAAGAGGACATCTCCTTTTCTACCAACTCCTTGCAAGTATCTTGAAAAAACATACTCAAATCCATAGTCGTTACTTACGCATGATAAGTGACTAGCATCAGATATGGCAATTGCACCAATTGATGGTCTGTCTTCTCTGTATCTACCAGTAAGTTCCTCTGCAAAATGCATTGCATCACAATGTGAACCACCATTTCCACAAGAGATTACCTTTCCATCATTTTTAAAAGAATCCACCAAAAGATCAGCAGCCTTTTCTATAGAATGAATATTATTTTCATCTGATAGAAACTTTTCCAACACCGTTTGAGCTTCTTTTAGCTCACCCTCAATTAATGATTTGAAATCTGACATACGTATTTTGTGAATCTTTTTTTGATCTTAATTGTACAAATTTGTGCTTGATCTTACAAAAAACTAAAAAAACTTTCTATTTTTATAAAATATTAACTCAATCCAAACACAATCTTAATTTAATAACTGATGGATTTTAACTCTTCAAAGCTACAGGATCAACTTACGTTCGTTTTGACTGAATACGGTCTAAAGGCTGGCATGGCAATATTATTCCTCATTGTAGGATTTATGATTGCCAATAAAGTTGCCCATATTGTTGCTAACCAAGTAAAAAGGAAATCATCTGATAATCACGCATTGATCGACTTCATTACCTCTTTGGTAAAAATTGGCCTAAAGGTGATTATTCTAATTGCCGCTATTGGTATTGCGGGGGTAGAAACAACATCTTTCATTGCAATGTTAGGTTCTGCAGGTTTAGCTATTGGTCTTGCTTTACAAGGTTCTTTAGCAAATATTGCTGGTGGAGCGTTACTTCTAACTTTAAAACCAATGAAAAAAGGAGAATTGATCGAAGCACAAGGTCACCTTGGTGTTGTAGAAGACATTGGACTTTTTGCTACCTCAATTGTCACTCCTCATAGAAGACATGTATTTATTCCTAATGGCGGATTAGCTGGAGGAGTAATTAAAAACTATACAAGAGAAGGTTTTGTAAGATGTGATGTACCTATTGGCATTTCTTATGACTCTGATATCAAAAAAGCCAGACAGGTACTTCTAGACGTCATTAAAGATGACAAAAGAGTACTAACGCAACCTGAAGCTCCAGTAGTTTGGGTGACTAACCTTGGCGATAGTTCTGTTGATCTTCAATTAAGGGTACACCTTAAAGTAGATGATTACTGGGCATTTTTATTCGAAACATTAGAAGCGGGTAAAATTGCTCTTGATAATAACGGTATTGAAATTCCATTCCCTCAAAGAGTGGTACATATGAAACAAGAAGCTGAAGCTTAGTTCATATTAATTTATTATATTGAAGCTCTACTATTTAGTAGGGCTTTTTTTTCAAACAAACTTTTGTATCATGAAATACTATCTATTAACTCTCAGCTTCTTTACTATTTCATTTTTCTCCATTGGACAAGTGGGAAAACAACATTTTTATGATTTGACTGAGGAACAAGTCAATTATTACATAGATTCTTTAAACCAATTAGAATTTGATAATGAAACAGATCGAATTACAAATGAAGTAGATAAATCGTTAATCTATTCCTATTACAATGATTATCAAAAAGCCATTGTGATTATGAATGATCTCATTTTGTTCCACCCTAAAGATTACAAATTATATCATCAAAGAGGTAATTATCACATTGAATCAAATCATCATCAAAAAGCAATAAGAGATTTTTCTACAGCTTTAATATATGCCCCTGATAGTGCTTATGTTGAAATACTCGTCAACCGCGCAGCTGCTTTTTCTCACATCAGACAATTTGATAAGGCCTATAATGATTTACAAAAGGCCTATGCTAAAGATAGTACTGATTTAGGTGTATTAAATAATTTAGGAACAGTAAGTGATGAACTTGGAAGAAAAGAAGAGTCATTTATCTATTTCAATAAAATAATTGAACTTGATCCTACTTTTATGCCCGGCTATTTAAACTTAGGTTTTAAATATCAGTTAATTGGTGAACATGAAATGGCTATTGAACAGTTCAATATCGTTATAGAGAATAGTCAATATTTAGGATTGAGCTTAAACAACAGAGCCTACAGTCGTCTACAACTTGGAGATGTAAAAGGAGCGTATGAAGATGTAATGAAATCTTTATATGTTGACGACACTAACTCCTATGCATTCAGAAATCTAGCTTTGATTTACATTGAAATGAAAGATTATGAAAAAGCTTGTGAAGCCATTGATGAATCAATAAACAAAGGTTTCATTCCACGTTATGGTAACGAGATTGTTGATTTAAAGAACAAATATTGTGAGATAAGTTCTACTCAATAAATAGTCAATATTTATTTAAATAAGACAAGAAGTGTAAATCATAAAAACGTAATGATTTGCACTTTTTTTCTTACATAAGCTACTTTATTTAGAATTAATCCAATTTAGTTTTATATATTTGATCATTAATCAAGAATAAGTCTAAATAAACAAAACTTATGCAACAACAAGATCCGCTATTTATCAGTACAACAAGCTCAAGGTTATTAGAAATGTTATCAGTCACTGATGATCAATTTCTTGAAGACATCCCTTGTAAGAAAAAGAACTGCTGCAAAAAGTATAAGCGTAAGGGCAAGCATTGTAAAAAATGTCCAAAAATTTAGATTTAGTTGAAATTTACATTTCATTTCGCATATAGCTATTGACACTTTTTGTGTAACTTTGCGGTAACTTAGGTAATCGTATAAAATAAAAAAATGCTTACACAAGAGCTTAAAGATAGAGCAGATCAACTAGGATTTATTGATGTTACAGAAAATAACCCTATTGATCTCAAAAAAGAAATTACACGTTTAAAAGAAGAAAAAAACGCTGTTTTTCTAGCCCACTATTATCAAGATGCCGAGATCCAAGATCTTGCAGACTTTGTTGGAGATAGTTTAGCATTAGCACAAAAAGCAGCTGATACCGATGCAGATATTATTTTATTTGCAGGTGTACATTTCATGGCTGAGACAGCTAAAATTATCAATCCCGAGAAAAAAGTTATTCTTCCAGATTTCAAAGCTGGCTGTTCATTAGCGGAAGCAGCTCCAGCAAAAGAATTTTCGGAATTTGTCAAACAATATCCAGATCATACTGTTGTCACTTACATCAACTCTTCTGCTGATGTAAAAGCATATACAGACATTACAGTTACATCTACTAATGCTTTAAAAATCATCAACTCACTTCCTGAAGACGAAAAGATCATATTTGCACCTGATAGAAACTTGGGTAAATATATCATGAAAGAAACAGGTAGAGATATGTTGCTATGGGACGGTGCTTGTATCGTTCATGAAGCATTTGCTTTAGAAAAGATTCTTGATTTACACAAGGAAAATCCTCATGCAAAAATTATTGCTCATCCAGAATCTGAAATGCCACTTCTTAAAGTAGCCTCTTTCGTTGGTTCAACTGCAGCGTTACTAAAATTTGTGCAAGAGGACGATAGCGACGCTTATATTGTTGCTACAGAAGCTGGAATTTTACATAAAATGAGAGAAGCAGTTCCTCATAAAAACTTAATTCCTGCCCCTTCTAAAGAAGACAATACTTGTGCATGTTCTGAATGTCATTTCATGAAAATGAATACATTGGAAAAAGTGTACAATTGTTTGAAATATGAATACCCTGAGGTAGAGGTAAACGAAGACATTCGTGTTAAAGCTATTGGTTCAATAGAAAGAATGTTTGAACTATCATAGATTTATAATGCTGTTTTCGTTAAAAACGAAGACAGCATTTTATTTTTTTTAAAATAACCAATGACAAAAGTAGATTTTCTAGTAGTTGGTTCTGGTATTGCAGGTCTGAGTTACGCATTAAAACTATGTGAATACTATCAGGACAAGGAATACCACCCACAAATTTGCTTAATTACAAAGGATGAACCCTTTGAAAGTAACACAAGATATGCTCAAGGAGGAATTGCGGCGGTCATTGACGCAAGAGACTCTTATGAAAAACACATCCAAGACACCCTTATTGCTGGATCGCATATTAACAATGAAGAAGTTGTAAAACTCGTTGTTGAAAATGGCCCCGAACGTATTCGAGAATTGATCAATTGGGGAACTCAGTTTGATAAATCTGATAATGGAGAATATAACCTTGCTAAGGAAGGTGGACACAGTGACCACCGTATACTTCATTTCAAAGATGTTACTGGGCAAGAAATTCAGCGAGCACTTCTTAATGCCATCAAACAATATGATAATGTAAAAATCCTTCAAGATTACTTTGCTGTCGATTTAATAACACAGCACCACCTTGGGGAAGATGTTACACGTTATCGTAAGGACACTCAATGTTATGGTGTTTATGCTTTAAATAAAATTACTGGCGAAGTAGAAACTATCCTTTCCAAAGTAACTTTATTAGCTACTGGAGGTATTGGTCAGGTGTATAAAACAACGACAAACCCTTCTGTCGCTACCGGTGATGGTATTGCTATGACCTATCGGGCAAAAGGACATGTTCAACAAATGGAGTTTGTTCAGTTCCACCCTACCGCCTTATATCAAAGAGGACATGAAGGGAATGCATTCCTAATTACCGAAGCAATGCGCGGATCTGGTGCTATTCTTAGAAATAGTAAAGGGGAAGACTTTGTAAAAAGATATGATGATAGAGGATCTTTAGCTCCTAGAGACATTGTTGCTCGTGCTATTGACTCTGAAATGAAGAAGGAAGGTAAAGAACATGTTTGGTTAGATGCATCAGTCATTGATGAAGCCGAACTGAAAAGTCATTTCCCTTCTATCTATAGTCATTGTCAGAAATTAGGGATAGACATTACCAAAGAATATATTCCGGTTGCCCCTGCCTCTCATTATTTATGTGGAGGAATTGTGGTAAATACTAAAGCGGAGACTTCTATTAATAACTTGTTGGCCTGTGGAGAATGTACTTGTACAGGTTTACATGGTGCTAATCGTTTAGCTTCAAATTCGTTATTAGAAGCCGCTGTATATGCACATGAAGCTTTTGTTACTGCAACACAACTTGTAGAACTAACACAGTGGATGGAACAGATACCAGATTGGAACAAAGACGGTACAACTGTTCCTGAAGAAATGGTTTTGATTAACCAATCTAGAAGTGATCTTCAAAGAGTAATGTCGAATTATGTGGGTATTGTTAGATCCAACGAACGTTTACGTCGTGCTTTCAAGCGTACTGCCTTAATTTACGAAGAGACAGAAGAACTGTACAAAAGAACAGAGATTTCTCAACCTCTTTGTGAGCTAAGAAACATGATTACAATCTGTTACTTGGTCATTAGCGGAGCAAAGGAAAGACATCAAAATATTGGTTTACATTATTCTATTGATTTTGAATAATTAAATCCTAAAATACTAAAAGAGGCTGTTTTCAACTTTATGAAAACAGCCTCTTTTATTTATATCTAAATAATACTAACAAGTAGAATTTGGATTCTCAAAGTTCTTACTTTCATCCTCATCTCTATCTGTCAGACATTTAAAGTCTTTTTCGATCAATAATTTAAGAGAAGATCCATCAGCATTTTCTTGAACAGATGAAAAACCAACTGTAGAAGTGTCCACCCATTCTTTGATCTGATCAACAGTTAGTAAAAACTGAAGTTTATTCCCTTGCATTTCTGCAGACATCTCTCCTCTTTCAATAGATTTTACTCCATAAACAAAAGAGGTTGCACCTAGTTGGGAAGTCGTATAAACCTCACCTTCTCTATATAGCTCGTCAATATCCTCTTTGTTTAGACGAAGACGGATACTGTTATCTAATAATCTTAATTTCATAATCTATTTTTTATAAAACCATACGGTATATTGTTGTCCCTTTTTATACTCATTTACTTCTGCATTTAGCTCGATAAAAGCATTTGCTGCAGATAATTTCGCCAAATCGCCAGAACCTCCACCTGAAATAGGATTCGCATAAAGTAAACCATCTTCCTTATAAAAAGTCTCCACTTGTAAGAAGAATGTCAATGGTTTATTAAATTTAAAATCTTTATCTAGAATTGCCTTAGATGGCAAGTACTTTTCTTTTTTTAATTGTGAATTTAACCAAGGAATCATATATCTATTAGAACATAAATAGGTAGAAACTGGATTACCAGGTAAAGCAAACACCACCTGCTTATCCGACTTTCCAAACCAGAAGGGCTTTCCAGGTCTTTGTTTCACTCCATGAAACTGTTTTTTAATACCTAATGATTCAAACACTTCTGGTAGAAAATCAAATTTACCTTTTGATACTCCTCCACTAAACACTAATACATCAAATTGTTCTTTGATATTTTTGATCTTGATCAATAACTCTTCTTTATCATCAGTAAGATGAAAAATTTCTGAATCAAATCCATTCTCTGACAACGTTGCTTTTAGAGAATAACAATTCGACATTCTTATCTGATAATCATTCGGTGTATCATCCACTCCCACTAATTCATCGCCTGTAGCAATGACCGCAATTTTAGGACGAACAAATACTTTTACTTTTGACTTCCCTACTGTTGCAAGAATACCAATTTCTGAAGAAGATATTTCTTTTCCTGCTTTAATCAGCACCTCTCCTTCAGCTTTATCCGATCCCTTTTGATGGACATTACTCATCATCTGAGCATTTTTAAAGTCAAGTATCTTTACTCCTCCTTCCACTTTTTCTGTCCATTCGTAAGGGATCACTACTTCTGCATTTAAAGGCAATACAGAACCCGTCATCACTTCCAGACAGTTTTCTCTATTTTCTAAAGTCAATTGAGGGCTTCCTGCTGCTTGCACACCTTCTACCTCAAAAATCTTATCTGTTTTACCTAATTGAGAAGAGTGAATGCCTACACCGTCCATAGCCACACGATGAAATGGAGGAAAATCTCTATCGGCAAAAATATCTTCCGCTAAAGTTCTTCCTAAAGAATGAACCAAATCGACCTCTTCAATTTTTAAATTAAGTGAAACTTCACCTATTATCTTATCCACCTCTACAGGTTCTATCAATTGATTTTGCATTGTAGTTTGATTATTGAGAAATTGATGTCTGAATTTTATAATTTCGCTTTCATGAAAGATCAAGAAGAAAAAAACACTACACTTACACATTTAGATAAAGAAGGCAACCCTTCTATGGTAGATGTAGGTGAAAAAAATATTACCACCAGAGTAGCTATTGCTCAATCTATTGTTGAATTTCCACTTGAAGTCGCACAGACTATTCAAAAACAGGATAATCTTACGAAAAAAGGGTCTATTTTTCAAACTGCAATCATTGCAGGCATCATGGGAACGAAAAAAACTTCTGAATTAATCCCATTATGTCATCCTTTACCACTCGACAAATGTAATATTGAGATCGAATGGACTTCTAAAACATCCCTATTAATTAAGAGTACTGCAAAGGTAACATCAAAGACAGGGGTGGAAATGGAAGCACTCACTGGTGCTACAGTAGCAGCGTTAACTATTTATGATATGTGTAAGGCTTTATCCCAAGACATCATCATTAAAGAGACCAAGTTATACCACAAATCGGGAGGAAAAACAGACTTCAACAGATAATGAAAAAACATCAGAAACACGCCAAACTAACCCGTAAAAATATAGGAAACTTTGCTGCAAATGAAATTGCCATAATGGGCACAACCTGTGGTGAAATTAAAAAGTTTGCTGGTGCAGTAGCTTCAAACCTTCCTCATAGAAATCCTGCCTTTTTGGACATGGATCACAAAACAGATGAAGAAGAATTAGAGAAGTCATTTTATGGTGATGTTCATTTACAGGTTACAGATAAGATAAAATTTCACCGATTAGATGTAAAGTCGAACTACAATAACTTCGAAAAAAGACAGTTATTCAATACTTCAGATATCTTGATTGTAAATGGAAATCATTACGAAGCTTCAGAACAATTATTGTTTATTGATGATCGTAAGCCATTAATCAAGAAAATTCAAAAGGTGAAAAAGCCCATTGGTATTGTTTTTCCAGAAGGGCAAACATCTATTCCTCAAGAAGTACTTGATGTTCTCCCAGAACTAAATGATTTACCAAAATGGTCCATTGAAAAAGAGGGAACGATAAAAGAGGTTGCTGACTACATCGATCAATATTACAAAAAGCCCACTTTAAAAGGTTTAGTACTTGTAGGTGGAAAATCTACTCGAATGGGAAAAGATAAATCCACATTAAAGTACCACGATGTACCTCAGTGGCAATATGCCAAGAACCTTTTGATTAAGTATTGTAAGGAAGTATATCTTTCAACAGCGCATGATTCCAATGCCTTCGAAGATCAAAAGACAATATCAGACAAGTTTATTGGACTAGGACCAATGGGAGGAATTTTATCGGCCTTTCAAGAAGATCCTAATGCTGCATGGGTGGTCATTGCTTGTGATTTACCTCTATTATCAGAGAAAACCCTGGATGATTTGGTCAATCAGAGAGACACCTCAAAATATGCTACCTCATTTAAGAGCCCAAGTTTAGATTTTCCTGAACCATTGATCTGTATTTGGGAACCTAGATCTTACGGAAAGCTGTTAGAATATTTAAGTTGGGGATATTCATGTCCAAGGAAAGTACTCATTAATAGCGATATAAATTTACTTATTCCTGAATTTGAAGAGGAATTGACGAATGCCAACACTCTTGAGGAATACAAGAAAATTAAATCAGAGATATAAAAACAAGGGCTGTCCCAAAACAAATTTGAGACAGCCTTTTGATTTTATTCTTTATTGTGAATTAGAATCCAAATCTATAATTGACACCAGTAAGTAAGAACTTACTAAAATCAGAAACACCGTATTCACCTCTAACAGACCAATGTTTACTTAGTTCATAGTTAAAGCCGAACTGAAAAGTCCATTGTTTTATTAAATCCTTTTTGATGAAATAGGCAATTGGTAAATCAGTAATTTTATCGTAGTCTGTATCAGATAATCTTTCTTCAATTCTTGCCTGTACTCTATCAATAATTCTTTGCTGAGGGGCTGTTAAACCGTTATACCATTCTTCAATCTGATTATCTAAGTTTGGTAACGCTTCGTTAATAGTCACTGAACCAGTATTACCTTCATTATTTGTGAAGTTACGATACATCGCACCTATATAAAATGCTAGCTTCGTTTTATTTTTGAAACTAAACCTTCTACCTATTCTCATCGATGTTGTAAACAGTCCAACGCTTTGTTCTAATAAAGCTGATTTAGAAGAAGAGTAGTTTCCATCAACACTAACAAAATATTTTTTATATGCATAATGGAATGTTGCACCACCACCAACGGTTACAGCATCAAATTCTACTTTACTACTAAATTCTGGAAAAGTGACATTTTCGAATTGTGGCTGTAAACTCACTTCAGTACCACCAACAGACCTAGAAAATAAACCATAGACATTCATAAAAGGTAGAGCAAATAGATCTGCTCTTAAATTAAGTCCATTTGTAAATGCTCTAGTTTTTTTAAAACCTAAAGTCTGTTCATTCAAAATATCCGTCATATCTTTACCTGCGATACTCATTTCGAATTGAGTAATGTCTAGATACATTTCGTTAAATACATAGTTTAGACTTATACCTGCAGGCAAAGGAAAGTCGATACCTCTATCTTGAACCTGTTGACCTAATATTGGAAATACATAGGGATATTTCTTTTTAGTTTGAGTGGAATCAGAAGATTGAGCAAAAATTGAAGTTGTAGAGAGTAAAAGTATTATTACTTTAAATAGTTTCTTCATTGTTATAGTTATTATCTTAATTTTTAGAAAGATCTACCTAAGCCAACACTAATCGACCAAGAATCATATCCTTCTTTGAGGTCATAAAATATACCTACTGGAATTGACCAATTATTTCCAATAGCAAAATTATATTCAGTACCCATTCTTAAAACGCCTAGGTTATGATGTCTTTCTAATTCAATACCCCCACCTACAAAAGCATTCCAACTTGGTAATAAAGTATAAGTAGCTACTCCTACTAATACTAATGCATGATCCCTTTCCAGGTCTTCTTTGTGAGGTATAATGTAACGTCCTAGCTCTATATCTGCCATAACACCTAGTTCAAATCTAGGTTTGATCTTATATAAATAATCAAAACCAATTCCAGGTACAAAGTGGCCTTTATGATTTAAATTATCTTGATTGGTCCCTTTTGGAATATAAGTTTGAGCGAATGTAACAGAAATAAAATGTCTTCCTTCTGACTCTTTTTCTTCTTGAGCAATAGCAGAATTCTGAAATACCAGACAGAATAATAAAGTGACAATTATTGAAGAGAGTATTTTATAGTTCATTAGTAGATTGAAGATTAATTACCCAATATTAAAACATCATTGATATTAGGACTAAACAAATATTTAAATATTTTTTAACATAAAAAAGCCTACCATAAAAAAATGGTAGGCTTTGCTTGAACTAATTACTTATTTTCTTCACAACCTTTTAAGTCGCCGTCTTTAGCCCATAATTTTATATCAAATAATTCTGGTAAATTATCTGGCTCTCCAACATCTGTTGAGTCCATAAATGCTCTTGTACCATCTGCTGGTAAATTATCAATATCATCACCGGGCTCAGGAGAATCATCTTCTCCTTCCATAATTTCGAACAATTCTCTTAATGAGATATAGTAGTTTTGTTCTTCCTCATCCCACTTAAAGAATGAAGAAGCATCAACAGCTTCTCCTATTGTATCTTCTCCTTCCTCATCCATTTCACATGTTTCTGCTAAATAAGACTTGTAAGTTAAAGCAGCACTTTCATCAGCATAGAATGACCAAGAAAAATCTGCATTTTGTTCTACTGAAGTTAATGCAACTGAACTTTCCTCAAAATACCAAGTACCTTCATCAGACATTCCTAATCTTTGAGATGTAGAGTCATGTTCTTCTGGATGAACAGGCATGTCATCACTATAAAGCATACTCTTAGTTGAGATATACATCATCTTGCCATCAATATCAAATTTAACTTGAATGTTTAATGGCATAGGTAGAGGCACAATCGCTTCACCACCAGGTAAACTATCATTTTGGATTTTAATTTCAGTTAAATCTCCATCCGTAGTAAAATAAAGATAACTAACGTCTTCAGGGTTAATATCATCTTCACCAGTTTCTTCGTCGCATGATAAGAAAGAGAAAGTTAGACCTATAAGTAATAGGTACCTCCAAAGTTGATTGATTTTCATAATGAAAAATAAAAATTATGGGTTATAAAAATAGTTTTTAGGGCCTATCAATTTAAATAGTCTACAGATGATAGGGCTTTAATAATCAGTCAATAGGTTTCAATAACTACACCAATATAGATGTACAATAGTTTATTCTAACTTAGGAACTTACAATGCGAATATCAAACACATTAACACTATTCTTAGAAACTCGATATATTCTCCTTGAAAAAGAAAAAACACCATTTAAAATGATGTTCAAGGTATAAAACAAGGAATTATAATAAATCTTTGTTCAAATTATAATATTATTATTGTTATTATTATGCTGATTGTAAAACTGTTTTCTTAGTATCTTTTAATAAAAAATACACTAATGGAACTATTGCAATTTCCATTAAAACATAAATAACCAATAATGGAGAAGGTATTCCGTCAATAATTATACTGAATAACCGACCTACCCCTAAGCCAGCACAAAATAGACCTGTTATAAAAATGGTTTCATTAATAAATCGATTTGACATTGCACTATAATACACCCATCCAACTAAAGCAAGGTACAATCCTGTAACTGCTCTCAAAATATGAGCAGCATCAGTTGAAACATTTTCTGGTAAAATTAAGAAATTTGATATTAACCAATCGGGGAATAAGCCATACATTAAAGCGATAACAGATAATGTGGTAGCAAAAAACAATAGATAGATCTTTTTAATATTCATTTTCGTATTTATTTGATTCACCACAAAAGTAGTTCAATATCAAACTAAATAAATTGATCTATGATAAAAAAAGGTTATTCCTAAAAAAGAAATAACCTCATTGATATATATAATTCGCATTAAAAGGTGTTATGCTAATTGTTGAGCTGCAGCTTGTATAATAGAAGATTCTTTTCCAAGCTTAACAACCTCGCCTATTACAATAATTGCTGGCGGCCTCACATCGTATTCATTTGCTTTTTCTACAATATTTTTGAGTGAACCAATCACTACTTTTTGAGTGGGTAAGGAAATATCTTGAACCAATGCAATAGGTTCATCTTCATTCCTATACATACTAAATAGTTGAGAAATCAATTCTAGTTTACCTACACCCATTAGAATGACTACTGTAGCAGTTGAATTTGCTGCATGGGTAAGGTCTTTTGACATCCCACCAGAACATGTCGTAGCCGTCACTACCCAAAAGCTTTCGTTGATACCTCTTTTAGTCACAGGAATTCCTGCCAATGTAGGACCTGCTAATGAAGATGATATTCCTGGAACAACATGACATTCGATACCAAATGTTTTGGCAAACTCAATTTCCTCTTGTCCTCTACCGAAGACAAAAGAATCTCCACCTTTTAATCTTGTTACGGAACCGTATTTCAATGCCATATCAACAATAAGTTGATTTGTTTCTTCTTGTTTTAAGTAGTGCGCTCCTGCTCTTTTTCCTACGTAGACTTTTTCTACTCCTTCTGGAATAAATGAAAGTACATCTTCAGAAACCAATGCATCGTATAATACGACTTTGCTTTCCTTTAAAACTCTAACTGCTTTTAATGTTAGTAATTCGGCATCTCCAGGGCCTGCTCCAATTAAGTAAAAAGTAGGTGTCATAAGTAAATATTGTTTGATGTGATACTCAAAACTACGTATATATACTTATATATCAAAATATTTTTACGTATTTAAATAAGACTACTATAAGTATAATATATAATAAATGAGAAAATAAAACTCATTAATCATTCTATCTCCATATTTATACTTATATATATAAGGTAGGCATCACCAATACTACTTAATTAGAATGAATCAAAATTCGAACATTTACGCATTTTTTTTCAACATAAATTTGCATCTTCAGTATTATTACGTAGTTTTACTTAAACTTTCACTTAAAAGACATCAATTATGACAAAAATAGTAATAGTAGGAAACGGTATGGTAAGCTATAAGTTATGCGAGAAACTTGTAGAAAAGAAGAGTGCCGCTTCTATCACTGTCATAGGCGAAGAACCACGTCCAGCATACGATAGAGTACATTTAAGTGCTTATTTTGAGGACGCTAATGCAGACAAACTTTCTATGGCCTCAAGAGATTGGTACTCAGAAAATGGTATCGAGCTCGTTACATCTGAAAAAGTATCTCATATAGATAGAGATAATAAACAAGTAACTACGCACAATAATTCTACGTACTCTTACGATTACTTAGTTTTAGCTACGGGTAGTGCAGCTTTTGTCCCTCCTATTAAAGGTGTAGATAAAAAAGGTGTATTTGTTTATAGAACAATAGAGGACTTAGAAATGATGATGGCTTATGGTAAAAAAGTATCATCTGCAGCTGTTTTAGGTGGTGGTCTTTTAGGTCTTGAAGCGGCTAAAGCTGCTTTGGACATGAATCTAAAGACTTCGGTAGTCGAATTTGCCCCTCGTTTAATGCCAAGACAATTAGACGAAGTAGGCGGTGAACTACTAAAAAGTAAAATGGAAGATTTAGGCGTTGAAATTCTTTTAGGTAAAGCTACTTCTCAAATTGCAGGAGATGACAGCATGACTGGAATGGATTTCTCTGACGACACTTCTTTAGACGTTGAGATGTTAATTATCTCAGCGGGTATTCGTCCAAGAGATGAATTAGGTAAAGAGGCAGGCTTAGAAGTAGCAGAAAGAGGCGGTTTTGTAGTCAACTCTCTAATGCAAACGAACGATCCTGAAATTTTTGCCATTGGCGAATGTGCATCTTATGAAAATATGATTTACGGTTTAGTTGCTCCAGGTTATGATATGGCTGAAGTAGTGGCTGAACAAATCGCTAATGAAAACAAAGAATATAAATTCGAAGGATTTGATATGTCAACTAAACTGAAATTAATCGGTGTTGATGTAGCAAGTTTTGGTGATCCATTCTGTGATAATGTACCTCACTCTCCTATCTCAATTGCTGACCAACAAGCAGGTGTGTATAAGAGATTGAACATTAGCGAAGATGGAAAGAAATTATTAGGCGGTATTCTAATTGGTGATGCTGATGATTACAATATGTTACATCAGATGTATATCAATGAGATGGCTTTACCTCCACATCCAGTAGATCTTATCGCTAAAGGTAGCGGTGAAGGTGGTGCTGCAATTGGTGTGGACGCACTTCCTGATACTGCACAAGTTTGTTCTTGTGAAAACGTTTCTAAAGGCGACATCTGTTGTTCAATTCAAGACGATGGTGTTACTGATATCAACGGTATTAAAAAAGCGACAAAAGCAGGCACAGGTTGTGGTGGATGTTTACCCATGGTGAACAATATCCTTGAAGATACTTTAAAGAAAATGGGTGCTACTATCCGTAAGGAAATCTGTGAGCACTTCGAATATACTCGTCAGGAACTATTTGATTTGATTAAAGTAAATGAAATCAAAACTTACGACGAATTATTAGCTAAATATGGTAAAGGTGCAGGTTGTGAAACTTGTAAGCCTGCTGTAGCTTCTCTTTTAGCTTCTATTTGGAATGAATTAATTCTTAATCAAGCTACTATTCAAGATACCAACGATCGATTCCTTGCTAATATCCAAAAAGGCGGATCGTATTCAGTTGTACCTCGTATTCCTGGTGGGGAAATCACTCCAGATAAATTAATTGTAATTGGTGAGGTCGCTAAAGAATTTGATCTATACACTAAGATTACTGGTGGTCAGAGAATCGACTTATTCGGTGCTACATTAAATGATCTTCCTTTGATTTGGGAACGATTAATTAATGCTGGTTTTGAATCTGGTCACGCCTACGGTAAATCTCTTAGAACGGTAAAAAGTTGTGTAGGTAGTACATGGTGTAGATTTGGCCTTCACGACTCTGTTGGATTTGCTATTGAAATCGAAAACAGATACAAAGGCCTTCGTTCTCCACATAAATTAAAAGGTGGTGTATCGGGTTGTATTCGTGAGTGTGCTGAAGCTAGAGGTAAAGACTTTGGTGTTATTGCTACAGAAAAAGGATGGAACTTATATGTTGGTGGTAATGGCGGCGCCAACCCTAAACATGCGGTTCTTTTAGCAGGTGATATCTCTAAAGAAGAAGTAGTAAGATACTTGGATAGATACTTAATGTTCTATATCAAAACTGCAGAACCATTACAAAGAACGGCCCCTTGGCAAGAAAAACTTGAAGGTGGTATCGATTACTTAAAACAAGTAATTGTAGAAGATTCTTTAGGTATTGGTCAGCAACTTGAAGATGATATGGAAATCTTAATTGCTAACTACAGCTGTGAGTGGAAAGAAGCAATAAACAATCCTAAGATCAGAAAGCGTTTTGCTCACTTTAGCAATACTGATCAAGACGATCCAAACCAAAAGTTCAAGAGAGAAAGAGGACAACGTTTCCCTGTTGCTTGGTAATTAAATAAGATCTCAGAATGGTTATTTCCATTAAAAAATATTGATACTATGATTTTTGAAAATAAAACAATCGAAGAAGTAGATGTTTGGGTAAATGCCGGTCATGTAGACGATTTCCCAGAAGACGGAGGTTCTAATATTCTATATGAAGGAGAACAAATCGCCATCTTTAAATTCTCTACTTTAAACAAGTGGTTCGCCACTCAAAATCTTTGTCCCCACAAAAAGCAGATGATCCTCTCTAGAGGTATGCTAGGCACCGAAGGGGAAACACCTAAAGTAGCTTGCCCTTATCATAAAAAGACCTTTTCTCTGGAAACTGGAGAAAATCTTAACGGATGCGAAGACACTATCCAAACCTACCCTGTAAAGGTAGAAAACGATACCGTATTCGTGGGACTTTACGAGAAAAAATAGGTGAAAAGTAAATTGATTGAAAACATCCCTATTTGGGGTGTTTTCTCTTACACTGAACCTCCACAACATTTTCAATTTTACATAAATGTGGAGGTTTTTTTATGCCCAAATTTTTATGGAGATAGATTTTTTTGAAAGTTATTATCAGAAAATCGAAAAAAAGTGTGACCAAACTTTACGAACTTGCATCTAATCTATAGAACATCACACAAAGGCGCCTTTTTGATGTCAATTTAGAGTTTAATCAACAAAATATAGATTATTATGCAATACGGATTCGGCGTATTATTCGAAACAATCAATTATCTGGCATTCTTCGCTGCAGTAACTTTTTCCTATTTCTATTATATGAAATTTAGAAATCAGGAACGAATGTCCTTAATAGAAAGAGGGGTTGATGTTTCTGAAATTTATAAAAAACCTGAGGGCAAAAAGAATTTCCCTTGGATCACTTTAGCTTTCTTTATCATGTTTGTTGGTATAGGAATAGCTTTAAGTATTTTCGTTTCTATTGCCAATGATCTTCATAAACAGATTGGCGTGCCTTTAGGGTTTGCCATTTGCCTTATATCAGGGTCAATTGGATTACTTATAGGCAGAAAAAAAGAAAAGAAAGAAGATCAGTAACGAATGGATAGCATCTATATAAAAAAGGTGCTGGAAGGCGATACACAATCTTTTCAATTTTTAGTAGGTAAGTACAAGGAAGAAGGATTCTCTGTGGCTTTTTCGATTGTTAAAAATCAATATCAAGCAGAAGAGATTTTACAGGAATCGTTCATAAAAGCTTTTGAAAAGCTTGATCAGTTTAAGGGAAAGTCCTCATTCAAAACTTGGTTTTTTAGGATTATCATCAATGAGTCTCTTCAAAAAACAAGAAAAGATCTTCCTGAAAGTCCGCTTGAATATGCTGAAGATAAAGAACAAGATGTCAACTCTATTTTAGAAAACATCAATCTAGAAGAACAAAGAGTGATTATTTCTGAGGTTTTTGAAACCCTCACTCCTAACGAATCTTTAGCACTCGACCTCTATCATTTGAAAGAATATAGTATTAAGGAAATAGAAGATGTAACTGATTGGAAAGCCTCTAAAATAAAAATGCTTTTATCAAGAGGTCGGAAAAACTTTTACGGAAAACTCCTTTCAGTATTTAAAATTGACAAAAAATCCATCTTATGATGAATGAAGATAAAGACCTAAAGAAGGTTTTAAATAAAATGCACACGCCCAAATTAAGTGATGATTTTGAAGATATTTTGATGCAAAAGGTGCATCAGAAAGCTGTTGTAAATAAACAGAAAATGCATTCTTTAAAATGGATGTTGATCTACTTCTTCAGTGGTCTTTTCTTAGGTGCATTCTTTATTTTCAACCACTTCAATTTACTATCAGATAATCAAATGTGGGCAGTAATTATACTCGCTATAATTATTTGTACTATGCTCATTTTTATCATAGAAAAGGTCGTCAAAATGATACTTTATCAGAAAGGAAAAATTGATATTAAGGAGCTATAAAAATTATAACTTACTAGTGTTAAATAAAAAAGAGTCAGCAACCGAAATTGCTGACTCTAGTTATATATCTAGGGTTATGTTGAATTACTTCACAGTGTATCCTTTACCTTCCATACAAGCAGAGAACGCTTTTACAAAATCATCTTTCATTTTTTGATTTTGTGCAGCTGCAGCTTCGTTGTTTTGCTTTTGTTCAACAGCATCACCATAAGCTTTTGCTCTTCTACCTCTTAAACCACCTGCGACCGCACCAATTGCAGCACCTTTACCAGCATCGCCAGCAATTGCACCGATAGCGGCACCTGCAGCTGCTCCACCTGCAGCACCTCTAACTGCAGAACCATCCGCAGAAGTGTCTGCTTTCTTCGCTTGAACTACAGTTGGATTTAAAGGATCGTATCCAGTTTGATCGATTGCCCATTTATAACAAGCCATCTCATCCGCATCCATTGTTGCTTGATCTTGACTGTTTGATGGGAAGATATATAAACCCAATCCTTTACTTACCGAAGTTGTCGGTGTTTTTGCTTCGGCAGCTGGTGCTGCAGTTGCAGTATTAGATTGTGATTCGTCAATATTATAATTTGATTGTGCATAGATTGTGATGAAAGATGAGAACAAAAATAAAGCGGCAGTTGATAATAAATTTTTCATGAATAAGTTTTTTTAAGTTTGATTTGATGTAATTAACGGCCTATAGGTGTATAAAGAATATCAAATTATGATTGAAAAATATCAAATTTTGTCTTTTATGATTTTAGTAGAATATGTAACAAAATTTAGAATAAACGTACAGGCTTAACAGATGCAAATGTATGTAAATAATAAATGAAAGCACATAATTTCTTTAGTTTTCTTTTGTATTATTTTCACCTCAATTATTTTTAGGAATGCAAAAGACAAACAAACATACTCGAACATTAACGCACAGAATAGAAAAACTCAGTTTAAAGAAGCTATGGACGCTTTATTCTATTGCAATAACTATAATTATCTTACTGCTTACTTTTTCACAGATTATTAATTATTCGTTTTCTCAGAAGCAAAGTGTAGATGCCGACATTATTAATATGGCGGGACGTCAGCGTATGTTGAGTCAGAAAATAACTAAATGTATTCTTCTTATTCATAATGATCATGCACCCGATACTTATGCGAAAGAATTAAAAAAAGCAATTCAACTTTGGAAGAAATCACATGAACAACTTGGGAAGCACAATACTAAAATCAATAATGAAATTATTAAATCTGATGCTGATTTTCTTTATGCAAAATCGGATGCTTTCTTAAAGAAAATAATTGATGATGCTAAAGGGTTCTCCGATCAATCCTCTAAAGAAGTTGTACAAGAAATATTAGACAACGAAGCGTATTATTTGGTACATATGGATCAGCTAGTAGGCATATATTCTGATTATGCCAACTATAAACTGAAACTTGTTCAGAACACTTCGATTCTACTATTTATTATCACTTTAGTTATTTTATTCTTCGAGCTTTTCTACGTATTCCGACCAACAGCTACAAGAATTAATAAAACTATTGCTGAGTTAGAAAAGACAAAAAACATCAATCATGAAAAAATTCAAGAAATAGATCAACTGTACCGTTCTCTTGGGCAAGCGTATCAGCATTTATCAGAATCTAAAGAAACAGATGAAAATCTGCATGCTACTTTAGCGAAGGTGAACATGGAAGGCGATTTTACTTTCATTTCTGAAAAACTATTTGATATCATCCAAACAAAAGCGGATGATTTTACCTCAAGTCTATATTATTGGTTAGCTTCTGAGGGTTACAAAAAAGAGATGATTCAGGAGATTCTAGATATAGTCATTAATGGGGAGACTTGGGCCGGTACTATAAAAGTAACTGATGCAGAAGGTGATTTTAAATGGTTGGAAATCATTTTATCTAAGATTTATGGAAAACCTACAGAAATTTTGATTGTGGGTAGAGATATCACGGATCAAAAGGAATCTGAAGAAAGATCAAAAGAAATTAATCAAGAAGAAATTGATAAACATATTGAAACTCAGAAATCAAGATCATTATTGATTTTGAAAGGACAAGAAGAAGAAAGAGGACGTATATCAAAAGATATCCACGATGGTATAGGTCAACTGTTAACTGCTTTAAAATTCAGTTTAGAATCTATCAACCCTGCTCAAGTAAAAATATCAACCAATAAGCTGAAGGAATCCAAAGGTTTACTTAAGAATATTATTAGAGAAGTGCGACGTGTCTCTTTCAATTTGTCACCAAATACTTTAGGCGATTATGGTATTCATGCCGTACTAACACGTTTTGCTCAAGAAACCAGTCGATTATCTGATGTTGAAATTAAATACAGTAATACTTCTGACTTTAACCAACGATTCGAGAAGCATATTGAAACGAATATCTATAGAATCGTTCAGGAAGCTGTTAATAATGCTATAAAGTATGCTGAAGCGGAAGAGGTAGATATTCATTTAAGTCATGATTTCGAAGCCCTTTATATCGAAATATCCGACAATGGTAAAGGATTCGATATGAACAACTTAGAGATTCATGGTGGAGGTAATGGTCTGTTAAACATGAAAGAAAGAGCTGGTTTTGTCGGTGGTGAAATCAGCGTATCATCCGCAAAAGGAAAAGGGACGAAGATTTCAGTAGAAGTACCTATTGAGGAAAACTAAGTAATTTTTATATATTGCATTATTAAAGGAACAATATGATCCATATCAGTTAACAATAACTGATGATGAAATTGACAAAAGATATTTTTTTAGACTCACATCAACTTATTAAAATATAGATGACGCAGATTTCGGTAGTATTAACAGACGATCACGTAGTAGTTAGAAATGGTATAAAACTGTTACTGGAAAATAGCCATGAAATAAACGTGATAGGCGAAGGTGCTAACGGTTTGGAGGCACTTGAACTTTGCAAGAAACTTACCCCTGATGTTTTGGTTATTGATATTAGAATGCCCGTAATGAACGGTATTGAAGCCACTTCGAAAATAAAAGAGTATAGTCCGAACACCAAAGTGCTTATTTTATCAATGCACGATGATTCTGAATATATTTTAGATGCGGCTGAAAAGGGTGCTAGTGGTTATTTACTTAAAGACTCTAATAGTGATGAGTTTTTAAAGGCTATTAAAACTGTTCATGAAGGAAAAAAATACTTCAGTGGTGATATTTCTAAAGTATTAGTTGAAAGTTATCTAAATATCAAAAATAACAATACGCCATCACCTAAGCCTGAGACAAAAGAAGTAGCTTCTATTGATCTTACTAAGCGTGAAAAAGAAATTTTAAAATATGTTGCTGCTGGAAAGAGTAGTAAAGATATCGCTTCAATATTAAATAAAAGTGTGCGCACAGTAGAAACACACCGTTTTAATATCATGAAGAAAATGGAAGTAAAAAGTGCGGTAGAACTTATTGCCAAGTTAAACGACTACCCTACTTTAAAAAGTGAATTAGATTTATAATCTCATTCGTTTTTAAGAAAAACCTAAGCCTATCTACTTAGTAGATGGGCTATTTTTTTGCCCTTAAGTAGTGATTCATCCCCTGAATTGAAAGTATTTACGTAATATATTCAATTTTTCATCCTCAATATTACGTATTATTACGTATTTTTACTTACTTTTGAATTATACATTACTTACTAAGTTCTTTTATCGTTTCATCCCACTCGATAAAATACTTAGAAGTAATATAAAACAAACACATGCTTTTAGGGGGAGGCATGTAAAATGCTTCCTCCTTCTTTTTCACTAAGCAATAAAAAGAAGATGAAAACAATCACGACCTATAAATCTACTTGTTCCTATTGTGGTGTAGGCTGCGGTATTGATGTTCATAAAGATGCCAAAGGTAAACTAACTGTCGAAGGAGATCAGAATTATCCTGTAAATAAAGGAAAACTTTGTTCTAAAGGAATGAATCTTCACTACGTAGTTCAAGATACTTCGGATAGATTACTCTACCCTCAAATGAGATGGAGTAAACAACATGAACTTCAAAGAGTAGATTGGGATACTGCTTTTACAAGAGCAGCGGCTGTTTTCAAATCAATTATAAAAAAATATGGACCAGATTCGGTAGGTATGTATGTATCGGGTCAGTGTCTAACAGAGGAATATTATTTAGCCAATAAACTGACTAAAGGTTTTTTCCAAACCAACAACATTGATACAAACTCTCGTTTATGTATGAGTTCAGCCGTTGTTGGTTATGTTAAAACCCTAGGTGAGGATACTGTTCCTATCTCTTATGAAGATATAGAATTAGCAGATACGTTTTTAATTGCCGGTGCAAACCCAGCTTGGTGCCACCCTATTTTATTTAGACGTATTGAAGCACATAAAGAAGCAAATCCTGATACTAAACTAATTGTAGTTGATCCAAGAAAAACACAAACTTGTGCTTTAGCAGATTTACATTTACAATTAAAGCCAGGTACTGATGTTGTTCTTTATCAAGCCATTGGTAGAGCAATTATCGAGGAAGGCGATTTGGATTGGGATTTCATCAAAAACCATACAGATGGATTCGATGCTTACCGTAAAGAAGTAATGTCTAGAACTTTAAAAGAGGCTTCTTCTATTACTGGTGTAAGTATTGATAATATCAAACTAGCTGCTCGATATATTGGTAATGCAAAAGGGTTTATCAATATGTGGGCAATGGGCCTAAATCAATCGGCTCAGGGTACCAATAAAAACTTGGCTTTATTAAATCTGAACCTAATTACTGGTCAGATAGGTAAGCCGGGTGCAGGTCCTTTCTCTTTAACAGGTCAGCCTAACGCAATGGGTGGTCGTGAAGTGGGTGGTATGGCTTCTTTATTGGCAGCACACCACGACTTAAAAAATCCTGAACATAGACAAAAGGTAGCTAATTTCTGGGGTGTAGATGGCATTCAAGAAAAGCCAGGTAAAACAGCTACAGAAATGTTCGAAGCTTTACATTCTGGAGAGATGAAAGCCGTTTGGATTGTATGTACTAACCCAATGGTAAGTTTACCAAATTCCAAATTGGTTGAAGAGGCTTTAAAGAAAGCAAAATTCGTTATCGTTCAAGATATATCTGGAAAAGCAGATACGGTGGAGCATGCCGATCTTATTCTACCAGCGGCGGGCTGGTTAGAAAAAGAAGGAACAATGACCAACTCTGAAAGACGTATTAGTCATTTAGAAAGAGTCATCCCTTCTCCGGGAGAAGCATTACCTGATACAGAGATTTTCTGTCGTTTTGCTCAAAAAATGGGATATCATGGTTTTGACTACCAATCAACTGAAGATATTTTTAAAGAGCATGCCGCTCTAACAAAAGGTACTAATATTGATATTTCAGAGGTAACTTATGATACTCTTAAAAAAGAAAGATCAATTCAGTGGCCCTATGTGAATGGTAAAAGTCAAGAAAGATTATTTACCGATCATCAGTTTTTTACACCGAACAAGAAAGCTCAAATCCTTACTTCTGGTCTTCAAAATGCATCGGATGCTACAAATGAAGACCTTCCATTAGTGTTAACCACAGGTCGTATTCGTGATCAGTGGCATACCATGACACGTACAGGAAAAGTAAACAAGCTTAATCAACATATTAGTCATCCTTTCTTAGAAATTCACCCTGATGATGCCAAAGAAAGAGATTTAAAAGAAGGAGAAACTGCCGTTATTCAGACTGAACGTGGTGAATGTAGAGTAAACGTTATTGTTACCACAGATGTTAAAAAAGGAGTTATCTTCATGCCAATGCACTGGGGAAAAATTGGCGATCAGATTTTTGCAAGAACAAATAATCTGACGACCAATAATATTGATCCAATATCAAAAGAACCTGATTTTAAATTCTCTGCTGCTCAAGTAGTAAAATACAAAAAAGAGAAAGAGAGAATTCTAATCATTGGTGCAGGTGCGGCTTCCTATAGATTCTTGTATACTTACAGAGAACTCAATAAAGAAGATACTATCGAGGTATTTTCTAATGAATCTACACCATTCTATAACAGAGTTTTACTACCAGAATATGTCAACGAAACTTTATTATGGAAAGACCTTCAAAAGTACGACAACCTTAAAGAATTTGATGATTTAGACATCAAAATTCATATTGGTAAATCCATCCAAAGTGTTGATCGTAAATCTAAATCGATTACCGATCAATTTGGTGATGTTTACGAATATGACAAATTAGTCATTGCGACAGGTAGCCGTCCTTTTGTTCCTGCTGATGTGCCTATTCATTTAGAAGGGGTATTCACTATGAGGAACAAAAAGAATGCTGATAATCTGAAGCAATATCTTGGTGGTCAAGGTTCTGTTGTTATTGTTGGTGGTGGTCTTCTAGGACTGGAATTAGCGGCATCACTAAGAGAAATTGATATTGACGTTACCATCGTTCAATTAGCTGGCCGTTTAATGGACCGTCAGTTAGATCCAACTGCTTCAGAACTATTGCTACATCATGTGGAAGACAAAGGTATTGAAGTGCTTCTGAACGATCAGGTACAATCTATCGAAAAGATTGGCGATAAATCCTATAAAGCCAAGCTTAAAGGTGGTAGAACATTAGAGAGTCAAGCCATCGTTTATGCTATCGGTACTCGTCCTAACGTTGAATTAGGAAAAGAATCTGGTTTGAAAACATCAAGAGGATTGTTGGTCAATGAATACCTTCAAACTTCGGATGCTGATATTTTTGCAATGGGTGAAATTGCAGAATTCGAAGGACAAATGAACGGTACAACAGCAGGTGCTGAAGAACAAGCAGACTCTTGTGCTCGTTTCATATCAGGTGATTTATTAAGTAGATACAGTGGTACATTGCCAATGAACATACTTAAGTTCTCTGATTTATCACTTTGTTCTTTAGGAATTATAGACTACCCAAGAAAAGATAGATCTTATGAAGAAGTCATCTTACTTGATAAAGCACAAGCCTTCTACAAGAAATGTATTATCAAAGACGATAAATTAGTAGGTACCATTTTATTAGGTGATAAAGCTGAATTTGCTGATTATAAGAAACTAATTGAATTAAAAACTGAATTAGGTTCTAGAAGATCTGAACTTTTAAGAGGTAAGAGTGATGCTGAACCGTTGATGGGTGAAGTAATTTGCTCATGTGGAAATGTGGGTTCAGGAAACATCGATAAAGCCATCAATGCAGGATGTACTTCTTTAAATTCACTATGTGAGTCAACAGGAGCAGGTCTTGGATGTGGCAGCTGTAAAACAGAATTACAGCAGATATTAAAGAACCATGAAGAAAAAATCCTTACTTTGTAATATAAACTTTCAATTATGATCGACCAACTATCTACGGAGACAATAGAAAAAGAAGATTTAGTAAGAGTTTTTATTAAAGGAGGGATTTCATCGCCCGGCGATCTTCTGAAAATTATTCAGGTGGCAGAAGAATTGGATGTAGAGTTTCTACATTTTGGTTCAAGACAAGATATCTTGTTTGCTCCACCAAGAATTAGTAGACAAAAACTAAGAGAAACATTTGATTCTATCAAAACAGGTTACGACTGTGACGGAGAATCTTTTCAAAATATTGTGACCTCATATGTAGCTTTGGATGTTATTCCAAGTACATCTTGGTTAGCGGCACACACTTATCATTATATCTTAGATACCTTTGATTTCCAACCGAAATTAAAGATTAACATTACTGATCCTGCACAAACAATGGTTCCTCTATTTACAGGACAATTGAATTTTGTAGCTTCAGAAAAAGAAGGATATTGGTATTTATTTATTCGTGAAGAAGAGCAAGCTGAAGTGCTTTGGGAATGTCCTAATTTAATTTACAATTACGATATCGCTAAAGTCGCACGTGCTTTTGAGGGTCTATATATTCCAGGTAAAACAATTGATTGTTCTAAAGTTTGGAAAACTATTGTTTCAAGCTTAGACATTAATACATTAGCCAAAACGGGATCATTAAAATTACCAACTGGGCCTTTCCCTTATTACGAAGGATTACATCGAATGCTAAGTGGTAAATATTGGTTAGGATTATATTGGAGAAATAACTGTTTCGACCTTCCTTTCCTGAAACAATTGTGTGAATTGTGTTTAAAAACCAATATTGGAAAAATCACAATTACTCCTTGGAAATCATTTATTGTAAAAGGCATTGATTCTAAGAACATTATCAATTGGGAAAAATTACTTGGTAAATTTGGTATAAATGTTAGACACTCCTCTTTAGAGTTAAATTGGCATTTACCTGTATTAGATCAAGAAGCTTTAGATCTTAAAAATTACCTAGTAAGAGCACTTGATAAACAAGATATCAGTACTTATGGGTTAACATTCACGATCAAAACTAAGCCTGTTATTTTATTTACAAGTGTAGTTATTGAAAGTGTTCCATCAAGTAATGGAAACTTATTCAATATTCTATATGCTAAGGATTTCAACTGTAACGAACCTAAGTATATCACTTTTGTAAAGAAAGTACCTAAAGAAGCCATCCCACCTATTCTTATCGAATTGAGTCATTTATACTATGAACAATTAGATAATAGTAATTACGATGTGGATGAACCAAAATCAAGTTTACCACAACAAACAGTAAAAGTTTATCAGTGTAATAACTGTTTAAGTATTTATGATGAAAGTTTGGGTATGCCTGAAGAGGGAATTCCTGCCAATACTAAGTTTGAATTCTTACCAAGTTCTTTCACTTGTCCATTATGTGATGCAGAGAAGGAAGCTTTCCAAGAGATAGAAATGCCTCAAAATAATTAATCATATATATTATAATGACAAAAGACTCAACGATTCTATTTCGTTGAGTCTTTTTGTTTTAAGATATTTCTTGATATTATCCCCTTATAATTGAACATTAAGTAAAGCTTCATAAGGATCACCTTCTAAGTTTAATAGTTTTGCAAAAGCAGGTTCTGTTTTTAATCCTGCTTTTTTAAGAGCGATTATTTTCTTCTTAAAATCATCACCTAACTTATTTAGAAAATGATACTCTATAAGCATATGTCGGTAAGCATTTTGTTGAGCCGCAGGCTTATTTTCACCATAGAGTTCGATCTCCATTCCATCAACAAAGAAATTAAATGTAACACATTCTTTGTCATTACGATTCATCATACCTGAATAAGAGAATCCATCATATTCAGAGAAATGCTTCTCTACTTTTTGACGAAAGCTATCAAAGTCATTTACTTCACAAATAACATCTAAATCACTCTCTTCGATATTTATATCTATAGGTATGGTACCTGTCAAGATAGGTTTATGATCCTTAAGTATTGAAAATAACTCAATCTTTTGTATAATCTTATAAGATTTTCGTTGTATTTGATTACCATTTTTTAGGTAATCAATATTTATAAAATCATGAATCATTGAACAAGTAGTTAAAAATAAGAAAGTGAACATCTAAGTCTAAGGATGAGAAAACACCCAATGAGATCCATCTTCAAAAAACTCTTTTTTCCAAATAGGCACTGTTTCTTTTAGTGTATCAATAGCATATTGACAACCATCAAAACTTGCTTTTCGATGAGGTGTAGACACAGCAATTACAACAGCTATCTCCCCTACCAAACAATCTCCTAAAGCATGTACAATACTTACCTTATCTGCTTGATATTTCTCCTTTACCTGATCCGCAATTTTAGTCAATTCTGATATGGCCATTGGTTCATAAGCTTCAAAGAATAATTTAGCAACATCTTTCCCTTTGAAGTTATTTCTTACGGTCCCAATAAATACATCTATCGCCCCACAACTATCTGATTTTACACTATCAGTAATTTCGGCAATGTTGATATCATTTGTAGATTTTAAAGCAATCATAATATTATCATCCACCAGACATAGGTGGGATTAAAGCAATTTCGTCTGTTTGTTGAATTAATTCTGTACCATTCGCATGTTCACCATTTACAGCAAGAGCGATAGACCTCAATTTAGTAAGTGCTGGATAACGTTGTTTTAAAGCCTCTAGTAAATCCTCAGAAGTCTTTTGTTCAACTGTTAATTCCCATTCCAATTGAGAATCACCAATGATATCTTTAGCAATTCCAAAAAGTAAAATTTTCATACTTAAAATTAATCATAAAGTATTAAATACAAAAAAGGCTTCCACCGAAGTGAAAGCCTTTTGAATATCATCTTATAAAAGATTATAGAGCAATACCCATGAATGACATGAATGCCAATCCCATCAAACCAGTGATGATAAAAGTAATACCTAAACCTTTTAAAGGTGCTGGTACGTTAGAGTATTTCATTTTCTCACGAATCGCAGCAAGAGCGATAATCGCGATTAACCAACCTAAACCAGAAGAGAAGCCATATACACCAGCTTCAATAATAGTGTACTCTCTTGGTACCATAAAGAATGCGGCACCTAAGATAGAACAGTTTACGGCGATTAGTGGTAAGAAAATACCTAATGATCCATATAATGAAGGAGAGAACTTCTCGATGATCATCTCTACCAACTGTACAGTCGATGCTACTACAGCGATAAATAAGATGTAAGTTAAGAAGTCAAGGCTAACGTTAGCATAAGCATCTGATACCCATACCAAAGCACCTTCTTTCAAAATATAGTTATATACCAACCAGTTCAAAGGAACTGTAATTGTCAATACGAATGTTACGGCTGCACCTAAACCTAGGGCAGTATCAACTTTCTTAGAAACGGCCAAGTAAGAACACATTCCCAAGAAATATGCGAACACCATGTTGTCGATAAAGATCGACTTGATTGCAAGATTTAATAAATCCATTTTTGTGTCGAATGTTTTTTAATGAAAATTGTTCTTAAGCTTCTTCTACGTAACCGTTTCTCCAACGCTGAACCCAAATGATCAAACCGATAATAATGAAGGCTCCTACTGGAGAAGTCATTAAACCGTTGTTTACATATGCTTCTGGAAGAACACGGATATCAAACAATGTACCTGATCCTAATAACTCACGGAAGAAAGCAACCACTAAGATCACCCATGCATAACCGAAAGATGAACCAAGACCATCAAGAACTGAATCATATGCTTTGTTTGCCATAGCAAACGCTTCCAAACGACCCATTACAATACAGTTGGTAATGATTAGACCAACATATACACCTACTACTTTAGATACATCATATAGATAAGCTTTTAAAACTTGGTCTACGATAATTACTAAAGATGCTACAATACCCAACTGAACAATGATACGAATACGTTGTGGAATTGCATTACGTAACAATGATACGATCAAGTTTGAGAAGATAATTACGAATGTTACCGCAATTGACATTACTAAAGTTGGTTCCAACTTAGAAGTTACCGCCAATGCAGAACAAATACCTAATACCTGTACCGTTACAGGGTTATCGTCATCCAGAGGATCTGTAATAATTTTCTTTCTTCTCTTCGAGAATAAAGCCTCTGATTTTTTTGCTGCTACAGTTTCTGTGCTCATTTCTTTTTTTGCTTTTAAAATTTACAAATAGAAAACTACTGGGCCATAGAAACCGCAGAAGCACCTTTATTAATGAATGGTTGGTAAGCTTCAAGGTACATTTTTACCATGTCGTTTAAGCCATTCGCTGTTAAAGTAGCTCCTGAAAGACCATCCACTTCAGAATTAGAAAGACCTGTGTGTCCTTCACCTTTCACCATGTGAATTGGAGTCAATTCGCTACCATTTGTGATAGTTTTACCGATGTAACGGTTTTGTACTTCCGTATCGCTAATTCTAGCACCTAAACCTGGAGTTTCACCTTTATGAGAGAATACTACACCTTTTACAGATTTCTTATCTGCATTTAAAGCGAAGTAACCCCAGATGTCGTTCCAAAGTCCATATCCATACATAGGAAGAATGTAAGCTTCAACTGTTTTACCATCTTCAGCAAGGAACTCATAGATTGGTAAAACTGGTTGTTCTTTTGATTCTCCTTTGTTTAGTTTTTTCAACTTTTTCCACTCTTTAGAGATGTTTAGTTTCTCTAAAGTAGTAGCGTCAATTGCAGATCCGTCAACATTTACAACTTTGATTCTTTTGTCGTAAACTGCTGCAATTTCTGTTTTTGGTGATTCACTCATTTCTGGCATCACAGAAAGCATAATTTGCTTTTTGGTGTCAAGAGCAATCTGTATTTTCTGTGTCTCATTTAGAGACACTGCAGTGAACGCTAAGATACCGCCAAGGACGATCGTCATAACGACTGCAAAACCGATGACATAACCGTTAGACTGTTGCACGTTTTAATCTTCGTTTTTTGTTCGCATTTACTACATAGTTATCGATCAATGGAGCCATTACGTTCATAAGAAGAATAGCTAACATGATACCTTCTGGATACGCAGGGTTCAATACACGGATAATTACCGTCATGATACCGATAAACGCACCATAAATCCACTTACCAGTGTTGGTTTGTGAAGCCGATACAGGGTCAGTTGCCATGAATACAATACCAAATGCAAAACCACCAACAATTAAGTGATAGTAAGATGGCATATCAAGGTAAGCAAAATATTTTGCTCCTTCTACACCGTCTTTAACTGCTTGCATGTCTCCAGCAAAAACGTTTAATAAAACACCCATACCTAAAGCACCAAGAACTCCTGAAAGGATAATTCTGTAATCAGCAACTTTAGTCCAGATCAATACGATTGCACCGATCAAACACATTAAGGCAGAAGTTTCACCAATTGAACCTGGGATTAGACCAATGAAAGAAGTCATCGCTAATTCTGCAGGAGATTGTACCCAATGAGCATGTTGTGCTACAAAATCAGCTACTGGCTGACCTACTTTCTGAGCCTCAACAGCTAAACCAAGGAATGTTGCACCAGTAAAACCATCTACAGTAGCCATAGCTTGACCCGCTGCAGTTTCACCGATTTCGATCCATACTTTGTCACCTGAAATTTGTGCAGGGTAAGCAAAATATAAGAATGCACGTGCTGTTAAAGCAACGTTCAAGATGTTCATACCTACACCACCGAAAACTTCTTTAGCGATTAATACTGCGAATGCAGAAGCTAAAGCAATTTGCCAAAGTGGTAAAGAAGCAGGAACAACCAATGGTATCAGGATACCTGTTACCAAGAAACCCTCTGTAATAGGGTGATTTCTAAACACAGCGAAAGCGGCCTCAATAGTACCACCCGCAGCATAAGAAACTATAATTAATGGCAAAGCCAATTTTAAACCATAGATTAACTGAGCACCGAAAGAGGCAACTTCAGCATCATTGGTAGCAAGGAAGTGTTGGTAACCAACGTTCCATATACCAAAAAGAATCGCAGGGATTAAGGCAATCACTACAGTCATCATCACACGCTTCAAATCGACCGCGTCACGAACCTGTACACCTTTTGCTTTAGTTACTTCCGGAGGAGTAAACATAAAGGTCTCTCCTGCTTCAAAAACATAGTAAAGCTTTTCTAGCTTACCGCCTTTCTCGAAAAGAGGCTTTTGTTTTTCTAAGAGATCGTGTAAAAATTTCATTGAACTTAAGCTATTTTCTACTTAATAATTTTGCACCAAATTAGTCCAAACGCATTGTATCAAGACCTTGACGAACAATTTTCTGGATATCGTGCTTAGATACATCTATAAACTCACAAAGAGCGAAATCCTCTTCAGCAACTTCATAAATACCTAAAGCTTCCATGTTCTCATAGTCATATGCTAAGATGGACTTTAATAAATACATTGGATAAATATCCATTGGAACTACTTTTTCGAAAGCACCAGTAACAGCAAATGGTCTGTCTTGACCGTTTGTGTTTGTATCTAATGCATATTCTTTAGAAGTAGAACCCAACAAACCAAATGCTTTATGGAAAGACAAACGGCTTGTAATTGGTGCTAACCACCCGTCAGTTAGGAAGAATCTAGATTTCTTACCTTCTGCCAATGCAGTTACCATGTTCGAATAAAAGCCTATGAAACCATCTTTGCTAATTGCTGAACCAGTAAGGATGTTACCAGAAACTACACGAACATCATCTCCTTTAATTTTTGCTGCCGCAATTGTATCTACAGAAGCACCAACATATGTTTCAACATATTCTGGTTTGTCAACTTTTGGACCTGCTACAGCAATAACTTGTTTAGCATCGTATTTACCTTCCTTGAAAAGTTTACCAATTTGTGCTAAACCTTGTGGAGAGATTGTCCAAACTACATCATTTGCGTTTGCAATTGGAGAAGTGTGGTGAATTTGAACACCAACGTTACCTGCTGGGTGAGGTCCGTTGAATTTATTCTTTTCAACACCTGCTACATTATCAAATAATTTTGATGGAGCAGTTCCGTTTAAACCAACATACACTTTTGGAGCAAATTTCTTAAGAACATCTACACCCGCTTGGATGTAAGCTTCTTGTCCTTGAAGAGTGAATTCATAATTTGGAGCCAAAGGATGGCTATCAAATGATGAAACAAAGATTGCTCTTGGTTGATCTGAAGGATCAGCAACAATCGCATATGGACGACGGACTAATAGTGGCCAAACACCACTTTCCAACATCACTGCTTTTGCATCTTCTACTGATACTTGATCTACTGGTTTTACTGGGAATTCTTTGTATTCAATGTTGCTATCAGCTTCTACAACGATAGCAAGTAATTTACGACGCTCACCTCGTTGGATTTCAACGATTTCGCCGCTTACAGGTGAAGTATATTTTATTTCTTCTTGTTTCCCGTCGATTAAGATCGGGTCACCTGCCTTAACTTTAGCGCCCACTTTAACCACAGACTTCGGACGAATCATGCCCGGAAAATCTTCTGGTTTTAAGGCGTACCTTTTGGGTGCTTCGACATCCTTGGCAATGCTTTCTGTAGCCTTACCAACAAGTTTGATATCGAACCCTTGTTTTAATTTCACGTTATTAGACATCGGATATTATCGAGTGACAGAGTAAACGCTCCTATTTTTTTCAACGACAAACTTACTAAATTCATATTATTGTTGAAACTTTATGGGCATCGGATTTAGTAAGTAAATTCAAATATTTAGGTATTTGAATAAATAAAGTTAAACTTTAACATAAAAAATCTGCAAATTGGTACACTAAATGATATATATAAAGACGTTATAAAGAGAAAGAATCATAAAATCGACTAAAATGCAAACAGTAAACAGTACAGAAATCGCCGCAATTTGGGATCAGATCAAGCATCGTAAAGATGTTATCAGCGTACATAATTTACACTTCGTTAAGGTCACTGATGCAACTTTAAAAAACCCCCATCTTATCACATGGGATTTCCATAAAAAAGAGGTAAATATTTCTGAAGTTCCTTATGTAAATACTGTTGATGATGAACCTATTAACTTAGGTGATTACAAATATCTATGGGTAAAGAATGAAGACCCAAGAAATCAGGCATTATTTAGAATCTTGATGAATAACGATGGTAAAAGTTTCGAATTAAAAACACTTTTCCATCCAGCACATCAACAACAAGAATTAAAAGTAAATTACCTCCCCTTTTCAGCGGAAGTAATTGAAGCATAAAAAGGAGCAAAAGCTCCTTTTTTTATATCTCAAATATTACTTTTTCATTAGGCACTCTTACCCTTTCATTGTAAATCCCACCCTCTGCAGCAGGTCCACAACCTATGATCATGCTTATTTCAGTATCTTTAGGAAGATTTAAGATTTTTTTAATGCGTTTACTATCGAATCCTTCCATCGGACATGTATCATAACCTTCAGATTTCATAGAATACATAAAAGTCATAGCAGCTAAAGCGACACTTTTGTGCAGAGTTATGGCTACATCTTTTTTCGCTACTTGTCTAACCATCGGACGTTTTAAACCAACGAACCAAGCAAACATTTTCTTCCCAAAACTACGGATGCCTAGTTTATCATTTTTATATAAAATAGGAACTAGCTTTTCGTAATAGCTTAATGCTCTTTTTTGATCTTTTTCGCTTAAAGGCTTTTTCTCAAAACCTTTTTTCATCTCCTCTAAATTAAATTTTGCTCTTTCAGACCATAATGAAGGTCTCACCGTGAACAATACTAATTCTCTTGCAGTTGTTGCCGCTTTTTGCTTCATACAATTCACTGCAACCTCCTTTTTAATATCCTCAGTGGTAATTCTATAGAACTCCCACATTTGCATATTCGAACTGTTTGGGGATAAAGTAGCTCTTTCTAGACTTCTCTGAACTGCCTCATGATCAAAAGCCACTTCCTGATCGTAAACTCTCACTGATCTTCGTTCGTTAACCAGTTCATCAAAATACTTGGCGTTGTTAGTCATTTTTTATTTGTCCTTTTTTATTATTTAATTGTCATTGTAAATAGAGCATTGTCGATATTAATATCTGTATAAACCTCTTTGTATTCATCAAAAACTAATGATCATCAAATATTTATACATGTAACTCCTTGATATTGTATCCTTTTAAATGCTATTCACAATTTGATCACAAAATTAGTCAATAATTAATTAACATGAGAAAGTTCATTTCTAATTTATCAATCTTAAGTCTTTTAGTTGGGTTAGCCTTCATATTACATTCTTGTGGTACCGACGGAGAAGAAGTAGATTTAGGTAGTGCTACCTTTTATGCTGACTCAAATAGCGGTTCTTCTGGAGGAGTAATTACGATTCTAATTACTGATAAAAATGCTAATGAAAAGGCTGAAGGACAGCTTTTAGCATATGCACAAGATCCAAACTGCGGTAAAGAAATAGATGGAGATAAAGACGTATTCACTGTAAACTTACCTGACGGCACTTACACTGTATTCGCCGTTGAAGGGGATTATAATGGAATAGACGGTTCTTGGTTTAACGACCAATATGGTCAGGACATCACAATTAATAATGGTACATGTAGTAGATTTTATTTAGGTGGAGGCGACTTTCCTAAACAACCTGCACAACCTAATCCTGTAGCTGGAGCAAGGTTCTCTAAAGACCATGTATTTATGTTATTCAAGGTTACAGAGAATTAATACTCTATTTATATATTAATCATAAAAAAAGCGAATCCAACGATTCGCTTTTTTTATCCTCCAATCATAGACATGGAGTCAAGTTGATTGTTATCCTCTTCTTCTTCCCAACCACTTTTTTTCTTTTTGTAAAGGTGATTTTGAATTTCATCTACAATTTCTTGATTAGACATATCTGACCTAACCAAGGCTCTTAGATCCAAACCATCTTTAGAATACAAGCAATTTCTTATTTGCCCTAATGATGTAATTCTTAATCGATCACAAGTACCACAAAAAGTTCGACTAAAGGCTGGAATGATTCCAATTTTCCCTTTTAGAAATTTTGTTTGATAGATTTGGGCAGTTGAGGGTTGATTCGTTTTTATTTTCTCGAAATCTGAAAACTCATTGAATAAAACCTCTTCAATATCTTTGTAGTTCCAAGTAGTAGATACTTCTCTACCTGTACCATTAAATGGCATTTCTTCAATATATCTGATTTCAATTGGTGCATTTTTGGCAAGCAAAGCTAAAGGTATAATCTGATCCGTATTTTTCGAATCCATCACCACCATATTCACTTTCACATTAAAGTCCATTTTGATCATTTTCTTCAATGAACTCATCACTTTATCAAAATCATCTCTTCTAGTAATTTCTTGAAATTTTGATCTTGAAACAGCATCAAGGCTTAGGTTGATGTCTTTTATCCCTAAATCATTCAACACTTCAAGGTGTTCCTCCAATAAAACACCATTTGATGTTATCCCTACTTTTTTGATGCCCTCAATTTTCACTAATTGCTCCAAAAAATGAATCAAACCACTCCTAACAAAAGGTTCCCCTCCAGTAATACGCACTTTTTCTACACCATTTTGAGCAAGGATCTCCATTAACTTTATCATCTCTTCAAAAGTCAATAACTTATCCTTTTGCACAAATTTCATATGCTCAGGCATACAATAGGTACATCGGAGATTGCAACGATCAGTTACGGCTAATCGCACGTATTTTATTTGTCGGTTAAACTTATCTGTTAGCATAGATTACAAATATAATTGATCTAACACACAAATTATAAAAAAGACCTTATCACATGTTAAATGATAAGGTCTTAAATCAAATATTAATTCTTTACAAAAGATTTGATTTTGTAAGATCTTTGTACACTTCCCAAAGAACCAACAATACTGCTACTGCAATACATGGTTGGGCTACGAATACAAATAAGAACATTAAATATGGTCCTGGCATAATGATGTAAGGAATGGAAATAGCCAAACCTACGATCACAAGCATAGCTTCTATAAATATCTTTCTCATAATTTCTATTTATTTGATACGGCAAGGTTTGAAATATATTCTTTTACTTCATTGGCATCTTTAGAAGAGATTTCTCTATTCTTTGGATTAGATAACCACTTATAATCCTCATGACCTGGCGTTCTTCTCGAAGGTTCTGGATGAGCTCTACCATGACAGTTTAGACAAGAAATAGAAGCATCATCACTTTTTAAGTTTTCAATAACTGGCTGATGTTCTTCAACAGCTTCGAAAGTTCTTGAACCTTCGTGACAACCATAACAGTTCATAGAATTAAATTCACCTCTGTAGCGAATGGGCTCTTCATATGTTTTTGTTACGTATCTCATCAAGTGTCTGTAACCATCTAATTTTGCTTTCATGGTTCCTTGGAAACCATAATCGGCATGACAGCTATAACACTCATGCTCAGCAATCCATCCATTTTTATAGTGTCTTGCTGCTAAAGTTTGAGATGTTGCATCAAACATCATGTCGTTAGCCATAGGTGCCATAACGTGGCAGCTTTGACAAGTTGTTGACTCTTTAGTTGTTACAAAAACATGATAGTTTCCTAATAAAACAGCCAAAACTGGGAATAAAATAATAGCTACTAAAACCATTGCTCTTACTCCACCTGTAAGGTGCTGTTGAAACCTTTGTTGTCTTAATTTGAAAAGTAGGATCACTTCTACGATTAGGATCACTACTGCAAGTATATCTAATATTGTTTCCATTAATCGTTGAAGTTTAACTTAATTTTTTAACACTAATTGCTGTTACTTTATAATCAGGCTCCTTAGAAACAGGGTCATGATCATCAGATACAACATTATTTACTAAAAACTTTTGATCATAGAAAGCGGCGAAGACTACTCCTGGAGTTTCGTGATCTCTTGAGATATCTACGATGCCTTCCATTTTTCCTCTTGAACTTTCAACTTCAATTTTATCTCCCTTTTTAACACCTTGTGCACCAGCATCACTTGGATGGAAAACAAAACGACCTGGACCAGCAGAATGATTTAATTCTGGTACACGGAAAGTCATTGTTCCTGTATGCCATTGTGAAATCACACGTCCTGTTGTTAAGAATAATGGTCTTTCTTCAGATACATCTTCTTTACCAGCAATATAAGGTCTAGCAAAAACAACTGCTTTACCATCTGGTTTTCCATAGAAGTGAACTTTATGGTTCGCATCCACATGTTTATCAGCAAATGGATCACCTTTGATGTATCTTCTTACAGTTCCAGGATGATCTTCTGAAGGACAAGGCCATTGAATACCCCTTTCCGTTCTCAATCGTTCTCTAGTAATTCCAGAGAAATCATATTTTGATGATTTCGAAATTATTCTGTATTCATCCCAACATTCAGTTGGTGTTTTGTATGTAATTAGTTTTCCTTGACCCATTCTGTTGGCAAAGTCAACTAAAATATCAAAGTCTGAACGCGCTTGACCTACAGGTTCTCTTAGCTTTTCAATAATTTGATATCTTCTTTCTGTTTGTCCATACACCCCTTCTTTTTCAATATAAAGAGCTGCTGGAAGAAGAATATCTGCAAACTTAGCTGTTTCTGTATCTTCAAAAATTTCAGAAACTACTAGGAAAGCTTTTTCCATTCCTTCTCTGTAGTATCTGTTGTTTGGTAAAGATTGTGCAGGGTTAGAACACATAATCAATGCTGCTTTCACATCACCTGTCACCATACCATCAAACATAGCTAATGCATGTCTACCTGGTTTTGGAGCAATTGTACCTTTAGGCACTTTCCAAAGCTCCTCCATTTCGTTTCTATGTTGCTCTTTAGCAATTAAACGACCGTTTGGTAATAAGTGAGCTAGTGAACCTGTATCACGAACACCACCACATGCATTACTCTGTCCTGTTAATGAAAGTGGTGTTGCACCAGGCTTACAAATCTGGCCAGTGATTAAGTGTAAAGAGTTAAGTGTATTATTTAAGAATACCCCTTGTACTCTTTGGTTAATACCCATTGTCCACAAAGACATCGTTGCTTTCGATGAAGCAAACTGATAAGCAATCTCTCTAATTTGTCTTGGAGTGATACCTAATTCATCTGCTACTTTCTCCGGTCTGTAATCTTTTAGGAACTTTTTATATTCATCTAAAGTGATTTTGTTTTTACCATCACTGAAATTGACATATTTGCCTACAAAATCCTCATCGATTAACCCCAATTCTGCAATTACGCAACACATAGAGTTTAACAACAACATATCTTTACCTGGTAAAACAGGAACATAGACATCTGCATGTACAGCTGTTTTTGTTTTACGAGGATCGACAACGATGATTTTTACATTTGGATCAGCTTTTTTACGCAACATGATTCGTTCCCATAATGGAGGGTGGCATTCATAAGCGTTAGAACCGATTAAGAAAAATGTTTCTGCATGGTCGATATCTTCGTACGCCCCTGGAGGTTCGTCTTTACCAAAAGTTTGTGTATAACCAACTGCAGCTGATGCCATACATAAACGAGGGTTACCATCAACGTTATTTGATTTAAACCCAGCCTTAAATAATTTATTTGCAGTATATGATTCTTCAATTAGTAATTGACCCGAACCATAGAACCCGATACTTGTCGGACCATTCTGATCTAAATTTTCTTTGAATTTTTTGGTCATTAGTTCCATCGCCTCTTCCCAAGTCGATTCTACTAACTTACCATTCTTTTTAATTTTCGGGACCTTTAATCTTTCAGGGCTTTTCATTACTTTATCAAGCATTGACCCTTTAATACATATGACACCTTTGTTGTGGGCTTCTTGGTCTCCACGGACTCTAACTAATTTGTCCTTATTCATACCCAACATCACTCCACAACCTGTACCACAATAACGGCATACAGATTTGTGCCATGATTTCACTGGCCCTTCATCAACAATAAGTTCAGTTAGTCCCCAACCACTAAGTGCTGCACCGCCTACGGCAACGGTACCGCCAGTTAGTTTTAGGAAATCACGTCTTGATAAACTCAAGTCGTCTTTTTTATTACTCATTTAACAGTAGTGTTTAATTCCGAATATTATAAATCAATAATGTGTTTTAATTATCTAAAATTTAGCTTTTAGATTTCGATATGTAATACTAAAATCAATAAAATTTCTATTTCATGACATAAGTCACCAATTAAAGATGATATTTAATAGAAATTAACTATTGAGGCGTAACTAATATTGCACTCAGAGAAATTTTAGATATTTTTACCTAAAATTAAATAAGATTTTAACTTTTATTTATCTTTAATTATGCTAAAAAAATTACTATCTGTAATTACGCTACTGACCTTATTTAGTGGTGCTTATGCTCAAGATTTTACGATTGATGCACAACTAAAACCTCGTTATGAATACAGAAATGGCTTTGGTCAATTAAGACCATCTAATGCCGACATGGACCGCCCAGAAAACTTTGTATCACAAAGATCAAGATTACGTTTCTTATTCAATGATAAGAGTGAAAAATTCAGAATGGGAGTTTCCATCCAAGATGTAAGAACATGGGGTGAGATCAACCACTTTGCTAATAAAGACAGAGGTAACCTTCACGTTCATGAAGCTTGGGGTGAATTATTATTCACTGATGCGTTTTCTGCAAAAGTCGGTCGCCAAGAGTTAGTGTATGATGATCACCGTATCTTTGGTTCAGTAGATTGGGCGCAACAAGCGAGAAGCCATGATGCCATCGTATTCAAATACGAAAAATCATTTAAATTACATGGTGGTATCTCCATTGCGACGAATGGTGAAAACAACTTCTACACCGGTATTAACCAAGGAGTTGCCAACAATTCATATAAAAATATGCAATACTTATGGTTCCATAAAGACTTGAGTGAAAATGTAAAACTTTCTGCTCTTGCAATGAACCTTGGTATTGAACAAGATAAAGATCCTAACAATAATAATAGAACAGATTTTGAAACAGTATACCAACAAACATTAGGTGCTCGAGCTGAGTTTAGACCGGGTAAAATTGGTGTAAATGCTGCGTTCTACTACCAAATGGGTAATACAGGTGTTGGTGCAGCTCAACAAAATCTTTCTGCTTACAATGCTTTAGTAGAAGTTTTATTTAGTGCTAACGATGCTTTAGCATTCACATTAGGTGGTGAATTACTATCTGGTACAGCTTATGATGCAGCAGGTGATGTCAACAATTCATTTAACCCTTACTTTGGTACAAACCACAAATTCAACGGTCATATGGACTACTTCTATGTTGGTGGCAGAAACCCAAGAGGTGGTTTAACTGATATTTACTTAGGCGCTACTTACAATATGGAAGATTGGAAATTCTACGGCAGAGTTCACTCTTTCATGTCAAATGCTAAGATTGATGACGGTAATGGTGTTGAACAAGGCAATAACTTGGGTACTGAATTGGATTTGAATGCCAATTACAAATTCAGCAAATACATCTCTATTCAAGGTGGATGGTCTGCGATGTTTGCTACAGATTCAATGCAATATGCCACTGGAGCTAATGCAGGTGGTGACTCAGGAAAATTCAACAATTGGGGTTGGTTAGGTTTAGTAATCAAACCAACACTTTTCACAACAAAGAAGAAAGAAGTTAGTGCTAACTAATCGCTAACTTACCGATATATACATCCTTTTATTAGAAAGGCTATCATTAGATTAATGATAGCCTTTTTTAATGCATTATTAATTGTAATAATTATTATTCTTCTATTTCAAATAGTTAAAAGTACTACTCTCTTAAACCTAAAACTATGTTAAAGAAAAAGAAGTATCTTTTAGAGATACTTCTTTACATATTTTAAGCAAACATGACTTAAGTCACTATTAACTATTGATTACAACTTCTTTTTTGCTAGCTTCAAAATACTATCCACTTGCTCTTGAATTGTCAGTCCTGAAGTGTCTACCACCACAGCATCATCAGCTTTTTTCAATGGACTTTCCTTTCTTGTTGAGTCTAAATGATCTCTATTTTCAATATCAGCTATAACATCACTAAGATTAGTATTTACTCCTTTAGATTCCATTTCTTTTAAACGACGTTTAGCTCTTACCTTCACATCGGCTGTCATGAATACTTTAAGTTCTGCTGTAGGAAAGACTACAGTGCCAATATCACGACCATCCATCACTATTCCTTTGTCTTCTCCCATCTTCTGTTGTTCTCTCACACAAAAGACCCTTACTTCTTTAATAGCAGCCACATCGCTCACACGACTAGTAATATCCATGTTACGGATGAAAGGCTCTACATTTTTATTATTAAGGTGTATTTCGCCTAATCCTTTTTCTGGGTTAAAGACAAATTTTAATGAAATCTCATTTAACGCTTTCTTCACTTCTGTAGGATCAGCAAAATCAACTTCATTCTCAAGAAAATAATAGGTTACTGCCCTATACATTGCTCCAGTATCAATAAATACATAATTTAATGATTTTGCTACTGCTTTTGCAGTAGTTGATTTGCCACAACCTGCGTGACCATCTAACGCTATGATGATTTTTTTCATTAATTGTAGTGGTTTAATTTCTCTCAAATTACAAAAGAAAACCCTATACAGACTAAACTGCATAGGGTTATTAAGGTAATAAATTTATATCTACTTTTTGAATAATTTCTTGAATACTACAGAGTAGTAATCAGTATCAAAAAGTTTTACATCGTTTTTCGCTTGGTATGTGAAGAACAAACCAAAGACTAACAAGAAGATATTTGACAACCAAGTTCCTAGAACTGGGTCGATTAATAACTCTTTTGCCATCTTTTCACCTGTAATCGTAATGATATAGTAAATCACGAAGAACAATACTGATACCAATACAGGAACACCAAGACCACCTTTTTTGATAATCGCTCCAAGTGGTGCACCGATTAAGAACATTAGTAAAATAGCGACTGCTGTAGAAATTTTCTTTTGAACATCAATCGTATATTTCACATCCTCTTTTAACTGATTAGCATGCCTAGAGGCATTCGACTTCAATACATTGTAGAAACTCGAAGCACTATTGTATGCTGAAGATGTAATTCTAAGTTTATTAGTCTTAGAATTAGGATCAAATTTCTTCTTAGTAAATTTATTGGCTTTATGTTCACCTTTAGCAGAAGTATTTCTGTAGTAGAACTGTGTCTTACCATTCTTAGCAAGCATAGCACTGTAATCTACCATAGCTTTCTCTAATGAATCTTGCTCCGCTTTTAACTGAGTACTATTTTTCATTAGGTTATGCCCCATGAATAAGTCCTCTCTAGTTTCGTTCATCGCATATGATTCCATTGAGAAATAGAAAATTGAAGAATCGAATTCAGAATGTACATACTGAATATCCGCCTTCGATTTTTTATCTTCTACTTCACTGTATGCATTACCGTTAAACAGGGTCAACATCAAAAATGTATCATCGTTGATCAATTCCATTTTACCATGGTTGGCCAGAATCACTTCTTTGTTTCCACGGTGTCCTTCATGTTTATAAATGATCACATCGTGAATACCGATTCCGTCTTCATCTTTTTTCGATACTTTGATACTATAACCATCTAAGCCGTTATAAAATGCTCCTTCTTTAAGGTTCATCGTCGGTTTAGTCTGTTTGATATCATAAAGCAAACTATAAGCTTTCAAATTAGCGTGGGGTACGACAGTATCGTTATATACTAATTGAAATAATGTAACAGCTATTGTAAAGAAAAATACAGGTCTTAATACTCTAATTAATGAGATCCCTGCCCCTTTAATTGCTGTTAGTTCAGAGTGCTGTCCTAAACTACCATAGGTCATTAACGACGCTAGCAACACGGCTAGTGGTAATGCTAATGGCAACAAGGCTAATGCAAACCAAAAGAACAATTCCGCATAAACATCGTATCCTAAATCTTTGCCTAAGAAATAGACAAATTTTGAGATCATGTACTGCGACCAAAAAATAAATAAAACAATTGCAGAAGTTAATGCAAAAGGTCCTATGTATGCTTTTAATAATAGCTTATCTAGCTTCTTCATTCTTGCTTTGTGAGTTCTATTCTACTCAAGATATATTCATGAGTAACGCAAATCTAAAAAACTGCTTACTAAAATAAATGATCATTTAAGGGTTATAGCGAGTTTTTTAAAACTTTAACAACTATTCGGTATAATCGTACAAGGCGTCCTCTATGGCACTCATTTTTGAAGGGGAATATTTACCACTGGTTACAAATAAAATTTTGCCATTCGGATCTAAAATAAAAAAGTAAGGAACATCTTTGGCGCCCAATCCTAAAGAATTTTTATACTCTTTTACACTTCCTAAAACTATGGCTACATTATCGTGTAACTTTTTATCAATATTCTTTTTCATTGAGCTTTTCAATGTCTTCTCTGCGGCTTTAGCAATTCCTCTAGCAAGGGCAACAAACTGCATATTGACATTATAAGTTGTCGATCCAAAAAGATCCGATTTCGGAGGATTAATAAATGTCGTGTAGATGGGTTGCATCCAACTCTCTAAATTTTCCTGTGATTTTTTCGAATAGGCCACTCCAATTAATGTAGCCTTCCCTTTTACAGCATTGGGCAATACAATTTCTTTATCATTGATGGTCGTCGCCTCCATTTTGGGGAACATTTTTCCTTTTTGAGCGGAAACAATGGAGAAAGAGAGTAACAATAATGTCAATGACAAGAAAGTTTTTGATTTAAAATTCAACATGATGAACATCGTTATTTTCAGTATATAATAAAATTAATTTAATGGTCTTAAAACCCATTTTCTTTAAAGCAGTACCATAGCGCTTGATTTGAACTTCATGGTGATCATTATGATTACCTGTCTTATAATCAATTACTATCGCTTCATCACCTTTGTACATCAAACGGTCAGGACGATCTACGATTGCCGCCTTCATGAGTTCTTTTCTAGGTGATATTATTTCAGTTTCATTTAGTACAGTATATCCGGATGATTTATCAAAAAAACTACTTACTTCTGGGTGACTTATAATTTTCAGTATTGCATC
Organism: Flammeovirga yaeyamensis; assembly: GCF_018736045.1. Classification (NCBI taxonomy): domain Bacteria; kingdom Pseudomonadati; phylum Bacteroidota; class Cytophagia; order Cytophagales; family Flammeovirgaceae; genus Flammeovirga; species Flammeovirga yaeyamensis. The sequence goes on along the minus strand of NZ_CP076132.1, from coordinate 1,921,366 downwards.
TTGATATTCCAATAATTCTTCGTAATCAATCCAACCTTTTCGCTCCAAATAATTGGATGCTTCAATATAGTCTTCTTTAAATCTGATTTTTTCGAAGGCTTTATGAATAATTACTCCCTTATTTTTGGCTAATGCAATTTCTTCTAAGTGAATTTCTTTTTCGCCTAATTCCAAAGAGCCGCTTTTCATCCTCAAATGCTCCGATTGATCTGTGTGAATGATCTCCTTAATTTCGTTGACCGCACCTATCTGTTCAGCATTTTTGTTAGGTACATCGTCTGAGAAAAATTCATATTCGTTAAATATTTCTTCATTTGTTTCCGAAGAAATAGTAACTGATGCCAATTCTTTTGCATCAAAATTATCATGAGAAAAAGCGAAATCTTTAAACTTCAATAAAAGATCGGTTACTTGAGTGGATTTGAACCTTGAATCTACCGTAAAAATATGAAGGTGCTTCTTGGCTCTTGTTGTTGCTACATAAAGCATATTGACGGCATCAATAAAGGTTTCTTCTACTTCTTCTAAGTAATCTTCTGCAAATTCCGTGTTTTCCAAGTAGGATGACAAAGGAAGATTAGTTGCTCCTAACTCTGGAATAACATCATTTCCTTCCCAATTAAACCATTTAGACGATTTATTTTGAGGTTTAACCGACCAATTGGCAAATGGCAAAAGCACAACAGGGAACTCTAAACCCTTCGATTTATGAATGGATAGAATTCGAACTGCATTAATGTTATCGGGAACAGATATAGCCTCTTTATCTTTTAAACTCTCCCATCTATTTAGAAACTCTTGAGCACTATTTCCTTTTTTCTGAGAATGTGATAATACCACTCCCAAGAATTTCATTTGATAGGATTGTTCCGTTGTTCTTTTATTTAATTGAAAGTTCTGAATCAGAAACTCGACTTGATCAAACATTGATTTTCTCCTGAAAGAGGATAATTCAAAATCAACATCAAATTCTTTTTTGAGGATAGCTTCAAAATCGGATGGGGATTCACACTCTTTCATTGCCTTCCCTAAATCAACATAATCGCTTCCTGGGAAAATGGTTGGCGATTCATTCTTCTTCTCCCATCGATTGTTTTTGATATCATTAAAGTGAGCAAACAAGAATCTGATAATCTCCATATATAGCATCTTATCCAACCTTCTCGCTAGGAGGCGAATCATATTGACCATAAATTGGATGGATGGAGCAGAATTGACCAATAGTGACTCAGATGAAATCACTTCTACATCTTCTTTTACTAAGTAATCTGCGATCTTGGCACCATTATCATTTTTTCTAACGAGGATGGCAATATCCTTATAGGCATAACCTTCTTCTTCAACCAATTGTTGAATTACTTGGTGGATTCTTTTTAGATTTATTTCTTCGGAATCTGATGCACTTCCAGATTGTTGTAATATGGACAGACGTACTTGTCCACCTTGTTTTTTTACTTTTTCTTGCTCACCCCCCTCGTAGAATTTACTTAGCATTTCCTTCTTTGCATCTTGTCGAATAAACTCATACAATGTATTATTAAACTCAATGATGTTTGGGAAACTCCTAAAGTTCTTGCCGAGTTTTAATGGATTGGCTTCTTTTTCAAAGACATATTCCTCTTGCTGTAAAGCAGTTCCTTTTGCTGTTGGCAAATGAGGCAATTCCACTAACATTTCTGCCTGCCCGCCTCTCCAACGATAAATTGACTGCTTGGCATCACCTACTACTAGACATTTATTCCCCTCTTCTTCTGTTAGTGCATTTGACACCAATGGAATGAGGTTATGCCATTGTGTTTTTGATGTATCCTGAAATTCATCAATTAAAATATGATGATAACGTTCTCCCAAACGTTCATACAAATAAGGAATTGGAGCATCCTCTACTATCTTATTGATGTTGTCCCCTATTTCTGATATATGAATCCAACCTTGCTCTTTCTTTTGTACCTCCAACTCTTTTTGAAGTAACAATGCAGTACCGACTAGATAAATTTTATCGTATACCTTTTTAATTAATTCAGTAGAAAGAATTACCTCTATAATTGAGGCTACACTCGATTGAATCAATGGATAAGCGGCGTCCATTTGACCGCCAAACTTTTTATAATTCGTTTTAGTAGTTAATGAAGATGGATCTCCACTTTCAGCCACCTTTTTAATCGGGTTACCAATATCCTTTTTCTTATCCATTTGAGATAATGGCTTATCAAATTTGATAATGGCTTTACCTACATTCGAGCTAAGTTCATCCAATGACAATCCATTATCAGAAAGTGATTTTCTTATGGTATTATAGGCATCCTGAACAATCTTCTCATTGTCCTCATATATTATTTTTCGAAGACGGTTGGCTATTTTCGAAAAATCAGCAATACTTAATTCTTCTTTTGTTTCCTGATTAATACCCAACTTTTCGATAATGCGTCTCTGATTATCATCAAAAAGTGCTTTACCGAAATCGCTAATGTTTGGTACTATATTCCAACTCCTATCCTCTTCTGCCATTTTTAAAGAGAATTGAGTTAATGCTTTCGTCAGATCCTTAGCTTCTTCTTTACCTACTCTATCCATCAAACTATAAATAGCATCTTCTAGAAGGTTAGAGGAATCGAGTACCAATTCAAAATTAAATGGGAAGTCTAAATCTCTTTTAAATGCTTGAGCTACCTTTTGGGAAAAAGCATCAATGGTGCTTACGGAAAAGTTAGAATACCCGTGCAATATTTTTTGATGAACAATTTTAGATCTAGATTTTATTCTATTAAAGATTTCTGGCTCTAAAGGACTTTTTTGTTCATCAGGTGTTTTATCGTCAATTCCAAAACCAAAAAACTCATTGATGATACTTTTGAGCATATCATCTTCTAATTTACTCTCAGCTTTGGAAAACTTTAAAAGTTGCTCTAGAATACGTTCTTTCATCTCTGCAGTCGCCAAATTGGTAAAAGTGACTGCTAGAATATGTTGAAAGTAGTCTGGATTAAATTCTTCATCAAACTTTTCGATTTGCAAAGCAATTTTGATGTATTCCTTTGCTAGGGTAAATGTTTTTCCAGCTCCAGCCGAAGATCTATAAATATTGAATTTCTTTGAAGTACTCAATGTGGAATTTGCTAAGGGTAGACGAATTTGATTTATAACCTTGAAGGTACTTGATTATTTTGACAGGATATCAAAAATTTTGTCTCTGTAGGTTTTTCCTACTGGAATTTCTTTATCACCTATCCAAACCATATGTTTTTCAAAAGCGGTTACTTTTTTCTTATTGATGATATGAGAACGGTGTACTCTTAGAAATCCAAAAGGAGCTAATTCATTCTCTAATTTAGTTAATGAGTAAAGTGAAACGATCCTTTCTCCAGAATCTAAATAGAAGGAAACATATTCTTTTAAACCTTCGATACATGTTATTTCTGAAGGCAACACCTTATGCGTTTTCTGATCTCCTTTTATAAAGACAAACTCTTCTTTTTCATCTGATTTTCCTGTTTCAGACTTCATTTCTATCCATTCTATCGCTTTATTTATGGATTTAATAAAGCGATCCAATGGAAAAGGTTTCAAGAGATAATCGATGGCATTAAGCTCATAAGATTCCACTGCATATTCAGAATAAGCAGTAGTAAATATCACGACAGGTGGATTAGACATACTTTTTATTAGATCCAGCCCAGATAGTTCCGGCATTTGAATATCTAATAATAGGATATCAATTTGTTGTTCTCTCATGACCTGCATTGCTTCTAAAGGAGAGGAACAACTTCCCGCTTCTTCTAGAAATGGTATTTTTTTAATGTAGGCTGATAATAAATCTCTAGCTAATTGTTCATCATCAACAATTAAACATTTATAGTTTCTTTGATTGTCCAATGTTATTTAAGTCTAATCGTAAATCTTGCTCTAAGTTCTGAAAGATAAGGTAACTTTTCAACATAAATCGTGTTGTGATCTGCGCTATTTTATTAAATTTGAACGAAATTTTTAAAATACAACAATGAGTGGAGAAACTTTAAAGATAGTTATTGTAGCTATTCTAACAGGCGAGTTTGTATTGGAAAGAGTGCTTAGCCACCTCAATATTAAAGCAATGAGTAACAAACTTCCTTCTAAATTGGAAGGATTATATGATGCAGCGGAATATAAAAGATCACAAGAGTATCAAGCTGAAAAAGATCGTTTAGGTCTTTACAGCAGTGCAGCATCTTATTTATTAACGATGATTTTACTTTTAGCAGGAGGTTATGCAGTTATCAATTCTTTTTGCTTAGACCTTTCTGATAATAATACTATACAGCTATTGTCATTTTTTGCCATCATCGCACTAATTTCTGATGTTATCGGAATTCCTTTTGAGTGGATGAATACTTTTAAAATCGAAGAAAAGTATGGATTCAATAAAATGACTGTAGGTACTTTTGTTCTTGATAAATTAAAAGGATATGCATTAGGAGCTATTCTTGGCGGTTTATTATTATGGGGTTTTGTAGCATTCTATCACAACTTCCCTTCTACGTATTGGATCATTGCTTGGGTAGTATTCATGTTATTTGCTTTAGGGGCAACAATGTTCTATGCCAATGTGATTTTGCCAATGTTTAATAAACTTACTCCACTAGAGGAAGGTGAGTTATTAAGTGCTATTACTACTTATGCCAACAGCGTAGATTTCCCTCTGGGAAAAATTATGGTGATGGACGGATCGAAAAGATCGACGAAAGCCAATGCCTTTTTTAGCGGTTTAGGTGGCAATAAAAATATTGTGCTTTATGATACTTTAATTGAGAAATTATCTACGGATGAAATCGTTGCAGTATTGGCACACGAAGTGGGACACTATAAAAGAAAGCACACCTTACAAATGTTTGTGATCTCTGCAGTAAATATCTTTATTACACTTTGGTTATTGAGCTTATTTATTGATTCTAAAGAACTGATGGTAGCTATGGGTGCTGATAACATGACACAGTTAGGAAGTTTCTTTAAATCGAATACTGGTGGATATTTATCACCACTTAACCTTGTTGCTTTCTCAATGCTGTACAGTCCAATCTCTATGATTACAGGATTAATTGTCAATGCATTCTCGAGAAAGAATGAATTTGAGGCTGATGCTTATGCTAAGGACACGTCATCAAGTAGTGCTTTGGTGGAAGCTTTAAAGAAATTATCGGTGGATTCATTAAGCAATTTGACTCCTCACGATAGTTATGTAAAAATGCATTATTCTCATCCTCCATTAATTCAAAGAATGGAAGCAATGGAAGAATAAATCACATATATATTAAAAGCAAAGAGGTGACCTAATCATTCAGATTAGGTCACCTCTTTTTTATACAATACCATTAAACTATATAGTTTTCTGGAAGTAAGTCTAGAATGGTTTTTTTCTTTAATATTTCGAGCTGTGCATCTCGAACATCAAGCATAACTGCTTTTAGGGTGCAATTGACTTCATCTTCGCAATCCTCACAAGGTTCGTAATAATTAAGGCTTACACAAGGCAATGGTGCAATAGGGCCTTCAATCATACGATGAATATCGCAAAGAGTCACTTCTTGAGGATCCTTAATAAGATAATATCCCCCACCTTTTCCTTTCTTACTGCTTAGGATTCTACCTTTTCTTAACTCTAAAAGAATACTCTCTAAGAATTTCTGAGATATATTTTCCTTTTTAGCAATATCAGAAATAAGTACTGGACCATCGCCATATTTAGAAGCCAAAAACCTCAATGCTTTTAATGCATATTTTGTCTTTTTGGATAACATATTAAGTCTATAATTTATGTTCGTTGTGCTAACAAGATACAAATTTAAATATATCTATAAAAATAGTACTATTCTATTTAGTTAATAGGACTAGTATATAAAATTATTAAGTATAAAATTTAAATTTCTTTGCAATTATATAAAGAATTTATCACCTTTCTTTTTTAACTGTACACTTAAGTTCATTTTTTTATGATGGATCAAATTCAAGACTTTTTTGTAGGACTCAGTCAAGGACAACTTTCTACATTATTCATCGCCATTATCGCTATCATCATCGTATTTTGGAAAGTAGCAAAAGCTGTCATTCGCTTGGCTGTAATTGTGGGTATTATCCTTATTGCTATTTTCGCTTATCAAGAGTTTGAACCTAACTTTGCGGAGAAAGGTTTTAATAAGATGAAACAAATTACAAATTAATATGGCAATACACATTACAAATGTCCTAGTAATCAATATTATAATACTATAATTATTGCTTTAGAGGAAATAGTTTTGTTTATTGTAGTACCAAATAAGAAGATATATATCTTCCCTTAACAATTAAAGGGTTGAATAGTTTGATTATCTATTCAACCCTTTTCCTTTTCTTTATAAATTCAGAGATTATTCTGACTTTTCCTTTCTCACAAAAATAAAATCTCCTCCTTCATCTCCAGTTGAATTGATGACACCGAATTGAGGAACGTTTTCTGAGTTGTTCATCACTGCATCTCTAAAGCTATCGAACAATGATCGTGCGGATATATATTTCTCCGTATTATCCAAAAGTCTTTTCTGTAGGTATTTCACAAATACACTTTCATCTGGCACTTCTTTTAATGTTCCACTTGTCATGGCTTTTCTAGAAGGTAGCTTTTCTAAATTTTTAATGGCTTTAGGTGCATCATTAAATGCTGCTCTTGTTTTAAAAATGCCTCCTGAAAAACACGCATCTGAAATTAATAAAACATGTTTTGCTTTATAAGAAGCTATGTATTCTTTTATGGTAGAATTTCTCACCCAATTGGCCGTACTTTTTGCTTTTGCATCAGATGGTAACCAATACCCAGCTTTACGTTTTGAGTCCCAATGTCCGTGGCCAGCATAAAAAATTAAAATATGATCATTTTCCTTAGCTACTTCCATCACATTATCCAACGTTTCTATTATTTCTACTCTGGTTGGACTCTTTAGAAAAGTCACGTTTTCTTTAGGGAAAGTGTAATGCTTAGTTAATATATCATGAATCTGTTGTGCATCATCTACTGGTCGATCCAAATTGGCAATCTTATCATCTTTATAATCATTAATTCCAATGATAATTGCTCTATACACAGGCTTTTGTTCATACTCTATAATTTCAAAACCTAAATCAGAAAATGAGGAAATGCTAGGTCTTGAAGCTGTTTTAGCTTCTTCCTTATCCTCCTGCTTATCTTCATCGTTCTCGTTATTTCTTGTTTTAACGACTACTTCTTTTTTATCCTGCTTCTCTTCTTTTAGAATGTGTCCCCAATGCAATTCCTTTAATTTTCCTTCGTGAGAGAAATAAGCCATTTTACTTATACCATCCATACAAGGAGGGTGTGCATAATCTTGAGCATTTAAAGCATCAATTGGAAAAGGATCACCCCAAGTATCGTCTTCATTTTTGATAGAACACATGACTTCATACTCTAAACCTTCTTCACTGATCTTTGACATGAAAAATAAGGTTTTACCATCAGGCATGATCTTAGGTTCTTTTTCAGAATATAGATTTATTGGTTCTGGTAATTTCTTGACATCCATTACATTTCCTTTATTATCAAGTGCAGCATAGTAAATCGCGTACTTTAAATTTGTCGGATCAGAATTATCCTCTAAACGACAAAAATACAGTCCTTTTCCATCTTTTGTTGGAGAAGGGAACATTTCGTAACCTCTTGAATTGATCTGGTAAGGCAAAATTTCAGGTTTACCTAACCTTCTACCCCAACGTTTCATTTTATAAATATCGCCTTGATTCCCTTTATTAATGGCCGAAAAATAAATCCAACGTCCATCGTGACTAATCACTGGACTGGTAGGATAAGGCATATTATCAGGTAATATCAATTTCGTTGGAGGCATAAATTTTCCATCCACTTTATTTGATAAGAAAAAATCGAAACCTTTCTTTTTTTCTCTTGCAAAAAGTAATGTTTTACCATCAGAAGTAATACTTGGAAAACGTTCGTCGCCATCCAAATCAAATTCTTCGGGAAATGAGGATTGTGAAAATCCTGTAGTCACTAGTATAAAATTCAGTAAAAGAATAAAAATTTGACGTCTATTCACAGCCTGTATTTTTAAGGGATTTAATATTCTGTATCTTTGTGCGTTTCGAGGCACATTTATTTGGTTTTTCTATTCAGTTAATAGAAGTTGTTATCCAGTTTAGTTCCTCAAATTTAAAAAGAAGTATCAAACTTCATACCTCAATAGATGCAAATGCAAGTAGATCAGAAAGTAAAAAAGAAAGAAAACCCTTTATGGAGTTTAGTTTTTAATATTGTTATTCCTGTTTTAATACTTTTAAAACTAAGTGACGATGAATATTTAGGCGACTTATATGCAATGCTTATTGCTTTAGCTTTTCCAATTGGTTACAGTATTTATGATTTTAAAGTTAGAAAAGAGGTCAGCATCATCGCTGTTCTTGGTATCATAAATGTGGCTTTAACCGGTGGTGTGAAACTATTAAACTTACCCCCTGAATATATTGCCATTAAAGAAGCAATGGTTCCTTTTGTTATTGCTGTTCTTATCTTCTTCTCTACATTTACCAAATATCCATTAGTCAACAAATTTATCTACAATGATATGATTATGGATATTAATAAAATAGAGAGTAAACTAGAAGAAACTAATCACCAAGTAGCTTTTAAGAAATTATTAAAAAATACATCGTTTATTGTAGCAGGTTCTTTCTTGGTTTCTATGATCTTGAATTATGTTATTGCCAAAGCAATTGTGGTAAGTCCTGCCAACACTAAGGATTTTAACGATGAGATTGCCTACTTACAATCCATCAGTTTTGTTGCCATTGCTCTTCCATCTATGGCTTTTATGGTGGTTGGTTTATGGTATTTAACGAAAGGCATTACTCGTTTAACAGGTTACGAATTCCAAGAAATTCTAGTTGGTTACGACGAAGAAATGGAAAAGAAAAAAGCGGAGGAAGAAAATAACTTAAACGATTAATCATACTATGGCGATTATCGATTCATCTATAGCAAAAGCCAAAGAAGTATTGGATAAAGGTGGGCTAATTGGATTACCCACCGAAACAGTTTATGGATTAGCTGGTAATGCACTTGATCCAAAAGCTGCAGCGCATATTTTTGAAGTAAAAGCTCGTCCAAGCTTCGATCCTTTAATTGTTCATAGCGATTCTCTAGAACGTTTATCTCCCTACGTAAAAGATATACCTGAAGCTGCTCAAAAACTAGCAGATGCTTTCTGGCCAGGTTCTTTGACAATGGTTTTACCACGTTCAGAAAAAATTCACGATTTAATCACTTCTGGATTAGATACTGTCGCTGTTAGAGTACCAAAACATCAATTGGCTTTAAATTTATTGTCTCAATTAGATTTTCCGGTAGCAGCCCCAAGTGCTAATCCTTTTGGATATATCAGTCCTACCTCTGCACAACACGTACAAGACGGTTTAGGCGAAAAAATCGATTATATTTTAGATGGTGGCGATTGCTTTGTTGGCGTTGAATCAACAATCGTTGGTTTTCCTAATGGTATTCCGACTATTTACAGAAAAGGAGGTATTCCTGTGGAGGAAATTGAAAAAGTGATAGGCAAGGTGGAAGTAAACGCACAGTCTTCTTCACAACCTCAGGCTCCGGGAATGCTACATAGACATTATGCTCCTAATGCTCAATTGTTATTGGGTGATATAAAAAAGATGATTGAAGAGTACAAAGGCAAAGATTTTGTTACTTTATCTTTATCCTCTTCATTTGATAATGTACCTGAAGAAAATCAATTTACCCTTTCTAAAGAAGGTGATTTAAATGAGGCGGCTAGAAATCTTTTCAAAACGCTTCGATTAATAGATAAAAAAAATCCATCCTTCATACTTGGAGAATGGATGCCTGAAGAAGGTCTTGGTCGTGCAATGAACGACAGGATAAAACGAGCAGCTGCTCTAGGCTAATTCAGGAGTTTGCATTTCTACATACTCAGGTTGGAAAGACAGCCTGAGTATGCATTGAGTGCCTTTTCCTTCCATAGATTCTACTACTAATCTACCATTGTTTCTCATCACAAAATCTTGAACGAGAAGCATTCCTAATCCAACCCCTTTTTCCTTAGACGTTCCTTTGGTTGAGTATTGTACTTCTGGGTTCATCAGCTTATCCAAATTTTCTTTACTCATACCTACCCCATTGTCAGAGATAACGATTTTTACCTCATCTTTAACTTTGGAGGCTTCAATTCTAATCACCCCTGTTCCATCATCGGATGTAAACTTCATGGCATTAGAAATCAGATTCCTAACCACACAGTCTATACTATTAAAATCGAATACACTAAAAAGGTTTTCTTCCGCTAATAGTTCTAGTTGAATATTTTTCTTTTTGGCTGTGCTGCTATAAAGCTCATAGTTTTTATTAAGAACTTTATTGATAGAGTTGACTTTCTTATCAATTTTAAGTGAATTTGATGCAGACCTAGACCATGAAAGTAAGTTCTCCATAAGATCCATGATGTTCTTCATAGAAAAATACATATCCTTAGAAAGTATGGTGATCTCTTCTGGGGTAAAAGCATTTGATCTTTCCATCATCAATTTTAAAAACCCTATTTGAGTGTTGATAGGACCTTTTAAATCATGAGATATGATTGAGAAGAACTGATCTTTCATTTTGTTACTCTCCATCAATTGCTTTTCAGATTTTTTGAGTTGATGATTACCTGCTTCCAATTCCTTAAACTGGTTTTGAATCATATCATACATTTCCTGAAACGAATTGGCTAAGGAGGCCACTTCACTGGTTGGCTTTCTAAGTGATTTGAAATCGATATTTTTCTCTGTTTGCACATATCCATCTTCAATCACTTTTCGAGTTCTACCCTCAAGTACCGTAATTGGGGTAGATACTTTTAATGCGGTATTATATCCGACAACCATCGTAAACAACACTGCGATTAAACTTACAAGTGCATAAGATAATTTTATCTTCCACATTAACTGTACAAATCGATTAGAAACATCTGTACTTAGAGAGTCAAATTCGGATTCTATATAATCTGACTTGTTATGTAATTTACCGATTAAACCATCTTTTCTATTCTGACCGATACGGTATTGTATCAGTACAATCTCATTAAAAACAATAAGGTAATTGTCTACTTGTTGAGCAAAGGCTTTATCTTGTGTCCCGTCTATACGAGACTTTAATTCTCCGGCAATTTTATTGATTTCCAGTACATAGGACGTCTTGGGGTCTAAGAAATATTTCACAGCAAGGTGTTGCATTCGATTATAATATGAAATATTGACACTCCCTTTTAATCCTAATAATTGATTTCCGTTATCAAGAAACTCTTTGTATAAACCTGTTGATTCCGATCCTAACGTTCTTTTAGCATTTATCAATTCATAAAATATACTATTGTATTCATCAATTAAGCTATCAACAAAAAGAAGATTATCATTTATCTTCCATTCTTCCACTTTATCGTTGCTTAATAATTTATCGATACTTGCCGAAACTAGTTCTACTTTATTTTTTCTATTTTCTAAAAAAATTTCTGTCTCTTGGTTATTCTTAAAAGGCATTGCAGAATCGTTAAACAAGTCCGCAGCATCTTGCTTAATAAGATCAAGTACACTTACTTCCATTGTTAGAAGCCATGCTTTTACCTGATCTAAGTTTTCACTCCTATTTATATATTTATAAGTGATAAAAGATATACAAGCAAAGAGAATGGCAAAGGAAATGAAGGCAGTTAATATCCTGCTTCTTAAGCTTCCATTTAACATAACAGTCAGTAATTTAGTGAAGTATATTATTCAGAAAGAGTATAGTTAACACAAACAGTTCATATTAAATTTTAATAAACTGTCAGAACGTTATCAAATAATACTATAATTTATAGAATTATTCTAATTTCATCAAATTTGAATCAAGTTAAATCACTTTAATACTCATAAGCGATAAATCATCTTCTTGCGGCATATCCCCTTTCCACTCTTCTAAAGTCTTTTTGATATACTCTTCTTGTTTATCAATTCCTTCAATTTGTACATCAATAATCAGTTCTTTTAATCTGTTTTTAGAGAAAGCTACATTATCGGCGTTTCTTTGATTAATAATTCCATCAGTAAACAAATAGATGTAACATACTTTTACTCTATTCAGAGGAATATAGTGATTTTGGAATTTCAGTTGAGATTCATTGCCTATCCCACCAACACCGTTTTCATCACCTATAAATTCCTCATAATTTTCATCTCTAGTGACAAATAAAGATTGATTGGCTCCTGCAAACTCTATCATTTGTTTTTGTCGATCCCATACACAAACCGACATACACAGCTCTTTATCAAATATTTCTTCTCCGCGAATAATTAAGTCGTAAAGTAATTTATGAAGGTATTCTAATATTCTATCTGGTGATGATATTTTTTTCACCTTCACTATTTCCGTGAATAAATCGCTAAGTACTATTCTCAGAAGCGCACCTTGCAAATCTGTTTTACCAGTATCGCCGACTACAAAGAATACTCTGCTTTCTCTTTCACAAACCCACACAAAATCACCGCTTATTTCAGATTTCTTTTTTGATATTAAAAAGTGGCCTGATGTATTGGCAACATTTAAGTTATCATCAAATAAGCTTGTTTGAAGAATATTCTGTAATGAATGAATCCCCTTAGTATACTTGTGCTTATATTCCTTTAAATCTTTCGACACATTTTCTTTTTCCCTGTGAAGCTTTTTCTGATCAACAGTTTGATTATCAATAGTTACATTCATTTTTTTCATATGAATATTCGCTAGCTTCACATCGTTTTGCAGCTTATCATTATGATCGTATAATTTGATAATCTCTTCACTAATGATTTCCAATTGCTGCATCATGTCAGAAGAAACATGTCTATATTTATGACTATTCGACATGAATAATTTCGGGTTTTTTACTAAATCTGCGAGTGCAGATTTAAAGGCGAAAATTAAACTCGAAAGTCTTTTCCCTCCATATAAAATGCCTAATAAAAAGAAGACTGCTACAATGGCTAAAACACTATTAATATATACCCTTAGATTATCCCATTCTGCAAAAGCCACAGCCCTACTCCACTCTACCACCACATACCAATCAAGACCTGGTCGTTTTAGTGCTACTGCATTAGCCAAAACATGTATACCGTTTACGCTTTTCGCTTCTAAGATCGAATCATCGTACTTTTTGATACTATCTAGAATTTTTTGATCAACTTTTTGAAAACCAATAATTGATTTTTTGCTTTTAGCCGCTTCCAACTCATCTAAATTATATCCTTCTTGAGACATTCTTAACCAAATCGCAGATGGATTTTTTTTGAACATATAAGAGTTAGTACGCATTAGACCATCAAGCCCTGTAAGGAAAACATCTGTAGAATGTTCTTCTACCGATTTATTAAAATGCCATTTATTAGTATCGAAAGAAAATAGCATTACATATTTCTTATTCTTGCCTATTTTAGTAGCTAGATAACATCTTGTATTCCCTAAATTGATTTTTGAATTTGATACATCCAACCAATAAAAGTCTCGCTTACCTTCATTGACCATCAGTACCATTTCCTGAATATCCTTTTCAGAAAACAATTTTTTATATACCGTTTGCCCTATTTCGGATTCGTTGTTGTTTGATCCCAAAACAATCCCCTTCTCAACGCTTACTAAAAGTACTTCTGATGCATCGATTACTTTTCCAAATTGATTTAAAACATTAGTGAGGGTTCTGAACGATAGATAGGGCTTTTCATTCTTATTCTTTTTATTGTTCATCCATAGCATATATGGAATGCCACTTTTCTCAAAATTAGCTTCAATTAGGAATTTGCTTAAATCTCCTTCATTGAACTTTCCTTTATATTTTTTGCCATAATCAAGATAGATTCTATCAAAATTATATTGAAGTTCTTTAGTTGAATATTCCTTCCCTTCAGTTGATTTCAATTTAGCATAAAGAGGGGCTATTTCTTCATCTGTAATAGTTTTTGATAAAGTAACCGCAATTGATTCCTTCTCTTCAAAATCTCTAATTATAAAGTCTTTTAAAGCCAAACCAACATCATGAAGACGCTCTCTAACTGCATTATCTTCAAAATTACTGATTAAGGTATTGAGTAATCCTACTAATACTAAAAAAGTGACGATTACTACTGAGAAAAAAAATGAAAATATATTGTTTTGAACCCTTTTAAACATAAAGTGATGTTCTTGAGAACCTTTTTAAATTTAGTCAATTGATAAAAGCTATACCAAATTACTACTTTTTTGTTTGTATTAAAACGAATCAAAAAAATATACAAGAAGTAAGTATTTATCTGATAAAAATTTGGTAATACGAGACATAAAAAAACCCGATCAATTTATATTGAACGGGCTTTCTTATCATCAAATAATTGATGCAGAAAGAGACAACTATCTCATTTCTTTGTATTTGTTGATCAACTGATTCGTAGAAGAATCGTGTGAAGTGATTTTCTCATCATCTTGCAACTCAGGAAGGATTTTGTTAGCCAATTGCTTACCTAACTCAACACCCCACTGATCGTAAGAGAAAATGTTCCAAATTACACCTTGAACGAAGATCTTATGCTCATACATAGCGATCAATGCACCTAAAGTGAATGGAGTTAATTTTTTCATCAAGATAGAGTTTGTTGGACGGTTACCTTCAAATACCTTGAATGTTTTCAATCTTTCGATTTCCTCATCTGATTTACCAGCAGCTTTAAATTCAGCTACAACAGTTTCTTCAGTCTTACCTGTCATCAATGCTTCTGTTTGAGCAAAGAAGTTAGATAATAACTTTGGATGGTGATCAGAAATTGGATTTTGTGATACTGCTGGAGCAATAAAGTCAGCAGGAATCAATTTAGTACCTTGGTGGATCAATTGGTAGAATGCGTGCTGACCGTTTGTACCAGGCTCACCCCAAATAATTGGGCCAGTTTGGTAGTCTACAGGGTTACCCGCTCTATCTACATATTTACCGTTCGATTCCATATCTCCTTGTTGGAAATAAGCTGCAAAACGGTGCATGTATTGATCGTAAGGAAGCAATGCATGAGATTCAGCACCATAGAAGTTATTGTACCAAACACCCAATACTGCTAAAATTACAGGAAGGTTCTCTCCAAATTCAGCTGATTTGAAGTGGTTATCCATTGCGTGAGCACCTTTCAATACTTCTTCGAAGTTATCGAAACCAATGTTACAAGCAATAGAAAGACCAATTGCCGACCATAAAGAGTAACGGCCACCAACCCAGTCCCAGAAACGGAACATGTTTTCTGGAGCGATACCAAATTCACGTACTTTTTCTTCGTTAGTTGACAAAGCAACGAAGTGCATCATGATGTGGTTTTCGCTTTTTGCTGACTCTAAGAACCAAGTTCTTGCAGAGTTCGCGTTCGTCATTGTTTCTTGAGTTGTAAACGTCTTAGAAGCAATAATGAACATTGTTGTTTCTGGATCTAATGTTTTAAGTGTCTCAGAAATATGAGTACCATCAACGTTAGATACATAATGAATATTTACGTTTGTAGCATATGGCTTCAACGCTTCAGTCACCATGTAAGGACCTAAATCAGAACCACCGATACCAATGTTTACCACATCAGTAATTGATTTTCCTGAGTAACCTTTCCAATCTCCAGAAATTACTTTTTCTGAAAATTCTTTCATCTGACGAAGTACGTGATTTACCTCTACCATTACGTCCTCACCATCAACCTCCATTGGAGTGTTTGATTGGTTACGCAACGCAACGTGATATACTGCTCTATCTTCAGTTTCGTTGATATGCTCTCCATTGAACATACTTTGAATACCTTCTGCTACACCTGTTTCTTTTGCAAGATCTAGTAATAGTTTTAGGGTCTCATCGTTGATAATGTTCTTTGAATAGTCAACAAAAATATCTTCGAATGTTTGTGAGAACTTTTCTGCTCTTGAAGCGTCTGTATCAAATAGATCCTTCATTTGCACATCTTTCATTGTTTCAAAGTGTGCTTCCAAAGCTTTCCAAGCGTTTGTTGATGTTGGATTGATTTGTTTCAACATGATTATGATACTTTTTATTATTAGTTTGATTGTGATGATGCCATAAAATATGGGCTCTTCAACACCGTCACAAAATTACATTTTTATCTGAGGGGATCAAGGGGAAAAAGTAAAGGATTTGGTGATTTTTGTCCCTAATTTAAATGCAACGGATTGTTTTGTTTATAATTAAACAGGAATTAATAATTAGGCAATTCCTAATAAGGAAAAAAATATACAGGAAATGAGGGAATTTTTACTAAAAACACATTATGTATCAATTTTTCATCTTTTCAACATCACCCAAAAAGTAGTTTTGAGCGACTATTTATGTTAAACCTCGACAGGTCTACTGTCAATATACTTACTAGAAATGCTAAATCGAACCAACTTAATTTCGAAAAGCAAACCTCACTTCCATATTTTGGATGGTCTCCGAGGTGTTGCTGCCATCATCATCCTTATTTTCCATTACTTAGAGCTCGTCTATTTAGACGATTATGAGACCAATATCCTTGGTCATGGTTACCTAGCGGTAGATTTCTTCTTTTGTCTTTCTGGGTTTGTCGTTGCTTATGCTTACAATCACAGAATGAAAGAAATTGGTGTAAAAAACTTTTTCATTAACCGTCTAATCCGACTTCATCCGTTGGTTGTTGTAGGTTCTATTATCGGCTTAATTGCCTACTTAATAGATCCTTTTGTTACCGACGTTTGGTCCGTTGGGTGGGATAAAATGAGTATCTCCTTTTTAGGCTCAATCTTTCTTATTCCAACACCTATTCTTCCTTATAGAATGGATGCATTATTCCCTTTCAACTCCCCTGCTTGGTCGCTATTCTTTGAGTACATCATCAGTATTGTGTATGGAGTTGTATTGTGGAGAATGAATAAAAAATGGTTAGTAGCCTCTTTGAGTGTAGCTGGAGCATTTATGATTTATCAAGCACATGCCGATGGATGGATCAACAGTGGATGGGACTTCCCTACTTTTACGGGAGGATTTATTAGAGTAACCTACTCTTTTATCGCAGGCTTAGTGGTCTACAAATTCAATTTGATTTGGAAGAATAAGTTAGGATTATTCCTTCCTTTACTCCTTTTATTGGGTTGTTTCTTCTACCCTCATGTAAATAATGATTGGATTACAGAGTCAATTATTGTAATGATAATATTCCCTCTGATCTTATCCATTGGAGCGGGTGCTCAAACGAACTCCACATTAGAATCAGGGTGTAAGTTCTTGGGAGATTTATCCTACCCATTGTACATGACACATATTTCGGGAGCATTTATCTTCCTAAATTACATCAAAAGTAAAACGGTTAGTATAGACGATCAATTATTTATCTCCAGCATAAGTATTATGATCAGTTTGGTCTTTGGCTATTTGATGATGAAATATGTGGACACACCTATTCGTCACTATTTAAATAAGAAACGAAAGGAGTATTTGATGTCGAAAGAAGAAAAAGAACCATTGGTTCACTCATAAAAAAAACAGGCCGCTCTATTATTAAATAAGGCGGCCTATATTTTATTTTGATTGCTTATAAGAAAGCAAACATTTCAACATCTTGTTTTGTTATCTCTGTTGGACTCATAATCGTTAACCTTTCTACTACGTTTCTAAGTTCACGAATATTACCTGTCCACTCTGGTTCTTTCAGTTTTTCCAAAGCCTCTTCTGTTATCTGAGTCTCAGGTTTACCGTATTCACCAGCAATATCTTTCAAGAATTTCTTCACCAATAATGGAATATCGTCTTTTCTATCAGATAATGATGGAACCTTGATGACAATAACACTCAAACGGTGGTACAAATCTTCTCTAAAATCACCCGATTTGATCATGGCTTTAAGATCTTTGTTTGTTGCAGCAACAACACGAACATTTACCTTAATTTCTTTATCGCCACCTACTCTAGTGATTCTATTTTCTTGTAACGCTCTTAGCACTTTTGCTTGAGCAGATAAACTCATGTCGCCAATCTCATCTAGGAATAGTGTTCCTTCGTTGGCTTGTTCGAATTTACCAATACGTTGCTTGTGTGCTGAAGTAAACGATCCTTTTTCGTGACCGAATAATTCAGATTCGATTAATTCAGAAGGAATTGCAGCACAGTTCACCTCCACCAATTGTTGTTTAGATCGTGGTGATTTACCATGAATCCAACGTGCTACCAATTCTTTACCAGCACCATTTGGTCCAGTCACCAAAACTCTAGCTTCTGTAGGAGCTACCTTTTCGATAGTATCCTTCATTAACTGAACTGGAGCAGACTCACCAATGATGTCGTATTTCTTAGCCACTTGTTTTTTCAACACCTTAGTTTCTTGAACTAAAGAGTTTTTATCAAGTGCATTTCTTACTGCTAATAATAATCTATTTAAATCTGGCGGCTTCGAGATAAAATCAAAGGCACCTTTTTTAGTTGCATCTACGGCTATATCGATGTTTGCATGGGCAGAAATCATAATAAATTGGGGAGCTTTACCCATTTCCATAGCTTTAGTGAGCACTTCAATACCGTCTTTCTTAGGCATTTTAACATCACAAAGTGCAACGTCATAATTATTGACTACCAATTTCTCCAATGCTTCTTCTCCATCTTTTGCTTCGTCAACTTCATAGTTTTCGAATTCTAAGATTTCTCTAAGTGTATATCGGATACTCTTTTCGTCATCGATAATCAGAATTTTCTTTGGCATTCTGTTTCTATTAGACTTTTAAAAATTTTTTAATTACCAGGCTACCTCTACGCAGTACTCATTGCCTTGACATTCGCCAAAATCGAAATCCATTTCAGCGTCGGCAAAATGTTTAGTGATTACTTCCATTACTTTCGCTACATCTAAAGCAGGTAATGGCTCTTTATTAGTAGGAGTTAAAATAGCAACTTCAAGCTTATTTGCGGAAACTTTACTTTTAAAGTAATTACATTGTTTTTCTGTTTCTGAAATCAGGTCTTCAATAGATGTTCCAGCTGCATTAAAATTTCTTCTCATTATGATAAAGAGGTAGTTGTTAAAAATATACTCCAAAAATAGCTATCAAGGAAGCAATCCCAAATTATTTTTTCTTAAAATGTTCTTTCTGTCTGTTTTATTGGGTAGATTAACTGTCTATTAATAAACAGTACTACTTATAAGCAATGAGAAAAGATTATCGAAAACTATTACATCTGTACTCCAGAGCAGGCTTTGGAATGAATAAAAAAGAAGCCGACGAGGTAATAAATAATAAAGATTGGGTCACCCCTTTAACTGCTATTAAAAATCCTGAGTTACTAGAGTTTGATCTCCCCGAGTTTTCATCGAATTACATGCAAATGTCTGCTGATGAAAAAATGGATATGAGAAAAGAAATGCGTAAGCTTTCTAGAGACATTAATATCCATTGGATCGATCAGATGTCTACTGGAAATGATCCTTTGATTGAAAAAATGACACTCTTTTGGCATGGTCACTTTGCTTGTAGGATTGTCAACCCGTACGATGCCGTTCAATATACCAATGTATTAAGATCGAACTCTTTGGGGAGTTTTAAAACATTGGTCACTGAAGTAGCTAAATCAGCTGCAATGATAAAGTATCTTCATCTTCGTCAGAATAAAAAGAAATCGCCAAATGAGGATTTTGCAAGAGAGTTGTGCGAGCTTTTTACACTAGGGAGAGATCAAGAATATACTGAGAATGATGTAAAAGAAATTGCAAGAGCTTTTACTGGATGGTCGAATAAAAAAGATGGTACTTATCGTTTTAACGAAAGACAACACGATAAAGGAGAAAAAACCATCTTTGGAAAAACTGGAAACTTTGATGGTGATGATGTGATCGAGATGATTTTAGAGAAAAAACAATGTGCTCGATTCATCTGTCAGAAAATCTACAAAGAATTTGTCCATCCTGATATTAACGAGAAACACCTAGAGGAAATTACCTCTGTATTTTATAATAACAATTATGATATTTCTATTTTGATGCACCATATTTTTACATCAAAATGGTTTTATAGTAATGATGTGATTGGTGCTAAAATCAAAAGCCCAATTGAGCTAATCGTAGGGTTAAAACGCACTTTTGATCTTCAACCCAAAAGTGAAAGAGTTTGGCTGATCTTACAAAGAAACTTAGGACAAGAACTCTACTTCCCTCCTAATGTTGCAGGTTGGCCTGGAGATACGACTTGGATTGATAGTAGTCGATTGGCCATGCGATTACGATTGCCCTCTATTCTTCTAAATAATGGCATAATACCTATAGCCTTTAAAGAAGATTATGATGTAAACCCTAATGAGAACAAAAGGAAAATGAAAAAGTTAGGGAAGTTTCAGGGCGATATCAAATGGTCTAAAGTGGAAGGTTTGCATCAAGAAGAAGAAAAGAAATGTACACTTGCCGATATTATGATTCGAGGTGAACTTTCTGATGATGCTCAAAACTACCTTGATCAACATCAGCTTTCTTCATTCAAAGATCGAATGATTCAATTATTATCCTTACCAGAATATCAACTTTGCTAATTATGAACAGAAGAGATTTTTTAAAAAGCACATCATTGCTTACCACAGGCACCTTGTTTACACCTCTTTTTCTTCAACAGACAATGGGTAAGGATTTCTCGCCTTATCAGGGAAAAAGATTAGTGGTGATACAGTTTTCTGGAGGAAATGATGGTTTAAATACCGTCGTTCCTTATTTAGACGACTCCTATTATAAGGCAAGACCTCAAATTGCTATTCAAAAATCTGATGTCCTAAAATTAGATAATGATTTGGGACTGAATGGACAAATGAAAGGGTTAGCCGATTTATACGATGAGGGTTATCTTTCTGTAATTAATAATGTAGGGTACCCTAACCCCAACCGTTCACACTTTAGAAGTATGGATATTTGGCACACTGCTTCTGATACAAATGAGTATTTGAATACTGGTTGGTTAGGTCGTTACTTAGATTCGCATTGTACTTCTGCCAGAGAAGGTATTGAAATGGACAATACTCTTTCTTTAGCTATGAAAGGTAAGCATATCAAAGGATTGGCTTTAGAGGATTCTAAATCACTTTACTTTAAATTGAAATCAGATCAATTTAACGCATTGTCTGAACAAGAGGATCTTAATGAAAATAATCAAGGGTATCTTTACAAAACATTAGCGGAGGCACATCAATCGGCTAAATATGTATTTGATCATGGCAAGGTGTATTCCTCAAACAGTGCTTATCCTAATTCTAACTTGGGACATCATTTAAAAAGCATTGCCGAAATGATTGTTTCTGGAATGGATACTAAGGTGTATTACGCTTCTTTGGGTGGTTTTGACACCCACGCTAATCAGAAAAACAAACAGAATGGTCTACTTAAGGATTACTCGGATTGTGTAAGTGCATTCGTTAAAGACTTAAAGAAAAACGATGCTTTTAAAGACACGGTGATCCTTACTTTTTCGGAATTTGGAAGAAGAGTGAAACAAAATGCTTCTGGTGGAACTGACCATGGTGCTGCAAATAATGTGTTCATCATCGGAGAAAACCTAAAAAAGGCAGGATTGTATAATGAGGGTCCGAATTTGAAGGAATTATACAGAGGAGACTTGGTACATCAAGTAGATTTTAGATCTATTTATGCTAACCTATTAGACAATTGGCTAAAAGTCGATAACCATCTGATATTGAATAAAAATCTGCCAAGTCTTTCTGTTGTTTAAATTAATAAGAAAATAAGTACAATGTTTAAGGTTAAATTCCTTAAAATCTAAGGTCTAGTTATGCTTTTTTGTAACTTTGCTTTACAAATATTTCAAAATGAATATTTGTTTTCTAAAAGTTATTTACGACTTCCGCTATGACATATTTAAAGACTGTACTTACTCTAATAATTACCTTTTCTTTATTCGTTTCTTGTCAAGAAAAATCTGAAAAGAAAGTTGAAAAACATATTGTCATCAAGAAAGATGTTGATGTACAAAAAAGCGAGAAAATGCTAGAAGCATTTGGTGCTGATATAGTTGATTATGAAATCAAAGATATTAATATCAATGATGATCAATTTGAGGTAACAGCTTCGATCACTAATAAAGAAGGTAAAAAAGAAGAAAAAACAATTACTCTAGCCAAAGAAGACTTTGTAAAGGCAATGAATTCAGCATCAAATACAACGATTAATTTATCTGATGAGGAAAATACGTTTACTTGGAAATCTGATGATGGCGAAGAGATTTCTCCTAAAAAAGGAATGTTTATTTCTGATGAAGGTTTTGAAAAAGAAATTTCTGAAGAAATAGAAAAGGAACATGGACAGAACATCAAAAATATTAAAACTATTGATGTTCAAATCGAGAATCAAGATGTCGTTATTAAAGCTGATGTGATCCTTGAAGATGGCAAAGAAGTTCAAAAGACCATCAAAAAAGAATTAGATGAGAACTTTGGTGCAGAAGAAAAAGATGTTAAAGTTCAAGTGATCAAAATTGAAGGAAAATAATCCTAATTCACTATAAACCTGATTTCGACGAAAAATATTATTCATCGAAATCAGGTTATAAATAAAAGGGAAGCAAAACGCTTCCCTTTTTTCATATCTCATTTATTTTGTACCTCTGTACATTTCGTATTTGGCCAACCTACATTCGATTGCACCATTGTATAGTTCTATTCTTTTACTAGGTCGTAGCCCAACATGTTTTAACGCTCCCATATTACCAGAGAAGATCCATGCATCGTAGCCTGAGAAGTCCTGCTTCAGCTTGTCGCCCATATTTTTATAAAGTTCTTCGATGTCTTTACCGATTCTTTCTCCATAAGGTGGGTTACAAATAATGATACCGTTCTCACCAATCGATTTTCTATCGAAGAAACTTTGCTTAGAAATTCTAAGATCTTCGTCTAATCCCGAACGACCCGCATTGGCCATAGCTATTTCAATAGCACTCCTATCGATATCTGAACCTACGATTGGAACATCAATTTCTTTAATTGCTCTTTTAGCATCCCTGAATATCTGATTCCAAAGTCTTCTATCATATTTTGGCCAGTTCATAAAGGCAAACTTTCTTTTTAAACCTGGAGGTGTGTTTGAAGCGATCATTGCTGCTTCGACGATTATCGTACCTGAACCACACATTGGATCCAAGAAAGGACGATCACCTTTCCACCCTGTCATTAAGATAAGTCCTGCTGCAAGAACCTCGTTCAAAGGTGCTGCTTTTTGTTCAGAACGGTATCCTCTTCTATTCAATGCCTCACCAGAACTATCTAAAGATAGAATACAGTTTTGCTGAGAAATATGAATATGTACCTGAATATCGGGATTCTTAATTTTTACGTTTGGTCTTCTTCTAAACACCTCCATAAAATGATCGGCAATAGCATCCTTTGTTTTTAAGGCTACATATTTAGAATGTCTGAAAGAGTCTGACCATACGGTAGAATCGACAGCGAAAGTACCGTCTTTATCAATATATTTTGCCCAATTGACTTTCTTTACTTTCTCGTATAAATCATTTTCATTACGTGCATTAAACTCTTTAATTGGCATCAAGATTTTTAATGCCGTACGACAATGTAAATTGGCTTTATACATTATTTCAAGATCACCTTCAAAAGTAACGGCACGTCTACCCGCTTTTACTTTTGATGCTCCAATATTGATCAATTCTTGTTTTAAGACCTCTTCTAAACCAAAAAATGTTTTGGCGGTCATCGAGAAAGTATTTTCAGTCAATTTTCTATTCTTTTTGATGAAGTCACAAAGTTAATTCTTTTCATATGGATTGATATAGTTTCTGTTTATTTATTGAAATAAGTTATTGATATATTTTGATTCATTAGGAGGTCGAAGTAAAATTCTTCGTTCTCTGTTTTCATCAAATGGCTTATTTTAAAACAACATGAAACTACAGTTAATTAATAAACAATCAACACTTTAACCTCACCTTTCGATAGCAAAATCAAGATATTTTTGGTATATTTAAAGAAGCACAAAATTTAGACTGGGTAAGCGATTCAATTTCTAAATACGTGCAGCATAACTATAAAACTCAAAGTGATGAATCAATATCAATTACGACAGCTGATTAAAAAAGGCGAAAGTCGCAACTTAGAATTCAAGCAAAGAGTGACCAAGCCTGACCGTTTTGCAAAGACGGTTTCTTCCATCGCCAATACACAAGGTGGGATCCTTTTAGTGGGTGTAAACGATGACCATAGTATCAATGGCATTGACCCTTTCGAGGAACAATATGTGGCCGATGAGATTATCAAATACAATATTCACCCACCACTTCATGTTAAATTTTCTACTATAGAGACGGATGATGGGTTGGTATTAATGCTCAAAATTCCCAATTCTGAGTTTAAACCTCATCGTGCATTATCAAAAAAAGGAGAATGGCAAACGTATGTTCGCTTTAACGATAAAAGTGTTTTGATGTCAGAACGACAGGAGAAAATACAGAAAAAAGGTATCGCAAAATCTATACGTCCTTTAAAAAGAAAATTATCCCGACAGGAAAAATCGTTATTAGTGTATTTATATGAGAATGAAAAAATCACATTAAAAAAATTCTGTCAGTTAGTGAATTTTTCGGAAAGAAGAGCCCGAAAAACAGTGAATGAGTTACTGTATTTCGGGCTTCTTCGTGAGCACACCTTCGAAAAGGCCGTGTTCTATTCTTTATAAGGCTTCTTTGTACATTTCCTTATTTATTAAAGGAATCATGGCCAAGACTAAAGCTTGTACATAATACTCTGTTCTTCCTACAGCACCAAAAGTGAGTGAACCTACCGCACCTCCTTTTTGTTTGGAACCATGTTCATTAAATACCTTATCGTTGGCATAACCTAACTCGATACCTTCCTCTACAAGTTGTTGTACTTTTGGAGGAAGGTAAAAAACACCTGTCATTCCTTTTCCAATATCATTGTCTTTATCAATTACACACATCCAAGCAAAAGCAAACATCTTTCCTTCATCATCTTTATCGATGCCTCCTTCCATGCCTACCCAATAATCCGCATCAGGTGCTTTGGCTTTGGCATTTGTCGCTCTATTTAACGCTCCTTGCCATGTTTCTTCAGTTGACATTGGCTGATCAGAAACTCCAGAAGGTACATCTATCCCTTCCACCTCAAAATCTATTTTTGGTAATATTTTTTGCATTCCTTCCAGTGAAGCATTAATTTTTACTGGATTTTTTGATGCAACGACTATTTTTTTATTCATTTTTTAAACAATTCTATTAAATTTGGCAAAAGAAGATTTTTTTCTCATTTTTGAGACATCAAAAATATTATCTTTGAATACAAACGTAAAAAACTAGAAGAAACCTTCAAAACACTATATATTCCGCGTTATGTTAAAGAATCTATTGATAAAGAATTATGCACTTATTGAGCATACAGAAATTGATCCTGACAAAGGGCTGAACATTATCACTGGTGAAACTGGTGCTGGTAAATCTATTATGCTTGGCGCTTTGGGCCTACTAAAAGGAGGAAGAGCAGACAGCAAAGCACTATTTGATAATGAAAAGAAGTGTATTATCGAAGGTACATTTAATATTTCCTCTTATAAATTAAAAAGTACTTTTAAAGATCTTGAGCTAGATTATGAGAAAGTAACTATTCTAAGAAGAGAAATTACACCTAGTGGAAAATCAAGAGCGTTTATTAACGATACTCCTGTACGTTTGGATGTATTGAAGAAAATCAGCGAAAAGCTGATGGATATTCACTCTCAGCACGATACTTTGCAATTGGGCTCAAATATTTATCAATTAAACTTGGTAGATGCTTATGGTCAACTAGAGAAAAAAGTGGAGCATGTGTTTGTTGCTTATAAAGAATATAGAAAGACAGCACAGTCTTACCAACAACTTCTAGATGAATACAATCAGATTAAAGAAGAATTTGAATTCAATCAATTCCAATTAAAAGAGCTTGATGATGCCAATTTAGATGACATTGACCAAGCAGAATTGGAAATGGAATTGGAAAAATTAGAAAATGCAGAGAACATTAAAGTCGCTTTAAATACTGTTCTTGAAGCATTAAGTAGATCTGATTTTTCTGCTGATACGAGTATCTATTCTTCAATTACAGATTTGAATGGGTTATCTGATTACTCTAAAAAATTATCAGAAATTCGAGATCGTTTAGATAGTTGTCATATAGAATTAAGAGATATCATCTCTGAAATCGAAACTGAAGAGGATGCTTTATTCTTCGATCAGGAAAGAATATTCATGATTAAAGAGACATTGGACACTGTTTATGCTTTACAACAAAAACACAGAGTACAAGACCTTGAGGAATTAATCGAAAAAAGAGAATCTATCCGTAGTAAAGTGGACAAAGTAGAAAGCTTTGACGAAGCTTTATTAGAAGCAGAAACAGAAAAGAAAGCAGCATCCGAGGCTTTAATGGAAATTGCTGAGACATTATCAGAAGCTCGTAAAAATGCTATTGTTCCTCTATCTGAAGAATTAAATAAAACATTGGCTGATTTAGGAATGCCAAATGGACAAATTCAAATTGATCATCGTATAACTGAACCAACTGTGATTGGTATTGATGAGGTTGAAGTGCTATTTACAGCAAATAAAGGCCGTGCTCCTCAGGCACTTCGTGAAGTAGCTTCTGGCGGTGAATTTTCTCGTTTAATGTTGGCTATTAAGTATATTCTAGCCAGTAAAACTTCATTACCAACGATTATATTTGATGAAATCGATACAGGTATATCAGGAGAAATTGCCATCAAAGTAGGAAACATCATGGAAGAAATGGGAAAGAGCCATCAGGTATTTACCATTAGCCACCTACCACAGATTGCTGCACTAGGCTCTAAACATTACTATGTATTTAAGGATCATGAGGGTGACGCTACAGTCAGTAAAATCAAAACGTTAGATCAGGAAGGGCGTATCAACGAGATCGCACAAATGATTGGGGGGGCTCAACCTTCAGAAGGTGCTATACAATCTGCAAAGGATCTTATCGGTATAAAATAATTTTTCAGAGAGTTCTAGAGGCAACCAACAAATTCTGTTTCACCGCTTCTAGGACTTTCTACTTTGAAGCTTAACATTTTATTATAAGCGTCTATTTTTCCAGATAAGTGTTCATCAGCATCATCACAACACACCTCAAACACATCATTATTTACCTCCTTGGTTAGTAAGCACATTTCTCCACTACCACATCCATCCATGAATATCTCAAGATGAAGATTATTACTTTCATCAAATGTTAGAGAGGTTTGTGCCTCTACTTCATATTTAAAGTCGTCTATCACCTTAAAAAGTTTTCCAGTGTAGCGGCCTGCAACTTTACTTAATTCTTTGTGTTCTAGATTTAACATGAGAAAAAATATTTAATAATTACAATAGTTGTTATTGCAAAAAAATCACCCTATTGAATTGTTGTATTATTATCAGTTGATAATCGATGAACGTTTATCATTCTCTCCAAATATAAATTTTAAGTTCCAAACTTTCAATAAATTATTATATTTTTTCGTAGAAAAATTATAAGTGATAATTATAATAGGGGTAACATTAATCGCTGTATTTACATCTTAATTTACGCAGCTTAAATTTTTAAGATCGAAATTGTTACTTAAAAAAATTGTAATAAATGAAAGTTACTGTGTATGTTTGCAGCGAATTTTTATTCTAAACTTAGTTTTAGTACATCATTTTTATAAAACATGGACGCAATTAAGAGTACAACCCTTTCATTCGAAAACGCAACGGATGTCTATAAAGGTAAAGTAAGAGATGTTTATTTCTTCGATGAAAAAATCGCTATCGTCGCATCAGATAGAATTTCAGCTTTCGATGTAGTACTAGATAGAGCTATTCCTTACAAAGGACAAGTACTGAATCAAATTGCCGAAAAGTTTCTTAAACTTACTGGTGACATCGTACCTAATTGGCTAGAATCTGCTCCTCATCCGAACGTTCACATTGGTAAAAAATGCGATGCATTTGCTGTTGAAATGGTAATTAGAGGATATTTAGCAGGTCATGCTTGGAGAGAATACAAAGCAGGAAAACGTATCTTGTGTGGTGTGACTCTTCCTGAAGGCTTAAAAGAAAATGACCGTCTTCCTAACCCTATCATCACTCCTACTACTAAAGCTAAAGAAGGACATGATGAAGATATCTCAAGAGAAGAAATCTTATCTCAAGGTATCGTAAGTGAGGAGGATTATCTAAAACTAGAAGAATATACGCAAGCACTTTTTGCAAAAGGACAAGAGTTTGCAAACGAAAGAGGTTTAATTCTAGTCGATACCAAATACGAATTCGGTAAATTTAATAACGAAATTTACCTCATCGACGAAGTACATACTCCAGACTCATCAAGATACTTCTATCAGGAAGGATATGAGGAAAGACAAAAAAATAATGAGGCTCAGAAACAATTATCAAAAGAATTTGTAAGACAATGGCTTATTGAAAATGGCTTCCAAGGAAAAGATGGACAAAAACAGCCATTTATGTCAGAAGAGTTTGTAAATTCTGTTTCTGATAGATATATTGAACTTTACGAAAACATAACAGGCGAAACTTTTGAAAAAGCTTCTTATCATCACATTGAAGAAGAAATTTTCAATTCTATCAAAAATGAATTAGGATAAAATCAAGATCCTTGTATTTTTGCATTAAGAAACGTCTAAATTATAACAGACTATAAAGAAATTATGAGATTTTCAGTCAATAAAAGCGAAAAATATACTGTTTTAGTCCCTGAGGAAGAAAAACTAGATTCATTAAAAGCTCCGCAATTAAAAGCAGAGATCGTTACAATGTTCCAATCAGGTACTGAAAACTTAATTATCGATTTAAGCAGCGTAAAATACGTTGATTCTTCGGGATTAAGCTCAATCCTTGTAGCTAACAGATTGTCTACGGAAGTAAATGGCAAGTTAGTTTTAGCTGGATTGAACGAACACGTTATGAAACTTATTAAAATTTCTAAGTTAGAGTCAGTTCTTGAGCTTCACCCAACGGTACAAGAAGCGATTGAAGCGATTTTCTTACACGAAATTGAAAAAGATATTGAAGGTGAAGAAGACTAATAAGTCCACTCTTTAACTTTAAAATAATATAAAAAAGCTCGGATCTCAATTTTTGAGATCTGAGCTTTTATATCCTTAAAGCTTATCCCCATAGTCTTATCCCTTGTCATTCGAGATTACTATATTAGGTTCTAGTGCCGCAATTCCATCGAAAGGCCGACAAATGACTTCTCAGCATTTACGAATTGGTAACCAGCAGTTTTTAATTGATTGTGGTGAAGCAACACAACATCAGTTATTAAACTTCGGCATCAGTTTGCATAAAATTGAGCACATTTTTATCAGTCATTTACATGGCGATCATTTCTTTGGTTTACCTGGATTATTATCCACAATGCATCTGCAAAGACGTACAGAGCCTTTGTATATCCATGGCCCAAGAGGTTTAGACGAAGTTTTATTGGCCAGTTTCAAACACTCAAAAACAGAATTAAACTACAAAGTTTTTCTATACGACAATCCTACAATGTTTTCAGAGGTGATCTTTGAAAATGAAAAAATTACTGTAGAAACTATTCCTTTGACTCATAGAGTTCCTTGTACAGGATTCCTATTCAGAGAGAAGAAAAAGCAATACCGAATTATTCCTGAAAAACTTCCATCTGGACTTCCTTTTGAAGTTTTTAGAGCTCTAAAACGTGGAGAAAATATTGAATTTAACGGAGATACTATTCGCTATGAAGATGTAACGTTACCTCCAAGAAAATCAAGATCATATGCGTTTTGTTCGGATACCAAATATTCTAAAAGTGTGATCTCTAAAGTCTATGGTGTAGACTTGCTTTATCATGAATCTACTTTTATGGATAGACATAAAGATAGAGCGAATATCACCTATCATACCACAGCGAAACAAGCCGGTTCAGTAGCCAAAGAAGCCAAAGTAAAAGAACTTTTAATTGGTCATTTTTCGGCACGCTACGCTGACTTAACAGAACTTTTAGAAGAGGCACAAACAGAATTTAACAATACGCAACTCGCCATCGAAGGTCAGAAGTTTTCTATTGTGGAATCTGACTAATTAGTTGTATCTTTAAATTCAATAGATACAAAACACGATTTAATATGCCTTTTGGATTTTTCAAGAAAAAAAAGAAAGAGGAGCCTCATTACGATCCTACCAATATTACTATACGCGATTTACGTTTAGGGTATATATTTGATTATGAACTCCAAACATTTGAAGTTGTTGGAGAATATGAATATGATTGGGGAGATAATGATTTCTCTTGGGAATATAAAATTGAATCTGCTAAGGACACTTTTTATTTAAGTGTTGATGAAGAAGGGTCACTAACAGGCACCGTAAGTCAAAGCATTCTTTGGGGAAAATTACCTGATAATGTTGAAGAAGATATCTTAAAAAAAGGTAAACCACCAAGAACAATCCTATTTAATGGTAAAGAATTCTTTAGGGATGAAAAATCTGTAGGGTATTGGAGAGATGTTCATAGCATGTCTTCAGAAGAAAGCACTGAATATATGTGCTGGGATTACTACGATGAATCTGAAAAATTCACTCTCTGTATTGAACAATATCAAGATGAAGGCTTTTCAGCTTCTTTAGGAATTGTTGAGGACGCAAGTAAATTCACCAACATTTTACCAAACGTTAATGACTAAATTACGTAAACTTACATTATCATAGTGTCAAAAAAAACAACGAATTAAATTCATGAAAAAATTAATAATAGCTTCACTAATTTCTCTATTATTTTATTCATGTACCTCAAACGAAAATCGATTTAGAAAGTCACCTGTAGATCAAATGATCATTGAAATGAGTGATTTAAACGATTTTACTATTATTCTTGAGGACATGGATGCAGAAGAGCATTTATTTACGCAGAATTTTTACCGTCATAAATATAAGGTAATTACTCTTGGTGCTGATAGTATTCCTCAGGTAAAGAAAACTGATTGGTACGACGTTTCTCAAGACTTCTTCCAACTACATTCTGGAGATATCGGAATGGAAATAGCTTCTAAAGTCGATGGTAAATTAAGTAAACAAGTATCACCTCCAGGTTATTCTGGTTATGTTGGAAATGAGAGATACGGACATTGGCAAAGAGATAATTCAGGCCAAAGTTTCTGGGTATTTTATGGACAATACGCTATGATGCGTTCTATCTTCAACATGGGATATTATGGACGAGTGTATAGATCAGGCTATTATGATTACACAAGTCATTATAGATCAGGAAGAAATTATTATGGAGGTTCAGTAGGCACACCAAAATACGGAACTTACTCAAGTGGTGCTCAAAAAGCAAACCCTACATTCTCTAACCGTATGAGCAGCAGTAGTGGTTTTAAAAATACTGTAAATAGAAGTGTAAGTCGTTCTCCTGCTCGTTACTCAGCTGGATCAAGAGCTTCATCAACATCATCTTCTTCGAGATCAAATAGTTCTTCTTCTAGATATGGAAGTGGATCCTCAAGTAGATCCCGATCTTATTCTCGTGGAGGCAAATAAAATATCAACTAAATTCACCCTCTTTTCGAAGAGGGTCTTTTTTTATAATGGCAAACATTCTTTCTAAATCAAACACTTTAAAACTAGCCCTTTTTGCGACGGGACTTTCTGGTATAGTAGCTGAGTATGTGTTATCCACTTTAGCTTCATATTTTTTAGGAAATTCCGTATTTCAATGGACCATGACCTTGTCGTTTATGCTATTTGCAATGGGGTTGGGTAGTCGATTCAGTAAATACATAGAAACTAATCTTTTAGAGAAATTTATTATTGTAGAATTCATACTATCACTATTAGTTTCATTTTCTTCTATTATTGCATATAGTATTAGTGCCTTTATCAGTTTTACTCCTAAATACACTATTTTCCCGTTACCATTGGATGGTGTTGTTATTTATACTACCAGTATTTGTATTGGTTTTTTAATTGGTTTAGAGATACCACTTGCCACTCGATTAAATGATCAATTTGAAGCTTTAAAGGTCAATATCTCCTCGGTGATGGAAAAAGATTACTTTGGTAGTTTATTTGGAGGTTTATTTTTTGCTTTTGTTGGTCTTCCCCTACTTGGCTTAACTTACACACCATTCGTTTTAGGTTTTGTGAATTTACTAGTTGCCATCTTACTCTTATGGAGATTAGATGATTTACTTGAACATAAATGGAACAAAATACTCAAAATTAGTAGTGTACTTGTTTTCGCAAGTATCGGTATCGGCATGTTCTTCTCCAATAATATTATCAATTATGGAGAACAGAAATTATATAAGGATAAAGTCGTTTTTCAAAAACAAACCCCTTACCAGAGGTTAGTAGTTACCCAATGGAAAGACGATTATTGGCTTTACATTAACGGCCATCTACAACTAAGTACTTTTGATGAATGGCTATACCATGAACCAATGGCTATACCAGCGATGAGCATCTCTCCTATTCCTCAAGACATATTAATTCTCGGAGGTGGTGATGGATGTTTAGTAAGGGAAGCATTAAAATTCCCTTCTGTCAAAAGTATTACTCTCGTTGATTTGGATCCTGAAATGACAAAATTAGCGAAAGAAAATCCCATCTTTAAAAAATTGAACGGGGGTTCTTTAGAAGACTCTAAAGTGAAAATCATTAATCAAGATGCTTTTCACTACTTAGAACAAGAAAAGCAGTTTTTTGATGTAGTCATGATGGATTTCCCTGATCCTAAATCCATAGAATTAGGAAGACTACAATCGTTAGAATCTTTTAGAATGTGTAATAAATTATTAAGACCTCATGGCGTAATTGTCACACAAGCAGGCAGCCCTTACTATGCTTCTGAAGCTTTCTATTGTATAGAAAAAACTATGGGAGCAGCCGGTTTTAATACAATACCATTACATAATCAGATTCTGACTTTAGGAGAATGGGGTTGGGTACTTGGTAGTAAAAGTATGTCGCCTGATGAGATGAAAAGTAAAATTAGACATACTGATTTGAGTAATATCGAGACAAAGTGGATTAACAAAGAAGCTTTATATAGTATAACTTCGTTTGGAAAACCAATCTATGAATTTGATAGCACAAAAGTGGGTATTAATACTGTCCACAATCCTGTACTCCCCACTTATTATAGTCATGGTAATTGGGATTTATTCTAAGGAGTTATTATCACTTTCTAAGCTTTCTTCTACAAGATTTTGAGGTAAAGAGTTAGGTAATTTAATATTACCTTTCTCTTTCATATCATTTAGAAGCTTAATTAAATTTCCCTTTCCATTCGTTAACTGATTCATCGCTTTATCTACCTCTTCATTCGTAGAACTAATCTTCTTTTGTAGACTTACAAGTGTCCCAACAAAAAGCCTTGCCTTATTATAAATTCCTGAAGCAAGTTTAATCACTTCATCAATATTTTTCTGTTGATGTTCATTTCTCCATAATTCTTCAATTACTTTTAAAGTAGACATCAAAGTCGTTGGCCCAACTATGACCACTTTTTTATTATAAGCATAATCCCATAATGAATCATCTTGTTGTAATGCAATTAAAAAAGCTGGTTCGATAGGAATAAACATCAAGACATAGTCTAAGCTTTTAATATCAGGCAAACTTTGGTAATCCCTTTCATTTAACTCATCAATATGAGACTTAATCGCCTTAATATGTAATCCCACTTCAACTTGTTGCTGTTGTAAGTCGTCTGTATTTACAAATCGATCATAGGCATTAAGAGACACTTTTGAATCAACTACTACTTGTTTGTTTCCAGGATAATGTATCACAACATCGGGTCTTTGTTTTTGCCCGTCCTCATTATCAAAAGATAGCTGAGTAAAATATTCAAACCCCTCTCTCAAACCTGATTTTCTGAGAACAGAATCTAAAATCACTTCTCCCCAATCACCTTGTTTTTTAGCATCACCTTTTAGTGCTTTGGTAAGATTTTTAGCTTCTTCAGAGATCTGAAGATTCATTTTTCTCAAGAGTTCGATTTCTGTTTTTAAAGCTTGTCTTTCATTCGACTCCTTTCCATAGCTATCCTCGACCTTCTTTTTAAAAGCATCAATTTGTTCTTTAAAAGGATTAAGGATAACGTTCATATTATCTTTATTCTGATCAATAAATTTATTGGACTTCTCTTCAAAAATTTTATTGGCTAAATTTTCAAACTCCAATTTAAACTTCTGATTTAATGTATTAATTTCTTCTTGATGTTCAGTAATCTTTAAATGTAGATGATCATTATGTGTTTTCAGTTCAACGTTATCTTGTAACAATTGATCATTCGTCTGCATTAACTGCTGATTGGCTTGATGAAATTCCTGAAGTCTTTCATTAAGCAGTAATAATGCTTTTTGGTTTTTAGCATTTTCTTCAGATAAGACCTGATGTTTATTCTTATAAAAATGTTCTGATTGCTTCAATTCACTCAAAGTATTTGATTCTTTTTCATACTTCGTTTGTACGACAGCTATATTCTTTTTTAAATCATTTATATTTTTTTCTAACTCCTTATTTAATGTAGTCAGATTTTGATTTTCAATCGCTCTTACTGATTGATTGGATTTTAGTTCCTCCCATTCCCAAATTACCTTACTGTATTTATTTTTTTGGATAAAAAAGGTAATTAGAACCGCTACAACACTCGTAATCAATACAATTACTGAGATCAATATATAATTTAACTCGATCATATAATATTCTTAAAAATGATCACTAATTTAATACTTTTTGACACTTTATTAAACAAAAGTTGAAATTTTTATCAAAATATTTCTTGTGTAAAAGGTGATTTTCTAATGTGTTCTTTCATTCATTAACTATCAAAACTCAAATAATTGTACTAATAAAACAATTTATAAGATTATACATGAAAAGGTATTTATTTTCAAGTTCTTCTCTAGTAATCTTTTTTGTGGGTCATTATTGATTTCATATATTTATGATCAATACTGACCCGCAAAAACTAATTTATTTGTTATATCCTATCATGAAAAAAACAATAACCTTAATAGTATTCATATTATCATCTTTTATCTCTTTTGCACAAGTTGATTCCTTGACTTTAAAAAATGGGGATGTGATTGTCGGTGAAATTAAAAATATGGAAAAAGGAGTTATTCAAATTGAAACCCCTTATTCAGATTCTGACTTTAAAATTGAATGGGATGGAATTAAGGAAATAAAAGGAGAAACTTATTTCCTAATTACAACCACCGAAGGTCAACGTTACAATGGTAGAATCAAATCCTTAAATGGTGATCAATTTGTATTAGAGACTGATGATCACGGGGAAGTAATGATTGCCCCTGATCATATCGTCAATCTATTATCAGTAAAATCCACATTTATAAGTAGGCTTTCAGCAAGTCTTGATGTTGGATATAGCTATACAAAAGCCAATAACCTTTCCCAATTTAACACCAATGGTTTTATAGGTTATACCACTAATCGATGGGGATTTACTTTTAATATTGCAAGTTTGCGATCAACACAAGATGATGTTGCTTCTATTGAAAGAAATGAAGGTACGCTTACAGGTAACTATTATTTACCACATGATTTTTATATCACTGCATCTGCCAGTTATTTAACCAATACAGAACAGTCCATCAATCTACGTGTTATAGGTTTAGGTGGTTTTGGTAAGTATGTACTTAGAACCAATTCTGCTTATTGGGGTTTCTCTACCGGAGCATCGTTTTTAAATGAAAGTTTTGATCCAGTTTTTAACGAAAGTGATTCCACATTTACTACTGCTCCTACAAGGTCAGAAGCTGAATGGTATTTAGGTACAGAAATCAACCTATTCGATACGGGAGATTTATCTTTCCAAACTACAGCAAAAGGGTTTAGAGCATTAAGTGATCAAGAAAGATGGCGTGCTGATGTTAACGCAAACCTAAAATATGATTTACCTTACGACTTCTATGTTAAAGCTTCTTACAACTTAAACTACGATAGTCAACCTGCAGAAGCCGGTAAAGAAATAGATTACCAATACACACTAGGCTTTGGCTGGGAGTTATAGCTTATACTATAATTCCTTTTTCGTATTATAAATACCAAAAATTAGAATAAACTTAAAAAAATCAAACCTTTAGTGTTTTTAGTGTGGTTTTTGCAATTGTTGTAAACTATGAATAGCGCATCTTTTTTTAGTTCTATAAGTAGCAGACGTAAAATTGTAATCGGATTAGTCATCACCCTATTAACACTAAACCTTGTTCAGTTATTTTTAAGATCAGGTGATGAAAAACGTTTAAATGATAGAGTTCAAAGTAAAAACATTGAACTTGTTTTAACATACGCAAAATTAGATTCAATATCTACTGAATTAAATAAACAGATTCAAATCCTCACTTTATTGAATGAAGATGTCACTTCCTTGGAAAATGTAAGAGACAGTCTTGAAAGAGAAAAAAAAGAGCTTCGTTCAACCCAATTAATGCAAGAGAAAAGATATCATACTATTAAATCTAAAGTGGGGGTTTATGAGAATTTATTACGCCAAAAAGATGAGCATATTTCATATATGAAAAAGGCGAATGACTCTTTAAAAATGGTTAATTCGAGTTTGGTGAAGGAAAGTTCAGATCTAAAAAACAAAATTGATGTACTTGAAAACCATCAAGGTGAATTAGAAAAGGAATTAGACGAAGCTAAAAAATTAAATGCTTTTGATTTTAACTGCTATGCCGTTGATCAAAAAGGGAAACAAATCATTGGTGATTCTTTCGACGCGAATAATATCTCAGCAATAAGTATCGATTTTAAATTAGCTAAAAATGTATTACTCCCATCAGAACAAAAAACAGTTTATTTATGTCTTGTTGACCCTGATGGTGCGACCATATACAATGCGACTGAAGAATCAAAATATTTCACGTTAGCAGACACCAAAGAAAATCTATTTTTTACTACAAAAACCAATTATAACTTTGATAGTAATTTAGGTGCTAATGTTTCGATTTCATATCAAAATAATAGTTTTTTAAACAAAGGAAATTATAAGGCTTTAGTCTATACTGGAGGTTATCTATTAGGAGAAACTAAATTTACGATTCATTAATTCATTTTTTTCTTAAAAAATTCCATTTTTTCCTACAACTTAGATAAATTAAGGAAGAATTTTAGCAAATTCGTTTTCAATTTTTTTAGGATCCACTATTAACCTTTAGATGAGAGCCAATACTTATAAAACTGTTGAGGAAGAATCCCCAAAAAAGAAACGTACATCACCCTTAAATAGTTGGAATAAAAAGTTCCTGAAATGGAAGTTTATTTCCCAAGACGAAGAGGAGGAAAATAGTCAGTACATACAAAAAATTATTTTTGTAACTATTCTTGGTATCCTATATATCGCAAACAGTTTTCAGGCTGAAAAATCTCATCTAAGAATTAATAAACTTGAAAAATCTGTCGAAAAATTAAGAGTAGAATACAGTACCCTTAAATATGATTTCATTAACGAAAGTAAGAGAAGTCAAATTGAAAAAAAGGCAGAAGCTATGGGTTTAGTGCCCCTAGAAACAGCTCCTATTGTTATAAGTGTTCCTAAATTAGAAGATCAGTAAATAGAAAATAATGGGAATAAGAACTTCCATACTTTTAAGAGTTAGAATCGCATTTCTTTTTATCGTTATGATTGCTGCTGCAATTGTTGTGAGGATTTCTGATCTGCAATTCATGGAAAAAGAAAAATGGGAAAAAGCAGGTAAGGCGAATCGTGTTAAAGTAAGAAGAGTCGATGCTACCCGTGGAAATATATTAGCAGATGATGGTTCATTGTTAGCGACATCAATACCTTTTTATAAATTAGCATTTGATCCCTTTGTCTCTCCGGATAGTGTTTTTGATAAAGGTATTGATTCATTGGCTTATAATTTATCTATCTACTTTAAAGAAAGATCAAAAAGTTATTACGATAGCCTTTTAAGAACATCTCGAAAAAAGAAAAGACGATATCTGATTTTAAGTCAGAAACAAATCAAACATCAAGACAAAAAGATTATAGAGCAATGGCCTATTTTTAGAGAAGGACGTCATCGTGGAGGGGTTATCTTTGATAAAGTCGAGAAAAGATTCAAACCATTTAATGATTTAGGTAGAAGAACAATTGGTTTTATTAGAAAAGATGAAGAAGCCAAATTCACCGGTCGTGGATTAGAATTTTCATTCAATGCCGATTTAGCTGGTAAAGATGGAGAAGCTTTGTTTCAAAGAGTTTCTGGTAACCAATGGAAGCCACTTGATAATGGTGCACAAATAAGAGCCAAAAATGGATTTGATATTCAGACGACACTAAATATGGAGTTTGAGGAACATGCTCATAAAGTTTTAGAGGAAGCACTCATTAAACATGACGCCAATTTTGGTACTGTTCTTTTGATGGAAGTACAGACTGGACAAATTAAAGCCATTGTCAATTTAGGTCGTACTAAAGAAGGTAAGTATGTTGAGGATTACAACTACGCTATCCAAGGTACTATGGAGCCTGGATCTACATTTAAAGGTGCTTCAATGCTTGCGGTACTAGAAGAGTCGGATATTAATATCACAGATTCAGTAAATACAGGTGAAGGAAAGTATCAATTTTATGATGAGTGTGTCATGACGGATGCTCACGCTTATGGTTTTGGTATGCTATCCGTAGAAGAAGTTATCGAAAAATCCTCTAATATTGGTATCTCAAAATTGGTTTTCAAACACTTTCGAGAAAACCCAGAACGCTTCTTTAGATATTTAGATAAATACAATCTAACTTCAACGATTGGCTTCCAAATGGAAGGCGAAGCCCACCCAAACATCAGTCGTCCTGGTGACCCAAGCTGGAGTGGATGTTCATTACCTTGGATTTCTATTGGTTATGAAGTTGAAGTTTCTCCACTTCAAATACTTAACTTTTACAATGCCATTGCAAATGATGGCAAAATGATCGAGCCTTATATCGTAAAAAGAATTTTACAAGGTAACGAGATCATTGATGAATATGACACAAAAGTGATTAAGAAAAGTATTGGTAGCGAAAGATCCGTAAAAGCACTCCAAGGAATGCTTCGTAAAGTAGTGAAAAGTGGTACCGCTAAAAAAATCAACAATACCGATTTTAATATATCTGGAAAAACAGGCACAACACAAAAGCTTAAAGGTGGCCGATATACTAAAAACTACTTTACTTCTTTTGTTGGCTACTTCCCTTCAGAAGCACCAAGGTACACTATGATTGTGGCCATAGATGAGCCAAAAGGAAATCAAAAATATGGTGGTGATGTCTGTGCCCCTGTATTTAGAGATATTGCTGAGGTAGTTTACAATAGAACGACCGAAAGAAATATCAACTTTGTAACGAACGAAAACGAAACTGCTTTTCCTTTTATTAAAGCAGGTAATTATAAAGATTTATTACTTCTTTCAGATGCTTTTGACATTCAACAAATCTCTAAAAACACTAGCAATTGGGTGAGAACTCAGGTGCATGGAGATACCATTGCATGGGTGAATGCAAAAGTAAATAAAGGACTTATGCCAGATGTTAGAGGAATGACTTTGAGAGATGCTATTTACCTAGTGGAGACCGAAGGGGCGACAGTTACATTCTCTGGCACAGGTAGAGTTTCTACTCAGTCTATTTCTCCTGGTGGAAGAATAAATAGTAGAACGAAAGTTCATCTAAAACTTTTATAAGCGATACAAGTGAGTAAAATAAGAAATATACAAACCCTTTTAAAAGGTATTGAATTTGAACTCATAAAAGGAGATTTAAATCAATTAGTATCCGATGTACAAATAGACTCACGTCAACTTACAGCTGACAGTGCTTTTATTGCCATTAAAGGCACACAGATGGATGCACATAAATTTATTCCAAAGGCCATAGAGTTAGGTGCTAAAACTATCATTTTAGAAGACGAACCTTCTGATCTTGTTGATGGCGTATCTTATATCCAAGTCAACAATACGTCTCAAGTTGCTGGATTAATAGCTTCTAATTTTTATGATAATCCTTCTGATAATATCAAGGTAATAGCTATTACTGGAACAAATGGAAAAACAACAGTGGTTACACTTCTTCAGAACCTATTTATAAAATTAGGGTATAATACTGGAGCATTGACAACCATTGAAAATAAAATCAATAATGAAGTAATCCCTACTAAACTTACCACGCCAGACCCTGTCACTTTACAACGTCTATTGGCAGAGATGGTGAAAAAGAACTGTAGCTATTGCTTCATGGAAGCAAGTTCACATGCTATTGTCCAAGGACGTTTAAGTGGAATTAACCTTACAGGCGCTATTTTTTCAAATATCAGTCATGACCATTTAGATTATCATGGCACGATGAAAGAATACATCAATGCTAAAAAACGATTGTTTGATACTTTACCAAAAAATGCGTTTGCTTTGGTAAATGTGGATGACAAGCGTGGTCCCGTGATGCTTCAAAACTGCAAAGGCAAGCATGTAACTTTTGGTTTGCATACTATGGCAAATTACAAGGGTAAATTAATTGACAATACCTTTGAGGGGATTCAAATGGACATTAATGGGCAAGAAGCCTGGTTCCAACTTATTGGATCTTTCAATGCCTATAATATCCTTACGGCTTATGCTACTGCAATTTGTCTTGACGAAGAACCTATGGAAACATTACAATGTTTATCCGAGTTACGACCTGCTCGCGGTAGATTCGAACAGTTGGTTTCTAAAAAGAATGTCAGAGGAATTATTGATTATGCACATACTCCAGATGCTTTAGAAAATGTCTTAGAAACTATCAAAGACATAAAAGAAGATGGTGAAAATATAATCACAGTAGTAGGTTGTGGAGGTGATCGCGATAAAAGTAAAAGGCCTGTAATGGCTAAAACTGCCGCTATGTTAAGCGAAAAAGTTATTTTAACTTCAGACAATCCAAGAACAGAAGATCCAGAAGTTATTTTAGAAGAAATGATGGATGGTATCTCTCCTACTCAAGAAAGAAGAACTCAAGTGATTTTAGATCGAAAAGAAGCTATTCTTAAAGCAGTAGAAATGGCCGAACCTCGTGATATTATTCTTCTAGCTGGAAAAGGGCACGAGACCTATCAAGAAATTGATGGTGTCCGTCATCATTTTGATGATAAAGAAGAACTTTTTAAAGCATTTCACTCATAACAATAAGAATTTCAATAAAATATTAATATGCTCTACCATTTATTTAATTACTTAGACAAGCATTACGATTTAGCAGGAGCCGGACTCTTTCAATACATTACATTTAGAGCCATGCTTACCACTATATTTTCTGTATTATTCATTGCCTTCTTTGGAAAGAGAATTATACATTTCTTACAAAAAATGCAGATGGGTGAGATTGTCAGGAATTTAGGTCTAGCTGGACAAATGGAAAAAACAGGTACACCAACTATGGGTGGTGTAATTATTATTGGTGCTATTGTGTTTCCTGTACTTTTGTTTGCTAATCTTCAAAATGTCTATATACAATTACTCTTAACTACGTTATTGTGGACAGGGGCTATTGGCTTTATCGATGATTATCTAAAAAGAGTAAAGAAAAACAAAGATGGGCTTTCTGGTAAATTTAAAATTTTAGGTCAGGTGGGTTTAGGTCTTTTAGTAGGATTAACCTTAGTAAGTAACGAGGATGTTATGGTACGAAAATTCTCTAAAGGTATTAAGAGCAAACCTGTTTCTGAATTAGTGAAAGGACAAGATTATGAAGATATCAGATCCTTAGAAACAACTATCCCGTTTCTTAAAGACAATGAGATTAATTATTCAGAAATTCTACCTAATCAAACTGCTTCAAATGTTTTATACATCATTCTAGTGATTTTCATAATCACAGCAGTTTCAAACGGCACTAATATTACTGATGGCCTAGATGGATTGGCTGCGGGTACTTCCGCCATAGTCGCCACCGTGCTCGCCATATTCGCCTACCTTTCTGGTAACATCATCTTCTCCAATTATCTTAATATCATGTATATCCCACAATCTGGTGAGATCGCTATTTTCGCCACTGCATTGGTAGGTGCATGTATTGGATTCTTATGGTATAACGCTTACCCTGCCCAAGTTTTTATGGGAGATACAGGTAGTTTAGCTTTAGGTGGTGTCATCGCTAGTTTGGCGATTGTTCTACGTAAAGAATTGATGCTCCCTCTTCTTTGTGGAGTATTCTTGGTGGAAAATTTATCGGTAATGATTCAAGTGTTTTATTTTAAATACACTAAGAAAAAATATGGTGAAGGTCGACGTGTCTTTTTAATGGCACCGTTGCATCACCACTATCAAAAGAAAGAAATACCTGAGCCTAAAATTGTTACTCGCTTTTGGATTGTAAGTATTCTATTAGCGATCTCTACAATATTAACTCTAAAAATCAGATAATTTTAATGAAAGATAAGTTGTTGGTACTTGGTGCCGGTGAAAGCGGAATTGGAGCTGCACTACTCGCATTATCAAAAGGTTTTGATGTTTTTGTTTCTGATTTTGGAAAAATTTCTGAAGAACAAAAAAAAACACTTAAAACTCATTCAATTCCATTCGAAGAAGGGTCTCATGATAAAGCACCAAGGAATCCTAAAATTGTGGTAAAATCCCCAGGCATTCCTGATACTGTTCCTATCATAAAAGAGTTGAAGGCGAATAATGCAAAAATCTATTCTGAAATTGAGTTTGCCTATCAATATACAGATGCCAAGATTATTGCAATTACAGGTACAAATGGAAAAACAACTACCACAAAACTTATCTATCATTTATTAAACGAAAGTGGTTTTAATGTTGGTTTAGCTGGAAATATTGGAATTAGTTTCGCCAAAGAAGTTCTAGAGAACGACTATGATTGGTATGTATTAGAAATTAGTAGTTTCCAATTGGATGATATCGAAACTTTCGCTCCCGATATTTCTTTAATTCTTAACATTACTCCCGATCATTTAGATCGTTATAATTTTGATATCAATCAATATGCTGATTCTAAATTCAGAATTATTGAAAACATGTCGATGAAAGGTAGTTTTATCTACAGTGAAGACGATCAGAATATCAAAAAACATCTAAGTAAGAGAAATATAAAACCTTGGGCTATCGGTTTTGATCACACATTCTTTGAACAAGGAAAATTAACTATTCCATTTAAAGGAGATAGTTATTCCTTTAATCATTTACCTCTAAAGGGGCCACATAACGAATGGAACATGAGTGCTGCAATTCTAGCTGCACTATCTGCTGGAGTATCTCCTGAAGATATTCAAGCTGCATTACCATCTTTTGTTGGAGAACCTCACCGATTGCAATTTGTCAAAGAAGTCAATCATATTAAATATATCAATGATTCCAAGGCTACAAATGTAGAAGCCGCATTCTTTGCGTTACAATCTTTTGATACGCCTATTGTTTGGATTGCAGGTGGTACTGATAAAGGCAATGATTACAGTATGTTACACGATGCAGTCGAAAGAAGAGTGAAATCTATTATATGTTT
The DNA here is from genome assembly GCF_018736045.1 of Flammeovirga yaeyamensis. Classification (NCBI taxonomy): domain Bacteria; kingdom Pseudomonadati; phylum Bacteroidota; class Cytophagia; order Cytophagales; family Flammeovirgaceae; genus Flammeovirga; species Flammeovirga yaeyamensis. The sequence goes on along the minus strand of NZ_CP076132.1, from coordinate 1,877,771 downwards.
AGGAACTGATAATAGTAAATTATTGGCTGCTTTTGGAGATCAAAAAGTAATGATTGAAACCCAAAGTATGGAAGAAGCAATATCGCTAGCAACAAATGCTGCAGATACTGGAGAAGTAGTTTTATTATCTCCTGCTTGTGCAAGTTTCGACCTATTTAAGAATTACATGGATAGAGGGGATCATTTTATTGAGGCCGTTCAGAAATTATAAATAATGCATGGAAAAGCTATTAAATAGATTAGAGGGAGACCGTATCATATGGGGTGTAATGATCACATTATCGATGTTTTCGATATTGATTGTTTACAGTGCTACCGGGTCTTTAGCCTATATGCAAGCAGGTGGTGATAATGAGCATTACTTATTACGTCATTCTACCCTTGTCATTGTTGGTATCATTGGTGCTTACGTTTGTCATAAAATAGATTATATCTACTATTCTAGATTATCAAGATATGCACTTTTACTATCAATCCCATTACTGTTATTTACTTGGTTCTTTGGATCGGAAATAAACAGTGCTTCTCGTTGGATCGAAATCCCTTTTATCAATTTTACTTTTCAGCCTTCTGATTTAGCAAGGCTTGCACTAATCGCCAATATGGCTTCCATGCTTTGGAAAAGACAAAGAGATATTGGAGAATTTAATAAAGCAATTGTCCCTCTATTAGTATGGACAGGTATAATTTGTGGATTAATAGGTGTTTCTGATATCTCTACAGCCTCTTTGTTATTCCTCACTATTATGCTTCAGTTATTTATCGGGCGTGTTCCCGTTAAATACTTATTTATGTTGATAGCGATTGGTTGCCTTGCGGCCTTGTTTGTTTACCAATTTGGTCAAAGAGGTGGTACCGCAGTTTCTCGTTTATCTTCTTTTATGAGTGAAACTGAAATCCCTTATCAAGCGGAACAATCTTATATCGCAATTTCAACTGGTGGAATTTCAGGTAAAGGAATTGGAGAAAGTACTCAAAGAAACTTCCTACCTCACTCTTATTCTGATTTTGTTTTTGCCATTGTGGTAGAAGAATATGGTTTAATTGGGGCTTTAGTAATTATAGGACTTTACATTACCCTACTTTACCGGGGAATGGCAATTGTCGCTACTAGTCAAAAAGCTTTTGGTGGTTTATTGGCAGCTGGTCTTACCTTTAGTTTAATACTCCAGGCATTTGTACATATGGGCGTGGTCACAGGATTGCTTCCATTAACTGGTTTACCTTTACCATTAGTAAGTATGGGTGGTACCTCTTTATTGTTTACAGGTATGACCATAGGTATTATTCTAAGTGTGAGTAAATCTACACAAGAAGATTCTGAAGAAATCAGATTAAAAAGAACTGAGAGATCCAAAAAGCGTAAAGGATATGATGGTATTAATCGTCCTAAAAACGTTAGAATGAATTAAGTTTAATATAAACTTACATCAATTATTTGTTGTAATTAAAATATACATTCCACAACGACAATTTGATAAATGCATCAGATTGTCGTTTTTTTATTACTATAAGTCAAGTATAAAATTGGATCAATACCATTCACTACTTGTTTATATAAACCACATATCAAAAGATAGATCAAATGGTACGTAGTTTTTAATCGATAACTCACATCACGAATTAGGAGACAAGAAACTTAAAGAGATATATTGAGTGTTGTTCTGATACTTTCCCGTTAAACCTGATATCTTTTTTATTTGTAATTACACTTCACATGACCCTCAATACGACTACTACTATAAAAGACCATTTATATGGTTTAAGAGAGTGCATTATCGATCAATTAAAAAATAACATAAAAGGTGAATTAGAAATTCTTCATCAAACTATACATGAACTATGTAAAATTACAAGTTCAACTTATGGATTTATAGGTTTGATTGATCAAGACTTGGAAAAACTCAATTACTCCAACTTGATAGAATGTACCTCTTTTCAAAATAATATACCGATACTTGGCAATGGCCCTTTAAATACTTCCTCAATAGCAGTAAAGTATTTGAAATTGGCTCATGGTAAACAACTCCCCTTTTTTAGTTATGATGAAGATAAGTACAGAACACAAGCAAGCTGGTTCTCATTTTTATTAATCCCTATATTTCATCAAAACCAACAAATTGGATTAATTGGTTTATGTGATAAGAGAGAAGGATATTCAAAAAACCTATTACGATCTATCAATTTATGTTCTACAGCGATCTATCATGTTATGCTTCAACAGATGGAAAAAGTAGATATGATGAAAGCTTTTGACCTAACCCCTCCATCAAGATTTTTTTGCGATAAAACCATTTACGATATCATGTCTACCATAGATGAAAATGGTACAATTGTACTCTCTAACATTATGTGGAATGAATGTTTTGGTTGTAAGAAGAATCAAATCCTTCAAATGATTATGCATCAAGACCATCATTTGTTTTTCAAATTAATGGAAGATGCACAACGCTCTGGCTTTACAGAAAGTGCTATTGTTCGAATGATAAAAAACAATAAGATTCTATACCTAAATATGCGTGTCATCAATCTTAGGAAGCAAAATCAAATTCAGATCATTGCTCAAGATGTCTCAGAAAGATATACCAAGAAAGCTAAAATAAAATTACTCTAATTCTGATTTAATTCTTTCTAATAATGAGTTTCCATAAAGTTTTGGTAAAGAATGATCAGATCGACCTCTTAACCCCATCAATTTTTCGGCTTGTAACATAGTTAGGTTTCTGTATTTTACTTCTTCTGAAGTCGATACAAATTGATTGCTTAGTACTTGATAGCACTCTTTTAATGTTAATTGAAACGGTTCTTTACTTGCCATAATTTTAAATTATAGTGTTATAAAATTCAACGAACATCAAGAAATAAGGGAGGTGATTTAGTTTTTTTGTCTAGAAATCGACCACATCATTTTTACCACCGTGGCTACTTTGCTCGGTTGGTACCTAAAGGTTCTTGATGATTATTGTGCAAGATTAAAATGATAATTCTTTAATTCCAAATCATTAAACTTGATTAACAAAAACATTTCATTTTTTTTAAAGTTGATGATTTAAGACACTACTCCCTCACAAAAAAATAATAAACTTTAAGTCTCCTTTTTATTTCAACACTGATTACCTAACTTAAAGTATTCTAAATAACATGAAACTTAATTTTTACATAGTACCCTTATTCTTATCAATTCTTTTTTCATGCTGTGAAAATCCAACTATTGATGATGAAAGTAATCAACCTTATCCCCTAGAGTTGCCTTCACATTTTGGAAGAAATTTTGTATTACCAGAAAACAACCCAACCACTACAAAAGGCGTGGAATTGGGTCGAATGCTATTTTACGATACACAACTTTCCAGAGATAATTCTACTTCTTGTGGAACATGTCATCAACAATCCTTATCATTTACAGATGGAAAAGCTTTAGCCGAAGGTATTCATGGTCGTGTAGGCGAATTTAGTAGTATGGCTATTGTGAATGCGATGTGGCAAGGAAAGTTTTTCTGGGATGGGAGATCTGGTAGCTTGGAAGATCAAGCTTTAGGCCCCATCGAAAATGTGCTAGAGATGGACATGACTTTGGATGAAGTAGTTGAGCGTTTACAATCAGACCCTAAATATCCTCCGCTTTTTGAGAAAGCTTTTGGCAGCGGAGTTATTACTGAAGAAAATATTGGCAAAGCAATTGCTCAATTCGAACGTACTTTAATTTCAAGTAATTCTAAATACGATCAGTACTTAAAAGGAAGTTACATTCCTACCGAAGAAGAGTTATTAGGTATTCAATTGTTCTTTACTCATCCAGAACCAAGTATAAACCTAAGAGGTGGAAATTGTGGTGACTGTCATTTAAATATTCTAACCTCAGGTGACTTTAAAGGGTTTAGAGGGTTCCATAATAATGGTTTGGATGACGATGATAATTTAAAAGTAGGCCTTTCTGATGTAACAGGGTCTGAGTTTGATAAAGGAAAATTTAAGGCACCGAGTTTAAGAAATATAGCTGTTACTGCACCGTATATGCATGATGGCAGATTCAATACACTCGAAGAAGTTTTAGAGCATTATAATGAACATGTAAAGGATAGTAAAACTTTAGATGCCCTAATTAGAGAAGGGAGCAATGAACCTATTTTTCCTGGTGATCCCGTAAAATTGCATTTAACAGAAAAAGAGAAAAAAGCTATCCTCACATTTTTAAATATGCTTACTGATGAGGATTTCTTAACCAACCCAGCTTTCTCAGATCCTTTTATAAACGAATAATCCATCTAAATAATCGTTTACAAAAAGTACAATTTGATATAAAATTCTGCATTTTTGTTATGTATCACTTAAATAATGAAATGATTTTCTCTTTTTAAGTGAGCTGATAACTTAAGTTCAACAATGATATTGAATTTTAAAGTTTCGACTGTCATTAATATTTCCACATTATCAATTATACCAATGAGTTTAGAAAGAGATTTACAGAAAAGAAGTAACGGAGTATGTGAATTATGTGCTTCAGAAGAAAATGTTTCCCCTTTTTTAGTAGAACCAAAATCTTCTAAAGATATTGAAGACCATGCTAATTTATGTCAGCATTGTCAAGAACAAATTCTTGATAAATCTAAAATGGATGCAAACCATTGGAGATGTCTAAATGATAGTATGTGGAATGAAAATCCTGCAGTTCAGGTATTGGCTTGGAGAATGTTGCAACGTTTAAAATCTGAAGGATGGCCACAAGACCTTCTAGATATGCTTTACCTTGATGAAGACACATTAAAATGGGCAGAAGCAACTGGAGAGGGTGTAGATGATGAAGATAAAGTAATCCATAGAGATGCAAATGGAGCAATTTTAGAAAATGGTGATTCTGTTGTTCTAGTAAAAGATTTAGTAGTTAAAGGAGCGAATTTTACAGCTAAGAGAGGAACTGCGGTTCGAAATATATCTCTGGTACACGACAACCCAGAACATATCGAAGGTCGTGTGAATGGACAACATATTGTTATTTTAACAAAATTCGTAAAAAAATAATAGTATTCTATCGTCTTCATATAATTTGACGAAGATATACAAACAATGAGAGCGTTTATATTTCGGTATAATCGCTCTCTTTTTTTTTGTATTTGAATTGTTGTAGAAGTTTGTTCAAAAAATATCCAACAAACTTCAATTATTTATATAGATACTTGAAATAGTTACAATTCTCTTTTTATGAATAAGTAATTCTAGAAATAGTACAATTTTTATCAATGAGTTTTCTCCAAAATCAAGTGGTTATTAACATATTATCTCTAAAACATAGCTTCTTTAGTTCATTCAAATTAACTATTTACAAATATTTGTAACTATTTATTCAAACTCTCGTTACTAATACCATAACCGAAACAATTACTAACTACTAAAACCTACCTTATTTTAACTAACTATTAATAACTAAGTCGCTATAGAAACAATAATTTTTTAAAGCAAAAAAAAGTATTAAACCACGTTTAGTGGGCATATAGTGACTCCCTTTTTTCTACCCCATCTACTAACATAATATTATATATTTACCTTAAACGTGGGCACTAAAGTGTCCACGTACTTTACCCCCATTATCATCAATAAAAATATTATTTGTTGCTTTATACGGTAGAAGAACCCATATAAATTTTATTTGGGGACTTTAAAAACCTTAAATTTTAGGGACATTTATGTCCTAAATCAAAACACAGTAGAAAGATAAACCTATTCTCTATGGAGGATAGGTTTTATTTTTTTAAATTGTACTACAAAGTGATTTGCACATCGTTTAAATTATCCAAAAATGAGTTATGCTGTCCAACCCGGCGATACGTTATATAGTATCGCAAGAGCACACAATTTATCTACAAATCAATTATTAAGTCTTAATAATTGGAGTACACCTCCAACTCTACAAATTGGTCAAAATATTATTGTCAATAATACTATTGAGAATAGTTCAAATGAGGATATCATCCATATTGTAGCACAGGGTGACTCTTTATATTCCATCGCAAAAAAATACAATGTTGGACCTGCGGATATTATTGAAGAAAATGATTTAGATCCGAATAATGGAATTTACATTGGTCAAGAACTTTACATACCAGAATTAGAAAGTGATGAAGAAGAAAATATTGTTTCATCCACTTCGTCAAATATTCAAAAGCATATCGTTTTAAAAGGAGATTCACTCTACAGTATATCAAGAAAATATAATGTTACTCCTCAACAACTGTTAGAAAAAAATCAGATGCAGCCAAATAGTCCAATCTATATTGGTCAGATCTTATTTATTCCTACATCAGATAGTAATAGTGCTGAGAAACTCGTTACTGAAGAGAAGGAAACCGTTGTAAAAAAGAAGGCACCTGCAGAAGTATATACTGTTTTGCAAGGTGATACTTTATATCAGATATCCCAAAAGTTTGGTATCAGTCCTCAAAAAATATTAGAATTAAATGGGTTTGATTCTAGTCAGCCTATTTATGTTGGGCAACAACTCAAGGTAAAAAACAATGGTAAAGCGGAGGTGATTCCTCCTCCTAAAAAGCAACCTTCCTCTTCTCAAAAGTCACATACTGTATCAAGTGGTGAGTCTTTGTATGCTATTGGACGAAAATATGATTTATCTCCAGCAGAGATTTTGTCAGCTAATAATATGTCAATTGGTGCTACTATTTATGTTGGACAGGTACTCACTATTCCTAGTCCTCAATTAAATGTAAAACCAAAAGTAACACCTACTACTAAAGAGGAAGTAAATGTGTACACCGTACAATCGGGTGATTTTCTATCTAAGATTGCAAAGAAATATAATATCACACCACAAGAATTAGTGGCGGCCAATCATATTCCAAAAGGTAGGATTTATGTTGGACAGAAGTTATTTATACCAACATCAAAAAATAATTCTTCACCACAAAATAATTCTGTGAAACAAGCACAAGGAAATAGTATCTATCAGTTATCAAAAATTGATGGGCAACAACTGTTTTCAAAAGGACTTTATAGCAGAATTGGCACAAATTATTCTATACACCCAACAGATCTTGACAATGTGCAAAAAAGACTTGTTCAATTGGGTATTTTACATGAACAACACAATGAAAGCCCAAGAAATATAGGTGGCAGTACCAATAACATATCAGGTCAAAGAGTGCCTAAGACTATGGCGGCAATTCGTAAACTGCAAGATCGCTATCGCTTGAATTGGTGGGTAGGTTCGCCTGCTAGAACTGAAATGTTAGGTACGGATAAATATACGTATGGAGAAATCGTTCCTAACGATGTTACCTTTAAGTTCTTAAAAGAATACACTCAATATACTTTATCATTCCCGCACCCGATAACTGGACAAACACAAACTGCAGAGTTTAATAATTTTGTCTACAGTGGGTATAATCAATTTTATAATGGGGTTGGATATTTAGGAAAATCCCTTCCTAATGAGGTTCCTTTATCCGTTTTTAAAGAAGCTGGGTTATCCCCTATTTTAGCTGAGGCGATGAAAGTGGTCTCTAGTCATGAAGGAAACTTTGATGCCATCAATAGTTATGACAAAGCTTTCTTTTCTTACGGATTTATTCAATTTGCTGGAGGAGGCAGAGGACTTGCTCCATTAATTGCAAGAATGAAGGTTACTGAACCCGCTCTGTTTGGAAGTATCTTCCAAAATGCTGGAATTGATGTGGAATACACTACCAGAAATAACGATATTCATCAAGGAGAATTGATTATTAACTTCCCAGGGAAAGGTACTTTAAAAGGGATAGATGCCGAAAAAGAATTGAGAAATCATCATCAAATGTATGGTCCGTTTATCAGAGCTGCTTTCCATCCAAAATTGATAAAAGCACAAATTATACAAGCTGTAAAAGCTTATGCAACTCCAGCATTAGGTATCAAACTGAGTATCAATACAGGACAGTTCAATCAAAGTAATATTCCAATTACAGATATTATTAATTCGCCAATGGGACTTGGTTTTGCAATTGATATGACTGTAAATAAATGGATTGTGAAAACTGGAGAAATGTTTAACAATGCTATTAGTAGCCTTTGTAAACAAAAAGGTTGGCATCAGTTACATCAGATTTCTATGATAGATGAGAGAGAGGTATTGCAAGAAATTGTCAGACAAGAAGGTGGAGCCGATAAACGTGTTTCAGATAGAGGTAATAGCATGTTAAAAAGTTCGCTCAGCTATTCAAAAGATCCTCAAAAAGGTAAAGGTCTTTTGGCTTAAAAATAAATTCGCATCATCAAATGGACATTGTATTTCAATGTCCATTTTTTTTTGATTAATGAATTCGAAATCAGTTGACCTTATCTCTTTTTGTAATACTTTTTAATTCATCCATTCGTTTTATCACTTTATGTACTAAAGTTAATCAACGATAATTTTTCATATATATTAAAAAAATTACATTTGATACTGTTATTTTCAACTCATTATGAAAACATTAAAAATGTAGTGTCGTTTTTATATTTGTGAACTTTCAAGATTTTACGACATTCGCAGAATATTCTCTTCAATTAAGAAGGCTTAGAATTGCATATTTAAAATCTTGTACATAAATTATTATAACCATGAAAATTGAAAATCCAATTAGCATCACAAAACGTGCTGCTAAAGAGATTCAAGAAATATTAACCCAGAAAAAAGTTCCTGAAGGATACTCTCTACGCGTTGGTGTAAAAGGAGGTGGTGGATGTGGAGGTGCTCAATTCACCCTTGGATTTGACCAAACTAAGGAAGGTGATGTGGAATACACTACTAATAACATACCTGTTCTAATAGAAAAGAAACAAATGCTTTTTCTAATTGACTTAGAAATTGACTTTGAGGAAAGAAGAGAAGAACGAGGTTTTGTATTTAACAAGTTGTCCGGACAGTAGCTTTTTGCATAACTTTCAGAAAATGACACACGATAGTACTAATTCAAAAAATGTAGACATTAAAGCGTGGCTACCTCTAATTGTAGGGGTTTCCATAGGCATTGGTGTACTCGTAGGCTCTCATTTACGGGCCCCAGATCCATCGACCAATCGGTTGATGGTGGATAAAAATGCCACAAAGTTTGAACGTTTATTGAATTACGTCGATCAATATTATGTGGATAGTGTTGATATTAATGTATTAACACAAGAAGCTATTGACCATGTTCTGAAAGATTTAGATCCTCATACTGTTTATGTTCCTGCAGATGAAGCTGATATTATGGCTTCTCGTTTAGATGATGGTTTTGAAGGTGTAGGTATTGAGTTTAGAGTAATTGAAGATACTTTAAAAGTTTTATCCGTAATGCCGGGTGGCCCCTCTAAAAAAATTGGTATTCGAGCAGGTGACAAGATTATTGTTGTTAATGGTGATACAATTGCAGGTAAAGAATTGGACAATGCTTCCATTGTAAAAAAATTAAGAGGCAAAAAAGGAACTAAGGTTGATATAGAAATCAAAAGAAAAAAGAAAGAAGAACTTATTGCTTTTACCATTACACGTGATGTTGTCCCTACTCCATCTGTCGAAGCCCATTACATGATTGATGAAGAAACAGGTTACATTAAGATTAGTAAATTTGCAACGAAAACATACGATGAATTCCATAATGCTTTATTATTTCTGAAATCAGAAGGTATGGAAAACCTTGTGATCGATTTAAGAAATAATGGTGGTGGATTTTTAGGTCAGGCAGTAAAAATTGCAGATGATTTATTACCAAAAGACGATTTGATTGTTTACACAGAAGGCAAAGGAAACGAGTTCACTGAGAAAGAATTTAGCAAGAGAAATCCCGATTTCGAAGGACCAATAGCCATTTTAGTAAATGAAAGAAGTGCTTCTGCTTCCGAAATTGTAACAGGTGCTTTACAAGACCATGATCGTGCGGTTGTTATTGGAAGAAGAACATACGGTAAAGGATTGGTTCAAAGACAAATACGACTTAAGGACAATTCTTTATTGCGCCTAACAATATCAAGATATTTCACCCCTAGTGGAAGAAGTATTCAAAAACCTTATGGAGAAGGAATTTCTTACGGTGATGATATTTCTAATCGATACGAGAGTGGTGAATTATTCAACAAAGACAGTATCAAAACAGATAAAATGCCTCAATTTAAAACCGACAAAAATAGAATCGTTTATGGCGGTGGAGGTATTATTCCTGACAACTTTATCCCTTTGGATACAGCATCAATGGGCATTTACTATTACACATTAGAACATACTGATGTGCTACGAGATTTTGCAATTGAATACGCTAATGATCGCTACATTGATTTAATGGAGAATGGCTTGGATCATTTTATCAAGGATTTTGACAAACAAAAAAATGTCATCCAAGATTTAGAAGATTTTGCTGTACTCATGGGCATCAATAAAAGAAAACCCAATATCAATGATACTACGATTAACATCAACCTAAAACATAGGATAAAAGAGTTAATAGCTCAGACGATTTGGGGTGATGAAGGATATTATAAAGTAGCGAATTTGAAAGACCCAATGGTCAATGAAGCTCAAAAAGTATTTGATGAAGGGTTAGCTGAAGATGACACCACTTCTAAGTCAAAAAGTTGATAAAATTTAGTTATATTAGATAGACAATAACCCATTAAAAATGTTCTATCTATTTGATAATTATATTGATCCTTTAAAAAGTTTAATTCAGGAGTTTGATATTAATGAAACGGTATTTCTTTTTCTTGTTGCAGAGAATAATAAAGAAGAAATACCAACACTAATTGATGAATGTAATAAAATCAATATCAAATTCTTTGGAGGATTCTTTCCTAAAATTATTCATGGTAATAAAGCCTTAGATGAAGGGTTTATATGCCATCCTATTTCTTCGAAAAATTCACCCGTCTTCATTTCAAAAGAAAAGCTTTTCCACTCACAAAGTTTTAGTCATAAAGATGAGCAAAATATTTACTTGTTGATAGATGGTTTATCATCAAATTCTCAACGCATTATTGAAAACATCTATGAACAACTAGGTTCCGATTATCAAATTTTTGGTGGAGGAACCGGATCATTATCACTCAATCAACATCTAAGTGTATTTGATAATCATGGCATTTATAAAGATTGTGCCATCATCTGTTCTACCAATAATGAGTTTACCATTGATGTTAAACATGGTTGGAATCGATTATACGGGCCTTTGGTTGCTACAAAAACAGATAAAAATTGGATCTATGAATTGAATTGGCAGAATGCTTTTGAAGTGTATCAGGGGATCATTGGAAAAGAGATAATTGATAAAGATGACTTCTTTTCTGGTGCCAAGAATCATCCATTTGGTCTTTCAAAAGAAGGATATGAAGATATTATTCGTGATCCCATTTTAATTAATGAACAAGGTGCTATTAAATGTGTAGGAGAGATACTGGAGAATACCATTGTTTATATAATGGGTGCCGAAAAAACGGATTTGATACAAGCCGCAAACATAGCTGCTCAAAACGTAACGGTATCTAAAAAACCTTCTCAGCTGTTTCTAGTAGATTGTATTTCTAGATTATTATTTCTGGAAGATGAATATGAAAAGGAATTAGAGGTTTGTAGTGCACAGCACGAAACATCTCCTAACACCATTGGGGTTCTATCCCTTGGAGAAATCTCTTCATTGAGTAAAAATAAAATGGTTGAATATTTAAATAAAACTATTGTAGTCAATGCTATCGAAAAATAATAACCATGAAGTTATACAGGATATGATGCTTTTGTATGAGCTATCATTACAGACTGGAAAAACTTTACATTTTTACGAGAACATTAATAATTTCATTAAACTTTTAATGCATAGAAAGAGTATTTCTAATGCTTCATTGTGGATGAAAGGCAATACAATTTTAGAAACTAATTTAATAGAAACGGAAGATACTTCTATTGCTAACGAATGGATCAATATTTTAAGTTTCCCAACCAAAGAAGGTCATAGAACCGAAACTACATTGGTCAATCATTACCTTTCTCATCAGACCGCAGAGGATATTTTTACAATTGATATTGCCGAAGATTATAAGATAGAAGAGCATATAAAAATCTCATCGGGTACACACCTATTTCATTGTTTGGATAACTTTGGCATCATTCATTATCATTCCAGTACGTTCGAAGATGATAAGTTAAATGCACTATCCATAAAAAAATTAAATGTTGTCTTTAAACATTTTAAAAACTCTATCATTGCTTCTTTAAATCAGCTGAAATTAGAAAAGGAAATTGCCATTTCTAAAGAGAAAACTAGAGAGATTGATATGATATCAAAATTTGCATTACAAAATCCATATCCAGTAATGCGTTTTGATGGTGATGGTGAACTTATCTTTGGAAATGATGCATCTCAGTTTATACTACCTCATTTTGAAGAATTGAAATGGGCGTATGCTACTATGTTTAAGAAGACACTTGCGCTAAATGAAATGAAAGTATATGAACAAGTGATTCATAACAAACACTATGCTTTTACAGTTAGGCCAATTCAACAATATAATTACGTTAATGTTTACGGTATGGATATTAGCTCCAGAAAAATTGTGGAGCAGAAATTAAAGGACGAAAAAGAAAAAGCGGAAAGATTGGCTAATATTAAGATGGAGTTTTTATCAACGATGAGCCATGAAATCCGAACACCAATGAACTCCATTATCGGTTCTATCAACTTATTATTTGATTCTCATCTTAACGATTATCAACACAAAAAGCTTAACATGATGCAATTTGCTGCCGATAATTTACTGAGATTAATTAATGAAATCCTTGATTTCAATAAGTTAGAAGCTAACAAGGTGAACTTAGAAAAGATTCGTTTTTCTTTAACCGAGACTTTAGAGAATGTTTTTGCTATGCATATTGATAATGCAGAGAAAAAGAATATAACATTTGAATTGGAACTAGAAAAAATTCCTGTGGAATATGTTGTGGGTGACCCAACAAGACTTTCTCAGATTCTATTAAACTTAATATCCAATGCCATAAAATTTACTGATAAAGGTGGTGTGAAAGTAAATGTGCAAAGTACTTTCAAAAACGACTATTCGATAGTCTACGAATTTAAAGTTATCGATACAGGAATTGGAATATCAAAAGAGAAAATCAATAATATATTTCAAGCTTTTACTCAGGAGGATACAAGTACAACTAGACGATTTGGAGGTACTGGCTTGGGATTAAGTATTTCTAAGAAATTGGTCAATCTTCTTGAAGGTAGCTTAGACGTAGAAAGTGAAATAGGCAAGGGCACCTCTTTTATTGCAAAAATTCCTTATCAAATTTCTCCTAATCAAGAAAAAGAAGAAAAGAAAAAACGCAGACAAGTAAATATCGATCCTCAACAAGACCTAAGAAATGTAGATGTACTTCTAGTAGATGATAATGAATTCAATGTCCTTATTGCTACAGAATTTTTAAGCCGATGGCATGCAAATATTATTACTGCCAGAAATGGTCAAGAGGCAATTGATCAACTAAAGTCGAATAATGAATCCATTAAAATAATTTTAATGGATCTTCAAATGCCGGTTATGGATGGATTCGAGGCCACGGAAATGATACGATCTTTTGAAAAAGACTATTACAAAAACTTACCAATAATTGCTCTAACTGCAGATGTAACAAGCGATGATATTCATGGAATTGAAAATAAAGGCTTCAACGATTTTGCATCTAAACCTTTCGATCCTGAAAAACTATTAAAAAAACTGCTTCAATACATTTAAAAAAAGCAATAAACTTCTTGATAATTGAAAATTGACTGTATTTTTGAGAGTCCAAAATAAGGACATCTCACATCTCCGACTTTTCAAGATCTTAAACCAACAAAAAAACCGGCATTCCTATGGATACGCAACAGCAGAAAATGCTTAAAAACTTAAGTCCAACTCGGGCTTTAATTCCAATATTAATTGGTTTAGCAGTGCCGATATATATGGTTTGGTCATCCGATGATTTTCAAGTTGATCAAATAATCGATCACTTAGGGAACATGAACATTTGGTGGATCTTCCTATCATTTGTTGTTTTAATTGGTCGAGATGCCGGCTATATGTATAGAATTAGAACATTAACCAACAAACACCTCAGTTGGAATTCTAGTTTCTTTGTTATCATGCTATGGGAGTTTGCTTCAGCAATTACTCCTTCTGTGGTTGGTGGGACAAGTGTCGCCGTCTTTATCATGAATCGAGAAAAAATATCTTTTGGTAAGGCATTAAGTTTTGTAATGCTCACCGCCATATTAGATAATCTATTCTTCGTGTTCGCCTCCATTTTTGTCATCATACTTTTTCCTGGATCAATATTCCCTGCCAATAATTATTCTGCAGAAATACTCGGAATGACGCTTGGGTTGAAACAGATATTTGTGGTCAGTGTTAGCTTAATCGCAGTATATACCGCATTTATGGCTTGGGGATTATTTATCGGTCCAAAATCGTTTAAAAAATTCTTATGGTTTCTTACTTCCAATAGATTTACAAAACGTTGGAGAAGAATGGCCGTAAAAAGTGGCAACGAAATGATTGTAGCTTCAAGAGAATTAAAAGGACATAAAACTTCCTATTGGCTTAAAGTAATTCTCTCTACTGTCTTTATTTGGTCATCTAGATATGCAATGTTGAATTGTTTAATCAATGCATTTCTTCATATCGATTTATTCTCTTTAACTCAAGGGCAATTTTTAGATCAATTCCTTATTTTTGGACGTCAGATTATCATGTGGATTGTGATGTTGATCTCTCCTACTCCAGGTAGTGCAGGTACAGCTGAGTACTTCTTTGGAGAATTTTTTAAAGAGTTTTTCAACGATGCAGGTTTGGTCATTGTCGTCGCCCTTTTCTGGAGATTGTTCACTTATTATACTTATTTGTTGATGGGAACAATCGTTTTACCTACTTGGATCTCGAAAAGGTTTAAATAATTCCATTTAAATAACAATAATCAATTTCTTTCTTACGAACTTTACAGATGCATGTCTCGCAAAACTTTTGATACTACATTTAGTTAAATGTTAGGTAAAGTGCGTATGTACTTACCAAAATAGTATTTGATAACTTTCAATCAATTCAATATCAAATAGTTTGGGGGACTTCAGATTAAGTTTATTATGATCAGAAAGGAAAATAATTTGTCCGATTGGTTGCCTATCACTAAAAAAGAGATGGAACTAAGAGGATGGGATAGTTTAGATGTAATTATCATCTCTGGAGATGCTTATGTAGATCACCCTTCATTTGGTGCTGCAGTAATTGCTCGTTTGGTAGAAGCTGAAGGTTTAAAAGTAGGTATTATTCCTCAACCTAACTGGAGAGACGATTTAAGGGATTTCAAAAAGTTGGGTAAACCCAATCTATTCTTTGGTGTGACAGGTGGCTGCATGGACTCCATGGTAAACCACTACACGGCAGCAAAGAGAAAGCGTTCTAACGATGCGTATACTCCAGATGGTGCACCGGGTTTTAGACCTGATTATGCTACCGTAAAGTATACTAAGATCCTAAAAGATCTATATCCTGATATTCCTGTTCTAATTGGTGGTATTGAAGCTTCACTTAGAAGAGTGACTCATTACGACTATTGGTCTGATCAGTTAAAGCCTTCGATTTTAAAGGAATCGGGTGCGGATATCTTGGTATATGGTATGGGAGAACAACCTTTGAAGCAAATCATTAAGTTGGTGCAAAAAGGAGTTCCTATGCGTTCGTTAAAAACGATTCAACAAACAGCCATTCTTCAACCTATCGAAGAAGATATTCCTAAAGGAGTGCATTGGAATACGATTGAATTGAATTCACATGAGAAATGTTTAGAAGATAAAATCGCTTTTGCTTCTAATTTTAAGCATATCGAAAGAGAATCGAATAAACAATATGCCGATCGTTTAACTCAAGAAGTAGGTAACGAAAGGTTAGTGATTAACCCTCCTTACAAAACCATGAAGGAGAAAGAAATCGATGCTTCTTTTGATTTACCTTATACCCGATTACCTCATCCAAAGTATAAAAACAAAGGACCTATTCCTGCCTTCGAAATGATTAAGTTCTCTATCAATATGCATAGAGGGTGTTTTGGTGGGTGTAGTTTCTGTACAATTTCTGCACATCAAGGTAAAATGATTGCTTCCCGTTCAGAAAATTCAATTCTGAAAGAAATCAAGGAAGTGACCAAAATGCCTGATTTTAAAGGTTACTTAAGTGATTTGGGTGGACCTAGTGCGAACATGTACAAAATGAAAGGTAAGGTGCAATCCATTTGTGATAAGTGTGTGAGTCCATCATGTATCCACCCTGTGGTTTGTGATAACTTAGATTCTTCTCACAAAGCGATGACACAATTGTATCGTAAAGTAGATAAGATGCCTGAAATTAAAAAGGCATTTGTAAGTAGTGGTATCCGTTATGACTTGTTGGTGTCTGATTATAACAAATCGGATGAAACCAAAAGTTTACATGAATACATGGAACAAGTGGTAACAAGACATATTCCAGGCCGTTTGAAAGTAGCTCCTGAGCATACTTCCGATCCGGTTTTAAGAATTATGAGAAAGCCATCTTTCAAGCATTTCCATACTTTTAAACAAAAGTTTGATCAGATTAATAAGAAGCACGGTTTAAAGCAACCACTTATTCCTTACTTTATTTCTTCACACCCTGGGTGTGAAATGGAAGACATGGCTAATTTGGCTTTAGAAACAAAGGAAATGGGCTTCCAATTGGAACAAGTGCAAGACTTTACTCCTACACCAATGACTACTGCTACAGTCATCTATTACGCAGGAGTTCATCCATATACCTTAAAACCTGTAGATACAGTAAAAGATCCTAGAAGAAAGAAAGATCAGAATAAATTCTTCTTCTGGTATAAAAAAGAAAACCACCAATGGATTAGAGACACCTTAAGAAAAACAGGTAACTCTAGAATGGCAGAAGACCTGCTTAAATATCACGCTCAACAAAAACGTGAAGAAAAATTCAAACAAGTGGATAAGGGTGTATCTAAAGTAGGTGTAGGAAAAGGGAAAAGTAATTCTGGTAAACCGAAATCTAGAAACAAAAAGAGAAGAAGGTAACTTTTTCTAAATTGATATAAACAAAAAAGCCTGTCTTACGACAGGCTTTTTTACTTTGAAGAATATAATATTTCTACTTGTTATATTTAGAAATTCAATGAAAAATTGAATGGTATCACCACCCAAGATGGAACTGCTTCTGCATCCCCTGTTGTATTATTAATTACAACCGTTGGCTCAAACTCTAAAGATTTCACTGCATTATCTACTGCAGATGCTAAACGAGTATCAGAACCTTCCATAATAGTATATTTCTCTACGGTCCCCTCAGCACTAACATATACTCTTACTTTAACAGTACCTTCGATTGCTAAATTTTTTCCTATCTCAGGATACTCTACTAAACGCATAGCCTCCTCGTAGTTAATAACTTTAGCCTGCTTATATGAGAATAAAGGTTTGTCATCTTCTGGATGATTTTCTGCAGTAGCACTATTTAAGAATAAAGCAAATGTGAATAATAAAGCCGATAATATATTTAATTTTTTCATAGTTGTATTTTTTTGTTTGTCGTCATTCCAATGTCACTCTTTGTTAACATTGATGTAACAAATATAGATAAAACATTTGTAAAGCGTGTGAATCACACTTATCATTTTTTGATGATTAACATCATGTATATGACTCAATAAAAGTGTTTTCATGTGTAAATCGTTGATTTATTGACTGTTAATGGATTATTTTATAATATTCACTTTCTTAACATTGAGTTCATATTGCGTAATATGTTAAACCTATTTTAATCTTGTTGAGTTGCGTTTTCAACTAAGTTTTTAGTTTTTTAACTAAAATATTAGTTGATAAATTTTGATAACTAAACTTTTAGTTGATAATTGCAGATGTATTCGAATAGTTAAGTACTATTTCATTCAATCATCATCTATCATATGAAAAAGTTAACCACTGCAGAAGAACAAGTAATGCAAGTTTTATGGAACCTAAATAAAGGTTTTGTAAAAGAGATTATAGCAGAACTTCCAGAACCAAAACCTGCTTACAATACCATCTCTACTATTATTAGAATTTTAGAGCAAAAGGAATTTGTTGGTCATGAAACCTTTGGGAAGTCACATCAATATTATCCTTTGATAAGCAAAGAACAATACTCACATCAGTATTTAAAAAGCTTTGTTGGGCGTTTCTTTAGTGGTTCTTTTGAAAACATGGTATCCTTCTTTGCTAAAAAAGAAGATGTCAATATCAATGAATTAGAAGATTTATTAAATGATTTAGAGTCAGATAAAAACAAAAAAGAATAAGTTATGATACGCTATCTATTTATCTCCTCTATTGGTATTACTCTCCTTTCTTTAGTTTATATACTATTCTTAAAGAAGCAAACGTTTTTTCAACAAAACAGGCTGACACTATTGTTGGGGTTAATTATTAGTTTATTGTTCCCGGCAGTAAATATGCTAAGCTATACTGCTGATATAGTTGCAATACAAAGTTTACCAACTGTTTATCTTCCTGAACTCACTATTGGTGAAGGTACTTCTGTAAAAGAGACTTTAACGACCATTAATTATTGGTCTATTTTACTTTGGCTCTATATAGGAATTACCTCTGCATTACTTATTCGATTTATTTTTTCGAATATCAAATTAATACGATTTATCTCGAAAAGTAAGTGGGAAAAATTTGAAGGAAACCATTTGGTTTTCACCGAGGGTAAGTATCCAACCTTTGCTTATCTGAAATATATCTTTTGGGATAACTCAAAAGAACTGAATAAAAAAGAGCAGTTACTGATTCTTAGACATGAAGAAACGCATGTTAAAGAACTACACTCTATTGACATATTTGCGATGGAATTGATTAAAATTCTATTTTGGTTCCATCCTGCGATATATATCATTGATGCTGCACTGCGCACGCAGCATGAATACATTGCCGATAAAAAGGCGAATGAAATGACTAACGATGCATCATACGGTCAGTTAATGGTTCGATCACTTTTTGAAGATCTCTCTCTTAGTGTCGGCCATGGATTTCAATTTTCCACCGTAAAAACAAGAATTAAAATGCTAAAACAAGAACGCTCAGCACAATGGAAACGTGCTTTCTCGATTGTATCTCTTATTTCTATCTTAGGTTCTATTGTTGTACTTCAATCTTGCGTCGATAATGAGGTGAGAGCGATGAATGATCAATTGAAAGATGTGAACGTTAAGACATTATATGGTTTTAATATTGAAGATAAAACGTATTGGGATACTCAAGGTAAAATATTTTCATCTAACCTTGAGGAAGGAACTTCTACAATTACATCTGATCAGTTAGAACCTGGAAACATTGAAACTATCAATGTGATTAAGGAAACTTCAAAAATGCCTGTAATGTTTCATGGGAAGGTTGACGGTATTATTGTAATGACTTTTAGAGATGCTCTAAAATCACCTATTATTTCTCAAATAAAATCTCTTCCCTATACCGAAAGAGATTATGATGCAGAGAAAGAATTTGCAAGTAAAATGGCTAATGTTGAACAGGATAAGGAAGAAATATTCGAAGTGGTTGAAAACCCTGCTGGAGCACCCAATGGAATGCAGGCTTTCTATGACAAATTAGGTCAAAATATCAAATGGCCTAAAGAATTAGCCCGTACTGATGTTGAAGGTAAAGTTTATGTTCAATTTATTGTGAATAAAGAGGGTAAAGCAGAAGATGTAAAAGTAGTGAGAGGTTTACATCCTTCTCTAGATGAAGTAGCAAGAGCTGCAGTAGAAAAAACTGTGGTAGATTGGCATCCTGCAACGCAAAGAGGACAAGTTGTAAAACAAAGACTAATATTACCTGTACATTTTAAGTTATAATTTTATCTAAATAAAATATTACGGGTTGTTGTATTTCATCTACAACAACCCGAAAAAACTAACTTTCATGAATATCAAACTTTTTCTTTCACTCCTATTTATCAATTATTGTTCGTTTATTTTTGCTCAAGAAAGTAGAAAAGATATCAAGCACAAACAGGTTGAACAGATAGTAGCATTCAAATCTAAACGACTTCATAAGACTCTTTTAAAAAATAGTTATCATATAACCTCTGCTCAGAGAATTAAAGAACGAGATGAAAAAAGAAGAAAAGAAAAACGTATTGAGGTATTAAGTCACTGTACTACACTTTCATATCAAGAACATAAAATCAAATTTAGTGCAACTGACTTAAATCAAATTCCAGATAAAATTGTAGGGTTAGAAAATTTGGATACCCTCGTATTTACCAATCATCGACTAAAGCAATTTCCAACAGATTTAAAATCGATAGAAAATATTCGATATCTAAATTTATCTCAAAATGATTTTTCAGATAAAAGGATTAAAATAAAGAAGTTTAAAAATCTAGAGTATTTGGATTTAAGTGATTGTGGTATTTCTCAGTTACCAAAAGGTTTACGTAAGCTTAAGAAACTTAAGGTGCTTCGTATTGGAAATAACCCTTTGATAAACACCAAAAGAATCCACAAGTGTAAATCAATTGAAAGTTTAAACCTTGATCGATCGAGTGCTTTAATCGACCCCTACTCTATTTGTAGAATGAAAAGGTTATCCAACTTATCTATTAATGAAGGATTTGTTGACTTTATTCCCAAAGAAATTGGTCAATTACAACAATTAAAGGTTCTTCTACTAGCGTCAAATAACATAGCAGAAATTCCTGAGTCTATTGGACAATTAACTCAATTAGAAAACTTGATACTTTACCGAAATAAGATCCAGGAAATCCCAAAAGAAGTATTTTCATTAAAGCAATTAAAAGAATTAGATATCTATCATAATCAGATTACTGAGGTTGATGCTGATATTAGACAACTACAAAACTTAACTAAGCTCTATCTCTCATTTAATCTTTTGGAAGATGTTCCTGATGAATTAGGTGAATTAAAGAATTTGCAAGCACTCTACATTCATCATAACAAACTGAGAGGATTTATCAATATCAAACAACTTAGTAAATTAAGAATACTTGATATTTATGATAATCAACTCTCAGACCTTCCAGAGGGTATTACCCAATTAGATCAATTAAAAGAATTAAATATTAGTAGCAATATGATTGAGAAAATTCCTAATCAACTTATTCAGTTAAAGCAGTTGGAATATCTCAACATAAAAAATAATCCACTAGATGATGATTCTAATCTAAACAATACACTCACTCAATTATATAACAACGGAGTATATATCACAAAGTAGGTTAACCATAAACAACCTCACTTTGATTAATATATAGATGATGATGATGAAAAAGGGTTTCCGAAAGGAAGCCTTTTTCTATTTATTTAAATTATTATTGTTAATCAATTTAAATACCGCAACCCAAACACAGTTTAACCGTTTAGTTAAATATAAGTTTAATATCAACCAATAATATTTGATGATAAAATTTATACTCTCTTGATTTGAAGTTAATAATCAAATCAATTTGCAAAATCATAAACCTAATTTAACCATTTGGTTAAGTTAAAAAATTCACTAAAATGAAAAAATTAATATCTCTTTTTGCTATCAGTTTATTTATGACATTCAATGTTGTAGCACAATACGATCAAGGTCCAAATGATTACAAAGGTGATTATAAAGGAACAGGTACAAAAGCTGCTGGCTATGTTAACAATAAAGAAAGTGTAGTTACTGATGACATTAATGATTTAAAAAATCAAGCAGGTGTTTTCCAAACAGATTCTGCTCAATTAATGACCACTTTAACAGCAGGTGTTCCATTAGGAAGGTGGAATGAAGGTTTAATGTTTGAAGGAATCGCTCCAATGGATCATATGGTTTCAGCAGCCAATTGGTATCCTAACACAGAGGATCTTTTGGAAGAAGAAATTAGAATCATATTTATGGGATCTTCTCCAATGATTCGTCCAGGTCAAGCCAATACTTCTATCTTAATACAATTTGGCAATGGTAAGAACTTAATCTTTGATATTGGAGAAGGTTCGGTTGCTAACTTTGTTGGTGCTGGTATTGCCTTAAACGAGATCAACGACGTATTCTTAACTCACTTGCATGTTGACCACTACGGTGCATTACCTTATGTGTATATGTTTGGTGCATGGAACGGTAGATGGAACGAACCTCTAAGAATTACTGGACCATCGGGTTCTGAACCTAAATACGGTACAGCACACATGGTTGAAGGTATGAAGATGATGACGGAATGGCACAGAGATGCTTTCGATGTGTTCCCTATTGGTAGAGGATGGGAAATTGAAGTAAACGAATTCGATTTCACTGATGATGGTGGTGTAATCTATGACCAAGATGGAATTCAAGTGATCCACTGGCAACAAGCACACTGTAAAGATGGAGCTTCTGCTTACCGAGTAGAATACAAAGGTATGTCGGTTGTTTTCTCTGGTGATGGTAGACCTAATAAATTAACCGCTAAATATGGTAAAGACGCCGATGTCTTGATTACAGAGATGCAAGTAGAAGTAGTTTCAATATCTTCTCAAGTATATGGTGTTCCGGCAGTACTTTCTAGATATACCATCGATACGCACCACAACCCTGCTTATGCAGCCGGTAAATTATACGATGATGCCAATCCAAGATTAGCGATGGCCACTCACACCTTCGACGATTTGTATGCCAACAACGAAATGGTGGCAGAAGTTAGAGAACATTATAACGGTCCTTTCCACTTTGGTTTTGATGGAGTGGTTGTGAATGTCACAAAAGATAAAATTTGGGTAAGAGATGGTCAGTTACCAGATTATCCAAATGCTACACCTCCTCAGGCAGGATCTCAGGTATCTGCAAACGATGGTATGATTGTACCAGTTCCAAGAAAGAAAAGAGAGGACATGCAGAACCAATATATTAGAGACATGCAGTATAAACCAGAAGAGTACTACCCAGAAGGATACCAACCAGAGTTAATGCCAGTATGGCCATCAGATAAACCAATATTCGTTCCTACAGAAAAGATTCCTTCTTCAATGAAGAGAAGAAGAACAGACTTCGATTCTGATGGTAATTTCATCAAAAGCAGAGATTATAAATTAGATAACACAGAGAATAAATAATTATTAAAATAATAAGCCGGCCTTCGGGTCGGCACTAAAAAATATCATTATGAAAAAGTTAATCACTCTATCCATCTTCCTTTTATTTCAAATCACTTCATTCGCTCAAACAAAAGAAATTGCCATTATGGCTTTACGTTCAGAAGAACATACAAAAGTTACCTTGGAAGATGACACCGTTGTATTTACCGATCATTTTAACGCTTTGGAAAATATTGAAGATTATGATTTTCTTGCTTTGGAATTGGCAGAAAGTTTATTTCACCAAATGTGTAATGAAGAACAAACTAAGTATTTTAATACTCTATTTGCTGAAAATTTAAAATACCAAAACATTATTGAGTGTAAGGGAGGAACTATTCTTAATCTTACCGCTGATAATAAAGGAATTAAAGTAGTAATTACCACTTACCCGGAAGGTGAAGTTGCTAACGAATACTTTAAGTTTGATAATTGATCTTCCCCCAAAAACTAAAAAAGGCTTTGATGAATTGAATCATCAAAGCCAAAATTTCTTATTGCTGCTTTTAGTAAATTGATATAGGTTTTTTATTGGTTTTTAGTAATGATTACACTTTTTCAGTCTTTCGTTTCCTAAACTTATTTACAATACTCACCTTTCTGAATAATGAGTAGTACACAAATAAACCACCTGCTGCGAAATCAATAAAAATCCAAACTAACTTACTACCAATCTCTAATGGAAATAATGGATTAAAAACAACAAAGATGGAAACAAACCCTAACAAGTGAACGGTTAACCGTTGAAACATTTTCCACTCTCTTGCAGAAGCAAGAACGGCCCCAATACTAATAATTACTTTTAAAAATACATAGTACTCAGTAGGTAAGGGAAATACTGAGAGGAACAATAATGTGGCGCAAATTATAAAGAAGTTAATCATTTTTATAGTCGAAGTTGGTTGATGGATAATAAAACAAATTTATGTCTAAGGGATAACCGTTATACGATAAAGTTGTTTAATGAATTAATTTTCGTACACTCTATAAAACAGTGTAAAGTGTTTAGATTATTCAGTTATATGAAAATATTCACAATCAAAACACTGCTATTTATATACAAACTCCATAAATATCATCACAATAACAATACCTTTATTGTTAAATAATTAATATTCAGACCATTTTTTCGATTTTTCATTAAAAACTGTCAAATGACAGATAATTATGCAATTAAAAACTATTACTAAGATGAAATATCACATAGTTTAAAGGAAATGCCTATTCTACTTTTGTAGAGTCAGCAAACAAAACTTAACGTTTTAAAGATTGTGTAACAAAAGGAATTAAGTCACGCTTATTCCCTACTAACAAAGATATCAATGAACTTTTATACTTTTTCAATTTCTCATCGCAACGCTACAATAAACATTAGAGAGAAGTTTTACTTATCAGATCAAGAGACTTCTGAATTTTTATTACAACTGAATGACACTATAAATATTCAAGAAGCTATAGTGTTATCTACTTGCAATAGAATGGAAGTCTATTATCTAAGCGAATCCAATCAAACTGATTTGATCCTTAAATTACTTTGTGCTTTTAAGTGTGAACTTCCTTCCAAAAAGTATTATAAATACATTGATTCTTATGAGCATGAGGCTGGCATTAAACATTTATTAGAGGTGGGTATGGGTCTAGACTCCTTTATTCTAGGTGATTTACAAATTTATGGTCAGTTAAAAAACGCATACAATATTGCTACTGAAGTGGGTATGTGTAAAAGTTACCTGCACCGCTTAATGCACACTTTATTTAATGTTCATAAAAAAGTCTTTAACGAAACTGAATTTCTCAAAGGAGCTACATCTTGTGCCTACAATGCCGCTAAACTTCTAAAAGACACTTACTTACCACATGAAACTACATTAATTATCGGTATTGGCGATATGGGAAAAAACGTCGCTGGCTATCTTTCTAGATTAAATGTGAAGAATGTTTTCCTAACGAATAGGACCATGTCAAAGGCGATACAAATGTGTAATGAAACAGGTTTTCAGCTACTACATTACGATCAACTCAATGCACATTTATCTTCTTTTGATCACATTATTTCTTGTGTAGACGGGAATTCAAGAACATTTGGTGTAGGTGATTTTGATGGTGCCTATCCTAAAACATTAATCGATCTTGGAACACCTAGATCGATCAATTCTCAACTACTTAAATACGGTTGTCAGGTACTTAATATAGACGATTTAAGTAAATACAAAGAACAAACATTAGCTACTAGAAAATCAGAGATTGAAAAAGTAAATACTTTGATTCAAGAGGGTATTCATCAATTTGCACTTTGGAAAAAGGAGCAAAATATGGTTCCCACAGTACGATTCCTTAAACAACAATTGCAAGAGTTAAGAGAGTTATCCCTAGCCAACTTCAAAAAAGAAATGAACCCAGAAGAAATTGCTGCGGCAGAAAAGGTATCTAATCAACTTATCAATAAGATTATTAGTCTACCTGCAGTACAATTAAGAAAAGCTTGTCAAAGAGGAGATTCTGCAGATTTAAGCGAGGCATTAACTGCTTTGTTTACTCTTGACAAGGAAGAAATATTATCATAATAACTAAATTTTACTCTACTATGGGATTTTTATCATCACTTTTCGGTAAGAAGAAAAAAGAAGAAGGACCGATCACTTCACAACAAAAAAAACTTGTGCAAAACACTTTTGCTATGGTGGCACCAATTTCTGATAAAGCAGCAGAAATTTTCTACACCAAACTTTTTGAACTGGATCCTTCTTTAAGACCTTTATTCAAAACAGACATCAAAGAACAAGGTAAAAAGTTGATGACTATGCTTGCTGCTGCAGTGAATGGATTAAACGACTTAGATGCGTTAGTTCCTGTAGTACAAGATTTGGGTAGAAGACATGTAGTGTATCAAGTAGAAGATAAACACTATGATACTGTTGCAGAGGCTTTACTTTACACTTTAGGTGTAGGATTAGGCGACGACTGGACAGATGAAGTACAAGAAGCTTGGACAACTGTTTATACTGTTTTGGCAACGACTATGAAAGAAGCTGCCGCAACTGTAGAAACTGTTGAATAAATAACAATCGACTCTTTCATGAGTAACCATTCTATGGTACATGGGCAAGGGGCTTTTCACTCGGTGTCCCTTCGCCCACCTTTAACAATCACGCTTAATTAATATCAGACAGCCATTGCTATTGCTACTGATTTTTTAATACACATGTTTCAAACAATACACTACAATCATGACTTTCAGATCTAACATTATTAAGACAACTTTCATTTTATTTATTATTGGTTTGACAAACTTTAGTTGTCAACCATTACTAGAAGACAATACTGGAACCGAAGTTTCCTCGAAAAAGTATTCTATTGAAGAGGCTTTTACAATTGTCGCTAAAGAAAATGATGTAGCCAGAACATTATACACTAAAGCCATTGTGGGTGCTGGCAAAAAGAAAGGACTTAAGTTCGATGAAGATTGGGAAAAAGACCATGTGGAAGCTGGTCCACTACCTGCTCTATTTTTAAGAGGAATTGCTGGAGAAATCAGAAAAGACACAGAAGTGCCACTTGGGTTGTTTCTTGGTTCGGATTTCCCCATTAGAAAATCGAATAAATTCAAGGGTAAACAAGCTGAACTGTTTGCACAGATGAGAGAAGACGAACAGCCAAAATTTTTCTTCGATGAGGAAAATAAACTCTATACAGCTATGTTCCCTGACTTTGCATCGGCTGGTGCTTGTGTCAGCTGTCACAATCAACACCCTGAAACTACTAAATCGGATTGGGTATTGGGAGATATTCAAGGAGCAACAACATGGACTTATCCTGAAGACTCTGTATCATTCGATGAGCTGGAAAAAATGATTATGGCATATAGAAATGGAGCTTCGTCTACCTTCCAGAAATACATTGATAAAACAAAGACATTTAAAGATAGTGATATCCCTGTTGTTGGAGTTGAATGGCCTGCAGAAGGTTATCAATTACCAGAACCTACCATTTTCTTAGATTCAGTTGGGGAACTGGCCTCTGAAGAAACTTTAAATGCGATACTAAAACTTTAAAAGAATTCTATCAGAAGTTTGTGATTTTTAATATTTACTATCAATAGTTAGTATGATGATGCCGCGCCTCCAACTATTATGTATTGGTATTCCCCACTTTCACCTGGCCAATAGTGATGTATTACAACCCCGGAGGTGCGGTCCATCTAAATCTCATCGTTATGAGCAAGCAAAATTACATTTATATTGGTGGTTTTCTCTTTCTATTATTTGTATTACAAGATGCATTAGAACTGAGGTGGGAACCCCTTTACAGTTTACAACAAGAACAATCTTACAGAAGGTGGTCAGGGCTTGGGCTCATGATTATTATTCTGTTTCAATGGACTTTAAGCTTAGTGCGTATTACCCCAAAATGGGAAAGCCGTTCTATCTTGTTTCATAAGATCCATAATTGGTTGGGAGCCTTTACTCCTCTCCTATTTTATATACATTCTATGGAACTAGGGTTTGCCTACTTAATGGTATTGAGCGTTACATTCTTCCTCAACTTTTTGATGGGGATGTTCAACCTGCAAGTCCTTAAATCAAAATCTCAACTCGTTTTTCAAGGCTGGATGATTATTCATGTAGGCTTTTCTGTTTTCATCACTTTTATGACCTTCTATCATATTTGGGTGGTGTTTTATTACGAGTAACTCACAACTAAAAACATAGAAACTCATGGAAAAGATTATAAAATTAAAAGTGGTCGATGTAGTACAGGAAACACCTGATGCTATCAGTATTCACTTTAAACAACCGTTTTTTAAAAAAATTAAATACACTCCTGGTCAATTTTTAACGCTATTGGTCAATGTTGATGGAAAAGTCGAAAGAAGATGCTATTCTTTAAACTCTGCTCCAAAGGTGGATCAAACAGTGAGTGTAACCGTAAAAAGAATTAAGGATGGTAAAGTATCGAACTTTCTATTTGATAATATCAAAAAGGGAGAAAAAATAAAGGTGCTTTACCCAATGGGTGATTTCACTATCAAGCCTGATGCTAAACTGAAAAGACATATTGTTTTGTTTGGTGCCGGTAGCGGTATTACTCCTTTGATATCCATTTTGAAATCAATTCTTCATCTCGAACCTCAAAGTATTGTTTCCTTATTTTATGGCAACAGAGATGTTGAATCCATCATATTCAATAAGGACTTAATGAACTACCAGAATCAATTTGTCGACCGACTTCAATTGGTACATATTATAGAACAACCGGGTGATTTTAAAGAGTGCTATAAAGGTAGAGTGGAAAGATCTCAGGTGGCTGAATATCTTAAAAAGATACCAAAATGGGCAGCTGAGGAAACAGAATATTTTATTTGTGGTCCATCGGGAATGATGATCGAAGCCGAAGAAGGTTTAAAAGCTGCAGGTGTAGACGAAAAGACCATTCATATAGAACGTTTCTCTGCTCCTCCTCCATCTGCTCAAGAAATGCAAAAAGTAGGTGCTTTCCTTGAGAATAGAGAAATGAAAATTATTCGAGGAGGCACAGAACATACCATTACGGTACAAGCCAAAAGTAACATTTTAGAAGCTGCTTTGGATCATAAATTAAGCATGCCTTATGTTTGCATGGATGGTATTTGTGGTAGCTGTACGGCTAAAGTGAAACAAGGTGAAGTCTATATGAGAGATGGGCATGTGCTGAGTAAAGAACAACAAGATGAAGGCTATATTCTTCCTTGTATTTGTCATCCAGTTTCTAACGATGTAGTCATTGAATATGCTTAAAATAAGTAGAAAAAGACGCCGACAATGGATTGGGTTAAGTGTTGGTTTCTTTATCACAAGTATATGTTATGTAGTCTTGTCTCACCCAGCTAATGAAGACTATTTAAGTAAAGGCCCATTAAATACAGGACATGAAGAACTTCAATGTTCTTCTTGTCACACTTCTGCAAAAGGCAATGTTTTTCAACAATTGCAAGCCAATGTGATGCACACGGTAGGTCTAAGAAGAACAGAAGCCAATTTTGGAACAGAAAATGTGGATACTCAAAAATGTTTAGCGTGTCATGATCGAGAAAACGACAGACACCCTCTACATCGTTTTGAGGAACCTCGTTTTGCTGAAGCAAGACAAGAATTAGGGGTGACTCAGTGCGAGTCTTGTCATCAAGAGCACAATGGGGTAAGAATCACTCAAACTAATTTAGGATATTGTCAGAGTTGTCATGAAGACACAGAGATGAAGAATGATCCTTTAGAGATTTCTCATAAAGAGCTCATCGCCAAAAAGAATTGGAATACCTGTTTACAGTGTCACGATTTCCATGGCAATCATATCTATGAAGCTTCAGCCACATTAAAAGATACTATTCCGATTGCAGAAATTAAAGCTTACTTCGAAGGAGAAGATTCCCCTTATGCGGATATCAAAAAGTATTATGCGACTACTGAAGAAGAGTTTTTAGCCGAAGCTAAGGAATAATAACTACCTACTAATAAGATGATGTCTACTTAACTATCGATTTAATTATTGATAGTTAAGTTTAATCGTCTTTTACTGTTGAGTAAGTAATTCAGCTCTGCTAAAGGAAAATCGACATATTTCAATCCTATCGATTCACTTCCCTGATGTAAAGAGTATTTTTTATAAATATCTACTTCATCTACATAGAACAGTTTTTCATTTTCGAAGTAAGTGATTTTTAATTCGGCATGTTTAAACTTTCTTTTAGGGTGACAGATTTGAATATCAATTACTCTATCCCAAGGAATACGCTTTAGATTGTACAATTGAATTTTCTCGTAATCAAACGTAATTGCTGGTGTATTTGAGAAGTACATTCGATTTAAGTAAGACACTCGATAATGTACAAAAACACTGAAAATAAGCGGAATAATGATGCCTGGAGCTAGTGTATAAAACGTTTTATTATTGAGAAAAATGAGATAAAGTATTTGAGATACCCACAAAGTCATCAATAAAATTTGTGCTATCCTTTTCTCTTTTTGCAGCTTGTGTTTGTTAAAATAGATGTTGTTAATTTCCGACATGATAATCTTCTAGGTTTGTTGTATTGGTTCTATGAACTAAATATAAGAAAATATCATGTAATTTCTACACTTATGCCTTAATTAATCATCACAAAAGCTCCCCAATAATAGGGCCTTTCATACTTTTTTAAGATATCCAATTGGGCTTTCCTGAATGCTTGATGTCGATCATTATTATCACTCCAATACTCATAAAACTTGGTCATTAGCTCTTGAGTGGCCTGATCATCTACATTCCATAAACTCATCACCACAGATTTTACACCTGCAATAGAAAAGGCATATTGCAAACCCGAAATCCCCTGCCCTTCTTTCACTTCTGAAACTCCCGATTGACATGCCGATAGGATAAGTAGTTCTGTATTTTGCAGGTTAAGTCCCGCTACCTCATAAGCAGTTAGAATACCATCGTTTCCAGATTCATATATTTCCTGAAGTGATCTTGAATCGCTATTGGTGTAATCACTAAAGAAAAGGCCCGATTTCAATAATGTATTTTCGTTGATACTATTTTTGAAGTTATTGATAAAAAAACCATGAGTTGCAATATGAATAATATCCGGTGACTTTTCCATATTTTTAAAAATACCCTCTTTCGCTTTTTCCCTAGTAAAGACCTCTACATCCCACCCTCCTTTAAGTAATAATTGGTGAGAATTTGATATTTCTTTTCCTGTACCGGGCAATTCAGCTAAGCGTACGTTCAATCCTTTGCTTATTGAACCCCTCGTTTTTGATTCCTCAAGTAAACGTTCATCAAAAATTGGATTACCGACCAAATAAGCCGTTTTATGTTTTTTATTTCTGTTTATTATCAAATCAAATGATGTGGTCGTACTTGTCAGCTGACGGATATAATCCTCCTCTAGTACATAGCGGTCTGTTTTTAGATTCTTTAGTGTGTTTACATTAATCAGATTATAAATTCCATCTGTGACTAAATAGATTCGCTCTGCGTTAATATTCAAAGATGCTAATGTCTTCTTGATAGGCAACCAATAATTATCATAAGGATCATCATTTTGCTCCTCATTGATAAATTCTAAACCTCTTCCAAGGGGTGTATTTTTCCTTTGATAATTATAGAATACTTTTCCTTCCAAGAAATTACTTTCTCCTAAATCTACTTTTAAAGGGTGATCAATTTCTTTACTCACCAATAAAGCGATATACTTATTCGAGTGTGTTTTTGAAGTCCTTAATTTGATGATTTCTATAGCCACCTCATTATCACCAAGCTTTTGACGTACACTTTCAAAGCTTAAATCTCTGTTGTATTGTTGTTTCCCGAGGTATTTGTTACTTGCTAACACCAAGGTCTTTTCTAAGTTATTGATTTTCGATTGCAGCTTATTGATATTTACTTTTAAGGAATCTCTTTGCTCATTGGATAAAAAATTAACGGTAGCAATTTGATCCCTACCTTTCAATAACTTGCTGGTATAGGATGGGAAACCTTGGTTTAATCGTTCTTCTCGATACTCATACATATGATCCAATCGATCTCTTGTTTCCACTAAAAAGTAATCCCTGAACCGTATTTGAATGGTGTAACAATACATCAGCATTTCTGGAGACACCTCATCACCCATTAAATCAAAAATGTCGAAAAAACGATCGAATAACCTGTTTGTACTATTGAGGTATTTCATTTTTTCCTGAGAACTTGAATACCTCATAGTTAGATCATAAAATTCGAAACGGTCTTTTACTGCTTCAATTATTAATTGTTCGGCTTTTTCCCATTCTTTACTTAGTGCTAAAGTGTATGCCCAATCTGCCCTTACCCTAGTATTTAAAATTGTTCCATCAAAAGTAAGTTCAGAAAGTTGTTCAAACTCCTTTATTGCTGATGCATATTCTTCTCTTTTTAAATAAATTAAAGCTTTATAAATTCGAGCATGAATGAAATGTACCTCCGTTTTTTTGAGTTTATCATCATATAGTTCTAGTGCTTGATTGATACAATAAGAGGCAGAATCCAATTGATTGAGATAATAATAATTTCTCCCCTTCTGCTCATTGATCATCCCTATCCCAAGGTGATCTTTTCCACAGAAACTCATCAATAATTTTTCAGATTGTTCTAACTTTTTTAGAGCTGCATGATATTGTCCCTCATATTCATCTAGAAATGCTGACACCGATAAAATTTCAGCATAATTTAAGGTGGAATCTTGCCCTGCCTCTCTAAGCAATTTCTCCCCTTGCTTTAATAACATTTCTGGACTTTTCGTCCTTCCTACATAAATCTGTAACTCAATTAAATCGAGGTAAGACTCCACAAAATTTCTAGTGTACATTTTATGGCTATAGCGTAATCTATCTAATTGAGAGGTTAATAATATCTCTGCTTTTACAAATTCCCCTTTAATGATTTGCCATCGTGCCTTAGTCGTTTGCAGGTAAAGGTTTTCTTTAGCGTTATCTTCTAATAAACGCTCTACCTCTTCTATCAACTTTTCGATGTTAGTATACTCTCCTTTCTTTAATTTAAGATTGATAATGCCCACTAAACATTCCGATAAGTTATATTTTTCTTTTTGGTCTTTTCTATAAATTTGAACCGCTTCTTCCAACAGCTTTTCTGATTCATCGAATCTACTTTGGTAGTAATACAACAGTGCTATATTCTTATTGATCGCTGCATAAGAAAAATGAGCTTTACCTAAAATTTTTTCAATTCGGCTCCTTATTTCCAACATCAATTGCTCTGATTGACTATACTGACCATCCAGCATAAGTGATACGGCTAAAACCATTTGTGCTCTAGCATAATTGGCCGATTTATCCCAACCTTTATCAGCCAATACCTCTAACTCTTTTTCGATAATACGTATGGCTTCATCTTGACGGTTTGATGCATTATACAGCTTGGCCGTATATATTCGTAAATCGGAAAAATCGTTATCGAAATTAATATTGTTTTCTACTTTTTTGGCAAGATCATTTGCCTGAGTAAAATAGTTTTCTGACGTTTCAATATCTTCCTCCAATAAGGACAATAACCCCTTGTTGGCATAAAAATGAACTTGATTTGTATTCGCTTCTCCTAAAGTATTGTCTAAGATACTCTGAATTTGGGGCATCAGTTTTTTAGGTTCAATAGTTCTGCCCTGAAGTAAGTAAGAGGTACAAAGATAATTGAGAGAAATGGCATAATCGGGAAACATCCATCCGGTTGTTTCATCAAAAATATCTAATGCCTTCTGAAAATTAACAGTAGCTTCCGAGTATTCCTGTCGGTTAAGACATATTCTACCCAATACGATTAAAGGTACTGTATTATGAATACTCTTCGGTCCATGAATCTTAGTTTCATAATTCAGCCACTCTTTTGCTTTTGATTTTGCCTCATTTAAATTGCCCTTATTTGATAAGCTAATGATCTCTTTTGCTGAATAGGTATCTTTACTATTATCAGAAGAATAACATAGTGAAAAGCTTAGTAAAAATGCTAAAAATAAGAGGAGTTTTTGATGCATAGTTTGAGTTTATAAGATCCATCTTCTTTACCTCATCTAAGATAGTAGTTTAGGTTTTTAAATTAAAATCAGATACTCTTTCTTATTTTATTTTTGATAGTAACATTATGCTTATCAAAAATTAAGGAGAACTTTGTCTTAAAAAATCAAAAAATGTTTATCCTCTAACAACTATTTATAACTATTGTTCGTCAACCTTTGTAACATATTAAATAGTAGTATATATAACTTCGGTTACTCATCTAAATTATGCAACAAATAGTCACTATCATTTCCGGATTGTTATTCATCATCTTCGGTAGTATCAAATTTACTGACATCTACTGTTATCTAGGCTTATTTAAGAAAGAAGCAATTGCTTTAAGTATTGTCACTTCTTTTTTATTGTTTGTTATTTTCGCTAAGATTGTCAGAGAATTGATCATTATTTTTTAGTCTTCTTGATAGCAGATCGCTATCGTGATTTCATTACCGATCATTTTTGTATCGAACTTCCAAGAATGCGTATCTTCTACCTGAAGCTTCCATTCATTATCCACATACCAAAAAGAAAAATCAGATAAGACAAAGGATTTATCCGTCGCTTTAATAAATGCCTCTTTCATTGTAAATAACTTGAATAGAGACATTTTTCGTTGGTTTTCGTCAGTAATAGACTGTACCTCTTTTAACTCCTGAGGAGACAAAAACCACTTTAGTTTCTTTTCATCCAGTTTGGTGATGGGTTCCATATCCACCCCTAATTCCTTATTGCTAATACCTACCACAAAGTACCCATTACTATGTGATAAATTAAAGAATACAGATGCTCCATATATAGAAGAAAGATAAGGTTTACCATTTTTAGAATAACTAAATGATATTTGCTTGGGAGGTATGTTTAGATGTTTAGATAAACAATGCTTTAGAAACGTACGGCCCATTAGAAATTCTTCTTTCTTCTGATCAGTTAAAAAGCGTTTATAGCGTTTACGTTCGTCACCATCTAATAAATTGATATCACCTTTAAGACTATCTTCTGCTGTGGTATATAAATCGTAGGGTTTCTTGCTCATTTGGTTTCTGATTAAAATCGTAGCATCAAAAGTAAGAAAAATATAGTTGTTTGATATAAAAAATCCCTGCCATATCTAAACAGCAGGGAAATAATCTTAATATTTTAAACTATTTTCTAGTTCGGTAAAACTGCATAACCAATTTCTTCTCCATCGGAATCAAGAAGTCTATAATGACCACCTTGTTCCATCATTTCATCGAAAGTGATTTCTTTGTTATTCGGATCCTCATAAGGTGATGTCTCTCTATATCCATGATAATAACGATCTATTGAGATCATATAAGCTACTTTAGAGGATGATTGAGATTCATGATCTTTACCAGTATATAATTCCAGATCATGGAAAATATTATCATTAGTATAATCACTACCTTCAACTTCCAATAGAGTGAAACCATTTAAACGTTTATAGATTTTCACATTCATGTTCTCATTCATAAAATCGGGATGAGTAAATGTAATATCAGCCTCATACATTGTATCTGTCAATGCAGCCTGACCAATATCCGACACTGCATATACTTCTTTTCCATTATAATCTGGATCATTAGATTTATTCATTCTTACAGAATAGGTACCTTCAATGATTTGATCATAACTGATTGCACTACCATCTTTTAAACCTTTAACATCTGCATACGTTACACCTTCGAAGTTGGCAGGAAACTTTCCTAAACTTGCAACATTTTCACCATGTAGAATATAATTATTATCGTTTAAGTTAACTGCATATGTTGATGATGGAATCACTTCACCAGTCATTTGATATGAGAATAAAGTATTACCATTAACTCTTTCTTCTAATTTCACCCAACCGTTAATTCTATCTTCACTACCTGGGCGATCAAAATCATAACTAATAGATCTACCTGTTAATTCATTCCCACCAATATCTGTTTTCGAATAATACTCCTCTCCTTGATGAGTTGGAACTCTATCAATTCTCAAGTAACCATCTTCAATATCAATCGGTAAGGCATATCCCTCATCAAGGTTGGTATATGAATTCGATTTACTTGTTCTCTCGTTGATATCAATTAAATCGATCAATACATTTTCATTATTTCCTTCTAGGGCTGTACCCGCATAAATATCGATCTCATAACCATATTCAAAATCTTTATAATAAAGTGATACACCAACCATCATTGGCCCATTTTCTCTAGGAATAAAAGCTGATGTTCCCACTTCATCTCCATTTCTTATTATTGGATATGTTTTTATTTCTGAAGTTTTAAAAGCATTTGCTCCCAAATCAGTAGCAGATTTTACATCATGATCATTATTTTGAGTCACTCTAAGGTGAATATTAGCTGACATTAATTCCTCATAAGAATAGGTATTTGATACATCTGTACTAGAAATCGTATTACCTGATTCTATTGGGGATAAATCTAAAATGGATTGAACTTCAAGGTCAGCGTCCAACATTCCTTCATAAAGTTTTACTTCATAATGTTCTGAAGCAGGCTGAGATAATTCAACAATAATATTCACTGAACCGTCTTCGTTTTTTGCAATATCAACCACTCCATTTTTAGTAAAATCTGTAAACGAAAATAACGAGTTTATCTGAGATTCTACTGGTGCTTGATCAGGTGTTAAGTTTTCATCCTGACTACAACCAAAAAATATAAATGCAGAGATTAGGGTAAATAAAATTTTGATAGATTTCATAATAGTAATTTAGATTCGTGTACTTAATAAAACGACAGTATTTTGTTTGAGTTATAACTATTTACCATTATTCACATTTGGTTGTTTTCCTAAGTTATTCTAAATTCAAGTAATTTTTTACTATAACTCTTACTATAAAATGAACAACTTCAGTCTAAAAAGCATTTTGCTGGCAGTGCTTATTTCAACTATTTCTTTTTCATGTTCAAAAGAAAAATCTGATAAAGTCAATTTGAATGGTGTTTGGAGACTCACCAACATTAAAGTTAATCTAAATTCTTTTGCAGAAGATATGCCTCCTATGGAAAAGAAAATGCGTGCTCAGTTTTTTGAGGGGATGTTCGAAAACACAATCAAAGAGAACTATAACATCCTTGTATTTGAAAATGACTCTTTGTTGACAAATTATAGACGCCCGACTAATATTGATCCGGATGACTATATGGAATATAAAAAAGAGTATCTTAAGGATTTTTCAGAACCTTATAAGATTTTGAAAAAGGAAGGCAAGTTTTATTTCAAAGTAGGTGAAAACATTCATCAGCCTAGAATTATCACTTTATCTTCAGATGAATTGGTTATTGAAAACTTTAACGACAACATCACCTACCAGTATTTTGAAAAAGTATCTGATGAGATTTAATCTTTATTGATTTATAAAAAAGACGAGGTGGTTTTAATTTTAAATTACCTCGTTTTTTTTTTTAAATTCTTACAATGATAAAAACTACCACCATTAAATAACTAATAAAATAACCTCTATCTATTCCATTTTAACCCCACCAAAATCCAACCCCAAGAAACATAAAATTCCTCCCCCGACCTTTCCTCTCTTTCTTCTACATTTGATGTATTAATCATCACAACAATTTTTTGAAATGAAATATTACCAATTAGCTATCCTTACCTTATTACTTTTTAGCTTTTCTGTGAAGGCGAAAGATTACTCAATTTTTGATTTTGGTGCAAAGGGAGATGGTATTACCTTAGATACTAAAGCGGTTCAGAAAGCCATTGACACATGTAGTGCTGAGGGAGGAGGAAAAGTGATTATCCCTTCTGGAAAAATAGTTTTGATCGGTACTATTTATCTTAAAGACAATATCACATTATACTTAGAAAATGGAGCCATTTTAAGAGGAAGCCCCGATATCAATCAGTATGCTTTAGATACGCATAAGAATATGTATAAAGATGAGCCACACATGGATCGATGCCTCATTTTTGCTAAGAATGCACACAATTTCAGTATTGAAGGAAACGGAACAATCGATGGAAATGGTCACCCTAAAAACTTCAACAATAAAACAGGAAGACCTATGCTTATTCGCTTTTTGGAATGTAGCAATATCAAAATGAGGGATGTCAATTTAATTCACCCTGCAGCATGGACGTCTGCTTGGATCAATTGCGATGAAATTGTCGTGGAAGGAATTCGTATTGGAAGTAGAGTCAACCACAATGGAGATGGACTTGATTTCGATGGATGTAAAAACGTAATGGTTTCCAATTGTTCGTTCGACACAAGCGACGATTCTATTTGTCTACAAGCTTCTGATCCAAAAAGGGGGTGCTACGATATTGTCATCAACAATTGTATTTTCGAAAGTAAGTGGGCAGGGATTCGTATTGGTTTGTTATCAAGAGGTAATTTTGAAAGAGTGAATGTATCGAACTGTACCTTCAAAAATATTCAGGATAGTGGATTGAAAATTCAAATGAATGAGGGTGGTATCATGAAAAATATGACGTTCTCTAATTTGACCATGACTAGCGTTCCAAGACCTATCTTCCTTACTTTTTGTCAGCAAAGAGCCTGTGTTGATGCTCCTAAGGAATTGTATCCTATGAATTATATGGGTGATATTTCCTTCGAGAACTTCCAAATTGATAACAGCATGTTGGATAAAAATTCGGGAATAGTAATGACGGGGTTACCTAAAGGAATGGTAAAAAATATTTCATTGAATAATATTCAATTCACTATATCGGGTGAAGGAACAAAAGAAGATGCAGAAAAGACCAACATCAACGAATTAACTCCTGAAATTATGAAAGGTTGGTGGCCAGAATTTTCACTTTTAGGTACACTACCGACTTCAGGAATTTATCTAAGACATATGGAAAATGTATATGTGAAGGACATCAAGTTGACTACTTTGAAAGAGGACCAACGCCCTCCAATTGTTAGTGATGATGTCTCTAAATTACATGTCGACAACTGTTATCTCAACGGAGAAATCATTCATTATTCTCCCATCAAATAATTTGATGTTAATTGAATAAATTAGCATCCATACCAGCATTAGGGGCCTTTTGAGGTCCCTTTTGGTTTCCTCCTCCAATTCTATATCTAAACATCAAACGGACTACTTTCGATTCCCACTCAAATACTTTGTGTTCTGAGAACGTCGGCTGATCTCTATACATCGTGTAGTGTTGAGAGTCCAGGATATCATCTACTGTTAAGATCAAACTTCCTTGCCCTTTATTTACGCTTTGAGATAAAGAGGCTTTCATAAAATAACGTCCATCTACTGTCCCTTGTGGGTTAAATGATGGAGAAATATAAGTAAACTGCATTTGCAACTGACTCCCTTTCCAAAGCTCCATACTCGATGTTAAAGAGGTTCTCCAATTGACATTTTGTTGGTAATTTCCAGGATCAATTGATGTTCCATCTACTTCAGAATAGAATACAGTAAAATTACCATTCACATTCCACCAATCTAATAGCTTCACATCTCCTACTACCTCTACACCAGCATCAATTGCATGATCCATATTGATGACAGTATTGACCATATAGTCTCCTTCACCATCGAAAGTATACCAACGTGCAGGATCGGTGTAATACTTGTAAAAGGTTGAAAATTTCAATTGATAATTTTCCTGATCAATACCATAACCTAGCTCAACAATATCTAAGAAAGTTGCATCTAGATTCGGGTTTCCTTTGTGGATATAATTAGGATTTGATGTGTCCTCAAACGGGTTTATCATTCGCATACTTGGTCGTTCCACTTTTCGAGTGTAAGAAAAGTACAAATGATCGTGTTCCGATAATCCTTGTTTCAAATTGATACTCGGATAAAGGTTAAAGTAGTCGTTTACATTTTTTGTTGCATCGGTTTCTAAGTAAGTATTGATATACGTATACTCTCCTCTTACACCTAATTGATAAGAGAACTTATTTTTCTTACCCGACAACATCAAATAAGCAGCGGAAACATATTCGTTGTATGTAAAAACATTGCTACGGTCTTCGTTAGGAAGAAAACCATCTTTGTTTTCACTGTAATCATACACCATCAACCCTTGTGTCTTATTTCTGTAGGTTTGCTTTACACCCGCTTCCCAGGTCATGCCATTCTTTAATTTTTGCTGATAATCCAATTGGAAAGCAGCATCATTAAAAGTGACATCAGTATCGTTAATTTCGTGTTCTCCAATATTTTTTTGATGTTCGACCTGACCTGTTGCCCAAGCTAAGCTTGTCGCCAATTCCCCGTCATTATTTGTTTTGTATACATAATCTATACGGTTGTCCATCACTTGCTTTTCTCCAAAGTGATTGTTGTATTGACTAAAAATAGTGTGATCATCACCTTCAAATTCTTCTGTGGCTAATGTTCCTCCTCTATAGAAATTTGTTGCTGCGAAGTTGGAAGAAAGACTTAGAGAATGCTGATCATTAAAATCGTATTGACCTCCTACCTGAAAGTTATGCTTTTCGAAGAAGTTATCTCCATAATAATCTTGGTAAGTGGCCTTTTCGTAATCATCATCAAAGTTTAGAAGTTCGGCATCCATGGTTTGATATCTATTCTCTTGCTTGTAATTGTAACCTGCATTAATAGATAGTTTACCCGTGTTTTTACTGAAGCCTAAACCTGCATCATACTTATCGTTGTTACCAACACCTAACATCACATTAGTGGTGGTAGAATTCATGTTTTTACGATCAATCTCTAAATTGATAATACCCGCCGTTCCATCTGCATCGTATCGGGCAGAAGGGTTGGCAATGATCTCAATGTATTTGATATCCTGAATAAAGATCTGTTCCAATAAAGGTCCATAATCTCCCGACTGACTTGCTGGTCGGTTATTGATAAATACCTGCACGCCTGTATTCCCTCTATAACTTACAATTCCATCTGCATCTACATCCACAGAAGGAATTAGCCTTAGTGCGTCTATTGCATTACCGTCAACTATTTTAATATCCTTACCGATAAAATATCGGTTATCGTCTTCTTGATCTTGTTTTTTAGCTTCTTCTAAATTTTGAGAAATTGAAAACAAAGGGATAAATAAAAAGAACAGTTGTATAATTATTCTTCGTAGCATAATAAATTAGTTTGTTTAAAACTACGAGAGAATTCAC
This sequence comes from Flammeovirga yaeyamensis, assembly GCF_018736045.1. Lineage (NCBI taxonomy): Bacteria > Pseudomonadati > Bacteroidota > Cytophagia > Cytophagales > Flammeovirgaceae > Flammeovirga > Flammeovirga yaeyamensis. Next base: position 1,836,988 of record NZ_CP076132.1, on the reverse strand, counting down.
TTTAAAGCTACATCTGTTTAATCATATTAATGATTGAAATACAACAGTTAAAATTTGACACTATTCGATCATTATTTGATAAACTTAAAATGAGTGAAATTATATTAATCAACGGTAATTTAAACCATATTTCACTAAAATATTATCAAAAAGGTTTAAAAACACATTAACATATATAAAAAATAAAGTGATTTAATATTTTTGTTTAACATCAAATCACTTTATTATTTCATTTTACCTTTATTGCTTACCAAATCTTCCACCAAGGCTTTTTTACCTCTAGATTTTTATTAGAAACAGAAGAACATCAATACCGCAAATAGAATAGCAAACAGACCATCCATAAGACCAACACCAGCGTTTTTATCATTTACTAGTTCGTGGTATAAAGCCGATTTAGGAATGATGACTTTATCAAATAAGTAAGTAGATACGAATAGCAAAATTGTAAGCAAAGCACAATCAATAAACATGGTAACGAATGTTTCCTTCCATCCAATAAAATCATGTGATAATGTCAACATCACTATCAAACCTATTGCTATAATTTTACCTGTTACGCTTAAGGCAACCGCTACATTATTGTTCTTAATATCGTCTTGAATATGAAAACGAGAGAATTTGATATACCCTTTCAGGTAAGAAACTAAGAATGCTTGTCCAAAAATGAAGAACAAAATAGTTTCTTGCCATCCACCTGTATCTCCAGAAACAGAACTGCCAATCATTAAGCCTGTTGCGACATAAGTACCAAATTGAACAATACCTACTGAGATATTTTTATTATCAATAATTTCCTTCATGTTGTCCACACGATTGAAAATCATAAAATCGTTAATTAAACGAGAAATGAACATCGCTATGATACCTCCGAAGGCATATAAACCTACTGATACCAAATCGTTCATTAACCCTTGTGATGAACCAATGTTTGCTCCAAAAAAGATAATGGCCACCCCTAAAAAATATCCAGATATACTGATGCTATAGGCTAGATTATCTTTATCTGTTAGTTGTTTATTTACATTGTCTTTAATGAAGAGTCCTTTTAATAGTCGTGCAATGACGAGCATAACACTAAAAAGAATAATGTACGCCCCTCTGGCGATCCAAACGTCTAAATTAAATTCTGTAATGTTTTCCATGTCAGTCTATAAATTATGATTTAAGTTCTTGTACGGCAACTATACCGGAATCAATAGCTTCAACTAAAAAAGGTAAACGACCATTATCAACTCCTGCAAACACAAAGTTTTTGTATTTACGATCGATATTAAGATCAGTTCCCAAATACCCTACGCCTACTTTAGGCATTGCATGTCCCATGAGATGTACAAAAGATTGCTCAATTTTGGGAGTAATATCAGTTGTTTTTAAGTCTAAAAAAGAGGCTATTTTTTCCAAAGTATAACGAACCAATAAGTTAGGAGTTTTCTGTATATCTACCAATTTTTCTTTCTGTTGATGTGCAAAACAGTAATAGGCAGTTAGCATTCTGTTTCCCTCCTTATTTTGTGTGATGTTGTCCACAAACCCTAAATACTCCCCATCAAAAGTCTCAAGATTTTCGTTTTGCCATAGTCCACCCAAGAATTCTACTCCTTCTTTAAAAACCAAATTAACAACTACCCAACCCGAAGTTTGCATCAGATAGTCTGTTTTATTTAAGACCTCACTAAAAGTAAACTTTAGGGTATGTTTTGGGGCTGCATAAATAACTTTATTCGCTATCACATTTTGAACCTCATTCTTCTCAAAATCAATTAATTCTATTTTAAATTGATTATTCCTTTCATCAAATGATATGGAACGACAAATATGGTTGAGATGCTTTTTTTGCTTTGGAATAGCTTGCTCAAATTTATCAACAAAATAAGCATTCCCTTGAGGAGGTGAAAAAACATCTGCCCATTCGTCTTCATGCGGTCGATTGCAATAATAACTTATCCCTGCCAAGGCACTCACTTCGTCTATAGTCGTTCCATAATCGTCCAACATATGGTAATTGATTCCATCCCAAAATACATCAGAAAATTCCATTCCTTGTTGAATAAGCCAATCTTTAAACGTGATGTGATTTAAGTCCTGAATAGAGGCTTCGTTAAGTCGTGAAGGCAATGTGATCTTATCATCGAATTGATGCAGAAACTGATAAAACTGTGTGGCTTCTTCTTCATTAAAGAGGACGTAATTGTAGTATTGATTACCATATTTACACAGCATCAAATCCTTTTGAGGAATAACATATTCCTTATCTTTAAAATGATAGACTTCTCCTTCTTTATGAATGATATTAAGTTGCTCCAAGGTCTGTATGACTTCATTACCAAACTTCTCAGGATAACTCAAATCGTAGTGCGCTCCTTGTGCAAAGTAATTTTGGTGATATTTTTCCGCACTACTCGTTCCCCCCCAACGGTCGGATAGCTCAAAAATATGGTAATCTTCCTCTCCCATTGCAAATGCAGCAGACAACCCGGCAATTCCACCTCCAATAATTATTGTATCTGTATTTATCAAATGATCTTTTTGTGGATAGGGCTTCTTTTGAAACAATGTATGACCTCTTTCCATATCAGAACGAAGTGTGATATCAAAAGGGAGCTGATCATCAGAAGACGAACATCCACTTAAATAATACAATAATGCTGAGGAAGATAATTGTAAAAAATGACGTCTATGCATCAAAAAATTAGGAGTTAGAAGTTAAGAATTAGGAGTTTTGTTTGGCCTCCCATTGGTATATCACACAATTTATAGAATTTATCTCAATAAAATAAGTGAGGGTTCCTCCAAAATACTTATTGAAGAAACCCTTACTTATTCTTTATTACCTATTAGTTATTACTTATTACCTACATTACCCTCTAGTAAACACCCAATCGTTTCCTTTAGACAGATCTTCGTTATAGATATATCCATCATAATCGAAGCCTTTCAGTAATTCTGGGTCAGTAATGTTATGATCTGCAATATAACGCACCATCAAACCTCTTGCTTTCTTCGCAAAGAAGCTGATCATTTTATATTGATCTCCTTTTCTATCTTTAAAATTTGGAGTGATAATTTCAGCTTTTAACTGCTTTTTATCTACTGCTTTAAAGTACTCGTTAGAAGCAAGATTAATTAATACCTCTCCCTTTTTCATTTCTTTGTTTAATGCAGGTGCCAACGTTTCTTTCCAATAAGAATACAAGTTCTTATGATCTTCCACACCGAACTTCGTCCCCATCTCTAATCGATACGGCTGCATTAAATCCAATGGCTTCAACATTCCGTAAAGACCCGATAATATTCTCAAATTATTTTGAAGAAAATCAATCTGATCTTCATTAAGAGTATAAGCATCTAACCCTACATACACATCTCCTTTAAATGCAAAAAGTGCTTGACGTGCTGATTCAGGTTTAAACCTTCTTCTCCATTTATCAAATCGCTCTTTATTTAGATCTGCTAATTTGGGACTAATCGACATTAAATCACCTATCTGCTCAGCAGACAATGTTTTTAAAGAATTTACTAATACTTCAGATTGTCCTAAATATTTTGGTTTCGACTCCTGTTGTGTTTGTACAGGTGTTTCGTAATCTAAACTCTTAGCTGGTGATATTACAATTTTCATAAATGTCTTTTTTGAATAATTAAGTTCCTTTGGCTTTATCATTGAATACTACAAAAGTAATTATAGCAAATGCATAAAACCAATTGATAATTATGATAGAAGTATAAGTTTGATCTATTCTTGATGTACTACTTTTCCGCCTCCACTTTTCCAAGCATCAAAACCACCTTCTAGGTCCACGACGTTTTCAAAACCCATTTCTTTTAAAATGCTTTTCGCTTTTGCAGATCTAACACCGCCTTTACAGAAAACCATCACGGTAGCTTCTTTATCAAGATCTTTTACTTCTTCTTTAAAACTATTTGATTTCACATTTATGTTTTGAGCATTTTCCATAGTGCCTTGCTCGTACTCTCCAGGTGTTCTTACATCAATAATGATAGCATTCGGGTGAGTATTCTTAATTTCTGCAAATTCTGATACAGATACCTGTGGTTCGTTGGAAGTAGTTGCACTTTCACAAGAGACCATAAAAATGAGTGAAAGAATGAAGCTGCTTGTCCTAAAAAATTTTAAAAAAATATTCATATAAAATATAATTAACTGTATCACAGTAGTTTAAAATTAGTGGCATGATTTTAATTTTAATTCCACAACAAAAAGTCCTATTTTTCGTCTGTAATTAACAAAACCACGATGGTGTTGACCATTTTACTCATGCAATATAGTTAATATTTGTTTGCACAAGTATAAATTACCCATCACTTAACAGCTGTTAGCAGCTATTTTTAAGTTGTAATGATTAGTGATAGTTTTTATCAATAATCGTTCTAGAATTTTAAATTTTTTGACTTCAAGACCATGTTAAAACAGGCACAGAAGCTCAAGCAGACACAAACATTATCACCTCAACAAATCCAATTCATTAAACTGTTGCAGGTACCCACAATAGAGCTTGATAAGAGAATTCAAGAAGAGCTTATGGAAAACCCTGTTCTAGAAGAAGGGAAAGAGGCGGAGAAGGAAGATAATGAATTTGGAAATGATGAAGCTACACAAGACGATTTAGACTCTACCGATGACTTTGACATTGATGATGTTCCTGACATTGACCCAATAGATGAAGTAAATATCGATGACTACGTGAGTAACGACGATATTGCTGGTTACAAAATGTATGGCGATGGTGATGTTGCTGAAGACAAAGAACTCCCAATCCCAATGATGGATACCTTGAGTGACTCTCTGTTATCGCAGCTAAGCTTTCTTAATCTGGATGATGTAGAGCAACAAATTGGTGAGCAACTGATTGGCAGTATAGAAGCTGACGGGTATATTCGTCGCCCTCTAGAAGCAATTGTAAATGATTTGGCCTTTCTACAAAATGTAGAAACTGATCTAAATCAGGTAGAAAAAGTGTTGGCCATGATTCAGCATTTTGACCCTCCTGGAATTGGTGCTAGATCTTTACAAGAGTGTCTTGAAATTCAATTAAAAAGAAAAGATACTGAAGATACTATCGTGAAAATTGCCATTAAAATGGTGGTTTTATGTTTCGAAGAATTTAAGAAAAAACATTATACAAAGATTCAAAAACGTTTGGCTATAAACGATGAGCAAATGAAAGATGCCATCGATATGATCACTCACTTGAATCCAAAGCCAGGAGGAACCAACATGATGGTGGCTTCTGCACAATTCCTTACGCCTGACTTTATTGTGAAGGAGGTAAATGGAAGGATTAATATTTCGTTAAATGGTAAAAATGCGCCTGACTTACGTGTAAGTAGACAATACGGAGACATGTTGCAAGCATTTGATAAAACGCCTAAGAAAACGAAAAAAATGAGAGAAGAGGTGCGTTTTGTAAAGCAAAAATTAGATGCAGCGAAATGGTTTATTGATGCCATTAAACAAAGACAAGACACATTACTTCGTACGATGAATGCTATTATTGATTATCAAATGCCATTTTTCTTAAGTGGAGATGAAGGTAAATTAAAACCGATGATCTTAAAGGATATTGCTGAGATTATTCAAATGGATATTTCAACCGTATCACGTGTGGCAAGTAGTAAGGTAGTAGAAACTGATTTTGGTATCTACCCTCTCAAATATTTCTTCTCAGAAAGTATTTCTACAGAAAGTGGTGAAGATGTGAGTAGCAAACAGGTGAAATCTGTTTTAAAAGAAATGATTGATAAAGAAGATAAGCGTAAACCTTTATCAGACGATAAACTAGAAAAATTACTAAGAGTAAAAGGATACAATATAGCTAGAAGAACTGTAGCCAAATACAGAGAACAAATGAATATTCCTGTGGCTCGAATGAGAAAAGAACTTTAATGAACAATACTAAACTATTCCAAGGTATATCAGTATTGCTTCACCCCATTTTTATACCCTGCTTTGTGGCAGGGTTATTCCTTTTTGGGGCACATGAAGCACCATGGCTAGACACTAAAGCACGATGGTCACTATTTAGTTTAATAGGTACCATTACGACTTTATTGCCTATTAGCTGCTTGTTACTGATGCAAAGATTTGGGATTGTACAAAGCCCACACCTTCACAATCGTGAAGAGCGTTCTTTTGCCCTGTCAATTATGATATTGGCTTTATCAATTGCCTGTTATATTTTGCTTCTTAAGATTAATGTGAGCAACAATCTAAATATTGCTTTTATCACCATTACCATCACATTAATTGTTGCCACTATTTTCAACTTCTTAGAGAAAATATCTTTGCATTGTATTGGTATGTCGGGTTTCATTGGATTATGCCTTTATTTTATCACATCAAACATCAATGCTCCAATTGTGCTTTTTGATGCCCTAGGAATTGGCGTTATTTTACTTGGAGTGGTCATGACAGCTCGTTTGTACTTAAAAGCCCACACAAACTATCAGGTGTATTTAGGTACCTTTATTGGCTTATTCTGTGGTTATTTCGGAGCCATTTTAAGCACCCTAATTTTAGAAGTACCTCAATAAAAAAACTGAGCCGATATAGTAGTACATCGAACTCAGTTTCGCATTTATTAATTTTTATCTATCTCACTATTATCAACAATGGCATTAGCATCATTTTCTTAGTGTATAATTACTATTCGGATTAATACAAGCTTGGATAATCTGTGTATCCTCTTTCATCCCTTCCTCCAAATAAAGTATGTGTATCTGTTATTTCTTGGAGAGGTGCATTATGTAAAACTCTTTGAGGGTAATCTGGATTTGAGATGAATTTTCGACCAAAGCCTACTAAATCAATCCAATCTTTTTCTAATAAATTTTCTGCTTTTTCTGGAGTCATATTCCCCGTTACAATAATAGTTTGATGAAACTCTTTTCTTAAATCTATTCTAAACTGATCGGAAACTTGAGGCGCATCATCCCAGTCAGCCTCACATAAATGCAAATAAGTAATTCCCATTCGATCCAAGTAAGGAACTGCATACATAATCGTATCTAATATTTCAGGATCGTCCATATCTTTAAACATGATAAAAGGTGATAGCCTAACCCCTACTTTATCTGCTCCAATTTCGTTGACAACCGCTTGAGTTACCTCTAATAAGAAGCGAGCTCTATTTTCCTTAGATCCACCATATTTATCTGATCTTTTATTCGCATTACTTCTTAAGAATTGATCGATTAAATATCCATTTGCTCCATGAATCTCTACCCCATCAAAACCTGCTTCTATCGCATTTCTTGCGGCCTTTCTAAAATCTAAAATTGTAGCATCAATCTCATCTTGCGACATTTCTTTTGGATGATCAACATCAACAAAAGTGGCATCTCTATTATCCCCTTCAAAAACATAAACACTTGTTTTATTAGCTTTTAAAGCTGAAGGTGCTAGTGGTTGTAAACCATTTACTTTTTCAGAACCCACTCTACCAACATGCCATAATTGAACGAATATCTCTCCTCCTTTTTCGTGAACTGAATTGGTCACTTTCTTCCAAGCATTTACCTGGTCTTGATTATATATCCCAGGTGTATTAGCATAACCTTGGCCTTGCAGCGAAATTTGAGTTGCTTCTGTAATTTCTAATCCGGCACTTGCTCTTTGTTGATAATATAAAGACATCATATCAGTAGGAACTCCGTCCTCATTTGCTCTTGAGCGAGTCATAGGTGCCAAGACCATTCTATTTTTTAGGTTATTATTATTGAAACTATAATCCGAAAATAATTTTTGATAGATTGAATTTTTCATCTTTGTATTGTTTTTGTGATGATACAAAGGTGACTAATCATCTCAATCAATATATGGTATATTTAAAGGTTTAATTAGTAAATTTAATGTTAATAGTAGGTATATTTAATGGTGAAATAAAAAAGCATGAAGAAGTATCTATTATTTGAAGACATCAATTATCTAGAAATTGATAAAGAATCTTGGGATCACCCCGTCCATAATCATGACCATTATGAGTGGATAATTGTACTCAAAGGTAATGGCATTCATCAAATTAATGAGGTAAATTATGATTATAGTCCTGGAGATATTTTCTTTCTTCGACCCAATGATGCTCACTTCTTCACTTTCCACTATCCTTCACAACTCGTTTACTTTCAATTTAGTATTGATTTATCTGTCTTTGAGAATGAACTTGGATTGAAGAAAAAAATGCTATCAATCTTACAAATACATAGAGAGGAAAACGCAGGTAATCTAAAATCTGTTTTTAATAACGATTCTTTGATGTTGCATCAAATACAATGGGCATCGGAGGTGATAAAAACAGGTGATATCTCGAAAGACTTTCTGAGGTATCAATTATTCACCTTCTTGTCTTTCATCAAAAAGAATAATTCTGAAGGAAGTAGTTTACATGAAGAAATGGATGATATTATCATTTATATTAGAAGTAACATCAAGGAGGTAAAGAGACTTAGTGTAGTACATTTGGCAGATCAGTTTAATAAATCGTCTACCTATTTTGGAGAATACTTTAAGAAAAATATGGGAATCAGTATTAAAAAATACATAGATCGACTTAGAAGTAATTATCTAGAAAAAGAACTCATCTTTAGTTCAAAATCTCTTTCTGAATTAGCCTATGAGTATCAATTTACCGATTTGAGTCATTTTAATAAGTTTGTAAATCAGCATTTACACAAAACACCTTTACAGATTCGAAAGGATAGAGATCATGTGTAAATTGTTATTGGGGAATAAGAATCGTAAAAACGGTACCTAATCCAACTTCACTGGATACCTGTATATCAGCATTTAATTGGGACAATGATTGTTTGGTAAGGTAAAGGCCTAATCCGTTTCCAGGGATAGAATCATTCGCTCTTTTAAACATTTCAAATATCATATTACCATACTTACTGAGATCAATACCCACTCCATTATCCGATACACTAATTTCTATAGCATTCTCTACTCGGTTAGCTTGAATGATTAACTCTAAGAATACATGTTGATTTCTATAGCGGATGGCATTGGATATAAAATTATCTAAGATGGTCGTTAACTGTTTTATTGAGGTATGTATAATTAAGTCATTGGGAATATCTATCTCCACATCTGCATTAATCTGAACCAATTCAGATTGATATACTTCGATAATATCTAAAACTACTTGTCTTAGAAGATGATCTTCATTCACGACCCCCAATTCACGCTGCTCTATAATTTTAACTAAATCATTGATTTTATATTGGGCCATCTCTATAGATCTACCCATATAATGAATCGCCTGTTTTGATCTCTCATTTTTGATCTCCTCATCACTCTCTAAAAAGCCTAAGAACGATTGGATGTTAACTATTGGGCTTTTTATATCATGTGTTGTGATGTAGGCAAATTGTTTTAGCTCTTCGTTATGTTTTTCTAATACCTTTTCCTTCTCTTTTTGAGAAGTGATATCAATAAACATAATCATAACACCACCTACTTCTTTGGATATCAATTCCCAAGGATTAATCACTACTTTATAAAAACATTCTTTACCGTTAAATTGAACCAAAAGTTCATCCAATTCTGTTTTTTCATTAACATTAATCGATTGTATAATTTTTTCCTTTAGGTTCATGCCTTCTTCATAAAGGTCATCAAAATCAGCCCCTATTAATTCATTTTTCTGAATATTAAAACATTCTATCCATGCATTACTTGAAGCTATTATTCTTCTTGATGGGTCTAACATTATTGTTGGAGCAGGAATATTTTCTACAAATGTTCTTAAGTCATGAATATTGGATTTCTTTTCAGAATGTAACTGTTTTGACCTTTTTAAAAGCTCTTCATCTTCAATAAGTCGTGATACTCCAACTGTGCTAACGATTTCACCAGAACAGTTTTTAATGGGATTTTTAATAGTATGGAAAAAGGACACATTACCTTTACCGTCAGTAACAGGTTCAGAAGGAATATTTAAAGTAATTCCTTTGGTAAACACCTTTTGATCATCAATGACATATTGTATAGTATTATCTGGGTCAGAATGATCTCCATCTATACTATTTTGTAACTCTTCATTCGTCATATTATAATAATCACAAAAGGCTTTATTAGCCCAAAGTAATTTAGACTTTTCACCCTTAACTAAGATTAAATCATTAATCGAATTGAGTACTGATAAATACCATTCTTTAGAATGAAGCATATAAAGAGAATGAGTAAGAAGTTTTTAATATAATTTTCAGGTTATTAGATACTTAATTTAAATAAAATAATATTTTAATCACAACAATAATTAAGTTATATATCATTGTCCCTTTAAAAAGCACAAAAAAAAGAGGTCTCGTTAGAAACCTCTTTAAATATGTTTTTGTCGCTCGATTAACCTACAGAACCCTCTAAAGAAAGTGCCAAAAGTTTTTGAGCTTCTACAGCAAACTCCATAGGTAATTTGTTCAATACCTCTTTACAGTAACCGTTAACGATTAACGCAACCGCTTGTTCAGTATCGATACCTCTTTGGTTACAGTAGAAAATCTGATCTTCACCAATTTTTGAAGTAGTCGCTTCGTGCTCCACTTTAGCAGTGTTATTGTCCACTTCAATATAAGGGAAAGTATGTGCACCACACTTATCACCCATTAGAAGAGAATCACACTGAGAGAAGTTTCTTGAATTCTCAGCACCTTTGATCACTTTTACCAAACCTCTGTAAGAGTTTTGAGATTTACCAGCAGAAACACCTTTAGAAACAATTCTAGATTTAGAGTTTTTACCGATGTGAATCATTTTAGTACCTGTATCCGCTTGTTGCATTTTGTTTGTTACAGCAACTGAATAGAATTCACCTACAGAGTTGTCACCTTTCAAAATACAAGAAGGATATTTCCAAGTTACAGCAGAACCTGTCTCCACTTGTGTCCATGATAATTTTGCATTATCACCATCACAAATACCTCTTTTAGTTACAAAGTTATATACACCACCTTTACCCTCGTCATCTCCAGGATACCAGTTTTGTACGGTAGAATATTTTACTTCTGCATCTTTGTGAACAAAGATTTCAACTACAGCTGCGTGCAATTGGTTTTCGTCACGTTGAGGTGCAGTACAACCTTCTAAGTAAGAAACGTAAGAATCGTCTTCTGCAACGATTAATGTTCTTTCGAATTGTCCTGTACCAGATGCGTTAATTCTAAAGTAGGTTGATAATTCCATTGGACATCTTACGCCTTTAGGAATATAACAGAACGAACCATCTGAGAATACTGCAGAGTTCAATGCAGAGAAGTAATTATCAGTTACTGGAACTACAGAACCCAAGTATTTCTTTACTAATTCTGGGTGATCTTTTACTGCTTCTGAGAATGAACAGAAAATAATACCTTTTTCTGCAAGTGTATCTTTAAAAGTTGTTGCTACAGAAACTGAATCAAAAACTGCATCTACTGCAATGTTAGAATCTTTAACTCCTGTAAGTCTCTTTTGCTCATCCAATGAAATACCTAGCTTTTCGAAAGTAGCAAGCAATTCAGGATCAACTTCCTCTAAAGACTCAAGAGATGGTTTTTGCTTAGGAGCTGAATAGTAAATAATGTCTTGGTAATTTACTGCTTCATAAACAACATTTGCCCATTCAGGATTCTCCATCTTCTGCCATGCTTTAAAAGCATCTAATCTCCACTGTAAAAGCCATTCCGGCTCTTCTTTCTTAGCAGAAATAAAACGGACGATGTCTTCGTTTAATCCTTTGGGTGCTTGGTCAGCCTCAATATCAACTGTCCAACCGTGCTCATACTCTTTGGAGGTAAAATCCTCTAAAATTTTATTATCCTGATCTGCACTCATATTATTAGAAACGTTTCTACGTTTAGATTTTCTACAAAATAATACCTTCACTACAGAGAACAATAACCTCTACAGGAAGGTTTTGATATAGATATTAAATTTTTGATTTATTATCTATTATCATTCTAAATAACAAAATTAGTAGAATAATTTTAGAAAGTAGGACTTTTACCTAAAAAACTTATCATAAAGTAACGAATAAGTTGTTTAAACATATTTTTAAGTCAATCAAACTCAAATAAATAAAATACATAAAGGTGTTTTAATAGTGAAATAAGAACATTAATACATTATCACATATTTATTAACAAATCGCATTAAGAATTATACTCTTTTCATTATCAATAACTTAAGTATGGTCACAGAAAATTAATAGTAAATTAGTTTAATATCATCTTAGAAATGTTATATTTACAATTGTAAAGTTGCTAACCACAATATTTGCCTCATATTGCTGGTTACCGGTATCAAATTCATGACTGTATACCAACTTTTAATTTTCAGTTTAATACTAAAATATAACATTACAACTGGGTTGTCTCGACGGAAAGGGATGACCCTTTTTTTACCAAACACACTATCAGAGTTCTTTTTTCAAGAAAACCCACTACAAACTATACATCTTTTTACTCCACGCAATTACTTCAACTCCTCTGGAATAATGTGTCAATGCCGGTTGATCCGGTAATAAATCTTTAAATTTTGGGTAATCGGCAACCAACTCTTTTGTCTCTACTTCTTGTAAAGGCCATTCGGCATGATGTATCTCATAAGCATTTAATTGATTCCCTGAATCTTGGAATAGTGCATATCTCTCTGTCAACCATATATCTAAATCAGATTTTTCAACCTTATCTTTTTTTAAAGAATACTTCAAAAGGAAATGACTCTCTAAATCATTATTTTTCGATTTAAAAACATCCTTTCCTCTACTCATCATAGAATATTGATATGGCAATGCTGATATTAATTTAGCCAAAAAACAAGACAGTTTCTTCCCTCCTTCAATATTCAAAAAGTACACACCTTGTTTTCCTTTATATCTCACATAAGTTCTGATATTGATTTCATCAAAATTTGATATAGGAGGAAATGATGGCAAATATTTAGGTCTTATCCTCTCCATGGTAAAAGCAACAACCGATACCCAAGCTTGCTCCTCAAAAGTATCTATTTCTAAATCTGTAGGCACATATTTTTGTAATTCTGATATTTCTACTTGATAATGAAGAAATACCGCGTTATTCCATTCTTGATAAAATGCCCAATCTTCTTTAGGCATTTCCCATGGTCTGTGTTTCGTCTCTTTAAGTAATTCTTTGATGCTCATTGTTTAATCAGTTAGTTCTATTGCATTTCCTTCAGGGTCTTGAATTACACTTTCATAATACCCATCACCTGTAGTTCTAGGTTCTCCTATGACTGAATATCCATCTGTTCTCAGCCTTTCTGTCAATTTATCGACTTCGGTACTATCACCTAATGAAATAGCAAAATGAGTCAGGCCTAATTTAGTTTCTCTAGATTGAATAAATTCAGAAACATCCGGTCTGTGCATTAACTCTATCCTTGTCCCACTATCAAATGATAAAAAATAGGAACTAAAGTTCTTCTTTGGATTAAAGTATTTTTCGTTTGAAGTAAGATCGAAATACTTTAGATAAAAGCTTTTCATTTTCTCTAAATCTGATACCCAAATCGCTAAATGTTCTATTTTCATAATATGACGTTTATATTTTCATTCCTTCTTTTCTCTTATCTCTTGATTCAATAAATGTTTGTATTAGAATAATCACTAACAAACTGATTGTACCATATTGATCATTTTCCCAATTATAGAAAACAAATAATAGTGCTCCTAGCAAGGTGAGGTTATACACTATTTTACTTAAAGAGTTCCATACAATTCCTATACTTCTTTGGTGTCTTTTTATAAATCAATTTACCCAAAAAGGTAAAAGGATAATATATTAGAAAAATGGTAACGGTTCCAATAAGAAGTAGAAAAGCCATAGAAGAGAAGGTTGACAATCCATTAAAAAAACTTTCTGAAAAAATCATTTTCAATACCATTACTATGATGATAAGGTGGAATACCGGCTTTAAATATTTACTCCATAGTGTGCTTAGAAACTGCTTTCGATTCATATTGAAGAGTTGTTCTGTACGTCTAGTTTTAATTTGTCATAAGTTAATCAAAGTTCATTACTTAGTAAAGTCTACTTTACTGCGAATTACCTCAATCACACCTTCCTTATCTACCTTCAATTTTTCTAAAAAGTCCTCGCTTACATTTAATCCTTCTTTATATTTTGAGGACCAAACAATAATTTCAATTAGTAACGGAATTAGATCTAAACCTTTTTCTGTAAGGGTATAAATCTTCTGAGTTTTCTGTTTTTCATATACTTCTGATTTAATGATTTCCAGCTTTTCTAGTCGTTTCAATCGATCAGAAAGGATGTTGGTTGCAATTTTTTCTTTCGATTTTGAGAACTCTTTATAAAAGCGTTTTCCATCAAAAATAAAGTCTCTTATGATCAATAACGTCCATTTATCACCTAAAAACTCTAGTGCGTAATTAATAGGACAGTCAGATCGTAAAGTATCTTTCTCTTTCATTTACTTGCATTTTAAAAGTGAATATGATTACATTTGTATTACTTGCGTTTTGCAAGTTAATAAAATCTCTCAATTTAACCTGTAAATTAATTATGAATACTATTCAAATTGACTTAGAAAAGCTACAAAAATCGAATTGGACAGAAGAGGAATTAAAAAATGCTGAGATTGTTGTTCATTTTATTCAGAAATTGATGAACGATCACGACTTTGATTATATCAAAGAGACCTATTCTAGTCAGCGCTACAAGCAACACAACCAAAGCATGATCGATGGTATCGACGGAGTGCTTGATGTAGTATCTAATTTTGCTAAACGTTTTCCAGACTACTGCTACGATGTAAAACACATTTATGTAGACGGGGAATATGTGACGGTTCACTCCCACTCCACCAACAAGAAAAAGCACAGAGGAAACCCTCAGAAAGGTCTAAACATTATGGACACTTGGAGAGTGGTTGATGGAGAAATTGTAGAACATTGGGATGCAGTACAACCAATCCATGGATTTATGAGATTCTTTTTCTGGATGGTGGGTGGAAAATTTAAAAATCAGAATACGTATTTCTAGGAATACATATTGAAGTATTTAGAGCAACTGCAGTGCTTTAAATGCTTCTATAGTAACTGCTGATCGAACTTTTGGAAAGCCTTTCATATCAAATGTTTCCTGAGGTTCTAAATTGGTAGCGAAAATGTAGGTATTATTTTCAAAAGTGATATAACCAACAAACCATCCATTGTTTTCATTATTATCCGTTGACCATCCTGTTTTACCTCGAAGGGTATAGTTTGGCTTTTCATCAATGACCATAATTTGTTTGATGATCTTTTCTGTTCTATCAGAAATTAACAATTTAGTATCAATTAACCTATTTAAAAAGTCAATTTGTTGGAATTGGGTAATTCTTGATGCTCCAACTAACCAAAACATATCGATGTTTTCTTCACGAACATCCATCCCTGTGTAAGCCAATTTTTGGAGGTAATCATTCATTTTCTCAACTCCCACTTTACGAGCTATTTCCTGATAACAAGGAACGCATGAATACTTGAATGCTTTGTAAAAAGGTAAGTCTTGTTCCCATACCTTAATGGCTTTTGGTCGGCCATCCCATTTTAAAATAGTGCTATCATTTTCTACAACACCCGTCTCCAAGGCTATCATAGAGTTAGGAATCTTAAAAGTGGATGCAGGTAATTTCCCTGTTTTTGCCCAATCAAAATCGTTAGAATGATACGTATCTTTTTCTACATCATAGATAAGAATAGAACCATTGACTTGAGCAGAATCCAAAATGTCTTGAAAAGTTGATTCATGAATCTCTGAGGCAGTGTTTTGATGTTTTTTCTTTTGATCAGATGATGGATTGCTTCCACAAGAAAATAGAAAAATGAATAGTGGAAGGAAATAATAAGTTCTCATTTAGTTGTTAGCTTTTAATTTAAAAAATTTATCAACTTCAAAGATTCTGATAAATCAATTAGCAATCAAGAAATCTATAAAAAACTCTATTTATAATTTACATTTCATGTTTTTCAAACTTCACTTTAATTTATCATATTAAAAAAAGCCCATCTGATTTAAAATCAAATAGGCTTTTTTGTATGATCAGTTAGGGATTAGTAATCGCCTAAAGTCTCTTCTAATTGAGATAAAGCTGCTTCAGTTTGCTCTGCATTTGGAGCAACACCGTGCCACTTGTGCGTACCTACCATGAAATCGATTGGGAAGCCCATCTCAGTTTTCATGATGATCATGATTGGCTTTCCGTTACCAGAAAGTTCTTTTGCTTGTGTTAAAGCTGCATCTAGTTTCTCCATGTCGTTACCATCAGCAACGATAGTTTCCCAACCAAATGCTTTGTATTTCGCTTCGATGTCGATTAAGCTCAATACATCAGATACATCACCATCGATCTGACGGTTGTTGTAATCGATAACACCTACAAGGTTGTCAATTTTATTGTGAGCAGCATACATTGCAGCTTCCCAAATTTGACCTTCTTGTTGCTCACCATCCCCCATTAGACAGTAAACCATTTTGTCATCGCCGTTTAGCTTTTTAGTTAAAGCTGTACCAGCAGCAACAGAAAGACCTTGACCAAGTGAACCAGACGCCATACGTACACCTTCTAAATGCTCATAAGGAGTTGGGTGGCCTTGTAATCTTGAATCGATTTTTCTGTGTGTAGCCAATTCCGATACAGGGAAATAACCTGCTCTAGCTAAAGTACTGTAAAAAACAGCGGAAATGTGACCATTAGAAAGATAGAAAACATCTTCATTTTTAGCATCCATAGAGAACTCTGTATTGTGCTCCATGTGCTTGAAGTAAAGTGCAACTAATAGATCGGCACAGCCTAATGCTCCACCTGGGTGACCATTACCCGCTGCGTTGACCATTCTAACAATGTCACGTCTCACTTGAGACGCAACTCTTTTCAATTCTGCAATTTCTGCCATTTTCTTTGACGTAAGCTATTGATATTTTATAAAAAAGAGGTTTCCCTCATTTAATTCCGACTGCAAACTTAATTAATAATCTGATTAGTATGCTCTTTCGTCTTTACCTTTTTTATAATATCGGTTAAAATTCCCTCTTCATCGATCACAAAGGTGGTTCTGACCGTCCCCATGTACTCTTTTCCGAACGTTTTTTTCAATTGCCAAGTACCATAAGCCTCGTGTACCGTATGGTCTTCGTCCGCAATTAGAGGGAAAGGAAGTTCATGTTTTGCAATAAACTTTTGATGTCTTTCCTTAGGATCTGTACTTACTCCTAGTACCACATAGCCTAGAGAAAGTAAACGGTCGTAGTTATCTCTTAAATCACAAGCTTGAGTTGTACAACCTGGAGTCATATCTTTTGGGTAGAAATATAAAACCACTTTTTTGCCTTTAAACTGAGACAATGTGATCTCGTTACCTTCTTGATCTATACTTTTAAAATCTGGTGCTTTTTGTCCTACTTCTAACGACATTTTTGTTTAGGTTTGATGTGAAGATAAATTTGTAGATAAAATAATTATCTTTAATCCGAATTTGCAGTTACAATATTGCATTTTTAATCATTCTTAGACAACCTTCGCACTTGGAATTTCTATACTTTATTTTGGTATCTATTTATTCGATACTTTTAATACTACTCATTTTTTCATGGAAAAAACTACCTCTATTTCCGCAAACTGAAGAGGCTGTTCTCAAGCAAGGTCCTTCTATCAGTATTATAGTTGCTTTCCGAAATGAAGAAATGAACATCAAGCAGTTGGTGAAAAGTTTGACAAAACAAAGCTATACGAACTATAACATCATCTTAGTAAATGATCACTCTGAAGATCAATCTTTAACACTCATCCCCCATCATCCTTTAATAAAAACTTTTTCCCTGCCCAATGGCATCACTGGGAAAAAACAAGCTATACGATACGGCATCGAGCAATCTGATAGTCAGTTGATACTCACAACTGATGCCGATTGTGTACATCATAAAGATTGGGTAACATCTTTTGCTAACACCTATCTTTCTAAAAGTCCAAAAATGATTTCTGGTCCGGTGCGTTTCAGTTACCAGAACTTTTGGGAAAGATGTATGAACGCCGAATTTGGAAGTCTAATTTTAACTGGAGCAGCAAGTATTGGCATCAAAAAGCCTAACATGTGTAACGCTGCCAACTTATGTTTTGAGCGGGATGCGTTTATTCATCAAAATGATTATGAACAACATGCCCATATTCCCACAGGAGATGATGAATTCTTTTTGCATCAAATTGCAAAGGAAAATGCATCAGATATCCTCTTTCTAAAAGATAAAAAAGCGATAGTGACCTCTACTCCTCCTAAAAATTTTAATGAGTTTGTTCAACAGCGTATTCGATGGGCAAGTAAGTGGAAGCATTACAAAAACAAAGCCCCATTATTCGGAAGTCTTTTTGTCTTCTTTTTTCACCTTTCCTTCTTTCTCACATTAATTGATGTTGTCACTACAAATGAGGGCTATTTATTATTCTCCCTAACTCTATTTTTAAAAACAATTGTAGAAACGTGGTACAATCGTTATATCCTCAAGTGGTTTGATGATTATAAAAACATTGTACTTCTCCCTATCATCTCTTTATTCTATCCTTTTTATGCTGTTTCCATAGGTTTTCTAAGTACTTTTGGGAATTACGAGTGGAAGAATAGAAAAATCATCGGGAAATAGATAGTTTTTATTATTTTTGAAAAGTATTCGAAATTATTTTTTATATGACAGAAAAGGAATACGAATTAATTGATGAATTATATTTCGTAACTGCGTTCGATGACTTACAAAATGAATTGAATTGGACAGCAGAAGATTTAGTAAATGTACTTAGGTCTTGTATCGAAAGCGATTGGATACGTTGCTACTCAGCACCTGATATTGAATTAGAACTTTCTGAAGTAAATATTGATGACAATTTTAAAGATTACTTATATCTTGCATCAAAAAAAGGATTACTAAAGCATAATACTGTATAGTTCGACCAAATAATAGAATTAACTGACTTTTAATGAGTGTTTACGAGATACATAAGTCACCTTCTCATTTCATAAAAAAACGATTTAAGAAGAACAAACTAGCTGTTATTTCAGCTATATATATATTACTCCTCAGTTTTGTGGCTGTGTTGGGTTATTTGATAATGCCCGATAGTTCTCACTTTGCTAATGATGGTTTATTGGAAGTTTCTAAAAAGCCTCCAATGTTTTCAGTCAAAATATTGAAAGAAAAGAAAAACCTTCATATCCCAACTCCTCCAGTATTTAAAAAGATTATTGATGGTGAAGAGAGCCGATACAAAGAATTCCCTATTGTAGGCACACCAAGAGTAGAAAGAGATTCAGTCTTTTTTATCGTTTATCCTGGATTAGAAAAAAGATCTTTACACACCACCTCTCGCTTAGAAATGGGACTCCCATTAATTAGTGTGGTAAAAGGTATATATGCCTCCCCTTCTCAGAAGTTGGGAATTAATTTGGCTCACAACTATGTCATTAGAGATAAAGATGTTATTTACTTGGATGAGCTTCAAAACGTCCGAACTATCTCTAAAGTACAATTAGAAAATGAGTTTTATGAGAAGTGTCTTGCCCAAAAAACCTATGTACTTGGTACAGATAAAATTGGACGAGATGTCTTGAGTCGATTAATCTTTGGATCAAGAGTTTCCCTAACAATTGGATTCATATCATTAATAATATCCCTAAGTATCGGTATTCTATTTGGAGCTACCGCCGGATATTTTGGAGGAATAATAGATAAAATTTCTATGTGGTTAATGACTATCACTTGGTCTATCCCTACCATTATGCTTGTAGTTGCTGTACGATTGGCCCTTCAAAACGAAGATATATGGGTCACTTTTGTAGCTGTAGGTCTTACGATGTGGGTAGAAGTAGCAAGAGTAGTTAGAGGTCAGATTTTATCTATAAAACAAAAAGATTATATTGAAGCTACTAAAGCGATGGGGTACTCTAACTATAAAATTATAGTACATCATATTTTACCCAATATATTAGGTCCATTAGCTGTTATAAGTGCTTCAAATTTTGCTTCAGCCATCTTAATTGAAGCGGGTTTAAGCTTCTTAGGTTTAGGAGGCCCTCCTACTATGCCTTCATGGGGAACTATGATTAAAGACGGTTTAACAGAATTAACACCTACAGGACACTGGCATTTAATCATTTTCCCGTGTCTTGCTATTAGTATTACTGTATTAGCGTTTAACCTGATTGGCAATGGGCTTAGAGATGCCTATGACCCACATTCAAAAACAAACAATTAAAGAGATTATATAATGGCGAATAATATGCAAAAGCGTTTGATGCTTAAAGAGATGCAACTTGAATCGTTATTTGAAACGATCAGTGCCATTAACGCAAATAGATCTGAAGAAGATTTATATACTATATATAAATTAACCCTATCTTCTAACCCAAGTATCACTAATTTGATTCTTTATGTGATTGACGATGATGATCAAGGATTTTCTCGTTTTGTCAATTATGGCACGCATGACGATCAATTAACATCAATATTCCCCCCTCAATTTGAGGTGTATGATGTAAGTTCAAAATTAGAAGGTGATAAACCTGAAGGATACGAGCCTTTTGATACTATCATCCCCATTAAGCATAAAAACGATGTTCTTGCTTATGCCCTTGTAGGAAGCACAAAGGATCGTGACGATTTTAAAGATCAAGGTTTTACAGAAGCCCTTACCAATATCATATTGGTGGCTATTGAAAATAAAAAATTAGCCCGTAAAGAAGAAGTTCAAAAGGAAATGAAAAAGCAATTAGAAATTGCTTCTCATGTACAGCATATGTTGTTCCCTAAAAAGCTTCCTTATGGCAATGACGTACCAGTATCCGTTCACGCAAGTTATATGCCTCACCACTCTATTGGAGGTGATTATTATGATTATGTCCCGTTAAGTGATACTAAGTTTTTAATGTCGATTGCCGATGTTTCTGGTAAAGGTGCACCAGCTGCATTATTGATGTCCAATTTCCAAGGAACAATACGTGCAATGGCTCGAAGAGGTACTGATCTAGAACATATCGTTCATGAAGCCAATACCCAAATTCTTGAAAGTGCCGAAGGCGAAAGTTTTATTACTGCCTTTTTCATGGAATTTGATACTACCACTCGTACCTTAAGGTATATTAACGCAGGGCATAACCCTCCTTTTATGTACAGAAACGAGAAATTTGAGCGTTTAGAGGTAGGAACAACAATTTTAGGATCTTTTTCTCAATTACCTTTCTTAGAAATCGGAGAAATTGATAACTTGCATCAGTTTTTCGTATTTGGCTTTACTGATGGCTTTACTGAAACCTACAACGACGAGGACGAGGAACTCGGAGATGAAAAATTACAGGAGTTTTTAGAGTCAAATATCAATTTTGCACAGAAAGAAATGCACGAGAATTTGATCTCTCTTTTAAATACTTTTAAAGGTCATCAAGCATATGCAGATGATATCACTTTATTATCTTGTAAAATAGATTTAGAAAAACTTAAATAAAAACGAAACTTAATTCAATAAGATCAGTTTAATACATCATACGAATTAATTTTCAATTGTTCTTCATCAATAAATTGATGAAGAACAACACACATATATAACATTTATCTTTTATAGAATTATTACTAACCTCTTTAATTAAATGCAAGAACTTGAATTAAAAAGTTTCATGCAGGGTCTAAAAAGGAGAAACCCTGGTCAGCCGGAATTTTACCAAGCTGTAGAAGAAGTAGCTGAAAAATTAATTCCCTTCATTAATGAAAATCCAAAATACTTGGATGCAAAAATCTTGGAAAGAATGACTGAACCTGATAGAACAATCAGTTTCCGTGTAACTTGGCAAGATGATGAAGGAAATATCCGTGTAAATAGAGGTCACCGTGTTCAATTTAATGGTGCAATCGGACCTTACAAAGGTGGTTTGCGTTTTGACAAATCAGTTACGTTAGGTACGCTTAAGTTCTTAGGATTTGAGCAAGTATTGAAAAACTCTTTAACTACGCTTCCAATGGGTGGAGCGAAAGGTGGTTCAGACTTTAACCCTAAAGGGAAATCAGAAGCTGAGGTGATGCGATTCTGTCAGGCATTCATGACCGAACTTTACAGACATATTGGTAAAGATACTGACGTTCCTGCCGGCGATATTGGTGTAGGTGGTCGTGAAGTATCTTATATGTACGGTCAATACCGTCGTATTGCAAACGAATTCACAGGTGTTCTTACTGGTAAGAACCTAGCTTTTGGAGGTTCTAATGCAAGAACTGAAGCGACAGGATACGGTTCTGTATACTTTGGCCGTGAAATGTTAGCAGTAAGAGGAGATGATTACAATGGTAAAGTTGCAGCCGTTTCTGGTTCTGGTAACGTAGCACAATATACTGTTGAAAAACTTATCCAATTGGGTGCAAAAGTAGTAACTATGTCTGATAGAGGTGGTTTCTTACACGATCCAGATGGTATCGACGCTGAAAAGTTAGCACATATCCAAGATTTGAAAAACGTTCAACGTGTTTCTTTAGCAGAATATGCTACTAAATACCCTAACGCTACTTATACTGAAGGTGCAAGACCTTGGAGCGTGAAAGTAGATTTAGCATTCCCTTCTGCTACTCAGAACGAGTTGGACGATAAAGATGCACAACAATTGATAGACAATGGTTGTATCCTAGTTTGTGAAGGTGCAAACATGCCTTCTACGATTGGTGCGATCAAAATATTTGAGAAAAACCAAATCATGTACGGACCTGGTAAAGCGGCTAACGCAGGTGGTGTTGCCATTTCAGGTCTTGAGATGACGCAAAACTCTATGCGTTTACAATGGTCTTTCGAAGAAGTAGACGAGAAACTTCAAGGGATTATGAAAAAGATCCACGCGAAGTGTCAAAAATATGGTCAAGAAGACGGATGGGTAGATTACGTAAAAGGAGCCAACATTGGTGGTTTCGTAAAAGTAGCTGATGCTATGATTGCTTACGGTGTAATCTAATTTCCTGTTAGGATATATACAAAAGGGTGATGCAACTTCGGTGGCATCACCCTTTATTATTATCACAAAAATTATTATCAAATTGCTTTCCCCTAAGAAAAATAGTATATTAATTACTCTACATCAGAAATAAACAGCATTTTTTAAATCAACACCTCACTTCATCAATGAACCAAAATAATATCAACATCATTGAATGCCCAAGAGACGCTATGCAAGGGTTATCTACTTTTATACCCACTCAAACTAAAATTGACTATATCAATCAATTACTCAAAGTAGGATTTCATACTTTAGATTTTGGGAGTTTTGTTTCACCCAAAGCTATTCCTCAGATGAAAGACACAAGGGAGGTATTAGATGGATTAGATCTATCAGAAACATCCACAAAATTATTAGCTATTATTGCCAACTTGAGAGGCGCACAAGAAGCGGTTTCTTATGACCAAATCTCGTATTTAGGTTTTCCCCTTTCTGTTTCCGAAATATTTCAGAGACGAAATACAAATAGTTCAATTAGTGAAGCATTATGGAATTTAAAAGAAATTGTGACTCTATGTAAGCGACATAGAAAAGAAGCTGTAGTGTATTTATCTATGAGTTTTGGCAACCCCTATGGAGAATATGTCCCTACTACTAAAGTATTAGATTTAGCTGTTCAACTTAGGGAAATGGGGGTGAAAATTATTTCGTTAGCCGATACTATTGGGGCTGCAACCTTAAAAGATGTTGAACATATGTTCGAAAATGCCTCAAAAGTATTGTCAGATACTGAATTGGGTGTACATTTGCATTGTCATCCCTCTGATGCTTACTCTTTTGCTAAAACTGCCATAGATGTTGGTTGTAAAAGAATAGATGCTGCACTTGGTGGACTTGGAGGATGTCCTATGGCCAAAGATGATTTAACTGGAAATTTGGCTACTGAATCTTTAATAAAAGCACTATCGGATTCGAATAGTATTGAATCAAATTTAAATTTAGAACAACTTGATTTAGCCAACGAATTCCGAAAAAAATATATTGGATAATGATTAAAATCGAAACTTGCCTAACGCCTGAAATCCTTCACCTACATCAATTAGAAGGAAAGATTGCAGTCGTTACCGATGTTTTGAGAGCAACTTCTTGTATGGTTGCTGGATTAAATGCAGGTGTAAAAAGCGTTATTCCTGTAAAAAAGGTAGAAGAAGCATTAACTTATGCTGCGAAGGGTTACGTTACTGCTGGAGAAAGAGGAGGCGTAAAAGTGGAAGAATTTACTATTGGCAACTCTCCTTATGAACACATGGAAGAGGCATATCATGGTAAATCGATATGCATGACCACCACAAATGGAACTGTGGCTATTGATGCAGCTAGAAAATCGGCAGATCAAGTAGTGATTGGAGCACTCTTAAATGTTTCTTCTATCGGGAGATACATCAAAGAGCAACAAAAAGATGTGATCATCATCTGTGCTGGATGGAAAGGAAATCCTAGCTTAGAAGATACTCTTTTTGCTGGAGCTTTGGTTGATCAGTTAAAAGAGGAGGTTGAAATAACAGATGATGCTACTTACATGGCGTTGAGTCAGTATCAATCAGCTAAAAATAATTTAAGTGAGGTAATTCAAAATCACGCATCACATGCTAAGCGCTTAAGCGGACTCAAAGCACAAAATGATCTGGCATTCTGTGCTACAGAAGATTATTGTGATGTATTACCGATATTAAACGGAGACGAAATTACAATTAAGTAGTTATGGGAGGTAAGAAATTAGAAATAAAACAAAAAGTTAAAATAAAGAACCGAAAGGCATCTCATGAATACGAATTTATTGAAAAATTCGTAGCTGGGGTATCCCTAAAAGGTACTGAGATAAAATCTATACGTATGCAAAAAGTAAGTCTTCAGGATGCTTTTTGCCTGTTTATTGGATCTGAATTGATTGTTCGTGCTATGCACATTGCTCCTTATGAAATGGGTGGCAGTTATAACAATCATGAAGCGAAAGCGGATAGAAAGTTATTACTTACAAAGAAAGAATTAAGTAAACTCGATCGTAAAGTAAAAGAGAATGGTTTCACTATTGTACCCACTCAATTATTTATTAACGACAGAGGATTAGCGAAAATAGAAATTGCTCTTGCTAGAGGTAAAAAGTTATACGATAAACGTAATGACTTAAAGGCTAAAGATCAGCAAAGAGAAATGTCTAGAATGAAGTATTAGATTGGTGTTTTTATGAATTACATTCTTCTAAATAAAGAAATTATAAAAACCAATAAAACGAATCTACCTATAACCGATCGTGGGTTTCAGTTTGGCGATGGCCTGTTTGAAACTATGATTACTAAAGATGGAAATATTCGTTTTTTGGAAGATCACCTAGAAAGAATTTCAAAAGGTTTAAAAGAACTACAAATTAATGTTTTGGACGATTTGTTGACTCCAGAATATATTAGAGAGCAATACAAAACCTTAAAGAAAAAGAATGGGATCGAAGGAGAAAGTAGAATTAAGCTCATAGTTTGGCGCTCTGGAGGAGGTTTATATACTCCTCTAAGTAAAATGGGTCATGTTGCTTTACTTACTCAAGAATACCAACAAAAAAGAGAAACAAAAAATCTTAAAGTCGATTTTGCAGAAACTGTAAATGTGGCTCCTACTCCTGTTTCTTCTTGTAAAACACTTTCTTCCCTTACCTACACTTTAGCTGGTTTAGAGAAACAAAAAAGAAAGCTAGATGATGTTATTCTCTTAAATAACGAAGGATATTTAGCTGAAACAATAAGTGGTAACTTGTTTTGGGTAAAGAATAAAGTAGTTTTCACTCCAAAGATTTCTGTGGGCTGTGTTTCTGGAATCAGTAGAAAAAATATAATTGCTGATCTTGAATCGAAAGGATACAAAGTAAAAAGAGTATTTGCTAGAAAAGCAGATATTATAGATGCTGATGCGGTACTTACCACAAATGTCACCGGGGTATCTCTGATCACTCAAATTGGTGAACATAATTATAAATGTTTAGACGCTTGGCGAAAGGTTTTCGAAACCGTTTACCACTACTAAACGAAAAGAGCATTTGATGTAGATATCAAATGCTCTTTTTTATTTATAGCTAAATTATAGGGCTTTAAATGCCTCTATAAACTTATCGTTTTCTTCTTTTGTGCCGATTGATATCCTCAAACCTTCATCACAAAGTAAAACATTTGCCCTATTTCTAATGACTACATTAGACTTTATCAGCTTGTCATAATCATTATTGGCATCTTCTACTTGAATCAATAAGAAATTGGCATCAGAAGGATAAATGCTTTTCACTCTAGGCAAACTAGACAATTCGTCTTTAAGGCGTTCTCTTTCTGATATTAAAACAGATACCATTTCCTTTACCTTATCCTCATTATCTAAACATTCTAAAGCTTTCTCCTGTGTTAACTGATTGATATTATAAGGAGGCTTAATGATATTGAAAACTCTAATAATTTCTTTAGAGGCAAACATCATCCCTAACCTTAAACCAGCCATACCCCAGGCTTTAGAAAAGGTTTGCAAGACTACTAAATTTGGATATTGATCTAATTTTTGAGAGAAACTTTCTTGATCAGAAAAATCAATATAAGCTTCGTCTACCACCACAATACCATTAAAATTATTCAGTAAATGCTCTATACGATCAACCGATACAGAGTTTCCTGTAGGGTTATTAGGAGAACATACAAAAATGAGTTTTGTATGCTGATCTATAGTATTTAACACTTCCTCTGTATCAATATCAAGTGATTCGGTTAAAGATACCTTTCTTAGTTCTACATTATTTAAAGCAGCAGAAACTTGATACATACCATAAGTTGGCGGAAGAATAATGACATTATCTTTACCCGATTCAACAAAAGCTCTAAATAGTAAATCGATAGGCTCGTCGCTACCATTACCTAAAAAGATGTTTTCCGTTGGTACATGTTTTACCTTAGAAAGCTTTTCCTTCACAGCCCTTTGATAAGGATCAGGATATCTATTGTATTTTTCGCCAGTCGCCGTTCCGAAAGGATTTTCGTTGGCATCTAAAAATATAAAATCATCAGAAACTTCTTCAAATTCATCCCTAGCAGATGAATAAGGTGTCATTGTTCGGATATGCTCTCTTAATAAAGAGGATATATCGAAGGTAGATTTTTCCATGTGTAAAAAATGAGATAGTGATCAACTTAACGTCTAACCTTTGAGAACTTTTCCTAAGTCAATCATATATACCGTAGAGGAATAATTAGATTTTCCAGAACCAGACGTTTTGATACCGCCAAAAATAATTAATTTTTCTTTAGAAACGGTAGCCCCCATGCCTCTTAAATCACCAATATTGGTTTGAAACCTCTTTAAGCTACCTTTAGCGGTATCGAAAATAAATAGTTGTCTTTCGCTGAATAGAATAATATAGTCTTTAAATTGAGTCACTGCAGCATCAGTGATAGGCTCAGGTAGTTTACCTACTTTCACCCAACGATTCACTTTCATGTTATACATAAAAATATCATCGATTTCTTTGTCTCCCTTACCTCCAAAAGTATAAATTTTACCATTAACAGCTGCTCCAAACGTAACCATTTGAATAGGCATACTCGCTAATTGTTTCCATTTTTTCTTTTTGGGATCGTATGAATATAATGTATTAGAATAGGTATCCTCATCAATCATTCCACCAAATGAATATACCATATTTTTATACTCAGCGAGGCAATTTTTATATAAAGGCTCTGGGTTTTCAGATACTTTATTTAAGTAAGGAACCTGAACATTAAAACTGATTTCTCGGACGTTTTCATCTACATCAGAAAAGTCCTCATCGTTTTTATTTTCGTTTCCATTTAATAGTAATAATGAGCCATTGGCTATAATACTATTGATGTTTTTTTCCGCAGTAATATTCACAGGGGTTAATTCGTTCCATTGCTCCTTGTCAACATTAAATACTAAGACGTTATCAAAATTATCACCCGATTTATTTTCTCCACCCACAACAAAACATGACGTTCCATTACTACAATAACCCATATAGGCTCTTGGCTGCGGTAAGGGAGACGATTTCATAAATTTAATCGAGGCATTCTCGTACTCTCTGATATTCACCGAGGCACAACCCTGAATTATTGAAATCAATCCTAATAAGAATAGATAATAATATGTTGAAGAAGATAACTTCATTAACGGAATTCAATTTTATTGTCACAAAAATAACACATAGGTAAGTAGTATCATTGTTTGAAAGTTTCAAATGGTGTTATGTTTAGTTAAAAATAAACTCTTGTTGTTGATTAGGATGATTTTGTGAATCAAATATTTATCCTATAAATAGAAATAAAAGGAAAAAGATTTAGTTAAATGAAAAATATCAAAGGCATACTTTGCGATCTTGACGGAGTATTATACAACGATTCTGTTTTAATTGAAGGAGTAATAGACAGTATTAAAACCTTAAAAAATAAAGGCTATTCTTTCTTATTTGTCACCAATACTTCAGGAATAACATCAGAAGAATTATTCGATAAACTGATTAAAATGGGTATTCCTGTTGGAAAAGATGAGATTTTAAGTCCGCCTCTAGCGGCATACAATTATGTCTCTAAAATGAGGTATAATAATGTTGAAGTACTAGGAGGAACTAGCGTTAGAAACCTATTTTATGATAATATAAAGGAAAATACTATTGATCCGGAAGTCATTGTGGTAGGTGATATTGGAAAAAATTGGGACTACGCACTTATGAACAACCTTTTCAATAAAATATTGAACGGTAGTAAAGTTGTCGGTCTACACAAAGGAAAATTCTGGAAAGCGGCTGATGGCCTCCGTATTGATATCGGTGCTTTTATTACTGGATTAGAATTCGCTACCTCTACGCAAAGTGTATGTATAGGCAAACCTGAAAAAGCATTTTATGAATCTGCGATTGAAAAAATTGGTTTATCTGCAGATGAACTATTGATGATTGGTGATGATATTGTCGGAGATATTCAAGGTGCTAAATCAGCTAACTTAACTGCTATACAAGTCAAAACAGGAAAATATCGTAAAGAACTTACCGACAACTCTCCTGTTCAACCCGACTATTTAATTGAAAATTTTAATGATCTAGTAGGTTTACTTATCAAATAATCACCATAAAACCTGATCCATTAGTTTCCGGTATACCTGCACAAAGACTGTCCAGTTGCTTGAGAAACCATACTCCAAGATGGAAAATCAAAAGTAATTACTAAAGCATCTGCAGGAGCAAGTGAAGCCAACGCTTCTCCTGTTAAATATTCAGCTAGAAAACTGAGGGTCGGATTGTGACCAACAATAGCAAAACAATCGGCTTCATCAGATCGCTGATTGATAAAATCCAATAACCTCCCAACGTTTGCATCATAAAACGAGCCTTCCTCAAAGGTGGCTTCTTCTGGAATATCCAACGTTTCTTGAAGCACTTGGGTGGTAATTTGGGTTCTAACAGCGTCAGAAAAGAAAATAATATCTGGCACATAAGAACCACTTTTCACTTTTTGAGACATATGCAATGCTTGTGCATAGCCTTGTTGAGTCAATTCTCTATTTTTATCTTCCACCCCAAAATAGGCAGATTCTGCTTCAGCGTGTCTTATTAGTATTAGTGTTTTCATTGTGGTTTAACTGTAAGATCTTTTATCAAGTTACACAAAATTTATTAGTAAACTGAGTTAGATGAAAAATATAAATTATGATAAATCTATTTTCTTGTATATTTATCTCAAAAAGTCAAAAATATTTTTCTAAAAAAGATGAAATATTCTTCTTAAATCATCCTTTAAATATTTTTATCAAATTGATAAAAATATTTTTGAAAAAAGGTTTTTTAAACTAATTATTTTTAATTATTATTACATAATACATAAATAATAAATCAACCATATTAACTTGACAATTTTATGAACGAAATTGAAGAAATAATTTTCAATGCAATCAAAAAAGATAAGGATTATTTAAATAGTCTGAGAAAGCAACTAAAAGACACTAACCCATTTACTGTTGCAGTTCAAATGCAAGAAGATCTTAAAGATGTAAAATCACATCAAGCAATTTATGATACTATTTTCTCTAAAGTAGATTTATACAAAATTGCTCAACAATTGAATCAAAAACGTGCTTACAATAAAAAAAGTGAGTAAAATATCTCAACTCTCTTTATTATAAAAATAAAGAGAGTTTTTTTGTTTTGTCAATTAAAACTAACCGTAAATGAATATAATTCGACGCAAATTCCCTTACCTTATAATAGGTATTTTTACGTTACTTTTGTTTGGTTGTTCTTCTGGTAATCAAGAAGATGAAAAGAAAATGAAACATCTTTACGATATATCAAGTTCAACAGAAAATATTGAAGACCATAAAATTGTAGTATATCAAATGATGACACGTCTCTTTGGTAACACTACAACAAACAATATTCCTTGGGGAACTCTAAAACAAAATGGAGTCGGTAAATTTGATGATATCAATGAGGCGGCTTTAAAAGGAATAAAAGACCTGGGGGCTACCCACGTTTGGTACACAGGAGTAATTGAACATGCAGTAATTACAGATTACAGAAAATATGGCATCCGATTAGATGATGCCGACGTGGTAAAAGGGCGTGCAGGTTCTCCATATGCGATTAAAGATTACTATGATGTTAATCCTGATTTAGCCAATAATGTAAATCAACGTGTTGAAGAATTCGAAGCCTTAATCAAAAGAACACATGATGAAGGTTTAAAAGTAATTATTGATTTCGTACCGAACCATGTTGCTCGTTCATATTACTCTGATAAAAAACCGAAAGGAGTTAAAGATTTAGGTGCTTCAGATAACCTAAAGAAAGGTTTTGACCCTAATAATAATTTCTACTATTTACCCGGTAAGCCATTTGTAGTTCCTGAAGGATACAAACCTTTAGGAGGAGCAAAATTTCCTTTAGCGGATGGAAAGTTTAAAGAAGTACCTGCAAAAGTATCAGGAAATGGGGCTGTAACTCCTAACCCTACTGTGAATGACTGGTTTGAAACTGTACGTTTGAATTACGGTGTAAATCATATTTCTGGTAATGGAGAAAAAGTATTTGATATCGATGGAGATGTACCTTCAACTTGGAAGAAAACATTAGAAATCCTAACGTATTGGACAGAAAAAGGGGTAGACGGTTTCCGCTGTGATATGGCTGAAATGGTTCCTGTAGAATATTGGGGCTGGATGATTCCAAGAATCAAAAAAATCAATCCTAATATCCGATTCATTGCAGAGGTGTACAATCCTAAAGAATACGAAAATTATATCTTCAATGGAAAATTTGATTACCTCTACGACAAAGTAGGTGTTTATGATACTTTACGTGCAGTTATGGAGGATCGTGAGGGTTCTTCTCTTTCTCACTTGACAAAGGTTTGGAAAGAGATGGATGGATTTAATAACCACATGCTTCGCTTTTTAGAAAATCACGATGAGCAAAGAATTGCTTCTAAAGAGTTTTCAAACGATCCACAATTAGGCATACCTGGAATGGCCGTAAGTGCTGCATTAGGTAGTGGCCCTGTGATGATTTATTTCGGTCAAGAAGTGGGAGAACCTGGGAAAAATGTTTCAGGCTTTAGTGGAGATGATGGAAGAACCACAATTTTTGATTATTGGGGTGTTCCTGAACATCAAAAATGGGTGAACAATCATAAATATGATGGCGGCCAATTATCTGCAGAACAAAGAACATTAAGAAAACAGTATAAGGATATTATCAAAGCTTCTACTGAGTCTTCCGCTATTCGAAGTGGTAAGCTTATCGATCTTCAGCAATTTAACCGCACAAATGCTAAATACAATACTGATAAAGTATATAGCTTCATTAGATTTGATGAGAGCGAAAGAGTCCTTGTAATAACCAATTTCTCAGATCAAGAAATGGAGCTGGACTTAATCATTCCATCGATTGTTATTGATGCTATTGGAGTATCTAATTTAGATGAAGTCAAAACAAAAGATTTATTATCCGGACAAAGTGTGAGTATTTCGTTGGATAAGGCAAAAGAAAGTGGTTCATCCATAAGTATCGCCCCTTATTCTGCAATGTATTTGACATTTTAGATAGCAGACAATTCTATAACAAAACGGCTTATTTATGTAAAATATCATCATAAATAAGCCGTTTTTTTATGAAATCAACTCATCTATTTTCATTCTTTGGAAAGTATTGTAATTTTGACTTTCGTTTAAAGCTTTACTGATTTTACTTTTTAAAAGTAAACAGAAGCATCACAAAATAGCTAATCGATGAAAGTTGCTATCATTAA
The DNA here is from genome assembly GCF_018736045.1 of Flammeovirga yaeyamensis. NCBI lineage: Bacteria > Pseudomonadati > Bacteroidota > Cytophagia > Cytophagales > Flammeovirgaceae > Flammeovirga > Flammeovirga yaeyamensis. The sequence goes on along the minus strand of NZ_CP076132.1, from coordinate 1,804,671 downwards.
ATACAATGCCGGTAATGTACAGTCAGTAAGATATGCATTACAACGTATTGGCATTGAACCTATTCTAACAGACCAAAAAGAGGAAATCTTATCTGCGGATAAAGTGATATTCCCTGGTGTTGGCGAAGCAAAATCAGCAATGGATTATCTAAAAGCTAGAAATCTAGATGTACTGATTAAAGAATTAAAACAACCTACCCTTGGCATTTGTCTTGGATTACAATTAATGTGTCAACATTCTGAGGAAAGAGATACCGATTGTCTAGGTATTTTTGATACTCATGTCAAGAAATTTGAAAGTGATAGTTTAAAGGTCCCTCATATGGGGTGGAACAATATTCATGATCTAAAAACACCTTTGTATACAGGGTTAGAGAATAATGATTATGTCTATTACGTACACAGTTATTACGCTGAGTTGTGTGAAGAAACTATTGCAGTGACTGACTATGTACATCCATACAGTGCATCTCTTCATAAAGACAATTTTTATGCTGCTCAATTCCACCCTGAAAAAAGTGGAGATGTAGGACAAAAAATTATTCAAAACTTCATTACAGAGTGCTAAAATGAGCAAACGATTAGAAATTATTCCGGCTATTGATCTTATCGACGGTCAACTAGTAAGGTTATCACAGGGCGATTATGCTCAAAAAACAGTATATGCAAAAGATCCTTTAGACATTGCAAAACAATTTGAAGATGCAGGAATAAAACGTTTGCATTTGGTTGATTTGGACGGTGCTAAAGTGAAAAAGGTAGTGAACTACCCTGTTTTAGAACGTATTGTTAAAAACACCAATTTAGTAGTTGATTTTGGAGGAGGTATCCAATCTGATGAAGACTTGCAAAAAGTATTCGATCATGGTGCTGAAATGGTCACATGTGGTTCTATTGCGGTAAAAGCAGAAGATAAATTTGTCAGCTGGATTGAAAAATTTGGAGCTGAACGTATGATTTTAGCTGCTGATGCAAAAGACAAAAAAATTGCTGTTAGCGGCTGGCAAGAAGACAGTCAATTGCCACTTTTTGATTTCTTGAAAAACTATACTTCTAAAGGAATTACTAAAGTGCTTTGTACTGATATTTCTAAAGATGGTATGATGCAAGGACCTAATACCGCTTTGTACCAAGAAATAATTGCTGAATTTCCAGATATGGAATTGATTGCAAGTGGCGGTGTAAGTAAATTTGATGACCTCACAAAATTGGACGAAGCAGGTATTCCTGCAGTAGTTGTGGGTAAAGCAATTTACGAAGGCACAATAAGTATTGATCAGATTTATGCACACAATAGTAAATAACTAAAATGCTTGAAACTCTTTCCTTTTCACTTTTAAAAGATGAGCCTATTCATCATTTTATTACCACTAGGAATGGTGGAGTGAGTCAGGTTCCTTTTGATTCTTTAAATCTTGGGAATCTAGCACATGACAAAAAAGAAGATGTTCTGGAAAACAGGAAAAGAGTAAAAGAAGCTTTAGGTTGTGATCATCTTTTTATTGGAGATCAACAACATACCAATACTATTGGCATTATCAAAGAAGATAATTTAGAGGACTTGATATCGAGTCCTCTTCCTTTTCCTAAAACTGATGGCTTAATTACCAATGTTAGAGGCGTAGGTTTACTTACGTTAGCAGCAGACTGTACTCCAATCCTATTATTCGATCCCATACAAAAAGTGATAGGTGCAATTCATTCTGGTTGGAAAGGCACTGAACTTAAAATTCTCACAAAAGGAATTGAGGGTATGAACAATGAATTTGGATGTCAACCTTCTGACATTAAAGTATGCTTTGGACCTTTTATAAAAAAAGAAACGTATGAGATAGGTCTAGAGGTCGCCCAACTTTTTGAGGAAGCATATCCAGAGATTATAGATCAAGTTTTAAGTGAACATCCTGATGTTCAAAAAAGATATCTCGACATTACTGCTTGTCAGAAATATCAATGTAAAACAAATGGAATCTTAGAACAAAACATCGAATTCATGCCAATCAATACCTTTACAGATCATCGATTCTTTTCAGCACGAAAGGCATCACCTAATCAAACCGGTCGTTTTGGAGGTGCTATTGTTTTGGTGTAGAAGTTTCTTCTACTCTATTCTTTAATTGTTCTAATGCTTGTTGGTATTGTTCTCCAATTTTAGTTTCATAATCCGACATAAAAGCAACTACTCTAGCAGACAATTGGAAGCCAAAATCTCCCTTTTCATCCCAAACTACCACACTTCCATTCTGATCTCCTTCAATGGTAAAATGAATATCAGAAATAAATGCTCCATCATTTGTGGTCATTTGTAGTTTTACTTTTTCAAAAGGTTCTGAAGCTAATATCTGAATTTTAGCATTATTTCCATGATAGTCCATCCAAGTATGGATCGCTCCCTCTCCTTCTTCAGGGCCTGAATACATTGGCGACAATCTAGCATTATTTTCATCATCAATAAATGCCCAAGAATTCCATTTTTTTAAATTATTAATAAAAGGAAAAATAGTGCTTGGTTTCTCTTTAATAAAGATTTTTTGATGAACATTATATTCAGATGGAAGCAATAAAGCCCCTCCAATAATAAAGACTAATGCAGTGAATACACCTAAGGAAAAAAAACGAAATATTCTCATTATTTAAATAAATTGATGCTGTAAAGTTACAATTGTAATCATCGATGCAAAATAAATTAGTTATAAAAAATATTATTAAAATCTTATGACTATATTGATGTAAGTTTTAAAAAAACTAATATGACTGAGAATAACTATCCTAAATTTGTAGTTGGCATCGGTGCCTCTGCAGGTGGCCTTGAAGCAATTAACAACTTATTTGAAAAGCTGAATAACAATACTGATATGTGTTTTATTGTTGTTCTGCATTTATCAATAGAACATAAAAGTTTAATACCAGAACTTTTGAAGAAAGTGACTAAAATTCCAATAATTGAAGTAAATAAAGATCATTTTCTGAAGAAGAATCATATTTATTTAATTAATAACCATACAACTTTAAGCATAGAGAACAATAAGATTGTTGTAAAGGAAAAAACAAGTAAAAGGGATAAATTATCTTATCCTATCAACATTCTATTTAAAAGCTTAGCCACTACTTATAAAGAAAAAGCCATTGGAATTATTTTATCAGGAACAGGATCTGATGGAACTGAAGGGTTGAGATATATCAATGCCAATAATGGTATTTCTATTGTACAGCACCCGGATTCTGCGAAGTTTAATGGCATGCCTTTCTCTGCCATTCAAACCAATCCAATTGATTTTATTTCTAGTATTGAAGATCTATCTCAAATATTAGAGTTTATTTCTACCAATGGAAATTCGAATAGAGCTGGAAAAGGATTTAAAGTACTCGATCATATTATCAGTTTAGTCAGCTCTAAATCGAACATTAATTTCGGAAGTTATAAAACACAGACGTTATATCGTCGAATTTTAAAAATGATGGAATACCAAAACTTCAATTCCATCGAAAAATACTATCAGCATTTAACAACACACCCTAAGGAATTGGATTCACTTGCCAATAGTTTTCTCATTGGGGTGACTTCATTTTTCAGAGATTTAGAAGAATGGGATTTTGTAGAACAGAGCATTATTCCAAAAGTATTTAAGGACAAAGACATTGTTCGTATTTGGTCTTTAGGCTGTAGTACAGGACAAGAGGCCTATACTTTAGCTATTTTAGTACTTGAGGAATTAGAAAAAATAAAAGAAGAGAAAGAGGTAAAAATATTTGCGACAGACCTTAATAATAAGGCGATCCAATATGCTTCTGAAGGCTCATTTACAGAGAAAGAATTAAATGAAATTCCCACAAAGTTCTTAAAAAAATATTTCTTCAAAAATGGAAACAAGTATACTGTCAACGAAAATGTTAGACAGTTAATCACCTTTGTAAAACATGATATCTTAGAAACTCCTCCTTTCTTAAATATTGATCTAATTACGTGTAGAAACCTTTTGATCTACTTTAAAAAGGAAAACCAGTATAAGATATTAAACACCATAAAATTCTCCTTAAATAAAGGTGGGTATTTATTCTTAGGACCATCTGAGAAAAACTTTTCAGATAAATTTTTAAAAGAAATTGATGTCAAGAAAAAATTCTTCCAACTCACCGAAAATTTTAAAATTATAGATATTGATCAACGTCATAAATTCGAGAATCAAAAAACTTTAAGTCCAGTGGAGTTAGAAATTACTCAGTTTAAAGAAAATACTTTTGCTACTGATATAGAAAAAAGATTAATACAGTTCTTTTGCCAGCCATTCATCGTCGTAGATTTTGACGAAAACATTATTTATTCAACCAAAGAAACAGGTAAATATCTATTCTTTCCACAAAAAGAATTGGTCCTAAAAGAGGTTTTCGACTTCGAAGTTTACATCGATATTATCAGAGAGATAAAGAAGGTAAAAGAAGATGGAAAGAGTAGAAAACTAAAAAATATTTCCTTCAATAATGTAACAGAAGGATTGGTTTCTGATATCATCATCAGAAAATTTACATTGAATATAGATAGTGATAATATTATTTTGGAGTTTGTTCCTATCAAGAAAGACAATCAAGATAATATTTTAGAGCAGGACAATACCATTCAAAATTTAAAAGATGAAATCAAACATCTTCACTTAGAGCTAAAAAATGCGAATAAGAAAATTGAGGGTATTAATGAGAACTATCAAATTAATAACGAAGAATTGATGTCCTCCAATGAGGAATTACAAAGTAGTAATGAGGAACTTCAATCTGTAAACGAGGAACTATACACTGTTAACCAGGAATATAAAGAGAAACTAACAGAGATTTCTGTACTTAATAATGACTTCCTGAACTTGTTTAAATCGGCAGGTATAGCCAGTTTATATTTGGATAATGACTTAAAAATTCGTCGTATAGCTCCGAATGCAAGTGACTTTTTTGGTATCGAAAACGAAGATTTAGGAAGAAGTATCTTACAATTTAATACGTTCTTTAAAATCAAAGGAAGTTTTTATCAATCCATTGAAGATGCAGTAAAAGTCAACCAAATACAAGAGCAAGAAATCTCGGATAATGAAGGTAAAAAATATCTTCTTAGAGTATCACCTTGTGTTGACAAAGATTTTGAGGCAGATGGAGTCATTCTTTCATTTATTCCAATTTCTGATTTTAATCCAACTAAGAAATTATTGGCCTTAAATGAGGAACACCAAGAGAAGATTTCTCAGTTCAAAACTATTTCTAAGCATTTAGACCTACATTCTTGGACTTGGCTTTTCGATGAAAAGAAAGTTTTGATATCAGGGAAAGAATACAATAACATTTCTGCAGAAAACTTTGATTCATTCATAAAGAATAAATATGGAGAGACTGTTCAAAATGAGTCTTATTTATCGTTTAGAAATAAACTAAATGATTGTATTCAATATGGAAAAGAATTTAAAACTAATATACATTTAGAAACAAAAGTGATCTTAATTGATTGCTCTTCAATCAATAAAAATCACAAAATTATTGGCCTCCATGGTATCCTTAAAGATATCACTAAGGAATACAAGAAAGAAAAAGTAATTGGTGATTTAGCAAATACTTATCTTGATTTATTAGATCTAGATCATTTTGGTACGATTAGTATTCCTGATATCAAAAAAGATACAGTGAATGTAAATGACACTCTTTTAAAATGGCTTGAAGTCCAAGATAAAAATATAAAAATTGATAAGTCTTTCATTTTGAATATCATTCAGAAAGAAGACGAGAAAAAGCTTTACCAACTTCTAAAAGAAAAGCCAAAGCATTTTGATATAACGTTAAGAATAAAAACGTTAAACTCAGAAAAACTTCATTTAAGATTAGCTGGGAAGATTACAAAAGAGGATAATCATTTTTCTCTACTTTGTCTTGTTTTTGATATTTCAGAGACTAAATCAATGGAATATCAATGGAAAGAAACGGTGAATTTGGCGGAGAAAACGGCTCAAACCTTGGCTGTTCAAAACGAACAGTTAGAAAGTTATACTTATATTGCTTCTCATAACATACGTTCTCCTTTATCTAATCTATTGTCGTTAGTAGAATTGTATCATAACGAAAATGATGATAAAGAAAAGGAAAAGTATATTCAACTTTTCGAGAAGGCACTTGCTCAGTTAGAAAAAACAGTCAATAACTTAACAGATGCCATCAAAGTACAACAGAAAACTAGTCTTCAGCGCTCTAACATCAACATAAAAGAAGAGTTAATGAAAGTGTTAGATATTTTATCTGGCAACATGAAAAAGCATGGGGTATTAATTAGTATGGATGTTGAAAGGGGACTTACATTTAGTTATCCGGAAGAGTACTTAAGAAGCATTTTCTTGAACTTACTGAGTAATGCAATAAAATACCGCTCAGAAGATAGATTACCTAAAATTGAAGTTGAGGTATATTCAGAAAACAATCAAATTGTTATCTCTGTTAAGGATAACGGAATGGGTATTGATTTAGAAAAATTTGGACAGAGAATTTTTGGAATGAATCAAACATTCCATCACAATGAAGATGCTAGAGGTTTAGGCCTTTTCTTAACTAAAACACAAGTTGAGGCAACAGGTGGAACAATACAAGTGGATTCAAAAGTTAATGTAGGCACTAAGTTTACAATAAAATTACCAAACGATAATTAAATGATATATTCGTATATATACAGTAGTAAAAGTAAAAATGCTTTTGAAATAGACGATCTCTTACAACTTCAATATGATGCTGAGAAAAATAATAGTGTTCATAACATCACTGGGTATTTAACCTATAAAAATGATATTTTCATTCAGTATATAGAAGGAGATGAAGATCAAATCAAACAACTAATTAAAAACCTCCATAAAGACGATAGGCATCAAATAATAAATGAGTTTGTACTTCCCAATAGAAAAGAACGTCTTTTTAAGAATTGGAATATGCGTTACATTGAATACAACAATTTAATAGAAATCGGATTTCATGAACTGTTAGATGCTGTATTCTTTACTATTGATAATAGGCTGTTTTCAAATAGCGAAGTATCAAGTAAGATCAATAGAATGTTGTTAAAAGTGGCCGAATATTATTAATGGCCACTTATACTTCTACTTTGTTTTTTGTTATACAGTCTAATAATTTCTGTTTACTTAGAGGCTTTTCAATATATCCGTGTACTAGTGGGTTCGCTTCTGCTCTTTCTTTATCTCGAGGATGAATACTCGAACTTAGAATAAATATTTTTAATTCTTTAGAGAAATTAAAAGCCATTAGTTCCTCAAGTACTTGCCACCCGTCCAAACCAGGCATATTTAAATCAAGAAATACATAGTTATCAGTTGAAGCATAGTCATTTATTAATGTGTTTTTTAGGAACTCATCTCCACTCCTGTAATAACTTTTTGATAAGTGTTTTGTCTCGTTTAATGTTGATGAGATGATTTTGACTATATCGATCAAAAGCTCATCATCATCAATGAAAATCAGTTTTTTTTCTTTCATAGTTTTTCAGTTGGGTAAATGAATATACAAAATTCATTTATTATTAACACGTAATAGAAGCAGTAAATAACGATTCAAACTTACCTATGTATATTTAATGTATTATTATTAGATTTTATTGTAATTGAAAAACGTCTATATCAGATCATCTTTTAAATGTTTCTTTGCCTCATTCTAATTTTATAAATTATTATATATATCTAGATTCCTTGAACCTAACTTTTTATACCCTTTACTCAATAAGTTTATGATATACTCCTACATCTATAGCAGTGCTTCTGATGAAAATTTCAATGAAGAACAATTAATTAAACTTCATGAAGCTGCTGCCCAAAAAAACAAAGAATTTGATATTTCTGGATACCTCACATTCAAGAATGATATTTTTATTCAATACATAGAAGGCCCTGAAAAAAGTATCAAACAGTTAATCGAAAATATCAAGAAAGATAAAAGGCATCATATTAAACACGACATTGTTTTGCCCATTAGAGAAGATCGATTATTTGGAGATTGGAGTATGCGTTATATCGATTATAATAGCTTAATAGAAATCGGTTATCATGAATTATTAGAAACCATATTTTTCAGTATTGACAATCAGATATTTTCAGATGAAGAGGTCATTCAAAAAATAAATCAAATGCTACATCAGATAGCCTCCACAATGAAAGAATAAGAATATCGTAAAATCAAACCCTTTATTTTACTTTTTAAAATCAGAATCCCATTATTTAATTTATTACCTTTATTTATTGATTAAACTTTTATAATCCATTTTATAAAAAGGTAAAAATTTAAATGTCGTCACGGTTCTACAGAACTCTAATATCTTTCATTGTTTTATCACTTATTAATTTCGCTCTTGTTAAAGGCCAAGAGAAGGATTCTGTACTTTATCAAAAAATAAGGATTAAAGCTTATGTGCCTATTGTTATTGGTGATTCTGTAATGAGGTTTAAAAAAGACACCATCATTTTTGTAGAAAAAGACTTAGTTAACTTCGATTCAACAGCCGTTATAAGATCAGATAAATTTTACGATAACCTCCAGAAAACCTTAGAAAAGAGAAGGATTACAAAAGAGATTTCGAACTTCTTCTTAGTAAACAGAAATAACAATAATACAGACGATGTAAATGAAAATACCATTTCTGAAGGAATGTGTTTTGAAAATAAAATCATCAGAAGCATCAACTATATCAGACTGAACCCATTTGGAGGAGATGTGAAAGATCCCTATCCTGAAAGAACTTCCGGTTTAGGACAATATGCCAATGGTGTACATAATAAAACCAAAGAATATGTCATTCGAAAGCATTTGCTTTTTAAAGAAGGTGATGTAATTACAGATTTTGATCTCTCTGAAACAGAACGTATTCTAAGGGCTTTACCCTTTATTAAAGATGCTGAAGTGTATGCATGTGAAATGCCCAATAGTGAAATAGATATCTATGTGGTCACGAAAGATCAGTGGACCATTGGAGCCAGCGTAGACACCTATAACTTTGGTGATTATGGAGGAGGCATCTACAATTCTAATTTTCTTGGAATGGGTCAATATGTATATTTAGGAGGTATACTTCAGCCAGAATCTGATATTCCTTTGGGGTTTGACTTACAGTACAGGTACAATAACATTAGTGGTACTTTCATCGATGTTATCGGTAACTTTACTGATAGTGAAAATGAAAGTATATATGGTTTAGCTACCTATAAAGATTTTGTCACGTCTGCAACAAAATGGGGTGGTGAAATGGGGTATTTATATGTGCGACAAGCTTTTGGTTATTCAACATCAGATAGTGCTTTTATACCAGGAGTAGAAGATGGACAACGTTTTTGGAAACCTCATAAATATGAAGTAATCACCACTTGGGCTGGACGATCTTTTCAGATTGATAAAGATAAAAACAGAAATATTACTGTATTAGCCGGAAGTGAACAAACCCTTTTTTCACGCAGACCAGAAGAAATTTCAGCAGACACTTTATACAGGTATCAAGATAAAATACAATACACAGCTGGATTAACATTTACTCAAAGGAACTACAGAAAATTAAGTTATTTACAAGGTTTTGGTAGAAATGAGGACGTTCCTCATGGTTGGTTATTTAATTCCACTATTGGTTATGAACAAAACGAGTTTTTAGGTGACCGGCCCTATATTGGTTTTCAATTGGATTACGGTCGCTTCACTCCTTGGGGTTTCTTTAGAGCAAACTATGAATATGGTCAATTCTTTGAGACTAAATACCAACAAAAAATCCAGCATTTTGGGTTACACTATTTTTCTAATCTTTTGGCTGTCCGCCGAAATTTTGTTCGTTTTTTCTTAGATGTTAATATGACTTCTGGAAGTGACTTAGTTCCTGGTCAGTTTTTATATTTCATAAGTGACGATTTTTTTAGTAGTTATAATATTGATACCAATACCAAAAGAGGATCAAGACGTGCTCAATTAAAACAAGAGGCCGTGTGGTTTACTCCTTGGTATTTTTACGGTTTCAAGTTCGCTTTTTATCAAAATATTGAATTGGGAGTGCTTTTAGGAGAAAAAGAAAATTCCATATCCAAAGATGAACTTTTCACAGGTTTTGGTGGAGGTATTCGAACGAGAAACGAAAACTTAGTTTTCAATACAATAAGTTTAGATATAAAACTTTATCCTAACTCTCCTGAGGGAAGAACTCCATATCAAATTACTTTTTCCACAGAAATACAATTACCAATTATAGATTTTAAACCTACAAAACCTAGAATGGTCCCTTTTGAGTAATTGATATGATTCTGATCAAGAAAACAACTTTCTAAATGAAATAATTTTTGTTGAACAAAGGTTTAACTGTATATTCAATATTCAATGGATATTATATGATATTCATCTCAACTTATTCATTTTAATCTGACAAGTAAAACTAAATCTATACTATGGCTATTGATGTCTTCGAAAAATACACTAATGAACAATCCAAATTCCTAGAAATTGACGGCATGAAAGTTCACTACCGTATTGAAGGTGAAGGCTTTCCTTTGGTATTGCTTCATGGTACTTTCGCATCTTTACATACTTGGGATAGATGGACTGAGATTTTATCAAAAAAATATAAAGTAATACGCTTAGATATCCCTGGTTTTGGTTTAACTGGACCTAGACCTGATCGATCGTATTCTGTTGAAATATATCTGAAATTTTTTGAGACTTTTTTCAAGCAACTTGACTTAAAAAAGTTTTATATAGCGGGATCATCATTAGGTGGATGGCTTGCATGGGAATATGCGTTTCGCTTTAAGCAGCAAGTCCGTAGATTAATATTATTAGATGCGGCTGGCTTTAACGATAGAGACTCGATTCCTCTATTATTTAAATTGGTGCAAAACCCAATCCTAAAAGAATTCAAAATGTTTCATGGCGTAGCTGAATACTTAAGTACACCAAAAACTATCATTGAGTTCTTCCTTAAGAATGCTTACGGTAATTCTAAACGCATAGAACCTACCACTACCACTCGTTACCATGAGATGTTCTCTAGAAAAGGAAACAAAGAGGCATTTTTAAATATTGCTACTAGTTCTAATGTAGATCATTCTGATCACCTAAAGGACCTTGAAACTCCTACTTTGATATTATGGGGTGAAAAAGATCGTTGGATTCCATTAGCCAATGCTTATAAATTTGATTTCAACCTTCCCAATTCATCACTTATTATCTACGAAGGTGTTGGTCATGTTCCAATGGAAGAAATACCTGACCGATCTGCTCAAGATGTTATTCACTTTTTGGAAAACCAATCTTTAGATAGTGGGGCAAAAATCAAAACCTCCAATTTATGTGATAGACACCCTAAAGAAGTAACTATCGGGAGACCGTTTTATTTAGAAAGCATCAGTCAAAAGAAATCTTTTCATGGTCAAGTGGTATGTTTCAAAACAAACAACCCTGCCATGATCCTCGAACGCATTGAAGAAGAAAATGGTAAAGGTCGCGTTCTAGTCGTCGATTGGGAATCTGAACTTCCAGATGCCTTAATTGATGATGATCTAGCTTTTGCCCTGCTTCACCAAGAATGGGAAGGTATTGTTTCTAATGCCAACTTCAGACACAAAGAAACCATCTCAAAACTTAGAGTGGGTATTGTAGGCAAACACCCCTACCCTAAAAAAGCAACATTAAATGACGACCCTATAGAAATACACTACCATGCTGAAGTAGCGGGTATCGAATTTGTAGATGGGGACTTTGTTTATGTGGATGAGGATGGGATTGTGGCGAGTAAGAAGAATTTGATTGAGTGGGAGAAATAGGGAGCAAAGTTAACGCTCGTTTAAAGTAAAAGGTAAGAGGGAAGAAGTAAAACTGATGCAAATGTTAAGTGATAACGACATTTGTGTCTAAAAACGTAAGAAGTCTCACGCCTCGTGTTTTAACTAAGAACTAAGGAACTAAGTTGAGGTACTTTAAAAGTAAAATAGAGAGGCGGTGAAACCCCTCGATTGAATCACGCAAAAATATCGTTTTCTTTTAAAGTTGTTTTTATTCAAGCTCTACTATTTACTCATTTCCCCAAGGAGGTGGTGCAACCCCTCCTTACACGAACAGGGTAACAAAATTGGGGGAATAAAAAAATTATGCAAAGTTACATTGCTAAAGTTACATGAAAAGAGGAGCGAACCTCACCTGCTACCTAAAATTATTCTTTCTTATCAAACACCTGTTGCGTAATATCATTCAGCTGCTTTACTTTCGCCTGAAAATCACCCGTAAGTTTATCTCTTATACCTTTGAGGTTATCTAATAATTCTTGCGTTTCGTTGGGTAGTGCATCTTCGAGGAATTCTCTCATACGTTTTGCTAAGGTTGGTGATTTACCATTGGTTGAAATACCTACTTTTAAATCGCCTTTTGTCACCACTGAACCTAAGTAGAAATCACATAATGGAGGAGTATCAGCTACATTGACTATTTTATTTCTTTTACCACACTCCTCTTTGATTATCACATGCAAATTATAATCGTCGGTAGCACATAAAACGATATGATGATCTTCTAAATCAGCAACTTCAAAACCTCTTTCGATAGTTTTTACATTAGGAAAGTCTTTCGCTAAATCTAATAATGGTTGTCCAAATTCCTTTGACACTACAGTGACAACTGCATCAGGACTATTTTTTAATATGGCTGATAATTTCTCTTCACCAACATTACCTCCACCTACTATTAATGTGGAAATTTCAGACATTTTGATGAAGATGGGGAACATTGTATTCATAGGAGTAACGTTTGTTTTTTGTATAATTTCGAAAAATAAAAATAAAAAAAAGAAGAACAAAGCTTTCGCCCTGTCCTTCAATTCGTATTCAGTTAAAGAGCAATCAGTGGCACGTAACGAAATCTGTTGAACCACTAACCGAATTTTCTGCTTTTAATGTAAAATTAAAACACACAAACGCCACGTTACCACTGATCACTCTATGCTAATTCTTTAACTACCACTTGCACTAAATTTGAAGGATACTTGGCGTGATGCTTCACGACTTCTCCAACAACAATAACAGCAGGTGATCCTAATTGTTTCTCTATCATCACTTCTTCGATATTTTGAACTGTACCCAATCCAATTTTCTCTTCAGGAGTAGATGCATTTTGTATAATCGCCACAGGTGTATTTGACTTACCTGCATTGGCAAAGCTTTCCATAATCTGACGGATTTTCTTAGTTCCCATCAAAATAATCACAGTAGCAGAAGATTGAGCCGCTAAAGCAATATCAGCAGAAACTTCTCCTTCTTTTGTTGTGCCAGTTATTACCCAAAAGCTTTGACTATCCCCTCTTCTTGTTACAGGAATACCTTGTAAAGCTGGTGCAGCAACTGAACTACTAATGCCTGGTACAAGATTTACTCTTAAACCATGCTTTTGAGCGTATCGCATTTCCTCGTGTCCTCTACCGAAAACAAAAGGGTCGCCACCTTTCAACCTTACTACATGTCCTCCTGCAAAAGCATGAGAAACAATTAATTTGTTTATATCTTCTTGCTTAAAAGAATGCTGCCCTACTCGTTTACCTACATAAACTTTTTTAGCGTTGGGCGCATACTCCAATAACTCTTCAGATACTAAAGCATCGTATAAAACTACATCTGCACGACGTAGTGCTTTGATACCTTTTACAGTAATCAAATCCGGGTCTCCAATTCCTGCCCCTACTAAAGTCAATTCCGGTTGTATAGTCTTTGTCATGAGATGTAAAAAAGTTTGTTTATCAATGATGCTATATAAAATCTAAGCTTCTTGTAGATCTTCTTTTCTAATTCTGCTTACGTTCTCTAAGAATACTTTGATTTCATCAAAATAAGTTTGAGCGAATTCAGCAGTAGGTTCGTTTTTGTTGATTCTCAACACATGGTCAACAAATGAACCTTCAGCAAACTGAAGCTTTTCATCGTAGTGCTCAGCAAAACGATTAATTACTGTCATGTGAGAGTTCAGCTTCACTTTTTTATCAAGAAGCAAGGCTTTAGCTGCACTCACATAAGCTTGGTAAGTATGGTAAACTGCATCTGCGAATAATCCTTTTGAGATCGCTTCATTTGCCCAACCAACTTTTTCTTCAGCTTCAAGAATTAATGTTTGTACTAGGTCAATAATCACACCCGCACATTCACCAACAGCTTTATGCAATTCGAATTTATCTACCTCAGTGTACCAATCTAAGTAGTCTTCTGGTACAAGCGTAGATAAATCACCTAAGTGCTTTAATAAGTCGTAGAAGTACTCCTTACCTTGTGCCTTGTAATAATCTACAAAATACTGTCCTTCTGGAGCATTTTGATCGTAATCATCTACCACTGCTCTAAAAGCATCTTGGATACGCTTACTTGGGATTTTGATGACTTTATCTGCAATATGAGGGTTACTTTCACCATCAAATCCACCACCAAGTAGAATTTGAGCGGCTGGCAACAACATTTTGTTTTCTTTGTTTCTTAAAGATGATCCATGGATACCAAACTGTGCAATCGTATGCTGACCACATGCGTTAGGACATCCTGAGATTTTGATTTTGAAAGTATCATCTGTCAATAAATCTGGATATTCTACTTTAATAAGATCACCTAATACTCTTGCTAAACCTGTACTTGATGAAATACCCAATACACAAGTATCTGTGCCAGGACAAGCAGTGATGTCTGCAGTTGTATCGTAACCCGGCTCAGCAAATCCAATCGCATCTAAAGCGTTGAATAATGCCTTAAGGTTTTCTTTTTGAACGTATTTCAATAAGATACCTTGACGGATAGTTAGACGGATATCGTCTGCTGCATAATCAGTGACTATTTGAGATAAAGTTCTAGCAGTTGTAGTATCGAAGTTACCAAGTGGTAATCTTACTAACACTCCATAATAACCTTCTTGCTTTTGTTCGAAAACATTCGCTTCAGACCATTTATCGAATTTTGCTTGATCTTTAATCTCTACTTCAACAGCAGCTCCTTTCTTTGGTAATTCAGTTTGATCTACCTTAGAACGGTCTACCCAAATTTCTTTATTTTCAAGAGAATTGAACTCTTCTTGAGCTAATCTTAATAATTCCTCTTTACCGATATCCTGAATCAAGAACTTCATTCTTGCTTTCATTCTACGGTTACGCTCACCGTGTCTATCAAATACTCTGATTAATGACTCAGTGAATGGAATTAATTTTTCTTCTTCTAGGAATTCGTAAGCGGTCTCAGCCATGTAAGGTTGTGCACCTAAACCACCACCGATCAATACTTTGAAACCTCTTCTTTCTTCACCATCAATAGTTTTAACTACTGGAATAGCTCCAACGTCGTGGATGAAAGCGAAAGCTGTATCCTCAACTGAAGAAGAGAATGCAATTTTGAACTTTCTACCCATTTCCTGACAGATAGGGTTTCTTAAGAAGTACTCAAAAGTAGCGTGTGCGTATGGTGTTACGTCAAATGGTTCTGCTGGATCAATACCCGCTAACTCTGATGCCGTAATGTTACGAACAGTGTTACCACAGGCCTCACGAAGAGTCACTTCATCCTTTTCTAATTCATGCCATAAACGTGGAGAATCATCCAAGCTTACATAGTGAATTTGAATATCTTGACGAGTAGTAATGTGAAGTTTTCCGTTTGAATATTCATCAGAAACATCACATATTCTATTTAATTGTCTAGTCGTTAATTTACCGTAAGGAATTTTTATTCTGATCATTTGCACGCCAGGCTGACGTTGACCATACACTCCTCTAGCTAAACGTAAACTTCTAAATTTATCGTCGTCGATTTCTCCATTGTGGAATAATCTAATTTTCTTTTCTAAGTCGAGTATGTCTTGTTCTACAACAGGATTCTCTAGTTCAGTTCTAAAACTTTGCATAATGCGTGACGTGGTTATGTTATATTTATCCTTTACTCTATCGAATTACTATACTAATTGTATAAAATAAAAGACCATCGGGATGATCTATGTCACAATATTAAATACAATATCATTGAATTAAAAAGAAATGGAGTGATTTTTTGCAAATCACTCCATTTTTCACTCTATTATTTAAAAATTTCACATAAAGTGGTGAATTTTTGAAAATTTTCTAAGACTGTTGTGCATCTAAGTTGGCGATCGTAATCATGTCCAAGATTTGTTGCACATTTGCTCCAATCTGAAGAACGTGAGCAGGCTTTTTCATTCCCATAACGATAGGACCCACTAGAGTTGCATCAGCTAATTCGTCCAACAAGTTCAGTGCAATATTTGCAGCCGATAAGTTAGGGAATACCAATACATTCGCCCCTTTGTCAGCCAAATCTGAGAATGGGAAACTCTCTTTAGTAATGTCTGGATTCAAGGCAAAGTTTGCTTGAATATCACCATCTACAGGTAGCTGAGGATTTCTCTCTTTGATAATTTGACGCGCCTTCTTCATTTTATTCGAATCCACACCTTTCTTAGATGAACCAAAGTTTGAGTAACTCAATAATGCTACTCTTGGATCAATTTTGAAGAAGTCTTTTACTCTTTTCACTACTGCTTCAGTAATCTCAACGATTTCCTCTGTTGTAGGATTTTCGATCATGGTTGTATCTGCTAAGAATAATGGTCCTTTTTTAGTCAGTACCATATACATTGTAGCGATCGACTTATTGTCTACTGTCCCGATGACACGAAGTGCTGGAGCCAAAGATGAGATATAGTTTCTATGTGCACCTGAAATTAATGCATCTGCATCACCTTGCTCCACCATCATGGCTGCATAGTAAGAACGCTTATTCATCAAGTCATTTGCTTCATAAATAGTAGCTCCTTCTCTCTGACGTCTTTCGTAGTAGATCTTCGCATAACGCTCTCTGACTTCATTAGTTTCATCAGCACGAGGGTTTACGATTGGCACGTTTAATAATTCGTCCAACTCTAAAGCTTCGATCATGGCACGTATTCTAGATCTTCTACCCAACAAGATTGGATCGATAATTCCTTCATCCATGGCGATACGAGCAGCACGAAGAATGTGTGGGTTATCAGCTTCTGCAAATACCACTTTCTTACGAACGTTACGAGCTTTCACACCTAAACGTCTCATGATATCGTTACCTGTACCCATACGACGTACAAGTTCTTCTTTATACGCTTCCATATCGTCAATTTCTGATTTAGCTACACCTGTATCCATCGCTGCTTGTGCTACGGCCGGTGCCACTGTCGTTAAAAGACGAGTATCTAGTGGTTTTGGAATAAAGTAATCTCTACCAAAAACCAAACGATCCACATTGTATGCTTGAGTTACAGTTTCTGGAACAGGTTCTTTGGCCAAAGCTGCAATTGATCGAACACAAGCCAACTTCATCTCTTCGTTGATTTCTGTTGCTCTTACATCAAGTGCTCCTCTGAAAATGTATGGAAAACCTAGTACGTTATTCACTTGGTTAGGATGATCTGAACGGCCCGTAGCCATCATCACATCACTTCTAGTGTTCATTGCTAATTGATAATCAATCTCAGGTGTTGGGTTTGCCAAGGCGAAAACGATAGGATCTTTTGCCATAGACAATAACATCTCTGGTGTCATCAAATTACCTCTTGATAAACCTAAGAATACATCAGCATCAACCAAAGCTTCATCTAATGTGTTCACATCGATATCTGTTGCCAATTCTTTCTTAGATCCTGAAAGGTTATCACGATCCGTACGAATCACGCCTCTACTATCGCAAACAATAGCATTCTTTGGATCTACACCTAACTCAAAGAAAATCTTAATACAAGAAATTGCCGATGCACCTGCACCAGAAACTACTACTTTTAAATCTTTAAGGTCTTTTCCAATAATTTCAGCAGCATTAATTAAGGCTGCTCCTGAAATAATTGCTGTACCGTGTTGGTCGTCGTGCATAACAGGAATATTCATTTCCTTTTTCAATGCCGTTTCGATTTCAAAACAGTCGGGAGCTTTAATATCTTCTAAGTTAATACCACCGAACGTTGGCTCAAGTGTCTTAACTGCTTCAATAAATTTTTGGGGGTCTTTTGCATTGACTTCGATATCAAATACATCGATACCAGCAAAGATTTTGAAAAGTACACCTTTACCTTCCATTACTGGCTTTGATGCTTCAGGACCAATATCTCCTAATCCTAATACAGCAGTACCGTTTGAGATTACACCGACAAGGTTACCTTTTGCTGTATATTTATAGACATCTTCAGGGTTTTCAGCAATTTCAGTACAAGGATCTGCAACTCCTGGTGAATATGCTAAAGAAAGATCTCGTTGTGTTTTAGTTTTTTTTGTAGGAACTACCTCAATTTTACCTGGAATTGGATTCTCATGATATTCCAAGGCATCTTTCTTTCTGATAATATTTTCTGGCATATAAAAATTTATTTATAAATGTCTTAGTATGTGTTGGACGATTAGCGTCCAAAGGTATTGATTTATTTACATAAATATCTAAAAAATTCGGATGTTATCACCTTAATTTGAAGATTTCTATCATCATTTTTTGGCTAGAAATTGATTTTGTAAAACATTAATCTTTAAATTGATGTTTTGTTCTAGGGTAAATACCAACTTTTCATCCTCAGCTTATATTTCTTTTTTATGAATTTTTGTAGCCAATGTGGAAGTGACCAACTTCAATTTATCGTTCCTGAAGGTGATCATAAACAACGTTTTGTTTGTGACAATTGTGGTACTATTCATTACCAAAATCCACGCATAATTGCAGGTTGTCTTCCCGTCTTTGAAGGAAAAATCCTTTTAGGTAAAAGAGCTATTGATCCAAGAAAAGGATATTGGGGATTACCTGCTGGCTTTTTAGAAAATGGTGAAACACCAGAGGATGGTGCTTTACGCGAGCTTTTCGAGGAAACGTTAGCCAAAGGTCACATCAAACACTTACAATCAGTTTTTTCCCTGCCTCAATTCAATCAGGTGTACCTTATTTACCTTGTTGACCTCGTATCTGATGAAGTTGGACCTACATCAGAAACACTTGAATCAAAATTATTTGAAGTTAAAGATATTCCTTGGGAGGATATTGCCTTTGAATCAACCACTTTTGCTTTGGAAGAGTATTTGAAAAATCCTGAGGCAAAAATGACGAAGAGAGGGTATTTTGTGTGGGAAAAGGAGAAGAGGTAGTAAGTAGTAGGTAGCAGGTAGCAGGTTTGGTTCGCTCCTCTTTACCCAACTAATAGATCGTGGAAAAAATAAATAAAACGTTTTAGCTTAACTTTGTACTAATAATATTTTGCTAATAGCACGTGTAACGAGGGGATCCACCGCCTCTTTGTGGAAGTGTGGAAAATGATGATTTCAGCGAAAAATAAGCTTTTAAGAAAACGATACTTCTAAATGTATAATTCGAGGAATTTCATCACCTCTCAAATTTAGAAGGTTATTCCCCCTTAGTTTTTCAGTTTCTTAGTTAAAAAACGAGGTCAGGAGACCTCTTACGTTCATAGGCACAAATGTCGCTATCGCTTAACATTTGCGCCAGTTTTGCTACTGCGATAATTCCGCAACTCCTAACTCAAAAATAATTAATCAAAAATCTCCCCTTACCTTTTACTTCTTACCTCTTACCTTAAAATCACTCCTTGTTTCTCAAACCCAAACGGTTGCCACTCACCATCCCACAACCCATATACTTCTCTTAGGCCGAGTGATGAAAGTAATTCAGCGGCTTCATCAAATCCTTTGGTGATTTCGAAAGTAGTATGACTATCAGAATTTAAGGAAATGGGAATTTTTCTATCGATCAGCTCTTTGATGATCCATGGGCTTGGATAGAGGTCTTTAGAGAACCCTTTGTATAATCCTCTAGTATTTACTTCAACGATTACACCACTTTCTTTTATTACTTCTATGTATTCCATCACCATTTTTTTATACCATTCCTCTTCTTCAGAAAACCAGTTTCCTGTGCTGTTATGCATTTTGAATTTGTCCATATGACCCAATACATCAGGAGTATCTTCTTCCAGCATTTCTATGGATAAATCGTAATACCTTTTAAACGCTCTTTGAATGTTTCCACCGAAGATTTCTTGTAATCCCCGATCGAAAATGGTTTTAGTGTTATCAATTTCCCAATAGGTGCCATCTTCAAATGTATCCACGAAATGGATTGATCCTACTGAAAAGTCAAGTTGTGGAAAGTTATGGACGCCACATTTTCCGCTAACAAAATCAACTTCTAAGCCTGTATATAATTGTATTTGATCTTGGTATTTCTCTTTCAATCGTTTGGCTTCATTCATGTATTCATTCAACCGGTCCATTGGCATGTTCCAAGTTGTGGAAAAAGGTACTGGAGAATGAGATGAAAATCCATACGATTTTACATTTTGGTCAATAGCTGCTTGTACCATTTCCTCCAATGAGGGTTTACCATCACAAAAATGAGAGTGAGAATGAAAATTAGTCCAAAAGGTTTGCATATACATCAATTTAGAGACGCCAACGCACGGTTAGCCCTACTAAAGATGGTATTAAAATATTGATTCCCCAAACGATTAATGAAGACATTAAAGCAATATTGGTATCAGCACCATAATGAAGAAAAATATAGTAGGCCGACAACTCTCTGGCACCAATATCCATCATCATGTTCATTACAGGCGTCAGAGTCTTTATCAAATAGATGATGCTCACCCATTGAAAATATATCCACCATGCTTCCCCTTCACTAAAGGTGTAAAGAATAATGAAAAATTGAAGGGTAAAAATAAAATACCTTAAACCGCTACATAATGTAATCGAGGCTAATATATTGATATCATATTGTCGGATGAGCTCTAATTGATTGATCAATTTCTTCTGTATAGAAGGCGTTTTTATCACAAAAAATAAAACGATACCAACGAGTAAAATTATGAATGCAATCAAAAATAAATATTCATATTTCAGTTGTACAACATCTATTTGATGTATCCCCAACATTAGAATAGAAATGCCTCCAAATAAATAAGTAAAGATTCCTTGAATCCATTGACCTAGTAATACAGGTGCTATTATTTTTGATCTATCTTCTTCTTTAGGAAGGGACCAATATCTGCCCATAATACTCCCCACAGCACGACCAGCTATCAAACTCCCCCCGACACCAGAAAACACTCCTAAAAGGGCCTCTTTAAATGATATTTGCCATTTAGGGGATATCAATTTTTTCCATTTTAATGCTTCCAAACTCCAATTAATAGGCATCAATAAAAATGCAAAAAGGATATATATAGGATGTTCAAATTGCACCTTTTCCCAAGGTGAAAGAACAAAAAATTTATGGAGAGCAAAAGCAAATAAAATACCTCCAATTACTTTCAAAAGTAGAGAGAGATACTTTTTCATTACCAAACGTCAAAATATAAAGGACCAAGCAAAAGAACGCCTGCCACCAACATTAAAATCAATAATAGAGGCCCCATCCATTTCACCCAAGTACCGTATGGTATTTTTGCTATTGATAATACTCCCATGGTAACACCACTTGTTGGAATAATTAAGTTGGTTAAACCATCTCCAAATTGGAACGCTAAAACAGCCGTTTGTCTAGATATTCCTAATAAATCGCTTAAAGGAGCCATAATAGGCATTGTGAGTGCTGCCTGACCAGTTCCTGAAGGTAAAAAAGTATTTAATGCACTTTGAAAAACAAACATTGCTTCCAATGACAATACCTTTGGTAGGTCTTTTACAACAGATGAAATTCCAAATAATACAGAATCTATAATTTTTCCATCAGATGCCACAATCAGAATACCTTTACAAAAAGCGACCACTAAAGCTGCTGTCATCATTTCTTTTGCCCCATTTGCGAAACCCTTACTTATTTTGTCAACATGTATTCCACATATTAAGCAACTGATTAGTCCTATTGCAAAGAATAAAGCACCAATTTCGATCATATACCAATCATACTCGGTAACACCTATTCCTAAACCAATAATCCCAACTGCAAATAAAATAAGTACCAATTTTCGTTGTATGTTGAAAGGTATTTTTTCTGTTTCCTCTAATTCAATATCAGCTGTGTTATTAGAAAGTAAAGATGCTGAGGGATTTGCTGTAATCTTCATGACATAAGACATGATGTACACTATTGTTATCGTGGTAAAAATAATCCAAACGAAGATTCTATATTCCATCCCACTAAAGAGTGGAACATCAGCTATCCCTTGGGCTATTCCTATGGTAAACGGATTATAAACCGCTCCTGCAAAACCAGCTCCTGCTCCTACAAAAGGTATGGCCACCCCTACAATTGGATCAAGTTTCATGGCCTTTGCCATTGGGATAGTAATTAAAATAAATACCAATACTTCCTCAGACATACCAAATGTAGCTCCAGCAATAGAAAAAACGATGATTAATAGAGGGATGATTATTTTTTTATAAACGGTATGTTTATTTGAAAACTCCACCAATTTTTGCAATCCTGCTTCTATCGCTCCCGTTTTGTTGAGCATCCCAAAAGCGCCACCAACTATAAAAATAAAAGCAATTACATCGCTTGCAGAAATAAATCCACGCATTGGTGCAGAAAAGAAGGCTCCTATCCCCTGAGGGGTTGAATCAACAGATTGATAAGAATCAGGTATTAACACATTTCTATCATTAATTAATTCCCTACTGTATTCACCTGCAGGTATTAACCAAGTTAAGCCAATAAATATTAATAGAATCGTTGTAACAATTACTAAAGTATCTGGAAGTTTCTTCATTTCTTTAACTAAGCGGTATTATTTAAGCACAAACTTATTGAACACATATTAAACAAACTAAAAAAAATCACTTTTATTAATGCGTACTATTGACTATTTTTCCTAGACAATTATAAAAATTGGACACATTATAAAATGAAAATTAAAGAATTAAATGAAATTTTTGATGATTATGAAAGTTATAAAGCATTAGGAGAAGATAGTTATATAGTTGGTGCTCAGCACCCTGAGAATTTTAAGCAACATAAAAAATTTATAATACCACTATTTTATTTTGATGGCGAAGAATGGTTTAAGTTAGATATTAATAAGTTAGGTGAAACTATATTTTTAGCTAGTGCACCGTACACATTAACGACTGATTTTAAGTTAGAGGAATTAATAAAAGTTAAAGGCGTACGTCCAAATAAACAACTTACGGACGATGACTCCTACAATAAAGAAAATTCCTTAACGAAACATATTACACATGCCGACCGCTTAAGTTCTTTATCTGAAGATCAACTATTAGAAATTTTCCCTGGTGAGATTGACTTTGAACTTCATCTCTTCCACCCTGATAAGCAGTACTATGACATTATCAATGAGGTATATGTTGCACAGGAGAGAAAATTCTTTGCTCAAACCAAGCAAGGCTTAATTTACGGTCCTTTCGTTGGCGTTAAAACTAGTTCGGAGGCAAAGTCAGTTCGACTTTCTGCTACAGGAGTTAGAAAAAGTGTTGAAGCTTACGAAATTCCATCAGATGCATATTTAGAATTTAATATGCCTGATGAAGGATTGAAAAGAAAATTAATACGTTCTACTCATGACATTGAATATCATATTGTTGATACTGTAGACTTTATCAGCAGAAAAGATCTATTCACTTGGGCTGAAGAACAATTAAACAAGAAGCAATCTTTAGAAGTAGCCGACAAAGTATGGCAAGCAATATCTAAAGACAATTCTATTCACTCATTTAAAGAAAGGTATTCTCGTTTAGAGAAGCTATTTTCTAAACCTCAAGAAAACCTTCAGTATCTTCAACAATTTATCACCTCATTAGCTGAGAACGACTTCTTTAAGGCAAGTTTAGATGGTTTGCAAACCGAAAAATTAGACCTTGATAATCAAATAGCACAGCTAAAAAGAGAAAAAGATAAGTTCAGAAAAGATTCTGCTCGTCTTCAAGAAGAAATACAAGATCTTGAAGATGGTATTCAGAATTTAAGAGATAATGAGCAAAAAATTAGAGATAGTCTTCAAAAAGAAAGAGAGTCTGCAATTACTCGAGAAATTGAAGAAGGTCTCAAAAAATTAGAAAAAGTAAGAGAGGAGCTCTCTGATAAAGCGGAAGCTATTGAGTTAGCACACACTTTCGATAACCTTGCTCGTTTGAATGAAGAAATTGATAATGCGAAAGGTGAAAAGCACAATCTTACAGTGGCTATTAGTGCACTGAAAGAAGAGTTTACTCAGGCTCAAGAAGATGCTGATAAAGCATTAAAGAATTTACTGAAAACAAAAATGCAATTTGATGCTTTCAGTAATTCATCAAAAAATCCGCTTCAGAATACAGAACAAGAAATTGAGATTAAAGATCATACTATTGAGAATGAAACAAGTATCAATTCTTTAAAAGATCTTACTCAAAAAATTCATAAACGATTAGGTCGATTAGGACGTAACTATCCTGATCACTTTATCGCCAACATTTTGATAGCTATGCATCAAAATTCCTTGACACTTATTTGGGGCCCTCCAGGTTCTGGTAAGACGTCACTTGCAAGGTATTTGATGCAATCGATCACCAAAAAGCCAAGATTCTCGGAAATCTCTGTGGCTCGAGGTTGGTCATCTCAAAAAGATTTAATTGGTTTTGCCAATCCATTATCAAAAAGATTCCAAAGAGCGAATACAGATATGTACGACCTCTTAAAACAATTGGATGGAGAATTTGATAATTCGGCTTACCAAAAATCGCCAATGGCTTATTGTCTATTAGACGAAGCCAATCTAAGTCCTATTGAACATTATTGGGCTTCATTCTACTCATTAACTGATGCAAAAGCACAAGTGAATAATGGTTTGAAGATTTCTTTGGGGAATAATGAAACCATAGAATATGCCAACAACCTTAGATTCTTAGGTACTTTAAACTTAGATTCCACTACAGAGCAAATCTCTGCTCGATTATTGGACCGTTCTCACATTATCCGTTTGGATTTACCAAAGAACGACACTCCTTTAATCAGTTCTGAGATCATTATGCCTGAGCCTTATGAAATCAGTTATGAAACAGTTAGAAAACTTTTCGACCTAAAAGATTTCAAACAAGAATTGGCTCCTGATGCTTTAGAATTTATTGATTCTGAATTAGAAGAACGATTCGGAGAAATAAATAACGAACTTCAGAATTTAGGTGTACAGGTGAGTCTTCGTACAAGAAAGGCAATTATTGAGTATTGTAACCTTGCTCATTCGGCTATGAACGAACAGTTTAGACCTTTAGACTACTGTCTAGCCCAACGTATTTTTACTAGAATTAATCTTCAGGGACCTGAAGTTAGGGAAGGTATCAAAACGTTACTAGGTATTGTAAAAGGCTTTGGACTAAAGGATTCTCATGCTGAGTGGACATTACAAAAAATGTTGGATAAAGGAGGTAAAGAAGGATTCAACCATCACTTCTATAATTACTTCTCAATAGATGGATAATACATGGAGTTTAAAATTTTTCACATAAGAAAAGATAATACTCCACCTTATAATACAACCAGAGAAGAGGTGTTGCTAATGGATGGCTTAATTGTCACATTAGAACACCACTTCTATGAGTTGGAATTCCATTATTACGAACTCCCTTTAGATACAAGTATCAGTATCGATGGTACAGAGGTAGATCCTTCTTTGATATCAAATGATATTCAAAAAGGGATTATAACCGTTGGCCTAAGTCAACATTTCTCCAATCAACTTGGACTTGTAAAAGTCTCATGCGGTAAAGAATCCTTTCAAGTAAGAGTAGACGCGTCTAAACTTAGTAGTGAGGATGCTGAGGGTATGATTACTTATTTATACAAAAAGAATAAGTCGATCATCTTAAAGCTTTTTACCAAAGATGAAGAGGAATCCATCGATCAAAAAAATAAATCTAATTTACTATCCACCACTCGCTTACAGCCTTTAGAGAATTTTCTTCAGAATATGGAAAACCTACTTCCGGAGCTATCGCATAGCCCGAGGTCATCTACTATTCAAGCAAGGGAAATTCAAGATTTTGCATCCGCAAATATCGATAATGCCAGTATAGATTGGTTGATAGAACATTTAGATGAGTTGTACTTTGATGATGCATTAAAAGATCATCCTGATGCTATTGAGATCAATGGCATGTACACTGTAATTGATCACATTGATGCTCCTGTGGTTAAAATGGAATATGCTACTTATGAAAATGAGTGTATTCTTGGAGGCTTTTATTGGGCAAGAAAGCTTATTGATGACCTCCTATCACATTTGGAATATATCAATCATCAAAAACAGATTACTCAGAATGATGGAAATGGTTATGCCACCTTTGAATCAGCTCAGGTAATTATTAATGCTCAAGCTGTAGAGGATGTAACAGAACTGAAAACACGCTTGTTTAGGGTAGAGAGAAAGTATAGGCAGTTACTCCCGAATACTCAACCTAACTTTCATCCCCCAAAACTTACCAAGCGATTTAGTTCTGTAAATGTATATTCTAAGATTTTCTTATCGTTACAACAAGTCTACAACTTAAAGATTGATACTAATGGAGAGAGTGGTTCTTTAAAGACATCTTTCTTAGATCAAATCTATGAGCTATTTACTTATTATAGATTAAAAGATGCGCTAGAAGATTGTTTCAGGGATTATAATGTTCGTATAGAAGAGGAAGATTTACAAGAAGGGGAGTTTATTCCTAAACGTATCAGTATCCAGCCAAACCAAGGTAAATGGATGCTTAATTTCCTTTATCAGCCTCAAATTGGGCGAGAACCTAAGGATACTCATTTAGTGTTACATGGAAAGCCTCATAGAGATAGTTTCTACTATACTCCCGACTTTGTCGTGGAATATATGGATCCTAAACTGTCTTTAAGGTACGCTATTCTAGACGCTAAGTACAAAATGGCTAAAACCGTTTTGGAACAAGACCTTAAAGAGTCTTCGTTTAAATATTACACTTGCGTGAGAGTGATTGGAGAAAAGAGAGATCATCAGAAACCTGATTTCTTATGGTTAATCTGTCCTAATGCTTGTTATGGAAAACCGGTATGGACCATGAACTATGACGAGAATTTCTTACCTATCATCGGTATTGTGATGAACAATGCAGAAAATAATGATCCGATTAAGCAAAGTATTAAGAAGATGATTAAAGAATGGAAGGTGGGGATTTAGCAGGTAGCAGGTAGCAGGTAGCA
Organism: Flammeovirga yaeyamensis; assembly: GCF_018736045.1. Lineage (NCBI taxonomy): Bacteria > Pseudomonadati > Bacteroidota > Cytophagia > Cytophagales > Flammeovirgaceae > Flammeovirga > Flammeovirga yaeyamensis. The sequence continues at coordinate 1,777,495 of NZ_CP076132.1, read as the reverse complement.
GGTAGCAGGTAGCAAAGTAAACGCTCGTTTTTAAGTAAGAGGTAAGAGGTAAGAGGTAAAAAGTAAACGAGGTGGCCTTGGTCCCTCTGCTACGATCTGGTCGTAGACATGGGATGTTTGATACAGGATGTCAAAAGAAAATAAATAATAAAAGAAAAAAGCACCGAGTTCGTCGGTGCTTTTTTGATTATTCAAGTCCTTTATCTTCCATGTCTGATTCATCGAAAGCAAGAGGTCTGTTGAATTTCTCTTCTAGAGAGATAAATGTTTCTGTTCTCGATATTCCAGGAATACTTTGGATTTTGTCGTGTAATACTTGTCTAAGGTGATTTGTATCTCTACAAGCTATTCTAACAAAAATACTCCAATCACCAGTTGTATAGTGAAGGTTTAATATTTCTGGAATTTTTGCTAGTTCAGCACACACTTGTTCATACAAACTACTTTTTTCTAAATAGATGCCCAAGAAAGAAGTGATGTCATATCCTAGTTTAGTAAAATCAAGATCCAATGTTGATCCTTTTACGATCCCCATCTTCTCCATTTTTTTCATACGAACATGAACAGTTCCTCCCGAAACAAAGATCCTTTCAGCGATTTCTGTGTAAGGAGTCTTCGCATCTTTCAGTAATTCTGACAATATTTTTATATCGACATGATCAATTTCAGGTATTTTTTCCATTAGTTATGCCTATTCGTTAAATTACATTCATCAATACCCCAAATTTATTACAATTATTGAAAAGTTGAATTAATAAATTTAAAAAGATTTCAAATTTTTGAAATATCTAGTAAATTTGTAAATCGAAAGACAGTTATAAAGCATGAAATTGGTGGTCAACCACGGAATTTCTTAGGGTTCGAGTCCCTTCATGACTTCAAGCATGTGTTTATTTTATGTGTTGTTTATTGGTTAAGGTTAAAGGTATGTGAATATTTCGCGTACCTTTTTCATTTTATATCAAAAAGTAAATTGATTGGAATATCAGATCATCGTTAAATAATTGATGTGATTAAATCTTAGCACAAAAAAAAGGCAGCATATTTATGCTACCTTTCCTTTTGATATTTTCACGAGAATTAATTCGCTGCAGAAATAAATCCCTTTTTAATTAACCACTCATCAACTTGGCCATCGAATGGTGTTCCATATTGTTCAGTGATATAAGCATTCACTTCTTTAGAAATACGTTCATCATTACCTGAGATATTAAGAGCAGATATGATCGTACTTACCTCCTTCATTAATCCTTTAGTGTTGACATAACATAAATGGAATTCCGCCAATTTGATAGACTTTTTGGAAATCACATTCGTAAAATAAAATTCAACTTGAGATCCATTTTCTGGAATATTGTAATCTTCTACCGGATAAAGTGCTTTCTTATCAAAATTAATTTTACCCTCAGTAATTCGAATCACCTTATTTACGGCATCCTTACCAATATAATATTTGTAGATGTAGCTGCTTCCTCCCTTCTTCTTAAATACTTTAGGGTCGCCATTAATCGTATATACATCACCTATAATAGCTCTTGGTTCTTTACCAATAAATGATTGTAGGTCTGCAACATCTTTATTCTCTGCTATTGTTCTAGTACTTAAGCTTTCGTTTTTTTGAATGGGGAATAAAACGCTTTGCACTAAATCAATAAACTCTCCTTTATAGGACTTTTTACTTTTGCTGCCATCAATAAGCATTCTACCAGATTCTTTACTGATAACAACTACTTTTGCACCTTCAGTAAGAAATTCTAATTCTGTATCACCCTTAAGCTGATCACCAACCATTAAATTTCTTTGAGAAGCTGTTTCTTTTACTTTTCCCGAGAGATGTAGCACATAGTAATCTTGAGAAAACACAATTGACGTAAGCAGCACGCCGATGAGGGTTAAAATGAAAGTCTTGTTCATTATTATTAGTGAAAATTAATTCAAAAAAAATAGAATCCTATTTTGTATAAAACGATACTAAATTGATTCTAAGCAGTTAAATGCAAAGATAATCGTTTTTCTTTAGAACGATAATATTATTGATTTGTTATGTACCTCATTCGTTTATTCTAAACAAAAAAGGCTTTTTCTCTATAGAAAAAGCCTCTTTCTTTATAATTATAAGATCCTAGTGATTCTTTAAATAATCAGCTACACCATCACGTGTTGGTTTCATAGAATCTTTACCTTCTTCCCAGTTTGCAGGACAAACTTCACCATGCTTTTCAGTAAACTGTAAAGCGTCTACCATACGAAGTGTATCATCAATGTTACGACCCAATGGGAAATCGTTAATTACTGAATGTCTCACGTTTCCTGCTTTGTCGATTAAGAATGTACCTCTTAACGCAATTGGAGCACCTTCGAATGACCATTGCATAGTATCTTCATCGTAAGTATACTCACCGCCAAGAACACCATAGTTCATTGCGATAGTTTTAGAAGCATCTGCAACTAACGGGTAAGTAACACCTTCAATACCACCTTCAGCTTTTGGAGTTAATAACCAAGCTAAGTGAGTTTCTTCAGTATCAGTAGAAACACCAATTACTTGTACACCTCTTTTTTCGAACTCAGGTAATTTTTCTTGGAAAGCCAAGATTTCTGTAGGACAAACAAAAGTAAAATCTTTAGGGTAAAAGAAAAGAACTACTTCTTGTTTTCCAATGAACTGATCTAATGAAAAGTCCTCAACGATTTCTTCACCGTTAATTACAGCACCTGCAGTAAACAAAGGGGCTTTTTTATTCACTAATGACATAGTCAAAAAAGTTTAATTAAGTGTATGTTTTTTTAGTTACACAAATCTAAGATTTATATCACTATTTCCTAATATTAATCATCATTAATTAATATCTTTTAAGGAGTATAGAATATGAACTTAAATCCAGTGCTAAAGTTTAATTAAACGGGCTTATATAATATAAAATCATCCATCACGTAACCTTGCCCAATGTCTGCAACAACTTCATCAACTACTTCAAAACCATATTTTTCATAGGCCTTAATCGCAATTTCATTGTATTTATTTACGGTTAATTTCACCCCATTTAATTGATGCTTTCTTGCTTCTTCAAAGATAAAACGAAGTGACTGTTGACCTTGCCCTTTTCCTCTTTGTGCATTCAATAAATAAAGCTTGCTTAAAAACAAATCTTGATTTTCGATTTTATAACCTATATAGCCGACTGAGGCATCATTTTGTTGTATTAAATAATAAACAAAACCTTCAGATAATTGATCTTTCATCACTTTAAAGTTTTGAAACTTATCCAACATATAATCTACCTGATCTTTACCAATAATAGGGATATAATGTTCGTTCCAAATTTGATGTGCCAATTGATCGACTAATTCAATTTCTTTGTCTGTAGTTACTAATTTAAATGTGATATCCATTTTTTTAAGGATTCGTGCTCCAAATACTTACTTGTGGTATAAATGCTCTTCTTGGAAGTTCTAATTGATTGATAATGACTTTTGCTATATCTGATGCGGTTAATCTTGATTGGTCCAAAGGTATCTCTCCTCCCTTGTTATTATTGTTTGTGCCGGTTGTCCAAGAAGGGTCAATATGATATACTCTAATATTATCTTTTCGAACTTCTTTCATTAATGTTTGAGAAAAATTAAGCAAAGCCGCTTTACTTGATGCATAGGCCGCTCCTTTTTCAAACCCATAACTACCTCCAGTGGCTCCAATATTTACTATATCTCCCTCTTTTTTTGATTTAAATGAGGGTAGAAATTTTTGAGTTAATAGAGCTGGAGCAATGACATTGATGCCATACATCAATTCAAAATCTTCTCTCTTCAATTCTTCCAAAGGAGCAACAACAACATACCCAGCGTTATTAATTAGTATGTCAATCTCACCTAATTCTGAAGTAACAAAATCATAAAATTGTTCGATCCCTTCTTGTTTAGATAAATCAACACAAATTCCTTTTGCTTTTGTTTGATTGTTCACTAAAGACACTAACTCATCTTCTTTCCCACAAAAAACAACATCAGCACCCAATTTCAAACACAGTTCTAATGTTGCTTTTCCAATTCCGGAAGTACCACCTGTGATTGCTATTTTTTTATTTGACCATATCATACTATGTAACTACGTACTTGTTCTATCATTTCATCTGCTTCAAAATAACCTGCCGCCATTTTTTCAACAGTCATACTAGTATCTAAAAACAAGCTTGGAAAACCTGCTGCCATTTTTCTTGACTCATTAATTTCGTCAATTGTTTCTTTTTGATTTTCCTCACTCCCAAACTGATCCATAAAGGGCTGTGGATCAATATTTAAATTCTGAAGAACCGCCAAATAAGTTTTAAAATCGTCGAATCTTTGACCAAAATAGAATTGAGCTCTTTGTAACTCAGAGGCAAACTTCAAAGCTTTTTCTGGTGCTATATTTTTTACAATTTTAATTGCTAAGCATGCCTCAAAACTAGACATTGTGTACGTCTCATCTTTTGACAGCTCATAAAATTCTGTTGATAAAAGAGCTCCTGTTTTTTGTTCCATCCCTGGAGCATGTTTTTGAAGATAGGCAAACATATCATCACCACCTTTTGGTGCTTGATCTCCTACCCACATACCTCCAACCATAATTTCGAAGTCCACTTCAGGAAAAGCTTCTACTAATTTCTGGATATTATTGCTATTGCCATAACACCACCCACACTGTGGGTCCATTACATAAATAAGTTTCATCATTTTTGTTTGTTTCAACAAAGATGATGAAACTATTTCTAATTTTATTAATTGATGACAATTTTCTGATTGTGGATCATTTTTCCATTAGCAAAGATTTCAACAATATATATTCCAGAGTTGACACTATTTACATTATAGATCATTTGATCATAATCAAAAGAACCATGTAGTATAGACACTCTTCCTGTGGTTGCTTCGACTAACTTTAATGTCACATCTTCCATATCTTGATGAGTGATTTGAACATGTAAGACATCATCGGCTGGGATGGGGAAAATTCGAACATTCATTTCATCAGATTCTATTAAATGAACAGAACGCACCCAAGTTTCTGACCTACCATCAAAGTCTACTTCTTTTAAACGATAGTATGCTGTCCCTACTGATGGCGGATTTTCATCCACAAAGCTGTAAGACAATTCTGTATTTGAATTTCCAGATGCTTGAATTTTATCAGAAATCTCTTCATAATTTCTTCCATCAGTTGATCTTTCTATTACAAAATGTGAAGCATTTATTTCTTGTTCATCTACCCAAACAAGGTTCACATGATCCCCTTCTACTTCTGCTGAAAATCTTGATAATGTAACGGGCTGATCTTCATATAATGGTACCCAAAAGGATGGAGAAGAAACTTTTAGCTTATCGCTATGCTGATTGATCATATTAGAGAAAAAATCTCCTCCGCTAGTTGGATTTGATGTACTTGTACTTATTCTTCGATGACCTGATCCGGTACTGGATGTTCTTGCACCAGAACCCGACATTGTGAGAGGTCTCCTACTGCCCACCACTATATATTGAACAGAATCTTGGGCTCCTAAATGATTAAGATGATCATCTACAAATTGAAAAGTAAAAGTCCCTTTTTTCCTACTTACATCAGAAAAACTTGCAGGGGTATACTTTTGCTTATTTTTAGTATCCCTCCTTAAAACATAGAGTGATTTCATTTTTGCATTATGAGGTAGTGTGCACTTTACTTCTACCTTCTTCTTACTTTTCTGCTTTTTAGCCTCTATTTGCAACAAGCCGAGACCAATCGTATTCATCAAAATAGTATCTACTTGAGCTATTCTCTCCTGGTTAACCCCGCTACATTGTTGCGAAATTTTCAAATACGAATCTATTGCTTCCTCTAATTTTTCGTCTTTTCCAATATTTTCAATATCCCCAATAGCATTAATTTGAAAGATGTTAGAATCATCTCCTATTTCTTCCAACCATTGGTTATTCGTATTACTGTGTTTAAATACTTTACCTAGAATAAAAGATCTACCTGCATCAGAAGAAGCAAAACCAGGATAACTTTCAGTCATTATATCAACTCCTTTAAAATCTCCCCCTACAACAATATTCCCGATGTTTAATGCTTTAAATTGAATACTCGTCATCGGATTATTATTCTCAAGAATCAGATCTCCTGTGACAATTAAATTACCATAATTGGACATATAGAAATTTCCATCTAAGACTAAATCACCACAAATTGTGAGAGTCGTATCCTGTCCAATGTGAAGAAACTTCTGAACATATTGTCCGGATGATAATATTTGAGAAGCTTGTAATTCGAAGTTTTTACCGTCCTGAAATCCCAAATTACCAGCACGTTTTACCATATCAGGAGGGTAAATATTCTCTACTGATTTTCCTCTTGTCCTTTCTCCATCTGTTATTTTATCTTCTATTAAATGAAAATCAGAACCTTGACATTTCTGAGAATCTTTGATAGAATTCTTATAGGTATACAATGCCATTTTAACGAGCTCTCGATTAAGTTTCGTAGCATTTTGTGGTACTGCAAACTCTTTTTCTATAAAACTAGATTGTTCAAATATACCATGTATAATTCCTCCATGCACCTGAAAATAAGAATCTACCCATACTCCATCATTAGACTGTTTGTTATTCGTCGTGAAATTATGACCAACTAACATTAATCCAATCTGCTTCGTTAGTTGCCTTCTGATATCTGTACTAGGGTTGGCCATATCGGCATAATCACGGCCTACTAAAATTACCCCTTTATTCGAAAAACTATAGGTACCTTTTGTATATAATGGAGGTTTTTGAGTGAACTTAAAATCTCTAGTTACCCCTAAAATTCCTCCTTCAAAAATCTTCACGTCAACCCCATCGCTATTCACAATCAAGTCACCACAGACTATAAGCATTTCATTAGGGTAAACATCAAATGAAATGGTCGAGTTGCGACCTTTGTTTAAGGTAAGTACACCTTGATTCGGTTTGGCTAGAAATACTGAATATTTTTGACCGTTGGGGGCAGTCACATAATTAGGAAGTTCAATCACATCATTCCCAAACTTATGTTTAAAATATTGAAGTCTTGGTTGAGCACCTTTAAGGATTACTTCATCAACTGTTCCATCATTCTTCACAACCACAAATTTGTAGTATTTCTGAATAAAACGATCATTATCTTTATTAGGGTCTCTTACTTCAAACTTTGACTTATCCCTACTTGGTATCACCTCAGATATTGTCTTGAATGTGGAAGTATCTTTTGATACCTGCACGGTATAATTCTTAATGGTTACATTGGTATTATAATTCGGGTGCCATAAAATTTTAGTAGTTAAGTCAAATTCCAATTCTGAATAAACAGAATAATCGTGCATTAACTGTTTATTTTTCGAGGAATTATATATTGTTTCTAGGTTTTGATGATTCAATGCATCCTCAATTTCTGCTATCCCATCTGAAGAAGATGCATCACATTCCTTGGTTTTAAGTTCTTCGAAATGATGAATGATATCTTTCATTTGAGGCATATTAGCGACTACTATCATCAAATCACCCACTAAATTAACTCCAGCGATAGTTGCATAAGAATGTGAATTGACTGCAGTCGCCCAAATTAAACCTGAAGAAACCACTTTATCATGATCTTTTATTGATCCTTTTACTAGCATATACCCCGAATGTAATGTTTGTGGACCACCGTTAGTAGAGTAGCTTGAATTCATGGCATTCACCTCATCTTTGCCTAATAAATCCCCTCCAATAATCACGTTACCAGAATTGGAAAACTTATATGGGTTAACATGAGATGTTTTTACATTATCTACTTTTAATGATCCCTTAATTATTAAATTACCTTCATTAAGAAGGATCATATTTGAATTAATAATTAAGTCGCCACAAACAGCAACGGTTTGATTTGGTCCTATCAAAAGTTGTTTGTTGTCAAATGCATTTCCTTTAACAAATACTAGATCTTGATCAAATTCATAGATATCTCCCCTTTTCTGTCCATTAAATGACTTTAATAGATCATCGGGACTAACTCTTTGTCTTGATTGGGAAAAAGAATAACTAAATAGTCCACTAAAAAATAATAGTAAGCTTAAAGTGACAATAAGTCTCTGAGGGTTCATAATCATTAGGTTCTATATTTTGAGCAATAGTAAGCATAGCTAAAATAAATAATTTACCCTCTAATGTTGAATCTGTATAAATTGAATTGAAAAGGTTCTTGATTTATTTATACAATCAAGAACGCTTTACCTGTAAGTCCACCCCTTTAAACTGCATCACAGCACTACTACCAGAACAAGTAATAACATAAGTTCCGCCCAATAATATTGGAGTATTTGGAGTTTCATGACCGCAACTCACGTCTGTAATAACAGGCACATTTACTTTCTCTTTAATGATCTGTTTGATCGTTAATGGAAAAAATGGAGGCTCTTCGTTTGGAACGCTAGAGAACTGTCCCATAATCAAAGCTTTGATATTTTTTAAGGCACCCGATCTAAGTAACCTCGTCATCATACGGTCTATTTGATAAGCCTTCTCGCCTACCTCTTCGATAAACAATATTTTATTTTCTAGGTCTAATTCGGAAGATGTTCCTATTTGGTCGGCTATCAAACATAGATTTCCACCTACAACTTCACCTTCAATTGTTTGATCGGAAAACTCTTCTTTTACTTTTCCTATAATATCAGGTGCTTCATTAAAGAACAACACCCCTTGAAGTTGATTTACACTTACCTCCAATTCTTTATTGTTGAATTGAGCCACCATAGGTGCATGAATACTCGCAAACCCCAAATTATTTATCGCAGAATGCAAAGCTGTAACATCTGAAAAACCAATAACCCATTTTGGATGATCAATAAAACCTGACCAATCTAGTGTATCAATTATTCTGGTGATACCATAACCGCCTCTTGCTAAAAAAATGGCTTTTATTTCGGGGTTATTAATTGCCTTTTGTAATCGGCTTGCTCTTCTAATATCAGCACCTGCTAAAGAACCCCATTCGGCTCCCCATTCTTGTTCATCAGAAACAACTAGTCCCCAAGAACGCAACAATTCTATTCCTTGTAGCACCGATTCGATGTTTACCACACCTGAGGCAGCGACAACGGCTACCTTATCACCTCTTTTTAACGTTTCCATAATACACGTATTCAGGTTTGTTTCTCATTAGAGTTTTTTACTCTCGTTTCCAGCTAAACGAAAATAAAAAAGCCTAAATCAAATTTATATGATCTAGGCTTCTTTTTACAAAGGTTTCTTTAAATTATACAGAAACCTCTGCTTTAATATGTGGATGAGGGTCGTAACCTTCCAATTTGAAATCATCGAACTTAAATTCAAACAGGTCTTTCACATCTGGATTTATAGCCATTGTTGGTAATGTTCTGAAATCTCTAGTTAACTGAAGTTCCGCTTGCTCAATATGATTATTATACAAGTGAGCATCACCTAAAGTGTGAACAAAATCACCTGGCTCTAGATCACAAACTTGGGCAATCATCACAGTTAACAAGGCATATGATGCAATGTTAAAAGGCACACCTAAAAATACGTCTGCACTTCTTTGATATAACTGACAAGATAATTTTCCATCAGCAACATAAAATTGGAATAGTGCGTGACAAGGCATTAAAGCCATTTTAGATAATTCTCCAACATTCCAAGCTGAAATGACTAATCTTCTAGAGTTTGGATTGGTCTTGATCTCGTTGACTAACCAAGAAATCTGATCGACCACTTCTCCATCAGCTCCTGCCCAACTTCTCCATTGCTTACCATAAACAGGACCTAAGTCGCCATTCTCATCAGCCCATTCGTTCCAGATTCTAACCCCGTTTTCTGTAAGGTAAGAGATATTAGTATCTCCCTTTAAGAACCAAAGCAACTCATGAATTATAGAACGAAGGTGAAGTTTTTTTGTCGTCAACACCGGGAATCCTTCTGATAAATCGAACCTCATTTGATGACCAAATACAGATCTTGTACCTGTTCCTGTTCTGTCTCCTTTCTCTGCTCCTTCTTTTAGGATTCTTTCTAATAACTCGTGATACTGCTTCATAGGGATGTTTGTTAAAAATCGGATACAAATATGATTAATTTCTTCCGATTAAAAAACTCTTTTCTTCATCATAATAGTACTCCGTCCTCATGGCCCCTCCATAGAATTGATAAGGCAATTGTTCATCATCAAATTTTTGTAAACCTCTTAATACTTTCTTCCCTTCCGACGATAAAACCAAATGATCATCCTCTTCTTTTTCGATTAGTGATGAAGATAATTGCTTAAGAATTTTTTCATATTGAAGATCCCCAAAACCTTCATACGTTTGTCTTCTCAATAACTTTCCAATCAATTTATGTTCTGTAAGTGGCTCATCATTAAGGAATTTGAGAATTCTTCTTTCTAGCTTATTAATACCCGATTCTTTTTGAGGAAACTGCTCCATATAGGTGGTCATCACCTCTTTAAGAAGGGGTAAAAACTTTGGTGATCTTTTGATATAAGTGATGAAATTATCAAGATCTGCTTTGGTATAGAGTTCCCAAAATTTAGAGGCAAATGCAAGATCATCTGCATCCAATTTTACTTTTTGATGATACAACTTGCCGAATGCCTCCTTGGTATATTCTCCTAATCCCTTCGTTCCCTCTCCCAACACTAAGTAAACCTCTACATCATTCATATTCAGCTGATGAATAAAATGAAGGGTCGCCATTAGATTAATATGACAAAACAAATCATTCTCAAACCACAATGTTATTGTAGTGGCATTGACCAATTGATTCATTTTTTGAAGTTCAACACCCGATTTACTATTATAATCTTCAAAAGAGACTCCATAGTTGGTTAAGAAAAAGTGTTTTCTTTTCTCGAAAAATCGATGTGTCCATAGTTCAATCATGCTCTCCCCTTCCACCAACATTTCTCTAAATATGATAGGTTCTGCATCAAAATTTTGATGTCTCCATGCTTCAAGTATACTGTCGCCATTAAGTATATGATAGTTTTTCATTCGTTTGGGTTACATTATCGTTAACATTTGTTGATTTACACTAAATTACAAACCTTATTAAATACATGTCAACAATTATTATCAGTTATGTGTTTTTCTCTAAAGAATTATGTTTTCTTTTAAATTTTAATTATAATGCGAGTTGAATATAATCAATGACATAAGTCATTGTTTGAGATTGTGTTAATAACAAGTAACTTATAACGACTATCATGAGACCACTATCAAAAAGAGAGCAAGATATCATCACTGTGATTAAATCTAGCTTAAGAGAAGCTATGAAATTCGGTTTTGTATCTGATTATACCTCATTGCTGATTGAAAATCATAAAGAACAAGTTCAGGCAACTTTAGAAAAATTATGTCCTCATCTAGGTGCTCAAGAGCATGAATTAAACAAATCAGATGTGGAAATTATTATGAAGACTATGGATCTAATTTCTGATCCGACATTACCTTTCATCAATAAAATTCATCCATATCACAGAGATTTGGCATTAAACTACTCTATATCATGGGTATATAACCTTGCTGAAGTAGGTACTCCGATGGTAAATGTACCTTCTTATTTGAAGAAATAAATAATACTATTTATATAAATATTTGAGACTATCAAACTTCTTCTTTCATAGAAAGAGTTTGATAGTCTTTTTTTATGCTCAACTACTTTATCTACAGATATTTTCGTATCTTATTGACTATCAATCAGAATACTACTAACCCCTATCTATACCTAATTTGCATGTATCTAATTAAAAGACAATTCATTTCCATCTTTTTCTACCTCATACCTATTATCAGTTTTGGATTGAATGCAGAAGATCCTAAAACTAAAATAATTTTAGACCTCGAAGATAATGGTGCTTTAAATGAAGCATTACAAGCTTCGGAAGATTGGATACAATCTGAAAAATCAAAGTATGGAGAACAATCTGTACATGTACTTTTACCTTTACTTATTTATGCTGAGCTGACCAAAAACAGAAAAGAATTTCAATACTCTATCGAAGCACTTGAGGAAGCAAAAGAAATTATGAACATCTCTTCGGGATGGTTATATCCTGATTACGCATTAGTTAATAATTATATGGCTTTTGCGTATATACAAAATAATCAGGTGGAAATGGCAAATCGGCTCATTAACGAGGCAGAAATGATTTATGTAAAAACTCTTACCAAACAACACCCCGATTATCTGTTCTGTCTGATCAACAAAGCTTTATTAAAAAAAGAAGGTGAGTATTTTGAAGAAAGTATAAAGTTATTCGATGAAGCCTTAGCCTTATATAACTCAAACGCACAACAAGTCACGTTTTTACATCAAGTACTCGATGAGCATTGGATAAAAGTTCAAAAAGCTAAGGTGTATGTTGATTGGTTTCAGTTCGAAAAAGCGAATCAATTATTAAGTGAAGTGCAAGAACAGTTAATCAACAATTCAAAAGAAAAATCACCACTTTATACAGAAACGTTATTATGTATTGCAGATAATTTTTACAACGATCATCAGTACAAATTATCTTATAGCTTTTACGATAAATATAAAAACCATCTCAACACTTACTTAGGGAAATATCATCCTTACACATTAACTGCTTATTATAAATTGGGGCATATTCTAAAATCGGAAGGATTCTTAAAAAAAGCCACTCAATATTATACGATCATAGAGAAGAATTACAATGCTAAAAATGGAGATAAAAATGTCTATGCCAAAACCTTATTAGGAATGGCTGACATCTATTTGAAAAGAGGAAATACCAAACAGGCAAGCGATTATTTAAGTAAAGCAGATCAAGTGACATTTACTGACAAAGACATCAATTTATTGTCATTAAGGTTAAGCGGTGAACTGAGTTACATTGAAGGAAATTATATTACTTCTGAGCTTCAATTGATGGAATTGATCTCTATTGTGCGTCAGGAAAGAATATTTTTCACTCGACATTATTCAGATGCTGTCACCATTTTGGGTGAACTTTTTATTACGCTTGGGAGGAGTACCGATGCTATAAATATTTGTGATAGTGAAGTCCGTTTTTTAACCAAAAGAGAGATGACGAATAGTTATAGTTTTTTTGATATTCAACTCACTAAAATCTATGCACATATACACCATGGTGATCACGAAAATTATGAGGAGCAACTAAATGAAATTGAGAAAAAAATAATTGGGTATTTAAGTCCTAAACATCATTTTCTAGTCAAATTAAATTACATCAGAGGATATCTAGAAATGAGGGGTGGGCATTATGATAAAGCAAATCATGAGTTCAATAAGGCAAATACTATTGCACATCATCACCAGTTTTTAGACAAACAATCGGAACGTTTAAGAATAATTGATGCTAAAGCGAATATTTACTTAAAACAATTAAAGTTAGACAAGGCATTAGATCAATATCATCTTCTTCAGAACTCCTTTGAATCTTCCTCTATTTATCAACCCTATTTATTGGCTCGTATTGCCTACATTAAGGCATTACAACAAAATTGGGATGATGCTGAAGATTTAATCATTAAGGCGGTAAATATGAGGTTGACCCAATACGATGAACAGCTAAAGTTTACGAGCGAAGACGAAAAAATCAATTTTATTCATCATTCGAGCGAAGTGTTTGAGTATTTCTTCAGTTTACTTTCAACTGAAAAAGGAATGGCTTCTACAAAAATGATAAAGCAAGCCTACAATCTTCAAATTAACTACAGGAAGTACTTCCTAAATGAAGCTATTGAAAGAAAAGAGGAAATTGCTTCACTTAATAAGTACAGAAATGAGCAATTATTTTCTAATTATGCAGCTAATTTATATCAACAAAAATCACGTTTAGCCACTGCAAATTTTCTTTCTGTAAGCGATAGAAAAAAGCTAAAACTAGACAGTTACATGACCATTGATAGAATCAAAAACTTAGAAAAGTCTTTGGTATTTGCAAGTGACAAGAAAACTGATATTAAAGTAGATAAATCATTAGAAAAGTGGGAAGAAATTAAAAACAAACTATCTGATGATGAAATAGCTATTGAAATTATCAAGTTGAAAAATATTGAAAAAGAAAAGGATAAATACATTGCTTTAATTCTAGACAACAAAATGAAACAGCCTTTTCTATGTGAGATTGGTTTAGCAGACAAACTAGAACAAGACATTATTAAGGAGTATAAAAATTGTACATCACTGCATGCTAAAGCTTATGTGATGTTTGACGATAAAGATTATGTCCCTCCTTATAATCATTTTTGGAAGCCAATATCAGATGCTCTCTTGGAATTGGGATTAGAGAAAAAAACACTCTATGTAAGCCAAGATGGTATTTATAATGTGATCAATTTAAATATTCTTCAAAATCCAATCACCAAAAAATACCTCATTGAGGAGAACGACATACACCTTGTCATCAGTACATCTAACTTAAAAAAGGAGGCAAATACCATTAAATCATCCAAAGAAATTTTATTGATTGGTAATCCTGTTTTCAAAAAGGAAGAGGAAGATGCTTTGCAAAGCAGAGGAATCAATGATGTATATGCTTTTGAATTAGATAACCTACCTGGTACAGCAGTTGAAATTGACAATTCAGCAGAATTATTTAGAAAAAAGGGATGGAATGTAAAGGTATTGTCAAAAGATCAAGCGACGGAAGAGAATATCAAGAACATTAGTGTGGCGCCCAACATACTGCATATTGCTACTCATGGATTTTATTTAAATCAATTAAAAGATCCAATTCTAAATCATCAGTTATTAAAATCAGGATTGTTTCTTTCAGAAATTGCTCATAAAAAAGAACGAGATGTGTTTGAGATCTACCAATCGGGCAATGATGGAATTCTTACTGCCTATGAAGTGAAAGGAATCAATTTAAATAATACAGAACTTTTAGTGCTTTCCGCTTGTCAATCGGGTGTTTCAGATGTATCCGATGGAGATGGAATATCTGGTCTTCAATATGCTTTTAGCATTGCAGGAGTGCAATCCATTATCATGTCATTATGGAATGTTGATGATAAAGCAACTCAAAAGTTGATGAATGAATTTTATCAGCAATGGTTTTTAACGGGTAATAAATCTTTAGCATTTAAAAAGGCACAATTAAAACTTAAGGAAGAATATGAGATTCCTTATTATTGGGGTGCGTTTGTGATGATACAATAGTTATAGACTTTTTTGAGAAGGAAAAGAATAATTTGATAAATAACCCCTATTTTTGAAATATTACAATCACCTCCACCATCAATTTGATCACATATTTAATGACAAATCTAACCATAAAGCCCTACCAAGAACTTGATAAAGAAGAACTCTATGAAATACTTCAACTTAGAGCTGAAGTATTTGTAGTAGAACAAGATTGTGTTTATAATGATCTGGATAACAATGACCAAGAAGCTTATCACTTAATAGCAAGAAAAAATGGTAAACTTGCAGGTTACTTAAGAATACTACCATCAGGTACACGATTTAAATACCCTTCTATTGGAAGAGTCATTGTCCACCCATCAAATAGAAAAGAAGGAATTGCAAGAAAAATTATGACCACTGCTAACCAATGGATTTTTGATCATTGGGAAAGTGATTTAATACAAATAAGTGCACAAAAATACCTTACTAAGTTCTATCAAAGCCTTGGTTATGTCATTAAGTCCGACGAATATTTAGAAGACGGTATTCCTCATTTTAAAATGGAACTACTCCGTTAAACATCATACTCCATAATCCTCAAAGAACCTAAAATATTATACCCTTCAACTACAACAGTGCAGTTTACTTTATGAATCGAAGGATCTGGATATTGTTGTTGATTATTAGAAAATACTTTCTGTATTTTTTTAGACCAGTTTTTACTTCTTTTTTTAAAGCTGTTTTCTGATAGGATTTTATGAGTTTGGTCGATAACCTGTGTTCCTGGAGCAACTTTTAGAATAATTTCGCCCAAAGTACACATCACTCGAAGATTCACCTTGGCCCCTTCTAAACATTTGTCTCGGAGATCTAAAGTGGTTTCCCCTAATACATTAATGGTTTCAAAACGAGTTTCTGTATTTATGAACTCAGGACTTTTTACAGTCACTTTAGTATCACCTAACAATGTAAAAAAGCGAGACGGAGCATTTGCTACATTTGATAATACTTCTCTACGTCCAGATAATACTGCTAATGCTAATTTATTGGGATCTTGATTTACCTCTAACCTATTCTGTTTCTCGGTTGTTTTCTTGAAGGATTCTGACGGTTTATAATGAGAAGGAAAATCAGATAACACATCATCCAATTCAGATTTTGATTTTGCCGCAAGTGCTACTTCTAAACGATGTTCGTAGTCATGCTGATCTAAATCGCCCTCTGCAAAGGCTTTTTCTAATAAATCTATAGTCTTTTTTCTTTTTTTAGGTAACCCAAATTCAGAGATGTGGTTCATGGAGATAAAAAATAGTTTATTTATTTATAATTTGATCACTTGCTATTAAAGTTACGAAAATTGTTCAAATCTATTGATACTCAAAAAGGCAACTTTAAGTTTTTCTATACATCAATTAAAAAATTGAATCATTTTATTAAATTTATTTTTCACATTTAATCTATAACACTAACTAAAATCGAATGAAACACATTGCAACACTTCTATCATTTATTATTCTCTCTCACTTTTCTATTGGTCAAAATGTGAGATTTCAAATTGTCGACCCTCATCAAAAAGGCATCCCTTATGTCAATTTCTATAGTCAAAAAGCTAAAATTGGAAAAGTATCAAACCAAGAAGGATGGATAGAATTACCCTCTGAAAATTTATCAACTAATAATGAATTTACTATCTCCTGCATTGGCTTCATAAAGAAGAAATTAAAAGGTAATGAGATATTAAACGGTAATAAAAGAATCGTACTCGAAGAAGACACCAAAGAATTATCGGAAGTTTCTATTCAAGCAGAGAAAATAAAATTTAAAAAGAAAAAACTTGGTGTCGATGTAAAATCAGGAATGTTTCAGATTGGCTTTATGAACATCAATTCTAAAGAAGGAGGTTCAATTGCACAAATTATGAATAATAAAACTCCTGCATATCTTGAAAAAATTGGGATGAACATAGGATTTAGTTATCAAGATTCTCTCAAGTTTGAAGTTATTTTTTATTCTGTAAAAGATGATATGCCTTATGAAGTACTAAATCAGAAAAGATTATTTTGGGGAATTTCTAAAGATGAAATTGATAATGGTAAGGTGGAACTGATTTTATGGAAAGAGAACATCTATATGGAAAAGCCCTTTTTTGTTTCCATTAAAATGATTGAAACCATAAAAGGAAAAACTTATGGCGTCATGCTTAATGCCAATGCATTTGGGAAATCGAAATTTAAAAAAGGGAATTTTGAAAATTGGCAAAATGAATCGTTAGGAGTTTCAATCTACTCTGTGATGAAATACTCCAAAGAATCAGAATTAAAATAGATAAATAACAAAAGGCTGTCAAATGACAGCCTTTAATGTGTGTGTGTGTTTATATGTTTATTTATGGTGTAGTTTTCTTATATCGAAAGTGCGAACGCAATCACGAAACCGGCTACGATTACTAATGATGCTATTGTGAAATTTTTCATAATCTTATATGTTTTGTATGTGGTAAGTGCTATTTGATTACACTTCAAATGTATATTTTACGCTTTTTAAAACCAAACTTTCTTGAGGGTATTTTTTTACAACAAATTTTCATGATTTTGTGATTTTTCAACGATTTGTTGAGAGATTTAAAAAAAACAAAATGGTATAAACGGTTTGATTAATCAAAATTGAAAAAATAAGTGTAATTATTACGGAAAAAATAATTTTCTTATTTGAGATAAATAATGTTAATTAGAATTAATGTCTTAATTTTAGCATTAGTTCAAACTTGAAGCACTCATAAAAAACGTATTGCTTAAATTTTTTGTTTGCTTCTAATTTTTAGTTTAGCATATATGATATCAATAATTCCTTTCGGAAAAACCAATAAATATACATCAAGAGTTGGATTAGGATTAGCAGCTCTTGGAAGACCTGGATATATTAATTTAGGACATGGAGATGACCTGAACAATGATTATCAAATAGAACATATGCAGCAACGTTGTGTAGATATGCTTGACCTTGCCTACGAAAAAGGAATAAGATACTTTGATGCTGCCCGCTCTTATGGAAAGGCGGAACAGTTTTTAAATAAATGGATTGGTGCCCACCCTGAACAACAAGCGGTAATCGGCTCAAAGTGGGGTTATGAATATACTGCTGAATGGAATGTGACAGCAGAACATCATGAAATTAAAAACCATAACCTCCAATTATTAAAAAAACAATGGGGTGAAAGTGTAGACTTACTCCATGATCATTTAGATATCTATCATATCCATTCGGCAACTTTAAGTTCTGCAGTGTTAAACAATGAAGAAGTTATTGAGCAACTTTGGAACATCAAAAACGAAGGGGTAATAGTTGGACTATCTTTAAGCGGTACCCAACAAGCTGATACTCTAGAAAAAGCACTTGAAATTCAAAGAGATGGTGTACACCTGTTCCAATCCGTTCAAGCCACATATAACATTCTAGAACGTTCAGCTGCTAAAATGCTCCAAGAAGCGAAATATCAAGGATGGGGAGTAATCATAAAAGAAGTTTTTGCCAATGGACGCCTAACTTCTCGAAACTCTGATCCTGCTTTTGAAAGTTCAAAACAAAAACTTCAATTCATAGCACAAAAACATAATGTAAATATTGATGCAATTGCTATGGCTTTTGTTCTTTCTCAACCATGGGTAAGCGTGGCATTAAGCGGTGCTACAACTAAAGAAATGCTTGAAAGCAACTTGCAAGGCGTTGGTCTTCAGTTAGATCTTATGGACTTCCAAATGTTGGATGAAATCCAGGAAGAAGCGGAAGTATACTGGGAGACGAGAAGTGAATTGGAGTGGAACTAGATTAGGTAGCAGGTAGCAGGTAGCAGGTAGCAAAGTTAACGCTCGTTATAAGTAAGAGGTAAGAGGGAAAAAGTAAAACTGGTGCAAATGTTAAGCGATAGCGACATTTGTACCTAAAAACGTAAGTGGTCTCCCGACCTTGTATTTAGGAACTAAGGGGTTTCATCATCAATAATAGAAAGGTGGTGTAACCCCTTGATTTTTATTCCAAAAAATATCGTTTTCACTAAAGTTGATTTTTAAGAATAGTACATCATTTTCTCATACTCTCCCAAAAGGTGGTGCAACCCCTCGATACACAAACAGAGGAGCGAACCAAACCTACTACCTAATACCTGCTACCTACTACCTAATTTTGTTTTGCCGTATCGTTCTAATTGATTAACTTCCATTAATAATCAATTAAACTTTTCATACATGAGAACCTCTCTCTTGGCTATTACTCTATTAGCCTTTTCAATCACTGCTTCTTTTGCTCAAAAAAAGAAAAAGAAATCTTCATCCGACAAACCTAATATTCTCGTTATTTGGGGAGATGATGTTGGTTGGGGTAACATCAGCAAATACAATCATGGTATGATGGGATATCAAACGCCCAACATTGACCGTATTGCTAACGAAGGAGCTATGTTTACCGATTGGTATGCACAACAATCATGTACAGCAGGTCGTGCAGCTTTTATCTTGGGGCAACATCCATTTAGATCTGGGTTATTGACTATTGGTATGCCAGGTTCTGAACAAGGTATTCAAGATGATCAACCCACTATTGCAGAATTACTGAAACCACTTGGTTATACATCAGGTCAGTTTGGCAAGAACCACTTGGGTGATCGCGATAAACATTTACCTACCAACCATGGTTTCGACGAGTTCTTTGGCAACCTTTATCACTTAAATGCTGAAGAAGAACCTGAAACGTATTACTATCCTAAAGACGAAGAATTCCATAAAAAATTTGGCCCTAGAGGTGTTATCCACTCTTACTCAGATGGACGTATTTCTGATACTGGTCCTTTAACTAGAAAAAGAATGGAAACTGTAGATGATGAATTTACAGGTGCTGCTTTAGAATTTATCGAAAATGCACACAATGCTGGGAAACCCTTCTTTGTTTGGTTAAGTGCTACAAGAATGCACGTTTGGACAAGGTTAAAAGAAGAATCAGTTGGTGTAACTGGTATTGGTCTTTATCCTGATGGCATGGTAGAACACGACAAAAACATTGGTGTTGTACTAGCGAAACTAGAAGAATTGGGCATTATCGATAATACAATCATCATGTATTCTACTGATAATGGTGCCGAGAAATTCACATGGCCTGATGGTGGTTCTACACCATTTGCTGGAGAAAAAGGGACCACTTGGGAAGGTGGCTTCAGAGTTCCTTGTGCTATCCGTTGGCCAGGCGTAATCAAACCCGGAACCATTGATAACAACATCTATTCTCATGAAGACATGATGCCTACTCTTTTAGCTGCAGCAGGTGTAGGTGATGTTAAAGAAAAAATGCTTTCAGGATATTCAGCTGGAGATAAAAACTTCAAATGTCACTTGGATGGATACAACATGCTTCCTTTCTGGAACGGATCAACTGATGTTGCTCCAAGAAATGAGATCTTCTATTTTGATGCAGCAGGCAACTTAAATGCTCTTCGTTATAAAGATTGGAAACTTCATTTTGCCATTATGGAAGGTGCAATCAATACCGCCTACAGAAAAGTACCATCATGGCCTATTTTGATTAACTTAAGAGCCGATCCATACGAAGTATCTTATAAGTCTGCATTATACATTAGATGGTTTGCAGATAATATGTGGACTTTCGTCCCTGCTCAGGCATACACTGCTAAATTCCTTCAAACGTTTAAAGAATTCCCTCCTGTTCAAGGTTCATCCCTAAGTATAGATGGAGTGATGCAAACGCTGAAAAGTAAACCTCAGAATTAATAAGAAACATTAGATGTCGAAAAAACCTCTTCCCAAAAGGAGAGGTTTTTTAAACATCAATTATTCGTCAATCATTTACTATTTTTTATAAGTAATAGGTTATAGGTAATAAATAATAGATTTGGATCCCTCCTAACTCCTAACTCCTAACTCCTAACTCAAAATATTAGAAATCCTTCCCTCTTACTTCTTACCTCTTACCTTTATTAAAGCTCCACTCCTAAGACCAAAACATCATCCGTCTGCTCATTGCTTCCCTTCCACTTATCAAACACTCCTTCGAGCACTTTTTTCTGTTTGATCATATCGAATCCATTTGTTCGATTTAGAGCATCTATAAATCTTTTTTGAAGGAATTTACTTTCGTTGTTTCCACCAAATTGATCTTGGAATCCATCAGTCACAAGATAAAGTCGATCACCCTTTTGATACGTTAGAAGTGTGGGTTCGAACTCCTTTTTAGTGTCTTTTGTATGGTATCCAATTGTTGATTTAGATCCTTCTATTTTCTTTACATCTTCGTTTCCTGAAGCCACGTACAATGGACGTTTTGCTCCAACAAATTCGATTTCTCTTTTTTCAGAATTGATAGTTACTAAACCGATATCCATACCATCAGAAATCTTCTCGACATTTTTTAGATTCATAAGGGCATAAAGCTCCATATCCAAGAAATTTAATATTTCTTTTGGTGAAACTACTTTTTGATTCACCACGATATCGTTTAATAAAAGATTACCAATGATAGTCATAAATGCAGCAGAAACACCATGTCCTGTACAATCTGCAACAACAATAAATCTAATGTCGTCTTTACTGTAGTACCAATAGAAATCCCCAGAAATAATATCTCTTGGTTTATCGATGATAAATCCATCCACAAATTGCTCTAAAATATCTTCACGTTTACTGAAGATCGATTGCTGCAATTTCTTAGCATAACTGATACTATCCGTTAGTTTCTTATTTACTTTAGAAACTACTTCATTCTGCTCTAATAGCTCATTACTTTGCTGAAGAATTTCTTCTTTTTGATCTTCAATTTCTCTAGTTCTTTCTTCGATTTTATCTTCAAGATCTTTATTGTAACTCAACTGCATATTGTGATTCATCTGCAGTTGTTCAAAGAGTTCTTTCTCTACTGTTTCTTTTTCTAAGTTAGAAGTCAATAAACTTTGATGTGCTTCTTTAAGTGCCAAGCCTCTCTGCATAGTTTCATTCAAGAATTTATCAATGGCAGCAACAGCTGGACGGAAGATAAAGAAGGCTTCCAATAAGATCGAAATCAATGTGATAGCTAGTAGAATGGTTTCTATATTTTCTACTTCCTTAATTCTACTTGTCGATTCATGATCGTATTGGAACGTAATCACATTCATCTGACGTAAAAATGAGGCTTCATTCTGAAGTATGATATTCACATATTCTTCAATTCCATCTGGCGATTCAAATTCTAATATCTTGTTCGATGCATCAAAGATACTTTCATAGTTTACGGCAATTCCTTCGAACATTTTTGTCACAGTTTCAGAATTTTCACCCTGAAGATCCATTTCTTCAGACCTTTCTTTTAAGCCATGATGAGAAGATGACCACAATTCAATGACTTCGATGAATTCTGATTTCAATTCTGCAAACTGACTTTCACTCTTGGCTGTTTCAAGCTGTAATGCCATTTTACTAATTTTCTGAGACAACATCCTTTGTCGACCAGAAATGTTAATTACCCTGGCATCTTTTTCCTGTTTAGCTAATACAGTTCTAATAACTACCTGAGATGCGATACTTAGTAATGCAATGAGAGATAGCGCAATTACGTAAGAGGTAGTTAACCGTTTTTTCGGACTTTTTTGATAGTTCATAAGAGAATGATTTGTCGTATGACTTTAGTTTGAGTTTGCTTGTTAGTGACAAAGATTAATGATTCAAGAAATCCATTAAATATCCTCTGTATTGGTAATAGTCAGGATGTTCCAAAATGTCCTTACGGTTTCTAGGACGTTCAAATGGAATCGCTAATTCATCACCAATTTTTGCGAATGGACCACTAGTCATCATAATGACTCTGTCGGCTAGGAAGATTGACTCATCAACATCGTGAGTAATCATAATAGCAGTAATTTGTTCTTTTTGCCATACTTCAAGTAATACATCTTGAAGCTCACCTCTAGTTAAGGAATCCAACATACCAAAAGGTTCATCCAATAAAAGTACTTTTGGCTTTAAGGCGAAGGCTCTAGCAATACCTACCCTTTGTTGCATACCTTGAGAAAGTTCTGAGGCTCTTTTATTAAAATCATTACCCAAACCTACTTTGTCTAAGTAATACTTACAGATATCTTGTTTTTGTTTTTTTGTTGCATGAGGGAACACTTGCTTCACACCAATCATTACGTTTTGTAAAGCAGTCATCCAAGGAAATAAACTAGGCGATTGGAACACTACCGCTCTATCCGGCCCTGCCTCTCTCACCTCTTCTCCGTCTACATAAACATGACCTTTACTGATATCGTTCAAACCAGCAATCATGGTTAATAATGTAGACTTACCACAACCTGAGTGACCAATAACAGAGATAAACTCTCCTTTTTTTACTGTTAATTGAAGATCTGATAATACTGTGTAATCACCTTTTGGTGTAGGGTATATTTTAGCAATATCCTTACACACTAACATATCAGGTCTTGTATCTTCCACAATATTTTTTTGTGGGTTGATGATGTCTTTAGTAACACCTACGATTGGATTTACAATATTTTGATTCATGAGATGACGTTTTATTGATGTTGACTTAGTAGTTGATCAAATGATTTGTTGGTTAGAAGAATTTTTGTTTGTCTTTTTTCTTACGAATACCCCATTTGATTCGACCCGGCATTACTGGTTTCAAATCAGGTAATTCGTAGCTACTCGATTCCTCAGATTTTCTTGATGCCCCTACCTCAATTAGGTATTCCAAGACTTCATTTCTCAAGTGCTTGTACTCTTCCAACTTGTTGATTTCGGCAATCACTCTAGGTCTAGGAAGGTTCACTTTAAAGTCTGGACCTAATGATGCTTTTGGACCTGGGTTTAATGGAATAATTCTGTCCGCCATCACAATCCCTTCATCTACATCATTAGTAATCAACAAACATGTCTTTTTATCTTCACTCCAAATATTGACAATCTCTTCTTGAAGCGTACCACGTGTTAAAGCATCCAAAGCGGATAATGGCTCGTCCATTAATAACATTTTTGGACTCATCGCCAAAGCTCTCGCTACCGATACTCTTTGACGCATACCACCTGATAATTCCGCTGGCTTTTTATCAATCGCATGAGAAAGGTGTACCATCTCTACATACTTTACAATTAAAGCGTCTTTCTCTGTTTTAGACTTATCAGGAAACACCTCGTCTACCGCTAGTTTTACATTCTGACGAACGGTTAACCAAGGCAACAGAGAGTAATTTTGGAAAACCACTCCTCTATCCGGACCAGGACCCGTAATTGGTTTGCCCTGTAATAAAACCTCTCCTTCATCAGGAAACTCCAATCCATTGATCAGGTTGATTAGCGTCGTTTTACCACTACCGGTAAATCCAACAATCGCTAAAAACTCACCCTCTTCAACTTTTAAATTTATATTGCTTAGTACTTCCACTCGGTCTTTACCAGTACCGAACGACTTACTTACATTTCTTAATTCTAAATAGGCCATAATTCTAATTTTTTGATTTTGTTTCTGTGTACATCAAATACTGAGGTAGTGATTAAGCTACCTCCTTGTTGAATGACATCATCTTCTGAATCACCATCATGATTCTATCCAACATGAAACCAATCAAACCAATAACGAACATGGCTACAATGATTTTCGCATTCGAGTCGTTTGCACCATTTTGGAATTCTTCCCATACAAATGATCCTAATCCTGGAGATTGTGCTAATAATTCAATCGCAATCAATACCATCCAAGCTACTGAAAGTGTAATTCTTAAACCTGTAAAAATCATAGGTAAAGATGATGGTAAAACAACTTTGAATATATTTTGACCGATGCTTAATTTTAATACTCTAGCTACATTTACAAAGTCTTTATCTACTGTAGAAACTCCCATCGAAGTGTTGACAAGCGTTGCCCACATCGAACATAAACCTACTGAGATAAATGAAATCATAAACGATTTATCCATATCTGAATCAGACATTAATGTTTTCACAATCATGAATACCAATAACAACCAAACTACGGGAGATACGGGCTTCAAAATTTGAATCAACCAGTTCATCGACGTTCTTAATGTTGGGGATAAACCGATAATGATACCGATTGGAATAGCGATTAATGCTGCTAATAAAAATCCTGCAAATACTGTTTTTAAACTTGTACCAATTTGGTCGACGAAAGATGGACGACCTGTATAAGTAATTGCTGCCTTTCCTTCTGCTACACGTTTAGCATTTGTCTTTGCAACTTTCTTTTCGAAAGCTTCTTTCTTACCAGAAATAATTCTGTGATCTGCTAATAAAGAAAGGTAAGCATCCCAAACTTTTGCTGGGGAAGGTAATGTGTTTGGCTGACAGCTTACATCTCCTGAGAAGATACAATTTTGCATCTCTAATGCAGCTGCTTCTCCTCTTTCTGTTCTTGCTTTTTCTATTTTAGCTGTAGCTTCCTTGTTGTAAAGGTAAGTTGCACCAGAGTGCCAAACTAAAATAAATAATAGAATAGATAATAGAGGGAATATATAAGATCTTAATAAAATATTGACGTTTTTCTTAGTCTCTTCTCCTTTGAAGATATTCATCCAAGGTGCTAAAAATGCCTGGATACCTGTTAGTTGTAAAATTTTCTCTTTCATGACTGTTGATCGTTTAAGTGCCTAAGTAATTGATGTTATATTGAGAACTTTGTTTGTATTTGAAACTACTTTATTTAATAAGGTTCTTGTATGTTACTCTTGCCATCTGATCATCAATTTGATGTTCAAGAGAT
This sequence comes from Flammeovirga yaeyamensis, assembly GCF_018736045.1. Classification (NCBI taxonomy): domain Bacteria; kingdom Pseudomonadati; phylum Bacteroidota; class Cytophagia; order Cytophagales; family Flammeovirgaceae; genus Flammeovirga; species Flammeovirga yaeyamensis. Next base: position 1,751,602 of record NZ_CP076132.1, on the reverse strand, counting down.
GTCCTGTACGGACGTTGCAATGCAACGTCCGTACAAGTCATCCTGCAAAATCATACAAAATTTTTATTTTACATTGCTTCGTCTTTGTTACCAATTTGGAAGCTATTGATGTACCCGATAGGATCTTTACCATCATAAGAAACACCATCGATAAAGTCTTTAGTAGGTGCTTTGTAACCATCAGTTTCAGGAATATCTGAAGCGGATAAGTGACCTTCTTCTACTAACAATTTCGCAGCTTGGTTCCAGATATCTGGACGGTAAATCTTCTTGATCGTTTCGTCGTACCAACCTTTTGATTTCGCTGTAGGAATTTGTCCCCATCTTCTCATTTGAGTTAAGAACCACACACCATCAGAATAGAAAGGATACGTTGCATTATGACGGAAGAACACGTTAAAGTCAGGCATAGAACGCTTGTCGCCTTTTTCGAATTCGAAAGTACCTGTCATAGAGTTGGCAATAACTACAGAGTCAGCACCAACGTACTCTGGCATAGATAAGATACCCACTGCTTTCGCTCTGTTTCCTGGCTCGTCTAACCACTTACCTGCACGGATTAAAGCTTTAGTAACAGCTACAGATGTATTAGGATATTTCTCAGTGAATTCTTTCGTCATTACGAATACTTTTTCAGGGTTGTTTTTCCAGATATCGTAGTTTGTAGTTACTGGAACACCAATTCCTTTAAATACCGCTTGTTGGTTCCAAGGCTCACCTACACAGTAACCGTAGATCGTACCTGCCTCTAAAGTAGCAGGCATTTGTGGTGGAGGAGTTACAGATAATAATACGTCTGCATCTACTTGACCTTGGATGTTTTCCTTAGTATAAAAACCTGGATTCACACCTGCTGCTGCTAACCAGTAACGGATCTCATAGTTGTGCGTTGATACTGGGAATACCATACCCATTTTAAACGCTTTACCATCATTTTTATATTCTTTGATTACCGGAACCAATGCGTCTGCTTTGATTGGGTGAATCGGCTTACCATTTTCGTCTTTTGGTACATTTGGCTTCATCTTCGCCCAAACGTCGTTCGATACTGTAATACCATTACCGTTCAAGTCCATTGAGAATGAAGTCACTAACTCAGCTTGACGACCAAATCCTGCTCCTGCAGCAATTGGCTGACCTGCTAACATGTGCGAACCATCTAACTGACCATCGATCACTCGGTCCAATACGTTTTTCCAGTTAGATTGTGCTTCGATAGTCACAAACAATCCTTCGTCTTCGAAGTAACCTAGTTCCTTAGCAATGGCTAAAGGAGCCATATCAGTTAATTTGATGAAACCGAAAGTTAACTGTGGTTTTTCGATGTCCAACTGTTTCGTTGATGAAGTCTCCTCAGTCACATCACTTTGTGTTTCCGAAGAAGTTTTTGATGATCCACAGCTATAAATCAACCCTGATAATGCCAAGCCAATTATTGCTTTAGCAACCGAATTAAAATTCAATTTTTTCATGAGTAATATTGTTTTGATATAAAAAATATAGGTGATGTAAATGATTAGTTAGCCTCCGCTTTCTTCGCTTTTGAAGTAAATAATGTTGGCTTGAACGTTAACATTACGAATGCCCAGTTGTTGATCATGCTTGCGTTGCCACCTTTCAATACTTCCATTGATTCTGTAGCGAACATTTGAGAATATCCTACAACTAATGAAGCTTCTTTACCTAATGATCTAGCATAAATTAAATCGATCTCTGTACCTAAGTTTGATGATACTTTTTCGAACTGACCATCTGTAGCAGTAGTGTTGTAAACATCTACAGCAGAGAAGAATTGGTGAAGTTGTGCTTTGAATGTTCCTTTACCTACTTTGAAAGCAGTATTTAAATAGATGTCTTGAAGACCAACGTTGTTTCCTTTCTTATCGTTATGTGCATTACCTACGTAGAAGTAATCCATAAAACCATTGAATTTGTGGTTTGTACCGTAAGCTGGAGTAAAGTTCTTGATCTCACCTGATTCTTGATCACCACCTGAAAGTGTTTGATAACCTAATGTGATAGGAGTGATTTTCGTTTTAAGTGTAAGGTTAAGATCTAATAAGTAAGCATTGATTGAAGTTTCTGCCATTTTACCAGTTTGGTAGTAACCTTCACCTGCAACTGTAAAGTTTCCGAACGTTTTAGAACCTACTAAACCTAAAGTCTGTCTGTTAGAAACACTATCTGATGTAGCACCATACTGAAAACCGTCGTTAAATACTAGAGCTGAAAGCTTACCCGTTTCCCAAGTCTTGTTTGCCCACAAATACTGCATAGTTTTATAGTTGTTCACACCTGAATAGTCGTTACCCACTAACATACCTGGCTCAAAACCTACTTGGTTGAACGCAAGACCTAAATGCACTTTTAATTTTGATTCTTTGTCGTTGTACACGAATAAAGCCGCATCGTGTCTTCTACCTTGTTGTGCCCACTCAAGACCACCTAAAAATCTTTGATTATCGTAAGAGATAATTTGACGACCTACTTTTAAACCGAACTTACTGTTGAAGTTGTACTGTGCCCAAGCTTCAGAGATGTTTGATAAAGAGTTTGGATCAGTTTTGTAAATTTGATTAGTTGAACCCCAAACACGAACATCTTGAAGAGAGAGTCTCATGATGATTTTTTCCGATTTGTAATCCAAGTTTAATCTTGATCTTTGCTCAGTAAAGAAAGCTGGCTCTTGAGATTCTGTTCTCAATTTTTTGAAACCGTTTCTTAATTCTGATCTCGGACGGATCTCTGCTGATAGTTTAAACTCTTGGGCTGTTACCTCTGATACAGCTCCACACAATAGCAACACAATAGCGTAAATTAATTTTTTCATCTGTTATACGTAGTTTTAATAAGTATTATTACTTAGTTGATACACAAACTTAAAGTGATTATTAAAACATATTTAGGGGATATCACAGATTAAAAAATGTTTTTAAATCATGCTAAAAACTGTCATATAACAGCTTTATAATTGACATATACTGAAAATCAGGTACTTACATTTAAATTACGTAGTTACACCTACTTAAAAACAAAAAAATACGTAGTTAAATTTTCTACGTATTTTTCACTATTTCATAAAAAAACCCACTAAAAAGTGGGTGAAAATTTTTCGATTCTTTCTTTTGCGTCTCTTTGGGCTTGTTTTACCCAACGCTGGAATTGTTTCATTTTTTTATCTAATTCTGATGGCTGTGCATCAACAATCGAAGAATAAACCACCAAATCGTTATGATTGACATCTTCGATACCGAAGTTTTCTCTAAACTTACTGTTAGATAATAATTCTCTATGTATTCTCTCAGAACGCTCTCGGCTCTCTTTAATATTATGTGATAAGACCTTAAATGCAAAAGTAGCTGCGTGTACTGAACCTCTTTTTAATTTAAGGCTCCATTTAAAGTCAAGCCGAGTAGGAGAATATAACTCAGTGTTTACTTGGCTCATTATAGTGTTTATGTATGTGGTAAATGCCTTTCGGTGTTTAATAACTTAGGATAGACAAATATAACTAATATCAATATTAAAAATAAGTATTGATAAGAATTTAAACGTATTTTTTACACTTAGGTTATACTATAAATACATTAATTTCTAAATAAGAGTTTATATAGTCTTTAAATTTTTCTTTTTACCAATTGATAAAAGCTCTTCTTTTCTCATTTTTATGAATAAAAAAACCTTAGGTCTCCCTAAGGTTTAAATATCTTTCTAAAGCTTGCTTTAATATTAAGCTGAAACCATTGGCTCATTTTTTAAAGACTTCTCACGCAATACAGATAATTGGCGTAATGCTTCTTCAAAATCTACCTTATCTCCTGCTTCATCGATAAAAGTGACTCTTTTATTTTGAATTAATCCATCTCGATACGATTTACTTAATTCTATAAAGTCCTTAATGTTTATCAGATTGTAGCCTTTACCTGAAACTTTTAAAGAGGCATATTGAATTTTAGCACCTTTCTCCTCTTCATAAAATTCTTTCGGCATTTTTCTACCTGCCATCATCCCTCCCAACTCTTGTTCAGGAGAAACTCTTAAGCCATAAACCATTTTTATCACTTTAAACATAATAAAAGATACAATTACTGTGAAGGCTATACAAACTTCTATACCAATAGCCTGCACTAACAGTTGTTCCCATCTCGGTAATACCAATAGTTCTTCCTTTCCGAAAAGAGCTACACACAATGTTCCGAAAATACCTCCAAATCCATGAACAGGAATCGCTCCAACTGGATCATCCAATTTAAATACTTTTAGAATAAGGTCGAATGAAAGGTTATGTATAACTCCAGCCAATAAACCAATGATTAACGCACTAGAAGGAGAAACCACATTACAACAAGCAGTAATCGCCACTAATCCTGTTAAAGCTCCACCCATCATTTTTTCCATCAGCTCATCTCTTCTTTGGAAGAAGTAGCACATAATAAAAGCAGAAAAGCAAGCTGAAGCACCTGCTACGTTTGTATTTAGAATAATAGTGGACACATCATTTCCGAAGGTTAAAGTACTACCTCCATTGAATCCCCACCATCCTACCCAAAGTAGAATTACTCCAAGAACAGAATAAGAATAATCTGAAGCCTTAATTGGGAGAATCTTACCATGCATATCAAACCTCCCTAATCGAGGTCCCACAAGTATAATTCCTACTAATCCTACAGTCGCACCTAAAGTATGCACTACTGTCGATCCTGCAAAGTCCATAAAACCAATCTCTGCCAACCATGCATGGTTATCTTGATCTAATAAATTACCCCAAGCCCAATGTCCAAATACTGGATAAATTAGAATAGCTGTAATAATTGAACCTATCAAATAAGGCAATAAACCTGTTCTACCAGACATTGCACCTGATACAATTGTTAATGCAGTACCAGCAAATGCTACTTGAAATAAGAAAAATACTGGACCCGGAATACCTAATTCTGATTTTGATAAGTCAGTACCTGCAAATAAGTTTAGATCAAATCCAATAATTCCAAAGTGGGAACTACCAAACATAAACCCATAACCAAGTAGAAAGAAACCTAATAAACCAGCGACCATATCCATAAGGTTTTTAGCCCCTACACCTGCACGGTGCTCTCTTTTCACAAGTCCAGTTTCTAGAGTTTTGAAACCTGCCTGCATTAAAAATACTAAGATGGCACAAAGTAAGACCCATAAACTGTCAATACTATGAAACTCAGCTGTAGTTTGCCCAGTCTGTTCATTGGCGATTAAAAGAGTAGGCATAATTATGCCTATCAATAGTAGTTTTGCTTTTAACATAACTGTTAATTGTTAGTTGTTATAAGGTGAAAATTAATGAGACGCACACAAGTTGAATAATTGATACGCAATTATACGTAACACTAAATTAATATCGCAAAAAATCTGAGTACTTTTTCTTAAAAAGTGACATTTATTATTAACAAATACTTAATAATAGTCATAAAAAAAGCGATTACCTTAAGTAATCGCTTCTTAAAATTAAGTAATTCTTCTAATTACTCTTTTCCATCCACATAATCTTGTAGATAAGAGAATTTAGGTGTAAGTGCTTTGTTCTGCGTAATTCTAGCACGTTCAATTACTCCTTTATCTTCAATAAATAGATCTTCTAAAACGTTATCAATCATTTGGCGACCAAAAGCTTCAGAGGCATCACGTGGCAATTCATTCGGAAGATTATCTACCGCCATCACCGTAATATTCTCTTTACTTGACAAGGCATCTTCCACTTCACCTGATTTTGGATTGTAATCATACAATGGATCTGCAATGGTTGATGGTTGCTTGGTAGATGGAATAGAACCTTCAATATCACAAGTAATATCAGCGATTACTTTAATATTGAAATCCTCTTTCTGCATGTCTTCCTTTGTAAATAACACAGGTGCTGCTGGATGCCAAAACGCACCGGCTACAAGCATATCAGCTATATTGTTTAATTCACCAAATGTAGATACATAATCTTGAGGCTGATCAAAGAATTCTTTTAGAACAAATGGTTTACCGTCTTTTTGATCGTGGTAATCTTTAGATCTCAATTGAACAAAAACAGGTTGATTAAATTCTTTATCAATAAAATCTTGCTTACTCACCTTTTTGATTCCAGCTGCTAGGAGTGTTTCCACCGCACCATTTGATACTCTACCAGAACCAGTCAAAGCAATTTTATAATTATTAGGTAATTTCACTTTTTTGCACTCGATCCACATTTCGTTGAGGTCGTGACACAAATGTGCTGGCTTCAAATCGAAAGTACCCATTCTTTTACCATAAGCCAACAAACCGTTGTAAGCACCCACTAAACCTGCAAATCGACCAAATGCAATTACTCTAGATCCATCTTCTCTAGTCAAGACCTCATAATCCATAATCTCGATATTGTTATCAAGAATTGCGTTTAACAACTCTCTATTATAAGGTTGCTTTTTGATAGTATGCGAAAAGAAAAAGTATTTTTTATTGGGCACTAATTCTGGAATCGGCACTTCTTTAATACCTAATAAGATATCACAATCAGATACATCATCGACTACGGCAATGCCTAGCTCTTCATATTCCTCATCTTTATAACATCTGATTGGGCTTTTCTGAACATAAATCTCCACTTCAGGATACTTTTCTAAAACTTCCTCACATTGTTCAGGAGTCAAAGCCACTCGTTTATCTTCTGGTATTTTGCCTTCTTTAATTATTCCAACTTTCATGTTTATGATGTGTTTTGAGTTTATGTCTTTAATTTTCGCGAAGATGTAAAAAAATTTGATATCGCCCAAAAGCTTTTATAATTCAGGGATAAATTTATCTACATACCCCTGAAGCCCAATTTTAGTTCCTTTTTCTGTAGGTAAAAACTTCCACCCATCATCCTCTCTAACTAGGCGGGCAAATTCTACTTCTGTATCATCGCTAAATTCGGCATCCAAATCGTAATGAAGAATTTCCTGACTGTTCTCTAAATTTACCATTCTGATATAAGCATCTTCCAAATGGCCAAAGTTATGTCTTCTTGCCTGTGCATCGTAGATACTTACCACAAACCTCAATTCTCTCACCACTGGCGAGATAAAAGATAAATTAATTAATATCTCTTCATCATCACCTTCTCCATCTCCTGTTCTATTATCTCCTTTATGTTTTACCATTCCATCTGGAGAGGTGAGATTATTGTAAAAAACAAAGTATTCATCACTAGGTAATTTCCCATCCTCCCCTAGCATAAATACCGATGCATCTAAATCAAGCTGCCCTCCTTTTCTTACTTCCCAACCTAACCCTACCTTCACTTTGGAGAGTTTTGCATTGGAAGAAGATTGTAATTTTACCCCTTTTCCTTTTTTGACAATTTCAGTTGGCATAAAAAAATATTATTTTGCGATTTAGATAAACAAGTGAGTTAAAACTTCACCATAATTTACAAATTACTGAAATGGCCGGATATATTTAATTTTTCTTCCGAAAAGAAAAACACTTCCACTTTATTTCAGTAATCTATATAAACACATCATAAATCAAACCATACCAACAAACACATGATCAGCTTTTGGGAAAAAGAGAGTTTTATGCAATACCACCTTATTGTTATTGGTAGTGGTATTGTTGGCTTGAGTACAGCTATTGAATACAAGGAAAAGTATCCTAATAAAAGAGTTTTAATTTTAGAAAAAGGCATCCTCCCTTCAGGGGCTAGTACAAAAAACGCAGGTTTTGCTTGTTTTGGCAGCCTTACTGAAATATGTGATGACTTAGAAAATTATTCTGAAGAATTTGTTTTACAAACCGTACAAAAAAGATACAATGGTTTACAGCGTCTAAGACAAAGAGTAGGCGATAAAAACATGGATTTCTATGCGTATGGTGGGTATGAACTTATTTGTAAAGAACAACTATTTTATTTAAATCAACTCCATGAGGTCAATGACCTATTGTCTCCTATTTTTCATCAAAAAGTCTTTTTGGAAAGAGGTTTTAAAACGCCTCGTTTTGGTTTTGATGATCATCAAGTAAAAGAATTACTTTATAATCCTCTTGAAGGACAAATTCATACAGGAAAAATGATGACTGCATTGCTAAAAATAGCTCGATCAAAAGATATTGAGATTTTAACGGGCATTGAAGTAAAACAGTTAAACGAGGAAAGTAAAAATGTTTTAATTACCACTGATAAGAAATTAGAATTTAAAGCAGAACAAGTGGCCGTATGTGTGAATGCTTTTGCTTCTAAACTTTTACCACAATATAAAATTCAACCAGGTCGCGGACAGGTAGTCATTACCAAACCCATACAAAATCTCCCTATTGAAGGAACCTATCATTACGACAGAGGCTATTATTATTTTAGGAATGTTGGAGACAGACTATTAATTGGAGGTGGTCGCCATCTTGCCTATGAAGCCGAGACTACTACAGAATTTGCTACAACTACTCAAATAACACAACCAATAAATGAGTTACTAAAGGAAGTGATTCTTCCAGGAGTAGATTTTGAAATAGAGCAAGAGTGGTCTGGAATTATGGGTTTTGGTGATAAAAAGGAACCCATTATAGAAAAACTAAGTGATAAAATTGCAGTAGGAATACGTATGGGAGGAATGGGTATTGCAATTGGAAGTGAGGTAGGTCACGAATTATCGAATTTGATATAAATTTGAGATGTAATCGATGAAAACAATATCTTCCGTTGTATGTTTTTAAAATTATGATGCATATTGCATCAGAAAATAGATTTTTTTAAAAGTGTCAGTGAGAAACACCACTAATCTTTAAACTTTACATACAAATTATTTTATACAATGTCACACGTTTTTTTGACGCATAAGGTAGTCGTAATTCTGTTTTTCCTTATTTACTTGATCAAAACGATCTTATTATTTATCAGCAATGAGAAGTTTGATAAGTTTGGAAAAATCGTCAAAGTACCTGAAATGATTATTTCATTTACTTTCCTTGCAACAGGATTAGCGATGCTATTCATATATGATAGTGCTACATCTAGCTTATTATACATCAAATTTGCTTTAGTCGCTGCATCCATTCCTTTGGCAGTAATTGCGACTAAAAAGCACAATAAATTCTTAATGTTAGGTTCTTTTCTTTGTTTATTCTGTGCCTACGGTTTGGCTGAAGCACATAGAGCAAAAGTAAAAAGAGGTGAGATTACTGTTGACGACGGTGCTAGCACTGCTCCTAAATCAATGAGAGAATTAACAGAAGTAGAAAAACAAGGACAAATCACTTATGACAAAAAGTGTTCTAACTGCCACGGACCTGACGGTAACGCTCAAAGAAGTGGTGCGGCTAGATTATCAGAGAGTCAGTTAAACCAAGAAGGTATTTTAAAAGTGATTAGAGAAGGTAAAGGGTTCATGCCTAAGTACTCAGAAAGGGAGATTTCTAATGAAGATGTAGAAGCATTATCTAAATATGTTTTAACTCTGAAGAACTAGTCATAAAAAAATATTGCATTTTTAGATGTTATATTTATATTTGTATCAACATCATGGAAAGCATCTAGAAGGGAGCGAAAATCGTCTCCCTTTTTTGTTGACTTTTTTTCGTGATTTGAGCAAGTGGACCTGCGATTAACCTCTAGTTATCAACCACTTACCGCTGAACGAAAAAGAATAGATGAAAAGATCTTTCCACCATGTTTTTTAGAAAAACAGATTATTTTTAAAAAAACTATGGGTTTAGTAGAACAAATAAAAAGTATCGTTGAACAACATCTTCCTGATGAATCTCTATTTATTGTTAAAGTAGAGGCTAAAGGAATGAAACGCTTAAAAGTACTAATTATCTTAGATGGCGATAATGGAGTAACTATTGAACAAGTTACTACTGTTTCTCGTGAAGTGGGTAGAGAATTAGACGAAAGAGAGTTGATCAAGGATGAATATACATTTGAAGTTACTTCTGCTGGCGTAGGCGAGCCTTTGGAACAACATAGACAATATATAAAGAATGTTGATCGCAAAGTAAAAGTAACTAGAGGCAACGAAACAAAGTTTGTAGGTAAATTAAAATCAGTTACCGAAGAGCATATTGTAATTGATGCCGAAATTAAAGAAAAAGGAAAAAAGAAAGTAGAGATTAAAGAGATGGTAATTCCATTCTCTGATATCAAACAGACAGTTGTCGAGGTATCATTTAAATAATCTTTATTCAAAATATTAAAACAAAACTCTTGCAGATATGAACAGCTCAGAATTAATCGAATCGTTTAAGGAATTTGCAAAAATGAAAGGGATTGACCGTCCTACTATGATCAAGATCTTAGAAGACGTGTTCAAGACAATGATTCGTAAACAATATGGTGATGATGCCACTTTCGACGTAATTATTAACGTGGATGCTGGTGATTTGGAAATTTGGCGTTACCGTCAGATCGTTGCAGACGATGCTGAGGATTTTGACGCTCAAACTCAAATTCACCTTACAGATGCTAAGAAAATCGAGGAAGATTTTGAAGTAGATGAGGAAGTAGCTGAAGCAGTAGAGATCGATTTCTTCGGTAGAAGAATGGTACAAACTGCTCGTCAGACTTTAATCCAAAAAGTAAAAGATTTAGAAAAGAAAGTTCTTTTCGATCAATATAAAGAAAGAGTTGGTGAATTGATTATGGGTGAAGTGTACCAAACTTTACACCGTGAGTTCATCATCATCGATCAAGATAACAACGAATTATCTCTTCCAAGAAATGAGATGATTCCTAAAGACCGTTACAGAAAAGGCGATCACATCCGTGCGGTAATCGATCGTGTAGAAATGAACAACAACAATCCTAAGATTGTATTGTCTCGTACTTCTCCACTTTTCTTACGTCTTTTATTCGAAAACGAAGTTCCTGAAATTTTTGATGGTTTGATTGCTATCAGAAATATCGTTCGTGAGCCAGGTGAAAGAGCAAAAGTATCTGTGGAATCTTTCGACGAAAGAGTAGATCCAGTAGGTGCTTGTGTTGGTATGAGAGGATCTCGTATTCACTCTATCGTACGTGAATTACAAAACGAGAATATCGATGTAATTAACTACACAGAAAACATGGATCTTATGATCCGTCGTGCTTTATCTCCTGCACACATTACTCACATTAGTATCAATGACGAAGAAAAAAGAGTTGAGGTAACTTTACCACAAGACCAAGTTTCTTTAGCAATTGGTAAAAATGGCCAAAACATTAAGCTTGCTTCTAAATTAGTAGGTTACGAAATCGATGTATTCCGTGAAATGGTTGGCGAACAAGACGACGACATGGATTACGATGTTATGGAGTTCAACGATATGTTCGAAGACTGGATGTTACAAGAATTCAAACGTATTGGTTTAGATACTGCAGGAGCCGTTCTTGATCACAATGTACAAGAGTTAGAGCGTAGAACTGAACTTGAAGAAGAAACGATTATTGCTATCATGGAAGTAATGCGTCGTCAATTCGAAGAGGACAAAAAATCTTCAGATCAACCGAACCGTCCACAACAACAACAAGCTGCAAACGAAACTGCAGAAGAGGAAGACATGGATGATTTAGTAGATTACTCTGATGATATCGAAGAATATAATGAGACTGAAACTTCTGTTTCTGAAGATGTCGATTTATCATCTTTCAATAATGTCATCGAAGAATGGATCATTGATGAATTCAAAAAAGCTAAATTAGGCACTGTGAATTCTATCTTATCTATTTCTAGAGAAGAAGTGATCGAAAGAACAGACTTAGAAGATGAAACTGTTGATGAAGTGCTTACTGCCATCAAACAATAGTTCATACTCATAATATATCAACTTCCTTATGAAGTTGGAATGGAGATTATTTTTTGATAATCTCCATTCATTTTGTCTTGGTTTTTTATAATTCAGAAAAAAAAATGCCTTTCAAAAGTGCATTTCTGATGAAAACAAGACATAATACCTATAATAAGTGCAAAAAGGTGAAGATGAATAGCAATTAAATTTAAGATTTAAAAAGTAACTCATATCTTTGCATCTTAGAAGTGTTTATGTAGGCGTTCGTCATGAACATTTTTCTTAAGCTAACAGCTTAAATATTTTAATTGCTGTGATAGCAATATATTACGAACAAAGTATTACGAAAAAGAATATATGGCAGATCAAAAGATGATCAGAATTAATCAGGCGGCCAAAAAATTAAACGTTGGACACCAAACACTCATCGAGCAGTTGAAGAAGAAAGACATTGATGTCGGGTCTTCTCCAAACGCTAAGATCACAACCGAACAATTCGAGTTGCTGAAGAAGATGAATGCAAAGTCTATGCAAGACAAAGAAGAGGCATCACAAATCTCTATCTCGTCTCAAGTGGGAAATACTGTTATTGAATCTAAGAAATCTAACAGAAAGAAATCTACTGAGCAGGAAGACGAACATCTGATCATCAAAAATAATACTGCCGAGAAGCCAGCCGCTCCTAAAAAGGAAAAAGAAGAGGCTCCTAAAGCTGAAAAAGATCCTGAAACTTTCAGTGGAAGACCTGGTCTTAAAGTAGTAGGCAAAATTGATCTGGACGATAAGAAAAAGCCAGCATCTAAAGATAAAAAACCAGCAGCTGAAGCGAAGAAACCAGCTGAAGACAATAAAAAGCCTCAAGCTCCTGCTAAGAAAGAAGCTCCAAAGCAAGAAGCTCCTAAAGAAGCTCCTAAAAAAGTTGAAGAACCAAAACCTGAGAAAAAGGTAGAGGCTCCAAAACCTGCTGCAAAGGAAACAGCTCCGCAGAAGCCTGATGTATCTGAAAAAGCTCCACAACAACCAAAAGAGGAGCAACCAACAAAAGAAGTGAAGAAACAAACGACGAAACCAGCTGCTCAGAAAGAACAAGCAGCTCCTTCTGAAACACCTAAAGAGACACCAAAAGAAAGTGCTCCAACTTCAGAAGATCAATCAGCTATTTCTGCGAAAGCTGACGAATTAAAAGGTCTTACTGTAGTCGGTAAAGTTGACCTATCTTCTTTTGAAAACCGTCGTAAGAAAAAACAACGCCCAGTTGCTTCTTCTGATGATAAAGGTGGACAAAAGAAACAACGTAAGAAAAAGAGAGTCCCTGTTGGAAACTCTGAATCTGGAAATACGCAAGGCGGCAACCGTCAAGGTGGAAACAGAGGTCAAGGTGGACAAGGTGGTAACCGAGGACAAGGCGGACAAGGTGGTAACCGTAACCAAGGTGGACAAGGTGGTAACCGTAACCAACAAGGTGGACAAGGTGGCAACCGTAACCAAAGTGGACAAGGTGGCAACCGTAACCAAGGTGGACAAGGTGGCAACCGTAACCAAAGTGGACAAGGCGGCAACCGTAACCAAGGTGGACAAGGTGGCAACCGTAACCAAGGTGGACAAGGCGGTAACCGTAACCAACAAGGTGGACAAGGTTCAGGAGAGAAAACATTCCGTAATGCAGATGCTACTTCGCAAAGAGGTCAAGGCAACAAGAAAGGAGGTAACAAGAAGAAGGGTAAACCATCTGAAAAGGACATCCAATCAGGAATGAAGAGAGCCAACGCTCAATTGAACCAATCAGGTTTCAAATCGACGCGTGGTAAACATAAACAAGCGAAAAGAAATAAACGTGAAGCGGAAAACGAAGCACGTTTACAAAAAGAGGCTGCAGAACAACACATCATCACTGTTACAGAATTTGTTTCTACAAGTGAGTTAGCGTCAATGATGGAAGTGTCTGTTTCTGATGTGATCATGACATGTATGAACAGTGGTATGTTCATCTCGATCAACCAGCGTCTAGATAAAGAAACAATTGAGCTTATCTGTGCTGAATTTAACTTCGAACCTAAATTTGCTTCAGCTGAAGAAGAAGTTGATGCTCCTTTAGAAAAAGAAGATAAACCAGAAGATTTATTAGAAAGAGCGCCAATTGTAACCATCATGGGTCACGTAGACCACGGTAAAACGTCATTACTTGACTACATCCGTGATGCAAACGTAGCCTCAGGTGAAGCAGGTGGTATTACTCAGCACATCGGTGCATACGATGTGAAGACGAAGACAGGTAAGAAGATTGCCTTCCTAGATACTCCTGGTCACGAAGCCTTTACAGCGATGCGTGCTCGTGGTGCAAAAGTGACTGACGTTGCAATTATTGTAGTTGCTGCAGATGATCAAGTAATGCCTCAAACAAAAGAAGCAATCAACCACGCATTATCTGCTGAAGTTCCAATCGTTATCGCGATTAACAAGGTAGATAAGCCAAACGCAAACGTAGACAATATTAAAACTCAACTTTCAGCAATGAATATCCTTGTTGAAGATTGGGGCGGTAAATACCAAGCGTTCGAAATCTCAGCCAAAACTGGTCAAGGTATCGACGACTTATTAGAAGGTGTTCTTTTAGAATCTGAAGTATTAGAACTAAAAGCTAACCCTAATAAGAATGCTGTTGGTACTATCGTTGAAGCATCACTTGACAAAGGTCGTGGTTACCTTGCTACTGTACTAGTTCAAGCTGGTACGATGAAAGTAGGTGATGTAATGCTTGCCGGTGGATACTATGGTAAAGTGAAAGCAATGCTTGACCATAGAGGACAAAGAGTAAAAGAGGCTGGTCCTTCTACTCCAGTTCAGGTACTAGGTTTATCTGGTGCTCCTCAAGCAGGTGATAAATTAAATGTTCTTGATACGGAACGTGAAGCTAGAGAAATTGCTAACAAGCGTGAGCAATTAGCTCGTGAGCAAAGCTTGAGAGCTTCACAACGTCCTAACCTAGATCTATTCAAACGTCTAGCTCAAGGTGAGTTACAACAATTGAACATGATCATCAAAGGTGATGTGGACGGTTCTGTGGAAGCATTATCAGATTCATTACTGAAACTTTCTAACGAAGAGGTAGAAGTAAGAATCATCCACAAAGGTGTAGGTGCCTTAACGGAATCAGATATCTTGTTAGCGGCTGCCGATAAGGAGAACCCAACAATGATTATCGGTTTCCAAGTTCGTCCTACTCCAAACGCAAGAAAGCTTGCTGAGAAAGAAGGTATTGAAGTACGTCACTACTCAGTAATCTACAACGCAATTGACGATGTGAAAGCTGCTATGGAAGGTCTACTTAGCCCTGACATGGAAGAGAAAATCGTTGGTAACGTTGAGGTTCGTGAAGTATTCAAGATCTCTAAAGTGGGTACAGTTGCCGGTTGTTACGTTACAGACGGTTACATCAAGCGTAACTCTAAAATCCGCCTAATCCGTGATGGTGTTGTTATCTACGGTGGTACTGAAGGTGGTGAAGTTGGTGCCTTGAAGCGTTTCAAAGACGACGTGAACGAAGTGAAATTCGGTTACGAATGTGGTTTGAGTATCACAAACTACAACGATATCAAAGAAGGTGACGTTGTTGAGGTATTCGAAATGACAGAAACAAAACGTACTTTAAGCTAAGCTGAAGTATTGTAAAATATAAAATCCCGTAAGTTTCGGCTTACGGGATTTTTTTATGTCTTGATCATTTATTTTGTCTGTGGATTTAATGTCTTATAAAAATCATCCATGATGGCCTCAGCATCGAAAAATTCCCAAAGTATTACTTTTCTTTTCCCTTTTCCAATGGTATTCCATCTTTCATTCTCATAAATAAATGGCGTTATTTCAGAACGTTCAGCCCAATCGTTATTCTTTATCACTGCTACAGCCACCATATCAAATAATGATCTTGATGGAGGATTATGATAATATTCAATATGCTCGAATAAACTACTCAAATAATCCCCTAAATTACTGAATTCTCCACCATGTCGACCTATAATCGTTGTATTCACCGTTGGTCCCATTCCCTTCATCTTTTTAACGATAGCCTCTTTATACACCTTCACATGAGCGGTACCCGATTCCATATTATATCGACAAGGCATAATCTCAAAATGAGCGTTGGTTCTCATGATATAGTTCATAGAGGGAATATCGTTGACGAAATTGTATTCTCTGTAATTAGGATAATTTGTCCCTAACCAAACAATTCTAATGTCATTGATAATACTTGGATCTTTCGCCATCGCTAAAGCTACATTGGTTAATTTCCCAACGGCTAAGATTACTACATCCTTCTTATACTTTTTAACTGATTTGATGATAAAATCGACCGCTTCGTACCCATCGTGCTTATCGTTATTTAGATCAGGTAAAATTCGATCAAAATTATCATTTACTCCCATAATCAATTTTGTTTTTGGTCGATCACATAAAGTGATGATTCTCTCTGCTTCTTTGTAATGTTCTGTTACATTACCTCCATTTCTAGTGGCATTCACAGTTACTCCTAAAACATCAAATGTTTGATCGTTTAGTAACAAATAAGCCAAAGCATTTTGATCATCCACTTCATTGTTTGTGTCTGTATCAAAAATGATTTTAGTTTTTGTTTGTCCGTGGGTTGGGAGATTTAGTAATAGTGCCGTAAGTAGGCCATAAAAAAAGATTTTCATTTTCATTCTTTATTGTGAAAAAATTAATACCCTAGTAAGTTAGTTTATCATTATGTTTATAGTATTTGATTTTATAAATTAGAACTAATAATAGTGTCAAAACAACAAAATACCCCATTTTATGTGGATGTCTCTCTTTCAACTAAGAGGTAAACAAATCTATCGTATCATTTTAGAACTAGGGAAAATTCGTATTCCACTCTACTTATTAGGATTGGCTTTTTTCTATAGAATTTATTTTGATATCGTCTCCAATTCTGATTTCAATGTATTCGTTGCACTTGGTCTAAGTTTGATATTACTGATTATTCAATTAAAGAGAGATGACATCGACTTTCTCTCCTCTGTTTTATCAAATCATCGACTTTATTTATTTACAGAATATCTCCTTTTTTCTTTACCGTTTTCATTCATTTTTTTACTCCATAAAGAGTTTCTGATGTTTGCAGGAATCATTGGTTTTAGTGGTTTACTTACCTTCATCAAGAAACCTCAAACAAACACTCCTTCGATTTTTAACCGATTGATTGATATTATTCCAGATGAAAGTTTTGAATGGAAGTCTGGAATTCGACAATCTTTGTTCTTAATCATTCCTATATATATCGCCGCAATAATTGGCAGTTATCAGATGCCCGTTATTCCTGTAGCAATACTCATCCTTTGGCTAATCACTTTTAGTTTTGTTGAAAAAGGAGAACCCCTCTCCCATTTGATTGCCTTAGAACTATCACCAAAAGAATATTTGATACATAAAATGGGAAAGCAAGTCATTTTGTTTAACTGTATGGTTGCTCCCCTAGCACTCATTTATATCGTTTTACATTATAATGAGTGGTTTCTGATCATTGGTATTTTATCTGTTCAGTGCTTTCTGAACATCTATATCGTGATCGTCAAATATGCCTTTTATACTCCAAATGAGGAGTCCAAAGCCGCTCAGACCATGTCGGGGTTGGGTGTAATCAGTTTAATCATTCCGTTTTTCATTCCAGTAGTGATCGGATTAAGCATCAAATATTATTTTCAATCTATTCAAAACCTAACCACTTATTTACATGATTTCGATACAAGAACTTAATATCAGCTTTCAAAAAAATGTAGTGATAAACGACCTGTCACTAACACTTCAAGAAGGTGGTATTCATGGCTTAGTGGGGTTAAATGGCGCTGGAAAAACTACTTTGTTAAAAGGTATCTATGGCTTACTAACCTTTGATAAAGGACACATTTCATGGAATGATCAACCGCTAACTAAAAAGAGTATTGGGTATTTGAGTACGGAAAATTATTTCTATTCTCACATCACAGGGAAGGATTACTTGAAGTTGTTTTCAAAGGATATGTCAAGAATTGAAGAATTGAATCAATTGTTTGGTATTCCTCTCAATCAACTTATTGATGACTACTCCACAGGAATGATGAAGAAAGTAGCATTGATGGGTGTGTTTCTAAAAGACCGACCAATCTATATTTTGGATGAGCCTTTTAATGGTGTGGATCTGGAATCATCAAGGGTGATACATCTTATCATAGAACAACTCAAAAATAAAGGGAAAACGATATTGATTACTTCTCATATTCTTGAATCCTTAACTTCTTTGTGTGATCAAATACACTATTTAGAAAATGGGAAAATCAAGACCTCGAAAGTAAAAGAACAATTTGATGAATTAGAAAAAGAAGTATTCGGGGAGATACATCTACGTAATGAGGAACATATCAAAAAGTTGTTTTAGAGTAAATGTTGGTTTTCGAAATAGAAAAAGCCGTATAAAGAAAACTATATACGGCTATACAAATCAATCAAAAACAATATTTTTTAGTAATTAAATTTGAGGGTAAACACATGTTCACGAGGAGCTTGGATCGTTCCAATCATAGGATTTGTGTACACATTATTAATTACTTGAGTATCATCTTTATTTACGTTTGGAAGACCGATAATACTCGATGCTCCCGTTCTATTCAATACATTCAACATTTTATAAGACAAGGAGAAATGTTTGGTCAATTTATAGCTCACCCCTGCCTGCGTAAATAAGTAAGGAGCAGAATAGAAGACATTTTTCTTATCCAATGCTTTTCTCGATTGGTATCTCACCAAACCATTCACTTTTAATTTTGGCGTGATGGAATAGTTGGTATTGAACTCAATGATATGTTTTGCAATACCGGTTGGCATATTATCAGAATAAATAATTGGGGCAGTTGGATTTCCAGCACCATCAAAAGTCGGAAGCTCGTAGTTTTTATACTTCGGTTCTTGATAAGTATATTGAATAGCTACATTCCAATTTTTTAATGGTTTAGCAAATACATTTACATTGTAACCAAATGTGGTGATATCGTGAGGAACACCCTGTGACGTACCATCAGGTAATGATATGGCTTCGTAGTCGTTGGTTTTTGTTATGTAGTTAATACCGGTTCTCACACCATATTTACTCTTAATATACCCCACGTTAAACTGACCTACATACACCTCGTTGACTTGATCTGAATTGAAATTTCTATCCGGCTTTATACCTGCAATTGTTATTCTCTGAGGCATAAAACCTTTACTTGCCGATCCATCGAAACGCCAGTTATTTAACTGATAAACAAACCCAAGGTAAGCACTATGCATTACATGTACTTGGTTATAATTTAGTCGCTCTGCTGGTGTTTGATATGTTTTTACGGTAACAAATTGGTTGGCTAAAGGTTGTGTTGTATCAATATCGGGAGTACCATCAATAATCTTATTGTATTTATCCATAAAGATATCGAAACGATAACCATAGTCTACACTAAAACGATCTGTGATTTTCCAGATATCATGGGCATAGAATGATGTGGTGAAAGAAGACACCTCATCCATCGCTTGAATCTGACCATTATAATTGATAATACCGCCTTTGGTATACACTTTCCCGGTATTATCTACAATATCCACCGCTTGTATATCCGATCCATCTCCTATGGCATATAAACCTTGTTGTTGAATGAATGCTCTATGAGGGAATTCTACATATTGAAGGTTCATCCCAAATTTTAGTGTATGATCGCCAAATTGTTTACTCATTGAAGTGGTGTTGTACCAGTGTTGGAAATTCTCTGGGTGATAAAGTGTTTGATATCTTTCCTTGATCAAATAATCTCCACCATTGATTTTCTCTCCTGTATTGGCATTTTGAAAATAGATACTTCCAGGTGACATCCCCATCATTCCAGCATATTTATCACCATATTCATTGGCTGTTTTAGGAACGGTCAGTGCTTTATTAAAATTGGCTGTTTGATAAGAATTTTCGTATCGTGCTACAAAATGAAGCTTCCAGTCATTGGCAAATTTATAATCAAAATTGGCATCAATACCCGTGGTTTGGATTCGAGTACCTAAAACATCATTTTTATGAATCAGCTCACCTGAAAACGGATCGACATAACTGATACTTTGAGAGGCTGGCAAGAGTAAGTTATTATAATCGGAGAAATTGGTATTTTGAACGTTTCCGTCTTTATCCAATAGGAAAATCATTTGTTTGGTTGTGTTTGTGGTAATGTCATTATGGAAAACATCGACATGGAATTCACCATTTTTAAACTCTTTTCCCACTCGAGCAGCATAATTCTGACCATTCGTCCCTATCCATCCATCAGCATAATGAAAAGGTCCATCTACTTGTTTATTGACCAATCCCAAACCTGCATACCATCCTTTTTTTCCAATCTTATGCATGGCCTGCACATCAATATATCTTGTTCCTCTTGTTGATCCAGAGATCGTACCCTTTAAGAAGTTGCCCACTTTTACCGGTTCATAATTCACCACAAAACCGGAATAACCGTATTCAATTACAGACTCACCTCGTTCTGCTTGAGACCTTTTACCCGATAGTAAGAAGTTCCTATAGGCAATTGCTGTACCGTTATTAAAATCGAAATACGAGTCATTATACACTTGTTTTAGGCTAATACTTGGCACCCCTGTATTTAATTCTCTAGGTACATCGTTTGTGGCTCCTCCAGACTCGAATACATTAATTTGTTTTGTTAATGCATTGTTTTCTTTAGTAGAAACTTTAGCAGAATCAGATTTAATGCCTTGAGCATTTACATTATTTAGTGTTAAGCAAGCGATAGATGCTAATCCAAGAAGTATATTTTTTGTCTTCATTGAACCATTTAATTATTTAAGCAAAAAGCCGTTTATTAAAACTTTCTGCATTGAAGTTATTTTTAATTGTTTGTTTAGTAGAGTGTAATAATTCCACACTTCGAGAGATTGATTTAATTACTAAGTCATCTTAGTTTATTATTTAGCGATTGTTAAAAACACACTTGTAATTTTAACGTTGTTTTTGGATTATTGGTCGACCAATACCCAATTATATTCTTAATAAACGTTTCTAACACACTTCTATCACTATACTTTCATGACTGCTATCACCAAAACAGAGCATTTGATTTAAAAAAAATAGATTTGATCGAGAACTATGGTAGTTGAATTTAACACATAAAAAAGGTCATCTCAAATGAATGAAATGACCTTTAAGGGTTTCTAAATTTTTATTTAATCTCTTTGATTAAACTAAACTTATTGTATGATAATCTTCTTATAAATGTTATTGTTTTCATTTTTCAAGACAATAATATAGTGTCCTGCTTCAATGCCATCAATTAGTAATTTTCCATTGATAGAATAACCTTCGAATACTTTTTTACCTATCAGATTAAATAACTGTACACGAACATCCTCACCTACTGTTAGTTCTTCTCCATTTCTAACGGGGTTTGGATAAATTGTTTTGTTATTATATTCAGAATCAATGCTCGTAACAATATTATCTAATCCACCGCAATCTCCATCATCTGTAAGGCTTTCTTCTGATAAACCAGATTGTGACATCACAATATCTGAGATGATTACACCACCTTTTTTGGCATTGGAGAAAATACCGTAATTAATATACATTCTCACACCAGACACTTGAGTACCTGCTTGATCAAACGTATGTGTATATCTCCAAAAATTACAATCTTGTTGTAGTTCAGAAGAATACCATCGACCAAAACCTGAATTGATAGTATTACCTTGTCCATCTAACAGTTCTATTCTAAGTGCATCAGGTTCTTTTCCTTCGGCATTTTTTAATACTACAGAAAACTCTTGGTGAGCACTGAAATCATAAATCTCATCGAATTCATAATCTATATAAGGATTTGTTGAAGGGTCTTTCACATCAAAAGTCACCAATACATCTTCATTGTCTTTTTCTAATGTAAACGTCGAAGCAAATGATTCAGAAACTGACCACTTAATGGTATTATCAATTGTTGCGGGGAAACTAATCTGTTCCCCTTGGGGCTTTCCCACAACTACCTTTACTTCATTCTTCACATTGTATGTCGAACAGTTACCTACGATTTCTGCATTTACTTCACCTCCTTTCGCATCATCAGTAACTTCAACCTCAATTGTAGATGTGCCTTGACCACTTACAATATTCATCCCTTCCGGTACCGTCCAAGTCACATTACCTTCCATACCTTTTACAAAATAGGTATACGTATTGTTTTTCTCTAGAATAACATCTCCTTCAACAGTGATGTCTCCTACTGTTTTTTGATACACCCTTACATATTCAATTTCCATTTTAGCTGGCAAAGCCGAATCGTCTGTTGGCCCGCCAACACCACCCCATGAACCACCCATGGCAATGTTTAATAGTAAATGGAATCGTTTATCAAAAGGCCATTCTTGATAAGTAGCTCCCTTTGTAAAATTGAAATAAAAAGTATCATCATAACCTACTTTTATTGAGTTTTCATCCCATTCCAAAACATAATCGTGATAGGCTGTAGTAGCGGTAGCAATTGTTACTTTCTCTCCTTTTTGGGTATTGTTCATGTGATTGTACGCTTCAGTATGTACTGTACCGTGAACTACATTTGGATCGTATCCCACATGTTCCATTATATCAATTTCACCACTTGCAGGCCATCCACCGTATTCCCAATCGGTAGAAAGCATCCAAATTGCTGGCCAAGTGCCTTGTCCCGTAGGTATTTTCGCTCTTACGACAACTTTACCATACAACCAGTCTCCTTTATCTTTAGAAACTAAACGAGCCGATGTATAGGCTTTTCCACCAAAATTTTCTTTTCGTGCAGTGATCACCAATTTTCCATCGATCACTTGAGCGTTGGTTAGTTTGTCTGTGTAGTATTGGTCTTCGTTGTTACCCCAACCACTACCACCAATATCATATCCCCATTTGTTAGCATCTGGAGCCCCGTTTACTTCAAATTCATCTGCCCATACCAATTCATAACAATCATTTTGTGCAAATGATGTTTGATAGATTAAAAAGCTTAATAGCAAAAAGTAATATTTTTTCATCGCCTGTAATTTAAGAAAAGGGAACCCCAAAAATGGAGCCCCCTTATGATCTATTTGACTATAATGTTAGTTCGATGCTTGATCAAACTTTTTTGTTTTTGTTACATTCACTGATGTAGTTTTATCACCTATCATCAGTTTAAATTCGCCTTCTTCTACAGTCCATTTTAAGTCTGCATCCACAAAAGCAAGATCGCGAGCTGATAAAGTGAAAGAAACAGTTTTTGTTTCACCTGGCTTCAGGTTCACTTTTTCGAATCTTCTAAGACGTTTGTTATCAGGAGTGATAGAAGCATAGACATCTTTAGTGAAAAGCTGAACTACTTCTTTACCTTCT
Organism: Flammeovirga yaeyamensis; assembly: GCF_018736045.1. Taxonomy (NCBI): domain Bacteria; kingdom Pseudomonadati; phylum Bacteroidota; class Cytophagia; order Cytophagales; family Flammeovirgaceae; genus Flammeovirga; species Flammeovirga yaeyamensis. Next base: position 1,728,441 of record NZ_CP076132.1, on the reverse strand, counting down.
ACTTTACCTGTGTTCTTCACATCCACAGAGATTTTGATGTTATCATCTGGACCAAAATCAGTATTTGATACTTTCAAGTTGGCATACTCAAATGTAGTATAGCTCAATCCAAAACCGAATGCATATTGGAATGGTAATGAAGAGTTATAATCATACATACCCTCCATTTTTTCTGATGCTTCAGATGGTTTGTGATCGTAAGTACCTAAAGCATTAGGATACATTGGGTAGCTATAAGGAAGCTTGCCACTAGGGTTCACATCACCTACTAAGATATCAGCTAATGCATCTCCACCGAAGTTACCTGGCAAGTATGTATGTACTACTGCTTGCATATCTGATTCAAATTGAGAGATCAAACGTGGTCTACCTTCATTTAAAATCAATACTACTGGCTTACCTGTTGCTGCTAAAGCTTCCGCCAATTTTCTTTGATTTTGAGAGATGTATAAATCGTGAAGGTTACCAGGAGTTTCTGTGTATGTGTTCTCTCCTAAGCAAAGTAAAACTACATCTGCACTACTTGCTGCTTTAACTGCAGCTTGAATATCAATATTTTTCTCTTCGTAATACTGACCTTCGTGATTGTATTCAACGCCTTGTACAAGGTTTACATTTTCTTTTCCGAAAGTATTTTGAACTGCTTCAAAAATTGTATTGTAATCTTGAGCAAATTCTTCAACCTTTTCTCCTTGCCAAGAGTATGTCCATCCACCGTTTAAAGTACGCATAGAATTGGCATTTGGACCCGCTACTAAGATTTTTGTTCCTTTTTTAAGAGGAAGAATATCTTTATCGTTCTTTAAAAGAGTAATTGACTCTGATGCTGCATTGTAAGCGATTTGCTCATGTTCTTTGCTACCAAATTTAGGATAATCCTTCACCTTTGGTGCTGGAGTTTCGAACAAACCTAACTTTACTTTAACAGTAAGGATTCTTCTAACAGCATCGTCGATTCTTTCCATTGGCACCTCACCTTCGTTCACCAATTCGATAAGGTAACCACAGAAGTTGAAGTTGTAAGGAACCATCGACATATCGATACCCGCATTGATTGATTGCTTCACTGCTTCTTTGTGAGTCGCTGCTACCTTATCACGGTTATGCAAGTTTTCGATATCCGCCCAGTCAGTAACTACCAAACCTTCGAATCCTAATTCTTTCTTAAGAAGATCTGTCAATAACTTGTAGCTCGCATGCACAGGTGTACCGTTAATGATCCCCGAGTTGATCATGATGGTATGTGCACCTGCATCAATAGCCGCTTTATATGATGGCAAATAATGCTCTCTTAACTCAATTTCAGGAAGGTAAGATGGTGTTCTATCTTTACCAGATCTTTCACTACCATAACCTAAGAAGTGCTTGATACATGACGCTACTTTAGTGTTATCAGATAGGTCGTTATTTTCTCCTTCGTAACCTTTTACAGCTGCAATACCCATTTGAGAAGTAAGGTAAACATCCTCACCATATGTTTCCCAAATTCTTGGCCATGCTGGATTTCTACCCATATCCAATACCGGAGAGAAGTCCCAAGGAATAGAACTTGCTCTGGTTTCGTAGGCAGTCACTTCGCAACCCTGACGGTTTAGTTCAGGATTCCAAGTGGCCGCCATACCAATTTGTTGGGGGAAGAATGTTGCACCTGCTGTATATGTTGTACCGTGGATTGCATCTACTCCATACAATACCGGTACACCAATTTCTTTCATTGCTACCTTTTGGATTTGAGTAATTACCTCATTCCATTTTTCGGTAGATCTAGCTCTATTGTTTGCTGTATTTAATACAGAACCAATTTTATACTTTTTGATGGCCTCTTCCAATAGTTTTTTATCTACAGTAAGGGGTTCATCGCTTACAAATACGTTTTCACCTTTGGTGATGACATCCAAAGTAATTTGTGTCATCTGACCAACTTTCTCCTCTAATGTTAGTTGTTGTAAGATCTTTTCAACTTTATCTTCTACAGACAAGTTACTTTTGATGATAATTTCAATATTCTCTTGTTGAGTTGGGTCTACATTAGGTGTGTTGAACCCTAAAGTTACTGAGCATAATGCTGCTGCCAGAACTCCTCTAATCCAGTTCTTTTTCATCGTTGGTTCTTTGTAGTTTTACTGTATATCTCACCCTATCCGTGAAACATGTTCATTTAATAATAACCTTACAGGAGGTAGTGGTACTACCTCCCATAAGTTTTAGACACTTTATTTATTGTAATTGGAAGTCTGATACGTAGAATGTACCTGGTCTTGTATGACCTTCGCCACCAATTTGTATGATTACTTTATCAAAGTCCATTCTGTCGCTTACACTAGAGAAGTCGAATGTTAACTCTACCCAAGTACCCATTTGGTCTTCAGTAATCGTTTGAGACACTTCAGCTCTTGTTTGCCAGCTATTACCACCCATTTTAGTATCTTCTAAACGTAGTGCTACTGTCGGAGCCATTGCTACATCTCCTAACCATTCTGGTGTTTCAGCTGCAGGAGTTACTGTTGTAAAATCATTAGAAGACAACATTAATACTTTCATTGTGAAAACATTTCTTGTGGTTAAGTCCATACGGAATGGAAGTTCTGCTTGATAATTTTGGAACCAACCAGAGTCACCACCTTCAGTTGTTCTTACATATCTACCAACTTGAGCTGCTGTATTACCCATTGGATCAAAGTTATCTACACCAACAGTAAATTCTAATGCACCATCTGCAATAAATGATAATGTAGAAGAACCTGCAAAATCATCCTCAATATCATTTGCCTCGTATGGCTTCTCTACAGGAGGAACAACAGGTCTTTCAAAACCTTCTCTAATGAAACCGTAGTACCAGGCATTACCATCATCTCCGATAGTTTTTAAGTACAACTCATCTTCGTTTAGAGTCATAATCTCATATTCTTGATTACCACCAGTGTGCCATGACATAAATGCATCCCCTGATAATACTAAGAAACTTTTGCCATCTCTTTCAGTAATAGACCAGTTCCAATTTGATTGATCATCAAAAGTGATTGAATATGTATGGTCGTCTGCATCTTGAACTAAAGAACCTCCTTTAGAAGTAAACCAGTCCGCCATATAATCTTTCGCATAAGAATCACCGTTGTTTGTCAAATTAAATTTGAAACCATTCAAGTTAAAGTTAACAAGATCATCATATGCACCTAGACCGTCTTTTTGCATAGGATCTGCTGCCCACCACTCTGGAGTACTTCCTTCAGCTGGTCCAATACCCATATGACCTCTTGTCATTTTATCAAATTTCCAGCTTTTACCGTCAATTGAATCAGCACCACCAGTTAAGAAGTTGTAATCTTCTCTATCCAATAATGTGAAGTCTGTTTGATCGATAGTAATTGTTTTTGTAGCAGTTGCCTGACCACCTGAAGTGATCACTGTTAATTCAGCTTCATAATCACCTTGCACTGCAAATTCTGCGGTTACTTTCTCTCCTTTATCTGAAGCACCAGTACTAAACTTCCAGAATGCAATAGATTCAGGAGTAGTATTTGTAAACTCTACAATATTTGGATTTTCTGCAGTTGGAGTTACTGTAAAAGTCACATCATCTGCTGTTGGAGCTGGTCCAACTGATGGTTTATCTTCGGTACAGCTTGTCATGGCTAATACCATGACAAAGCTTAAGAATGAATAAATATATTTTTTCATGATCATTGATTCTTTTGATTAGTAACCTGCGTTTTGTTTTAATAAAGGATGCAAGTCGATTTCTACTTGTGGGATCGGTAAGAAACCTTTTTTCGACACATCAAATGAAATTTCGAAAATGGTAGGGTCTGCAGCGATATCGCCAGTTAAGTTCTCCCCTTGATCATTGATATATTGAGGATCTGTATGCGTTGGAGGAGTTAATGTATAATTAGTTACATCTAACTCTTGTTTCGCTTCATTTAAACCTCTTCTAAGTACATCGAAATAACGGTGTCCTTCGAACGCTAGCTCTACTCTTCTTTCTTGTTGAATATCAGCAAGTGTTACTAATGTTTTGTCAGCTAAACCTGCTCTGTTACGTACCACATTTACATATTGCGTTGCTTTTGCAGGATTACCCGATAAGTTTAATTCTGCTGCCATTAAATACACATCTGCTAAACGGATGTAGTGGTAATTTTGTGCCCAGTTCAATTCTACGTTCACATCCGCTTGATTCCAAGCGTGTGTTGTGTATTTGTTAGAGTGCATACCAGTGTAGTTGTAATGTGCTTCATGAACACTTCCTACCTCATCAATTAGATCTTTCGCATACATAATTGTTGCTGGAAGACGTGTATCACCTGCCTCAAAAGATTGTTCTAATTCTCTTGACGGAGCAATGAAACCCCATCCTTGAGCAAATGTAGGACCGTTATGTGCTCTTGGACCTGCCATCTGACACATGATGTTACCATAAGACCAATCACCCCAATCACCTGAACCTGTATTCGCAAAAGCAATTTCGAAAATCACCTCTGGGTTATAGTTACCATTTTGGTTAAATAAGTCTTCATAATTCGCTGCTAAAGTGAAACGACCACTATTGATCACATCATCAGCCATTTGAATCATGTCTGCTTGTGTAAGTGCTGCCCCACCTTCTACAGGTAATTCAGTAGTACCATACACACCAGTATAGAATAAATATACTTTTACCAACTCAGACATTGCCGCATATTTTGTCAAACGACCAGCTTCAGAAGCGTCTATTTCTTCTGCCATTAGATCAATAGCATCTGTCATATCCTTAGCAATCTGTGCATATACTTTAGCTGGCTCTGCTTGCGTAACCTCAGTCCATGATTCTCCCTCTAAAAGATTAATGATAAGAGGAACATTTTCGAAATATCTTACCAATTCAAAGTAAAAGTGAGCTCTTAAATAAGTTGCCTCGCCTTTGTAATTGTTTTTAAGATCTTCTTCATTCGACTTGAATGTAATTTTATCGTAGTTAGCTAACAAAGTATTGGCTCTTTGGATAGCTCCGTAACATTTGTTCCAAGTCTGTAAAGCGGATTCTGAGTTTGTCAATGCTTGGAAACGCATCATCTGCTGTAACCATAACATATCTGTACCAGAGGCTGCTCCACCAACATAAGCATCGTCTCCCAAAGTAACTTCGATTAAAGCGTTGTTATTTGGAATTGTTCCGTTGTAATCAGAACGCAGCTTTTCGTAAACACCGTTTAAGGCTTGTCTTGCTTCTACAGATGTTCTGAAGAATGTGTCTGATGTCTGTGCATCAGTAGGGTTTATATCGAGGAAGTTTGAACAGGATGTTGCTCCTAAAGTGGAAACTGCAATGGCTCCTGCTACTAATATATTTTTAAGTTTCATTTTCGTCAGATTCTTAGAATGATACATTTAAACCAAGTAAGTATGATCTAGCTTGAGGATATGAACCAAAGTCAAATCCATAACCAAGAGCACCACCGTGTCCTACTTCTGGATCCATTCCTGAGTAGTTTGTGAAAGTGAACAAGTTGTTACCTGATACATACACTCTTAAGTTGCTCATACCTGCTTTCTTAGAAATGTGCTGAGGTAGTGTGTAACCTACTTGTAAGTTTCTCAAACGTAAGTAAGAAGCGTCTTCTACGTGAACCATATCGTTGATTCTTGTGAAGTTTTGATTTTGGTCATCGTAAGTAAATCTTGGGAAATCGTTAGTAGAACCTTCACCTGTCCATCTGTTTAAATAACGAGCTGGATAGTTTTGATCTTGTTGTAAATCTGGACGAAGTGTACCGTTGATCAATTTACCACCTGCTTGACCTTGCCAGAACATTGTCATATCGAAGCCTTTGTAAGCCAATCTCATGTTCAAACCGTATGTCCATGAGTGAACTGGTGTACCGATATCTGTTCTGTCATCATTGTCGATTACACCATCACCGTTGATATCTACATAACGAATATCACCTGCTTGAGCACTTTCTCCGTATTTCTCGTTATATGCTGTTGCTTCGTCCGCATTTTGAAGGATACCATCTGTTTTCCAACCCCAGAAGTAAGGTAATGCATGTCCCACTTCCATCATTGTCTGACCTTGTGTTTGGAACATTCCGTTACCGTAAATTCTTCCGTCACCATTATCTACAGCTGTTACTTCGTTATCGTTGTAAGCACCAATAGCTGTAATACCGATTTCTAAGTCTCTTACTTTTGTATTGTAAGTTAAAGACATCTCAATACCTTTGTTACTTACTGTACCTAAGTTAGATAAAGGACCACCAACACCTGTAAAACCAGGAACCGGACGTGTACCTAATAAATCGATTCGTTGTCTATCGTAAACATCTACTGTAGCAGTCAACACATCATTAAAAAATCCTGCATCAATACCGAAGTTCAATTCTTGTGCTGTTTCCCATTTCAAATCTGGGTTAGCCATTCTTGTAATACCAAAACCTGGTTGCATACCTTGAGCAGTTCCGAAAGGATAAGAAGGTGTCTGACCAAATAATTCTAAGTATCCAAAATCACCAATTCTTTCGTTACCTACTTGACCCCAACCTGCTCTTAATTTCAGGAAGTTGAAAGTTTCATTACCTTTTAAGAATTCTTCGTTAGAGATTACCCAACCTGCTTGTACTGAAGGGAAGAAACCAAATTGATTGTTACTACCGAATCTTGATGAACCGTCATATCTAGCAATCACATTTAACATGTACTTATCTTCGTAGTTGTAATTTACAGAACCGAAGAATGACATTAATCTATGTTGCCAATACCAACCGCTACCTTTCTGAGTTTCATCATCAGCACCGTTGTTTACATAAGCATATTCCCAACCTGGTAATTGTAAGTTATTTCTAGAAGATCCTAAACCACCACCGTAAGATTGTCTTAAAGTAGTACCCAATAAGAAATTCAATTTATGCTTACCAAATTGTTTTTGATAGTTTGCTGTATTTTCCCACTGTAAAACAGTGTAATTTGTTGCTCCTTGATTCACACCAGAAACCAGTACTTGGTTTACAGAGTTGTAATATGCCTCCGGGTTGTAACCTCTAGTTACTCCACTTCCTACATCTACTCCGAAATCTGTTTTGAAAGTTAAACCTTCCACACCTGGAGTTAACTCTAAATATGCATTACCTAAGAATTTGTTTCCAGCATTCTCTCCGTATGTATTCTCAATTCTAGCCATTGGGTTCACTACCTCTCTCAATGTTTGATCTGAGATCGCATAGTAACGACCGTTTTGGTTAGCTGGTTTAACAGGATAAGCATCGTATGCTTCAATTACGTCTTGTCTATCTTCCCAAACTGTTGTTAAAGGATCGTGTAATAAAGCATTTTGTAAAACACCACCAAATTGGTTTTGCTCATTAATACCTTTAGATTCTTCTCTTGAGAAAGTAATGTTAGTACCTGCTTTAAAGTATTTTGAAATCTTGTGAGATGAATTCAATCTAATTGTATAACGATCAAAATTAGATTTTTCTGGAGCGATGATACCTTGTTGTCCAAAGTAAGAAACTGATGTCATGAAAGTTGATGTTTCAGTACCACCCGACATTTGAATCGTATGCGATTGAATCGGTGCTTGTGAGAACATCTCATCTTGCCAGTTGGTGTCCGTAGTGTTAGAAGCCATTTGATCTGGTGTAAACTTAATTGACTGACCAGCGTTTAACGCTCCTTCATTATGGAACATCATGTATTCTTGAGCATTCATCAATGGAGTTTTTCTCCAAGCTTCTTGAACTCCATAGTAACCATCGTAAGTAACTACTGTTCTACCTGCTTTACCTTTCTTTGTTGATACTAAAACTACACCGTTAGCACCACGAGAACCGTAAATAGCTGCAGAAGCTGCATCTTTTAGTACTTCAATTGACTCGATATCACCAGGATTAAGGAAATTAATGTTATCCATTTGAATTCCGTCAACAACGTATAACGGAGTGTTGTCACCGTTAGAACCAGTACCACGAACACGGATATCAATACCTGAACCTGGCTGACCAGATACCGGCGTTACTAAAACACCTGCTGTTTTACCTTGTAATGCTTGAGCAGCGTTTTGTACTGGTACTTGCGTAATGTCTTCTGACTTTACTGATGCGATAGCACCTGTCACTACACTTTTCTTTTGCACTTGGTAACCTACAACAACTACTTCTTCTAGTTGTTCAACATCTTGATTTAATTGGATGTCAATAACTGTTCTTTGTCCAATTTCAATAGTTTCTGGTAAATAACCGATATAAGAAAATAGAATTTCTTTGTGGCTGTCGTTAATACTTAATTTAAAGGAACCATTCAAATCTGTGATGGTACCAATGTTAGTATCTACTAACTTCACGTTCACACCCGGTAGAGGACTTCCATCTGAGGAGTCTGTAACTGTACCGCTGATCACTCTATCTTGTGCAAATGTACTCACGGACATCAGAGTCATCATTCCTAAGAATAGAGCGAGACATTTACTTGCTTGTAAAAATAATCTCATTTCAAGTTTAAATTCGATGAATAAATTTTTTTAAAAAGAGTAGTTTATTAAACTCTCATTAGTTGATAAAAAACAGGGACGTCTACTGTTGTTTGCCATTACAAAGGTTGAAGGTTAATATTTCTTTACCAAATATGTTTTTTTGATCAAAAAAAATTTTATCACTTAAAAAAAAGTTGATTCAACTATTGATTATCAGAAACTTAAAGAATAAGTGTATGTTTTACTACTTATTGCATTATCATTTAAAAAAAATCGATTTTAACACATTTTTCTGTTTATGCAACTGATATCGGAACCGGTTTAAGTAATAATTAATGCTTCCCAACCTTGTTTCCTTAATGCTTCTTCAGAACCTAATTCCTCTTTTTTACGTAGCATGCTTTCATTGATCTTCTTAGAAAACTTCCAACAGGTGTTCTGTCTCATTTCTAAAACCTCTGCTAACTTTGTGGAAGAGATCTCTCCCTTCTTAGCATAAACTATAAAAACCATGTAAAAAGCTTTCTTAATTGGAAAGTGTAAACGGTGGAATAAAGTCCCTGAAGTGACCGATTCGTTATAGTTACATTTTTTACAACGTCGAGCATTGTGCCCTGTTCCTGTAGCATAGTCATCATGACCACACTTCTTACATTGGAAGCCTTCTTTCCATTTTATTTCTTCCAAATAATTATAGCAACTTTCGTCTGTTGGGAACATACCTTCAAATTCTTCAAAGGTGACCTCCTGCATTAAGACACGTGCTGTTTCTAAGTGTTCAACATCTTCATGTAGTTTTTCGTTTTCAATTTTTAGCTGTTTATTTAATTCTTGAATTTTTAGTCTTTGCTGATTGAGTTCGTCATTCACCCATTCCAATTCCTTATTTTTATTTTCAATAATTAAGTTCTGCGATTTAATTTTTTCTGTTCGTTCTTCTACCTTATCCTCAATTACCTTTTCTCTAATCTTTAAATCTTTAATGAGTTCTTGTTGTGCCTTGTCTTTTTCCTCTTTTAAGATTTTGTATCGTTCTGTTTGTGATAGCGTCATAAATAGACCTGTTAATAATAAGCCTATATTATAAGAATATACAATTAAGATATTGGCTGATACAAAAATACCGTAACTTCTAAGCACCTGAAATACCAATCCCGTAAGGATAATCAAATACCCCAATAGGAAGTATTTCACCTGTTGTTTCTTTTGATTTCTTTCAGTAAAAATGTATCCTAGAATAATCAAAAAGGGGATTAGGAAAGTTGGCAACTTCCAAATACTATCGTTTAATGTTTTAAAGGTGAGGAAATAAAATGCATTCAATAAACTGATACCAATAATAGCCGAATACACTTTAAGGTTTTCTTTTCTTATTTCAAGGAATTGAGTTGCCATCAAAACAATTGAAATCATACTAATTGTGGCAGAAAACTTTAATAGTATGTAATTGAAACCAGGGTAATTATTAAAAAGATATTCGGAAGCTAAATTATCTTCTGACAAGCCTATACATATACTACCCAATAAAAATAAGATTAAGAAGAGTAAAAATTTGTCCTTGATGGTAAGGAATAACAATATGCTTGTCACAATAAGACATACTAATATCCCATAGTTTAAACCCAACATTAAATATTCAGTATTTGAGTATCGAATAAATGCTTTAGCTTTTGATATTTTGTAAAAAAGCACATTTTGAAATGGTGTATCATACCTTAAATACACTTCTACTTTATCCCCTTTCCTTAAATTCACTTGATCCATTGGAAAGATGATATTCTTGTGCTTATAATTTCTGGTATGAAAACGATGTTGATAACCCGCTTTTTCAACTTTTAATAAAGTATCGCCAACAATATGTATATAGGCTTGGACTTCTCCTATGTGAGAATCTGGGATTTCAAAAATCCAACGATCGTGTGTAAATACATTTCCATTTAATTGAATTTTCACCCAAAACTCTTTAATCGATTGATCGGTAATAAATATACTCTCCGATTTTAAAGGTTGGAATTGTATAGTTGAATCCTTCAATATTTCTTGAATATCAACTTCATTACTCCCTTTTTCAACGAATACTTTTACTTGAGAGGAACGAATAAAGAACACATCTTCGTTTTGGGGATTATCAATCACAATTTCATCTAATGTATTTGCTTGAAGCATACTACTCCAAAACAATTGAATTAGAATGAATATATATATTCTAAGAAGTAAAGATAATTTCATTTTAGTTTAACAGATTTAAGCCAGAATTTAAAGCAGGCAAAACAGGCGAAGTCCCTTATTTATCAATTTAGAAGTTGAATCGAAAATACTCTATTCTATCTGAGTTGTCAAAACCCAGCATTTTATTTACTCATCGACCTATGATAAAAAAATGTTGCTTGAAAAAAAAGTTTTTAAACTAAATTTATAAAAAAAAGAGCTGATCTCAGATATTATTGAGATCAGCTCTTTTTGTTTTTTTTCTTCTAGTCGCTGTAAATACGACTAAAATGGTTTAGTTAGATAGAGAAGCTTTCGCCACATCCACAAGTTCTACTTGCATTCGGGTTCACAAATTGGAAACCTTTACCATTTAAACCATCAGAAAAATCTAACGTTGTTCCTACTAAATAAAGAAGGCTCTTCTTATCAACAAAGATCTTTACGCCTTTGTCTTCGAAAACGTCGTCTGTATCTTTAATTTCGGCATCAAAAGCCAAGTCGTACATCAGACCTGAGCAACCTCCACCTTTTACAGAAACACGAACGTTTTGATCTTCACCTCTGTTCTCCTGTTCTCTAAGTTCGATTATTCGCTTTGCAGCGGCATCAGATACTTCAATCATATTTCTTTATAATTTAGATAAAAGCTAAAATCACTTTTATTTGTTTAAACAATTTTTGTAATAAGTACAAAGGTAATACTTTTTTATTACTACTTCAAAAGACCTGCTCTTCTTAATAGTGCATCTACCTTTGGTTCTTGTCCTCTGAAGCGTTTATACAACTCCATAGGATCTTCTATTCCTCCTCTAGATAACACATTTTCTTTGAAACTGTTTGCCGTTTCTTTATCAAATATTCCTTTTTGTTTGAATAATTCGAAAGCATCTGCATCTAAAACCTCAGCCCATTTGTAAGAATAGTATCCTGCCGCATATCCTCCTTGGAAGATGTGAGAAAAGGCCACTGACATATTTGTTCCTTCTACTTTTCCTAATTGATCAATTGAAGTTGGCTTCATTGCTTCCTTTTCAAAAGTAGAAACATCCTCTACTTTCCCATCTGCCAATTGATGATATTTCATATCGAGCAATCCAAAACTCACCTGACGTAGTGTTTGATACCCTTCTAAGAAAGTGGATGAAGCTTTTATTTTATCGATAAATTCTTGAGGGATAGCCTCTCCTGTTTCATAATGCTTAGCAAAAAGATCTAATGTTTCTCTTTCGTAGCACCAGTTTTCCAATACCTGAGAGGGTAATTCTACAAAGTCCCAATATACTGATGTACCCGTTAGACTTTCGTATTTACCTTCGGCCAACATTCCGTGTAATGCATGTCCAAATTCATGGAAAAGCGTAGTCACCTCATTGAAAGTCAACAAAGAAGGCTTCGTTTCAGTTGGTTTAGTGAAATTACAAACAATAGACACATGAGGTCTTTTTTCTGTATCACCAGTAATGCTTTGTCCTCTAAAAGAAGTCATCCATGCACCACCTCTTTTACCCACTCTTGGGAAGAAATCCGCATAGAAAATGGATATATGTCTTCCATTATTATCAGTAACCTCATACGTCATTACATCCTCATGGTATTTATCAATATCATTTCTAGGCGTAAAGTTTAGATCATATAATCTATTGGCTACCTCAAATACACCATTTAGTACATTTTCTAGTTTGAAATAAGGCTTTAGCGCTTCATCATCGATCGCAAATTTTTCCTTCTTCAGTTTTTCTGACCAAAATGCCCAATCCCAACGATTGACAGTAGTTGCTCCGTTTGCTTTAGCATAAGCAATTACATCTTCAACTTCCGCTTCCGCTGCTGGTCTAGCTTTTTCCTGAAGGTCGTTTAAGAATTCTACGACTGCATTAGGTGAAGTCGCCATTCTTTTCTCTAAAATGTAATCGGCATAATTATCAAAGCCTAATAATTTTGCTTTCTTGTTTCTAAATGACACCAATTGTTTTACAATCTCTTGGTTGTCGTTATCGTGACCATCGAAACATCTGCTACCGAAGGCAAAGAACAATTCCTTTCTTAACGCTTCGTTCTCAGCATATGTCATAAATGGAATATATGACGGATATTGAAGTGTAAATACCCACTTGCCTTCCATTCCTTTTTCTTTAGCTGACATCGCTGCTGCTTCTTTTACGGCATCAGGAAGTCCGGCTAATTCTTCTTCTTTTTCAACGATCATCGCATAAGCATTTGTGGCTGCCAATACATTCTCGCCGAATGTAAGCGATAACTTAGAAAGTTCAAGATCAACTTCTCTTAATTGACCTTTTAGCTCTTCGTTTAATTCTGCTCCATTGAGTGCAAAGTCACTGTAAGTCTTCTCTAACAGTTTCGCATCTTCAATATCAAGACCCAAGGTATCTTTTTGATTATAAATTGATTTTACTTTTTCAAAAATCCCTTGGTTTAGTAATATATCGTTTCTAAGTCCACTTAATTTAGGTGATACTTCTTGCGCTATTTTTTGAATTTCATCATTCGTTTCTGCTGAATTCAAATTAAAAAATATGCTGCTTATCTGCCCCAATAAATCAGAACAATGCTCTAAATCTACTATAACACTTTTAAATGTAGGTTCTTCAGAAGACGTTTCAATCTTCTTGATATTTTCCTTGGCTAATGAGATTGCATGATCAAATGCAGGGATAAAATGTTCTTCTTTGATTAATGAAAACGGTGCTGTTCCATCAACAGTTTTAAAAGGTGCTAATAAAGGATTTTGCATCTTTGGTATATATATTATTTGCTTATAAACACGTATAGCCTTCCACACAAGGCGAAAGGCTATACAATATCGTAATCTTAATCTTATTTTCTAATTCATTCGAATATTCTTTGCAGCATTTGCGAAAACTTTATATTTCCCTCCCATTTCTGTGAGTACATGTTTCCACAAATCGTCTACAGGATAATCTAAAATCTCAGAAAGTCTCATGTTAGAAACCATCCAACTGTCCTCTTTCAATTCAGAACGAAGTTGAAACTCATCCCAACCTGCATATCCCATAAAGAATCTACAGTTATTGTTGTTCAAAAGTCCTTTATTGTTCAGTACTTGAATCTCGTTGTAATTACCTCCCCAATACAAACCATCTTTTAAAGGAATGGCATTGGTGACATCTTTAAATTTATGAATATAATGTAATGTATCCTGTTCTACAGGTCCTCCTACATAAATAGGTGAATCTATGGACAAACGGTTTTCCACTTCTTCGATAGTCACTAAAGATGGCTTGTTTAAAATCAGGCCGAATGAACCCGTATTTTCATTATGTTCACACATGATGATTACCGATCGTGAAAAATTACGATCTTTCATAAAGGGCTCTGATATTAACAAGTCACCACTTTCTATAGGGCGGGTTCCAAAGTTGATAGTAAAATCCATAGCAGAAGGGAATTAAATACATTTTCAATGCATGTTCAAGTTATTTGAATTGATATGATGCTAATTACTTGATAGATCATGCTCAAAATTACTGGTTGTATATCACTATAAATTACCAATTGATACTTTTGTTTACAAAAATCTAAAAAGTCTTAAAATTTCATGATTTTAATTTCTAAAATTCATTCAGAAATGCAAAAAGAAACAGTAGTAATTTCTAAATTTTACAGACAATTCTTAGAATATTACAATAATTAAGCATTTTCATTGGTTTGTGGGCTTTATTTAAAAAAACACATCAAATTTATTGAAGCAACTACTTACTATCCTCTTTATAGAAATTATGTTTTCCGATCTATTTACATCATTTACTTCTTCCTTCCCGGAGAGGAATATCATTCCTCCCTTAAGAGGACGGATTGTTCACCCTTAAGAGGAATAGAGCTCCTCCCTTAAGAGGAAACATTGTCCTCCCTTATCTAATTGATAAACAACACTACAACTGAGTTTTTACCATCTATCCTTCTTTACATCAGCTTGCGTTATGCGTAAAAATTTATCGACAATAATTCAAAATGTATAAAAAAGTAACAAAATTGATTGTAAATTAGCAGATCAATTGCAGGATAGATTTATATAATGGATTATTTAGAAGGATTAAACCCACCTCAGCGTGAAGCTGTAGTGACTATGGATGGCCCAATGATGATCATTGCCGGTGCAGGATCAGGAAAAACAAGGGTATTAACCTATAAAATTGCTCACTTGATTGCCAACGGAGTAGAACCGTTCAATATTCTTTCTCTAACCTTTACCAATAAGGCATCAAGAGAAATGAAGGAACGTATTGTCGATGCTGTAGGCGATGATGCTAAGAATTTATGGATGGGTACTTTCCACTCCGTGTTTGCTAGAATTCTTCGTTTTGAAGCGGAGAAAATCGGTTATCAATCCAACTTTACTATTTATGATTCTGAAGATGCTAAATCAGTGATCAAAGGAGTAGTAAAAGATTTCCGTCTAGACGATAAATTATATAAACCAAGTGTAGTTTTATCTAGAATCTCCTCGGCAAAAAACAATTTGATATCTTGGAGAGCTTACGAACAAAATAACGACTTACGTTTAGAAGACGAAGCTTCTGGAAGAGCTAAAATTGCGGAGATTTATAAAGAATATGCTATTCGTTGTTTCAGAGCAAATGCGATGGATTTCGACGACCTCCTTTTTAATACATCCGTTTTATTCCAACAACATTTAGATGTCTTAAACAAATATCAAAGTAAATTTAAATATGTGCTTATTGATGAGTTTCAAGACACCAACGTCACCCAATATTTTATCACCAGAAAATTGGCGGCAAGAAACCGTAACATCTGTGTGGTAGGCGATGACGCACAATCTATCTATGCATTTAGAGGGGCAAACATCCAAAACATCCTCAACTTTAAGACCGATTACCCGGAATTAAAGGTGATCAAATTGGAGCAGAATTACCGTTCTACACAAACCATTGTAGAAGCAGCCAACTCTGTTATTGCACACAATAAGAATCAATTAGAAAAAAATACATTTACTCAAAATGCTATTGGCGAACGTATCGAAGTATTCCGTACGCCAACAGATTTAGAGGAAGCACGTGGAGTGGCACAAAGTATACAGCAAGCGATGATTAAGGATCATATTCCTGCTTCTGATATCGCCATTCTTTATCGAACGAACTCTCAGTCAAGAGCTCTAGAGGAAGCTTTGGTAAAGTTATCTATTAAAGCTCAAATCTTTGGTGGACTTTCTTTCTATCAGAGAAAGGAAATTAAGGATATGATCGCTTACTTGAAGTTTGTGACCAACCCAAAAGACGAAGAAGCTTTTAAAAGGATCATCAACTACCCTAAAAGAGGAATTGGACCGACAACGGTAAACAACCTTTTTGTAAAAGCGGCAGAGAACAAAATGGGCATTTGGGATATCGTTGCCAATGTCAGAAAGTTCTTTGGAGGTCGTGTGGCGACACAAGTGGAGAACTTTGCCAATATGATTAAGGTCTTCCAAATGCAATCAGAACAAAAGAATGCTTTCGAGACCGCATCATTTATTGCCAAAAACTCTGGTATTCTAAGAGAGTTATACGACGACAAAACGCCTGAAGGTAAAAACCGATACGACAACTTACAGGAACTTCTAAACGGTATACAAGGATTTACTGATGATCCCGAAAAAGAAGATAAGAGTCTAACAACTTATTTAGAAGAAATCTCTTTGATCACCACTCAAGATAAAGAAGATGTTTCAGATGCCATCACCTTAATGACCATCCACATGTCGAAAGGTTTGGAGTTTGATTACGTCTACCTTGTTGGTATGGAAGAGAATCTTTTCCCTTCTCAAATGATGTTGGAGACAAGAGAAGACCTGGAAGAAGAAAGACGTTTATTCTATGTGGCAATTACTCGTGCCAAGCAGCGTCTGTACATGTCTTATGCCTTGCAACGTTACCGTTTTGGTAAAACCATTATGTGTGACCCAAGTAGATTTATAGACGAAATTGCTCCTCAATACATTAGTATGAGAAGAAGCAGTATTTCGGAAGACTTAGGTCCTGGTAGCACACCTGGCTTTTCTAACTTTAGATCTTTAAGACAACAACCTTCCAACTTTATCAGAAAGGCGGTGAAGCCAAAGGATGATCGTCCTTTCCACCCATCAAATACTGATAATCTTACTATTGGACAAACAGTAAGACATACAAAGTTTGGCGATGGTAAAGTAGAAAAAATCTCGGATGAAGGTTTAGACAGAAGAGCGATCATCAATTTCGAAGAGGTGGGTAAAAAGACCTTAATCCTTACTTTCGCTAAGTTGATGATCCTAGAAGATGAATAATCATTTATTTCATATAGTATATTACTTGATTTAAATAATTGTATATTTATGTCAAGACAAGGTCCCACACTTTGATGTGGGATTTTTGTACTATAAAACTACCGAACGTAAATACATGAAAGCCTTTATATATATATTCCTCTTACAAGGAATCACTTTTTCCCTTTTTGGTCAAGACATCAAACCCCCTCCCTATTTTTTAGAATTTATAGAGGAAAACCCTACTAAGTTTCACCTTACTTATAACGATAATTCAGGTAAAGTAATAAAATGGCGTGATAACGAACTGTCTACTGTTGGAGGATTAGTCTATTGGCTTTATGTTCTTGAATATACAAGACAGGTAAGCAATGGTACTGTAAAACCAAATGAAAGAGTTCCTTTGTCTGAAATTCAAAAATTCGATGCTAGCTCGAATAAAATGAAATTCTTTCATGACTATCTGCATTACAAAAATAAATTACTTAGAGAAAAGGTTAGGCTAAGTGAAATAGCCAGTGGTTTAATTCATTTCACCACAGATGCCAATGGAGATTATTTGATGAGTCGCCTAGGTATGGATTCGGTGCAAAGAGCCGTTGGTACCTTCCATATGCACAATACCACTACTCTATTTCCTATATCAAGTGCTATGATTCATGTTCACAATCCTTTCCAAGAAGATGAAAAGGAATTTATCCATAGAATCAAGAACGAAAACTTGGGTGAATTTAGAGAGCAAGTATATCAACTCTATGATAGTTTAAATAATGATTCGCTTGGCGTCCTCAAGGACTCGTTTGTTTTTGATTCTGAAAAACACAAGACTTATGCAGCTTTATTAACCGGTCACATGCCTATGGGTATTGTATCCGATTTTAATATCTTGATACAAAATATCAATAACCGTTCGAACGAAGTTTTCTGGAAAGAGAAAATGAAAGAAGAATGGATAAAAGTAGTGGAAAAACCATTAATGGAAGATCCGACAATGGCAAAGCATTATAAACATTGCGGTAGATTGGTATACTCTACGGTAAACTCAGTATCTATTTCATTGTACGGTACTTTTAAAAATGGTAGAACAGCACAACTCACTGCTACATTTGAAGATTTAACTGAAACAGAACATATAGACTTGGCTTTATCAATAAACGACTTTGGTTTCTCTATGATTGAAAATAGAGAATATCTACAGAAAGTAATTGATAAAATCAGCCTTATTCGTCTAAAGAAATAATATGATCTACGACAACATTATTGTAGGTGGCGGTCCTATTGGATTAGCCTGTGGTATTGAAGCAGAAAAAAAAGGATTGTCCTACCTTATTTTAGAAAAGGGGTGTTTGGTCAACTCCTTGTATCACTACCCTGTGAATATGACTTTTTTCTCGACATCCGAAAAATTAGAAATTGGTAATGCTCCTTTCGTTTCCCATAATCACAGACCGGTAAGAAGAGAAGCCCTAGAGTACTACAGAAGAGTACAAACCACTTGGGATCTCAATATTCACCTTTTTGAAAAAGTATTGAATGTTGATAAGTCATTTAACGAAGAAGAGGTCTATAAAATAAAAACATCAAAAGGCGAATATCTAGCGAAAACGGTCACAATCGCTACCGGATTTTATGATATCCCTAACTTAATGCATGTTCCAGGCGAAGATCTACCTAAAGTAAAACATTATTACGACGATCCTCACCTCTACTCTTTTACAGATGTTGCGGTTATTGGTGGTGCGAATTCGGCCATTGATGCAGCCCTTGAAACGTATCGAAAGGGAGCAAATGTTACTTTAATAATAAGGGAAGAGGAAATTAACGATAGAGTAAAATATTGGGTAAAACCAGATATTGAGAACAGAATCAAAGAAGGGAGTATTAAAGTATTCTTCCAACATGAGGTAAAAGAGGTTACTCCTACTGAGATTATTATAGAAGATATGAACTCAAAGGAATTGACTCGTCTATCGAATGACTTTGTTTTGGCCATGACAGGTTATCAGCCTGATTTTGACTTTTTACAGCGTATCGGGATTACCTTATCAGATGACCATATCAAAGCCCCTGAATACAATACCAATACACACGAGAGCAATCAAGAAGGCATTTACCTTGCAGGAGTAGTTTGCGGAGGAATGAAAACAAATTCTTGGTTTATCGAGAACTCGAGAGTTCACGCAGAAATGATATACGAAAACATCCATCTTAAACTAAAGAAATAATGAGTAGTAATATTTTTATTACAGGTACTAGCAAAGGCCTTGGAAGTGGTTTTGCAGAGTATTACTTAGAAAAAGGTGATCGAGTATTTGGGTTAAGCAGAAGTGCTGCCCCACAACTTGATACACAAGAGAACTATACACATACTTTATCTGATGTTTCTGATTTTGATCAGATAAAAGAAAATATTCAAAGCCTTCTTAGTGGAGTAGATCACTTACAAGTTGTGATTTTAAACGCTGGAATACTTGGAGAAATTAAAGGCATAACTGAAGCTTCCATTTCAGAAATGAAAGAAGTAATGGATATTAACCTTTGGGCTAACAAAATAATACTGGATACTTTATATGAAATGGGTATTGAGGTAAACCAAGTGGTTGTCATCTCTTCTGGTGCTTCTATCAATGGAAATAAAGGATGGTCAGGTTATTCTATTTCTAAAGCAGCTGTAAATATGTTAGTCAAATTATATGCTGCTGAGTACCCTTCTACACATTATACCGCTTTAGCTCCAGGATTAATTGATACTGGAATGCAAGATTATTTGTGTGAAGTTGTAGATCACGACAAGTTCCCAAGTATGCAACGTCTTAAAGAAGCGAGAGGAACAGATGTGATGCCTAAACCTAAAGAGGCGGCCAAAAGAATTGGAGATATTATTCCAGCACTATTAATGACGCCTAATGGATCGTACGAAGACGTTAGAAAGTTATAAACAGTAGTACTTTTTGATATAATTATTAAAAGTTGTTTCATCCATAAATGAAGCAACCTTATTTTTTGGACATAAAAAAAAGGCTCGTAAAACAAGCCTTCTTTTTCGCTATTTCTCATTGCTACTTTCTACTATGAGAGCAAAATTGGGAATCGAACCCATGCCTTGAACTATTCTTGGAATAATCACGCTCTGCCACTGAGCTATTTTTGCTTATAAGGGAGGATTAATTGGTTCTCCGTTTTGTTTGTTACACAATAATACAAAGATGAAAACAGCTTTTAAAGTGTTTAATGGACTCTAATTCTTAACAAATTCTAATAAGTTGAACTTTAGCATTTAAATTGCTAAAAACCAATAATTTGCAATCATTTAAATAACTTGTGAAAAATATTTAACTAATACAATAAAATCTTAAAACAAGTTCTTTTAAGGATTGCCATTAATTTTAAATAAAATCAGTTTTGCAAAAGCATTTATTATTCACTTAATTTTATAACAAATTTAAGATACAAATGTTAGTGCTAAGTGTTAGGAGCAATTAATAAGCACATTTAAAATAAGTTTTGTTAAATACTAAAGAAATTGTAAATCATTTTCTTTATTTGTGAATAGTCAATGTAGTGTGTACACCCTTTTGATGTAATACATAAATTATTGTATTTACTAATCAAAAAAATTGAATTCTTATCTTCAAAACATTACTTTGCTTTATTAATTAATAGTAACTTGATAAAACTGATCATTTCAGTTTCTGATATCATATGACAAAAAGACGACTCATTACCATCATTTCTTTGATGTGTATCGCCATGTTTGGCCTTGCTGCATTACAATATTATTGGATTAAATCAGCTATTTCCGAGAGAAAAAGTCACTTTGAACAAGAGATCGGAGAAACACTTACTAGTGTAGTAAAAAGGTTAGAACAACAAGAGATTCTTACGGTAACAAAACGTTATATGGACGATATCTCTGTATCAAACAGCGATATTGTCGTGAGGTATGATTCTACAAAACAACAAGCTTACTGGACACATAAACAGAACATTAAGATATCCCAAACCATCAGTTCAGATAAATTAGCAGAAGACGGTATTGCCTATAAAGTTCAAGAAAAGGCCGAAATTAAAAAGACCGGTACTGCGACAAAAACCGTATTATCTGATTTTGAGGAAAATAAATATGGTATAAGTGGTGATTCATCCATTAAAAAACATAGTATTTTAAGTAATATCACCACAGACTCAACAGCTAAGAAGCGTTTAGACAAGGCCATGGACTTGATCATGAAAAAAACGGAGTTGGTGAATCAGGTAGTTTCAGAAATGATATTATCAGAAAATACCATGCTGCAAGATAGAGTAAATTTTGGTACACTAGATTCCCTATTAAAGCAGGAAATGGAATTAAGGGGCATTAAAACCAAATACGATTTTGCTGTTAAACAAAAAGACGGTATTAAAGAAACGGTGATAATGAGTAGCAACGTAGAAAAAAATGCTACAATCATCGAAAGTAAATACAGCATATCATTATACCCTAAAGATATCTTCGACGACTCTAACGTTTTGTATTTACAATTCCCAGAAGAAAATAGATTTCTGATCAGCAAAATGCGTTTTGTTCTTTTTTCATCTTTAGGATTTATTTTGTTAACACTTCTTACTTTTGTGTTCGCAGCTAGAACTATTATAGAGCAAAAACGTATTTCAGAAATAACAAATGATTTTATATCTAATATGACACACGAGCTGAAAACACCGATTTCCACTGTTGCTCTTGCTACTGAAGCCTTAATGGATCCGGATGTACAAAAAATGCCTAGTATAACAGGTAGGTATTTAGGTGTTATAAAAGATGAAAATCAGCGACTTAGTCGTCAAGTTGAACGTGTCCTTCAAATTGCCAGAATTGAACGTGGCGATTTAAAATTAAGGAAAGTTCCTGTAGACATGCAGAAGATTATGAAAACTGCCTACGAGAACACTTTAATAAAAATTGAAGACAGAGGAGGTCAATTAAACCTCAACTGGGATGCAGAAAACGCAAAAGTTACTGGCGATGAGTTACATTTATCTAATATTATTTTTAACTTGTTAGATAATGCGAATAAGTATTCTCCGGAAGCTCCAAAAATTGATCTGATGGCCACTATAAAAGGTGAAAATCTAGAGATAAAAGTTTCGGATAACGGACAGGGAATACCAAAAGAACACATTTCGAAAATCTTCGATAAATTTTATAGAGTGCCAACAGGTAATGTTCACAATGTAAAAGGATTCGGTTTAGGTTTAAGTTATGTAAAAAACATAGTCCAAGCACACGACGGTACGATTAAGTGTAAGAGTGAACTTGGCCGAGGAAGTGAATTTATAATACAACTACCAATATCTGAAAATGGATAAAACGAGAATTTTACTTGCAGAGGATGATCCTAACTTAGGGATGTTATTAACGGAGTACTTAGAAGTTAAAAATTTTGAAGTTACACGTGCGCAAGACGGAGAAGAAGCTTTAAGAGCGTATCAAGACGGAGATCATGATTTATGTATCTTTGATGTGATGATGCCAAAGATGGACGGTTTCACATTAGCTGAACGTATCCGTAAATCTGATGTTGATATTCCAATTTTCTTCTTGACTGCAAAGTCGATGAAAGAAGATACATTAAGAGGTTTCGAAGTAGGTGCGGATGATTACATTACTAAGCCATTTAGTATGGAAGAGCTTTTAGCTCGTATTACTTCTATCCTTCGCAGAACTAAGAGCAAAACTGATTCGAAAGAAAAACAAACAATTTTCGAAATTGGTCAATTTACATTCGATTTCAACGCACAAATGTTGAAACACAATGTTGACGGAGCTGAGCAACGTCTTACTTCTAAAGAATCTGCCTTATTACGTTTATTGGCTATTCATAAGAATGAAATTATGGACCGTTCTTTAGCTTTAAAGAAAATATGGTTAGACGATAACTACTTCAACTCAAGAAGTATGGACGTGTATATCACAAAGCTTAGAAAGTTCTTGAAACCTGACGATAATTTAAGAATCGTGAACGTTCACGGTCAAGGTTTCAAATTAGTTGAATTGACAGCTGAATAAGCTTCAAAAATATATTTATTTTTAAAGCCACCTTATGGGTGGCTTTTTTTATACCCTAGTTTTTCGAATATCAAAAAGTCGTAGTTTATTGAGTATTTCAATTAAAATACTGTTAAAATCAATCTCAAATAAAACAAATGTGAAGTGTACCACATTTTGATTATATCAACTTTACTAAACTTGTAATATCAAATTATACACCTATGCGATAGCTTAACCGCTTATCAACAAAACATTATTACTATGAAAAAGATTATCAAACTAATTGCTCTATTATTTATATCCACCTTGATAAATGCTCAGAATATGAAAAAATCACCAACAGAATGGAATAAACTGAATGATTTTGAAACATATGTTATCGTAAATAAAGGAACAGAACGTCCGGGAACAGGAAAATTCGATGCTTTCTTTGAAGATGGAGTGTATACTTGTAAAAGATGCGATGCACCATTATATAAATCGGGAGATAAGTTTGATGCTCATTGTGGATGGCCTGCTTTTGATGATGAAATCGAAGGGGCAGTAAAAAGAAAAGTAGATGCGGACGGTAGACGTACTGAAATTCTTTGTGCAAACTGCGATGCCCACCTCGGTCATGTTTTTGAAGGGGAAAGATTAACTGATAAAAACGTTAGACATTGTGTGAACTCTGTATCTTTAAATTTCTCTCCTGAGGAAAAAGAAATGCCTGCTACAACAGAAGAAGCTATTTTTGCTGGTGGTTGTTTTTGGGGTGTGGAGTACTTCTTTGCTGAATTAGATGGCGTTATTGATACTAGTGTTGGATATACTGGCGGAGCGAAAAATAACCCTACCTATAAAGAAGTTTGTTACACTGATACAGGACATGCAGAAGCATTAAAAGTGACTTATGATCCATCAAAAGTATCTTATGAAACATTGGCTCGTCTGTTTTTTGAAATACACGATCCTACACAAGTAGACAGACAAGGTCCAGATGTAGGAAAACAATATAGATCTGAAATCTTCTATAAGAATGAAAATCAAAAAATTATAGCGAAGAAATTGATTAAAGAATTAAAAGATAATGGCTATAATGTCGTTACTCAAGTAACCATGGCAGATACATTCTGGGATGCTGAAGAGTATCATCAAATGTATTATTTCAAGAATAAGAAAAAGCCTTATTGCCATGTAAAGATTGAGCGCTTTTAGTTCAAATTAAAGAAATTGATTAAGACTGTTTCATATAATATTGATGCAGTCTTTTTTTGTTTTCCCATCATAAATTTCAACATTTCAAGTTTTAATATCAGTATTGAATTATTTAACCCTTTAAGATTCTCATACAAATAGATATGTGAACTGAATTTAAACCACGTATGTTTAAAAGTTTACATCAGCTTTTTTTAAACACCCAAACTATGAGAATTACCCAAATGCTATTCATATGCTTACTATCAATAAGTATATCAAAAGCATCAACTATCACTTGGTTAGGCACTAAAAGTACCGATTGGAATGACGCCGATAATTGGAGCCCCTCCTCTATTCCAACTTCATCAGATGATGTTGTGATTGATAATTCGGCTACTGATACTTTAATAATAGATGAAACAGTGAC
This sequence comes from Flammeovirga yaeyamensis, assembly GCF_018736045.1. Lineage (NCBI taxonomy): Bacteria > Pseudomonadati > Bacteroidota > Cytophagia > Cytophagales > Flammeovirgaceae > Flammeovirga > Flammeovirga yaeyamensis. The sequence continues at coordinate 1,703,873 of NZ_CP076132.1, read as the reverse complement.
CATCGCTGACTTTTATATCACCAACCAGAACGAATTGAAAATCATTTCTGGCGGCACGCTAAACTGTAGTAACTTTTATATGGATCACCGTTATGGTGAATTTATTATCGAAGATGGGAACCTTAATGTGACCAATCACTTTACGGGTACTGGAGAATATGAATCGGAAGGCTATTTTACAATGTCTTCAGGTAATGTAAATATTGGAGGCAATTTTTATTGGAGTATAAGACCCGGAAGACAGCACGTTACTATAACGGGTGGTACAATTACCATTGGCGGTAGTATAAAATGTAATTCGGGGTCATGGACAATTAGTGGAGGCGAATTTATTATGACTGCCTCTTATCAAGATCGAGTCTCCATTGGTATATCAAAACTGACAAGTTACTTAGACGTATGGTTTTACGATCTTACCATCAATACAGACTCAGCGACTGATTCTGTCATCATTCAATCCGATTCCTGTAGAGATCTAAGAGTACAACGCTATTTAAATATCAATCAAGGTATTTTTGCTCCGAATGTAAAAAGAGATATACAAATCGATAGTACGACTACACTTAACAGTGGTAATTTCATCCCTAATATAGGGACCACCAATGAAACTCTATTTATAGATGGTTTAATAATGAACGGAGGTACAGTTGATTTTTCCAACATCACAGGAACTTCAGACATTTATATTCAGGGGGCATTGAAGATGAATAGTGGAATCATTAACATGATGGAAGAAATTAATAGTAACTACTTTGAAATATACGATGATGCCGATTTTAGTGGTGGATCCGTTACAGGAAGTAATTTTTCTTTATATGTGGAAGGCTCCTCCAACTCTGAAATCAAATTGACCACAGGAGGAAATAAGTTTGATAATGTATATGTCTATAACAATGTCACCGTTACTCTTCAAGATGATTTGACCGTTACCGGTTCAATAGGCTTCCAATATGGTCACTTCGAAGCTGCTAACAGTTCCATAGGTATTATACTTGAGGACAACGCCACTATTATAAACAATGGCACTTATTACCCAGAAGACATTGCTCATGCCAATTGTAAGGTCACCAAGAAAGGGAACGATGCTTTTGTTTTTCCTGTAGGCGACGGAACGTATTACCGTCCAATTACAATGTCAGCTCCTGCTGTCACCACAGATCAATTTACTGCTTCTTATTATTACGCCTCACCGAATGCAGCAGGGTACGACTCTACTGCTCTTGCCGGATCGTTAAGCAAACATATTAATGCCAATGAATACTGGATCTTAGACAGAGATGCTGGTTCTTCTAATGTAACTGTCACCTTATCTTGGAATAGCAGAACATCGAATACTCCCGAGGCAGACAATTTAAAAGTGGTGAGATGGGATGGTATAAAGTGGGATGACCATGAAGGGACACCATCAGGAAGTGCAAGTTCTGGAGAGATTGTTTCTAATCTGATTACTAGTTTTAGTCCATTTACAATACATTATGAAGGAAGTATGGATCTCCCTGTAGAGCTCATTCATTTTAATGCAGAATTAGTGGAAGACGATGTCTTTATTAAATGGGCAACTGCTACAGAAATTAATAATGATGAGTTTGTCATAGAAAAGAGTAATGACAAGACTACGTGGGATGAAGTGGGTAGAATACGAGGATCAGGTAATAGTAATGTTAGAAACGATTACCACATATTGGATGCTTGGAACCCTGCATTTGGAGAATTCTACTACAGACTTGTACAAATTGATTTTGATGGAACGAAGACCTACTATGATCCCGTTCTAGTGAAGAATAACGATAAGAACCATATAATATCAACATATCCTAACCCAATTAAAAATGGAGATTACTTAAACATTAATTTAAACAGTTATGACCACTATAAGGTTAGAGTTTTTAATTCACATGGTCAGCTTATTGATGAATTCGATGCTGAACACTCTCACCATTATTTAGTCGAGGGACACCATGGAATTATTTTCGTTGAAGTAATCTTACCTGACAAAAGATTTACAGAAAGAATTTTAATAAGAGATTGATTAACTTTTCTACATTTACAACCTCTAATTAATCGAGCACAGTCGTAATATATTTTATTACGACTGTTTTTTTTTAATTTAGTATTTGAATACCGGATAATACAGCTATTGTCATCAACTCTAGATAAACATATGAACGAAATAAAGCATCTAATCATCAACTCAGGATCAACTAAAACACCTCAAATCGCTGACCTATTAAGTAAAGAAGGACTTGATTATACACTAATTGATCTAGAAAAAGTTACTCTTGATATTTTCAATTCACATGATAAGATAATAATATCAGGAGCTCCCATATTATTACACAAAGAAGATCCTGCTCCTTATATCAAATTACTTTCTCCCTTACTTGAATTAGATAAACCTGTATTAGGAATTTGTTTTGGTCATCAAATGCTTGGTATATTAGAGGGAGGTAAAGTAACGCTCACTCAAGAAAAAAGAGATCAAGAAGCAATTCATCAATTAATTATTGATCCTTTATTTGAAGAAATATCACAAGATGCTGAATTTATTGAGGACCATTGTGAGAGTGTTTCTATTACTGATCATTTTTTATTGCTCGCAGACTCAGAGAGTTGTTTTAATGAAGCAATGAAACATAAAACAAAACCATGGTATGGTGTTCAATTCCACCCAGAGGTGAGTACGACAAATGGACATCAGTTAATAAAAAATTGGTTATACTTTTGCTCTTAGTTATAACTAACTACTAATAATAAATAAAAATTGGCAACTATCAATTACTCTTTCGTCGTTTTACTATTCATTTTCAACTTTGCTTTTATGCAATTTTCATTAGCAAATGAGATCAATGAAGATATTACTTTAAAACAAGTCGAAAAATTAGAAGACTCCCCTGCAAAAGTTTCACAACTTTCGCAATTGGCTTTGAGGCATCAAATAAATTCACCTCATCAGCACAGTATGCCTATTAGTATTGTGAATAAAGCCATTAAGATTGCTAAAAAATTAAGGGATAAAGAGGCAATCATTGAAGCAACAAACACAAAGGCAATTATCTTCCGAAACTTTTCTACGTTTGATGAGGCAATCGCTTTGCATCAAGAGGCTTTAGCTTTGGCAAAGAAAATTAAAAGTGATCCTTTAACAGTAGTGATACTTTTAGATTTGGGTACGACTTATAATACTCAAAATGAACATGATTTAGCAGATAAGACTTATAAGAACGCTCGATCGCTTTCGAAAATGTCGAAGCAATATGAAATGGAATGTATTTCATTGCTTAATCTCGGTTTTTTGGAGTTGGAGAAAGAAAATAAAAAAACTGCCGCTTCTTATTTTAGTGTATCTAAAAAAATATCGACAAAATATAAATATAAAAAGGTCTATATCATGTCTGAATTAGGATTGGGAAAAGCGAATTATACCAATTCTACCAAACAGAGAAAAATATCTAAAAAGTATATGCTAGCAGCTGTTTCTGCTTCAAAAAACAGAAAGCAACCTTATCTTGAGGGTATAGGAAAGGTAACCCTAGGTAGAGTATACATGAGAGAAAACAACTTATCAAAGGCTTATACTTATTTTTCTAGTGCTGTAGATATACTTGAAAAGTTTTTGAACACTCAATATCTAAGTAGTAAGTTTAGAAGTTTGGACGAACCGTTTAATTTCAAAACCAATTATGCGGAAGCGTTATCCTATAAAAACTCTATGCGCTACTATAGAGGAGAAATCTCTCAATCTCAATACAATAGAGCCGTCAAAGAAGAGTTGGCTTTGTTTGGCAATCCGGATCAAGAGGAGTTGGATCATCTTAGAAACACTTTAAAAGAACTGAAGCAACATTATTCATTTCTCGACTCTATTAATCAATTAGATGAAGAGCAAGCAGCGATATTATTAAAAACGTACTTGGATCAACAGAAATCAAAATTGAATAATCTTGAAGGAGATAAATTTTATCTAAAAAATCTATTGGAAGAAACGGAAAAGCAAGCAGAAGAGAAAATTCAATTACTAGAACAAAAGAATGAACTGCAAGGAGTATTTATTGAAAAACAAAAATGGGCATCATTGTCTTTGGCTTTACTTCTTATATTTATTGCTTCCGTTGGTTTCTTTCAGTTTAGAATAGCGACCAATAAAAAGAAGGCAAACCGTGAGTTGGAAAAACAGAACCTAAAAATCTCGGAACAAAATATTGAAATCAGTACTTCAGCAGATAAACTTCAGAATGCGTTAACCACTTTACAATATCAAAATAAAAAGACCGAAGAAAGTATTCATGCGGGATCTAAGATTCAAAATGCCATGCTTCCCGACCATGATTACATCTCTAGTTTAGTGAAGCAACACTTTGTTTTTTATCAACCAAGAGATATTGTATCTGGAGATTTTTATTGGGTAGGTAAAAAGAAAAAGCATGTGGTTATTGCCGCATTAGATTGTACAGGACACGGTATTCCTGGAGCATTTATGTCGATGATGGGAAATACACTTTTCAATCAGGTAGTAAATATCGAAGGAGAAATTTCTCCAGAGGCTATTTTAATGAAAATTGATAAATACATTGCCGAAGCTTTGCATCAAGGACAAAATACGACTTCTAGAGAAGGTATGGATGCTGCTGTGGTAGTCATTCCACCAGATGCTGATACCATTGAATATGCCGGTGCTAAGAATCCATTGGTCGTAGTTTCAGAAGGTAAAGCTACATTACATAAAGGAGTAAATAGACACGTGGGTGGTAACTTAAACAAAGGAAAACAAGTAACGTTTGAGAAACACAGTATTCCTGTGCAACCAAATGATACCTTATATATTTATTCGGATGGCTTCCAAGATCAGTTTGGGGGTCCAGAAAATAAAAAGTTCATGAGAAAGAATTTATTAGTTGAATTCGAATCGATTAATACTTTCGGTATGGAACATCAAAGAGAACATTTGAGTAATGTATTTAATGAGTGGAAAGGGAATCACAAGCAACTTGATGATCTCCTTATTTTTGGATTCAAATTGAATTAATCATTATATCAATAAATGCTTTCACTTGATTAAGAATATATTGAGTATATATCTGTGGTAGTCTTTCAATTTATTATTTTTCTAAAAATTGAAAGACTATGAAAAACCTATTACTCATTATACTTATTGCACTTTCCAGTATTGCTTATGCTCAAGTGGATAAAACTAAGGAAATCAAGCTCTACAAGGAACTTTACACTGGAATGACTGGTGAAGAAGTAGAAAACTATTTGAGAAATTCACTTAAATCAAATAGAGAGGTAAATGGCGATTTTAAAATCAAATTTCTTGATGAAGACACTTATCTTTTACCTATCTACGAAAACCACAAATTAGTCAAGGTGCAAATCATTTTTAAGAATGGTGATATCGAAGGGATTCAAACTAGTCTTAGATACATTGAAAAAGCTTTTCTGAATGCAGACAATTGGAAAAGAGTCAAAAACGATAAGTTTAAGTGGCTTTTCTACAAAGAATTGGACAAAGTGATTAATGGAAAAAATCAAATTTCAGTCTATTCTTTAGGTATTTATCATGATGAAATTGGGCACCGTTGGCATGGTATAGTTTATATTGCTCCTAGAATGGAAGAGCCCGATCAACTCGATGAAGAGATGGTCAATAAAAAGAAAGGAATGATCAGTTCAGATCTTTAAGATAAATCAAAAAAGAAGTTGTCATTACAGTAAAGGTCAGACAACTTCTTTTTTTTATGTAAATAGGTACACACTTAAGAACATAAATGCACTTCCTAAGAGTACAAATAAATGCCATATAGCATGTGAATACGGTAATTTTTTCATTGCATAGAATATCACTCCCACCGAATAAGCAACACCTCCTGCTATTAGAAACCAAAAACCTTCTTGTAATTCTGCATGCAAAGTGGATAGTTTAAAAACGGCAATCCACCCCATTGCTAAATACATTAAGTTAGATAACCAAGCATATTTTATCTTGAAGAATAACTTGTATATCATTCCAGCTAAAGCAATTACCCAAACAAATATTCCAATATACAATCCCCCACTTTGTTCAAGTGATAGAAATGCAAAAGGTGTATAGGTACCTGCAATCAAAAGGAATATTCCACTATGATCTAATTTTCTTAAAAACAGTTTTACTTTTTCTATGGCAATTAAATGATAAGCAGTTGAAGATGAGTAAAGGGAAATCATACTTACTCCAAAAATAGAATACACTACATATTGTGTTGTTGAATCGGCCTTTATTAGTAACAACACCATTGCCACAATGCTTAATACCACTCCCAACCCATGGGTAATTGTATTTACAATTTCTTCTTTATCTCGGGTAATAATGTGCATCTTAAAATAGGTTTATTTATAAATGATTATTCATTCACTATTAAGACCGCATTAAACATCCATTTGTATATTAAAATGTGTTAAAATGAATTTTATTTTGAAATTATGTAGATTAATGAACCATCACAAAGGCTCCCCAATAATAAGGATCTTTGTATTCTTTCATCATTTTGATTTGTGCAGCACGAAATGCTTTATCAATATCTTTGGTTTCAAACCATTGTTTGTAAAATTCATTCATCAACTTTTGGGTAGCTAGATCGTCTACACTCCAAAGGCTCATCACTATAGATTCTACTCCAGCGATACTAAAAGCATATTGTAACCCTGAAATACCATCCCCGTCGGATATATCAGATACTCCGGATTGGCAGGCTGATAAAATTAATAAGGATGTATTCTTAAGATCCAAGTCTTTTACTTCATATGCAGTCAACAATCCATCATTCCCTGATTGATAAATCTCTTCTAAAGACTTATTGTTATTGGATGTCACCTCTGTAAAAAACAAACCTGATTTTAATAATGAGTTTTGTAAAATAGGGTTGATCATCTTATCAATATAGATACCATGAGTTGCAATATGCATAATTGCTGGTGAGTTTTTCAGATTTTTGATGTTCCCTTCTGTGGCATTGTTTCTATAATAGGTACTCACATTCCAACCCTTACTTTTAAATAGGTTTTCTGTGTTTTCCAACTCTGTTTTGGTTCCAGGTAAATCTGTAAGATAAAACGAATACTTCTCTTGTTCAGAAGATGATTCATCTACTTCTCTTATAAAATTAGATTCTGAACTCTCCTCAAAAGCCGGGTTACCAAAAAGGCAGATCTCATTATTCTTAAATTCAGACATCTTGATATTCTTTCGTATATCTGATGTACTAATAACTAACTCAATATCTTCTTCTTCAATTAAATACTTCTTTGTTTCCTTATTATAAAGCACATTCAAGTTCACTGCATTATATATACCATCTTTGCTGATGTATATTTTATCGATATTATCTTTAAAGGAATCTAATCCTTTCTGTATAGGTTTCCAGTAAAGATCGTATGCAGAAACTTTAGGCGCAGAATTACTCTTAAATACTAATGACCTTGTTTTAGGCTGTGTTTCCTTTGTATAAACAGTAAACAAGTCGTTTTCCATCAATGCTGCATTTCCGATGGGAATAAATTGTGGTGTTTTACAATCTGATGATACTGCAATTGCCACATAAAATGACTCTTTTGGATTAATACATTTCAACTTAATGATTTCAACAGCTACTTCATTATCGTCTAATTTATCTTGTACATCTTTCCATGTAACATACTCAGATAATTGAAGAGAATCTTCATCAGTTTCAGAAGCAAAACTTAACGACTTCTCTAAATTATTAATACGGTCTGTCAACATATAAGAGTTAATATGAAGATCATTTCGTTCTTTAACTGACAGATAGTTTGCTGTTGCTAATTTAGACTTCTGTGCTTCTAAGTGGTTGACATAATCAGAAAAGTTCATCTTATTTCGATACTTTCCAAGCTGATCTATTTTCGCTTTTCGTGCAATCGATTCTTTCAAAAAGTACTTACGATAATTGATTTGAAGATCGTAACACTTTTCCACCATTTCTTGAGATTTAAACCCTTCTCTTTTGGTCATCAAACTAAAAAAGTAATTGAAGATACCCGAAGTGTGATGGATATAGTTGATTTTTTCATCTTCAGAAGTAAAATTGAGCTGGGTATCGTATTGTTTAAATCGCATATCTACTCCCTTAATCGCTAACTCTTTTGCTTCTTCCCATTCACCTAAAAGAGATTTCACATAGGCAATCCTTCCTAAGTAGCCTGGCCAATAGACCGACTCTTCAGTGAATTTACCTTTGATTACTCTGTACTCATCCAAAGCTTTATCCAACTCCCCTTTCCTAATAAAAATACTTCCTGCTAAGTCAACAATTTTTATTCTTTGATATTGCATTTCATCAATTCCATGATAATTGGCTATCTCAATAGCTTTGTGGAAATAAGCTATGGCTTGATCAAATTCTTCTTTTTTAGTAGCTATCTCCCCTCTGATAGTATTTGATTTAATAAACAAAGGATGCTTTGGATTTACCAGTAACGTCAACTGATCCTCAACTGATTTAATATCTTCCAAAGTTTGAATGCTATCCAACATATCTTCATTGAACTGAGCATTCAGAAGGGTTAGCTTTAGGTTTTGATACACCACACTATTTTCCATACCTCTTCTTTTAAGAAAACGCACTTCCGTTTCGCAAATACCAATGGCACTTTGAGTTCTTCCTAGAGTGATAAAGAGGTCAGATAGAATCACTATTGCTTCGCTATAATATTCTGTAAAGAATACTTTTTCTTGACGAACGATAGAGACCAATTCCATCAAATTAAGTTCTGCATTAATATAATCTCCTTGAAGGAAATAGTATTCACCTAATATCTTTAAGTAGTGGTAATACAGTTCTCTTTTCCCTAAATCATCTTTGCTAATTTTATCAAGATATTGTTTTGTACTTTCTGTGTCTCCTTTTTGTAAATGGACATCAGTGATACAAAGCATCAATTCCGTTTTTAGGTTACTATTATTTTTAAATTTTGATAGATTTTTTTCAACTACTGAATAATTATTCAAAGCTTCCTTTAAGTATCCTTTTTCAGCCATCAATTTTCCTAAATCTAAATAGGCCATAATGGTGGCTAATTGATTTTCACCAAAATGCTCTTTACGATGGCTTATTAGACTGTTATAAAACGTGTATGACATTTTATAGTCATTGATATAAAAATAATGATTGGCTAAAGCTTCTAAAAGAATAGCATACACAGGGCTTTTCTTGCGGTCACCTTCGATTAACCCTTCTTGGGCTTTTTCTAATAAATCAATTGCCTTTTCTGGTTTATACCATTTAGTGTAAAGTTTGGCGAAATAGATATATAACCATTCCTTACTAATTGTATTCTCTGATTTACTCTTTAAACCACTCTTATTTAGGTTGGCTGCAAATTCAAATGATTTATTAAAATAGTCTTCGCTTTTTTGAAACTCACCAAGGTGCATATTCAGAATTGCTCTATTGATATTGCATAAATTGAAATCAGGGTGTTGTTGGGTTAATGTTTTGTAGTAAATCATTTCAGCCTCATTAAGAATAGGAAAAGCCGCAAAAGCGTCTCCTACATTAATCTTACAAAAGGCCAAATAATTTAAAGCCAAGGCGTAATCAGGGTATAGCCACCCTGAAGACTTATCCATTATTTCAATGGATTTGTTTAACAACTCTATAGCTTCAAAATATTCGTAATGAAGGATTGATAATTCAGAAGTTACCAATAAAGGAATGACCACCTCAATGGCATGGTCTCCATATTCATTTTCTGTTTCGCTTATCCAAGTATTTGCTAATTTTTTGGCTTCTTCAAATCTTCCTTGTTCTTGTAAAGATTTAATTACGTCTGGGTTAATTGTTTGATTAGCAAATAATGTATGTGAAAATAAATATATAGAAAGTAGTAAAATAAAGTATTTCAACATCAATTAGGGGATAATAAATTGAATGCTAGACACTTCCAACATCCACAGGGTTAATTTAGATATAAGTACAGATTGTTATATGATATCATATAATTGCCGTAAAGTTAATAAAACCTAACAATAAAATGATATAATCCCCTTTTTTAACAAAAAAAGACTGCCCTTTCGAACAGTCTTTCTTTATATCTATAAAAATGTGTTGATTAACCACCGAAGTCGTCAAACGATACATTTTCTTTTGGAATACCAAAGTCTTCCGTCATCTTAATTACCGCTGCGTTCATCATTGGAGGACCACAGAAGTAGAATTCGATTTCCTCTGGCTCATCGTGTTTCGATAAGTAGTTATCGATTAAAGCTTGGTGTACAAAACCTGTGTAACCATCGCCTTCACTATCGTTCAAGTCAGTTTTATTTGTCCAGTTATCTTCAGGAAGAGGCTCAGACAATACTTTGTAGAACTTGAAGTTAGGGAATTCAGCTTCAATCTTAGCGAAATCTTCTTCGTAGAATAATTCACGACGTGAACGACCACCATACCAGAACTGAACCTTACGGTTAGTTTTTAGTGTGTGGAATAAGTGGAATAAGTGCGAACGCATTGGCGCCATACCTGCACCACCACCTACATAGATCATTTCAGCATCTGTGTCTTTGATGAAGAATTCACCATAAGGACCTGAAACAGTTACCTTGTCACCTGGCTTACGTGAGAATACGTAAGAAGAACAGATACCTGGGTTCACATCCATCCAACCGTTTTTCGCTCTATCCCAAGGTGGAGTTGCGATACGGATGTTCAACATGACAATGTTACCTTCAGCTGGGTGGTTAGCCATTGAGTAAGCACGGAAGATCTCCTCATCGTTAACCATTTTAAGATCCCAAAGACCAAAGTTATCCCAATCTGGTTGGAACTCATCAGCTTTCTTACCCATACGAGGGTGAGCAGTGATGTCCATGTCTTTGAAGTCTACAGTTACCTCTGGTACGTCAATCTGAATATATCCACCTGCTTCGAAGTCCAATGTCTCACCTTCAGGAAGCTTCACAACGAATTCTTTAATGAAAGTTGCTACGTTGTAGTTAGATACAACTTCACATTCCCATTTCTTAATTCCGAAGATTTCTTCTGGTATTTGAACTTGCATGTCATTTTTTACTTTAACCTGACAAGCAAGGCGTACGTTTTCATGTTGTTCGGCACGAGATAAGTGACCTACTTCGGTTGGGAGTACATCTCCACCACCGTCTGTAACGCGACATTTACACATCGCACAAGTACCACCGCCACCACATGCAGAAGGCAAAAAGATTTTCTGCGCTGAAAGTGTAGTCAAAAGTGTTGAACCCGCAGCTACAACTACTGGGTTTGATTCGTCACCGTTAAGAACGATCTTAACGTCACCACTTTGTACTAACTTCATCTGGGCGAACAGGAGTACAAAAACCAATAACAGGATCAAGACCGTAAAGGCCACAATCGCTGCAGGTACTACTACTGATAGTTCCATGATAAAAATTTGTGAAAAAATAAGTGTAAAACTATTTTTATATGGCTACAAATATAAAAGGCATTCTTTCTGATTAAAAGAAAAAAGGCTTTAAAAAATATAAAAGTGCTGTATTTATAATCTATTTACACATTTACTTCTTTTTTACAGATTTGTCACCATACATATCAACAAATTATTGATTAATGGATTTGTTTTATGCCTACTGTATTCTATCTCTTCAATAGTTAAATCGTCATTTTATTTTTAATCCAACATCATTAAAAAAAGATTCCTTCAAACCTTAAAAAACCCATCGAATAATAAAATATTACTACACTGATTACGACATTTTTGATGATGGAGTGATATCAGATAATCTACAAAATGAAGGTGGAAATTTTTAAATTGGTGGAAAAAATTAAATCAGTACTTAAATATAGAAGCTGTATTACTTCACTATTAGGACATCAATTGATTCTACATTTTATAACTCCTACATTCAAGTTAGTTATTTAGCATGCTAAAAATTTTCAACCATAGGACTTCACTGTAACACAACGAGCTCAAACATGGTGAGGTACTTATTTAAATAGTGTAATACTAACTAAATAGAAAATCAATCCAACTATGAAAACAATCATAATGCTTAGCTTATTGTGCATGGCACTTTTTGCTCATGCTCAAGGAAACCGTTTAATCGTAGAAAAGTCTGACGGAACTAAAACAAAAATCTTCATGAATGGAGGTAACCTAGCTTGGGATCAATTTGCAAATGATTTTGGCCCTGGAGCGACAAATTTCGATTATTTCGATGAAGTGTTCACCAACTTTGAAAATGCGGGAGGAAACTCTATGCGTCTTTGGATCCATATTAATGGAGCGAACAATCCTAACTTGGATGGTAATGGCAAATGTATAGGACTTGAAGAAAGTCATATTGAAGACATGAGAGGTGTTCTCAATTTGGCTTATAATCACAACATCGTTTTAGTCATGAGTTTGTGGTCATTTGATATGCTTAATAATCGGGACTACCCTCTTGAAGTTTCAGAACAAGGGTATAAAATTCTGACAGAAGAAGCGAATGTTCAAGCGTATATAGACAATGCACTAATTCCAATGGTAGAAGCGTTTAAAGATCATCCGGCAGTAGGTGCTTGGGAGATTTTTAATGAACCTGAAGGTATGAGTGATGAATTCGGTTGGTCACATACAAGACATGTTCCTATGAGTGTTATTCAACGATTTGTCAACCGTTGTACAGGTGCAATTCATAGAGTTGATCCCGAAGCACAAGTAACAAATGGTACTTGGTCGATGTATGCGGGTACAGATATTTATAATTCACAAAATCCAATTTACAAGAATTATTACAGCGATGAGGAGTTAATTAATGCAGGTGGTGATAGCTTAGGTGTACTAGATTTTTATCAGATACATTATTATGAGTGGATGAATAATGAAATCTCTGTAATGCATCATCCTGCTTCTTATTGGCAACTTGATAAACCTATCTTGGTAGGTGAGTTTTATCCATTGGATGCAAAAGGGATCGCTTGGCAGACATATCATGATTTACTTTATAACTCAGGATATGCTGGAGCGATGTCTTGGCAATGGTATGGCGAAAAAGGACAAATTGAACCTTACCGTACAAATATGGTTGCTTTAATGGAGAGCATCAGAGATTATCCAGATATTCAGATTGAATCAGGAAGAAACCGTTTCCCAACTATCAGTAAAATTGACAATGGATTATTTTATAGAAATGCAGATCCTGTCAGTAATTACGTTGACTTAGACTCTATCGCTAATGACCCCGATAATGATCCACTAACATTTAGTGTAAAAAGTAACTCCAATCCAAGTTTAGTATCGGTGAGTATTAATAGCGAAAATCAGGTAGGATTAAGTTTCACTTCTGAAATGGTTGGAGAAGCTACAATTGTTATAGAAGTTACAGATGCTGGAGGATTAACCGCTATCTCTGAATTTAATATTGCAGTTAGAGAGGCTGGTACTGGTAATTTAGCCCTTTTTAGAACTACAGTTTATAGTTCTTCAAACGAACCAGGAACATCTACTGCTGATCCTATTTTTGCCACAGATGGTGATTACAATACAAGATGGTCAAGTGCGTATGAAGATCCCACTTGGTATTATGTTGATTTGGGTGCTACTTATCAGGTTAGTCAGGTGAAACTATTCTGGGAAGCAGCTTATGGCCAACGCTACGAGATACAATTAAGTGATGATGCCACTAATTGGACTACCGTATACACTGAAAACAGTGGTGATGGTGGAGAAGATGATATTATTTTCCCTGCTTCAGCGGCTAGATATATTAGAATGTATGGAGTTCAAAGAGGTACAAGTTGGGGGTATTCTTTATATGAATTTGAAGTTTATGGTGAAGGGAGCGTTAATCAATCACCATCAGCTACTATCACTGCCACTCCAACTTCTGGAAATACTCCTCTAGATGTTTCTTTAGATGGCAGCCTATCTTCTGATCCTGATGGCAGCATTGTGAGTTACGAATGGAACTTTGGTGATAGTACTGCAACTGGAGTTACATCTTCAGTAAGATATACCGAAAAAGGAACTTACACCATTCAACTTAAAGTAACTGATGATAAAGGAGCTACTGATTCTACTTCAGTAACGATTGTTGTCAACGATCCTAACAATCCAAATATTCCCCCTATAGCCATAATAACAGCTACACCTATCTCAGGAACAGAGCCATTAACGGTAAACTTTAATGCCTCAAGCTCATCAGATACTGATGGAAGTATTGCTAGTTATGATTGGGATTTTGGTGATGGCACTTCAGGTAATGATGTAGAAGTCAATCATACTTTTAATACAACAGGAACTTATCAAGTGGTATTACTTGTCACAGATAACGAAGGTGCAGCTTCTCAAGATACTGTAACTATTACAGTAGACCCATGGGCACCTTGTGGGAATCCCACTCCTATCACTGTTCCTTTTGTTAAAAATGGTGCGGGTGAATTTTGCTGGGTCACTTCAGAAGCATTCCCAATTATTAATTCTTGGAATCTAGATTTATTAGAAATCAATGGAGTTGATCTAACGAATAAGTACAGTCAAGACATTCCAGAACCAATCAATGGTCAGTGGACAATCCATTACATAGGATCATTCAATTGGTCACACTTTCATATTGAAGCTCCAACCACTCCTATGGCAGCTACTCAAGCACAATCTGTGTATCCTAATCCATTTACAAATACAGTAACTGTTGATTTAAAGGGAACGAATGCTTCAAAAGTTGAACTAATTGATGAAAACGGTCAAGTACTAAATACATACAGTGGAGATCAATTAAATTCCGATGAATTAAACATAGAAATCAATTCAGCAGGATCACAATTCTTCGTACGTATTTATAGTGGAAATGAAATTATTGTTAGAAGAATCTACAAGCAATAACTTCTTCTGTATATATAGAAAAAACAAGCCTCGAATGCTGATTCGAGGCTTGTTTTTTTTAATATAACCTTCAGTAAATATTAGTCGTTTCTCAACATCCACTTTAAAATCTCTCCATAGGTTGGCTTTTTACCATATGTAAGTAATCCGATTCGGTAAATACGTGATGCAATCCAAACGCTAAATACAAAACCGATCAATAAGCTAAACATGGAAAGCAACACTTCTCCTCCAAAACCTATAAATGGCATTCGGATCATCATAATTACAGGAGAAGTTAAAGGTATAATAGAAAACCAATAGGCTAAACTGCCTTGAGGATCGGAAACAATTCCTCCCGAAAGTGCTATTGCTAAGATTAAAGGCATTGTCACAGGGAGCATAAATTGTTGGGTATCTGTTTCGTTATCCACACTTGCTCCAACTGCTGCAAATAATGATGCGTACATCAGATATGCAAAGATGAAATAGAAGATAAATGCTCCCAACATACCTATGAAGTTAAAATCATGGAGAATGTAAAAAATCTCTGATAGTTTATCGACTTCTAAATTATTGGCTTGATTCTGTAGATTGGCTTGTTGAATTTGTTCGTAAGGGATTTCTACAAAAGAAGAAATCACAGTAGTACTAATTGCACCTAAGACAATCCATAGTCCTAATTGAGTTAGCCCCACTAAACCTACTCCCAATATTTTTCCCAACATCAATTCGTAAGGTTTTACAGAAGAAACGATCACTTCTACTACTCTACTTGTCTTCTCTTCTAGTACCCCTTTCATTACCATAGTAGAATACATAAATACAAAGAAGTAGATCACTAGCCCACCAATAATACCGATAACAGAGGAAACGGTCACATGACTATCCGATTCTTTTCCATCATTATTAAGGTTTACTGTTCTTATTTGAAGTGGCTTATTTAATGCTTCTACTTGTGACTTCGTCACACCTAAAAGCGGTAGTTTCAAAGTTTTAATTTTTTGAGTAAGCTTTCGTTCAATATCAGTTACTGTTTTCGCTCCCAAGCCTTTACTTTCGTAAAGCATTACACCATCCATCTTTTCAAGTGTAAATGACTTTGGAATATGAAGGAAACCATCAATTGTTCCATTCTTTAAATAGGTTTTCCCTGAATCTACCTCACTATTTAAATAATGAAAATTGAAATTATTGTCAGAAGATGTAAACACAGACTCAAACAATCCTGATTCATCGACAACGGCGATTTCTTTTTCTTCACCATCAGAAATACTTGCCCAAATGATGATGCCATAGAAGGCAACAATCATTAGCGGCCCTAGAATGGACATGATAATGAAAGATTTCTTCCTTACCCTCGTGATGTATTCTCTACTTACTATTAATAAAACCTTATGCATCTACTTCTTCAATTTGTTTGATATTACCGTTCTGAACTGTTTCTAAAAAGATATCGTGCATACTTGGTATCTTTTCTTTTATTCCCAACACTGTAGTAAGTTTCATCACTTCCATCAATAAATCATTAGGCGAAGCATCCAAAAGCTTTACAGTTTGTTTGTAGCCGTATAGCTGTTCACTTGTTTCCTCTATTAATTGATGTGGTGTTTCTGATATTATAACAGGATCTGTTGTGGTTAACTCAAACTGATTATTTCTATATACTTTTTTGATCTCGTTTTTTGTTCCTTCGATCATTTTTTTTGATGAATTAATCAAAGCGATACGGTCGCACAGTTGTTCTACAGATTCCATCCTATGGGTAGATAAAATGATGGTGGCACCTTCATTCTTCAATCGAATGATTTCATCTCTGATTAATTGAGCATTGACTGGATCGAACCCTGAAAATGGCTCATCCAAGATTAATAAAGAAGGTTCGTGTATAACAGTGCAGATAAACTGTACTTTCTGTTGCATACCTTTTGATAAATCCTCTACTTTATGTTTATGCCAAGGCATTAAAGAAAGCCTTTCCAACCAAGTTTTAGTTTTTGATTTTGCCTCTTTCTTAGAAATTCCTTTAAGTTGAGCAAAGTATAAAATCTGCTCTGCAACACCCATCTTTTTATATAAACCTCTCTCTTCAGGTAAATATCCCATCTTAAACACATCAGATGGCTTTAAAGCGTGACCTTCGAACAATATTTCTCCTTCCTCAGGCGAAATTATTTGAGTAATAGATCGAATAAGTGATGTTTTACCAGCTCCATTAGGTCCTAACAAACCAAAAATGCACTGCTTTGGCACCTGAATTGACACATTATCTAATGCTATATGGTTTGCATATCGTTTAGTTAAACCTTTGACTTCGAGGATATTCAATTTGAGTAAATGTTATTTAAATAAGATAGAATTGTACGCAATTTAACCTTTTCTTCCGATATAGGCTTGTTTTTTTGTAAAGATCGCAAATAGTTTACATCAACTAGGTCATCAAAATATAATTTTTTAAATTGTGTTAAGTTAAATATTTAATTAACTACCATTACTGATAAACGCAAACATATTTCGTTCTTCTTTGAAGTACTTACTATTTATGTTAAACCTAAGATTACTACCATGTTTAAATCATTTAGAGCACGCTATAATTTTCAGCGTACAGCAGCAAAACCAAAAGTGAATAGAGAACTTGAAGGTTTTGAGATTAAAATAAATTCAGCGGGTGAAATAGAAAGCTCATACAGCATCGATCAGTTAAATGAGTTTCTAAACCGTAAAGTTTATGATAAGAAGTTGAAAAACGACGTTGAGAATCAAGAAATTTTATAATATAATTCTTTTACCCGACTATTTCTTGTTCTATTAGCTTATACTATCACTTTACACCTTTCACACACATCATAAAAATATACGCTAAACAATATCTATTTAGATGTTTACCGGAATTAAGAAATAATTAAGCCCTTCAGTCGAAGGGCTTTTTTATGTTTTTTAACTCCTGTATGATATCAAACAATTCTAAATAGAATCAACTTAACAAGATAGAAAGCGTTATTTCAACTAAACATCAAATTCTATCAAATGATCAAAATCGTAAAACTTACTATACTTTCTGTAATTTGTCTTGTTACGCAAAACACACTATTTGCTCAAACCACTCTTAAACGTGGTGATAAAATTGAGAAAGTTGATATCCGAGATTTAAATAATAAACCTGCCGTAACACCAGGTATTGGAGAAAAAGTAACATTAATCTTTTATCCAGATCCAGATAAACCATCAATGAATGAAAAATTTATTGAGGAAGTAAAAAAATGGCAATTCCCAGAGGATGAATATTTAGCTTATGGTATTGTTAACCTTGCTGATTCTCCTTATCCAAATAGTGTTATTCGCTTTATGACAAGAATGGTAAGAAAACGTTCAAAACAAGAAGCTGATGCTTTGATCTTAACCGATCCGAAACGTTTTGTGCAAGATGCTTGGAATACGGGCGATTGTAACAACAGTTTTGCTATTCTATTAGTTGATGCTGAAGGAAAAGTTCTTTTCTGGAAAGCAGCTGAAATGGATGATGATGAAATCGACTTTGTGATTAATGAGATTAAGGCAAATGTGTCGACTGCTCATAAATACACAGAAGAAGAAATGAAACAATTCGAGTTATCGAAATAACATAAACACAAGAGAATTTTTCCTGTGACCTAATATAATTGACCAAATAAAAAGCCTTCTGATATTCGTATCAGAAGGCTCATTTTATTTATAAGGTATCCTAACTATATTTTAGATAGTCTTCCCATCTTTTTATCAATTTCTGCATATCCTGAGGAATTTCAGAATCAAATTGCATCCACTCATTGGTGGTAGGATGTACAAATCCTAATGATTTTGCATGAAGTGCCTGTCTTGGACAGATCTTAAAGTTATTATCCACAAAAGTTTTGTACTTTCCAGTACGTTCTCCCTTTAAAATCTTATCACCTCCATACATTTGATCAGAAAAGAGCGGGTGACCTAAGTGTTTCATATGCACACGAATTTGGTGTGTTCTACCTGTTTCCAGTTTACACTCCACTAAGCTTACATAACGTAGGTCTTTTAATTGTTTGTAATGTGTTATTGCCTTCTTTCCTCTAGTAGATTCATCTGGAATAACTGTATACATCCTTCTATCGCTTTCAGAACGACCAATCATTGTGGTTAGTGTACCTTCCTCACCTTGGTCAGAAAACGTCCCCCAAACTAGTGCTTGATATGTCCTTTCAATAGTGTGATCATAGAATTGTTTTGATAAATGCGTTAAGGCATTTTCATTTTTAGCTATAACCAATAACCCTGAGGTATCTTTATCAATTCTATGTACCAAACCCGGTTTATCTTCTCCATTAAAAGAAGTAGGCAATCCTTTAAAGTGGTACACCAAAGCGTTCACTAAAGTACCACTCGTGTTATTGAATCCTGGATGCACAACCATCCCAGGCTTTTTATTGACAATCAATAAATCGTTGTCCTCATAAACAATGTCTAAAGGAATGTCTTGAGGTTCCAACTCTGTAGATCTTGGTTTTGGCATAAATACCATCACTACATCTCCAGGAGTTACTTTATAATTTGGTTTTACAGGCAGACCATTGACTAAGAAATGTCCTTCTTTTAAACCGGATTGTATTCTATTTCTTGATAAGTTTGGTATTCTATCTACTAAAAATCTATCAATCCTTAGGGGTTGTTGTTTAGGATCTACCTCAATTTTTAGTTCATCGAATTCCTGAACCGATTTTAAGTCTTCTTCTGTTAGATTAAAATCTTCAGGTCTGAAATAAGAATCATCGTCCTCATCGTCACGACGTATTTTTTTTGATTCTTCAATCATTTTTTGTTCATCTAGGTGAGTTAAATCGTTATTTGTTGCATTCCTTTTTTAGTGCTTAAATCATCTCATCTACTTCTAATTGATACACATAGAATATGATAAATGCTTTTGGCAATTAAGCATGTTCGTTAAAAAAAATCGCTTCTTTTTAAGAGAACACTTTTAGTTTAAAAGAATAAAAAAATATCGATAAATATGGCGTAAAGATATTCTAATCCAATATAGAACAAAATACCTTTACCAAAAACACCGTGTGCACATAGTTGAGTGAACACGTTGTTTTTCTTAATACATTGATGTTTTATTTAAGAAAAGTCCTTATTTCTCTTCGTTGGAAGGAAGCTTAAAACCGTTCTTTAGAAAAGCGACAAATTCTTTAAACATTTCTTTGTTGGTAAACACGCTTTTAACGATTCCCCAAAGTCCTTGTTGTTGAATTTGATTTTGTTCAGCGATAAGTTTCTTTTTATTCTCTTCGATGATACGCTTTTGCTCAGCTTCTTGTTCTTCTTTCTCTTTTTTCCACTCCTTAAGAAGATCATCCACTTCAGATTTTTCAGGGTTTAGTCCTTCATACCCTACAAGTTCATTTGATTTTTTATAGGATTCTTGTGCCTTATCCCAAGCACCTGTCTGTTCTTGGATAAGACCTAAGTTGTTATGAGCGATAGCATCATCAGGATCCAATTCAATTGCTTTTTGGTAATCGGCAATTGCACCATCTGTATCTTTAATATTCGCTTTTATAAAGGCTCTACTTGAATATCTATAGGCATTATTAGGCTCTAATTTCACAGCTTTATCAAAATCTAATAAAGCACTTTTAGAACGTTTTTGCATATGAAGAATGATCCCTCTATGTGCAAAAAAGTCTGCATTTAAAGGTTGTAAGTCTATTGCTTTGTTAATTGATGTGATCGCTCCATCCAAGGCCTTCATTTTATATCGAGCCACAGAAAGATGATAAAATGCTCCTGCATTATTTTTATCTTGAGCAATTACTTTATTTAACTCTGCTATCGCTTCTTGGTAGTTACCTTCTTTTATTAAGTTAACAGCGTGATTATATTGTTCCATAAATAACGTCTGAGACAATCCTCCCCTACTTTTGAGTGTCTTTTATATTTGTACTTTAAAATTAGGATTAACTGTCGTTGTTTAATTAATCAACTAATTTTATTGAAAGATGTTCTACTTCTCTTCTAATTTTTGACTAAGCTTTTGCATGAGATGTGAAGAAACTTCTATATCTCCAGAATTTTGAGAGAAAAAGTCTTGCATATCGGTTATGTAGCTCATAAACTGATCTCTATCCCTTGTTTGAATTATATCGAAAAGCTTATTCATCTCGTCTCTAAAAATTCGAACTACTTCATACACATATTCGTTACGCATCTGAATATCTGCATAAAGCATTGGGTTTTGCATCACATAGCGAGTGTAAAAAACGATAAAAATTCTGTAAGGTGGCGAAGCAACACTCTTAATATCTTCAAAGTCTTCGTTAAATCTTGCCATTGTCTTAGCAGAAACGAAAACATTAAAGTGATTCAGGCCTTGAACAAGCCCCATCAATTTATCATGCTTAATGTATTGAACGTCCTTAACTACCCCTTTATCAGCTAGAAAAGTTTCTTTAAGTTGTTGTTCTAAGTCCTCTGCTCCATCGTTGTAATTGAATAAAACAACGTTGCCATCGAAGCTTTTTATCCTATGGCTAAACATAGGGTGCATAGAAATATATTTGGGCAAAACTTCGGTATATACCGAACGAAGTTGCTCATACTTCTCAATAACAAACTTTTTTACGGAACAGACATCAATTAAATATTTATCGTCCAATGCCGGAAATACTTCTTCCATTACATTCGACATGGCCGAAATTGGCACAGCAAGTACCACAATATCCGCCCAATAGGCCAATTCTAGATTGGAAGAAAATTCAGAATTTTCACCTCTACAAGAGAATCTTGCATCGATCCCTTTAGAGCGAAAATAACTTACTACCCAACTACCTAAACCTTTATTACCACCTACAACACCTATTTTTTGCTTGTCTAGTTCCACGATTATCTCACTTAGTTTTTTTATATTCGTAAAATTACATCAAATTTGAATAATGAAAAATGTGTTTGAAATATAAGTTTACAGTTTTAAATTTATATTCCGAATTACATTATCTGCTGAATACTATTGATTTCTCCCTTTTTATAAGGTTATAAATCTTTAAACTCAGCGTTAATAGCAATAACTTTTTGCAATCAAGCGACAAAAGTACGTATTTCATTTATTATTTGGGAGCAGAAAGAACGTGAAGTGGCACAATGACGATGACTTTTGATTATTTTATGCCTGCAGACTGTACAGGCACTACATTAGACGACTATTTAAAAGAGGCTTGGTTTAGAGATGGACCAATGATGTCTCGTTACGAGATGATCTACTTTAGAGAGCATGTCTACTCTATTGTACCTATTCGTGTCGTCTTAGAAGATTTTCAATTTTCAAAGAGTCAGAGAAAACTTATCCGAAAAAATCAAGGATTTAAGGTTAAGATTCAACCACTTGAAATTACTCCAATTAAAGAGAAGATGTACGCCGAACACAAAGGGCGTTTTCAATCTCCCAATTCTCCATCTACTTTAAAAAATTATTTTCAGGAAGAAGGAAATGATGAATCACCTTTTGAAACTTGGGAATTGCAAATTCTAGATGGCAACCATCTTGCCGCTATTTCATTTATTGATATTGGAGAGGAGAGCATCTGTAGTATTCTCGCATTATTTGATCCTGCTTACAGTAAACAATCGCTAGGTATAACGTCCATGCTATTTGAGATAGAATACGCTCAAATGAGTAATAAAAAATATTACTATCCAGGATATGTACTAGACGAAGACTCTGTTTTTGATTACAAAAAGAGACTCAACAACCTTCAATTCTTTTCTTGGAAAAACTTTAGCTGGCACAGCTGGAACCTTTTCGAAAAGGAAGAAACTTCTAACTTACTCATCAGAGAAAAGTTAGACGATGTAGTCGAATTATTTGAAGAAGCCAAAAAAATGGAAATTGATGTTGTACAAAATGAAGCTTTCTTCTACAATGTATGGCACAATACTTTTGATGTTTCTGGCATAGTACCAAGTCCGTTATACTTAGAATGGGAATCGACTTGGTTTCAAATACTTACCATTGATTACACTTTCGACGAAGAAGAAAAAGATTATTTCTATACGTTAAGACATACTCAGTCAAACCTTTACGTTTGTCAGTCTGCAGAAGAAATCTCTGATGCCCTTAGAAAATGGCAGCTACGTATTCGAAATGCAGCAATCATACAACAACAAAGCTTATATGCTTTAGAAGAAATATTATTTCAAGAAGGCATTCAGATCGATCCAACAAAAATGTTCTCTAATGGAAATAAATTGGATGGATTTATAGAAATGGCTATTGAAGGCAAACATCTTACGATGTACATTTCTTATTATTGTGATCAAAAAATATTTACATTACAGGCTTCCAATGACTTAAGAGATATTACTATCGATTCTTTTGCTACTGCTCGAGATTGTGCAAGAGCAATTTGTGAATGGATCAATAGAAAAACATTAAGTATTGTCTTGTAACCTCAAAACTTTATTCTAATTTGTTGATATGAAATGGCTTTTACTTTTTAGCATCAACATTCTTTTTTTAGTGGGTTGTGATCGTGAAGAAACACAAAATAACGATCAATACTTATTTATTTCCGACCTAGACAGTACAGTCGCCCCCCAAGATAATTTTTATCTCTATGCCAATGGAGGTTGGCAACAAAGAGAAGATATTCCTAAAAATCTAAGTAGTTGGGGAAGTCATAAAGCTCTTAGAGAAAAAAACAATCAAATTTTAGAGAAGTTACTTACTCAAAAAAACAACTATCCTAAAAACTCCAATCAAGCCAAAGCCATTAAATTCTATCAGGTAGGGATGGATTCAGCTGAGATAAACCATCAGAGTTACGCTCCTTTGGTCAATTATCTTAACGATATCAAGCACATTGATACGTATTTCGATTTGCAAGATATGATCGTACGTTTCCATAGAATGCAGATACATCCTTTTTTTAGACCTACCATATTTCAGGACAAAGAAAACAAGGAACAACAAGCCGTCTATCTAGAATTTGAGGGTATGAGTTTTCAGAATCCCAACTTCTATTTTATGTTGGATTCTATATCAAGTCATAATAGAGACAATTATATCACTCATATCACCAACATGTTTCACCTGCTTGGATATGCAGATGAAGAAAGTCAAACAAAAGCAAAAAATGCTTTCACTATAGAACAAGGTATTGCAAAAGCTTACAAAAGCTCATTAGCAAAACAACCCAACTTAGATTATTATAATCCTAAGACGTTAGAAAATTTAAACGGCATTTGCCAGACGTTTATATGGCCTCAGTATTTCAAATCTCTAGGAATAAAAACTGATAGAGTCATTTTAACCAACCCTGAATACTTTGCTAACATCGATGCCATCATTCTAAAAAATGGCTTGGAAAAGGTAAAAGATTATTTGCTTTGGAGATTACTTCATTTTTCTGCCCCTCACCTTTCTTCCGAATTTGTGAATGAAGATTTCTCTTACTTTGGAAAAATTCGAGATGGGCTTTTAGATCAGCCTCATCGTTGGGAAAAGGTCTTATTTGAAACGAATAAATCTGTTGGCATGGCCGTTGGTCAGATTTATATTGAACATCAATTTTCTGATATTGAAAAGAAACAAGCGGAAGAATTAATTCAAAATATACTCTCTACTGCACAAAAAAGAATTGATAAAGTTTCTTGGTTATCTCCTTCAGCCTTAAAAACGGCTAAACGGAAATTAGAAGGTTTAGTGGTAAAAGTGGGTTACCCTGATGCCTTTCCTTCTTATGAAAGCTTAACGTTAACTGACACTTATCTTCATAATATATTTAGTGTGAACGAGTGGGAGTTCAAACAAAAAGTTGCCTCATTAAACGTAGCAGCTGATAAAGACAAATGGATTATCCCACCTCAATCGGTCAACGCTTATTACAATTCTTTGAATAATGAGTTTGTTATTGCAGCCGGAATACTTCAGCCCCCTTTTTATTTTCCTGAAGCAGATGATGCCATTAATTACGGAGCCATTGGAGCGATTATAGCCCATGAAATCACCCATGGATTTGATGATATAGGTAGAAGATACAATGAGTATGGTGAGGAGAAAAACTGGTGGACATTAAAAGATTATAATACTTTTAAGCAAAGGACTAATTTATTGATCCAACAATACAATCAATACGAACCTTTATCAGGTTATTTTGTGAATGGCAACCTTACTTTGAACGAAAATATTGCTGATTTAAGTGGCTTGGCTTTAGCTTATAATTCCTTTAAAGAACATAACAGATCGCATGAAAAAATAAATGGATATACACCTGAACAGCGTTTCTTCTTTTCTTGGGCAAAGGTTTGGCGTTCGAAAACTAGAATTGCAGTGCTCAGAGATAAATTAGTAACGGAACGACATGCACCAGGTGAATATAGAGTCAACGGACCTTTATCTAATTTCACTCCATTCTATGAAGCATTTGATGTAAAGAAAGGACAAGGAATGTGGAGAGATAAAGAAAATAGAGTCACTATTTGGTAATTATTGTTTCTCGATAAGTTCGTAGATAGCATCTTCTGCAGCATTATAGCACACATCAGGCTCAAAACCTTTCCCTGCCAAATACTGTAATGTCTTCCCTTTTAGAATGTGTTTTTGATCCTCTTTTGATAACAACTGCTCTAATTTTTTTAAGGCTAACTTGAGGGCCATTTCGTTGTATTCCTCCATTGGAATTTCTGTAGCCAAGGCATTTTTCCCAATTTCCTGATCAATACCTTTTTGATACAGGGCCATAGATATTTTTCTTTTTCCCCATTTATTTCCCCTAAATTTTCCTCGAACAAAGGATGCGGCAAAGCGTTCTTCATCCCAGAATTTATTACTTTTTAGCCACTCTAATAAGGTGTCCCAATGTTCTTCTGGGCACTCCCATTTTTCTAATCTTTTGATGATATCTTGTCTGCAACGATCTTGATAGGAACAGTAGGCAGAGATTTTAGGAAGGAATTGTTTGGCGATGGTGTCCATTTCTGTGTTAAGCAGTACTATATAACTTATTTGATGTTGTCCTGAAGATCTTACTCACGATTTAACCCTGGCTATCATACTCAGGGGTGTAACCCTGGCTTCCTTCCCACGGTTGAAACCGTGGGTTGGTGATAAACTGATTTTGACCACACTGAAGTGTGGTCAAAATTAGGTTGGGGTATTAAAATATTTTTGCTTTGTTGACGATCTTTTGTGTGACGTTGTAGAATTCCTTGAAGACATCAAATGGCTTTTCTCCATTTTCTCTAGTTAATTTAGAATAGGAACCGTCTTCATTCATCACAAAGCTATTGATGTTATCTTTTAAGTTGTAATCCAGAATATTGATGGCTTCTTTCTTACATAATGGATCGACAATCTCGAACTGTGATTCAATTCTTCTATCAAATGATCTTGTCATTGCATCAGCAGAACCGCCATATACAATTGGATCTCCATTATTATGGAAGTAGAATAATCGAGTATGTTCCAGGTAATCACCTACTATCGACTTCACTTCAATATTCTCACTTAGTCCTTTTCTACCTGGACGAATACAGCAAATACCTCTTACAATTAAACGAACAGGTACGCCAGCTTGTGCTGCTGCATATAGGCTGTCCATCAATTTATCGTCTTGAAGTGAATTTACTTTTATAACAATACCAGACGTCAACCCATCTTTGGCATTTTTGGCTTCTTTATCGATTAAATCAATAAACCCTTTTCTCATCTGACGAGGGGCTGTTAGAAGCTTATTGTATCGTTTTGGTTGAGAGTGTCCTGTTATGGCATTAAAGAATTCGGATACATCTTCACCATAAGCATCGTTGGTGGATATTAACCCAATATCGGTATATAATTTAGCCGTAGATTCGTTGTAGTTACCCGAACCTAAGTGCACATATCGTCTTACTTTGTCCGACTCGTTTCTCACTACCAACATCAGTTTGGTATGTGTTTTTACTGCAGACACCCCATAAATCACAAAACATCCTGCTTCTTGAAGTTTTTTGGCTTCTTGTAAGTTGTTTTCTTCATCAAAGCGCGCTTTCACCTCGAATAAAGCAGATACTTGTTTACCATTTTCCACCGCTCTCAATAAAGCTTTAGTCACCCTAGAATCTTTCGCTAAGCGGTAGATCGTCATTTTGATAGCCATCACTTTAGGATCATCAGCTGCTTGTTCCAATAACTCTAACATATGGTCAGGGCTATTGTAGGGATGATGCAGTAGAATATCCTGCTTTTTAAGGCGATCGAAAATATTATCGGTATCTCCTCTTTTAAAAGATTGAACGGCTACTGGTGTAGCAAAATTTGGTGATGGAGGCTGTAAGTAGGCAAATGCTTTATGACCTACGATTTGCCATAAACGAGTGAAATCAAGTAAAGCTGGAGATTCGAAAATATTTAATTCTTCAATATCAAATTTTTCTATTAAAGTCTCTTTTAGTAGTGGATTTGGATTTTCTGACATCTCCATTCTCACTACTCGGCCAGTCTTTCTTGTTCTCAGTTTTGCTTTTAACTCGTTCAAAAAATCAGTATCCAAATCATCACTTTCGTCTAGAGTAAAATCACCATTTCTTGTAATTCTGAAAGTATCTACTGATTCTATATCTACATTTCTGAATAAATGAGAAATGTACGACTCAATAATATTTTCAATAGGTAGGAATACCCAATAATCCTCCCTTTCTATTTGATAAAACTTAGGTAGATTCTTAGGAATTTGTACAAACGATATTTTTCTTCTATTTCCTGTTTCTTCTTTCTTGTTATTCGTTACTACACCAAGGATAGTTAACAAGTTATTTAGTACCGGAAAAGCATGATAGGTATCATAGACCATTGGCGTAAGCATAGGGAAAACCATTTTTTCAAAATAGTTTCTTACCTCTTCTTCTTCCTTATTTGAAAGATCGCTTACGTTTAAAATTTTAAATCCATTATCCTCAAATTGAGGAGTCAATTCATTAAGAATTAAATCGAATTGTTTTTTTGTAAACTCATGTACATCTGCATAGAGTTTTTCCTTAAACTGATCTTCTCTTAATCCCGAATAATCCAAGCGCCTTTTCCCAAAATCTAGATAATTGTACAAGGATCCAATTCTAATCATAAAGAATTCGTCGAAGTTAGACGCAGTGATGGCTAAGAACTTTAATCTTTCGAAAACTGTTCTTGAAGACATTTGTGCTTGTGCTAATACTCTATAATTAAATTGAAGCCAAGATAAATCTCTTGATATGTAATTGCTGCTGTTTATTAAAGCTTGGATTTTATCGTGAATGACCATATGAGTTTTTCGGTATCTGTGTTCTATTAAGGGATAATGTATATCTACGTAAAATTACATAATTAAATAGAAATAATAACGTCATATAAATTAAATTATAAACAACTTTGAATATTTTTTGACCTTAAATTGATAAGTATTAAACATTTAATGTCTTGCGATATTTTTAAAATTTGTCAGCAAAATCGATTGTTCCTCAAACTTTACTCCTATTTTGTTGACATTCTCGATAACATCTCCCAATTTTGAAGACTACGTCTACACACCATCATATCATTTAACACATAAAGCAACTAGAAAGCACTATCGTTTTCTTGTGTTTATTGTGTTTTTTATTTTTTGGCAATTAGATGATTTTACTTTAAATCAATGGACTTACTTTGGCGGGTAAGTCGACGACTTGAGCGATGA
Source organism: Flammeovirga yaeyamensis (assembly GCF_018736045.1). Taxonomy (NCBI): domain Bacteria; kingdom Pseudomonadati; phylum Bacteroidota; class Cytophagia; order Cytophagales; family Flammeovirgaceae; genus Flammeovirga; species Flammeovirga yaeyamensis. The sequence continues at coordinate 1,675,350 of NZ_CP076132.1, read as the reverse complement.
GAAAAAAATTATTAAGGGATGGAGCTAACGAATTAAGTTACGAAATCCGCGGAATTGTAAAAAAGGCAGAAATCCTTCAGAAAGAAGGTAAAAAGATTTACTGGGAAAACATTGGTGATCCTATCCAAAAGAATGCAGCTATGCCCGATTGGATGTTGGAAATTATCAGTGGTTTAATACAGGAAAATTCCACTTTTGGCTATTGTCACTCCAAAGGTGTTCTAGAAACTCGTGAGTTTTTAGCTGAACAAACCAACCTACTAAATGGTGTTCAGATTACTGCCAACGACATTTTATTCTTTAATGGTTTAGGTGATGCCATTTCGAAATTGTACCAATTCTTGGTACCTACTTCCCGTATTATCGGTCCATCACCAGCCTACTCTACTCACTCCTCAGCTGAAGCCGCCCACGCCAATACTACTCCATTGACTTATAAATTGGATCCAAAAAACCATTGGTATCCAGACATGGACGATCTTTATTTAAAGATCAAATACAACCCGAACATTGTAGGTATTCTGATTATCAATCCGGATAACCCTACAGGTATGGTGTACCCTAAAGAGATATTAGATCGATTTGTAGAAATCGCTAAAGAATTTAATTTATTCTTAGTCTCTGATGAAATCTATGCAAATGTGACCTATAATGGTGCAGAAGCCATTCGATTGGCAGAATACATTCAGGATGTCCCTGGTATTGCATTAAAAGGTATTTCTAAGGAATTCCCTTGGCCAGGATCACGTTGTGGTTGGATGGAATATTACAACAAAGAAAGCGATCCTCAGTTCAGTGCACTATGCCAAACCTTGGACAACGCTAAAATGATTGAGGTATGTTCTACCAAATTACCTCAGATGGCTATTCCTAGAATTATGAAAGACCCTAGGTACTTACCTTACCGTAAGGAAGCCAATAAAGCTATTGGTAAACGTGCTGAAATTATTGCCTCTTTATTGGGCGATTTACCTCAGTTAACCTTCAATAAAACATACGGAGCCTTTTATAACACCATCATTTTTAAAGATGGCGTTCTAAAACAAGGTCAGAGTTTAAAGATTGATGATCCTAAATTCAAAGCATTAAGAGACGAATGGGTAACAGAAGACATGCCACTTGATAAACAGTTTGTATATAACTTACTCGCTGCTAAAGGTGTTTGTGTAGTTCCAATATCTTCTTTCTGTTCTGAATTAGTCGGCTTTAGAGTAACACTTCTTGAGGAAAATGAAGAGCTGCTGAAGGAGACGTTTACGCATATTAGAGAAGCGGTGATTGAGTATTGTGAGAGCAAGTGAGGCAGGTAGTAGGTAGCAGGTAGCAGGTAGCAGGTAGCAGGTAGCAGGTAGCAGGTAGCAAAGTTAACGCTCGTGATAACTAAGAAAGTAAGGAACTAAGAAACTAAGGGGATTATCAGTTTAAAAAGAGAGGTGGTGTAACCCTCGTTAAATATAAAAAGAAATGCCGATCAAATCGATCGGCATTTTTTACATATTAGTAGTTGTTTATTGATGCTAAGCATCAACATTTCTTATTGGTTATTTCTATCTAATCTTTTTTGTAATGAAGGGGGAATATCATTATTCTTTACTTTCCCGAAAGGCAAATTGATACCGAATCTTAGATTACCTCCTTTGATCTTACTGTAATCCATTGCTGCAGTAATGATATTATCGGATAATACATAGAACTGGAATCCTGGGAATCCTATTGAAATCATCCCTCCTAAATTAAACGCTTGATATTTATTACCTGTATAACTTAAACCAAGTCCGAACCACTTCCCAAATTGTTTATCTACAGACATGGTAAAACTTGGGTAGTACACGCCTTTATAAAAGGTTTGTGAGAATAATGCTCCTGCTGTAGCTCTATCCCAAAATTCGTAGGTGGCAGCTAAATTTATTGAGGCAGGAAGCACAGTATTATCTGGCTTTCTACTATCAATGTTACTAAAACTGATGGTATCTGTTAAAGATGGAAAAACGTTATCTGTATTCCCTTCTATTAACTGTACAGGATCCATTCCTTCAAAAGATACATCTTGTAAAGGTGCTGTATAGTTATACTGATTATCATTCTTCCAATATATGGCTCCTAGGTTAATCGCCGATGCTTCGAAAGTCAATTTATCGCTAAATTGATAAGTGGCTCCTAAGTCAACTGCAAAACCAACATTATTTAAGGTAGAAAACGATTTTGTCAATTCGTCTGATTGAAAATCAATATTTCCTTCCTCATCGACGATGTCTCCTAATCCATTGGCTGAGACTTCTAAATCTCCACCTACAATTAAACCTAGATTGGCTTCATCTTCTTGATAGATATTCCCATTAATTTTTGCTTCGACATTATGGGTACCAAACAATACTTTTACTGAGGCACCGACCACTAATTTATCGTTAATTCTATAATTACCACCTAGACTGACATCTGCGAAAGCTACGGCATCTATCACAGATTCCAGCTTTTGTTGTTGACCAAAAACACTTTCAGAAGCGGGACCTCTTAAAACTGTATTCATTAATCCTTTGGTATAGGTCATATGTTGAATGGTGGTATAATTTACTCTAAAGTTAAATCCCCACTTATGTTTTTGATAATACAATCCAAACAGTTGAGTAGATAAAGCCGCTAATTCATTATTCTCATTATCAAGCTCATCCAATATACCGTCAATGTCCAAAAAGGTAGAGTCATTTGCTCTATAAGTCACATCGTTCAAACTGATTCCCGTATAGCTGTGTAGAGACATATTGGTTACGGGGATGGCTATAGCCCACTTGTTTTCTGATTGCTTACCAGGATTTAATCTTGCACTTTGCGGGACACTATTCATAAAATACATGGTATTTATTTGTTGTCCCATCACCATCGTGGACAGAAATACTAAGGAGATGGTGATATATATAGATTTTAAATTTTTCATAAAGCTCATTTTTAATTTTCTATATCAACATCTAATTAATTACTACCAGTAAGATCCACAGTGGCATCCAATAGTAATCCCATCTGAATATTCATCCTCTGATTCTTTTTAATCAATACCGGATCGGGATACGCGGTGGTAGAATCCGCATCTCCTACTAAAGAGAAGGATATATCTAAATATCCAGCATTTAATAAGCTTCGTACTTGATCAGTGGTTAAATGAGTTTCAAGGTATTGTTCTGTATTCCCTGTCACCACACCATTATCATCGACTGCTGCAGATTTAATCACTTGGGTTCCATCTTGATTCCCATCAACGACAATTGAATCTTGAACCAAGCCTCTTTCTCTGTTTCTGATATAAAATTTTAAGGTACCATCAACAGGTAAACCGTTATCTACTTTTGATCTTAGAATAGCTGTATTCACTTGATCCAATTCCGATGAAAAGTCCAAACTTAAGTCAGATCCACTTGTGTAATCCATTCCAGTAAATCCAATATGTAAAGGTATTCTAGTGGTAAAGTATGCTTTTACACTGTCAGTATTACTGAAGAATACTTCATCTCCTGCTTGAATATTATAAGATGCACGCCCTGCAAATCGCATTTCTGTTGGTCGGTTACTCATTACACTTGCCGCATTACACATAAACTTATTTGTACGTGCTGGGGTATCGAAATCAGACGCCGCCGCTACATCTATTTGTTGTGTACATTGACTTACTGTTCCAGTATCTGCTATACTACCCGCAAACGATAAAGGTTGAAGTTGAGGAGAAAATGAATTTCCTGACACTGCATTTACACCTCCATTTTGAGATAAATCCATAGATACTGAAGTCCCTAAAGGATTATCAAAATCAAAGTTGATAACGGGATCTTGAAAAGTAACATCTGCTCCTTCTGGAAAAATATCTCCTAAATAATCTGTCTCTATTGATTCTTGTGGTATATCAAATCCTGCTGAACCTAATCCCGAAGGGAAAATTAAGCGCAAACGATCTGCTGAGTTATCAGAAGACATGGCAATACTTGAAACGGTGCCATTCGCTGAGGCCTGTCCTCCGGAAGTAAGTACTCCCATATACAATGTTGGTGTACTTGTTAAAACAAATTCAACATCTGTCAAATCTATACTTGCTGATGATTCTGAAGATGTTCCTGTAGTTCTTACTGTTGTTGATCCGTCTGATGCAATTATATTTCTCAATTCTAAAACGAATTGCTCCCCTGCATTTACGCTATAATCAACATCAATTGAACCTTGCATAAATCTAATGTAAGTGACTTGTGATACATCGTTTTGTAATTCCACACATGGTAGTGGTGTTGATGTACAAGAACCTGCATCGGAAGTAAATTTTAATGTTAGACCATCAGTTGGTACGGGAACGGGAACTCCTGATACTGGATTGGGGAAACTCACACTAAAAAAATCGTCAGTCCCTCCACTACCAAAAGCACCAACAAGGTCTTCCGTAGTGGCTACGACAATCGATGTATCAAACTGAAAATACATAGAGCTATCATCAGCTACTCTAATATCCTCTGTTTCTTCATCAGGAATTAAGTCTGTAAAAGTAATGTCTCCATCTAAAATTGGTACGCCTATCTTGTAATTATCAATAGGTGGAACGACAATTTCGTCTAATGTTGGACCGCAGGAATTTAAAGATAGAAATGCGGTTATTAAAACTATAAACAACTTATAGTTCCATAATCGGTAGATTATTTTCATAGTTATAAATAGTGCACTTTAGTAGGGTCTAAAGTCAGGTTTGATTTAGTGCATGCCGAACATGCTAGGTTATTTTTGGGTTATAAATAAATGAGCTTGAAGAGGTTAAATATTGTAGCAAAAGGTAGATTTATATCAAGCTCATTTCTAATTTAAACTATTTTTTCAAAGAAGTATTGACCTTATTTGAATAATGCAAACATCTGATCTATTTTTACAAGATACAGAAGGGGTAGTCTATTTTTGTGAAAATAAAGTTCCCTGATCAAACACTTTAACATATCTATCTAAAATGCTTAAGGCAGAAGATTATTATCAGTATTTATCACAACAAATTGAAGACGATTCTTACTCCAACTTAGAGAAACACCACAAAATCAAAGATTTACTGGAATGGATTTGTAAAGAAGAGACTAAAGGAGAAAAAGTGTTATTATCCAGCCTTTTCTCACGAATTGCCTTTATCAGTCAGAAAAAAAAGCTGCCTGAATTACTGAGTTGGCGGTTACAAAAAATCCGTATCAACGATAGGCAATCCAAAAGATCGACCAAATTTATTTCAGATCACGATGTACAATTTGCAGCAAGAGGTGTTGCTGAGTTAATCAAAGAAGTACATGGTGTTATCATACCGGAAAAATTAGACCATTCCTTACCGGATTTACCTTCCCAAGAGTTGGTCAACAGACATAAGGAAAATACCATTGAGGTATTAAAAGTTGAAGTGTTAAGAATTGATACAGATAATAACCGCATCATATGTCTGGAAGACGATGAGGAGAACGAAACTACTGCCCCTTTGGAAGTTCGATTTAACGTTTCTGGTTATAACGATATTTATACCGCATTCATCCATAAACTGTGGGAAAATGCACAGTTACTGTTGATCAATGCACGCATGGAGGAAGATGATAGTGTTTCTCCACAACATTTTGTTTTAGAGCCTGATTACCTTATTGATGTAACAGCTGTAGCCGAATGTTTTAGTAGAAATACGACCATTCCTTTGATGCACCTTTTGAAGAAATTCTCGACTTCAACAAGTTCTACTGCTATGTTATTGGGTAATGTAGCCAACTATTTTTTAGACGAGGCCATTCATTCTGAAGATACCGATATACTCGATTTCAGAGATGTATTTACGAAAACGTTTAAAGCGAGTCCACTGGAATATATTACTTTAGATGAGCTTCAGACCAAAGACGGTTTTAATACATTCATGAAGAAAGCTGAGGATCAGTTTAACAATATCAAAAGGACGATTAAAGAAGATTTTCTGCAGCAGAATATTTATAAAGACGGGTGCATTATCGAACCTTCCTTCTATTCTCCTAAGTATGGATTGCAAGGTCGATTGGACTTGTTACACATCAATCAACATCAAAAAGAGTTTAGAATTGTTGAATTAAAATCGGGAACTCCTCCTCAAGTTGGTTTTGGCAACTCGGGTCTTTGGATCAATCATCAAGTACAAACTTTGATGTATCAGATGATATTAAGAGATGCTTATAACGTAGAAAGTAAGCAGGTCTTCCCTTATATTTTCTATTCGAAAACCATTCAGTCCCCCCTTCGATTTGATACCTTCACTTTAAAATTGGAACAAAGCATTTTGCTAACAAGGAATGAGATTGTTCTAAACGAATTTAGGCTATCCAAAGCAGAAACTTTACAAGAAGTGCATAAAGTGATTTGTCAGTTAAACGAATCCGCTTTTGCAGGGGCTCCTCCATTTACCAAGACTGAAGTTAACGAGTTCATTCGAGATCTTAAGGGATTGAATCGAATGGAAAAGGCGTATTTATATGCTTTTACAAGCTTCATTTCGAAAGAGCAACAATTGTCGAAAGTTGGGGACACCATCTTTAATCAGGGAGCGGCAGCTTTGTGGAAAGACGATTTCGAGGAAAAGAAAGATAGTTTCAAAATATTCTTTGATCTTGAGGTGACGGACAATTATGCCAATGAACCGGTACCTGAACTCATCTTTAAACGAACCAATGAGGAGAATGCTTTTGTCAACTTTAGAGTGGGCGATATCGTAACGATTTATCCTAGACAAAGTGCAGATACCATTCCAACTCAAGGTCAGATCAACAGAGGAACGATCACGTTTATATCAAATAGTGAGGTAAGAGTACAGTTGAGGCACCGACAAAGAAACTCAGAAATATATGATGCTGACACCAAGTGGGCTTTGGAAGGTGACTTTATGGAAGCATCATTTAATACGATGTACAGAGGTATTTTCAATTTTATCAGTTGGGAAAATAAGGAGAAGAAAGCGCGTTTACTGGGCTTGAACCCTCCAAAATATCCTGATAAAATGTACACACATGAGGAAGTAAAATCGCTTGCTCAGGATAAAAACTTAAACGAAACAGAGCTATCAACCCTATCAAAAGCATTGTCTACAGAAGATTATTGTTTGGTCGTAGGCCCTCCAGGTACAGGGAAAACTTCTCGTATGCTGAAGAACTTGGCTCATATTCTTCATAAAACGGATAAGACAAGAAATATACTTTTTGTGGCGTATACCAATCGTGCAGTAGATGAAATCTGTGAAGCTTTGGATGAGGCGATTGAAGCACCTTTGGAAGATGGAAGAAAATTCCTACGTATTGGATCTGAACACTCTTGTTCTCCTCAATGGAAGGAAAATTTGATGCACAACTTGGCTCAAAATGCCAACAATAGAAAGATGTTGAGAAATGGTATCGAACAACATCGCATATTTGTTTCGACTTTAGCCTCTATTGCAGGTAGATCGTCTCTTTTCAAAATCAAACAATTTGATATGGCGGTGATCGATGAGGCTTCTCAGATTTTGGAACCTCAGATTGTAAGTCTTTTGACTAAGGTCAATCGTTTTGTATTGATTGGGGATCAAAAGCAATTACCGGCCATCACTCAGCAAGATCCTGTCCTTTCTGAAATTGATTTTGAAGAGTTGAAGGAAATTGGTCTAACCGATAGAAGAACCGCCTATTTTGAACGTATTTATGCTTTATGCCAGAAAAACAATTGGCATTGGGCATTTGATAGATTGAAGAATCAAGGACGTATGCACGAAGTTCTAGGGGATTTTGCCAACCAACAGTTTTATCAAGGAAACCTTACGACTGTTCCCCTGCCTTGGCAAAGTGCTTCTTTTGAGTGGGATCAACTCCCTGAATATTCTGATTTAGAAAAGTTATTGGTCGAACGTCGCTTGCTATTCTTTCCTACAACAGGGAAAAATACCTCTACTTCTGACAAGATCAATATGGAAGAAGCAAGGAAAATTGCCAAAATAGCTGTGGCAACCAAAAAGCGTTACCTTGAGCAAAAAGGAAGCTTTGATATTGATAAAACATTGGGAATTATCGCCCCCTACCGAAATCAGATAGCCGCTATCCGACAAGCATTGGAAGAGGAAGGGTTTGAGGATGCACACTTATTGAGTATCGACACTGTAGAGCGCTATCAAGGATCTCAAAGAGAGGTCATTTTGATTTCTTTCTGTGCTAATACCCCTTTTCAATTGGAAGGAATGATCAGTTTAACGTCTGATCATAAAGTTGATCGAAAATTGAATGTGGCGATTACCCGAGCAAAACAGCAAATGATCTTCTTTGGTAATCCTTATATTTTGATGAGATCTTCTATTCATGAATCGTTAATGAACTGGGTTCGAGATCAAAAGGGTTGGATTGATAACGATAACCTATTATTTTAGTACAACCAATAACAACTACACTTACTTTATAAATTAATTATGCCGACGCCTAACTTAACAATAGAAGAAGAAAACCTAGCTATTGATGACATGAAGAACTTTGAAGAACAGTGTGAATGTGCAAGGGATAATTTCTGCAACTTTGTTCAACACAATCAGAAATACAATCAAGAGCAAATCGATTACTTGATAGAACACAGCTTAGGAAAGGACATTTCGAAAGTGTTCCGAGTAGGTTATGTTTTAATTGTTTGGAGTTTTATAGCCGTTTGGATCGATAACTTTTTGATCCCTGCCGCGATTGGCTATTCTGTAGTACAAGGAGAGGCTAGTTGGGTGACCGCTATTCCGGTGATCTTTTTGGTGGTTAACGCGACTTTGAAGGCTATTTTTATCAAATATCGACTGAAGAAGCAAATCGGATGGTTAGGTGCTTATTGGTCGGCTGTACCTTATATTGGTTTTGCATTCCTACTACAAACGCAGTTTAAAACCGACAAATTACTCTATAAAGCCGCTAAAGATTACTTCCTTTATCAGAAAGTCGTAATAAAAAGAGAAGTTCGTCGCTTTTTTGGTTTAAAAACAAAGTCAGAAGAAACTGAATTAGGATAATTTCCATACATTTGTTCATCAAAATTATCAACCTAATAGTACCATGGACGAAAATATGATCGCAATGCAGTTTGCGAATGCTATTAACACTGCAGAAGACGAAAATCAAATTGCACAAATGATGCAAAGTGCCTTTATGATGTTACAGGGTATGAACTTACCTGCTGAAAACGTTAAGGAAATTGCAGGCAAAGTAGCTGACTTCCTATCGACTGTTGAAGTAGAAGAAGGATCACAACCTGCTAAAAATAAAGCGAAAGCGGTAGAAACTTTACAGGAGTTGTTGAACAGCTAATTTAAAGCTTCTATGTACAAAAATGCCCATGGCTTTAACCATGGGCATTTTTATTTTTACACCTCCCAGGCCCCGACTTCGAAACCTGTTGGTCGATAGATTTTCACTTCTTTTCCTACTCCCTTGATTTTTATTTTTCTGACTTCTCCAGGTGCAAGCTGATCAATAATGACATTCTCATCACCATACTTCAATATATAATTATTCAAAGTGTAAGCAGGAATTCCTTTTTTACATTTTAGTGTGATCTCTACTACATCTCCTTCCCATTTCTTCACCTCTACTACTTCTACAGGTGCACTGATTCCTTTAAGAATTTGATAGGAAGGCTTTTTCTCTAAATGTATATCACATACTCCGTGCACTCTTTGAGGATAGTTGTAAGTGAAGTCCTCTCCCATATGGGTTCTGTAATCATTTAAACAAAAATAAATTGCTCCAGCAACACCATCAGCTTCCCCATACATTTTGATTTGTTCGACCATTTCTTTCCTTCTACGTTCATCTCCTCCTTTAAATTGAGGTTCACAAATTCCCCATTCTGCTATTGTTAAAGCCGTATTTGGGTATTCTTCTCTAATTTTCTGTAAAGCTGCCGGCACCACATCCAATGATTGTTCGTACCACGTGCTGAAGTATTCATTAAACATGATCATATCGAATGAAGCAGAAACATCGGGTAACCCTTTTTTCTCACTCGGATACCCCCAATGTGTTTGATTAGATACATAATTAACTAATCGATTTGGATCTAGTTGTTTAGAAGCATCATGAAGTTGTTGCAAAGCAGCTGTTGTTTGTTGTTCATGACTCGATAACTCATTGCCTATTCCCCAAGCGATGATTGATGGGTGGTTATAGTGATCCTTTACCATTTCATTTAATTGTACTAATCCGTTATTCACTAAGGTATCGTTCATCGGTGTCACTACACCCCAATAGGGAATATCTTCTTGTACTAAAATACCATTTCTATCGCACCAATCCAGGATATATTCATCTTGTTGCCAATGGAAACGAGTGTAGATACAATTGGCCTCCTTCATCAGTTTCAAATTGTTCTCGAAGTCCTGAATATTTTCTGCCATACCTCTTTCTAGAGTAGATCCGGGCATCCATTCCACCCCTACCAATCGTACTTCCTCACCATTAAGAACATATCTGTTATTGGTTACTTCTATCGTTCTAAATCCAAAAGTAGTCGAGTATTCATCTTTTTTGATGTCGTTATCAAAAACACTAAAAGTAACTTTATATAAATTCGGATGATCAAAATGCCATAAGTTGATATCACTTAGTTCGATGTTATACGTTAGCTGACCTTTCTTGAAATTCCCTTTTACTTCACCTTCAAATACCACCTTATTCGACTTCTGATTTTCCTCTTGAATTACAGCTTTCACCTTTAGGTTTTTACTTTTCACTATCCCTTCCTCTAAAAATTTCAAACGCACTTTTACATTACCTTCGGTACCTTTAAAAGATGGATCGATCCACGCTTTTTCTATGGCTTGTCGACTTGTGGAAACCAGGTATACGTTTCTATAAATACCACCATCGTTGGCCCAATCGAAGCTCACATCAAATGGTATGTTGGAACGACTGAACTCATTACTTACTTTTACGACTATCTGATTATCCCCTTCTTTTACAGCATCCGTGATATCCACAAAAAATCGATTATACCCTGAATTCAAATGTTCCGCTACCTTTTTTCCATTGAGATAAATGATGGCATCATGGTATACCGCATCAAATTGAAGTCGGTGTATTTTATTCATGTCTTTGGATGATAATTGAAAGGATTTCTCATACCAAGCTGTGCCGAAATAAGATTCTAATCCCTCCTCTACATTCCAAGTATGCGGAACTTTTACCACTTTCTTATCATTTGATGGCAACCCTTTATTCCATTTCTCTTTGACACCTTTTTGAAGAGAGTCAATACAAAATGTCCACTCTCCGCTAAGTAGTTTTATTTCTCTTTTTTCTTCGGATTGCATGCTACACCCCCCTAATATTAAGAGTAGTAACACGCCATATATATATATCATTTTCATCATTATTGTGCACTTTTTGTTAGTTTAATTTTCTTACTATACACTGCTTTTGCTTCTACACTATTCAAGAAAAGTGTGTTCTTTTTCAGCTTTAAATCTGGCCAAAACGTTCCTGCCACATAAATTGGATCATCGGGTTGAAGCGGAAGAAATTTCACTTGCCACGACTGTTCTTTTGATTTTCCATTTAACAATTGATTTACCGATAATTCCCACACATCACCGTTGTAATAATTGTCGTGAACGAACTCATCATTTAAGTATAGTCGGACACAGCTTGCTTTGTAATCCACATTCAATCTGATATCATAAAGTTGATCTAATGCGGAGACATCCATGTTTAAGTCTGCCATCAACCCTTGATCAAAATACTTTTCATCCGGTTCTGACAAACGGACATTATCACCTACATACTTCTGAGGCATTTTCAACTTTTTCCCTTTTTGAGTGATCTTAAAATCAGCATTGATATCAATTTTTTCAAAATCAATTTGATATGTTGTAAATAAACCTTCTTGCTTGTGAGGAATATCAGATAGTAGTTTTTTATGGAAAATAGAGAGTTGATTATTGATGTTCTCTGATACTAATTCTATTTGATCCTCCTTAAAAATCAAAGATTCTGCATCAGTAATATATAGATAGTCATTATCAATATATGCCCCCATCACTTGATGTTCACTTAGCGTAATGATTTGTAGTTGCTCTCCATTTTTCAACTTCAAATTGATATAATTCTGAAGTCCGGCTTCTACAACTTTTACGTAATAATTGTCTTGATTCTTTTTAATCTCCACATTATTTCCTTCGATGGATTTAACTCCATCATTATCAAATACAAACTCTGAAACGATATCTTTATTTTGGAAGAATACATAAGTATTTCCAACTCTGGTAAAAGGCTGTACAGTGGCATATTTCAGTAGAACATCATCCAATTGAAGATTGAAAGGCCATATAAAATAACTATGCGGAGGAATATTGATTTTCTCTGATGGAAAAGTGAGTTCTTCTTCCTTTAGTTTCACCTTAAATTGTACCTCTTCAAACTGATAAAGGGTATCGTGTTTAATATGATTATTGACAAATAAGAAACCACTTTCTCCATTAGTTCTTATGCCTCTTTGAAGTATGCGAGAGTTAAAAGCATCGGCTTCAATATCCAGAGGAATGATGGGTTGCATTGGAGCCAATTGCTCTCCAAATTGTTCATAAAATTCGAATTGCGTTTTATATTTATGATAAGTCGATCGAACCTGTCCAAACTCCCCAATAGCCGCTTGCCAATCGTGACTAAATACAGTGATGTCATTATAACCGTCGGCCAATCTTTCGTTTAGTCTTGTGTTTTTACCCATTGGGTTTCTGCCACCATGGAACATAAATAAACCCAAGGCGTTACATCCGTTTCCCATTTTTACCATAGATACAGCCGCATTATCGTCTGATGTAATCTTTGTTCTACGGTGATAGGCCAAGTGCATTCCCGTACCTGTTTCGCAGGTAAAGTAAGGATTATCGATATACTTCACATCGAATCGTTGCTTCAAGCCCATATCTGTTCCAATCTGTCCATCCACTCTCACCTCGCTAAAACTGAAGGAAGGACAACGGTAATAATCTTGAGCTTCCGACCAGAAATAATCGACATACCCCCCAAATGATGGTATAATTTCTCCCTGACGAAATTCTGTATTTGCCCAACCTGTACAAGTATAAATTGGTACGTTCATACCGTGTTTTACAGCCAATTCTTTTTCTGCATCCATTAAATAGATGCCTTTTCCTGGACCATGTTCCCAATTTTCATTATCTAATTGTATGGCGTAAATCGGTCCTCCGTCTTTCCAATACAATCCATCCAATTGTTGGGCTATCTGTCCATACAATTTATCCACTGCATTTAAATAATCAGGATGTGTAGATCGTAATGTTCCATTTTTACAACGTTCTACCAACCAATCGGGATGTCCACCGTACCTAGCTTCTCCGTGACACCAAGGACCTATTCGTGCAAAGAAATACATGTCGTGTTTTGCACATAATTCTACAAACTTCCTTAGGTTTTTATTTCCTGTCCACTCCCATTCCCCTTCAATTTCTTCATGATGATTCCAGAAGATATACGAAGAAATTGTATTCATCCCTGAGGCTTTCATTTTTAAAATCGCTTCTTCCCACAGCTCTTCTGGATAACGAGAAAAATGAATTTCGCCATATGTAGGAATCCATGGTGTCCCATCAATTTCTACATATTTATTATTCACTTTCATTACACGGCCATCGGCATTCACCCCTTGCATTTTATCTAAATAGATAATGCTATCGGCCTTGTAATTAGATAGATCGAACGTGTACTTTTCTTTTACTTGAAGTTTGTTGTTTTGTCCGAATAAATTCATTGATGACACCCAAAAAAGTATCATCCAACTACTACAGAATTTTATTTTCATCTTGTCACCATTATTAATAATTGGTCTTATAAATAGTTAGAAAGGGTCAACTCGATGCTGACCCTTTCAAAATCAAAAAATGAACACGAAGAGAAAGATTCCCTTTTTTATATCTATCACACACTTGAAGTGTCTTCACCCAATCTCAAAAGAGCGGTCGGTCTCCTGTTTATTTCAATCAAAAATTTGATCCTTGAAATTGGCTGATTATTCTTTGATAAATTTTCTTCTCGTGAGTTGATCGTCTTCTTTGATCAATAGGATATACATTCCTGGTGCATAACCATTGATATCAAAAGAAAAACGAGGTGTGTTTTCCACTTTGAAACGTTCCAATTGATGTCCATTGATATCGTACACCATCACATCTGCTTGAGTTGATTCGAAATTAACAATCTCGATATAATTCAGAGATGGATTAGACACAATTTTTAACTGATGTTCCAAATCGATTACACTTGTTATTCGAGCATTTGATGCCCCACACCCTAACCAAAAATCATCGACCACACTCATGCCTTCAGCAGGTGCTCGCATTTGAATTTTAGCAGAGGTATTATTACTTCCTGTTGTAAATGCCACAGTATATTGTGCAAACGAAGTAGAATTAATGGTTGTAGACACGGTACTTCCTCCATGTCCGTCTACATTGATGGATCCATTTTTCCCCGATTCTAAATTTTTAGCCCAAACAGTTACATAATATTGTGTATTTGGGTCCAACCCATATACTGTTTGTTCAATGGCTCCATTCCACCATGCGCCTGCTCCGTAGTTACCAGAATACAAATGTCCTGTATTGGTCTCTATAGAATTATTCCATCCAGACCATGATGTAAAATCGCCCGATTCAAAACCGGGGTTATTCAGTAAATTCTGACTACACTCGTTTCCACCTCCAGTACTTAATACAAAATCAAATTCATGTACATTAAAACTATAAGAATTGGCTTTAAACCTCATGATATAATTTCCACTATTCAAGTAAACTTCTTCACTTGTGATGTCTACATAACTCTGCCATCCGCTGTCATCATCAAATGAGAAATTGATGGTTTGGTTGTTTACATTCAGCTCGAATGATTTTGTTCCACTTACTTGTGATGCTACTGTGGTTGTTACTTTATAATTCCCCGACTGAGTGATATTCACAGAATACTCTAACCATTCTCCGTCTTCTATCCATCCGATATCGTACCCTCCTTGGTTATTGTATCCAATATCTACATCGTCATCTCTAAATGCACCGCCAGCGTTGCCACTAGATTTGTCATAATATGCTACATTTTGACCTCCAAAATCGTACTCCGCTGCTGGAATCTTTCCTGGAATTTGGAAAGCACTTCCGTTATAAGGTGACTGCGTTGGATTAGGATCCTCCCCAGAAATCTCACCATAAAAAAGTCCACTACCGTTAGTTCCCACATAGATTTTACCATAAGTCTGACGATCGGCTTTCATCATTGTCGGAGAGTTACCAATGTAATTTTGGTTATCATTGATTCTGTTCCAAGTACTTCCGAAATCGTTGGATTGATAAATACCCCATTGATTATTATGCACGCCATAGACATATAAACTTGGTGTCGAAGAACCCGGCTTTTCTTTACCAAACGAGAACATTCTTGCATTGCTAAAATAATCGATCTTGTAAAATGAGCTACCTGAATTATTTGATAACCATAAGCCATCAGTCCACATACTCACTCCCATCAAGTTGTTATTACTTCCCCATGCTGCCGCAAAGTTGGCATAATTAGATGTGGCAGGTAAATTTCCACTATGTGATACAAACCAACTTTGTCCACCGTTTGTCGACTTATATAATTTACCATTTTCTCTATCTAATAAATAGAATGTATTTGCTGCAGTTCGGTCCGCTTGTAATGGATCGTCGTACTGATACATATAAGTCGTTGTTAAGGCTCTTGTTGGTCCACCTGTAGATTTTTGCCATGAGTTACCACCATCTGTTGTATAATACGGCTCGCTATCTCCATACACAAAAACCATTTTATTCGGATCGTTACTAGCTATAGCAATCTTACCATTCAAAGCTCCTTCTGGAGTACTCACCTCTGTGAAATTATCACCTGCATCGTTGGATGTATAAATACTTGTATTTAATCCATACCAATCGCTTGCCGAAACCAATGCCATTTTTGTGTAATCATTTTCACAATAATCCAAGCCTGTACATTCTGCCTGATCAGTTAATCTCTTTAAAGGCAATTCTTTTTGATCTGTATGTTTAAATCCAACGACATCACCTTGTCCTGAAAATAAAGGTGTTCCTTGATGAGGAGTACAAATGGCCAATACTACAATCTCTTCATGACCTTTCACATCGTTATACCAATGTGATGGTGTTTCCCAAACATTTTCACATCTCCATACCTGATACCAATCGGTACTATATACTCTACCTGGTTTATGAGGATCGAAAATAATGGCTGCTGTTGCTGCTTGAAAGAAACCTAAATCGATACTGTGCCATGTTCTATCGTGTACCTCCATAGTACCGTTAAAAGCATATAATTCTTTCCATGTTGCTCCGGCATCATTCGAGATATACTGACGTTGCCACCACAATTCAACACCTGTACTTGTAATGATATTATTCGGATTGTTTGGATCTACAGAAATCCCATTAAATGAATTGTATCCTCCAGGATTGATAGGTAATTGTTGCCAGCCCCCATTGTATTTGTACACACCATCATCTGCAGTTACATAGATCACATTATTTGGTGCTACTGCCGTTCTATATACATTTGATGGAGAACCATTCATTTTGTAAAAGCTGTTACCTCCATCAGAAGATCGGTATACTCCTTCGCCATATACTGTTACATAAACATTTGTCGAATTTCCAGATGAATGTTGTGAATTTCCATCAATAACAACATTACGAATACCTAATGGATTGTTGTCTTTTGGCCAATAATTTGACGGTACTCCTGTGTACCCCCAAGGCACTCCTGTTACCGTAAACCAATTCTGGCCACCATCTGTACTTTTTAGTAACCCTTCTGTTCGGGTACCACAATAGATGATATTACTGTTATTTGGATCAACAGCCATATTTTCGCCCACTTCTCGGTACTTCATATTGGAAGCAAAAATACCATCTCTTAATTTTTCCCAAGTCACTCCTCTGTCGTAAGACTTAAAGATTCCTCCTTGAGTCGTTGGGTATTTCCCTAGGCAGGCATAGACTATATCCGGATTGTTTTTATCCAATGCGAAGCCATCTACTCCATAGAGATTGTCGTTGTTCGGATCTATCCATCCAAAAAGAGCAATCCAACGATCGTTGGCATTGTCCCAACGGAATAACCCACCGATATCGGTTCTCATGTACATCAAACCTGCTTCGGAAGGATGAATCTGAATTCCTGTGACGTATCCGCCACCTCCGACAACCACGTTGTCCCAATTGTAGTTTTGAGCTAGTGTTACAAAATAGCTTAGTTGAAATAAAATAAACAGTAATACTTCTTTTTTAATTTTCCACATAATTCATTTCATTTTATGCTGTGAGAAAAAAATTAATGAAGCTGTTGTTAGTTATATATTGGTATTTAAAGACAGAGGTTGACCAACAGCCAACCCCTGAAAATCACTTACTTTAAGATCTTCACTACCTTGTGTTGATCTTTAGAATTAATGACTACATGATAAATACCTTGATTAAATTTAGTAAAGTCAATTGTAGTTAATTCCTGTCCAAGAACTGTCTGTTTATGTAATAGTCTTCCCTCAGAAGAATACACATATACACTATATTCATTTGTTGTATTGAATCCTTTTAATGTAAGGTTGCTTTCTACCGGGTTAGGATAAGCAACGATTTTAATATCATCTAAACCATCTTCTACCGATGTCGGCCCAGAAGGGTTTGTGCTGTCAGAGCAAGAAGTACATTCTCCGAAACAGATCACATCAAGTACAATATCAGAAGTGGCATTATTTGGAGTGAAAGGGCGGTGTTCTTCCCAGAAGTTACAATCTCCAGGAACCGTCTCCCAAAGATCTTCTTCTTCGTCTTCGGTCATGGTTACAAAACGGTAAGCATACACCTCTTTTGTTGGATCTAATTGTAGTGTTATTGCATGGATTTCTCCATCACCTGTTTTTTCCATGATACCAAATTTACCCCACTCGGTGACATCACCTGTAATGGCAATTTTCTCATATTCCTGACCTTTCATATCCACTTGGAAAGTAACGCTAATGGCATTTTCCGGAATATTTGATACAAAGTGAGCCACAATATCATCTACATCTGCAGTTACTGTAAATGCATATACTGCTTCAGTTGAGACATCTTCTCCACCTTTTGTCCATTTTACAAAGTCAAAACCAATACCCGATTTTGCTTCTAGTACAGCAGTTGCATTTTCTGCATACTCACCTAAGCCTAAGATTTTACCACCATCTGCAGGTTCTAAACCAGCCGATATGTTAAAGTAATTACCAGTAATCGATTCGAAATTGGCCTCCACAGTAATCTCTTCTGTCACTATAAAAGAATACTCGACTTCAGTGGATACTTCTTCACCATCAACAGTCCAATTCACAAAAGAGTAACCATCTTTCGCAGTGGCTATTAGAGTCGCCTCCGTATTAACAATGTATTCTTTTGCTCCTTCAATCGTACCACCATACATTGGAACGCTATTCGATGAAACTTCAACAAATTCAGCTTCTTCCACAGCTATAAAGTGAGCTATTAAAGTGATATCATTATCTAATGTAAATGTATATTCTGCTGCATAAGAAACAATATCTTCACCAGCCATCCAGTACAAGAAAGCATAATCATCGTTAGCTTCTGCTAATACAGTAACATCTGATCCAGAAGCAAACTGTCCTTCACCTGAAACTGTTCCTGCCTCTTCTGAAGACGATTGTAAAGTCACTTCTCTTGTATTCGATTCTGAAACAAAAACAGCAGTAAATGTTTGGGCTTCTGTAACATTAAAAGTATAGTCCGTCTCTGTTGTTATCGACTCGTCTCCTTGTTTCCATTCAACGAATACAAAACCATCCTTTGCAGTTGCTGAGATAGTCGCTTCATCCCCTTCAATATATTCTCCTGCACCTGTTACTTCTCCCGAATTTTCTGGAGTCACCTCTGTTGTAATCACATATTTTGGTAAATCAGATGCTAAAATAAATACTGCTTCATACGTTTGGTTTTCAGTTACTTTAACTGCTAATTCTGAAGACGTGCCTACTTGAGTATCACCTAGTTTCCATTGTACAAAACGGTAACCATCGTTAGGAGTAGCAGTTAAAGTGATATCAGTGTTTTCTTCAAAGTCTCCTGTACCACTTACTGTACCACTTGCATCTGGCGTTACAGTGCTTCCAATTGTATATACAGACGAAGCAGCACATGGAGCACATTCACCAAAACAAACTGTTTGTAAAGTGGCATTTTCTGCTGGTGTTTCGAACCATCTATTATCCCATTGGATACATTCTGCAGGAACAGGTTCCCAAATCTCAGAATCACCATTTTTTGCCACAAAACGATAAGTGTATACATTAGTTGCAGCATCTAAAGTTAGTGTTACAGTGTAAATAGATCCACTAGCAGGTGCAGTTATTTCTTGATTTGACCAACCTGTGACATCTCCAGTAATAAACACTTTGTCATAGGCTTCCACATTTTTCATGTCTACACTAAACGTAACATCTACTGTTTGTGCATAAAGTCTTCCGGTAAATAGGGTAAATAGTAGCCCTATTGTGAATAGTAATTTGTTCTTCATTTCAATAAAAAGTTAAATTAAAAGATTTGGTGATAGCTTTAGCTAAGTCATCCGTCAATAACAGTTAGTTCTTATTGTTTATGTATTCATAGATCCTAACATAATCCACAATTAATTCTTGTGGAAAAATGGATTCATCTACTCCTTGCATTCCGCCCCAAGTACCACCAATAGCCAAATTGATGATCAGATATTGTGAAGCTTCTTGAAAAGGCCATGAGTCGATACCACTTCCATCGTTTACTTGAGTGAAATATTTCTGATCGTCCACATAAATATGAATACTATCAGGATACCACTCCATGGCATATTCGTGGAATTCTGCCCATGGATCGACCAATTGATATTTACCCCCTCTATCGGTTTCCGTCATATGATTATAACTTTGGGTATGTATCGTCCCATGGATAGTATCAGGCATAAAACCAACATATTCCATGATATCAATCTCACCACATTTTGGCCAACCTACTTCGTTTATATTACTTCCTAAAGTCCATATCGCTGGCCAAACTCCTCTTCCTTTCGGTACTTTAGCTCTTACTTCTACTCGTCCGTAAGTAAAATCGAAAGTACCATTCGTATGAAGACTAGCAGAGGAATATTTTGCTCCTTTATAGTCTTCTTGTATTGCTTTAATATGAAGATGTCCCCCTTTCACTTCTGCATTTTCGATACGTGATTTGGTAAAAAATTGTTCTTCGCTATTTCTTACCAATCCCTCTTCATATCCCCATTTTGTTTCATCTGGCAATCCTTGATAATCGAACTCATCGTACCAAACTAAAGTAAAATCTTGAGCAGGTTCTAGTGTTTCTTTTTCTTCTTCAACCACATCATTTGATGTTTGGCACGAGAAGAAAAAGAAAGAAAAAAAGACAAATAAGTAGTTTTTCATTTTCTAATAACGATAATATTACAACCCTAAGGCTGACTGCATTCCATCCACCCAAACAACTTGGCCGTTTCTTCTATCAATTACTTTGAAACCGGCATCGTATTCCCATACTGCCCAGCCAATATTGTTCTCCTCCAAAGCTTCTCTCATATCTTGAGTGTACAATAGTCTACTTTGTTTTGGGGATTTATATTCATATACACCGAACTCATTACAAGTTACCGGCACATTGTATTTTTTTTGCCAATCGCCTACTTTTTTGATAATCTTACCAAGCTCATCTTTATTCCAGTTGATTCTTAGATAATCATCCATAGCCCATGTTACTTCTACTTTATTCGCATTATTCTTCACACTATTGGCATTATCAGTATTGGCAGGCCATTCTAAACCTTCTATGTATTGAAGAGTAGTCCAACCCCAAGTAGCTGCTTGATGTGTAAATGCCATTGGAGCATAACAGTGTAAATTGTAAACAATATTCTTATCATCAAGTGGCTTTTGAAGAATAAAAGCTTCTACATCATCCCAATTGTTTTCAGTAACTCTCAAGTTTCCATCTACAACTATTGTATGCAGAGGTGCATTCGAACGAATCACTTTCACCCAGTCTTCTTGCATATCGTACCATTCTTCTGCATTTAACGTCCAAGGCTCATTAAACACTTCGAAATACAACATATCAGGATCATACTTTTTAAAATGTTTGGCAGCTACCCCCCAGAATTGTTTAATCTTATTGGCAAAGATAATATCCTCATGCACTCTGTTTTTGAACTCATCTGTGGTATGAAAATCAAAAAGTACTGCAATATCTCTATCGATAAACTTTTGAATATTGTCTTCTAATATTGTTAAGTATTGAGGGTTTACCTGAGAATAATCTTCTTCTGCAATTAGTACAGACTCATCAATTGACAATCGAACATAGGTAAAACCAGAGTTTTCGATAAAGTCGAAATCAGCATCATTAAAGCGGCTATTTAAGCTCGCCTCTGTAATACTTGTTTGTGCAAACCAATGTCCTAAGTTCACTCCTTTTTTCAAGTAATCAATTCTTGTTTGAGGAACTTCATTTAATGGTAGTTCTGTAATGTCATCATCATCTTCATCAGGGTCAACTACGTTCACCTCATCATCCGAAGAGCATGCAGATCCGAATAGTAATCCGAGAATTACTAAAATTTTTAAAAGCTTCATTGTTTATTTATGTAGTCAATTTTAGCGAAAAGAGGGGTGCTGCAGCACTGTCGTGAAATACTAACAGCACCCTTTTCAACTTTATTCTTATTAGTAGTTAGGATTCTCTAATATCCTAGGGTTGTTGTTCACAATTTCTTCTCCCAATGGATAGTAATAATTTCTATCAGGGTTGAAGTATCTTGGAACAAAAGAATCAAATCCTTCTTCTCTTGTATCACAAGAGTGTTTGATATATCTATACTCGTTGTCTGGCATTCTTCTTACAACTGTTACACCATGGAATACATTGTTCATTACCTGATCAGCAATTCTCCAACGTCTCATGTCCCACATTCTGTGTGTTTCAAAAGCCATCTCGATTTGTCTTTCGTGTCTCACTTCGTTGATATCGATAGACGTTAACTTTGCAATACCAGCACGCTCTCTAATTTGATTTACCGCTTGTAAACCAATATCATTTTGTCCTAATTCTACTGCTGCTTCTGCTCTGTTAAGTAAGATCTCAGCCAATCTGAATTCGATCCAATTGGTAGAAGATTGTTGCTGAGGAACTCTAAGGTCGTGCATACTCACAAACTTTTTCATGTAGAAACCCGATTTACCACCATCGAAAGTGATTGGATAAGCGTTCTTTCCTACGTTTTGTAATGCTATTTCCTCACCGTCAACTATCCAAGTATTAATCTCGTTGGATTTATGATACATCAGTTCGTAACCATTTCCATCATCGGCTTCAATCACATAGTTGTCAACTTGACTATCACCGTAAGGATTACCATCAAATACTACCGTACCATGAAGACGTGGATCTTTATTGGCTAAAACAGAGGCAAGATCACCAGTAACATTCTCCCAATCTATTTTTCCGTCTGATCCATCAATCATATCGTAGGCATCAATCAATTCTAATGTAGGTTGCATGTAATTACCCCAACCTGAACCATAACCACCTACTACATTGAAATAATCATAACTATGCCCTTTACCAATACCTGTAAAGTCTCTAGAGAAAATTACTTCTGAATGGTTCGGATCAATGAACAACATTTGATAGTTTTCTGCTTTATCTTCATAAGCATTGAATAAAGCGTATGGTCCTTCGGTGATAATTTTGTTGGACGCTTCCAAACTTGCTCTATAGTAATCGTCTGGAGATGCACTAATACCTAAGATTCCGTTTAGTTGAACAGTACCATATTTTGCGATACTTCCCGCATATAATGCCGCTCTAGACAAAAGTGATAAAGCTACATATTTATTAGCACGTCCTAATTCCTGATCTGCAGCCTCTGGAAGAAGATCTGCCAATTCATCACATTCACTAATGATAAAGTCATAAACTTCTTGTTCCGTATTTCTTGCAGGATACAATTCTTCTTGAGGATCATCTAACGTTTGTGCTTTAGTGATAATAGGCACACCCCCATAACGTTTTACTTTCTCAAAATAGATAAATGCTCTAATAAATCTAGCTTCTGCTTTTAATGTCGCTTTATCATCATCAGAAATATTACCCGTTTCGATTTTTTCGATGAACTCGTTACATCCTCTAATTGATTCGTAATCCCAATACTTCATGTAAGTATCGTTTCTTTGGTAACCGCTTTTGTTGATTCTTCTCGAATCTGCCCAAGAATAGCCAGATACTGCCTCGTCTGAGATGACACAATACGATCCTGGTTCATCTGCTGGCTCTGCTACACCATCTGTCCAAACGCCTCCCCAAGGGTATCCCCAGCTAAAGATTCTTCTTGTTGGTGCTTGATGATATAGCTGTACTAAATTCGCTCTGATTAAGTTAGGATCGTTCCAAACCTGATCGTCAGAGATAATATCCAAAGGTTCCTTATCGAGTACCAATGAGCAGCTTGTCGCACTCAATAAGGTGATAATAATCGATAACTTTTTTATATATCTTTTCATTTCATTGTAGTTTAAAAGTAGTTTGACTTAGAACGTTAGATCCAATTTCATCATCACTGTTTTTTGTTGTGGGTAATCCCAACCTCTACCTCCTGTTGGTGTTTCAGGATCGAAAGGATATACATCTGTGAAGGTGAATAAATTTAGACCACTAACACTTGCTCTCAAGTTTTCCATACCAATCTTGTTGGCAATTCTAGTAGGCAATGAGTACCCTAAGCTGACATTCTTTAATCTAAAATAAGATCCGTCTTGTAACCAGAAAGATGATTCTTTATCGTAGTTATTCGGGTTACCAGAGTTAGCTACAGTTCTAGGGAATTTTGCGTTCGGATCGTTGTTATCTTCCGTCCATCTATCCATAAACATCGCTAGAGGTGTTGCTTTGTTGTAGAAAGGTTGCTGTGCTTCTTGAGAGAATACTACGTTAAACCCTGAAGCTCCTTGCCATAACATAGAGAAGTCGAAGTTTTTCCATTGAAGCATTACATTGATACCATAGAAGATCTCTGGAATTGATCCCTTACCAATTACGTGCTTATCTAAATCATTGATGATACCATCGCCATTGTAATCTAAGTATTTGATATCGCCAGGCTGAATGTCGTGGTTTACACCATTATTCAAATCACCATCTTGATCGGCCCATCCCTTAATTTCTTCATCCGAAGTAAATAGACCTAGTGCTTTATAACCGAAGTATCTGTTGACATACTGACCTGATTGTTGGTATCGTGCTCTTGTTTCATCATCAAGATATTCTGGCTCATCGTAATGATCCCATTTTGATTTAGATACTGATACGTTACCAGAGATATCATATTTAAAGTTTTTGATGGTCTTTTTATGACCTAACAATAATTCAAAACCTTGTGCCACTTGTGAGTTGATGTTTTCATCAGGTAAATAAGCACCAAAAGTAGATGGTAATGATTGATCTCTTTTACCTAAGATATCTTCTCTTGTTCTCATAAAGGCATCAAACTCACCGTAGATAATCCCTTTGAATAAACCGAAGTCTACACCTACGTTGTACATCGTCATGGTTTCCCAAGTTGCTTTTGGATTTGCCATACCTTTAGTGACCAAACCTGCTGTTGGACTTCCGTTGACCACATACGCGTCTCCGTAGATATAACCTGTTAAGTAGTTAAAGTTACCAATTCCGTCATATCCAGATTTACCCACAGATGCTCTTACTTTTAGGTTGTCTACTATCTCAGAGTTTTTCAAGAAGTTCTCTTCAGAAATTCTCCAACCTAAAGAGAAACTTGGGAACAATCCCCATCGATGATCTTCGCTAAAACGAGGAGATGCATCGTATCTAAAAGTTGCTTCTGCAAGATATTTCTCTTTGTAGTTATAGTTTAATCTACCTACAAAAGATGCTCTACCATCTTGCCATGCAAAACCCTCTGTATTTTGTCTTTCTGTACTAGATGCATACATCTGATCTACTGCAGAACTAATAAAGCTACCACGAGTGGCACCAACAAAAGATCCATCCGATGAAATAAATTCACCTAATAATAAAGCTCCTATAGTATGATCTCCAAATGTTTTATCGTAATTTAAGAAGAACTGAGAAGTGATGCTTTTCCCTTGATTATATGATTCTGTTAAAGTAATCTGACTGATGTCTTTTGCTACTATTTCGCTGTAGATATCAGACGATTCATCGTAGTGGTAAAAGCTGTAATCCGTTTGCCAGTGCTTTCCTCTAGTATCCCACGCCGTATAGTTAAAGAAAGCTTTTGCTGACATTCCTTTTAAGAATGGCATCTTATAGTTTAATACGACGTTGGCAGAAGTATTACCGTAATCGTTTTTGTTGTAACCTGAAACATCACGACGTGATACGAAGTTTGGACCAATTAAATTTGAACCATTATCGACAGGGTACGAACGATCTGGGTAGTACGCCGGCACCATTGGATTAGAGAAAGAAGTCAACGTCATGATCTCTCCTAAAGAAACACCCGGTTCCATTCTATTCTCTTGTCTGTAAGCTAAGTCTAAACGTAACTCTAAGTTGTTCGTTAAGTTGACATTGATATTCGAACGAATGTTGTGTTGGTTGTAGTTTGTCGCATTGGATTGTAAAATACTCGCTTGATCCATATAACCATACGATAAGAAATATCTCACTTTCTCCGAACCACCACTAACATTTACGTTACCTCTAAAAATAGGGGCACTGTCTCTAAATGTTTCTCCGTACCAATCTGTGCTTTGCTTCTGACCATTTAAATATGGAGAGTAATCATCGTCTAAATAAGTACCTGGGGCATAATCGTTTACCAAATCCATGTACTGAGTTGCGTTTACGTATTCAGGACGAATAATCGAACTTTGAGCACCATAAGAAGTGGATAGCTTCACGGTTGTTTTTCCAGCTTGACCTCTTTTTGTTGTTACTAGAATTACACCATTACCTGCTCTTGCTCCATAGATTGCAGCAGATGCATCTTTTAATACCGATATACTTGCAATATCATTTGGATCTAAACGATTAAACTCTGTTTCAACACCATCCACAATTACCAATGGGTTATCAAAACCACGAATTCTAATCGTTGCTTCATCCGCACCTGGAGCACCACTTGAGTTGGTGACAATAACACCTGGCATTCTACCCGCTAATGAGTTCGAGATGGTTGTAGCGGGTACATCCACGATATCATCACCTTTAACTGCCGCTACTGATCCTGTAACATTCTCTTTTTTCTGAGTGCTATAACCAACCACGATGACTTCTTCTAGCTGCTCGACATCTTCTTGTAGTGACACATCAAATTTTGTCTGAGAACCTACTTTTAATGTTTGAGAAAAGTAGCCAATTGAACTGATTTCAATTTCAGCATCCGCATCTTTTACTTTCAATTTAAACTGACCATCAAACTGAGTAACAATACCATTGAATGTTCCCTTTTCGATAATACTAGCACCGACGATAGGCATTTGGTTTTCATCAGTTACTCTCCCTTCGATTAGAATACCTGTATCTTGCTCTTCTTGCTCAACAGGAATTGCCGTTGATTTTTCATAAAGAGCAATTTGATGTTTCTGTAAATGATAACCAATATCAGTTCCCATTAAAACTTTATCCATCAAACTATTGATATCTAAGTTTTGAGCATTAATTGATATTCTCTCAGAGGTGTTAATCGCATCTGGATTATAAAAAAATCTGTAAGAACTTGTGGACTCAATTTCTTCAAATACTACTTCTAGGGTAGTATTCGTAAAATTAAAATTAAACTGTTGTGTTTCTGGTTTCTCTGCCGCACCGGCAAATTGAGAAACAATTAAGAGCAATAGTACAACCTTCAGTCGGATAAATAATAACCTTAGTTTCATAATATACTTTTTTGCATAATGAACAAATCTCTACGAGTAAAATGAACATGGGGTAATCGTTTAAAAGTTTAGCAAGCATTAAACGTAATTCATTTCAATACATACCCCATGTCAAACAATATTTAGTTCGAAATCCTAGCTAGTTATTTGCGTTGTATATCTTGTTATTTCATTTCAAATACAAAGCAAAATATTTTATGTTGATCTATATATTGTGTAAGTTTTCTATTTTCGATACAGCACTACTTTGTTGTTTTCATTTCTGTGCTGTAAGTGCATAGTTTTATCAAAGAGAGATAAAACATCTTCTAATGATTCGCCTTTGATTATAGCTTTCACAGACAAATCATTCAACTCCTTCCCTTCTAAAATAATATCCGTTCCGTACCATTTTGATAGATGGATAACGGTTTCTTCTAATGAGATGTTATCGATATCTAACACACCATCTTTCCATCCAGTGTATAATCTAACATCCACTTTTTGAAGCTTATAATGAGACTTTTTCTCATTATAGACTAACTGTTGACCTGGCTTTATTAAGAGTTCTTTTTTCAGTTTAGGAAGCTTCGTAGCTATACTTCCTTCTACTAATGTGGTGACAATCTCACCAGTTTCTTTATTTTCCTCAACGTTAAAAGACGTCCCCAATACTCTTACAGAAACATCTTGAACATTCACGATAAAAGGTTTCTTTTTATTATGTGTTACATCGAAATGAGCTTCTCCTTTTAAAGTGATCGACCTGGTATCTCCATCAAAATCATTAGGATAAATGATCTCACTATTTCCATTAATCCAAACCTCCGATTGATCTGGTAAAACGATATGTGATTTACCTCCTTCTGGAACGACAACTCTACTAAAACCTTCGTTGCTATTTTGTCCAAAGTCAACATTCATCAAACTGTAAATCAAACCAATTGATAACAACACCGGCAATACCACTGCAGCTACTTTTTGGTAATTATTTAATACACGTGTTTTGTAAATATTGAATCCTGATGTCTGTTTATGGATCTGTGACCACACCTTATCGGCGTTGAAATCTTCTACATCTTTATCGGCATTTTCCCACTGTTCCTGCATCCAGCCGTCCACCTCTTTCTCATCTTTGATTTCATAAACCCAAGACAAAAAATGATTGCTTCTTTTCGGCTGTTTGATTTTCTCAAAAAAATCTGACTTGTTATAAGTGTCTTTCATGTTGTTAAAAAGTAAATGCCTTTCATATAGTAATACACAGCTTTTGATAGTACCCCCTAGTCAAAAAGTATTTTTTTTTCATTTTCTTCAATTTTATATCAAAAAGTGCTTTTAGAGTCTGTATTACTAGATTTTATATCAATAAAAAAATAAATAGTTGCTATAAAAGTTAATTTACACCACATAAATTTAACAATAATAACGCATAAAACGATAGTATTAATCAAATAAAAAATGAGTCATTCTTCAATGAAAAATGACTCACTATGTTAAATACTTAATATAAGATTATTCTACTTTATTTATAATTGATTTTAACCTTGAAATTCCTTCTGAATGTATATCCGTGCTATAATCAATTAACTTGATTCTAAACGAATAACTTAGGTTATCTGGCATTAATTGATACTTCGGTAAAGCCATGGCTCCCCAAGTATTGTTCCCTGCCACACCACTTTGTCCATAATCGATATTCAGGTACAAATAGTCTCTTTCCTGAACATCATAAGTATGCTTCAACTTGTATTTTATCTTCTCTAAATCACTCGCATTTTTATCCACTTCAGGCGTTAAGAAATCGGCTCTGCTATACGGATATGCTGTGAAATCAAAATCTTTGCTTTCTGCTATAAATAATAACCCATTACTTTCGTGATTTTTTACCGATAAATATTGAGTTTCGGTATGATTACCATTTTCCTGTGGACGTGTATAAGCATAGTAGGTATCCTTTGCTTTCGTCTCATACCAATTGATGTTCATTCCCGATTTTTTATCGACATAATTCTCTTCTGGACCTCTACCAAAATAACCCAAATCCTCAAATGCTTTATTCATTTTAGCTTGAAGACCAAACCTTGGCATAATTGGTAAATCCTTTTGCATAGGTACAATCGAAGCGGTTACTTCTACATCTTTAGAAGGGTATATCAAATAATTGATTTGACCGCGAAGAAACTCTTTTCCTTCTGAAGTGAATGAAAATTCTGTTTTTATTTCACATCGATCACCTTGCTTATCCACCTCAAACTTCGTCAGCTTTTGTTGGTAATGTTCAGGTCGCCAAATACGGCAAACATCTTCCATCAACCAGCCATAATCGTTGTCGGTAATTCCTCTAAAGAAATCGAAGTTAAAACCTTCTTCAATTCGATTTTCTTTTTTCGTTCCTAATGTTTTCATTAAACCCGATTGAGTATCAAATACTACTTTAAAATCGAGACCAGTTACCGTTAATTCTCCTTGAGCTTCTGAATAGTTTAGGTTTTCTCCACCCAAATCAGCCATTCTTTTATCGTTTGATTTTTGAATCAATAACTGCTCCTCTGCATAAACATGGTCTACCTCCAATAATGGGAACGGATGTTTTTTCTTCAATTGAAAAGTGACATAATAATCCTCTTGAGGATCCCAATTAATACCATCCAACTCCAATCGAACTTGGGATGTTTTCTTTGGTAATATTGGCGGCAATTTGATAGACGATTGAAAGATCACCTCAGCTTTGTTAGAGATCACTTCATAGGATAAATAGAAATCGTCTAACGTAATAAAATCATATTTATTTGTCAGGTTTATTTGATGTTTATCCTTGTTATACCAATCGATTTTCACATTCTGATATACCTTCTTTACTTCTTTCAAAGCAGGTTGAGGAACACGATCTGGATTCACCAATCCATTCAAACAGAAATTATAATCCGATGGCACATCATAGGGACCAAAATCGGCTCCATATGCCCAATACGATTCGCCATCTTTGTTGTAGGCCAATAACCCTTGGTCCACCCAGTCCCAAATAAAGCCGCCTTGCAACTTTGGATACCTTTCGAAAAGATCCCAAAACTCTTTAAGGTTACCTGTCGAATTCCCCATCGAATGTGCGTATTCGCAAAGCACATATGGTCTTGGGTCATCTCCTTTTGCATACTCTTCTATGACATCCAATTCATCGTACATAGGAACGATCATGTCCGTATTTCTAGCTTTATCGGCTTGTTCGTATACCACAGGTCTTGTTTTATCCCAACTTTTTAGGGAGTCGTAACACACAAAGAAATTATCTCCATTACTGCTTTCGTTCCCTAATGACCAATAAATAACCGCTGACTGATTTCTATCTCTTTTGTACAATCTTCTCACACGATCCAAGTGCATTGGTCGCCACAATTCCATGTACGCCGGATGGTTAAGCGTATCGTAAACTACACCTTGTAAATCGGCTCCAATACCATGAATTTCTATGTTGGCTTCATCACATAAATAAATACCATTCTCCAGACACAACTCATAAAATCTTTCCGGTTGTGGATAATGTGAAGTACGTACCGCATTGATATTATTGGCTTTCATCAATTTCAAATCCTTCAACATCGTTTCCTCTTGTACTACGTGACCTTTAATCGGATCGTGTTCGTGTAAATTGACGCCTTTGAGATAAATCGGTTTACCATTCACTAACAATTGTGCATTCTTTATTTCTACTTTTCTAAAGCCTACTTTCTGATGAATCACTTCTACAGTCTCTCCTGATTTTCCTTTCAGTGAGATGACGACATCATATACATTGGGTGTTTCTGCTGACCAAGGTTGAATGTTTTTGATCTCTTTGATCAACTTTACTTGTCCATTTCTAGCTTTCAGATCTTGTACTAAATGTTCTTTCCCATCTCCATCCAACAATTTGATGTTCACTTCATTAGTTGATTTCGAAACATCAGCAGTAAAACTCAATTTTGCATTTCCGGAATTGTATTCGAAAGAAGCATCCACGGTAAAATCTTGTAAATGTACTTTTGGTCGCGACCATAGATAAACTTCTCTATGGATTCCACTCAATCTCCAAAAGTCTTGATCTTCTAAATAGGTACCACTCGAGTATCTGTATACTTCTACCGCTAAATCGTTTTCCCCAGATCGTAAGTACTTGCTCACATCAAATTCTGCGGGTGTTTTTGAGCCTTCACTATAGCCAACGAATTGACCGTTCACCCATACATAAAAAGCGGAAGCCACTCCACCGAAATGAAGTATGTTCTTATTTTTCTTCCACGATTTTGGTACCGTAAACTTGGTTTTATATGAACCAACAGGATTGTCCTCTGGACGTATATATACCTCTTTGTCCAATTCTATCGGATAAGGAATGTTGGTATAGACTGGGTAGCCATACCCTAAAACCTCAATAGTACCAGGAACTTCTATTTTATCCCACTTCGAAACATCAAATGTAGATTTATAAAATTCTTTCTCTCTTTCTGTTGGCGTATTGGCATAAGAAAAATGCCACATCCCATTCAAATTTTTGATATAACTCGATTGCTTTTCCTTTGCTTCTTTGTCCGAAGCAAAAGGAATAAAATGTGCATGCGTTTCTAATCGATTGATTTTAAAAATGCTTGGATCTTGCCATTCCTTTAGCTTTTTATCCTGTGCATTTAAACACATACTTTGGAGCATAAACAGCCAAAGTAGGTGGTAGGTATATCTTATTTTCATTTTCTTTAATTTAAAATGCCTATTGCTTTATAGGTAAAGGTTGAATGCCTTCTTTTGTCATTTTTACTTCTTGAATACTTCCATCTTCATAGTAATTCAAATAGTCTACACACACTCTTCTTTCGTAAGGACTTGGTCCTTGAACGTGATAAAACAAATACGACTGTCCATCGATTTCTGTAATGGAATGATGTGAATTTCTTGAATCATTATCCAAGATAATTCCTCTATACTCAAAAGGTCCTGTGGGAGAATCCGATGTACTGTAAGCCAATAACTGTTTTGTTTTCCCATCTCTTTCGATATGTATCGGATAAGAAAAATAATAGGTATCGTCTTTTTTATGCACCCAAATTCCTTCTCCGTAATTCTTCAATGGAAGCTTCTGAATTTCTCCATCTAAAGTGATAACGTCTTCTTTTAATTTAACGACTGCTGCACCGAAGCCACCTCCATAATATAAATAGGGAGTATTGTCATCGTCTATAAAAATACATGGATCGAAAGTCAGTACTCCATCAATTGCATTGGCTTTAATAAGCGGTTTACCTAAAGCATCTTTAAAAGGTCCATTAGGTCGATCCGATACAGCAACGCCAATCTGAAACCCCGCCGGGAAGAAGAAATAATATTTCCCTTTCCATTCCATGGCATCAGGAGCAAAAGCCGCCTCTGATGCCCATGAAATGTCATCTAAACTAAATATTTGTCCTTCGTCTTTCCAATTGACCAAGTCTGAAGAAGAGTAAGTACTCCATCTTTTCATCTCATTCCAAGTCTTACTACCTTTCTCATCTGTTGATGGATAAAGCCAATACTTCCCCTCCCAAAAATGAATGGAAGGGTCAGCATGGAAGTCGGGCAAAATTTGTTTTTGTGCCCAACTAAAAGTGGATAATAAAAGGCCTAATAGGAATAATGTCTGTTTTTTCATCACTTTATCTTTTACTGATTGACATTATTCGATACATATTCGAAAGTTGCATGTAAACCTTCATCAGAATGAGGTCCCACCCAAATATCAAACACTCCATCTTCAGTTTCCCAAAGATTATTTGATGTATAAAAGGCTAAATCTTCCTTCGTTAAAGTGAATTTGATGGTTTTAGACTCTTCAGGCTTTAATGTGATTTTTTCAAATCTCTTTAACTCTTTAAGTGGTCTAGCTAAGCTTGCTACTTTGTCTCTAATGTACAACTGAACAATCTCCTCTCCTGCTACTTTTCCTGTATTCGTTACCTTCACTGACACTTCTAAATTTCCCTCTTCGATCATTTTTGAAGATGATAATTTAAGATCTTTGTAGTCGTAGGTCGTATAACTTAATCCATAGCCAAACGGATACAACGGAGATGATTTTATGTCTGTATATCTTGAAGTAAAGATCACATCCTCGTTCGTTGGGCGACCTGTATTGGTTTTGTTATAATAAATAGGTAACTGCCCTATACCTCTTGGCATTGAAACAGGTAGTTTACCCGATGGATTGTACTCCCCATACAATACTTGTGCAATAGCATTCCCCGATTCTGTTCCTAGGAACCATGTTTCTACAATCGCTTTTGCTTTGTCTTGAATTGGCGTAAGATCCAACGGACGACCATTCATTAAAACAACTACTATATTTTTATTGACTTTATAAATCTCTTCGAACAACTCCAATTGTAGGCCTTTGAAGCCAATTTCTGACTGACTTCTTGCTTCACCAGATTGGAAACAATTTTCTCCCATTGCAATGACCACAACTTTGGCTTTCTTCGCTGCTTTTACGGCTTCTTTAATTCCTGTTCTATCTGTTTCGTTGATATCCAACAAGCTTAAGAAAGTAAGGGAATCGTTTCTTACGTAGTCAGGTCCTTGAACATAGGTCAGGTTATTCTGAACTTCTTTCATTCCTTCCAATAAAGAAACTGCTGATTTTGGAATAGCTTGTGCTCTCCAGTTACCAATAGGAGAATCTTTATCGATTGCTAATGCACCTGTCAACATCACTTGATCTAATTGGGCATTAAGTGGAAGAATTTGATCTTCGTTCTTCAATAAAACGATTGATTTTAAAGCGGCATTAAGGGCATCTTTTCTGAATTTCTCCGCATAAACAGTTTCTTTTTCATAAGCTGCATCACAATACTTAAAAGGATCATCAAATAGACCTAAAGCGAATTTAACTCTCAAAATTCTTCGTACTGCTTCATCAAGTAATTCCTCGTTTACTTTCTTTTGATTGATCAAATCACCTAAAGAAGTACTGTAACAATTGCCTTCCATATCCATATCTGAACCAGCAACAATAGCTTGTTGAGCCGCTTCTGCAGGAGACCCTGCGACTCCTTGATATTGCAACTCGCCAATAGAATTCCAATCGGATACGATAAAGCCATCAAACTCCCATTCTCCTTTAAGAAGATCGCGTTGTAAATAACTATTCTTTGTAGAAGGTTCACCTCCAATGGTATTGAAAGAGTTCATAAATGTGGCTACACCAGCGTCTACACAAGCTTTAAATGGAGGTAGAACAACATTGTGTAAGGTAGAATGACTAATATCTACAGCATTATAATCTCGTCCAGATTCAGAAAAACCATAAGCTGCAAAGTGTTTGGCAGTGGCTGCTACTGTTTTTCTTGAAGACAAATCATCTCCTTGGAAACCTTTCACTCTTGCATAAGCAAACTTTGCCCCTAAGTATGTATCTTCTCCGGCTCCTTCCATTACTCTACCCCATCGAGCATCTCTACTGATATCGACCATTGGTGCAAATGTCCAATTCAAGCCTGCTGCTGCAGCTTCTTCTGCCGCCACTTCTGCAGATCTTTTAGCTACTTCTGGATCAAAAGAAGAAGCCTCTGCCAATGGAATTGGGAACATGGTTTTAAACCCATGTATTACATCGTAACCAAAGATTAAAGGGATACCTAATCTCGATTCGTTTATTGCTAATTCTTGTGCTTTACGTACTGCTTCAGTACCCGTAATATTGATAAGTGAACCTACTTTACCGGATACAATTTTCTCATAAAGCACCTTCTCGCTTTCACCATTAGGCATCGGACCTGTTAATTCCCATAAGCTTGAATACTGAACAGTTTGTCCAACTTTTTCTTCGATGGTCATTTTAGACAATAACTCATCTATCTTTTTTTCCGTCTCTTTATTCACAAGGTTCTGACCAAAGGAATAAGAGGAAACTGTCATTAAAACAATTGACAGATAACTTTTCCATTTCATAATTCTATTATTTAAGAGTAAATGTTGTTTGTTTATTTTCTGATGAATTTGGACCAATAAACAGCGTAAACTCTCCAGCATCAACCGCCATTTTTAAGTCCTTATCTAGATAGGTTAAATCGTCTTTAGTGATGGTAAACGAAACCTTTTTGATTTCATTTGGTGATAGATTCACTTTCTGAAAACCTTTCAATTCTTTTACAGGGCGAGTGATCTGACAAACATTGTCTCTGATATACATTTGTACCGTTTCCGTTCCTTCGACTTCTCCCATATTGGTCACTTCAATGCTTGCCGTTAGCTCTTCGTTCATAGAGAATTGTGGTTTATCCAATTCAATTTCACCGTAGCTGAATTTAGCATAACTCAAACCATAACCGAAAGGATAAAGCGGCTCGTGAGGTATGTCTAAATGACGAGTAGAATAACGATCTGGAGCATTGAAATCGTGGGATGTCTTTCTGTAATTATAATAAATTGGTACTTGACCTTCGTGAATAGGGAATGTCATTGGTAATCTTCCTACCGGGTTAAAATCACCAAATAAGATTTCTGCAACAGCTTCTCCTCCCATAGTTCCAGGCATCCAAGCTTGAAGTACAGCATCGGAGTGTTCGGCAATATCTGTCAACACATACGGTCTTCCTGATACCACCACAGAAACTAAAGGTTTGCCTAACTTTCCTAATTCTGCTATCAGTTCTTCTTGAGCACTTGGTAGACGTAAGTTAGCTACTCCTCCACCTTCTCCACTCATCCAATATTCTTCTCCTATAACTGCCACAATTATATCTGCATTTTTAGCAGCTCTAACTGCCTGAGGTATCAGTTCTTTACCTGCAACTCTAAAGCTATCAATCTCACATCCTTGAGCAAATCTTAATTTTGGCTTAGAAGAATGTTGTTCAATTCCTTCATAAATAGAGATCACATCTTCTTCTTCTCCTTTACAGAACCACCAACCTAATAAATCTTTCTTAGTTTTAGCTAACGGACCGACAACTACGATGTTTTTCTTTTTTTCTGAAATGGGTAAGACATTTTCATTTTTAAGTAAGACCATACTTTCCAAAGCCATTTGCTTCACTTTTTGTTGATGATCAGCACTCATTACTACTTTTTTCTCTCGAGTTTCATCAAAGTAACTGTAAGGATCTTGGAACAAGCCTAATTTATATTTTGCTTCCAATACTTTCCTCACCGCATTATCAACCAACGCTTCCTTCACGATTCCATCCCTCACCATATCAGGTAATCGGTTCACAAAAACTTCTGCTTTCATATCCATTTCAATTCCGGCTTCAAGTGCCAACTTTGCTGCAATAGTATCATTTTCTGCAACACCTGTGTATACCAAGTTCGAAATCGTACTCCAATCGGTCATTAAAAAACCATCAAAACCAAGTTCCTTTTTTAATAGATCGGTCAGTAAGTATTTATTTGCAGTTGCAGGAATGGATTGTACTGCAGAGTAGGCACACATCACACTTCCTACTCCAGCGTCGATAGCCGCTTTAAACGGAGGAACATATGTTTCCATCATTTCTCTATCGCTGAAATTAATAATGTTGTAATCTCTACCCGCCAAAGATGCCCCATAACCAGCAAAGTGTTTTACACAAGCCATTACTGTATTGGGATCGTCTAATTGATTTCCTTGAAAACCTTCAACCCTTGCTTTAGAGATAAGGCTTCCTAAGTATACATCTTCTCCACCTGCTTCCAATACTCTACCCCAACGAGGGTCTACAGAAATATCTACCATTGGAGCATAAGTAAGATGAATACCTGATGCCGCCGCTTCTACTGCCGCTACTTTTGCTGATTCTTTTATTAATTGAATATTCCAGCTTGCTGCTTCTGCCAATGGAACTGGAGCAATTGTTTTATACCCGTGGATCACATCTTCTTGGAACATGATCGGAATTTTCAACCTTGATTTTTGAATCGCTATTTCTTGAATTTGTCTATTTCTAGCCGCACCATTTGATTTTAAGATGGCACCAACTCTTCCATTTTCTAGCTGATTAATAAACTCGGGATCATCTACAGATCCTTCGTAAGGTATTAGGTTTAGCTGTCCTGCCTTTTCTTCTAATGTCATTTGCGATATCAAGTTATCTACAAAAACATCCATGTCACTTTTTGGTGCTTGTGTTTGTTGACAACCAAATGCACTTAGTAAGAAAAGTGTTGATAATAAATAATTAAAAAATTTCATTTCAATATAGAATTAAGAATGCCTGTTCAGTTTTTATTGAAATTTCGTTCAATCAATAAAAATCGAATCTGTTTATAAGGTACTACACAGGTCAGCCTTGATTCCCCCTAATTCTATATTGGATTTTTTAGAAAAAATTGTTGGTACACCAGAAAATCATAAACACAATAATTTGTTCTTCTGATAGTCTTTTCTTGATTAAACTAGAAGCTCTCGTCATATGATTTTCAACCGTTTTTACCGAAATCCCCATTTCTTCTGCAATCTCTTTGTTGGTTTTACATTCCATACGTTTCTTCATGAAAACGGCTTTTGCTTTATCAGGTAATTCCTTAATAATTTCAGCAACAACCTCCATTTTCATTTTAAAATCGATAATATCTTCTGGAGTTTCTGTTAAGGAAACAACTTCTCCACCCGTACCATCAATATCAACAGTTACTAATTTTTGCTTTCGGATTCTGTTGAGAATTTCGTTTTTAGTAATACGGAATAAATAAGCTTCTACACCTTGTTCTACGTTAATATTGTCTTTGTATCTCCAAAGCTTTAAGAACACATCTTGAACTGTTTCCTCGCTTTCTTCTTTTGATTTGAAATAGCCATAGACCATTCCATATACTCTTTTGCCATACTGATCAAACAATGATTTGAGGGCATACGCCTTACCATCTTTAAAATCTTGAAGTATAGTCTTATCATTCATATTAACGTTAATCAAATAGCTCGATATTATAAAAAATCAACTTTCTGATAATAAAAACTATCAAAAAATTATAATAAAACAGTTCAGTTATTGTGGCTGTTATAGAAAATCTCGTTGTATAGATCTATATCAATCTCTTTCAAATATAAATATTTTTTTATGAATTGAACAAGTGATGAAAAATATAATGTAACATTTACAATTAAACTTATGCTTAGAAAAAAGAAAATAGGTAGCCGTTTAATTCAACTACCTACTTATCATTTGATTTAAAAAATGGACTAGAATTTCCCCCCATTCACATCATTCTCTGGAACAGGTTCAACATTATCCCAATGCTCTACAATCTTCCCATTTTCAATACGGTAAATATCGACTTGAGCAAGATCTTGATCCATCTTTCCATCATTATAATTCGCTTTACAAAGCGTGGCAACGAAGTTTCCTTGCCCTACTAACAGCGCAATTTCTTTAAAGTTAAGTGGACGGTTGGTATCACTAAGTACTTTGTATAAAGCATCGTAACCATCTTCTAATTGTTTGCTGTGTTGGGTAAGTTGATCTTTGGAAATATAATCACCTAATTTATCAGCATCGCCTCCATCCATTAATATATTCTCTATGTAGCTTTTTACAAGAGCTTTATTTTCGTCGGTTTTATCAAGGTCAGTTAGTCCTGTATGACCATTTGTAGCTGTATGCCCCGATGGGGTGTTATCATAATACTCTGCAATTACGTCCCAATGTTCAACGATTTTGTCGTTTTCGTCTGTATCGAAGAAATCTGTTGTTACCCATTGGGCTGCACCATCATTTAGATTCTGATAAGCATGAACAAATACGTATTGTCCATCGACCATAGAACGAACAATTTGAATATCTCTTTTGGGTGTTCTTTTGATAAAAGGTTCGAAAAATTCTACAAAACCTTCAATTCCATCTCTTACTCCTGTACTGTGTTGTGTATAGCGGTCGCCTGTGTATTTGGTCACGGCTTCTCTTGCATTACCGTCTCTGATTCCCTCCATATAGAGGTTTCGGGCATTTTCTAGTTTTGGGTTCATTATCAATAGATATTTAAAAGTTATGAATCTGAAGGTAATAAAAAAAGAGTGTTGACTTTAGATAAAATCAAAAATTAATTTCAACATAAACAAATAATTATTTAATTTCATTGAAAACTTATTGAATTATAATCAACTATAAATCAATACCTCATACACTATAAATTGAATAAAAATAATTGTTTAACATCAAATTAACTTTTATTTTTTAGAATTTATCATTTTTTAAAGATGTATCTCCGTTATATGAAATGTAACACTGATTCAAAGACAAAATCTATTATACTATGAAAAAGAGTAACATATATAAATTCATCCTATCTATCTTCCTTATTATTGGAATTTCTTTTACGGCAAGTGCTTTGGATATTGTTCAAGACACAACATTAACTAAGAAGGAACAGAAGGCCCTTAAAAAAGAACAAAAAAGAAAAGCAAAAGAAGAAAAGAAGGCACAACGTGAAGCGTTAGAAAAGTTAGTAAATCAACAAGCTAATGCTGCTATTGATAGTCAATCTTTTGTTCTGGAAGCAACTCAATTATATGATAGAAGAGGTAGAACAGTAAACGTTCAATCGAACATCAACTTCTTAAAAGTAGAAGGAAATACAGGTGTTCTTCAGATTGGTTCTGCTCACCTTGTGGGTTGGAATGGTGTCGGCGGTATTACTGTTGACGGTCGTATTAGTGACTGGAAAGTAACCAAAGACGAAAAGACAGGACGTACAAGAGTAGAATTCAACATTATGGGATCTGTTCTTACAGCTCGTGTTGCTTATGACCTTGATGGTACTGGAAATTTCTGTAATGCTACTGTAAATGGTGTATTCAGTAATAGTCAGTTGAAAATGAGAGGACAATTAGTACCGAATAAAGTGAGTAGTACTTTCGAAGGTATGATAAGATATTAAAAGAGATATTATAACCATAAAACTATTGATAAACACAAGGAGCTAGTGATTGAACATCGCTAGCTCTTTTTATTACCTGAGAAAAATCACTTTATCTATTCACTAGCATTGCGTAAAATATGTGAAAATTGTGTAAGTTTGTTTTGTATCAACTATTACTTGTGCCTACAAACAAACTTATGTATTCAAAACCAATTAGCTTAATAGCTAAACTATTTTTTGGTATACTGTTCATCTTTTTCTTTGCAAACTATTCACAAGCTCAAGATGCTCAGTTATCACAATATTACGCTTCACCTCTTTATCTAAACCCTTCTCTTGCAGGAACAGGAGGAGACGGAAGAGCAAACATTAATTACCGTAATCAATGGATAGGTGTTCCATTAAATTACAATACATTTATGGCCTCCTTTGACACGCCCATTCCTAAGAAGAATATTGGACTAGGTGTATTAGCACATCAGGATATCTTAAATGTAACTTCAGGAACCGCTTTTCAGCGATTTTCATTTAATGTAACGGGGGCTTACCATTTAAAAATCAATAAAAAATACAATCTAAGCTTTGGACTTCAAGGCGGATTTGAACAATCTACTTTGGGTTTTAATCACCTTATTTTTGATGACCAAATTGATAATAATGGAAATATCAATGGCTCCACAGCAGACAAGCTTTCTGATCAAAATAAAATATATCCTGATATTTCATCTGGGGTAATGTTCTACGCGAATCATTTTTGGGCGGGAGTTGCACTCTATCATATCAACCAACCAAATATCTCTAGATTAGAAAATGGGGTGGATATTTTACCGATGCGATTTAGCTTAAACTTAGGTTATAAAATACCGCTCACCCACCGTTGGAAAGGGGCT
The DNA here is from genome assembly GCF_018736045.1 of Flammeovirga yaeyamensis. Taxonomy (NCBI): domain Bacteria; kingdom Pseudomonadati; phylum Bacteroidota; class Cytophagia; order Cytophagales; family Flammeovirgaceae; genus Flammeovirga; species Flammeovirga yaeyamensis. The sequence continues at coordinate 1,634,662 of NZ_CP076132.1, read as the reverse complement.
ATAGCAAATTATGATGATAAGACTATTTCTTTGATGATGCATTACCAAAATCAAGGAACAAGTGATCAATTAAGTTTGGGAGCTAACATAAATTACAACCCTTTGATTTTTGGTGTTTGGTATAGAGGACTTCCTTTAAAACTGAATAGTCATCCGGATAAGTTAAACCATGATGCCATTGTACTATTAACTGGTGTGAAAGTTCGAAAATTTACTATCGGTTATAGTTTTGATATTCCTATCGGAGGACTAACAGTAGGTGAAGGTAATTCCCATGAAATCTCTGTTCGATACGATTTCAATTTCTTCCCGAATTATTTCAAGAAAAGGAACTTGAAGAAGCAAATTCCTAATCATGCCAACTGTCCAATACCAACACTTTAGTAGTAAGCAAACAACAAAATGAAAAACAAACTAATATATACTATCACCTTAATTTCATTTCTATTCTTATTACCTCAAGTTTCAATTGCCCAAAAAATTATGGCAAAAGAAAGTGTAGGAATGTCAGGAGGTGAAGATATTACGAATAATACAATCGATCGTTGTAAAACATTTTACTCCTATTTCTACATTAATGATGAAGGTAAAGGGAGTATTACTAATATCTCATGGAATTTTGGCGACGGAAATACTTCAACAGAAACCAACCCTTTCCATACTTTCCAAACAGATCAAGATAAAACATTTAGTTTTGTCGTTACCTTTATACAAGGAGGAACTTCGAAAACTTTAAGATCAACCATAAAAATTTCGACTTCACCTGAAGTAGATTTTACTGCGAGTGCTACGGCAGGTTGTGAAGGTGATCAAATCTCTTTTACAGTTAATTCAAGTATAGAATTAAGTAGTGTTCAATTTATATTAAATGGTCAGGTACTCGATGAAGGTGAGCTTTCAAGACCTTTGCCTGCTAGAGGGCAACCATATATTGCAACTATTAGAGGTACCACGCCTAATGGATGTGATATTGTTCAAAAACAAGAGTTCATTACGATATCAGAATTAATAGTTCCGAGCGTTACTCCTGCAGCTTTAATTACATGTCAGACTAGTATTAATCAAACATTTAATGCATCTGCAATTTTTGATGCTACAGGCTCACAAGTCAATAGCGGGATGACTTACGATTGGGATTTTGGAGATGGAAACACTTCTCAAGGTGCTTCTGTGACTCATTTCTATGATATATCAAATGGAGATCAGTACACTTTAACTTTGACTGCTACCTATGGTGGATGTTCACAAACAGTCATCGTTCCCGTAGCATTAGATGCAGGTAGCGATATGTTTACCTATGAGCTTCCTAATACCTATTGTGCATTATACCCTGTGACTTTCACTCCAAGCTTACCCGATAATTTACAGGATCAAGAAATAAGATGGGATTTTGGATCTGGTCCTCAAGTCACTTCGGTATATCCTGATAAAATCACCCATAATTTTACAAATAGTAGTAATTTCAGTAAAAACGTAACGGTAACTGCTTATGTAGGAAGTAGCTGTAGTTATTCTCAAGTAATTACGATTCCTCCTATGGAATTATCAGACATTTATATTTCTGCGAATAGAGAAATGTTTTGTACCGAATCGTTTTCTGTAGATTTATACATTGCTAATTTACATGATATCAACAATTACTTTTGGCGTATAAAAGGTTCTGATACTCGTTTATTCGAAAATGAAAGAAGACCTAGAATTTCCTTAAGTGGTTATGGTGAACATACCATAGAATTGATTTCGAATGATGCCGGTGAATGTATCATTACGGAAATTGATATCTCGTCTTATCCTATCACAGCAGAAATTATCGATTTACAAGATGCTTGTGCTCCTCATACGTTAGAAATTGGGTATGAATTAGAACAGGATTCTAAAATTATAAGTGATAACTCCTCATCAAGAACTTGGACGGCACAAGGAAGAAATACTGGTACAACCGTCACTTCTAGAAACAAACGCTTTTTGATGAGTAATTTGGTTGCTGATACCTATGACATTTCCGTTTCAATTGATTTCCCAGCCGGATGTACAGTCACTGCAACAGATGTATTGAAAGTAGGTAAAGCGATTACAGCCGATTTTGAAGTATTGGACGGTCCTGACTTTTGTAACAATACGCTCATCAACTTTAATAATACCACAGATTTGGGTGGTGTTCCTGAGAGCGAAGTGACTTTCTTATGGGACTATTTTGGCAACAATAGATGGTCTGAATCTCCAGGAAGACATGGTGCTCAAACCTATGATCACTTAGATCCGGGAGAATACAATGTAGGTCTAAAAATAGTTCAAGATGGTTGTGAGGGACCTGCGGTTTATAAAAAAATCACGATTCTAGAGCCTAGAGCATATTTCTTATTGGGTGTATCACAATTGTGTGATCCTAGTAAAATTGTTATCAGAAATTTGTCGAAAGGAGCAGAACCAAATAGCGATTACATTTGGAATATACAGGTCGGTCAAGATTCCGCTCAAATTGTCACTAAAGACATCAACGAAGATATTGTCAATCACCCTGACTTCTTGGCTCTAAATATAGATTATGGTGATTACATTGAGGTTTCTCTTACTATAGAGAATACTACATCTGTTCCATCAGTCACTCCTCCTAATTATTGTGAGCATACTTACACCGATTATTTAACCATCGCCACAAAACCAGATCCAGTAGATATTCATTGGGATTTTACGCTTCATGATAATATCAATGCGTATGCAAACCCTACAGAAATTTGCCAAGGGTCTACTTTATTCTTTGATCCTAAAAATACGGAAGGCGGAAATTACTCTTGGTCGTTTAGAAATGAAACCACTAATCAAAGAATATACCCTAGCTACTCGACAAGAAGACAAAGCATGGTCTTTAACTATCCTGGCGATTGGGTGATTGAACTGAATGTAAACTATTACAATGGTTGTTCTGAAACCACTACCCAAGGTAAAATTAAAGTATATGCCATGGATTTTACTATTGATCAATCTAGTAGTGGGATATGCTTGGGTGACGAAATCACTTATTCTGTTCGATCGGGATCTAAAATCGAAGCTCCAAATCCAAGATGGTCTTGGTTTGTAAATGGAGATGAAATCCTAAGTGGAACAGGTAAAAACATCTCTGATTTAAAATATACTTTTGATGAACTAAGTGTTCCTCAAGGAAAAGAAAACGATGTACAATTAGTGGTTTACAGTAGTGTAACCAACTGTGAAGTCTACTCCAATACACGAAGTTCTATTGTCACAAAACCTATTATCAATATATCAAGTAATGTGTCTAATCATATTGATTTTAATTTTAAATGTGATTATGTACAAACGTTTATCGATCCGAATATTAACTCAAGTAATGTCTATGTCCCCTATTATTCTAATTATAAGTGGACACATACTGACCCTTCTGGAACTACAAAAGTGATTAACGAGAATAATCGATCGAACTACGTATTTAGATTTGATAATTGGGAAGCAGGTACACATACCATGACATTGGAAATTACTGATTATAACGGATGTTCAACTTCCGATACTTTTTCTTTTGATGTCCCTGAATTACCTGTCGGTAAAGCTGATTTTACTCCTTCCGATGTTGAATTAAACTGTCCTGCAGTGGTCGATTTCTTTGATAATGCAGATGGAACATCAGGTAATTCTACGTTAAGAAAATACTACGGTGGTGGTGATGTACCGATTGGTAAAAGAACATGGTACATTTTACAGGATGGCCTATTAGTGAATGAAATCGAAGTTTACGGTGATCAATTCGAGTATTTCTTTACTGCAGGTGACTTTGAGGTATATATGGTAACTGAAGATTACCAAGGGTGTACTTATACTTCCGAAACGAAAGCAATTTCTGTAAAGGGTGTGAGTGGATCTTTCTATATCAATAAAAAAGCGGGTTACGCACCTTTAACTACGGATATGGTAGCCCTTCCTGCATTTGTTTCGTCTGAAGTAAAAGAAATACGATACATATGGGCTTCTGGTGATGGTTACGAAGGCATGGATTCCTTACAAACCTTCACCTTCTACAACGACTCCAATTGGGTGTACACCCCAAAATTAGTATTCTACTCTATTTTAGATTTAGGAAATAATCAAGAAGCCACTTGTGAATACGATGCTATTACAGATGAAACTGTCACAGTTTTCAAAAAGCCAGAACTTGAGATTGAAGACGTCGTGATATGTATGACGGACCTTTCACGTACAGTAAAAGGCTACGACGAAAACTTTGAAGTGGCCAATCTAGTCGTCCATGATAAATTCAGTTATAAAGGAACCACCAAATATCAATGGTCTGTAGACGGAGTAGATATTCCAGCCGCCAATGGTGGTACAGACTCAACAGCCACCTTTACCTACGGAACTTCTGGAGGATATTTTGAGGTGGATCCCTACAACATCAATGGTAGAGATTATACCTTAGAAATATGGGTAGATGCTGTTTACACTGATTTTCAAGATAGTAACAACAACCATACAGACACTAAAGTGGGGTATTCTACAAGAACATTCAATGTAAAATATGTCGCTCCTCCAATCCCAGTAATTGATATTGTCTCTGAGATATGTATGTTAGATTCTGTTACTTTTGATGGCAGTCAATCGAATTTTGCTCCCTACCCTGCCGGAGTCATCACACAATACAAATGGGAAATCCTTTCAGGTGCTACCGTGATAGATAGTTATACATCAGAAGATGCTATTTCTACTTATAAATTCACACAACATGGTACTTTTGATGTTCAACTGACTGTTACTGCAGATAATGTTTGTGACCCTCAATCAACATCAAAAAGTATTATTGTTCACCCTCTTCCAATCATGAGTTTTGATGCTCCACCTGTTTGTATTGGAGACGAAACCATATTCACGAATACCTCGACGTTTAACGGACAAAATATTGGGGTTGACCCGAGCATTGTAAAGATTATCACTTGGTATTTTGATTGGGAAAATGATTCTACCACAGTGAGTTCAACGGTATCAAATCCTACTTTCACCTATTCTGAATCAGGAACATATAAAGTGAAACTCATCATTGAATCATTTAAAGGTTGTATTGATGAGATCATTCAAGATGTGAGAGTAACCGACTATCCTTACCTTGAACAAAAAGAAGATTTTTATTTATGTGAAGGAGAAGCGACCACTTTATCAGTCGTTGGAGGTAGTCGTTTTGAATGGAGTACTGGAGAAAGTTCTGAAAGTATTACAGTTACTCCAACAGAAGAATCTACTACATATACCGTTAAGGCATGGAATGACATTGGTTGTTATGTAGAAGAGAGTGTTACCATACACAGTATCTTACTTCCTAAAGCAGAAAACACGATCTATTATGCTTGTGAGGGTGATAGTACCGTAATTGATGGTACAATCACAGGTTTCGATGGTGTACTTGGTGAATACAAATGGTCGAATGGTACCACAGGACCTCAAGTAACAGTAAGCGAACCGGGTATCTATACTTTAACAAATTTAGTAACGCATACCTTATCTGGAGTTCAATGTTTAATTACTCACGAATATGAGTTTATTCATCGTCCATTACCTCCTGATTTTGCAGTTACAGATACACTATTCTGTTTTGAAGAGCTATACCAAATTGAAATCCAAGCTCCTCAAGGTCAGGGATATGTGTATCATTGGGAAGATTCGGACGAAACCACTTCTTCTGTGATCAGATATGATGGAGGTGAATACACTGTTCGAATTATTGATACTTCAACGGAAGACAATTGTGAGAACACCACAACCATGAATGTGACTAGAGGTTGTCCTCCGATTTTCTTCAACCCAACGGCCTTTACACCAAATAAAGATGGCTTAAATGATGAATTCTTAATTCGTTCAAAATATGTAATCAACCTCGAGATTTCTATCTACAATAGTTGGGGAGAAATTATCTTCCACAATAAATATAGAGACTCAAGTAAAGCCCAGGAAAAGGGTTCAGGTTGGAACGGTATGTATCAAAACAAGGTAGTTCCTAGTGGAATTTATACCGTAATTCTAGAATATGATAGTGAGTTTTTTGGAACACACCATAGAGATGCAACTCATCTAACAGTGGTCCAATAAGGCTTACTTATAACAAAAAGAGCTAGTGATATTCAATCGCTAGCTCTTTTTGTATATATGGAGTTTATATTATTGATTCTTTTGAAGATAATCCTTCATCGCTTTCTTCACTGTTGCATCCAAGTCCTCTTTTTTCCAGCCTAAATACTCTTCGATGAACTTGTAGTAACTTTCTTCTGTTGCATCAGTTTCTACAATAAATTTCTTGACTAAATCGTAACTGCCTTTATCAAATAGTAAGGACACCACCAAGCCTCCGATAGCATACCTGTAAGAAGTCATCTCATCAAATTTATTTGTCTTTAGAAGTTCAGAAAAATCAATCTCATTACCAGCATCCAAACTTTCTTGAATTTTCTTTAAATGAAATCCGAACTCTTCTCCTCTACTCAATCCAAAATAAGTACAAGCTCCCTCTAGTGCCCACATGTTGGTTTTTGGATTGACTTCATAAAATAAGATATGCAAAAATTCATGAGGATAAAATTGCTTACCACCCGACATTGATACAATATTATTTATGCTATTGGCAATACCCTGAGGAATTTCGAAAGGAGTAGATCTCGGTGAATTAATGGTATAATGTATCCCTTTCATTTTATATAAATCGGATGCTGTTGAAGCTGTCAAACATTCGATTTTAGGGTATTCCACATCAAAAGCTTTAAACGTTTTTGCCAAGTATTTGTCCAATCTCTGAGCCTCTGATAATGAGTAAGTATAATTATCCGGATAATAATAAGTCAATTGCCCTACCACACTTTTGTTCAACACTTCCTGTTTGTTGACTGTTAGTGCATTATAAAGTTTAAATTCTCCATCTACTTTTTTTGCAACCACATCAAAAATGTACATCATTTGATAGTCAACTCCTTCATAGGGTGGAAACTCAAATATACTTGTGATAAAATAACTACCATTATTGTTGACTAAGTTGATGATTTTTGTGGTTCCATATGCCATCAACTTCACAAAGTTATCCGTACCAAAATTGGACTCTTTTTCTAATAAGAAATAGTCGTTTAACCCGTATTTCTCTACTTCTTCTTTGTTCCAATACTTACTCCCAAGGGTATCATCTTTTGTGGCTAAGAAGTCTTTCCAACACTGAATAGCTTCATTTCCTTCCTCGTTGATAATTTGTTTAAGGTTGAAGTTCTCCAATACTTTCTTTTCTTGAGAAAAAACTCCGAATGAGATAAGGTGAATGAATAGTAATGAAAGAATGAAAGTTCTCATTTATGTTAGTTTTAAGTTCTAAAAAATTAATTGACGAATAATATTAGTATCACAATAATTATCAGCCAATTAATTGATCATAAAAAAGATTAAATAAAAAAGGAAGTCCATTTTCATAGACTTCCCTAATATCTTGATACAAATGGATTATTGATTCAACCAATCCACTCCTTTTTTCAATAAAGATTGTGTTTCTTCTTCCTTAGAACCACTTTCTGGAACGACATCATAATCCCAATGTGCCTCAGGAGGTAAACTCATTAAGATAGATTCTGTTCTACCATTGGATTCCAAACCAAACTTGGTTCCTCTATCCCAAACTAAATTAAATTCAGCATATCTACCTCTACGTAGTTTTTGCCATTTTAATTCGTTTTCTCCGTAGGCTTTGTCTTTAAATCGAAGGGCTTGTTCTTTGTAGGCAGGAATGAATGCTTCTCCTACATCTTGAACAAAGTGCCACAGTTGATCTGGGTTTAAACCTTCTGCTTCGTGATGTAAGCGATCGAAGAAAATACCACCCACACCTCTGGTTTCATTTCTATGAGGAATGAAGAAGTAATTATCTGCCCATTCTTTAAAGCGATCGTAATACCCTGCCTTTGTATTTTCACAAGCATCAGAAAGATGTTCATGGAAAAGAGCAGCTGCTTCTTTATCAATATAATGAGGGGTTAAATCGATGCCTCCACCAAACCAGTAGGTTCCGTTAGAAAGTTCAAAATAACGAACATTCATATGGATAATCGGCACCATTGGACTTTTCGGATGAAGCACAATAGAAACACCTGTTGCTTTAAACTTCTCCGCTTTTTCGACCTTTAAAGCTTTGGCCATTGGTTCGGATAAATCTCCTTCTACTAAAGAGAAGTTTACCCCACCTTTTTCCAATACGTTTCCTCCTTTAATCACTCGGGTTCTTCCCCCTCCGCCACCAGGGCGTTCCCACAGATCTTCTTGGAATTTTGCTTTACCATCTAAGATTTCAAGGTCTCTGCATATATCGTTTTGTAAGCCTTTAAACCAGGCAATAATTTCGCTACTCGGAATGTTTTTCATGGTGTTTATTTGCTTTCTTTTCTGCTCTTTTTTTCTTTCGGATGTATTTCTTATAACCTTTCGGTTTTTTTGTCAACTCTCTTTTTGTAGGACTTTGGGTGATGTCTTTGAAGTTATCAAAACTCTTGGTGTGCATCATACTAGCCCCTGTCAAAGAAGTGTTATCTTGATTGGTTGTGGTATAATATACATCTTGTCGGTATTTCTGATAGAACTTCATTCTTAAAGCTCCGTCCTGAGATACGACCACTTCAACTGTCCAATCGCCCAATACAGAAGCTGCCGTTGTTTGGTTCTGATTATCTGTAAACCCACCATCTCGGGTGACCCTCACTTTACCTTGGGCAAAAGTATAAGACAATCGCATCTGAAGGTTCTGTAAAGCTTCCCGGTCGAGACCACTCATATCTAAATCGACCTCAAAGTTTTCGTTTACTTGGGAAAGAATATAACTCAGCTGATTGGTTAATAATTCGGATACCGAACTGGAGGCTGTTTGTCCAAATCCTGTATAAGAATCGTTGGATAATAACTGTCTCAATACAATTAAACCAAATACCTGACGGTTCAGTTCTTGTTCGTCTCTGTGAATTCTTTCTTCAAAACCTGCTACATAACTCTCTAAAGAAATGGGACCACCTTGGGTCACTACTGTGGCAGGATAATCGTGTATATCAATATCAAAATCTAAGACTGGAGTAGATAAATCTCCCTTGATTAAGAGGTCCACATCAGCAGGGTAACGTTTTGTGATTTCCGGTGCATTTCTCACTGTAGAATCTTGTACATCAATTAACGGCAATAAACTTACTCTTTGATTGTACTTGGCCACAATATCCATTTGAGCGGCATAAGGGTCTCCATTCCAAGATAAAGTGGAACCTGGGTTGATTTCAAACTTTTTATCGACAAGGTTAAATTCGGCTACTTTCATGGTAAAGTTATAGGCTCCTTTTACGATTTCGACGTTACCGAACATTTCAAAGTTTCTGTATTTATCGATTTTCATTTGAAGCTTTCCTTCTCCATTACCTCGAATAATATCACCTGTTTTCTTATCAAAGATCATCTCACAATAAGCATCAGGAGTGATATCCAAATTCATATTTACTTGGAAGTTGGCTTGATCAGTAGTTGTTTCTTTTTCAACTACTACTTGTTCATCACTGTTTTCTTCGGTTAAAACAGTGTCTTTCTGAACATATACAATATATGGATCTCCCTCTGAGTAATCTATCGCATTCAGAGGTATGTAGATCTTTGTTCTTTGATCGGCACGGGCTGTTACATCAATATTAATATCGTCGAATGGACCGGTAACGGAGATATTTCCTGTACCGAATGCTGTACCGTAGAATAAATCATTGCCGACTTCTTCTTTTTTCATAATAAAGAAATCGTCAAAGGATACCTCTAAGCTGGCAATCATGTTTTCGAATCCTTCTTCGAATTCTAGTCCACCATTTAAGAAGGCAAAATGACCGTATTCGTCGACTACTTTTAGGTTTTTAGTCTTAACTTCTGTTGGCCTTATTTCAATTTTTGCATTATCCCCTTGTTCACCAAATTTATAATCTACGTTGAGGTAAACCATTTTGATGTTACCATCTTTGGCTAATACATTCCCCCAAAGTTTAGGTTTTTCTTTTGTTCCAGAAATTTTAATCCAACCTGTGGCGACACCATCCAATCGGTCGACGACCTCGTTGACATAGGGCTGAAAAATACCTAAAGGCAATTCTTTTACCTCCAGTTTCATATCAAATTGATCTTTTTGAAGCTGAGGAAAATAAGTACCTGTTAGTTTAAATTTCTGAGAGGTAGAATCGCTGATATTGAAATTCACATTCAACTCTTCTTGAGACCAATCCGACCTTCCTGTTAATTGTCCCAAGTAATACCCATCTACTTCTAGGTCTTTAATGTCCATATGTCCATATACCCTCATTTCCTCAAAGACATTTTCTATGTAGACGTCTAAGCTATCCACTTCTCCTTTAACATCTTGTTCGGTTAACTCTGGTAGATAATTTAAGTTGAGGTTATCTATTTTAATATGAAGTGGGAGATCAGTATCTTTTTTGGCAAAACCATCCAATAAGATTTGTTCAGTATCATTAAATAGATGGAAGTTTTCAAAATGTACACCATCAAGATACACAATCACTTTTGATGCTTTTGTAGAAGCTGTTGTCCAATATTTATCCCTGTATAAAATGCCCGATTGTGGCAAACGGAATACCAATGAATCGCTGTGAATACTAACATCCCCCTTTAGGTCGATATTCGTTGAATATTTATAGAAGTTGGCCTGCGTATTAAACACCATTTTATTATCCAAAGAGAAAGCTTGGAAAGCAAAATCAGAAGATAAGATTCCACGTATATTTTGATGTTTTGATTCTACTCTAACAGAAGAATTAAAGTCGTCTTGTAATGCCTCTTTATTTGTGACATATTCCATTACATTGGAATCTAAAGTAACATCATAAAACGATAATTGATCGCTATACAGTTGAGCTGAAACATGTTGTCTTTCACCAAAATCTGCAGCCAATATGGCATTGGTATTATCGGCAATTTTTATACTATCCGTAAAAATTGAGAGTAGGTTATTGACATTGTAGACCTGTAAATCCATATCAACGGAGTAGCTATCTATCCCTTGTTCTTCTAATTTTTTAGACTTCTTCGAGTAGTATTTCTCTACTTTTTCCGATGATTTATCAAACAAAGATAATTCAGCCTCCTTGATAATTCTATTAACGTCCTTGGAGAGTTGAGAGATATTAAAGTACCCTGCCATATCAAACCCTAGGAAATCGGAGTCGAAATTTACCAAGCGTAATCCAGAGTTGGATATAGTAGTCACTAAGGTTACTTTCTCGATATCCAATATTCTTTGCTCATTGTATAGCCTAGTATTGTCCAGGTAAAGGCCGCCTGAAACACCATTATCTCCTACATTATCAAATTCTGCATCTATACTGGTTTGGAAACCAATTTTCTTCTCAGTTACATTCAATTTTTGAAGGTCTTTCGCAAAAATTCCTGATTCAAATTGGAAAGTACTATCTCTGAAATCCAAAATACCATCCACATACATTTTCAGGTTAGGGTCGTTTACTCTAAAACCTCCACTAAAGAATCCTTCTTTCATGTAGGTACTGTCCAAGTAGATATTATGATAGGTGTAATCGTTCAGTTCTAGACTACTCATTCGAGCATTTACGTTTAGACGAATACTTTTGGGATTGAACCCTTTTCCTTTGATGTCTCCCTCAAAATCCATTCGTCCTAACATGTCGACATCAAATATTTGACCGACGTCTAGACTGTCTGTTTTCAGATAACCAATGTATGTTTCTTTAGGAATATTGATATCCATTTTGGGTTCCATGACCCCATATTCTGAATTCACTATTCCATTTAAATCAAATTCATCTAAAGTCCCTTTAAACTCTCCAGACATAGCTACTGCTCCAAAAAGCTTTACATAATCTCTGTATTCTCCCGGAACATAAGGTAAAAGATCATCGACAAAGTAATAACTATCTCCAAACTTAAGATCCATTATTGTTCTTTCCTTATCGATGATTTTATTGAATTTAAAATCGCCTCTTATGGTACTCCCCTGACCAAACCTTAGATTAGTGTCTTTAACATCTAAATCGTTTACTCTTCCAGATAGAATCACATCTCCACTGATGTAGTCATGAATGCTATCAAAATAAGTAAAGAAGTTGGCCAAATCGTTGGTATGAATGCTACTATTTTTCAACTTGGCATTCATGTACACACAATAGTAGAAATCGTTGTAGTCTGTATAATCGTCTGTTTTGAAGGATATTTCACCACTCAAAAAACTCGACCCCATTTTACCATAGAGGTTTTTAATGGACATTCCTGTGGTGGAAATAGCAAAGTCACCATCCATTTCTTTTAACCTCAATCGACTCCTTCTCTCGTAAGCATGAAGATCTTTGATGTTCATGGCAATGGTATCTCTATCGATTTTTAAGTTGGTGACTTTGGCATCGATATTCAAGAATTCCATGTCAGCTACATCAAATTTTCCTCTTTCTCGAGGTGTAGCGTAAGGATTATAAAGTGAATATCTACTGTTTACAAACTGTACATTTTCAAAGACAATATGCGTATCTTTCGGCTCTTTGATGTCGTATCGATGTTCCCCTTTTGGATCACCTACCAAGTGCCTAATCCACCGCGTCATGTTGTTCATAGAATCTAGACGAGCGTCCATCACCATTTCAACATCCGCACCTGTTAGAATGGCATCTTCTATGTGAATGTATCTATCTTGATTATAAAGCAAGTTGATAAAAGAGAAGTTTAATGAAACTTCTTCTACAGAAATTAAAGGCACACTATCCAAGTCGACGATCTTTACATTTTGAAGACGCCAACGATCGAACCAATCGAGTTTTACAGATTCGATGGTCGTTTTATGATGAAACTGATCGGAAAGTTTTTGTGTGACTTTATGGATGATGGCCGTTTGAACAAAAGGGAGTTGAGAAAAACTCATCAAACACATCCAAAGAAAAGTGAAAACAGCGAGAAACCTGAAAATCCACACACGTACAAAACGGAAAGATTTCTTGATTAAGAAAAGTTTCCTTTTAGTAGAAAATGAATTCCTTTGTATATGTAAACGGTCAAATATTTTCACTAAAAATGTGTACTGAGGCTGTTTGTCAGACTATTCTATGCGAATGCGAATTAGAGTATTCCACTAACCCTCATTCAGTCTACAAAAATAAGGCTTGTTGAAGTAAGTAAAAAGTTTGAAATCAAAAATCTACCCGATTAACAAACTATCCATCAAAACATCGTGCTCTTCCAAGGGTAAATCTTCAATAATTTGAAATTTATAGGTAATTCCCCACTTTTTAGCCGACGGATGTTGAGGTAAAAATGTGTCGTAGTAACCTCCTCCATACCCCATTCTACCGTGTTGTTTAGAAAAACCAACACCAGGTACTAAAACAATATCAATCGCTCCCTTGTATTCCTCTTTATTTTTGGGAATGAACGTACCAAAACGCTCCTCCTCAAGGTCATCTAAATTGCTTAAAACTAGATGACGCATTTGTCTATTTTTTAAGGTCTGAGGAACAACTATAGTCCAACCATAAGAAAGTGCCTTTTTGATAATCCCTAAAGTGGATGCTTCTTTATTGATTGGAATATAGGTATGAAGTACTTTGGGAGACGTTGATACTTTCTCCCAAAACTGTTCGTTAATACTTTCCTCTGCAACATCAATTTGATGTTGGGAAAGTAGATTTCTCTTTTGAATTAAGCTTTTTCTGAGCTGTTGTTTTTTATCTTCAGGCACTTTGTTTCTGCGGCTTTAACTTATCAATTTCTAGATTTGTTTTCCATGTAAATCTAGTAAATAGTAGTAAAGCAGACAATGTTAATCCTAATGTAAGACCGATCCAAACTCCTAGGAAACTCCAATCAGTATAATTAGTTAACACGTAGCCAATAGGTAAGGAAACTACCCAATACGATACGAAACAAATTAATGTAGGCATTTTCACTTCAGAAATACCCCTTAAAGCACCGGTCATAATTACCTGTAAACCATCTGATAATTGGAACAAAGCAGCAAACACAAGCATTTGAGAAGCAAACATAATTACTTCTTGATCGCTCGTATATAATTCAGGTAAAAATGAATTAAATGTATAGAAAATGATGGCCGATGTAGACATTGCTATCATGGCGAATTGAACACCCGTCATACCTGCTTTTCTTGCTTCTACCCAATTGTCTTGACCATAATAATTGGCTACCCTTACGGATACAGCAGAGGCAACACCACTTAACATCATAAAAGTAAGAGAGATCATACTCATTACGATTTGATGTGCAGCAATTGGGTTGGTACCAACCGTTCCTATAATCATAGCACCTACTGCAAATGCACCAACTTCCATTAAGGCTTGCAAACCAATAGGCATACTCATTTTAAACTGTTGCCATAATCTATCTTTATTGATTTTCACCTTAGTAAAACCTTCTAAGAATGGGTGGAAAGACGGGCTTTTCAATACATACCAAATCATACCCACTGAAGCGATTAAACGTGCGATAAATGTACCTATACCTGCACCTAATAATCCCATTTCCGGCGCTCCAAAGTTTCCGTAAATCAATATATAGTTGATAATCACGTTAACGATATTGGCCAATAATGTAAAGTACATGGCAACTTTGGTAAACTTCACACCCTCAGCGAATTGCTTAGCGGTAAAGAAGGCCATTAAAGGAATTAATGAAAATGCATTGATCAATAAATACGGTCTTGCTGCCACTACTACTTCTTCGGTTTGTCCCATGTGCCCCATAAGGGTAGATAACAGAAGAAGGATGATCGTAATTGAAATGACAAAAATGGTATTTAATGTAATACTATGACGGAACAAACTACCCATTTCTTTGTAGTTTTTCTGTCCAAAAGCTTTTCCTACTAAAGGAGTTACACCCACAGCGAAGCCAATACCAAATACTAAGAAAATGGCAAATAATGAATTGGCAAATCCTGCACCTGCAAGATCTACGGTATTATAATGCCCCACCATTACATTATCCAAAATGTTGGTAAGGTTTTGACCTGCTTGAGAAACCACTACAGGAGTGGCTAATCGAATTGTATCTATGTAATGTTCTTTATAGGATGAAAATAACTTTCGCATGGAAGAAATTGGTAGTACTTATTTATTTAGAAATCGTGGGTGATATTAAATCAGCATGCAAAGGTAGTTGTTTTCTAACTTAGTATTGTTTTTTGATGGGAAATGTTAAGAAGACTGTTTTTACTATTTTTTCTTATTGAACTCTACACTAAAACCAACTGTATAAGTTTTATCAGCATCAATCCCAATTTGAGGAGTGGAACTAGGTGTATTACTCATTGTATTTGCACTACCACTAACTTTCACTTTATGTTTTTTCTGATTATCATAATTATACATCAACTCCATCGTATTAAGGTTATTTTTAAAATTTTCTTTTTGAGTTTTTTGATAATTAGAACTTGTATTGAAATTCCCAAAAATTGAATAATTCGGTGTGAAGATATACCTATAATGTTTGGATGAATCTAATTTAGTCTTCGTTTGTGCATGAGATACAGAAAAGAAAGCTAAAAAAAGGAAACTGGTTAGATAGATTGTTTTCATGATGATAGGTTAAAATTTAGTTGTATTTATTGAATCAAATTCACTCAATTAGTGAAATTAAAATTAGTCGTTTATAGTAATACAACTTCTTACAATTTCACCCTACATTAAATACCATTTTATACTTTAAAAATTGCTTGTTTGTCGCTTACAAGCTACATTTGTAAAAACTAACGATTCATACATTAATGGAAATTAAAGAGACTAAAAGTTTTTCTAATTGGTTCAAAAAACTAAAGAAGAAAAGACGTTTTGCTGCTTACGAAATTATGAAAAGGCTCAATAGAGTAAAAAATAGAAACCTCTGTGATTGTAAAGCTATTGGAAAAGGAATACATGAACTTAGAATACATTTTGAAAAAGGATATAGAATATATTTCACCTATGTTAATGGTCAGATTATTTTACTATTGGCAGGTGGTGATAAAACAACTCAAAGAGAAGACATTATCAAATCGAAAAAAATATTAAACTCAATCAAATAATTATGAAAAAGGAAAAAATCAAAGATTACAAAAATTCAAATTATTTTGATGATCTAAATGATGCTTACGACTACTTAAAATACATTAGCAAAACAGGTGATGCTAAAGATATTGTTTATGCATTAAATGATGTCGTTAAATTTATTGGAGTAACAAAATTATCTGAAGTTACTGGATTAAATAGAAACAGTCTATACAAAACCCTTTCAGGAGATACTAACCCAAAATTTGATTCAATCATTAAAATCATAAGAGCAATAGAAGCTTTTATGGATGATATAAATAAAAAAGATTCAGGGAAGGTCGAATTTGTTTAATCAATAATTTAGTTTTTACTTCTTAACAACTTCCCAATCTTTCCAAGAAATAATTAATTTTACTATCTAGCCAACTTCTTATTATAAAGTATATATGTCTACAAACACAAGTATCGATTTTTCTTCTTCGTTTTGGAACGCAAAGTATTTACTTATTGATAGTAGAATGCTTACCGCTCCATCTCAAACCATCTTTTTTGCTTTAAATGGGCCTAAAAGAGAAGGAAGCGAATTTATACCTGAGTTGTATGATAAAGGAGTGAGAAAGTTTGTGGTCACGGTAGATTTCGACAAAGGTTACCTGTATAAAGAGGCAACGTTTGTCTATGTAGAAAATACCCTACAAACTTTACAAGAAGTTACTAAATACCATAGAGAACTTTACCCTGACCTTCCAGTAATTGGTATCACCGGATCGAATGCTAAAACGATCATTAAGGAATGGTTGTACACTTTATTGGAAGTGGATAAAAATGTGGTCAAAAGTCCTAAGAGTTATAACTCTCAAATCGGAGTACCTTTATCGGTTTGGCAAATTGATAAAAAGCACGAATTAGGCATTTTTGAAGCTGGGATTTCTAAGATTGATGAAATGAAAAACCTTCAGAGGATTATTCTCCCTTCGATAGGTTTATTTACCAATTTAGGTTCTGCTCACGATAAACTATTTGATAATAGAGTGCAGAAACTTCACGAAAAAGGATTTCTTTTTGATGAGTGTCATAGTATCATTTATTGTCGCGATCATGAAGATATTCACGAGGAACTTCGACAAAAAAACGGCGAATTATTTCATTGGGGAGTGCATCAAGAAGCTGCGTTGAGGATTGAGGAAATTGAAAACCAATTGGTTTACCTCAACTTCAAAGGAAATAAACATCAGATAACTATTCCATTTAACGATGAGGCTTCATTCGAAAATGCCATGCACTGTGTGGCTGTGTTGACTTATCTTGGCTATTCATTTGAGGAAATCAACCGTCGTTTATCCTTCCTTAAAAGTCTTCCGATGAGATTAGAGAGAAAAGAAGGAATAAATGGCACTGTTCTCATCAACGATTTTTACAATAACGATTTAGGAGGTTTGCAGATTGCGTTAAGCTTTATGGGGCAAAATCAAGAAAACTTGCCTAAAACGCTTATTCTATCCGATCTTCTGCAAGGACATAATGATAAAACGGTTTTGTATCAAAAAATTAATGAGTTGATACATGAGCATGAAATTGAACGTTTTATCGGAGTGGGAAATCACTTAAGTCAACATCAAAATGACATCACGATTGATAGTCAGTTTTTCAAAAATACCTCTGAGTTAAAAAATGCGATAAGAAAGCAACAAATCACTTTCAATAAAGAGATGATTCTTTTGAAGGGAGCACGACAATATGAATTTGAAAAAATTGCGGCTCTGCTTCAAAGAAAGATACATAGTACTCGCCTGGAGATCAACTTGGACGCTGTGGTGCATAATCTCATGTTCTACAAAGCACAACTTCAACCTTCAACTAAAGTGATGGTAATGGTGAAGGCTTTAGGATATGGTAGTGGAAAACACGAATTAGCTCATACGCTTCAATATCATTTGGTGGATTACCTAGGCGTTGCTTTTGCTGATGAAGGGGTAGAATTAAGAGAAAATGGCATCCGTACGCCAATTATGGTGCTAACGCCTTCGCCCGATTCTTTTGAAACCATGCGCCGTTTTCAACTAGAACCTGAGATCTATAACTTAGAAATGTTGGAAGCTTTAGAGGACTTTCTAGAAGAGGACGAAAATGAGACCCCTTTTGCTATTCAAATCAATATAGATACGGGGATGCACCGACTTGGATTTACAGTAGCTGAATTGCCTATTTTATTAGAGAAATTAGGGAAAATAGCTTCAAAAGTAAAAGTGACTGGTGTGTTTACGCATTTGGCAGGTGCCGACGAAGAACAGCACAATAACTATACTTTAAATCAAGTACAAGAATTTGATAAAGTAGCGGCTTCTATTGAAGATTTCTTGGGCTATAAAGTGATAAAACATTGTTTGAATTCTGCTGGAATTGTTCGCTTTCCTGAACATCAAATGGATATGGTACGACTTGGAATTGGCCTGCACGGTATTGAAGTGAATCGTATCAAACAAGATGATCTTCAGACGGTGGCGACTTTAAAATCTGTGATTGCTCAGATCAAAACCATCAAAAAGGGAGAAACGATTGGCTATGGACGAAAAGGTGTGGCTTCAAAAGATATGAAGATTGCTACAATTGGTATTGGCTATGCTGATGGTTTTAACCGACACTTTAGTAATGGAGTGGGTAAAATGATCATCAATGGAAAGATTGCTCCCGTCATTGGTAATGTGTGTATGGACATGACCATGGTAGATATTACCGATATCAATGCTATAGTAGGTGATGATGTTGTTATTTTTGGAGAAGATCTAAGCATCACACAATTGGCCAAAGCGATTGATACGATCCCATACGAGATACTTACTTCTGTAAGTTCTAGAGTGAAGAGGGTGTATTATATGGAAGGATAAAAAAAAACTCCTCATTGCTGAGGAGTTTATTATATAATTAAAATTTTCTTGGAATCTTAGCACCATATTCAACGTTTTCATCATTGGAAGAATACAAGTAAACACCGTCTTGTAATTTCATTTTCCCTCCAATTCTGAAGTGGGCAAAGTTTTTTCCTAACTTAATTACTTTCTCTTCTCGAATAAGGGATCCACCTTGTTCATAGGAACATATTGCTTTTATGACATTGTCATGAATTGTTCCTATTAGTTTTCCAGAAATCCTCTCGGTATTTGATGTATTCCAATCAAATTCCCCAAAAACTTTTTCTTCTTCGATATTCAATTTTAAAACTGTAGAGTCTACAAACTGAATAATTTCCCCGTTTTCTACTAAAGTAGGCTCGCTAGTAATTATTTTTTCAAACACCATTTGATGTTCATCATCGCTACAAGTAGTAAAAAGTGAGATAGTAATTAATGATAATAAGGTGTAGAATAAAAATCTACAATTCATAAGTATCACTGTTGGTTAAACATATAATAGTCAGCCATTTACACGACTGACTATTAATTAACTGCGGGGCAAAAGTATAGTATTTGATCTTTCGTTTTACATTAACGCTGTTAAAAAATGTTGTATGAAAGGTTTTGTTTACAACTCATTAATCTCAGCAACCACGAAAGTACTTCCTCCAATAAAGATCAAATCTTGTTGATTTGCATTACTTTTTGCCTTAGAAATTGCCTCATTGACATCCGAAATACACTCTCCCTTTAACCCTAATTCTTTGGCGGCATCAAATAGTATTTGTGCCTCTAAGCCTCTTGGTACATTCGGTTTACAGAAGTAATAATGTGCATCAGCAGGTAGTTTACGTAACATATTTGGCAAATCCTTTTCCACTACCACACCTAAAACAATATGTAAATTGTTGTATTCTTCTCTTTGAAGTTGATTTAACACAAATCTCCATCCATCTTCATTGTGACCCACATCAGTAATTATTTTTGGTTGATGACCCAAAACTTGCCATCTTCCTTTTAACCCTGTGTTCTCGACCACACCCAACAATCCTTTTTTAATAGCTTCCAATTCAATATCAGCTATTTGATATTCATTTAGGTAGTAACTCAAAGCAATTACACCCAATACATTGTGCTTTTGGTAATCGCCTTTTACCCCAATTTCTACATTCTCTAATAATACACTGTCTTTAAGCAGTACATTATTTCCTTTCCAAGAAAGATGATTCTCAGCAAATACTAATGGAGCATTTTTTTCTAAAGCAATCTCCATAAAAACACCCGCAATTTCTTCTTGCTTCTGACTCACCACTACAGGTGTTTCTGTCTTTATGATCCCCGCTTTCTCTCTTGCAATTTTTCGTAATGTATTCCCCAACATATCCATGTGATCGTAACCAATATTGGTAATCAAACATGCTTCTGGACGAATAACATTTGTCGAATCCAAACGACCACCCAATCCGACTTCAATCACCGCAAAATCGACTGACTGATTAGCAAAATGATCAAAAGCCATCGCCACCGTCAATTCAAAAAACGACGGCTGAATCTTTTCAATTGCAGGTTTTACTCTCTCTACAAAATCGATCACCTCATTTTCAGACATTTCCACACCATTAATGCGTACTCTCTCCGTAAAGTTCTTTAAATGTGGCGAAGTATATAAACCCACCTTATATCCTGCTTCTTGCAATACAGAAGCCATTAAGTGAGAAGAACTTCCTTTCCCGTTGGTTCCTGCCACATGTATAGACTTAAACTTCTTTTCAGGATTTCCCAAGAACTTACACAGCTCTATTGTATTGGTTAAATCCTTCTTAAAAGCTGCCTTACCTTCCCTCTGATACATAGGAAGTTGAGCATATAAAAAATCTAATGTTTCCTGATAATTCAATTTCTTAATATTTTAAATTAGGTAGTAGGTAGTAGGTAGTAGGTAGGAGTTAGGAATTAGTAACTAGGAGTTAGAAGTTTAAATTTTTTATCCACTTATCGTGTCAATTATCCCATATGCTTTATATCTATCAAGCTTTGTACATAATAAATTTACACATACTGGAGGAGCGAACTATTCGTAACTCCTAATTCCTCACTCCTAGTTCCTAACTAAAACAATGATTTCGAATTAAAAGTCACCCTTTACCTATTACTTATTCCTTATTAGTTATTACCTCTTACTTCTTACCTCTTCCCTAAAAATCTAGCACCTTGTACTCTTCTTCTTCTTCCCCACTCTATCCATCGATCTTACTTTAAAAATATAATCTTCAGCCATAGGTACCTTACAGCTTGTCTTGCCCATGTTCACGGAAACTTTACCTATGTTTTTTCCGACTTCCATCGCTTTTTCTGATAAGCTTTCTATGTAGACACCCACTGCAATCACAAAGCCATTAAGGCTATATCGAACACGGTTTTGTTGTTCGTGAATGTGATTTTCTGCAAAAGTAAGTAATTCTTCGATTTTTAAAAGATCAATTTCGTCATCATTACGAATTGATATATAACCGGCAAGAGTACACCACCCTGCACTGCAAATAAACTCTTGATCCGATTGAATCCACTCTAAACCAAGCGACCATGCATCATTACTTGATGCCGCTACTCCTGCAACAGCATAATCAGAAACCATGTACCAAGTCGCCCCTTTTGCCCAATCGTTAAGCTCTTCTTTAGTAGCTAGCTTTGGATCAGCAATCATGCCTGCTAGATATTGCGCATCCGAATTTCCGGTATCGTATAATTCAAGGGCTAATTGATGATTGGTTTTTATCTTCTTCTGTAGTTTTTTTAGATCTCCTACTTTTACTCCAAAAAAAGGTTCTTGAGCCCCGTGATTCATATAAATACGCTTAGTACCTTCATTTCCAAATTGATACAAAGCATCCATTACCTCATTTAAGTCCATAGCAATTCCTATTTTTTTTGATAATATATCGAATAATTATCACCTAAAATATTTCTTGATGATACTTTCTGGTAATTCTTTAATTGAGGTGCAGCAACTCCTTTTCCAAATTCAGCTGTAGACGAGGTAAATACATGTGCTTCATCCCAAAGATTTTGATCAATAAACTCTTGTAAAACGAAACCGCCCCCCTCTACAATTACGGAGTGAAGTCCTCTTTTGAAAAGATCTTCTAGTAAAGATTTGAAAAAGTTTTCTTCAGGCAAGAGAACATATGACAAATTATCTGATGTTTCATTTTGTTGAACATTATACACAATAGTAGGTACTAATTGATCGAATAGGTGATAATCTTTAGGTAATTTTAAATACCTATCGATGACTATTCTTGTAGGATGATTGCCAGTCCAATCTCTTACGGTGAGCGATGGATTATCGTATTGAGCGGTATTTCTACCCACAAGGATTGCATCTTCTTCCGCACGCATTTTATGCACCAATTGTCTCGATTGGGCATTGCTTATCCATTTAGAATCGAAGTTTTCTCTTGCCACAAACCCATCTTTGGTTTGTGCATATTTCAACATCACATAAGGTAATTGTTGGGTCATGGCTTTGAAAAATCGTTTGTTGATTTCAAACCCTTCCTTTTCTAAAATCTTAGTTTCTACCTTAATTCCAGCGTCTTCAATCCTTTTAATTCCCCTTCCTGCTACCAATGGGTTAGGGTCTAGATTACAGACATATACCTTTTTTAATTTATTTCTTACGATAAGATCGGCACATGGAGGTGTTTTTCCATAATGACTACAAGGTTCTAATGTCACATACATTTCTGCCTCAGAAAGTAAGTGCTTGTCTTCTTCTTTTACAGAAGCAACGGCATTTACTTCAGCATGTGGCTCACCATATTTTTTATGGTACCCCTCGCCTATAATTTTTCCATTATGAACAATCACAGCCCCAACCATAGGATTTGGGCTCACATTTCCTTTACCTAATTGTGCCAACTGAAGTGCACGATACATGTACTTTTCTTCCATCCTCAATGAATTTTGTACGAATTTACAATTTCGAACTGTGTAGAAAAAAAAATGAGTTCGATTTTGAAATAATTAGTAAAAACCTCGAGGATAACTAATCGAAAAGCAATAATTTGCCAATCTCAAATTAAATTATCCTATGTCCTTATTATTTGATCATAAAGTAGAAAATCTAAAAGGTGAACTACGATTGTTAGACTATTTGCTAAAAAGTGAATCATCTCTAAACACCCGTAATGGTTTAAAGAAAGCATTCAAACAACAACGCATATTATTAAATAATCAATTAGCTAAGGGACATGAGTGGTTATCAGTTGGTGATCAAATTATCATTAAAGAAGAAGAAGCGACTCCTCCAAAAGTATTTGAGCTAAAGTTGGAAGTTATTTATGAAGACGATGTTTTAGCTGTTGTTTTCAAACCTGCAGGATATCCTGTAAGTGGCAATCAATACAAAACCATTGAGAATGCTTTATTGTATAATCTTCAGCCTTCAACAGCATCAGATGCTTTGTCGTGGCCCAAACCCTGTCACCGTTTAGATGCTCCAACATCAGGAGTATTACTGATTGCTAAAACCAGAAAAAGCCGCGTTGCTTTAGGCAATCAATTTGAGGACAAAACGATTCAAAAGAAGTATCATGCTGTAGTGATGGGAAAAGTACAAGGTACAGCTGATATCAAAGAGGATATTGAGGGTAAAAAATCGCACAGCACCTATCAATCAATAAAAAGTATCCCATCTTTGAGATCAGAATTTTTGACCCTAGTAGAACTCACTCCACATACCGGACGAACTCATCAACTTAGAATTCATATGGCTGGTTTAGGTCATCCGATTGTTGGCGATGCAACCTATGGTAAAAAAGGAAATACCTTAGAGGGAAAAGGGCTATTTTTATGCTCTACATCCATTTCATTTCATCATCCTGATACTAATGAGTGGATGGAGTTTTCTGCCAATTACCCTGCTAAGTTTGATAAGCTTTTGGAAAGAGAAACCAAAATGTGGGAAAAATATAAGTAGAGCACAATTAAAGACAACTTAAAATAACTGATGGTTTTTAAGCACCGTCTTCAATGTTGGTCTATTCACGCTGTGCCCACCTCTAAAAGTCACAATATCTGTCTCACACTTCAACTGTTTGATGAAGTCCTTTAACTTCTCGATTTCAATAAAACTACGGAAAGGATCGTTGTCTCCAATCACATAAATGACTTTACTATCGGGTGAAAGGAAATCGAAATCTTCTACTGTAAATTCTTTTGGAATATCTGCAGCCCATAAGATAAGGGCATTTACTTCGGGTTGTGCATCAACGAGCCACCTTAATAAAGTAGCCCCACCTTGAGAGAAGGCAAAGTAATTGCGTTTTACATCAAAAGATGGAATGGAAAGTAATCTATTTTGGACCACCTCCTCAATATATTTTTTCTGATGGATAATATCTTTTTCTCGATGCATTCTTGTCATCCATGAGGCACCAATCTTCTCGTATTTATCATCTAAATAAAATCGAGATAATCCTTGTAAAGCCACTACATGATGATGCTCTTGAAGAATATCAAAACGACGGATAAAATGTTCTGCCAACTGTCCATATCCATGAAATAAAAACCAAACATGTTCTGTCTCTTTTGTTGCTTCATGATTAAAAACAAAAGGGGCTTCTACCTGTAATTTCACCCATTCTTCTTGATATTCCATTTGATTAATTTAATAATGACTTAATGTTTTTAGAGGAAAGTTTGAAGATAATCCATGCGTAGAAGAGTACCAATAAAAACACTAAGAAAGCGACTCCATAAGACAACCAAGCAGTTATTTGCAATATCATTTCTAGATTTTTTATTTGTCCAGTCTTCAATAAATGTGTAGCCGTCTCTGCTTGAAGAGCATCACTATTAAGTAACATTATTGATCTTTGAAAAAGATGATATACAATGTTGTAAGTATAGGCACAAATTAACCCTATTCTTGCCCAATTTTTAAAAAATAAAAGACCTATTCCAGAAACAGTGCATATTCCATAAAAAATCACATCCAAGTGTAAACTAAAGAATTGATAATCCCATATAAAATTGAAATCACCTAGATCAAAAATTTTCTTTAAGTCGTAGTTCGTTCTTGGATACCCACTCAAAAAATAATTTATAGAAGTGTAGGATGACTTCACTAGACCAAATAACCCAGTGATGATGGAAAAGATAGCTATAGAATTAACTTGCTTGTTCTTTTTCTGTTCGGCTTGATACTCGAGTACTTCAGTTTGCATAATAGTAAGTTCAGTGAATAAAAAAAATGCCACTTAGTAAAAAACTAAGTGGCACAATTTAAATTTATTCTTAATGGATTGCTTGCTTAAATCTTTCCATTTCTTCTTCTTTTAGTGTTCTACGAAGAATTTTACCCACATTTGTTTTTGGTAACTCCGTCCTGAACTCATAATGCTTAGGAACTTTATATCCTGCAAGGTTTTGTTTACAGAATTCCTTTAAAGTATCTGATGTTAAGTGTTGGTCTTTTTTCACCACGAAACATTTTACAGCTTCTGTCGATTTGTTATCAGGAACTCCAATTACAGCACATTCTAAAACGCCTTCGTGCATTACCAATACTTCTTCCACTTCGTTTGGATATACATTAAAACCTGATACCAAAATCATGTCTTTTTTACGATCGACAATCTTAAAGTAACCATGATGATCCATTGTAGCGATATCACCTGTTCTTAACCATCCATCAGCAAAGAAAGTTTCTTCAGTATCTTTTTCACGCTTCCAGTAACCTTTCATCACCTGAGGACCTTTCACACAAAGTTCTCCTACTTCACCAATACCCACTTCTTCACCTTCTTCGCTCATAATTTTCACATCTGTCGACGGGTAAGGTAAACCAATTGTTCCAATTTTAGGGCTATCCAATCGGTGTACACATACTACTGGAGCAGTTTCTGTAAGACCGTACCCTTCTGCAAGTGTACAACCCGTTACATCTTCCCATCGTTTTGCCACAGCCATCTGAACAGCCATACCTCCACCGATAGTCACTTTTAAATTCGTGAAGTCCAAATCGGCGAATTTCTTATGGTTCAACATACCGTTAAATAATGTATTTACACCTGTAACGATAGAGAATTTATATTTCGAAATTTCCTTGATGAATGCGTTCATATCACGTGGATTGGTAATCAAGATGTTTCTTGCTCCAATCTTCATCATCGTCATACAGTTTACCGTCAGGGCAAAAATATGGTATAACGGAAGTGCAGTGATGACTACTTCTTCACCTTCCGTCAATACGCCTTTTAACCAAGCATTTGATTGCTCTAAATTGGCAACAATATTTCTATGCGTTAAAATTGCTCCTTTAGCAACGCCTGTTGTACCACCTGTGTATTGTAAAAAGGCATGATCCTCTCCTTTTACATCTGGCTCCTTATATTCTTGTGCATCTCCCTTGCTCAAAGCATCTTTAAACTTCACCGCATCTGGAAGATTGTAAGAAGGAACCATCTTTTTGATGTGCTTTACAACCGCATTTACGATAAGGTTCTTAGGGAAAGTAAGCATATCCCCAAGCTCTGTTGTTACAATGTTTTCTAAGGTAGGCACCTTGTCCTTGATGTTCTCCAACTTATCTGCAAAGTTGGCTACAATTACTACAGTCTTCACCTCTGCATCTGTAAACTGATGCAACATTTCTCTTTCCGTATATAAAGGGTTGGTGTTTACCACTACCATACCTGCACGAATAGCACCAATCATAGCAATTGGATACTGCAAGCAGTTCGGCATCTGAATCGCAATGCGATCCCCCTTTTGCATACCACATTCATTCTGTAAATAAGAGGCAAAACGTTTCGACTGTGTTTCAACTTCAGCGTAAGTTAATTTTCCTCCCATGTTCTCGTAAGCAATTTTGTTGGAAAACTTCCCAAATGCTTCGCTGAACAATGATAAAAGTGATTGGTAGTTGTCAGGATTGATTTCCTGAGGAGTAAAATCTGCGTAATGTTTGTACCAAGGACGGTTTTGTTCCATTTTTTTGATGACATTTTGTGAGTATTGCTTCCTAATTAGGGATCCCAATACATTAAGCACTACTAAATTCTTATTTCAAGTCTCCACCCATTAAATGATATACAATTGATAATAAATCATTTAAAAAAAGGCATTCAATTCAAGACTTTTTTTCATATCTTATTTTGTAATAGGATGATCCTTCCTATCAGCACTTTGTTTACATATAATTTACTTAATGATTTTTATATTTCACGCATGTGCTAATCAAATTTAGTAGTAAAGTTTAAATAATAGCAATCTTTAAATTAAAGTTTGGTAGGATTAACAATACTTTAACCCCATTAATCGTCAAATATACATTTACAACTCAAAAAGTCCAAAAATAAATGAATATTCATTCTTTTATTTTTTTATTGTCTAAAACACATCCTTTTTCTATTATTTTTCGTGAAATATAAAGTAGATAATTATATATAAATATTTACTTAGTTTTAGATCATGTCAAATTATAATCAAATACTATCTATGTAAAACAATTACTTTTATCTTCGGATTAATTTTTTATATTTATTACTGAGTGTAGATGATTATATCATCAAGTAACTCAGCATAAATGTGATCAAAATAAAATCAACATTTAGTGTCAAATGCAATTATCAAATTAAACTATGTTAGTAGACCGTTTTAAAGATATCCTTCGTTCAGCAATAAATGATCAAATTGCTAACAATCCCATGTTTCAAGATTTAATGGATAAAGATTTTGAAAAAGAATGGAAGAAGTATTACGAGGAGATTATCAACAATAACAAAACTCAGCAAAATTACTCCTATCAAGATTATGATAGTCAACAAAGCTATCAGCAAGGTAATTACCAACAGCAAAAAAAGGCTGAACCTTCTTTAGAAGAGAAACATTACAATGCCTTAGAGGTGCCCAAAGGGTCTGATTTTGCCACCATAAAAAAAGCGTATAGAAAGATGATAAAAGTGTATCATCCCGATTTATTTCAAGGAGACCCCAAAAAGCAGGAGATGGCACAGAAAGTGACACTTGAAATAAATGAAGCTTACAATTACTTTGAGAAAAAATTAAAATAAATAGATATGTTTAAGTGGTTAAAAAGACTTTTTGGTATAGTAGAATCAGAAACACATTCTGTATTAGATAAATTAGAAAACCCTATTAAACAAACAGAACAAGGGATTAGAGACCTTAAAGCTGACTTATCGAAGTCCATGCAAGGTCTAGCGGAAGTGAAGGCATTAAATATTCGTGAGAAAAAAGAATATCAATCAAATATTGGGAACGCTAAAGATTTTGAGAAGAAAGCAATGATGCTTCTTGAAAGAGCTAACCGTGGTCATATTGATCCTAACGAGGCGGATCGTTTAGCTACCCAAGCTTTAGAAAGAAAACAACAATACGAACAAAGAGCCACAGCCAATAAAACCAATTTAGATAACTACGGTGGTATGTTAACTAAAATGGAAAGTAATGTACATCAATTAAAATCTCAGATTAGTAAGTGGGAAACTGAATTGAAAACATTAAAAGCTAGAGCGACTGTTAGCGATGCTTCGGCCAAATTAAATAAACAATTATCGAACGTTGATTCTTCTAATACCATTGCTCGTTTACAGAAAATGAAGGAAAAGGTAGAGGAAAAAGAAGCATTGGCTGATTCTTATGCGGATATTGCTAGTCTAACAAACAAAACCGTTGAAGATGAAATTGATTCTGCTCTAGGAATTGGAGGAGGAAGTACACAAGCCTCACTTGGCGCTTCGGATGAGTTACTAAAATTAAAAGCCAGGTTGGCGGAAAAGAATAAACCCAACCAATAAATAGTGGTTTTTTAAAGAATATATAGTAGTCACTTCAGAAATGAGGTGACTTTTTTATTGCCTACTCTTTTTATTATCAATTAATCATTTTATTTGATATTACCCAGTTAAAAATAGTAGTACTAATTAAAGCATTCTATACCCTAAATTGAAATATTAAAACAAAGTAATTGCACTTTTCTAATTTATCGCACATTTCAAAGTTCTGCTTTGTTACCCACTTATAAACCGAATAAACCTATGAAAACGCTAATACTTATTATCTCTTTAACAACCGTTCCAATGACTCTTATATTTGCTCAACATCATGTAATAGTCAACGACATCAACGAAGCCTACGATTATTATCAATCTTCGCATGAGGGTGCTGAAACCGCATTGCACTACATCAGCGAGTGTTTTGATTGTACAACGATCGATTGTATCAAAGAAAATATGCAAATCGCTAAATCAGAGGCGGAAGCAGCAATGAAGAACGCTCATTATGCTAAAGATGAGACGCATGAAGCAAAAAGTCAGGCATACAACCATTGTACCGTGGCAGGTAGTGAAACACATGATGCTCATGGCTCTTTCCATGATGCAAAAAAAGTATTTGATATGGCCTCTAACACATTAGGTGTAGCTCATTTTTCTGATGATGTATCAGAAATTCATTCTCATCTAAACAATGCCATTGACCATATTCACATCGCTATATCACATTTAAACAATGGTGTGGACGGTTTGAACAATGCACTTGGAGAACTCGAAGTATGTAAAAACTAATAACATATATATAAATTTGTAAAGGCCGTCTCAATAGTATTGAGATGGCCTTTTTTGACTCCTATCTAATTTTTATGATACTTTAGAGTCATAAAAATCAACAATAAAAAACCCACGATTTCAATCGTGGGCCTATCTATATCTATATACTTAGCTGATTAGCTAAACTTTCTTTTCCTTTTGTCTAACACTCACAGATGCTTTTGTATATACCGTAGAATGTGGTTCTATACTTTCTGTCAACCAAACATTACCACCAATAATAGAGTGTTCGCCAATAACTGTATCACCACCTAAAATTGTAGTACCAGAATAAATCACAACATGATCTTCAATCGTTGGATGTCTCTTCACTGAAGCCAAATCTTTGCTTACACTCAAAGCACCTAAGGTAACGCCTTGATACAATTTCACATGGTCTCCAATGTTACACGTCTCACCTACAACAATACCAGTACCATGATCAATGCAAAAATGATCGCCAATACTTGCACCTGGGTGAATATCTATACCTGTTTTAGAGTGTGCATATTCAGAGAACAATCTAGGAACGATAGGTACTTCGCATTTAAACAATTGATGACTCAAACGGTACACAAAAATAGCAAAGAACCCTGGATAGGTTAAAATAACCTCCTCTATGTATTGTGCTGCAGGGTCACCATCAAAGCAAGCCTGTGCATCTTTTAATAGGCGTTGATGTATATCAGGTAATGCATCAAAAAATCGTTCTGTTACATCTACACAGCCCACATCAAACTGATCTCGAATAGGTAAAAATAGTTCTTGAAGTTTCCCTTGTAAACGTATCAATGCCAATTCTGAGGCATAATACCCTTGTTCTACTCCAGAAACTACTGGAAATAAAAATCGAAACATATCGTCTACAAACTCTTCCGCTTTAGCTTTGGAAGGCATTTGCAACATACATTTCGATTTATTTATCTGATTTATGATTTCTTTTTGAATCTTTTCCATGTTACTTCATCATCCTCTAACCTACTATATAATAACATTACGAGAGAATAGTAGTTTGTGTTTACAATATTAATGAAGTAAACTGACTTTAAGAAATATACCTTTTATCTAAAGAATACATTTCTGGAAATTTTGGTTTGGGATCGAACTCTTGATACACTTTCGTTATGTATTTCATATCCGCGTCTATATCGCCAGTAGGCTCAAAAGCTTCAATAATTCCCCCTTCTTTTTTCTCATAATCTAAATAAGCTAAAAGAATAGGCACTTTTGCAGTTAATGCTACATAGTAAAAACCCGATTTCCATTCTTCTCTTAAAGACCTTGACCCCTCTGGAGGTATCACTAATGCCAATTCCTTGTTGGTTTCAAAAAGATTGGCCATCGCTTCTACCATACTCAACCTTTTTTCTCCTGCAACTTTAGGACTTCTATCTATTCCAACCGCCCCCATTGGACTTAATGCAATATTCAAAGGAAACTTGATCCAATCTTTCTTAATGGCAAACCTTAATTTAATACCAATCTTTCTCATACAAGCCACCATGTACACAGCGTCCCAGTTGGTTGTATGAGGGGCTGCTAAAAAGACACTTCTTTTCATGGTTTCAACAGGTATATGATGAATGTTTAACTTCCAGCCATTTAACCAATAAAAAAAATTGAATAATAATCTGATCATTACGTATAATGTGTAAAATAAGGTTTAGTTAAGTTCTAACACCACATGAAAGATTTTCTATACATGTTCATCGTGTCTGACAAGTAAAACCAATACTATTTTTATTATGTGACAAAAACGCCAAAAATTTATGATGACTTTAAGCACCTTTTAGTCCTCCAAAATTCCACGAATGGCTACAGAAGCACATGTTAAACCAAAAACGGCTGGCATATAGGAAATAGTTCCAATAGTAGATGCTTTATGCAGTACTCCTTCCACTGTTTTCACTTTCGATTTATCAATTAATTCGGGAGAGTACACCACCTTAAGCTTTCTTTTGATACTCTTCTCTTTGATTCTCTTTCTAATTTTCTGTGCTAGCTGACAGTTATATGTATCCTTCAAACGCGCCACTTTTGTTTGGGTTGGATCCATTCGTCCACCTGCTCCCATTGAACTAACAATTTTGATATTATTTTGGATCGCTGTTCTGATCACGTCCATTTTTGGAGCAAGTGTATCGATACATTCGATCACATAATCATATTTATGTGCAAGTAACAACTCTTTGATGTTCTCCCCATCCAAGTAGATTTTCTGAACATCCAAGTCGACATTCGGATTTACATCTTTAATTCTATTGCCAATCACTTCTGCTTTTGGCATTCCGTCTGTAGAAATCAAGGCTGCAATCTGACGGTTTCTATTACTTTGTTCGATCACGTCTCCATCAACCAAAGTAATTTTACCAACGCCAGCTCTACCAATTGCCTCAGCAGCAAAACCACCAACGCCACCTACACCAATAATTAATACGTGTGCTTTACCTAATGTATCTAATCCTTCTGTGCCCACTAAAAGCTCAGTTCTTTCTTGCCAATGTCCCATAATTCTGAATAGTGTTTAAAATTCGGGGGCAAATTTAAAGAAGTCCTTTAATTTTGGGAAAAATCTTCGAAGCAATTTCAAGTTTTTGGCTGATTAATTCATCTTCCTCTACTTTTAATAAAGCAGAAGCCTGTTTATATACCGTCTTAATTGATAATTCAGCAGCATCATCTGTCTCGAAGAATACATAATTAGGGTCAACATCAAGTAGTGCTTGTATTGTTTTTTTGTGCCCTTTCATGAATTGTGTTCCAAAAGATAAGTAGCATCCATTTTTTATCAGCTGATCTGCGGTTTGTGTATTTCCAGTAAAACCATGTATCACCCAAGGTTGTACACACTTTTGTTGTTTCTTTATTTGAAGAACATCAGGATAACTCCTAACGGAATGAATGATTAAGGGTAAATGATGTTTTTCTGATAAGTCAATATGCCGGATGAAAATCTCTTTTTGATGCTCCCAATCTACATCAATCACTCTATCTAAACCACATTCTCCAACCGCATCTATTTGATGTATCACCTGAGTTAATTCGTCAAAGCAAGTCGCTATATCTACTTCTTGTATATGCCAAGGATGTATTCCCGATGATTGGAGTTTTTCATCAGAAACAGAATGGAAAGACTGAATAAAATTATTTCTTAATCCCAGCTCATTTTCCTTACTCGGATGATGTGTATGTGCGTTAAAATAGATCATAAAAAAAGGGACATCACTTTAGTAATGTCCCTAATATATCGTTAAGAATTCAATTAGAAAACTGTTAGTTCCTCGAATTCTTTTACTCTCGCTTCTAAATCAGCTTCTGTGATTTCTAACAAACGGTCTGTACCGAATTTTTCCACACAGAAAGAGGCCATAGCTGATCCGTAGATCACTGCCTTTTTCATGTTATCGAAAGAGATATCATCTGTTTTTGCTAAGTAACCAATAAAGCCACCTGCAAAAGTATCACCTGCTCCTGTTGGATCGAATACTTCTTCCAATGGTAAAGCTGGCGCTGAGAATACTTTGTCTTCGTGGAATAACAATGCACCGTGCTCACCTTTTTTGATGATCAAGTACTTTGGTCCCATTTCCATGATTTTCTTTGCTGCTTTTCTTAAAGAATATTCTTTAGAAAGTTGACGTGCTTCCTCATCGTTGATAGAAAGAACATCTACCATAGAAATTGTTTTCATTAGATCGTCCCAAGCGATGTCCATCCAGAAGTTCATTGTATCCATAACAACTAACTTTGGTCTGTTTTCCAAACGCTCGATAACAGTCGATTGTACTTGAGGAGAAAGGTTACCCAACATTACATATTGAGCATCTTGGTAATTTGCAGGAACGATTGGATCGAAGTGCTCCAATACATTCAATTCAGTTACCAAAGTGTCTCTTGAGTTCATATCGTTATGATATTTCCCTGCCCAGAAGAACGTTTTTTCACCTTCTTTTACTTGAAGACCGTCTGTGTTAATACCTTGGCTTTCTAGCGTTTTGATGTATTCCTCAGGAAAGTCATCACCTACTACAGCAACAACATTTACAGGCTTTGTAAAGAATGATGAAGAGATAGAAATATATGTACCTGCTCCACCGATAATTTTATCTGTTTTTCCAAAAGGAGTCTCGATAGCATCAAAAGCTACAGAACCTACAGTTAACAAACTCATATGATATTTTTATTTATTTCAGTTTTTTAGATTGATACAGACTTCAATAAATCTGATCCTATTAGTCTGCAAAAGTAAACATAATTCTTTGAAAATAAGAAAGACCGATAAGGTTACTTTCCATTATCGGTCTTTTCTTTAAATCTATTGACTAGATTTTACCTTCTCACAGGCAAATTCTCTACATCACAACTGTATTGAATCGTCTGTATTTGAGATTTCATGTCTTCTATAATCAAATTGGCTTCTTTTTCATCATTTACATTATTCCCTTCTTGAAGAACCATATAAATAACTAAACAATTCTGATTCGCATTTATAAACTCCAAAGCATCTTCTGATTGTTCATTTATCGCTTCACAATCGCTCTTTGCTAAAGCTTCTAAAAACACATCGGAATAATATTGGTATCGTTCCCCAATATTACTGTGATCACAAGATGTTAATTTCGATTCTTCAGAATCACATGAACCGAATAGAAGACAAACCATACTCAATAATAAAGTATAGATTGTTGTTTTCATATATTTGTCGCTTTACACTCTCATTCTATTGAAGGAATCCTTGTTGAGAAAATACCTTCCTTATCACAAAGTAAGACAATTGAATCCGAAGTTAGGACAACAATTCTATATTTTTTTTTAAAAGGCTATTTTTTGATATTCATTCACTTTTAACAACCTACACTTCATTTATATAAATAGAGCATTAAATGACTGTAATACAACCGTATAAATGGAAAGAATTTTCTTTTAACTTTGTTTAACCCCTTTTCCTTCCTTAATTTATAGACACATAAATAATTTTACTCGTTAAATAAAATTCAACGAACGAGAGAATGTAAATATTAACCTTTTATCCGTTCTAAAATCAAAAAGATTATTCATAACTACACAGTGAATTATGACAAATAATATGAAACTTAGTATTGCATTACTAATTACTCTAATAGTAACTGCTTGTGCTTCAACAAAATCACCAAAATCTGAAACCAAAACGATTACTGTAAGTGCTAAAACTACAGAATGTACAGGCGTTGGGCCTCAAGAATGCTTATTAATTAAAGAAGATGGAGATACTGAATGGAAAAACTTTTACGGTAAAATCGAAGGGTTTGATCATAAAGTAGGTGTCGAATCTGTATTAGAGGTAGCGATAGTTAAAGTAGACAATCCTCCTGCAGATGCATCATCACTACGTTATAAATTAGTTAAAGTCGTGAACGAGAAACAAGATAAGCTAATGTTATTAGAGGGTACTTGGGTAATCTCTAAATTAGGCGATTTAGATGCTGATCCTTTAAAAACATATATCTATTTTGATACAAAATCGAATAGAATAAATGGTTATGCTGGTTGCAACGGCTTAGGTGGTGCTTTAGATTATGATGCTGAAAAAGATGAATTAAAATCGGGTCCATTCATGTCGACAATGATGTTCTGTGAAGAAGTAGCAGAACAAGAAAGAGCTTTAGGTAAGATCTTAGAGAACTTCAATAAATTTGATATCGATGGTGATATGATTACACTAAAAAAGGACGATGAAGTTCTTGTTACTGCAAAGCGTGGTGTAAACCATAGAGATCTTTATAAAAACTGGGAATTCACTTTCATCGAAGTTGTAGACGATTTCAATGGAAATGTCCCTAATATTATGATCAGCAAAGATGGAGACGCTAGCGGAAGCGGTAGCTGTAACAACTTTAATGGGAAAGTAAAATTAGATGCTTATTCATATGACATCAAAGTTGGACCATTAATGGCAACAAGAAAAATGTGTGCTAACAATGAAGTAGAGCACGTTTTCTTTGCTAAGATTGATCTTGTTGACAACTATCAAATTGTTGATGGTGAGTTACAATTACTTTCTGGAAAGCAAGTGATCTTAAAGGCGAAAAAGAAATAATTAGAGATTAAAATAGATATGGGTGCTTCAAAATACCCATGTAAAAGGGGCTGTTACTTTTGGTGACGGTCCCTTTTTTTAATTAATCAATAACACACTCAAACTTACATAGTTACCTTTATATCAAGAAGTTTTTTTAAATTAAGGTAGATCTATAAATAACACTTTCTGCCCCTTGAAACCTAATTCTCTACTTATACTCTGTAGTTATTTTCTTTATTTTATAAATACTCCAATCTCATTAGCACAAAAAAATAAAGACTACTCTCCCCAACTCATCCACCAGCTCCAAGAAGAAGGTAAGATTTGGGAGGCTAAAGACATATCCAAACAATGGATCAACCAATCCGTCCAAAAATATGGCAACGAAAGTATCGAAGTGGTTATCCCTTTGATCGTTTCTACCGAACAAGCCATTATCCGCCATGAATATTCCACTGCCATTAAGCAAATCGACAGAGCTTTAGAAATTATGAACAAAGCTTCTGGTTGGCTCTACCCTGACTATGCATTGGCCCTTAATTATAAAGCCTTCTGTTTACTCATGCTCGATCAGACATTTCAAGCTATTTCATTAGTCGATGAGGCTGAGATGATCTACATTAAAACTTTATCAAAAGAGCATCCCGATAATATTTATTGCTCCATCAATAGAGCCATCATACATCAGAATTTTAAAGAATATGAAGAGAGTGAAAAGCTGTTTATAAAAAGTAGAATTCAGAATTTCAATCATGAAAAAGAACGTATCGGTTTCGAAAATTCCATTGATGATGAATGGATTCAATTACACATGGCCAATATGTTTATTGCTTCTTACAACAAGAATTTTGATGTGATTAAAACACTCACCGAGTTAAAAGAGACTTATGAGTCAAAAGGGAGAGAAAGAAACCCCAGTTACCTTGATTTACTCTCTACTATAGGTGATGCATACTATATGCAAGGACAATTTAAATTGTCCGAAAAGCACTACAATAAGTGCCTAACCTTAAGAAAAGAGATATTTGGGCAAAATCATATTACCACCCTAAAAGTGTATTTCAAACTTGCAGATGTATATAAAGAGGAAAATAAATTTCCACAATCCGAAGAGTACTTTAAGTTGGTGGTCGATAAATTCGACCATGTCGATGGCGACCCTCTATTATTAAAAGAAGCCTACTTACATCTATCCGATATTTACTTAAAAAAGGGGAATACAAAAACGGCTTCCCATTACTTAGAAAAAGGGGAACACATTCAATCCTACGATCTAGAACTCCGCTTTTTCGAACTAAGACTTCGAGGAGAAATACATTTAATAAAAGGAGAATATGTGCAATCGGAATTAAGATTTACCGAGCTTCTTTCCATTGTTTTACAAGAAAAAATATTCTTCACTCAGCACTATACAGAAGCACTTTGTTCTTTATCTGAACTGTTCCTTATGGTCGGTAGATTTTCAGATGCGAGGACACTCTGTGAAAGAGAATTGGCTTTTCTTAAGCGACGAAAGCTTGATAATAGTGCTGTAGGTTATTTGGTACAGACTGTTTTGTATAAATGCGAATTGTATCAAAATCCAACAATTGATATTACCGATAAAGTGGTGACACTTGAAAGTGACATCAAAAAGTTATTAAATAACTCCCATTCTTTGTTGATTAAAACCCAACAACTATTGGGCGACTATCACTTTAACACCTCATCATTTGATAAAGCTTTCAGAAATTATCAATCAGCAGAAAAATTAGCTGATGCACTGGAGATTGATGTGAAGTATTACATCAGATTGCAAATCAAATTTAAGAAAGTAGATATTCTAAATTCAAAAAAAGAATATGAATTGGCCTATAATGAGCTCAAGACTTTAGAAAATACATTCGATAATTTATCCATTCATAAACCTACAATCATTAGTAAAATGGCCTATACCAACTCTATGCTTGGTAAATGGGATTTGGCCGAAAAAATGATTTTGGATGCGGTCGATTTAAAGTTCAAACAGTTGAACGAACAATTGATCTTTACCAGCGAGGACGAGAAAATTAATTTTATACATCATTCCAGTGCTGTATTTACTTATTTCTTTAGCTTAATGACGACAGATCAGGGCATGAGGTCTTCGCTTATGAGGGAGAAGTGTTACGACTTACAAGTCAATTACCGTAAATACTTTTTGAAGGAATCTATTCAGCGAAAAGAGAACATTAAGATGCTGAGTAAATACCGACAAAAAGTAGAATTCACCAACTATACTAACAGTTTAAAAAAACTCAAATCTCAACTAGCTACGGCTAATTTTTTCTCTGTAGAGGAAAGGAAAAAAATTGATTTCGATTGCTATGGCATTTCTGACCGAATCAATAATCTAGAGAAATCGTTGGTGTACGCTACTTATGATAAAAACGATTCTTCCGTTTTAAACCAAGACCTTACTTGGCAAAGCACACAAGAGCGTTTAAAAAATGGAGAAATAGCCATTGAAATCATTAAGCTTAAAAATATTATTGACACTAAAGTTTCCTATGGAGCCGTCATCATTTCTAAAGAGTTAGAACGCCCTAAGTTCGTCCCAATTGGTAATGCAAAGATCTTAGAGGTGGATGTTTTAGATTATTATCATCAGATAGTCACCATGAAAACAAGATCGCTGATAGTGACTGATGAACCAAAAAGAAATATCAATGCGTACGATTTTTATTGGAAACCAATCAGAAAAGTAATCGATGATCTAGGCATCAAAAGCGATAAAATCTATTTGAGTAATGATGGGATTTATAACTCCATCAATCTAAATATTCTCACCAACCCTGAGACTAAAAAATACATGATCGACGAGGAAAACATCCACCTTGTGATGAGTACAGCAGACATTCATCTTCAAAAAGAAAAGAAGGTCATCAATAAAGAAATCATATTGGTGGGCGACCCGGTTTTCCAAGTGGAGGAAGTGGCCTCGACAAGAGGAAATACAGATGAGAATACTCGTCAAGCTTATTATTTCAACCTCTATAATTTACCTGGAACAGCAAAAGAGATTCAAAACACGGCAGAATTATTTAAGGAACATGATTGGAATGTGGTGACTTTAAACAAATTGAATGCTACTGAAAAAAATGTAAAAAACATTCACACCTCTCCCTACATTATCCACTTGGCTACCCATGGTTTTTATTTGGATCAACTAAAAAATCCGATCATTAGCAGTCCTTTATTAAAATCAGGATTGTTCTTTTCGGAGATCACTTTTAAAAATGAAAAGGATCTAAAAGAGATATATGATGAGGGAAATGATGGTATACTTACGGCCTATGAGGTAAAAGGATTGAATCTAAAAGATACCGAATTATTGGTCTTGTCTGCTTGCCAAAGCGGAGTATCTGATATTACTTCAGGCGATGGTATTTCAGGCTTGCAATATGCATTTAGTATTGCCGGAGTGAACACCATCATTATGAGTTTATGGAGTGTAGATGATTACGCTACCCAGCTTTTGATGAATGAATTTTATAGACAGTGGATCAAGACGAAAGACAAAACTGTTGCCTTTCGCCTTGCCCAAAAAGAAGTGATAAAAACATATCCAAATCCTTATTATTGGGGAGCTTTTGTGATGGTGGATTAGTTATTTATAAATGGTGACATCAAAGTTTGATTTCCCATCGAAGTCTTCTAAAGTAATGTATCGGTGTGTGATTTCGATTCCTTCTTTATCCAACACTAATTTGTACTTGTATTGATTCGGAACCATCAAGTTGAACACCCCTTCTTCTGTTGTTTTATCTTGTGCTAATAGCTTCCCTTGATCGTCCAAGGCTTTCACATTGTATCCTTCTACTCCACCAATCAAACTCACAAATATTCCAGTTATGCTATTAGAAGTTGATCTAATGATTTCTTTATCACTATCCTCTAAGACTTCTGATAATGAATCGGGATAAAACTTATTATAATCGCTTCCGAAGTACCCTTTTTCATTGAGGTAACCCGTCACATAAAACTCTGTTCTACGGTTTAGTTGATGTTCTGCTTCCGTACATCTTTTGCCTTTACAATCGATGACCGGCATGGTTTCTCCATACCCTTTATAGGTCATTCTTTCTGCAGCGATACCTTTACGAACAGCATAATCAAAGGCTTCTTTGGCTCTACGATCTGACAACGCTTGGTTATAGGAATCTCGACCTCTAATATCCGTATGAGAAGATAATTCGATCGTAATGGTCGGATTGTATTTCATCACATTAACTACAGTATCTAATGAATGGGAAGCATCATCTCGGATGTTCGACATATCAAAATTATAGTAAATACGGATACGTTGTCCCACTATTGGATTCATGGCAATATCTCTCACCGTTTTGTAATGGTCTTGTGTATTGGTTGCTTGTCGCCTTGTAAAATATCGTGGACGTTCAGAAATAAAGTCGTAATGTTCTTGTGCTTTGGCAGATATTCTATAATAACCTGTAGAATCCGAAAATACGACTCTCTCTGTTTCTGTTGATCGATCTTTTATCGTTAATCGAGCAATGATTGGTTCTTTGGTGAGTGAATCATACACATGACCTTCGATATAAGGTTGTGCTAATTCTAAGACAATTGGCTCTCCCATTTCAATAGTTTGGGCGGCTTCTTTCCCTGCCAAAGTATCTGATGCATAACTCTGCTTTCTACCAATAATAGGCATCAAATCGGGCCATTGATCGAAGCGAACCTTAAATAAACCCGACTCATCTGATTTGGTCACCACCTTTCCATCTATTTCTACTAATGCATCTGGGATGGGTGTTCTTTCGAACTTATCAATGACTATCCCTTTAAAGAAAACCTTCTCTACTTCTAGAATATTGTCGTTTCCTTTATCAGAGAATTCGGTCATTCTATTGGAAGAAATGTAATAGCTCTTCAAATTAATTTTAGTACCACCGAAATCGTCGTAACTCGAATTGATGGGAGCATGAAGGTGAACAGGCTTTTCGTATAAACTATCCAAGTTTTGCATCACAATATCCAACCCACCAAGTCCTCCCCAACCATCGGAAGAAAAATACAGTTTGTTTCCATCTACTGCTGGAAATACTTCATTCTTTTCTGTATTGATCTCTTTTCCCATAAGTGTCGGAGAAGAAAACTTTCCATTCTCTTTTATATCGGAATAATAAATATCTGATCCTCCAATTCCATCGGGTCTGTCAGATACAAAATACAATCGTTTTCCATCGGAAGAAAAGGCGGGATGACCTGTAGAATAATCCGTCATATTCCACAAAAAGTCTAGAGGTTTACTCCAATCTCCTTCTCCATTTTTAGTGGCGATCATCAATTGTAAGTTACTTTCTTTATCTTTCGTTTTTTCTTTTGCTGAACTACGTGTAAAGGCGATCATGTTTCCATCAGGACTAATCGATGCGGATGCCTCATGGTATTTAGAGTTGATTTTTGAGGAGAAATTTTGAACATTCCCCAAAGAATCTACATAGAAAAGATCCAAGAAGGAACCTCCGTCCCAAGCGTATTTTTTCCCACCAGTTTGTTTAGATTTTCTATTGGAAGAAAAGACATAGCCATTGTTGTATTTAAAAGGACTGAAATCGTCTTGATTGGAGTTGAAGGAAGGACTTCTCACCTCAAAGAGATCTTGATCTCTCATGAGTGGTTGAATAGCCGATAAATTTTTCAGCTTCTGATACACCTCGGCAGAATGCTCTGCCCCTTTCCTATCAAACGCTTTTTTATACCACTGTTCTGCTTTTTTATATTCTCCTACATTGTATAAAGCATCTGCATAAGTGATTGTTGCCACTTCATTGGAAGCAATTAATGAACTATCCATTTTATCGAATAGATCTACCGCTTTTTGTGGCTTGTTTAGTTTTTGGAAGCATCTTGCCATTTGTATCGCATATTCTTCCTTTTTTTCTGGATTACTTTCTTTTTGATATTTCTTTTGATAATGCTTTAACGCTTTCGCATAATCCATGTTCTGAAAACGTTCCTCGTTTCTTTCATCAAAATCTTGTACCCTTTGGTTTTGCATTGTTTGTGCAAAGAGTACAGGCGATATCAGCATCAAAAGTAGTAAAATGAAGTTCTTCATATGCTGCTAAAAGTATCTTGGTGTTTTTATTTTCTTTTTCTTATTCTCAAAGAATACATTAATCACAAACTCATGCGATCCGTTGGTAATATTAGAAGCTGAGTTGGTAATCATATCATAAGAATAGCCTATCCTAAAGACTTTGCTTAGTTGTATTTCGGTAAGGAGTGCAAAGGATTCTTGTGTTCTGTAAGAAACACCAAACCATATCCACTCCATAATTAATGCATTCAGGTTAATATCAGCTTGTAAGGGAGCCCCTTCTGTTAATCGGAAGAGGATATTCGGTTTCAACATCAAAAGGTGAGATAGCTCTATGGCGTAACCTGCATTTAAGAAATAATGTCGCTTTTCTTCCACCACTAAAGTCGAATTAGGATCACCTAAATCAGAACTTATCAGCCTTGGTGCTGAGAAACCTAGGTAAAGATGATCGGTATTGTAGAATAACCCTGCTCCAAAATTGGGA
This sequence comes from Flammeovirga yaeyamensis, assembly GCF_018736045.1. NCBI lineage: Bacteria > Pseudomonadati > Bacteroidota > Cytophagia > Cytophagales > Flammeovirgaceae > Flammeovirga > Flammeovirga yaeyamensis. Next base: position 1,592,473 of record NZ_CP076132.1, on the reverse strand, counting down.
GAGTTTCTTCTAACAGTTCCATCAGGCAATGCCGGATCGGGTAAAAATGAAGTGAGGTCTGCAAAATTGACCGCCACGCTATTAAATCCTCCTTGCAAACCAAAAGAGAGTGTCCCAGAAAATAAATTGATTCTATATGAAGCCACTACATTCATATTCTGAGTAGTGGTAGCACCAATTTTATCTTGTGAGAACAACCCGCCAATACTCATTCTTTTATTTCCTAAGGGGGAATCAATCGCTAATGTGGTGGTATTTGGAGAGCCGCCTACGCCTGTCCAATGCTGTCGGTAAATCAGAGATGTATTTACACCTCCCTGACTACCTGCATAGGCAGGATTGATGGTCAATCCATTAAACATGTATTGAGAATATAATGTAGTTTGTTGGGCTTTGACTTGATGGAATAGCGCCATCATCAAAAGCCATACTATTGCAAAACACTTTTTCATGTTTTTCTTTTTTGGGTTATTTAGCAAGAACAACATATCCCGATCGAACAGGAGATCCGTCTTTTAAGTCAACTTTATAGAAATAGGTAGATGCAGGTAAGATATTACTTCCAACCCCATTTTGGTTATTGGTGCCTTCCCATCGGACACTTGTGTTATCGTATCCGCTGGCATTATAAATAGCATTTCCCCAACGGTTATAAATGGTTACTTCGTTGTTTGGATAGAATTCAATATCCTTAATGTGCCAATAATCATTTATGCCATCGTTGTTTGGAGTGAAAGATGAATAAATCACTAACTCAGGCCCAATTTGAATAAGTACTGCAGCATCTTCATCGGCATAACGCATACCGTTGGTGGCGTTCCAATGCAGACTATCATTCCCAGCAAATCCATTATCAGGCGAATAAATCAATTGATCCAAACTATCTGCACTAATTATTTGATTGATCATCACCTCCTGATCGTCAAAAGTAATATCACCATGTTCGGGTAACGATAGAATCCTGATGGCCATCATTGCTGAATCCCTTGGATCGGTAAAGGCATTTTCGAAATCTGAAAGAGTAATTGGGATATCTTCATTTTCACTACCCTTCTTAGTGATATCCACCACTACAGGAGTAATATTATCGAGTTGCTCCACCATGTGGAAAGTGATACTACTCGATGACCTACCCCAGAATTCACCATTATAAACGTTATACCTCACTTGATCATCACCTAAGTAATCGGTGTTTGGTCTGTAAACTATATCGTCTAAATCATTCCTTGATATTCCTTGTAATACTGTTATTTGAGTATTATTTAAGAACAAGGTTCCGTCACTTGGATCATTCTCAAAACGAACAGAATCCAAGGCCATGTTATTCGGATCAGTATAATGATCTTCAAAATCTAACAACGAAAGTGGGAGGTCCTGATTTTTTTCTCCATATTTTTCGAAAGGCAATGGTAATGGTGCATCAGGAGAAGTTACTACAGTGATTCTTATGATGGCTTCGGAAGATCCGTCTCTATCATCGGTAATGAAATAACGAGCATAGGTCAATCCTGTAAAACCAGTTGTTGGTGTAAATCTCACTTGATTATTTTCGATAACCACAGTACCGTCTGCGGTATGAATTTCTTCCATATCCACTTGAGTGACATATATAGAATCTCCATCTTGATCAGAATCATTAGCAAGAACATCTATCAAAATAGAGGCATTTTCTACAGTTGTTGCTATATCATTTACAGCTGTCGGTGGATGCGTTTTTTGATATAGATGTATTCTCACGTTACCATCGGCATCGGCAAACTGAGTTCCATCAGATCCATTCCAATTAAAGTTTTCGGTAATTTCCTGTTCCGGTAAATTATTGATGTAATACAACTGATCAATATCTGCTGTGTTTATTTCCTGATTCACTGCAATGGCCGTTTGAGGTTGGGTATATATTGTCCCCTGTGACGGTAATGAAGTAAATTTGATCTTTTGTAGCGTTTGACTATCCCTAAACCTAGATTCAAAATCATGTGCAGAGAAGTGAATAGTATCACCTACATACCCACCGTAGTAAAGATTTCCAACTTCTGGGGCATCATTAGTAATATTAATGTGTATAGTTGCAGTACTTGTTCCTTCTCTACCATCTGATATTACATAATCGATAGTAGCTGCATTGGCATCACTACCTACATAACCATATTCAGGTACAAAATAAACTCTTTGCTCTACTATGGAAGCTGTACCATGTTCCACATTTGTTATTCTAGTGATGAAAATTGAATCATTATCATCATCATAATCATTTGCCAAGGCATCAATAATTACAGATATATTTGCCACTGTTCCGGTAAAATCATCCACAGCAACAGGTTCATGTCTCACATCTCTTATAAATATATTGATGGTCGCATCCTGAGTACTCACATCTCCAGGCTGATCAATTACATTATAAAGGAATGAAGTTAAACCACTAAAATATTGATCTGGATCAAAAATAAAGTTTGGTGTTGTGGCATCATCATCATCAAAACCAGCTATATCAATTTCATCACCTATAGATAGGGTGTCTCCGTTGTAGGTTAGAACACCATTTCCTGGTAACGATTTAATGACAATCTTAGATAAAGGTTGATTGGTTTCACTATGATAATGGGTGAGGAAATCATTTGGCTCAAAGTATATATTTTGATTTTTCAAACCATATTTCCAAAAGTCAAGTATCACAATGTCCTTCAATAAATTGATAAAGACATGATAGGTAGAATCGGACTCTGTTGTATTTGAATCTATGACTTTAAAATCAAATTCTGAGTAATGAATAATATCATCAACCCCTGGAACAAATACATCTGAAGTGTATTGAACATTAAAACCTCCTGTTGCATCTAATTCCTGACCAACAGTTACTGGCACATAAGTTCCTGAACCATTATAGGTTAAAGTCCCTTTATCTGGTAAAGACACAATCTTCACTTTACTAAAAGTCGCTCCAACGTCTACTGTTGAAAACTCAAAATATTGTGTGATTAGGCCCGTCTCAGGTGTTACTTCTCTAACAACAACCGTAGTATCTCTAGAGATTGGAGGATCGGCAATTGGGTTAACATTTATCGTAAAGGTATGTCGTATCGAATGGTGATGAGTTAAATCAACACCCGTATTGTCTTTTACTCTGAAATTAAAAATACAGTATGGGTTATGATTATCGTTACTTTGATCTTCAATAGGATAGTACCTTAATAGTGCAGGATTAGGAATTTCATACCCAATAGTTAACTGATAGATAGTAATTGTATCACCGTCATATACCAAGTGTCCTCTAAAGTTTAAAGGATCAAGAGGGAAACTGACACGAATGCCATCAAATGTATCTCCATCTTCATCATTAAATGTGAAATCTGCGGCAGAAAAATCGTAGAAGGTGTCCTCATCAATTGTTCTTGTTTCATCTTGTGATGTTGGTCTTGATTTAATATCTATATAGGTATTGGCTACATTACTACTCACATTTGTTGTCGTAATGTTCAAGACAGTAGTGATCGATCTTCGATCAAAATTGGTTAAAGCAGCATTGGTAAAATGTACCATCTGCAAAGCCTCTTCGAATTCAGCTTTAGTTCCACCTCCATCTAGGGTTATTTGATTTGTTCCCGAAGTGTAGGACCAAGTTAAACTTCCTGGTAATGTCCCTCTAACGGTAAGAGAATCGGTGGATTCTATGGTGGTTAAATTGATGACTGCATTAGAAATAAAATTAGTCCCTAATAAAGTAATTTTCGTGTCTTCATCACCTAATTCCCCTGATGTTTCTGAGCCTTTGTAATACACCGTTTGATAATCAGCCCCGCCAATACCTGAACTGTTATTATTATCCAAATCTACTGTAGGAGGAATCACACATCCATTAATTTCTAATTTTAAGGATAGGTTATTAGAGTAATCACATTCCAATAAAGGAGTATAAACTGTATCTGCAGGAAGAGGTACGCTTACGAAACTCCCATCAAAAGCATATGGATTATGATTGGCTAAGATGTATAATTCGATGGTGTTTGTTCCATCTTGAGGCACCAATGCGTTTACAATAGTCGATTCTCCAGGTTGAATAGTTTGAGTTAAATGCACTGTATCAATAACTACTGCCGTTGAACTGCTATAAGGATCACCATTGTAAAGTGTTACAGGAGTTCCTAAAGCGGCAGACCAATCTCCTTGATTTTCGATAGTAATATTGATAGGTATATCTGATCCATCTGCACAATCGGATAAATCAGCTTCTATATCTGGAATGATTAAATCTGGAGTGGCAAAAGAGATATTTAGACTATCGGTAATGAAAGGGGTTTGACTTAAAAAAGAATTCAGTGTTCCTTCAAAGTAAGGGTTAAAGTTGTCTTGTGGGGATACCGGTATGGTCAAATCATCGTTGATATTCGTTACGTGATAACCGTGTTGATTCCATAAATTTCTACAAGAAACCCATGGAGAGTCATAAGAACCCCAAACTTGAATAAAACCTAGGGCATCGGCATCGGGACCGTTTACATCTTGTGCAGCCATAACAATTTCGGCTTGTCCATCGGCGTTTACATCAGCAACTAAGGGGTACTCTGTTCTTGTACCTGCTCTCGAAATCACTTTCGATACTTCAATAAAAGTTTGACTGTCTTCATCCCATCTCCATATAAATAGGTTTTCTTCTTCCGAATAAACTACTTCTATATTTCCATCACCATCAAAATCGAATAAAGTAGAACCCGTCATCTGAGATCCATCGTCCAGCTTTGTTCTTTTCCATTTCTCCACTAAGGAGTTCGAAGAGGCATTGTATTCTAATACTACATATTGGTTTTTCCCTGCCGTTCCGACTTCGATCATACCGTCGTTATCAAAATCTCCTAGATTACAACGACCAATCTTATCTGAGTTTTCGAAGACATAGTTTCCTAGATAAGTTTGAGTGTATGGTGACCATAAATAAATAGAAATATCATTTTTATTAATTTTGGCAGCTACAATCACCTCTAATTTATTGTTACCGGTAAAGTCGCCAATACTCACAAAACCATCACCTGGACGGAAATAATTACTATACCCAGATGGTAAAGGACAACTTACTAATTCGGTTAAAGTACCTCCAGTAAGATCCACCGCATATACTTTACCTCCGGCAATTAATTCCAAACCATCTACTTCGCTTCCGAAAGTACCTCCATTTGGATTGGCATCACCAGGCTGAAAAACATCATATGCCAAAGTATAGGAGTCTTCGATTTTGTTTCCTTGATCCGTACTCATGTTATACGAAAAGGAACCACTATTCTTAGCAGAATCGGGAGCGACCAATCGATCTAAGGTGACTGCATTAAATATGGCATTACCTAGGTAGACTTCAGGGACGCCGTCTCCATCGAAGTCTGCAATCTGTGGCGTTTGAAGATTGGATACCACCTTTTGTGTAGCTTCGGCAATAAAACGGTCGGATAAATACTCATAACGTCTAATAGTTCTATTTTCATTCACGAAAATATCTCCGAGACCATTTTTATCCACATCCGCAATGGCTACTTGAGTATAAGCATGCGTATTTCCTTTTTCGGTAATTTGTTGGAGTAGTGTTCCGTCAGCCCCACTAAAGATATTAATGTAGCCGGGTTCCCCTTTAGGCATAGATTTACCGATAAGTTCTGGAATACTATCTAAATCCAAGTCGGCCACCATTACTCCAGAACGTTGTTCTATTTTCGCCACATTAGGGTCTGTAGAAAACTTAGGTACAATATTAAAGTTGGGAACAATGGGAGGGATAACTTGACAATTGGCAGAATCATTGCCAAAATAGAAGCCATCGCAACCGGGGAAATTGGTACAGTCGGGGTCGAAACAATCTACCAATCCATCATTATCGTCATCAATACCATTATCACAGATTTCTGTCTGAGCATAAGAGAACGCTGGTATGATAATAAGCAAGACAACTAATAGTTCTTTTAAACGATTGATCATCAGTAATAGTAGAGAAAGATTTTTGAGTTATGTTTTTGGTTTTACATTTTAAATATAATAACATTTGCAATGTTACACGCAACTTACATTAAGATATTTTATGATTTTTAAAATTAGGCAAAAAAAAATCCTCTAAATATAAATTTAGAGGATTGAGATTGTATTATTTGATTAAAAGACAATATTGACCGGCATACTAATTTCTGCTTCGCCGACAAATTCTAATAAACCTGTCTCTTTATTTCTTTTAAATAATGTGATGTTATCAGACTCTTGATTCGCTACAACAATATAATTCTGTTTTGGTGAGAAAGAGAAATCTCTTGGAGAATCACCTCTTACGCTTTCATGACCAATGACTTCTAATTGTCCATCTTGTAATACTTTAAATATCACTATGCTATTATCGCCTCTATTGGTCGCATACAAAAATTTCTTGTCCTTGCTCATTTTAATGGCTGCACCTGTATTAGCATCAGTAAATCCTTCTGGCAACATAGAAATTTCTTGTACTAGTTGAGGGGTGTTCCCTTCTTTATTGTAAACAGCTACTTTAGAAGTCAGTTCTTCCAATACATAAATATGACCTCCGTTATCAACCAAATGTCTTGGTCCACCTCCAGGTGTAATTTGAAAAGAGAACTTTTCTTGCAAACCATCTTTAGCCATATGATACGCATGTACTTCATCTCCACCTAAATCTACTGTGTAAAGTGTTTTAGAGTGTTTTACAAAGTTAGAGAAGTGTGCATGAGAAGCTTCCTGACGTCCTGTATTCGGACCCGTCTTATCATATTTGATCGTTTGCTTTATTTCTGATAATTTTTTGTCTTCGATTTTGAAGACAGACACATTTCCAGAACCATAATTGGCAACATATACATTGTTACTTCCATCAAATGATATGTGACACGGATAAGACCCTTTAGTATGTTGTCTGTTTACGAGATGGTATTGACCATCCAACACCTTGTATAAACTTACCGTTCCTTCTTCACTTTCATTCAGTACTCCTAAATATTTACGGTTTTTAGAATAAGCTACATAAGATGGATTTTGTGCTTTGATAATTACTCCATCTACAAATAAGTGCCCTGTTTCCTGTTCGAGTGTTACTTTATACACACCTTTTGAATCCTTTTGAGTGTAAGTTCCCACTAAAAAGGAAACTTGTTGAGACATTGCTCCCAATGAAAGCATCATTGAAGCAATTGTTAAAATCAGTTTTTTCATTTTTTGTCAGTTAGATAAGTCTATTCTTTTGAGATACCTATCAATATTATTTAAGAAGGAAATTTAGACAATTATAAGCGACTAAAAAAACCTATCTTCTTTTAAAGATTAGTTTTGGTATAAGGATTGATAATTTATGATGTATTTAATCATCAGAGTTAGATAAAATAGATTTCCGTCGACTTTGATTCAAATGATGATCATGGAGAAGATAAAGATTTCAATAGAGTTTTGTACACTTTGTCATTGGACCCCTCGAGCGGTGTGGATGACACAAGAATTACTATATACTTTTCAGAATGATGTAGCTGAAGTAAAATTGATTCCAACAGATGGAGGGGTATTTAGAATTTCTGTAGATGATGAGGTAGTTTGGGACCGAAAAGAGTCGGGATTCCCAGAACCCAAAGCGGTCAAACAAAAAATTAGAGATGTTATTGATCCAAAAAGATCTTTAGGGCACTCTGATAAATAGAAATAATTCATCCTTACTCCCTCATTATTAACGATGTACAACCTCCCACATTAAATTATTGCCTATATATGTTAATTTAGGATTTTTTGTGCGGGAAACTATACATCTTTAGTTTAAGCATTCATCAAAAAATATAATTTTGCAAAATGAGTATTCAAGTAACCAATCTTACAAAGAAATACGACGAGCAGACAGCGGTAAATAATATTAGTTTCGAGGCAAAGCCAGGAGAGATCTTGGGCTTCTTAGGACCTAATGGTGCCGGAAAATCTACGACCATGAAAATTGCTACCTGCTATGTTCCCCCCACTCAAGGAACGATTAAAGTATGTGGTTTTGATGTAGTAGATCAGCCTATCGATGTACGTAAGAAAGTAGGATATTTACCTGAACATAATCCTTTGTATTTGGATATGTATGTTCGGGAGTATTTGGATTACTCAGCATCTCTATACAAAATTAAAGGACAGAAGAAGAGAGAGAAGATAGAGGAGATGATTGAACTTACGGGCTTGACTAGAGAACGTAAGAAGAAAATTGGTGCATTATCAAAGGGATATCGTCAAAGAGTAGGTTTAGCACAAGCGCTTATTCACGATCCGGAGGTTCTAATTTTAGACGAACCTACCACTGGTCTTGATCCTATTCAATTAGAAGATATCAGATCTTTGATAAAAAAAGTAAGTAAAAACAAAACCGTCATGCTTTCTACTCACATCATGCAAGAAGTACAAGCCTTGTGTGATCGAGTAGTCATTATTAGAAAAGGAGATATTGTCGCGAATGACAGTGTTGAAAATTTACGTCACTTAGGAGCTAAAACCACTATCAGTTTAACTTACGAAAAACCAACAGAAGCATCTTTTTTAAATTCTATCGAAGGTATAGAAAAACTCGAACTGATTAACGAACAGCAAATTTTAGTACACTACTCTCAAGACATAGATTTAAGAGGGGATATATTTAGAGCGTCTGCAAATAACAATGCAGCCATTATTGAGATGAATATGCAAATGCAATCCATGGAAGAAATTTTCCAGCAGTTGGCTCAATAATAGACCTTACTATCCTTTTTTTTATTATTTTTACTGCATTAACTGTATTGAGTAAATTAGAATTTTCATTGTTTTTAATACTGAGATGGTATTAAATCAGGGGCATTTTTTCTCTTCTTACTATTTATTTTTTTTACATGCTAAGAAAACTACAAGCTTTATTTATACTACTGAGTATAAGTTCATTCAGCCTTTTTGCACAAGAGGGACCAGAGGTTAATCTTGAGGAAACAGGCCTTTGGGAAGGTGTGTACATTAAAGTCAGATTTTCTGAGAAATTTGGCTATTATGGGGAGCACCACTATCGTTCGAGAAATGCTATCGACAATGTAAATTCATTTGTTGGAAGACCGAGACAGATCTATAACAGAGCAGGTCTAAACATATTTTTCAACGATTACTTTGAAGCCGTAATTGGTCCAACATACGTGGTCAATTATACTCCTGAACCTGGTAATGATGAAGAATACGAACCGTTCACAAACGAGTTCCGTATTTGGCATCAGTGGCTATTTAAAATGCCTGCCATGGGAAGGGTAAAAATGTATCATCAATTCCGTTTCGAACACAGATGGAAAAGAAAAAATGATATTGGTGCAGAATACGATTATACCAACAGGTATAGATATAAAGTTTTTGCCTATATCCCCGTAAACAAACCTAAAATTGAAAAAGGGTCAATTTTTGTTTCTCCAAGTGCAGAGATCTTTATGCATTCTGGAGAATCGATTGCTTACAACCCTTTTGAAGATTTCCGTACCTATAATGGTGTAGGTTATGTTATCAACAATAGCTTTACATTGTTTGCTGGTCATATGTGGACCATAGGACAAAAAACTTCTGGGTATCAATATAGAACAAGTCATATTTTCAGAATCAACGTATTTATTGGTTTAGATACCAGAAAAGGCGATGCTATTCCGAAGATCAACCTTGGTTATTAATTATCAGTTATGAAAAAAATACTTTATACTATTCCTTCTTTAATTATACTCATCGTAGTGGGATTTTATATGAAATCTCAAATTGAAGAGTTAGAAAAGGAAGTACTCGTATTAGAAGAGAAAAACGATGAATTGGAAAAATTATCACTAAAAAATAAAGCAGATTCTTTATTGATTAGTCATAATTTCACTGAAGCATTAATTCACTACCAAACGTTGGATAGCATTCATCAAACGAGTGCGCATACGGATAAAGCCATGGAGTACATCTCCTCTCAGAAGGTGCCTTATAATAAAATTAACGAGTTAGAAGAGCGTTATTATCATAAGGAAAACCATATTTCTGAGTTGCGTTTTAATCAAGATGAATTATCGGATAGTATCTATTACTTGAAGAAAGTCAATAGAACACTAACCATCGATAAGGGACATTTAGAGTCTGATCTATTTAAAAACTATAAAGAGATCAAGAACCTAAAAAAAGAACTTGATTTAAAAGACAAGCAAATCAACCGTTTGGATATCATCAACTTTGACGGTGCAGAGATTAAATATATTGGCGAGGTGAGAAATGAAGAAGCCAATGGTTTTGGCTATGCTGTTTTTGAGAAAAAAGGCTTCTATGAAGGTCTTTGGGAAGACAACATGCAAAACGGTAAAGGTATTTATACTTGGGCGAATGGCGACCGTTACGAAGGAAACTATAAAAACGGTATCAGAGACGGTTTTGGAGTTTATTACTTCCAATCTGGCGAAAGATACGAAGGTTTCTGGGCAAACAACTTAAGAGATGGTTTTGGTGTAATCTTCGATAAAGACAACAAAAAAATCTATGAAGGGGTTTGGAAAAAAGACAAGCCTAAAGGAAATAAGAAAGGAAAGGGTGAGAAGGAAATGTAATTCATTTTCACACATCATCAACAATAAAAAATCCCATCTTGATTTGCTCAAGATGGGATTTTTATTTTATCGGGACTTACGATTATTCATTCGCAATATCCCAAATATTTAAATAGCTTAATTTTGTAATTTCAGCTGCTTTATCCATCATAATTTTATCTGCATGATCAGATACTTGATGGTAATCTTCATGACCTCCTGTATGGTACCAGAAATAAGGAATACCGTAGCTATCGAAGTTCACATTATCTGATCCACCGGCTTCACCTTTTTTCGACTTCCCATCAAACATTTCTAAGTTCAATGAATAATCTTTGATATTTTGCTCGTTTAGATCCCAAGTTTCAGGATGTTCGGCAGTGTAGATAAAGCTCACTTGATTGTCTTTTGAGTGCCAATCCCCTCTTCTACCAATCATATCAAAGTTAAGATACATCTTGATTTGTGACGGATCTTTATAATTCAGCAAGAAGTTTCTGGAACCGTGCAAGCCTTTTTCCTCGCCCGTCCAAGAAGCAAATAACATCGTTCTTTTTGGTTGAACACCTGTTGCTTTCACGGCTTTTGCGATACCTAAAATTGCAGCAACACCAGAGGCGTTATCGTCGGCACCATTCCATATATACCCCTCTCTTTTACCCAAGTGATCGTAGTGAGCACCAATGGCTACTACAGAGTCAGGCATCTGTCCCGTCACTTTTGCCAATACATTTCTCAGTCTCTTTCTCTCCACAATAGCATTTGATTTAAATGTGGCAGATTTTGCTGAAAGTGATGGAGTATACAGTTTCGCTTCACCCACACTCTTCATGTATTTAAACACTTCGTTCTTATTAATAAGACTAGCCATTAAGTATTCACCACCCATAAACACAGGGGCAATTTTACTTGGCTTTGATACTGGGCTATAAAATCTTGTATCGTAAAAAGAAGATAGTTTATGATCTCCCTCGTAGTACTTTCTATTGTCTCTGAATGGAAAGTTGGCGGCTGTTGTTGGTAACTGACCTAAAGCATCAATTTCAATAATGGCCAAAGCACCATATTGCTCTGCTAACTTCTCTTTCGTTTTGTGCAATTGCTTTGCTGGCAGATCTTTTAACGCTTCACCTACTTTCCCTTTCGTCGGTTTGCCTTTTAATCTTAACCACACTTTACCTTCCACATTCTTTTTGTAGAAGTCGTTATACTTTAAAGAATCGATATCTAAACCATAGCCTACAAATACAATATTTCCTTTCCCTGAAATAGAAGCAGGAGCCGCTTTCACTTCAAAATCGGTATGATAAGTAAACGTATGTTCTTGTCCATTATTCGTTTTTACAGATAAAAACTGCTTGTCTGCAGCTCTGTATTCAAGTACATCAAAATTTTGAAAATAAGTAGGCTGACCATCCACAGAATCACCTGCAGGCTCTAACCCCATAAATTCAAACATGCTTGCAATATATTCTGCGGCCCTGTAGGCACCCGGACGCCCGGCTTCTCTACCTTCCATCCAATCGGAAGATAAGTACGTTAATGAAGACTGAATTGTCGCCTCGTCAATTGCTTGTAGACCTTTATCTTTTGGAGATTGCTGTGCCCATAATGTAGAGACACTCAATAGTAAAACTGAAGTAAGTAATTTCTTCATTCTCATTTAGGTAGTATGTAATCGTTTTTAGTATTCAACTTTTAAGAATACCATATTTATGACACGAAAATCGTTAATCTAGTTCTTAATATAAATATTGAATCGTTAATATTAATTATCCTGATATAAAAAGAACACCTTGTTTATTCGTACATAAACAAGGTGTTCTCTTCATCAAGTTGAAGCAATTGAAGGATGTTCCTCCTATATTCTTTTACTTTTAATCCTGAAGTGATAAAGCGATAATACTTTTTGATTTCAGGTTTAGATTCATCTTTTTGATATAACCTTTGTGCTTGTTGGGCTACCGCAGGGGAAGGATCAATTAATCTGACCTTATCTCCCAACATCTTTTGTATGTCGTCTTTTAAGAACGGATAGTGTGTACACCCCAATACCAAATGATCCACACGATGTGCCTTCATTTTAGCAATAATTGGATAAAGCACTTGATGCGCTTTATAGGTCCCCATCAATCCTTTTTCAACCAACTCTACTAATCCTACTCCTTCTTGAATGATGACCTCCACTCCTTGTGCAAACTTTTCTTTTGTTTGCTTAAATAGTTTCCCCGAAAATGTTCCTTCTGTCGCCAATACTCCCACTTTTTTTGATGTTGAGGCCAAAGCTGCTGGTTTAATTGCAGGTTCCATTCCCACAAATGGAATATCGTACTTTTCCCTCAACGTATCTATAGCCGCTGCAGTCGCTGTATTGCAAGCAACAATAATTAACTGTGCTCCTTGTTCAATAAGTGCATCGACAATAAAAAAAGCTCTTTCTATCAACTCTTCCTTAGATTTTCTACCATAAGGACAGTATTGATGATCCGCAAAATAAACAATAGGTGTGTTCGGCATCAATTGCATCACTGCTTTTTGAACTGATAAGCCACCATATCCAGAATCAAAAATTCCAATCATTATTTACCTCTTTTTCTTGGGTCATTAGCATCAAAGAAATGCCAAGAAACAAACATATCTTGAACTTGGTTGGGCGATAAAACACCTACCTCTTTTGTTAACGGAAAATAGAAGAAAACATTATCATCAAATGGAAAAACTTTAAATGAGGTATTGTAAGTAGGCACCGTATCAGACATTTCTATTTCACAGAAAGGCTTAAACTTTTGAACCGTATCCTCATAAAATTGAGTTCCGTCTCTATATTCTTGCACTTGTAATTTAGGCAAAGCCGATATAAACTGATATACCGCCGCAGAATCTAAAGCAGTGACATCCTCTACTGCATAGAAAGGATCTTTGAATAGAATATTGACATTGTTCTCTGGGTTCAGTCTATAATTCATACTGAATGACTTTAAGGTCTTCCATGAAGTCCTAAAAACTGTTTTATCTCTCCAGCTAGTGTTAGCATCAAATAGTTGTTCGATATTGATAAACTGCCCAGGAATTTCTATTTGATAGGTTTTACCATTTTTCTGTCCAAAAGAGGATGCATCACCTGAAGATGCAATCACACCTTCAAAAATCGTTGCTCCTCCCGTCTGTACTTTCACTTCAACTCCTTTTGTTGGCAAAGCTGCTTCCGCTTGCTGAATGATAGATGTTTGTTGAATCGCTTGGAATAAGTTTCCTATCATTCTCGGCGCCACATCCACTTTTTTATTCAGCAACCATCTTCCATCGTCGGTACGTTGGATTTGTTGTCCATTCAAAACAAAACCATCGACCACAGATAAATCCATGATACTAAAGAAAGGGGTTCCTTTATCTTTCTCTCCAATACTTTCGAAGGAGATAAAAGAGAAACCTATGGCCAAAAGAAGACATAGGTTCACTCCGATTAATATTTTTATTCTTTTTGTCATTTTCTATTCCTCAGCAGATTTAACATCAGCAGAAATTTGCAATGTATTTTCTGGATGGTCCGGATCGTTTGTAATTACTGTAATCGATTTTGTTACAGATCTATTGTAGTTACCCGCAGTAAAAGTAACGTCCAATGTAGTCGATTCTCCAGGAGCTAATTCTGTTTTATTCGGCTTAGTCGCTGTACATCCACAAGAAGCTTTTACTTTACGAATTAATAATTTGGTTTTACCATCGTTTTTAATCGTAAACATCGTTGATGCTTTATCTAACGCCTTCATCTCGCCAAAATCGTGCTTTTTCTTATCAAAAGTTGCTTTAGGCCATTCTGCTTTTTTATCTGCCACACTAGAAAAATCTTCTTTAATATGTGCAGAAATATTGATACGTTTCTTTGGTTGTTTTACATCTGATGTTGGCAATTGGAAATATTCGAAAATATATCCGTAATCTGTTTTCTGTGAAGCATCATAGCTTAAGTAAACCACAAGTGTGTCTTCCGCCGCAACAGTTGATTTATCACCCCAAAAAGCCATATGCTTAGGCAATTTGACTTGATCGTAATATAATTCGATCGGATTTTTAGTCTGGTTATAGATAATTGTTGATAAAGTATCCTTCTCCGTATTTTTGATATTATTGAAGACAAAATGAGTGGTTTTGAAACGTAAACTCCCCATTTCCATAGGATACCAGTCTTTCGGACCCTTAGGTCTTGGAATCACATTACCTTTAATAGATAATAAAAGTACCTGTGGTGTTCCATTTGTTCGCACAGAGATGGTTTTATTAAATTTCCCTGGTCTGCTTTTCGTTGAATATTTTACATTAATGTATCCCTTGGCATTTGGAGCCACAGGATCTGTAGACCAATCTGGAGTGGTACATCCACAACTGGCTTTTACTGAAGTTAATGTAAGTGGTTTATTCCCTGTATTTGTAAATTCAAAAACGACATCGGCATCTCCGTCGCTTTCCTGAATTTCTCCGAAGTCGTGAATGTTTTTATCAAATTGAATTTTTGCTTGTCCGAAAACTAAAGAGTGATGAAATAAAATTCCTACACAAATGACTAACCAACTGATTTTCCCTTTCATCTTATTATTTGTTGAAATATTTTTTTTAATAACGTAAAATTAAAAGATCATTTATATACTGACAATCATTTTTTACCGTTATGACAATAAGTGGCAAAAAAGTTGTAGCAATAAAAGTAAATAGAGTGTAAAATTTCTATTTTGAAGTGAAAAACATCATTTTATCAATTATTTAAATGTAAAATGACTAAACTAAAAGGATCTTTTTTTACAGATGTAACCATGTTTTAAAAAATGATTCAATTTTTTCTTTCAAGAATTATGCTCTTTTTTTAAGTTTATTATTTTTAAAATAGTATCTTGGATGCTATCCTGAGCAACATAATCAGTTTTTTAACTATTGCCTAATTGATAGTTTTTACAGATTTTTTAAACGACAAAGAGGCCGATACTTATGGCATACATAGAACATTTCAGTGTTAAGACTTTTAAACAGCAATTGTCCGAAAGAAAAATATCTTTGGCTTTCCAAGGAATTTTCTCTCAGGATGTTCTTGCTCTTATAGGTAAAAGTCTTAGAAATACTCCTGAAAGTAGGGTTATAGCAAAACGTCTTTTCGCTATCGTCATCGAAATGGCTCAAAATATTCATCACTATTCTGCCGAAAAGCAATATTCTGAAAAAGATGGCAGAGATATTGGTGTAGGAATTGTGGCTATTGCAGAAGATGAAGATCACTATATCATCACTTCAGGAAACTGCATCATTAAAACAGAAGTTCCTCCTCTAATCGAAAGAGCGAACTACATTAATGGTTTGGATGCTGATGAGTTGAAGAAATTCTATCGCGAACAGCGTAAAATGCCTCAAAGGGAAGGTAAACCTGGTGCAAACCTTGGCTTTATCGACATGGTTAGAAAATCGGGTAACCCTATTGAAATAAACATAAAAGACTACGACGAAACTAGATCATTCTTTATTTTGTCGGTAAAAGTTAACAAAGAACTATAAAAAACGAATTAGCATGGAGAATTTCCATATTGACGGATCAACTTATATACCTAGAATCGATTTTAATGCTCAAACTGGAGTATTAGAACTTGAGGGTGAATCATATCACGAATATACGACTGAGTTTTTTGGACCAATTTTTAGTTGGTTAGAAGATTACCTTGAAGAAGCAGGAAAAACAATTACCTTAAACTTTAAAATGTCATATTTCAATACGTCATCTTCGAGACGTTTCTTAGAAATTTTGACAATGTTAGAAGATTATCAAAACGATAAGGGTGGTAACGTTACTGTGAACTGGTACTACGAAGAAAACGATGTAGATATGTTGGAAAGTGGTGAGGAATACTCTGATGATGTAGAGTTACCTTTCAACCTTCTTCCTTATTAAGATATAAGTATCTAAAAAATCTGTAAAAAGAGACTATTTCAATAAAATGAAATAGTCTCTTTTTTATGTCTGAATTCTCGGATGAAAATCCGTAATTATTTGCTGTAGGTAATCTTTATTCAGGTGAGTATACACTTCGGTCGTAGTAATTGATTCGTGACCCAGCATTTCTTGAACCGCTCTTAAATCTGCTCCTCCTTCGACCATATGCGAGGCAAAAGAATGCCTAAAGGTATGTGGAGAGATGTTTTTGCCTAAATCAATAGCTAAGGACAACCTTTTGATAATCGTAAAAATCATTACCCTCGTTAACCTTGCCCCTCTTCTATTCAAAAACACAATATTCTCTTCTCCCCTTTTAGGTGATTTTGTAATTCTATCGTTTTCCAAATAAAGGGTGACTTGTTTCATGGCTTCATAGCCAATCGGCACAAATCGCTCTTTATCGCCTTTACCAATGACTCTGATAAACCCTTCCTCAAAAAACAATGCGTCCAACGTTAGATTGACCAATTCGGAAACACGAATGCCACAACCGTACAATACTTCTAAGATGGCTTTATTTCTTCTTCCTTCATAAGTGGTCAAATCAATTGCTCCTATTAAAGCATCAATTTCTTCCACATCTAAAGTATCGGGTAATTTGCTAGGCAGTTTAGGTGCCTCTATCAGTTCTACAGGGTTATTTTCGGTAACATCTGTTTCGTTTAGATAATTATAAAACGATTTAATGGCAGATAACAACCTTGCCTGTGAGGAGGTAGCGACATGAAATTCTTTGTTCAAATAGGCTAAAAAGGTAAGCACATCACTTTGTGTGAGGGTAGTCGCATTCAGCTCACTTTCGTTCATCAAAAGATAATTCGATAGTTTAGAAACATCCCTAATATACCCCTCTATGGTATTTTCAGACATACTTCTTTCTAATTTCAAGTACATCCCAAAATCCTTAATCAACGCATTCCACTCCATAATTACTTACTCGACCAACGTTCTCTCATTTTCACTTTTTCCCATTCCCTACGTAAGGCAAGACGTGCTAAAGCATCGGCAATATCCGATAGACTACCTTCTTGGAAGGCCTCTTTCACTAAATCTTCTCTTACATCTATTCGGTAAAGCCCGTTCATTAATTTACTGGAGTCTGTTCGTAATAAATGCTCAAAATACTCCGAAAGTCGATCTGCTGTTTCACCAAAAGATTCGGCATCAAAACCGTCTTCTTCCAGTTCAAATCGATCACATATTTTTTTCCACGCTTCTATGTACATAAACATCAAGTTATAAAAAAAGAGTAAAGTTTCCACCTTACTCTTTAGATTATATTTTTTGAGATTGAACTAAACCCACTCGTCTGTTTCAATCGCTTCAAGCACTTCCACTAGACCGTCGAAAGTATTAACGCCAACACTCACTTCAGATCCGCCTTTTAAGGCAATACCTTCAGGCGAAGCTTGATCCAAAAGATCGTTTACTGTGTTTTCATCAAAACCACCACCGATGATCACTTTATACTCTTCAGTTAATGATTTAATTTTTGAAAAATCTTCTGATGATAAAGTATTAGAAAACTCTAACACAAACGTATCTACATCTGCTTCCAAAAGTGCCATTTGATGTTCCACCGCATCAAAGTCTTCGACCTTAATTTTGTACATCAAAGACTTACCTTGACCCGCAAGTTCTTTTACTAAAGCTGGATTGTCTGTAATTACTGACTCGATGGCATCATAAGCAGATAGATCTACATTTGCAGCATCATAGATTTCGCCTGCAAACTTAATTCCTGCCAACCAACTTGCAATTTCTTTGAACTTATCGGTAGAGACAAAACGAGGATGGTTTTCTTCAATCGGAAATCCAATCATTTCCACACCCATACCTGCACAATATCTTCCATCTCCTAAGTTATCCACATCGGACACATACACACGTGTTTTTAATCCCATCTTTGTATTTTTTATGGATGCAGCCTATTTAATCAGCTCAAAATAAGAATACTTTTTTTGCTGAAACATACTCTACCACATTCCTAGAATTTCAATATTTATTTCTATTTTTGCAAAGGTTATAAAATAGATTGAAAGGTGAAAATTAAGTATTCATTTTTATGTCTCAAAACCCTCGATCTATTTAATTTTTAGTAATATAAACACCCTAAAATAGATACATATGCCTGTTATTGATGCTAATGATGGTAATTTCAACACACTGATCACCGAGAATGATAAAGTGGTTGTGAAATATTTTGCTGGATGGTGCGGAAGCTGTCGTTTATTTAAACCAAAGTTTAAGCGATTATCTGGCGACGAAAGGTTCGAAGGAGTTACTTTCTTAGATGTAAATGCTGAGGAGAGTCCAGAAGCTAGAGCCTTGGCAGGCGTAAATAACCTTCCATTTTTTGCCATTTTTAAAGATGGGAAATTAGTAGAAGGCGGACCAATGTCTAAAGAAGACGCCGTTGTTGAACTTATTGAAAAATTGAAATAATGAAAATACCGGTAATTAAAAAATTGGTCGAGACCTATAGTCTTGAACAACTTCAAGCGGCTGAAGAAGCACTTGCAGAAGAACTAACTCCAGAGATAACTATCGAAGGAGAAGACGAAGGCGAACAACTAACACATGCTTTCGCAGCCATTTGGATTAAAGAGAAAGTAGAAGCTGGAGAGGAATTTAAAACCGCCTTAAGAGCTTACACACAAATGGTTAGAGGAAGCATCTCATAGATTATAGAAAACATTTTTAGATAAAATAAATTATAATAATAAGACTATGGCTTTAGAATTTATAGAGGCACTAGAAAAAACGATTAAGGATAGACACGAAAATCCTTCGGATACATCCTACACTAGTAGCCTTTTTGCTAAAGGAATTAATAAGGTAGCCCAAAAAGTTGGGGAGGAAGCAGTCGAACTTGTTATTGAAGCAAAAGATGACAACGAAGATTTATTCTTAAATGAAGCCGCTGACTTATTATACCATTATATTGTATTATTAAGAGCAAAAGGTTACAGCTTAGAAGATGTGACTAAAATATTAGAACAACGTCACAAATAAATTGGCTTCTGAAGTAGCTTTTTATTATCTTATTCTTATCTACAGAATAACATAATTTGCCCTACTACTTTATACAGATGAAGACCCTAGAAAACCTATCATTTCACAATATCTCGCTCATTGAGGACTACTTTGATGGAAAGCTATCACAACACGAAACAGAAAAGTTTCTCAGACGACTAATCTCTGATGCAGAACTTCGAGAAGATTTCGATCTTGTGATAGAATTAAGCCCTCAAATGGTCACTTGGTCATTAGACAAAAAACGTAGAGTTCGCTTAGCTTTCTCTACGAGACACTATGGTGCGGCTGCATTACCGAGCAAAGGTAATTTAGCAAAGGATCTTGTGGCTTATGGTACGGCAACTGTTGCCGCTGCTGGATTGCTGGTTTTCATCTCCGGATTATTTGTATTTCTAGCCTCTTAGGAAAAATATAAAAACTAAAAAGCCTATCCTCTGAAAGGATAGGCTTTTCTGAAAACGAAAAATTATATATCTGATTATTAGCTTTCCTTTTCTGGAAAAAGAACAGAAGAAAAGCATATATATTATTTGCTTTTAATCGATTCGCTAATCTTTGATACAAAAATAAATAAACGTAACAGTAAATAAAAGCGAAATTTCGCAAAACATTATATTTTTTACTAAATCTGTCCTAATTTTACAGTTATTATCTATTTATGCTGAAAAATCAGAACTTTTTTAGAGTAACTTTATAATAATTCGTAGATTGATAGAAATAAAACACCCTACACCTGCGAAAATTCAAAGTTCTATTTTGTCGTTGTAGATAATATAGACTGCAATCATTTAACCAAGTGCGAAAGAAGCCAAGCCTGTGATTTTAGAGGAAAATATCCGTCTCATATTCGGACTAAAAATCCGTATGTATAGACAAGAAAATAATTTTTCATTATCGGAGTTAGCCAAGAAAGCCGAGATGTCTGTTTCATATATCAATGAAATTGAAAAAGGAAAAAAATATCCAAAAAGGAATAAAATTACAGCTTTAGCCTCCTCTCTTGGTGTAAGTTATGATGAGTTAGTATCACTCAAAATTTCCAAAAAACTTGGTGCTATCTCCAAGCTTTTAAATTCCAACATCCTTCAAGAATTACCTTTAGATGTTTTTGGTCTAGAACCAAGAAACCTACTAGAGTTAATGTCTGATGCTCCTTCAAAATTATCGGCCTTCGTCAATACTATCGTTGAGATTTCTCGTAACTACAACCTTACGGTAGAGAATTTCTATTTCTCTGTATTAAGATCGTATCAAGAAATTCATGATAACTATTTTGAAGATATTGAAAAAGCAGCTCGTGAATTTAGAAAAAAGCAGATCAACGACGATGAACCTTTAGAACAACAACTCTATTCTTACCTCAGAAATTACTGTGGGTACGAAATTGATGATGAGTCTTTAAGTGAACATCAAGCGTTGGATACTTTCCGATCGGTCATTAAAATGAGCGACGATGGTATTCCAACCTTAATGATCAATAAAAAGCTAAATTCTAGACGCAAAACCTTTATTTACGCTCGTGAAGCGGCTTTCCAAGTTTTAGGCATCAAAGAGAGATCTATGACCTACTCTTGGATGAATGTGAAATCATTCGACATGCTTTTCAATGATTACATGGCGACGTATTTTGCAGGTGCTTTATTGATTCCTGAAGATAAAATCGTTGAAGATGTAAGAGAAATCGTAGAAAGCAGAACCTTCTCTTTCGATGGTTTTATCGATTTGATCCTTAAGCACAATACTTCTCCAGAAACATTCCTATATCGTCTTACTAGTATTCTTCCTAAACATTTTGGTTTAAGTAAAATATTCTTCTTACGATTAGACCATATTCCTGGAAGCAATAAATATACACTAACAAAAGAACTTCACTTAGACGGTCTTCATAGCCCTCACGGAACTGTACTTTCAGAACACTATTGTAGAAAATGGGTGTCGCTGAAAATCTTTGAAGATCTAGAGAAAAACAGAAAAGAAGGTATCGACCAAAAATACCTTTGCGATGCACAGGTTTCTCGATACATTACTTCTGGAAAAGAGTATTTCTGTATTTCTGTGGCTCGTGCCCTTCCTCTTGTTGACGAAACTATTGATACAAGTATCACGATTGGTTTCTTAATGAACGACGATTTTAGAAAGAAGACCAATTTATGGCAATCTGAAAAAGTAAGAATGGAGTTCGTGAACGAAACTTGCGAAAGATGTCCATCAGTGGACTGTTCAGTTAGAGCTTCTGAAGCAGATGTTTTAAAGAAACATCAACAAGAAAAGGAAAGAATTACTGCCTTAGAATCAATTTTAGGAAAAGGAGTTGTATCTTAGTAAGATAAATGCTTTTTATTTTAGATGAATATCATCTTCAATGTTAATAATTTCCTATTACATTTGAAGATTGTTATTGCTCAAAGCCTTCTCTAAATTGATAAGAAACAAATTCATATACCTATTTTTTATCTTTTTATTTCATTTCCTAACATCCAATAATTTGGTTGCTCAGGAGAAGAAATACCCTTTTGCTTTTAGAGAAGCCACCTATCTTGAAGCCATCGACTCTATTACTAAAATGTGTGATGTCAACTTTATCTATAGTGATGATAATATCCCTATGGTAAAGCGTATTAATTTCAATAAAGATGCCTCTTTGGTTGAAATTCTTCATTACATGTTTGATGGTAAATTCCTCGATTTCCGAATTGACGATGATGATGTCATCGTGACCGTTCGAAGAATACCTCTTGATTCTAAAGAAGGCCGACGGATGGCCAAATATACCGTTAGTGGTATTGTTCGAGAGAAATTCACCAACGAAACCATTATCGGTGCTTCCATTTATTTTGACGACCTCGATATCGGTACCGTGACCAACGTCGACGGTTTCTTCTCTATTTCTGTCCCTCTCGGAAAATATAACATTCGCATCAAATCTTTAGGGTTCCAAGGAATTGACACAGTTATTCAAGTCAATAAAGAATACCAACTCAACATGAAGTTGGATGTCCGTGAAACCAAGCTCAAAGAAGTCCTTATTCTTTCCAGTAACTCCGAAATTTATGATGGTGTGCTGGAATTAAGTAATATCACAAAGGTATCTCCTGAAATCACGAAAGAACTCCCTATGATTTTAGGGGAAGGTGATGTGATTAAATCATTACAATTGATGCCGGGCTTTAAAAGTGCCAACGAAGGAAGTAGCGAACTATCGGTAAGAGGAGGTAGAACAGATCAAAATCTATTTCTCATTGATAATGTACCCATATACAATGCAACCCACAGTCTTGGATTCTACTCTATTTTCAATACCAACTCCCTTAAATCAGTCAAAACCTATAAAAGTGGATTACCTGCTCAATACGGAGGTAGAGGATCTTCTGTAATCGATGTGCATTTAAGAGAAGGAAACAGTCAGAATTATAATATTTCTGGGGGGGTAGGAACAATATCTGCGAACTTAACATTGGAAGGCCCGATAAAGAAAGATAAATCGTCTTTTATTATTTCAGGAAGAAGACCCTACACCGATTTATTTCAGATAAGTGGTGAAGGTTTAAACTCCATTCTATTTTATGATTTAAGCACGAAGCTAAAATTCCAATTAGACGAAAAGAATACCATTACTACTTCAGGTTATTTTAGTAGAGACCGATTGGCCTTTGAGGATGTATCAAGTAGTGAGTGGGGAAATAACACCGCAAACGTGACTTGGACTTCCTTACTAACCTCAAAATTATACAGCAATCTAAGTTTATGGTACACCCATTATAATGTCTCAAACATTATCAATTCAGTTCCCGAAACAAGTTATAGAACATCCTATACCATCGACGATCTTGGTTTAAAATACAACCTCGAACATTACCTCACTCCTTTCCTTACCTTAAAAGGTGGAGTGGAAAGTATGTTCCATTTATATAATTCGGGGGATATCACTCCCTACGATCAAGAAAGTATTATTACACCCACAGAAGCACAAGACATTCGGTCTTTAGAAAGTGCTGGGTATTTTGATGTGGAATGGAATATTGCTGATAAAGTGAAATTAGGTATTGGTGGTCGTTATTCTAGGTTTGATAATTTCAAAAACAAAAGAGAATATATCCCTATTGCTACTCCTTTAGGAACAGAAGACACTCCTACGACCACAGCTTTGCAAGATACAATTTACAACGAGGGATTACAGATAAATAACACTCATCACAACTTTGATCCGAGGTTATCGATTAGTGTTGGGCTTACCAAAACACAATCGGTTCGTTTGGCCTACGACCGCATGTCGCAGTATGCCCAAGAGTTAAACCTGTCTACATTACCAAGTAATGCCGGGGTTTGGGTACCTGCAAATGAGGACATTAATCCGCTGATCAATAACCAATTCAGTATTGGATACATCAATAAAATTAAGGACGGTGCTTTTGATATTTCTTTAGATGCCTACTATAAAGATTCTGAAAACATATTGGAATTAAAGCCTAACGGTCAGTTTGTTTCTCCAGACAACTTATTAAATGATGTCTCCACAGGTATTGGTCGAAGCTATGGTTTTGAGACATTATTTAGAAAAAGAAAAGGAACGGTAACTGGGTCCATATCTTATACTTGGAGTTATTCTCAAATACAGGTAGACGGCATTAATAACAACAATTGGTATCCAACCAATCAAGATCAAAGACACGTTTTTAATATCTTGGCTTCCTTTGAAATTACGAAGCAGATTCAGTTTTCGGCGGTATGGAATTATGCTTCAGGTAGACCATTTACATCACCGATAGGAAAACATCATAAAGATGGTTATGTGATCCCAATTTATGGCGACAGAAATGCAGCCCGTTTACCGAGTACGCATCATTTGGACATCTCTCTTACTTTCTATAGAAAAATGCATGAGCAGAAACGAAACGAGAGTAGTTTCAATTTTTCTATTTATAATGTGTATGCTAGAAAAAACACTTATTCGTACATATTTAGAAGTAATAGTGTAAATCCGGAGCAATTAGAAACCGTTAAAGTCTATTTGTTTAGTATATTGCCATCATTCAGTTATAACTTCAAGTTCTAACAATGAGGCTAAGAGACATATTACTATTCTTTTTACTTTTACTTCTTTGGGGTTGCGAAGAACCCATTTTTCTAGATGTTCCTATAGGAGCAACTCGAACGATCATAGATGCAAATGTATCAGAAAGTAGTTCTTTATCTAGGATTGTGCTATCGAGGTCATTGCCTTTTAACGACACCACCTCTTTTCCTCCGATCGAAAACGCATCCGTAGTATTATTCCCAACTAATTTTGGTACGAATACCTTTCCTTTTACCTATGAAGGCACTTTTAGCTTTGGAGCGTTATATGTCCCTCAAAATCAAATTCGATTAATTCCTAAGCAATTCTATACGCTTAACGTCTTCCTTCCTGGTAACGAAGTGGAACAAGATACCCTATTTCAGGCGCAAGTAAAAGTACCTACAGAGGTACCTATTGACCGTATTTCATTTCGAGAAAGTGATCAGAATTATATCGTAAGAATACATTTTACGGATCCCGAAAAGGAACAGAATTACTATAGTTGGAGGGTTTCTCAAAAGATAAACGGACAGTTTGTCTTGCTCACTCCCACCCGAATTCCATTAAGTACCGATCAAGGGATTGATGGAAAAAGTGTGTTTGTGGAATATCCGTTTACTTCCTTTAGTACTTTGGATACTATACAGGTACATCTAAAAAGTATCGATGCTTCCGTCTATAATTATTATGTGGCGGTAAATAACTTAATTGAAGCCTCTGGAACGAACGCTTCGGTAGAGAACCCACCTTCCAATTTTGCATCCACGGAGGCGGGTCAAAGTCCATTAGGTTTTCTTTCTGTAGAATCTGTCTCTGATTCTGAAGTGTTTGCAGTAATTGATTCCGTTACGAATAAATAGCTTTTTCCTTTTTCTTGTTTTCCTTCTTTTTTAGTATCCTCTCCACAAATTTCTTGATGTTGAAGGCGAACCTCAACAATTTAGGGGCGACAACTTTCAATACCTTTTTTCTCACCACACCACTTAAGACAGGCAATAATAACCAATACAAAGTAGTTAAAATGTTCTCGAAATCCATCAATGACAATAGAGCGATGGCATTGCTTCCCCATAAGATGATATCGGAGAGTAAGTACCAAAGTTGTCTACTCGACCCTAGTTTATAAAAGGCAAATTCAACTTCATACCAATGCCTTTTGCTCACATTTTCTAGCTTTCTGCTGTATAGGTTGAAATCGGCATCACTAATATTCGGAAAGTAATTGATCACGTCGGCATCCAACTGAATCAACGTAGAAAAGGCATACGGCTTTCCATTTAAAGTAAAAGGGGTATGAATCGTCACCCCTCCTTCTTCAAAAGAATTCCATATTAACTGTGCCGCCTCTTTGGAGGCTTTTAAGGATTGTAATTTTTCTTCAGCTTGTTGAGAAGTTATCATTTACGCTATTTTTTTCCGAATAAAGAAGAAAATGCTTGTCCTGTTAAATCGGCCAACACCTTAAACAGAGAACTCCAATGTGCTGTCGCTTCATTGGTCGAACTTTGATGGAAATTCATGACCATATTTCTTAATTCAGGGGGAAGGTGTACAAACTTAGGAGTTAGATAAGAAGTAACGTCTCCATCAATCTGTACCACCGTCTGAAGCAAGACTTGTTGGGTGCCTAATTCCCATGCTTTTCTTATGGCGGTAATCTGATCGGTATCTAATTCTAGATTAGGAACGGTATTCATTTCCTGAAGGGTAATGTCGTTGTTCCAAGCATGCGATTTCATTTGTGAAGGAAACGGATTCAATACATCGTTCACTCCTCCTTTATCAAATTCTTCGGCAAAGCCTTCCTTCCTACTTTTTATTTCAGAAGCGTATTTTAGTCTTTGATTCTTAAAAAGACCAATCATTCCAGACGACTGTCTTTCGATACGATAAAGCATTTGAATCCTGTTTTTCAGAAATTCCAATTCTTCATCAGATTGCATTTTACTTTGAAGCTCTTCGTAATAATTTTTTCCTTTGACTGCAGCGTGCTTCACTTCAATAAATGAATATTCCCCTGCCCCTGTGCATTGCAATACCGTTTTCTCAAAGCCATTCTTATCGGTCTGAGGGGAAGTGACAGGAGCCTTCACCGCCACATCGTATTCCAATAATACTTTTCGATAACGCTCTATGATATCTCTTAAAGCCACACGTTTGTTCACAGGCATTTTTGCTCCTGTCGTGTTTTCTTTAAAGATGGTATTTACCTCTAAGGTGAGAAGTTCGCTTGCTAAAGATTTTAAAGAATTCTCCATTGATCAGTTATTGTTTAGGCGTATCGTCGCCTTCATCGGCTATTTGATTAAAATCGTCTGCAGGTGCTTCAAAATCTATGGCTTGATCTGCGGGAACATCTGGAATTTCGGGATGCACTTCTGCTGCAGCCTCGAAGGTTGGTGGTGGAGGTACCGCTTCCACAGGATTAAACGATGCTTCCTGAGCCGTATAAGCTGCTGCCGAATGTTGTGTTAGCTGAGGTTGAGAAGAGTAATTCTCCGGTGCAGAAACAGGCACATTCACCCCTTTCGTTTTTTGATACAATTCAAAAAGACTATAAATCGCTCGGATATTATCGTTAATGATTTGGTGTCCGTGTGCTTCTTTTTGTGCATGAAAATCTCTTACCCAAGCATATTTATCCTGAATCAAGCTTTCACTTACTTTAGAGGTAATGTCCCCTTTCAGTAAATGAATCTCACTACTCATCACTTTAAACTCTGAATTATCCTCTTTAATTACTTCATCCTTTTCCCCTTCCACTTTAAAGTCTCCAACAATGGTTTTCACCTCTAAAGTCACTAGGTTGTTGATGTAGTCCTCTATATTATTGACGAATCTTGAAAAAAATCCTTTTTTATCTTCTGTAGACATATCTAAATTTTCGTAATTATTAGTGGGTTGATGGTCTAATTGTGTTTTTCAACCTAATAAAGTTGATTGAAATTGATGAAAAATCCAAAACCTTGAAATAATCTATTCTTTTAGGATTTACTCACAATTAATATTGCGTTCAACATATTATATTTGTCTCTTTAAAACAATATTGAAAAAATATCAATCATTATAGAATTTCACTCATGGCTGAAATAACAAAAGTTCTTGATAAAGAGTTTGTTCCGTTTATTAGTAGAGAACAAATTGCTGAACGTATCCAAACTTTAGGTGAAGAACTAACTGCGGAATACAAAGAAAAAGAGGTTCTTTTTGTAAGTGTTCTAAACGGTGCTTTTATGTTTACCTCTGATCTAGTAAAAGAAATTAAAACTCCACTTGAAATTTCTTTTGTGAAATATGCTTCTTACGAAGGTACTTCGAGCACAGGTAAAGTGAAACAACTGATTGGTTTTAATGCTGATCAAGTAAAAGGTAAGCATATCGTTATTGTAGAGGATATCGTGGATACAGGACGTACAATGCAAGCGTTAATCCAAGACCTAGAAGGAATGGAACCTGCTTCTGTAAAAGTAGTGGCGTTATTGTTCAAACCTGAAGCATTAAAAATTCCTATTACAGTGAATTATGTAGGTTTTGAAATCGATCCTCGTTTTGTTGTAGGTTACGGTTTAGACTACGATGGTTTCGGTAGAAACATTCCAGAAATCTTAGTACTAAAAGATAAATAAATATTGATTTGAATTTAACCTAATACGTAAATTCACTTATCAATACATAAATAGCAAAGGTGATATTCATTATGAGTATCACCTTTGCTATTTTATACAAAAAAAACACCCTAACATCATAGATATTAGGGTAATCTGAACTTAACTCTCTCTCAATTTTTTTCACTTATCTACTAAGCGTATTCATCTAACTTCTGATTATATATACTGCCTTAGTTGAATTATTGTTTCAATTCAAACAAATAAAAATATAAACATATTTAAATAGTGGTTTTTTGATACGAGATGAGATGGTGCTCCTCGTAGGGACGTTGCAATGCAACGTCCGTACAAGGGGGAAGCAATTTTCACAATCCAAAGAAAATGAATGCCCAAGATTTTAATATAAGATGAGATCGAAGGAAGAAAGTTCTTTTTCCTAAATGAAATATTCTGGATATGAATCAATCCCGTAGGGACGTTGCAATGCAACGTCCGTACAAGGGGGAAGCAATTTTCACAATACAAAAAAAATGAATGCATGAGATTTTTATAAAAGATAAGATGGAATGAAGAAAGTTCTTCTTCCCAAAGAAAATATTCCGATATGAATCGATTCCGTACGGACGTTGCACTGCAACGTCCATACAAGGGCGAAGCATTTATCCCAATCCAAAGAAAATGAATGACCGAGATTTTAATAAAAGATGAGATCGAATCAAGAAAGTTCTTCTTCCCAAATAAAATATTCCGATATGTATCGATCACGTAGGGACGTTGCAATGCAACGTCCGTACAAGGGGGAAGCAATCATCACAATCCAAAAAAATGATTGCTTGAGATTTTAATAAAAGATAAGATGGAATGAAGAAAGTTCTTTTCCTAAATGAAATATTCTGGATATGAATCAATCCCGTAGGGACGTTGCAATGCAACGTCCGTACAAGGGAGAAGTAATTATCCCAATCCAAAGAAAATGAATGACCGAAATTTTAATATAAGATGAGATCGAAGAAAGAAAGTTCTTCTTCCTTAATGAAATATTTCGGGTATAAAATTAGTATCGTAAGGACGTTGCAGTGCAACGTCCGTACAAGGGAAGGGAAGGGAAGAAATCAATTCTTAAATTTATGACTCACATCCTCCACCGTAAATTCCGTCTCCATAGAAATATGACGTACTTTCCCTTTTGCGGCTTTTAAAGCTTCCTCTACATTCACCTGACATACTTTTTGACCTTGATACGTCTTAAAAGAATAGCTCAGGTTTTTCAAATCGACCACAGTAGTCCATGAAGTAATCTCATTAAATACTTTTGTTCCATTTTCTGTTTTAACGACATCTCGAACAGAACCCACAGGGATATCAAAATTATTCATTAGATGAAAAACTTGAGGTACAGCTAATGAGGCGGTTTCTTGATGGATGGCGGTTTGTGAGTAAATTGCTGCACGAACAAAACGTGAAGGAGGTGTTCCATCACCCGGTAAACCTCTTAAACCACTTCCTTCACCCGGTGCTCTTAGTTTTATACCTGCAAAGTCAAAAGGTTCTACGTTTACTACAGAGAGGTTCATGTAATTATTTAGGTTGGTCATGTGCCAATCAAAAGTAGGTGAGTTCGTAAATACTCCCACTGGGTTGTCATAAATGACCAAGGTCTGATTTAATGGTTCTATGACCACACAGGCACCCGACTTATCATGAACAATAAAATGTGCTGGTAAGCTTATATTGCCCAATACTTCTAAGGGGTTTTCCACTAGAAGGACCTTATTAAAGTTGGCTTTCACTTCTTCGACGGATGCAAAATTAGCCAACAACCAAGTGCCATAGTCTTCGGGAGCCATGGATACTTCGTACTTTGAAGAGTTGGGTTCGTTGTAACTCGCATATCCTGGAAAATAGTGTAGTCCGACATATAAGCCTTTTTCGTTGACACCATCCGCGTGAATATCAAATCCAAAACCATTGGCACCGACAATTCCATACTTGGATGAATAGGTTATACCTTTTGATTTATCGGCCAGTGAACTCGTAATTTTTTCTCCTGCAGGAATCACCAAGATGTCAGATTTTGGATCAAGGCCAAACTCTAAAGTTCTTCCCACCACGACCCCACCATCTTTGGCGATTAACCGTAAACCAGTACACGCATTGGAGTTGAATACATACATTGCATTCAGAGCAAGAAACAGAAGTCCTGCTGTAATTTTAGTTCTCATAATTAATTTATTTTAGTCTGAGTAATATTAAAGGGAGTTTATATTCTTTATTCTTTCTTGATGAAAGAAGCATTCGTAGAAAAATAGTAGAGTGTTGTTTTTGGTTTTTAAATTTAATTGGAAAATCTAATTCTGATTAAAGAGAGTGAAGCGGACTTTCCTATGGGTAAATTAATGATTCTGTGATTTTTATCAAAGGGAAGGAAAAGGCTTTTATGTATTTAATATTTACTGGTTTATGATACTCTATAGAAAAAGAACTTCAATCAACAATCCATTAAAATTCAGCTACAATTATTCTTATAATTCCTAATACTTATTTTTTCCATATTTGTTGATAGTCAGCATACTCTCCAAACCTTAAGTAACAATCGTAATATTCGGCAGTATTAGAAGTTATCTTAACGTCTAATGTGTCATTCATGCCTCTGTTCTCTCCTTGATGGATTAATCGATATTCATTATTAGAAATCCATTCAATCTTATATATAGTTGAATCTCCATTATAATCTCTTTCGATTTGCTTTTGTTCATCTCTTATGATCATACCTAATTGGTTTTCGAATAAACCGGCTCTAAGATCATCGGTATTTCCAGCATAACCTTCTATCTCAGAATATTTAGTCAGAGGAAAAGGATCATTACCCTTAACAAATTTTGAAAACATCAAAAGTGTGTTCATTGCTAGTATAACAATTCCAAAAACCAAAAAAGTATTCTGAGTATACCTTAGCCAAACTGATTTGAATGAATGATTTCTTTTCAATAATAGGGCTAATGGGGCAACCAAAAGAGCTATTGGAATGATGATAAGTATAGGAAAACCAAACAGTGAAATAGCATATAAAGACTTCCACATCAAATTCATTCCATAGAAAGCAGGAATGATTGGTTTTATGAGTAGTAGTTCAATGATACTAATGATGGAAATGAGAACGATTATTTTGGTTTTGTTTGTCATTTTAATATTTGTCTTATCCTCTTTTTAGTTGAATACACCTTTTAGCTTATCCCAAAAACTTCTTTTACTAACACCCAAATTTGCTTTTTGCTTTTGATCCACTGATGTTCCAGTATTTTGATTTTCCAATTCATTTAAGAATTGAGGAATGTCTTCTAAAAGCATTTCTCTTGAGTATTTCATTTCATCATCCAAATAATAAATAAATGCTTGTGATTTATCTATGAGGGCAATTGAAATTAGTCCAATACATGCTCCTGCGGCAAAATCCGCTCCCCAGACGAATGATATTGCTAGGTCCTGATTTGTGATATCAGGTTTTATCCAATCATAATCATTGATAATGTCTGTTGTTTTGTCAAAGTAAATTTCAAAAAATGTTTCTTTTCCATTTATTGAGCAAGAAAATTCTTTCAGTTCTGTGATATCTTCTACATCTACCAAAATTTCAAAGTCATAGCCTAATGCATTGATCATTTCTTCAATTTCGGTTTTCGTTGGTAAGTTTGCTTTACTCAAAAAAGCTACTTGAGTCATTGACATTTTAGTCTTGTTTAAATGTTGTTTTAGATATTGAAATAAATATAGATAGAATATGAGAATAATTTTGAATCTATTTCAAGTGTTATACAAAGAAAGAATTAGGCATTACCCCGATCTTTCCTCATAATACTTACACAAATAGTCAAATGAGTGTCAAAAGAATTATTAATTTTTTTATTCAATTGTTATTCCACTCTTTTCAGATTTAGCAGTTTCTATCGCTCGTAAAATCACTTCAAATAAATCTTTTCCTCCAGAGGTCACAAAATAATTCGAAAGGTTAGTGATATCCGGACTAATGTTATTTCCCCAAGGTGGCTTTTTATTTCTATCATATTTGTCCCAAACTACTTTTGAGGGTTTGAGTTTTTTTAGTCGTTTTTGAATATCATTCAGTTCTTTTTTTGCTAAGTCTAAGTTTTCATAATTAAGATTCCCTTGATATAACTCATTCAATATGATAGGATATTTTTTCCCAAAAAGTCCTTTTGTTAGTCTTACTTCAATAGTGTCAAAAAAGGATGTCAAGAATTCGCTTGTTCCTATTTCAAATATATAATGATTTGTTCTTAAATGTAATCCCATTTGTTTTTTCAAATTTCTATACTAGAGCTATTATGAGAGTGCTTCAAAACTTCCTATTTTCACACACCCTTGTTCTTAATAAAGTTACGATTTCCTATTACCACCTGGCTTCCCTAAGCTATTAAACCCCATTCAATCTTAAGTGATGTTGTGTTTCGCTCCTATTATTCTACGGTACATAATTTAGTTCGGCTTCTGAAATTATAGGATTTTGTATCTGTGATTTTATTGTTTTCTTCTTCCAAAAAGGATAAAGCCATTTTATACTTATACCAATGAGTTCATCTTTATTCTTACCATTTAAGTAGTATTCAGTTCTATAATTAAAATCTCCTCTATAATGGAAAATCATATTTAAGGGGTTTGTCAATAGCTGAATAAAGCGTTTTAATCCTTTGATATATTCTCGACCTTCATATTTATCAGAGAAATATTCATAAACAGGACCAACACCTACTCTTATTTCGTCAAACTCATATTGAATCCAAATATAATTCTCGTGACTTTTATTCGATTCAACGTGAAACCAATATTCTGATTCGTTCCAAGTAATTGAATTAGTACTCTTGGATTTAAGAATATGTTCAATCTTTTTAAGTTCTTGGATGTATTGTGATTTGGTCAACTTTATTCTTATTATAGTTCTACCTAACAACTCATGTAAAATATAGCAGGTAGGTTGCGTGGAAAGTGCTTATGGAACATGCTCAGCTTCAATAGCAAAATACTACACAATCTCTTACCTTAATTGATTTTGTAATTAATATCTTACTAAGATGAAAAAAATACAATAGTCGAAAAAGTGAAGTGAGTTGTTCCTTGTTTAAAAATTACTGAAGAATAAGTCACAAAAAAGACCTCCCAAATAAATGAAAAGTCTACACTAAACTCCGTACAGGCTTAAACCTTTAACTAATGCCTTTTCAACTTATGATTAATTTTAGATATATCAAACTTAACTAAGCCCTAATAATTGGTGAGTAAGTTTATTTTTAGAGCATAAATTTCGAGTTAAATAATTGAAGACTGTCATTATATTCTTCAAAATTAAGATTACCATTGATTTTGACTAACTTTTGATCTTTGGCTTTAAAAATTTCATCTTCGTCATCAAAATAGATTTCTAAACATTTAGTTTCATTTCTAAATCTAATATATGTAACAATATATAATTTCTTCTCTTTAAAGCCTTTCACCTTTAATTCATTCACATTTAAAGTAAAAGTTATATTTCGAAATAATTGAAGATGTTTATTAAAATCACCTCCATATTTAACTATGAATTGTTCTTTTATGATGAATTTTCCTTGGCCTTTTTTCTCTCCTATACCTTTTTTCACCCAAAATAAATACCCATCATTAAAATCTATAAAAACATTTCTTTTTGAATCTTTCCAACTAGTTTTTGGGTAAAACCATGTGAAGAATTTTATTCCTTCTTTATTTGAAATTTTATTATTAGGAAGAGCCCACGAATATAAATCAACATCATAATCTGAAATATGAAAATTATCTTTAAATTTCTCTCCATTTATGATCCAAAGCATTCTTTCTCCATAAAATTCCTCTCTTTCTCTAATTATTTCTCTTTGAATTGGTGAATTTTGTAGTTCAATTATAACATTATTAATTGATTTAATATCTGCTATATGCCATTTATCACCTTTTGAAATTTTCACTTCATTAGTCTCTATACCGAATGTTAACTTCCAGTTTTTATGCCACATAGTTTCTGGTTCAGACCATGAATCACAATTACCTTCCTTGGTATGAGCCCAATGCCATACTTTGATTTCACCACATTTGGCAATAACTTCTGAATTACATGAGGGGCAAATTCCTTTACCTTTTGGAAAAGCCTCAACTTTTTTATTATCTACTAAGGCGTAAAACATAAGTAGAAAGATTGATCAAAAATTTGGAATAATTTGACGTTTTAATTCTCTTTGCAAAGTGTTAACAAAAATTTTTAGTTTAAATATCATCATAATCAAATTCCACTTCACCCAAATGTCTGTTAATTCCTAATTCAACACCTCTTCTTGTTTGTCTACCTGTTTCAGCAATTAAATGTAGGTTTCTCTTTGCCCGAGAACAGATAACATAAAGTAGTTTCTTAGAGGCAGAGTCTGGGTTTCCGTTATATATTTCATTCCAATGAGGAACATACCCATAAAGTAAACCATAAGAGATAACGGTTTCGAATTCTTCTCCTTTTACACCAACACATGTATTAATAACTATTCCTGAATTCTCGCGATAAAATTTTTTAAATGATTCAGTATCTGTAGGAACATCATAAGTTTCATCTTGTAGGCGAGTTTCAATAGTTTCAAAATAAATTTCCTTACTACTAACCAAATCAGGAAAGAATGATAAGTCAATATTTAATTCGGAAAGCAATTCATCGAAACATTCAGCTAAATATTCTATTCCTTCAGTTTTATTTGGATTAATTGAATTTATTATTCTAAGTAAAATCTTTTCAGGCTTAGGCGTATCAAGCATATCCCTATTTGTTTGAAGTTTGAATAACTCAATAATTTCTTCTGCCCATTTGTATCTGGCTGAGTACATTTTTGGTAATGGTTCGGTAAGAAAAAGTCTGCCTACTTTATACCAGAAATTTTCTCTTATCTGCGACATTGGTGTAATACCCGAAGCATCAAAATTTACTTCAGGAAGAAGTTGTCTCAACCTTCTGGTTATAGAAGTTATTAACCACCATTGTGGAACCAAAACACATATTTCTGATTCAGGTATACCATTATTAAGGTTAAATTGAATAAGTCTAGCTATTTCGTTTGGAATTTGTTCTTTAGAAATATTCCTATTTAAGGAAATTAAGGTGCTTTCATCAGGAATATTTGCTTCAGATTGGATTTGTAGTTCATTTGATTGAAAGTGTGAATAAAAATCAATTATTCTTTGTGCAGATCTGTAATTACCAGTTAAGGTTTTAGATTCCATATTTGAATCATCAATTTCTACCTTCAATTCTTCAAAATTCATTGCTACACCACCTAATGATGTATAAATAGCTTGATCTATATCACCAACAAAAATCACATTTGAATTATCATCACTATTTTTTATGATATGAGAAATAATAGAATATTGAATATCTTGTGTATCTTGAAATTCGTCAACTAAGATGTATTTGAAAATCTTAGCTAAGGAGTTCGATATTTTTGGATAACGTGCAAGAAGTTTATTCGAATAGTGTAGCAACAACTCAAAATCAATCATTTTGGATTCTTTTAGACCGTTATAGTAATTATCCAAAAATGGAATATAGCTTACATTAGTACAAGAATATTCACCATTTCGTTCAATCTTCATGTTGACATTATCAAAAAAACCAATATTGTGTTCCTCTTTCAGTTCAGTAATTCTGCTAGAGATATACTTTTCATCAACAATAGTAAAGCCGTTCCTTAGTTCATCCAAATAACCTGCATAGGGCTTTATTATCCACTCCATACAAAATGAATGAATTGTACCACTCCAAACCTCAGAAGTGAGCACCCCTAGTCTATTTAATCTTCTTGTAATTTCATCTGAAGCACGATTTGTAAAAGTTAAAGTAAGAATTTTTCTTTTAGATTCAGATTTCATTAAAGATAGTTCATGTGCAATTTTGTTTATGATAACCCTTGTTTTACCACTACCTGGGCAAGCGGTTAGTAGTAGATTTCTATTGCTTTGTACTACTTCTAATTGTTCTGAATTTAGTTCGTCAAGAATCATAGAAATATTTTAGTTTTGTCAAATTATCATTTTGAAATTCTGCAACATAAGAATCTATAAAGTCAGACTTTTCAACTTCTTCTTCCTCTAAGGAAGTGAGTAAATCACTTGCTACTGTTTGTTTAGGACATTCACTATCATTACTCATCATTTTTAGCCTGAAGAGTGCCATGTCCATAATCTCATTAATTCCAATATAAGGTGATGAATGTGCAATGGCTTTTAGAATATAATCTGGAAACACGGTAGTATAATTTAGTTTTTCGGTCAATAACAAAGCAAACCACCCTTTTCCATGCTTATTAGCCAACCGAAGTACACCTTCACCATATGAACTGACATTATCATCGTTCAGTTGAGTTTTAACTTCTGCTCTTTTTCCCGGTTGACTATACACATCGTTGACACACTCTTTAATTTCTTTTAAATTTCCAGCTTCAACAAAAGAAATCTCAAAAGTATGCTGTGAATAAAATACATTTAAAGTATCATTTCCATTGATAAACTCGTCAAGAATAACCTTTCTTTCAGCTCCTTTCTTTTGAGAATCTCGACAATGTTTTTGATAATTAGTGTCATCATCTGGATTTGCGGGTAAATCGACAATAGAAGAATCTAAATCTGTTATAATCGAACATTTTCGGTCTATCCTATCTTGATGAAACAACCTGCCTATATTTTTAAATCCAGTACTTCCAATGTTAACTATGCTTACTCCGATTTCATCAAGACTTAGCCCGAATACCTCTTGAAATAATTTTGGGATTAAAATTTGTTCTGCATCTCCTTCAACTAATATTACTCCTTTTGCAAATAGTAGGTTACTTCTAACCGCATCAAGGTACCTTTCAATCCTTAATATTTCATTCTCTGATAATCCAATAGTTGGATCAAATACAGAAGATTGTTGTTTGTTTCTACTGATAATGTTCACAGAATTTATTTTACTCACAGAAGAAATGTGGGTAGAATGAGTAGATACTATTATTTGAGTTTTGTTCTTGTGTAGATTATCAAAGAGTGTCTTTTGGATATGAGTATGAATATGTGCTTCTGGCTCTTCTATTAATAAAAAATTAGCAGCCTTATCCGTTTTCACTTTTTCATATTCAAGTAATTTTAATGACAAGTATATTAGATTTGCTCCACCCAAACTTAGCTCCCAAAGTCTACCACGATACCCGTCATCGTCTGGGTCTCCAACCCAAAGTTTTAGTGATTGAAATAGTTTGTCAAGTTCATTTGGTAGCTCAGATCGCAATTCAATATTTGGTGCATACGTTGAGCCTACTGCTTCTTTAATACTTTTATCAATACCTTTTTCTAAATCCTTAATTTCATTTAGTTGTCCAATTTTTTCATTTAGATCATCGATGCTTCCTGTAATTTCGGCAGCTTTTTCAATTTCCACTGTTCTCTCTCTACCTCTAAGTAAGGATAACAAAGGACTTGTTTTATATGATTTTAAGTCGTTTTCAACATCCCTTAGTGCCTTAATAAATGTACATGATATTTCATTGTCAATATTAATCTCTCTTGGTAACCATGTTCCTAATACCAATGAATCTTCATTATCAGGGTCAGGAAATTCAATTGTTGTAAAATTTCCCACATGTTGTTCATAAACATTTTCATTACTGAAGTCTCCAGAACCTCTTCCTCTAAAAAAAGATTCGTAATCATCAATAGATATTTCATCCAAAATTTGATTGAGGCCTAATTGTGTTTTTCCATCTTCTCGTGAATAATCATAAAGTCTCTTTCTGAATTCGTACTTAGGCCTGAAATAATAGTAATAGCTACCATTATTATCAGTTTCCACCTGTCCAGTTCCTTGAATTGCTAGAGTTTGAACTTCTTCAGAATTATCAAGATTTGAAAACTTAACTGTAATAATTATCCAGTGACCATTCCATTTATCTAATGTACGATTGAAGTCTCCTGGAAATAAGCGATAATTTCTTGGAAGAGAGTCATCAATTAAAATTCTCAATGCTTGGAACAAGTTTGTTTTTCCAGAACCATTTTCACCAATAACTGTGTTTATTCCATCTTTAAATTTAAATTTTGAAGATTTGAAATTCCTATAGTTCCTTATTGTTAAAGATGATATATACATGTTTTTGTCTAGTTTTTTGTAATACTAACGTTGAGTGTATGGTGTCGTAAGGAATTGCTAGCTTCAAACCTATCAAGTTACCACCCAAATTTAATGCGAATGATACCGCTCGAAAACCTCCAAAACGCTTATGCACTATATACATTGTTGTGCTTTCGTGCTTTCTATTTTTTCAAATTTTTCAATCCATTCATAATTTTCATAAATAGTTGACTTATTGACTTTACCTTGCAATTTTGGATACCTTGTCTCTATCATTTTTTTTACAGACTGAAAAACAGGTTCTGGCATCTGATATGCAAAAGTAATTTTGTCTATTATCTCTAAAGAAATAGCCATTTCAAATACAGACAAATCATCATTCCCTTCCCAAATTACCCTATATTCGTTTTCAAATTGATAAGGTTCACGCTTAATAAAAGGAATGTCTTTAAAATTAATATCTGAGTTTTCAACTTCATTGATTTTTCTATATTTCACGAAACCATGTCTAATTTTTTCGGTCTTTGCGAATAATTTAATAATTTTAATTCCGTTAAATTGAATACAACAACCGCTTATTCCATCTGCAAAAGTTTTCCAATGATGTATTGTTTCATTTTCAGGTGTAAAACAGAGTGCAAATAACTTACTAAAGCCCGCTTTTTTCTTATATTCTTTAATTATTAAAGTATCATTTTTGTCATCCCAACTTGATGGTTCAATGAGTACAATTTTTTCACGTTCTAATAGATCAATTAAAACTGGAAGTGATGTAAATCTATTTAGTTTTTTAATTCTTGGTTGCATCTATTTTTCTGTTATTTTGAACTGATTAACATGCTAACTCTTGGAAATGAAGCCCAACGGTTTGCATAGTCGCAGGCTGCCCGTTTAGGGCAGCTTGACGGCTATGCTTTGTTCCATGCAGGTTTAATATTTTCCAAATTCATATTTTGAATAAATTTTAGTATCGAAATTTAATCGCTCACTATCTTCCAATGCGAGTTCTAACTTTTTACTTATTGCTTTAATCGACATTGTCTTCTCTTTTTCCATTATTCCGATTAGAATTACTCTTCTTTGGTAAGCGGTTTCATCTTTACCCAATTCTTTTTTTGGTAAATGTTGACCTAAATTCAACTTGTAGAGTTCTTTTGAGTTTGAAAAATTCAAGACTCTAAAACCTGATAAAATTGCATCTGCTCTTTCTCCTGCTCTATTTTCTTCTTCTTTTAAATCTCCTTCTTGTGAGGCTAATCCAACAGCAATCAATCCTATTGATGTCTCAAAATTTGGAATTCTTGGCAGGTAAGATTGAAGAAATTGTTCAACGCTTTGACCATTTGTTAATTTGGAACTACTTGCAAATTCCCACCTTTTTTCTTGGGAAAGGTAAACGACTTTAAATCTTACTTTTTTCTTACCTTCTCCAACTGTAATATCTTCCGTTTCACAATCACATAGCTCATTTTTTGTTATTCCACTATTTGAAACTACTTCATCTCCACATTGCTTTATTGTTATGAGTAAAGTTATCAATACCGTGAAAAGTCCAATTAGAGATGTTTTGTAATTTAATTTTGCAGTTCTTTCTTCTATTGATTTTTCGGTGTAGTAACAAATTCCTCTGTAATTTGAATATTCTCGTTTAAATCTATCTATTGAAATAGCAACGGTATGACTACAATTTTGTGGTTTCTCGGTCGCATCTGGACATAAATCGCCAAACCAAACAATTGTATTATTTGAAGATTCTTTTGAAAGAAGCTTTTGGGCTTGTATCTTTTTCCAATTATTATAAGAATTAGTTTGGTTCATTGTTTTTTTCTACTTGCATGGAACATTGAATAAATACCATAGTATTTATCCACCCAATTTTTCCGGATACACACCATATAACATATACCCATAAGTTTAGTTTCCCCCACCAAGTTACCACTCAAATTTTAACATTCAAACATATTTATTAATAATTCTAATACAGAATACAAAAATTATAAACCACACAAAACCAGAACAATGTACACACCTATTTTCAATTCACTTAATACCTTAATCTCCTATCCTCTTTTTTGAATTACTAATTTTAACAAAAACAACCCTCCTAGTATTCTACACTGTGTTATACGAGTCTTTTCGAATACCTCTAAAACAAAAAAAAGACTCTCCCATTTACGGAAAAGTCTTTCTCTTTTATTATATCATCAAAAGCTAAAAAAGTTATTTCTTCTTCGCTTTCATCGCTTTCTTTTTCTCTTTTTTACGATTGGCTTTTTTCTTCGCTTCTATATAAGAATCTTGATCTGACGCGATTTCTTTCATTACGGTTTTCCAATCGGTAGAGGTTTCTTCTGAGTTGCCGATGATGCCTGTATATTCTCCTTTGTCCATTTCGTGAATGGCAATTTTAGTGTTGGTAAACTCTTTATGCTTATTTATATTTTATTCATTTGTAATTCTTCACTTTTTTCTTCTTCATATGAATAATTAGACCAATTTGTATTTTCTTTAGATATTAAACCCTCGATTCTCTGGACCAACATTCTAAAAGAGTTGTCTTCATTATATGGATAGTTTTCTGTAAGGTAAAGATATTTTTCCTTTTTTAAACTTTCAGATGTAGTTCTATATTCAATCCATTTTTCCTGGTATTTCCCAAGTGAGAGAATACCTGCAATTATTGAAATTGAGATACCAAGTATTCCTGTTATTATAAACATTAAGCTTACATAAGTTTCCAAACCTGTAGCAATTCCCGAAGTAAATGGAACAAAAGCAGCTGCAACAATTTCAATAATACAGAGACTTTTGTATACTTTATGATTATGGATACTTTTTGTATCGTACCAACTAATTTGAGCATCTAATCTCTCTTTTATATATTGATTTGAATTCATAGGGAAGTAAAGTAATTATTATTTTGCTTAGTAGAATATTAATTGAAATAACTTAAAGAATATTATTTTGGATATTAGCAAATACTTTATCGTAACTTATATATAGTATTTCCTTTTTGGCTTTTCTTAGTTAAAGCTAAACCTCTATCAACAAAATCCTTAAGAACTTCTGATATTTCAGATGAAGTATATTGTGATAAAGTTTCAAAACCAGCTTGTTTTCCTCCCCACTTTACTATCCTCAAAGGAGAAAAATACCAAGTTGAATATTTACATAAAAAACTCTCAACTAATTTTTCTTTAATTTTATTTTCATTTCTGGTATTTATTTCATCACTTTTAGTTTGGGTTGTTAAAGTATTTTCTTCTTTAAATTTTTCTGATATTTTTAGAATTCCCTCAGCTACTTCCAACCATGCTTCTTCTTCATTTTCCCAAGTAGTTATAGCTTTTCCATCTTTTGGAAGAGCTTGTAATTTTGCATCAGCAAAATGTGAAACCTTCCATAAACATGGCTGAATAATTATTGGAATAACAATCGCCTCTTTACTATTATGTCTTTCTAATGCTCTTATAGTTTCTGTATCATAACAATAATCAGAAGCCAAAAAGTTTGAACTAACTAATAATAAAATAATATTCGAATCATTGATATTCTCATTTATCTCTTCCTCCCAATTTGAGCCAGGTGCAATTCTTCTATCATGCCATTCTTCAATAAATCCAGATTTTCTAAGTACCACTAAATGGTTTTCTAGTTTTTCTCGAAAATCTTCATCTTTATGTGAATAGCTATAAAATATTTTTGCTTTCATGAATGTTTGTGTTTAATAACGCTTAATGAAAATCAATTTAATAACTTATTAAAATTAACTCTCTTTAATTACCTTTATTATTCAATGACTATACACTATATAGCTTATTTCTATCAATATTTTTTCATCACTCCAAGTTAACCACCTACTATTACTATTCAAAATTCAACACATTATAATAAAGCTTACAAAAAATACTTCTATCAAAAACACCTATACCTTGCTAATTAATTGATATATACAACAAAAAAAAGACTCTCCCATTTACGGAAAAGTCTTTCTCTTTCATTATATCTTCAAAAAGCTACAAAGATTATTTTTTCTTCGCCTTCATCGCTTTCTTTTTCTCTTTTTTACGATTGGCTTTTTTCTTCGCTTCTTTATAAGAATCTTGATCTGCAGCAATTTCTTTCATTACTGTTTTCCAATCGGTTGAGGTTTCTTCTGAGTTGCCGACGATGCCTGCGTACTCCCCTTTGTCCATTTCGTGAACGGCAATTTTAGTGTTGGTAAACTCTTCGATGGCTACCAACAATTCCTTTTCGTTTTCTGAACAGAAAGCAATGGCGTCTCCTTTTTGGGTACCACGACCTGTACGACCTACACGGTGTACGTAGTTTTCTGGTTCTTCTGGCAAATCGTAGTTCACCACAAACTGAACGTTAGGAATATCGATACCTCTTGCGGAAACGTCTGTGGCGATCAGCATTTTTACGTCTCCGTTTTTGTAGGTTTTCATGGCTTCGAAACGTTCTTTCTGGTCTTTACCTCCATGAATACTAACGGCCTTTACCTCCACTCTTTCCATGGCTTTTAGCACACGTTCTGCTCTTACTTGTGTTCTTACAAATACAAGTACTTTTGCGTCTGGATTTTCTTTGGCGATACGTTCTAGGAAGAAACGCTTATCGTCCATAGACACAAATACCACCCCATGGTTGACGTTTTTAGAGACAGGATCTTTTGGTGAGATCTGAATTCTGATGGCATTTTTTACCAAGGAATACGCCAACTTCTTGATTTGCTCATCAATAGTGGCAGAGAAGAATAAGGTCTGTCTGTGTTTTGGTATTAATTTGATAACGTCCTTGATATCCTTAATGAAACCTTTCTCTAACATATGGTCGGCCTCATCCAATACCAAAATTTCTACGCTATCCAGTTTGATGTACCCTTGGTGGTTCAAATCAAACATTCTACCGGGAGTTGTGACCAAGATGTCCACTCCTTTTTCTAATTTCTCAATTTGTGCCTCTTGAGGTACACCACCATAAAGACACAAAGTAGTTAGTTTGGTGTATTTTCCTAAAGATTCGAACACCTCAGTAATTTGTTCTGCCAACTCCCTTGTAGGCGCCATCACTAAACTACGGATGGTTTTCTTTCTTTTACCTCTCACAGGTTTGATCATCAACTTTTCCATCACTGGAATAGCAAATGCGGCCGTTTTACCGGTACCTGTTTGTGCAATAGCCAACACATCCTCACCTCTTAGGATAGGTGGGATAGATTTAAACTGTATATCAGTTGGCCTTTTGAATCCCTTTTCTGCTAAACTTTTCTTTAGACTCTCAGAGATACGATATTTTTCAAATTTCATTGATAACGAATTAAATGTGAAAGGATTTGGAGTGCCATCGATCTTTTCACCCTAATCCCTTATTGTAACGGATACTAAAATTCTCCGTCCTCTAAAATTTGTTTTACTCTCCCTACTTCTCCGGTCTCTAATTTTACTTTAATTCCA
Source organism: Flammeovirga yaeyamensis (assembly GCF_018736045.1). Taxonomy (NCBI): domain Bacteria; kingdom Pseudomonadati; phylum Bacteroidota; class Cytophagia; order Cytophagales; family Flammeovirgaceae; genus Flammeovirga; species Flammeovirga yaeyamensis. The sequence goes on along the minus strand of NZ_CP076132.1, from coordinate 1,548,634 downwards.
TGAGGGTGAGTCGACGATTTTGTAAGAATTCTCTCTACAAAACCCTCGGTAAGATCGCCTGTGCGTTGATCTTCTTTTAGGACGATCATCACATGACCGCCTATTTTGATATTGCTTCTTTTCTTTCCGTCCATAGGTATTATGAGGGCATGATTTCAACACCTTCACCATCGAAATCACTTTCTTCTTTGGTAGGCTTTCTTACTTCAATAATTTTTCCATCAAAGAATAAGTCCATCCCTGCCAATTCGTGGTTCATGTCCATCACCACATCTTTCTTATTCAATTGGATGATTTTACCATCGTAAACATCACCATCCTGATCGGCAACAGAAAGAATATGACCCACCTGAAGGAACGCTTCCTCTTCTTCCTTATCGACAAAACCAAAAGCCGCCTTATCGACTTTTACATTTTGATATTGCTCGATAATTTCTCCGTAAGCATCCAAATAGCCCAAAGCTAATTTGAAGCTATCCCCTTCTTCTTTGCCAATTAAAGCCTCTTCGAATTTTGGCAGCACTCCGCCAGAACCCACGTAGAACAAGAAAGGTTCATCCGCTGTTGCTTCTTCAATGAACTTTCCGTTGGCATCTTTTTCGTATAATTTATAGGTCAATGCAACGACCAATCCTTCTTCAACTTTCATGTTAAAGTGATTTAATTATTTCTACTCTATATAAACTTACAAAGCTTCCTATCGATTTTTAGTTCGTTAGGAAGCTTATATATATGCTTTATTAAGATCTTATTGAGGTAAATCTGATAAATCTAATCCACCAAGATCATTCATATTTGCTTCCGCTTGTTTCGCTTCTGCTAATTCTTCCTCAGTTGCTTCTCTAATATCAAGAATTTCTCCTGTGAAGAATAAGTTTTTACCCGCTAATGGGTGGTTGAAGTCCATCACTACATGATCAGCGTGTACTTCTTTCACTTCACCTTCCATCGGCATCTCGTCTGGACCTACCATTGGAAGTACGTTACCCACTTTAAGAATTTCTTCTTGATCTACTTTATCTTCAATATTGAACACTTCTTTTGGAATCTTGATTACCGCTTGTGGTTGGAAGTCACCATAGGCCTCATCTTTATTGATACCAAATTCGAAAGTAAATCCTTTTTCTTGATCTTTCAGTGCTTCTTCGAAGTGAGGAAGAACATCTTTATAACCAAATAAAAACTCAAATGCGTCGTCTGATTTTACTTCTTGTAATAATGTCCCTTCGGCATTTTCGTCGTATAAGTTGTAGGCGATTTTGACTACAGAATCTTTTATTGCTTTCATGATTTTTTCTATTTTCGACAAAGGTACAATTTTAATACTGTTTCGTATGCTTAAAGTTGATTTAAGAAAGGGTTATTAGGGAAATTTCTACTTCTTTACCCGATTAATCATCATAGATAGTCGGGCATAGCTACTTTCTGTGAAGTCATCTATGGTGACGACCAACTTTGTGTCCTTATCCAAACGTGCCACATAATGATGTTTCTTCCGCCAATTCTGAATATTTCTATCAAAATCAGTACTATACATTTTCCTCAAATTATACATAAAGTCGCGGAAGTCTTTTTCTTCAACATGTCGTGGAGTAAAACCATCATAGGAAGGCACAAAACCGATAGAGATGATCTTGTCATCATCATCCGTGTAAATAAAAATGACGCCATCCAGATTTCCTACACGAGTGAAAATCATGTCCTCGCTGCTTGTGAAATTATCTCCTAAATGGTAATCGGTGATAGATTGGGAATAGATAAAATTCGAAATTAGAAGAAAGAAAAATAGATAGAGCGTTTTCATTGGAGGCAAAATTTATGGAAGAAGTTTGTAACATAAACTATAGTATTGATCTCTCAAACCTAGAAGCATATATTACTATAAAGTTAATAAATCTCTTCTTAAATCGCTTTTAAATTGCCAGAAAGTAACCAGTATTATGCAAAGGAAAACAGTGACTAAATAATTCTCAATAGAATTTCTATTCCTTCTACTATCCGTGAAATTTTGAATAGCTTTAAAGATAAATTAAATCCAATTAAGCATTAACTATCCATGACAACTTCTAACTATAAATCATTTTGTTTACACCACTATTTAAATAAGAATGTAGACTACAAGCCTTTTTTTAAAACAATAAATGTGGAAAAAGGAGAAATGATTTATCAACCCACCACCACTTCTTTACATATTTATTATGTGATAGAAGGAGGGGTAAGTCTTGGGGAATATACCCATGACGGGAATTGTGTTACTTACGATATTTTAGGCAAAAACAATATTTTTGGCAACCTGAAATATTTGGAAAGCGGTAACTTTTATGAATTCTCCAAAGCACTTACCACATGCACTTTACTCAAAATTGAACATCAATTTTTTAGGGATATTATTATACAAGACCACCAATTGTCTGATTGGTTTAAATACTATTTGGTGAAAAGGTGGTGTATTGCCGAAAAGAAATTGGCGTTGGTCAATCAGAAATCCATCCTTACTAAAATTGAACAAATTTGTAAGATTTATTTTCAGAAAGTATCCATTGATCAAATCCAATCGGATTATCTTCCTAACTTATTGACCATGCAAGAATTGGGAGATCTTATTGGGGTAAGTCGACAATCCGTTTCCAATACATTAAAGCAGAAATCGTTACAGGTAATTATCGATTATATAGAACAAAATGGAGATCATATAAGAATATGACCTCCATAGGTTAGTTATTGGATTACTCCAAAAATGGGTGTACCATCTTTAGAGGGATGATTAATCTTTAAGATTTCAGAAATAGTAGGCGCAATGTCCTCCATATTCACTTCCTCAATCCTTCTTGGTTCTGGTACACCTGCACCAGAAATAATCAAACCTGTAAGTATTCCATCGAAATCAGTTGGGAAAAAACCATGTGTTCCTCCACCCGCTTTTTGCACAAAGTCACCTTTAAAAGTGCCCGACATTCCTACTCCTTTTTTAGGTGCAATGGCAAAAGCGGCTCTTGGATCAGCACCTATATCATCTAACTCTTTTCTTTTTACAATTCTGTAATATTTGGAGTGGTAAGCAGAAGATTCAAAAGTTTCCAAGATCTTTTCTGCTAATTTTTTGTTCTTAGGATCTTTCATGTGCAAGAAGGCAGAAGCACCCGAAGTTTGGAAATAAGCTTCCCATTCTCCTTTCGTTCCTTCTTTCGTTACCCATCCTTTTTCCATGAGTAAAGTATTGGGACATAACTTTGTATGCAGCGTAGAAAAACCGTGATCGCCCGTGATAATGAACGTAGTTTTGTCCTCTATACCTGCTTTCTTTACCGCTTCTCTCATTCTACCAATAGCTCTATCTGCCACCGCCAAGGCCATTGGTACTTCGTGATCGGATGCTCTACCATTTACATGTTGAGAATGATCCGTATCGATAAGGTGTACTGCAATAAAATTAGGTTGATATTTCTCTATCATGTAAGCTGCAATCTCCCCAGATTTCTCGTCTTTTAGCATCCCTTTGTAAGTATCACTTTCTAGTTTACCAAGTGATTTACCCTCCATTTCATCCAATAATCCAGCAGGGGTTGTCATCGACTTTTTATAAGTGATAAAATCGTTAGATCTATCCGCAGGCCAGCCTTCAGGTACATTATAATCGATGCATTCAGGTTTACCGATTGTTACCGGCCACTCAATTGCTGCAGTAGAACCGCCTGCCTTCTTTACCGATTCCCATAATGTTTGTGCTTGGATTTCTTCGAACTGCGATACCCAACCCGTCTTTACATTTTCTGGATCAAAGTACGTATTGTAATATATCCCATGGTTTTCTGGAAAAGCACCCGTAATAATGGTCGTATGTGAAGGATAAGTAACACTTGGGAATACGCCTCTAACACCGTCAGAAGAAACGCCATTTTTTACCAACTCTTTTAAATTTGGCGCAGGCCACTTTTCCTCAGAATAAAACTCTGGAATTAAACCATCGATAGTGACTAAGACAATATGATGATCCACTTGTGCTGTGGCCTTACCAAAAGTAAGTATGGCAAACAGCATCATAATATTTAATTTCGTTTTCATTGTATTTTAGTTTTAGTTTAGAACATATATTTCGCACCCAATTGCAATCTCCACGGCGTACCGTTATTAGGAATTGCACCTACGTTGGTATTGACTTCATACTCAAAGCTATTGGTATCGTGGTCAAAACCTGTTACCCTCATAATTTCCTGATCACCATGGTTATGTGTAATTCCCCACTCTTTGTTCACCATGTTCATCACGTTGAAGGCATCCATAGTTAGTCTCAACTTGTTCTTCTCTTGGAAGATTTTTAAATCATAAGTTAAACGAAGATCCAAGTTGAAGTTCATTGGGTTTACGCCACCGTTTCTTTTAGCATATCCACCAAAAGAATCTCTTAAGTAATCTTTTACACTATTCGATACGTTTGGATCATTAAGAATTTGATCGTAACCATCTTTAATATGTTGAGGAGTTGAAGCTGCATTAGGGTCAAAGATGTAGGCCACATCGTTCCTTGTGGTAAAGTCGCCATTTACCGAAGTATTTGATGAGTTCAAGAAGGTATAATTACCCCCGCCAATACCAATGAATGTAAAGCCAACGCTAAAGCCTTTGAATGTAGGAGATGCACCGTTTACAACAACCTTATTCTTGAAGTTATTATCAGATGGTCCCCAGTTTAATGCTCTTGGATCGCCTTCTACAGGTAAGAAAGTAGACGTATTGGCCACACAGCAGTTATAACTTGAGTTATCATGTGAGTTGTTATAAGTATAAGAAGCTGAAACATAACCGTCTTTACCAATTTGCGCACTACCCGATAAGATCATGGCAAATTGTTTACCGATACCATCAGAGTTTAACTCTAATGTTCTACCAACATTTTCTGACTTACGTGATCCTTTCCAGTCGACATTTCCATTCTCGTCGATATACGATGGATCAACGAAAACACTACGTCCTGTAGCTCCATCATAAAAAACAGGTTCATCCTTTAAGTTCACTTCTTGATACACATAGTTGTTTCTGGTGTAACTCGCTAATAAGTTAATTCCTAAAGTATATCTGTTTTGGAAAACGTGAGTATACGAAAGGTTGGTTTTCCAAATCTCTGGCATCTCGAAATCAGGTGATGAAGAGTTGATCGTACTCATTAAATCAGCTCCTTCGATAATACCTGGAGCAGACGATGGATCGTTTCTGTAGCGAATAAAATCTGGGTAAGGAACCAAATCTCCTGTTACATCAGTAGCAGCTAGTTTCATTCCCGAGTTCTGAATGTTATTCACCATCGCATAATAAGGAGGTTGAGCAGTAAACATACCACCACCTAGCTTTACGATATCTTTGTTATTTCCTCCAACATCCCAAGTTAATTGAACTCTAGGCTGAATGTTATTATAATCAGAAATCTTGTTATCAGTTCTTATCCCTAATTCTTGATGTACCAACGGGTTATACGCTCCCTGAGTCAAGAATGTAGTCGCATCGTAACGTAAACCAACTACCGCTTCAATATCTCTGTGCAGCTTAAATTCAGCTTGAGCAAAGAAGGCAAAATCGATAATATCTTGGTCAACATCAGGTAAACCATCAATAGGTACTTCCCTTGCATATCTAAAAGGATTCATGTTTGCGAAGTCCTCAAGGCTATTAAAATAGAATCTACCGTTTTGTTCGTTCGACAACAAGGTATACATGTTCGTGTACAATAGATCACCACCAAAAGTAAAGCTGACTTTATTTCCTGTGTAATGAGTTGTGTTATTGAACTGAACTACAGTCGATTCATTCAATTCAGGCAAGTAACGTTGTCCACCCAACTGTAATGATTTTCTTGCTGTAGATCCGTTAGGTAATTCCGAAGTAACATACACAATGGCTCTAGGAATATTGGCATCTGGCAACTGACTATTCGGCGTAAAGTTTTTGTACTGTGATTGGTACTGCACTTTAGTTGAAGACAACCACTTATCACTCCACTTCGAACGTAATACTAAATTAGTGGTGTTGTGGCCGTCTTCGTAATCTCCTACTGTCTCAGCCATATTGAAATTAGAATTATCGTTTACTGAGAAAGGTCTTTTGAATGTCACTAAGTTATTGCTCAACGTCAGACGATGTTTCTCGTTGATGTTCCAATCCATACGTGCAAACCATGTTTTGGCATCTCTGTTCTGAGAGAATTCACCCGTCTGTTGATCATCTGATAAACCATATTGTTCTCTACCAATCTGAACAAAACGATTTAAATTACCTCGGCTAATCCCTAATCTATTTTCGTCATCTTCATTTCTGATATCGGCAATGTAATAAGGGCTTGTGCTTAATTCTTGCTCGAATACAGTAAAGAAATGAAGCTTATCTTTTACGATTGCACCTCCTAAAGAAGCACCATACTGTGTAGTTGAGAACTTAGACGTTCTCTCATTGCCATTCACATCGTATTTCGATTGAAGATGATCGTTTCTTACATAAGAGAATACCGAACCTTCCCATTCGTTGGTACCTCCTCTTGTAATGGCACGCACCGATCCACCTCCGGCTCTACCTTCTACAACATCATAATCGTTGGTGGTTACCTGGAATTCTCCAATAGCTTCCTGAGAAATCGACCATGGTCCTCCGGAAACCTCACCTGCTCCTAATGGATTTCTAGCATTCAATCCATCAATAGAAATACCTGTTGATGTTCTTCTTTGTCCACCCAAGTTAAGATCGCCACCTCCTTGTAATGGAGAAATAGCGGCTAATTTTGAGAAGTTACGTCCCTCTGTCGGTAAATTTTTGATTTCCATTTGACCCACAGCAGTCGTTGCACCAAATTGTTTCATTTGGTTGATGACAGAATTAGAAGAAATCACTACCTCGTCCAATTCGGTGTCGTCATTTTTTAAATTGATGTTTAAGTTGAGTTTGTCACCTTGATTGACCCTTTCGATAGTTACTTTTTGTTCGGCATATCCCATAAAAGAGATATTCACTTCGTAAGGACCTCCCACAGGAACAGATTTAATCGAGAAGTCGCCATTTGCAGAAGAAATGGTTCCTGTAGAAAAACCTGTAGATAGGTTTTTGATTTTAATTAAAGCACCTGGTAATGCTTGTGCATCCTCGTCTACAATTTTACCTTCAATAGAGGATTCTCCACTTTGTGAGAACACGGAGAAGTTTACCCCCAGAAGTAAAAAAAGTAGTAAAAGTTTAGTTTTCATTATTCTATTTGATTGTTATAAGATTACAATCGCAAAACTATTCTGAGGAGATTTTTTGTGATGTTAAGTTTTAACATCACCCTATTTATTCATTGGTAATTGATTATTTATTAAAACAACATCAAGATATAACCACCTAAATAACAACCACTTGATGATTGATTATTTTATGATTTCAAATATAGAATTCATATTAAGTTCATCTTCAACTTTCACTTAAACATAAAAAAAGGAACAAGTCGATACCTGTTCCTTTTCCTCTATACATTTTGATAGGCTCACTAAGCCACTTCGTCCCTAGTATATTTCCAGCGCTTATGCGACCACAACCAATTCGAAGGTTGTTCTTTGATATTTTCTTCCACTTGTTTCGAAAACTTTTTGAGTATTTCGTTTGAACCTTTTTCGTAATCAGATCCATCGTGAAGGTCGACAATCGTGATTTCGTAATACCCTCTTTTTACTCTTCTAATTTTTGAGAAAATCACAGGGTAATTCATAAACTCTGTCACTTTTTCTGGCCCAGCAAAGAATGCTGACTCTTTCCCGAAGAAATCTAACCAAATTTGCTTTTTGTCGTAACCCGGAGGAGATTGATCGGCGACCATACCAATGGTGAAAACTTCACCTCTTTTATGCTTCACCAAAATTTCCCTCATTGTCTTTTCCATTGGAACAACATAACCACCAAAATTAGATCGGATTTTCTGCATCAGATTTTCAGAAAATTTACTTGATAGTGGCTTGTAAACGGCACCAATAGGCGCATTCATAATGACAGTATAAGCCATTAATTGCCACTCCCAATTAGAAAGGTGGCCTGTCATCATTAAAATAGGTTTACCTGCATCGTGGTACTTCTTAAATTCTTCGGGGTTGGTAATTGTTATGTGCTTTTTCACATCTTCTTTACTCATTGATAGAGATTTCAAAGACTCAAATCCAACATCACAAAGGTTCCTATAAAACCCCCGAATGATTTTTCTTTTTTCTTTCGCTGAAATGCCAGGGAACGCAGTTTCAACATTTTGAGTTATTACAGTTCGTCGATAACGAATAATGCTTCCCGTAAAAAATGCTATTATATCGGAAATCAAATAGATAATTGGGAAGGGTAATTTAGAGAATAGTCTAATAAAAAACATTGAAATAATTTAATTTTTCAATACTAAAATAAATGATGTTGAGGAATCATCAAAACTTCAAGAGAAAACGTTTAATTAATGAATAAAGTTGATTAAATTAAAATACTATAACCCCATTTAATATAATTTAAAATGTGCCCTGATCTATTCTCTATTGATGTTTTTAAGCAACTATTCCTCACCGAAAACGAAAAAGAAGCCATCCGAAAATGCTTTCATTATAAACAATTTAAGAAAGGCGATACCCTCATTGTCAATGGAGATGATGTCGAGATCATGTACTATGTTCTGAGCGGCTGTATCCGCAATTACTTCATTGATAAAAAAGGCAAAGAACACACCGTCCAATTTGCCATCTACGATTGGTGGATCACCGACCTCATCGCCTTCTTCTCTAAAACAGAAGCCGTCTACAACCTAGAATGCTTATCTGACGCCGAAGTCTTTGGCATCCGTTTTCACGATATCGAAAAACTAAGCATCCAAATACCCGAATTCAACAAACTCTACAGAGCCAAACTCCAGGCCTCCATTGTGGGCTACCATAGAAGAATCATCGCCAACCTATCCAAAACCGCTGCCCAACGCTATGAAGAATTCGTAGAACGCTACCCCGATATCGAACTGAACATTAAGAACTATCATTTGGCATCTTACCTGGGGATAACTACGGAGAGTTTGTCTAGGGTGAGGAGGGAGTTGAGTCGGAGAAGGTAGCAAAATTAACGCTCGTTTTTAGGTAATAAGTAATAACTAATAGGTAAGGAAGAGTGTATCAAAAGCCCAGGATTTTATTCCTGGGGAAAAGATATTGAGGGAAAAAGTAAGAGGTAAGGGGGAAGAAGTAAAACTGGCGCAGATGTTAAGCGACAGCGTCATCTGTGCCCATAAACGTTAGAGGTCTCCTGACCTCGTTTTTTTAACTAAGGAACTAAGGAACTAAGGAACTAAGGAACTAAGGAAAGATACTTTGTTAAAGTTAATAACGTATCAAAAGCCCAGGGTTTTATTCCTGGGGATTGTGTTTTTGATTAGTTCCTGGGAGTTTATTTTGAACATTCCTACAACGGCTTCGCCGTATTCCTCACTATAAAATCATTCTTATAATCCTGTAAAATATCCACCCCTTTCAAACTTGAGGACGAATTATTGATTTCTTTTCTCATCATGTAACTCGCATAGATTCCGCCTAGGATATTGCTTAATCCAATACCCATGAAGATACCAATGACTTCATAAAAATAAGAGCCGATTAATGCTAGTGGGACGGTGAATACTAATGTCTTTATCACCATAATTTGCAAAGATTGTTGAGGCTTTTGCAATCCATTTAATATGGAAGTGGTGACTAAAAACAATCCGTAGAAAATATAGGAAACACTTACCCAAATGAAGTAGTCCGAAGTGTAATCCATGACTGTAACATCATCACTGAATAGTTGGGCGATGTTTTGGTTAAAGATGAATAAGATAAGTACTACGATAATACCTAAATATACTGCTGCTTTACCTCCAAAAACAATAGCTTTATCGTTTCTATCCTTCAATTCTGCACCTAGATTTTGAGCGATAAAGGGGGTAATTGCGGTACTTACACCTAGTATTCCTATCAAAGACAACATCTCTATTCTACCTGCTACGCCAAAAGCTGCAACGGCCATTGAGCTGTGGTAAGCCAATAATAATGTGAGGAATAGCTGTGTTAATGGACTCACCAAATTACTTAGCATAGTGGGTACACCAATCTGTAATATATCTCTTAGGTGTTGAATGAATGGAATAGTAGTTATACTAAAGTTTAATTTTAAAATGGATTGGTTGAGGAATAGTAAACTCATCATAATCAAAATGAAGACCCAAGAGACAACTGTGGCCATTGCTGCTCCGGTAATACCTAACTCGGGTAATCCCCATTTTCCGAAGATTAATCCATAATCCAAGACCAAGTTGATCACCCCTGCCACAGCCATTACTATTTCTGGCTGACTTACACTTCCTGATGCTCTAAGGATACTTCCCATCAATAAACCAATGGTGAGTAACGGAATACCGATCATTAATGTATGCATGTATTGATCAATTAATGGAAGCATTTCTAAAGGGGCTCCTAACCATGTAAAGAGGGTGGCCTGACTCACATCAATAAAAATGGAAGCCCCTACTGAGGTAAACAGGGTAAACAACAATGAAGTGATGACGATCTGCTCCATTTTTAAGAAGTTCTTTTCGCCAATGGCTTTGCCTACCAATGTCGACACTCCAATGGATAGTCCCATAAACGTACCGACGATGATGAAATAGACCACTGAGGCAAAACTTAATGCAGCCAAGGCGTCTCCTCCTAATTGACCCACAAAATACGTGTCGATCACTTGAAATAAGAAAGTGGAGAGCATCCCAATACTGATTGGGACACTCATTTTTGTTAAAGTTGGCGTTACTTTTCCTTCGAGAATAGCGTTCATTTTCTATTGCTTTTACAACTATTGTACATACAATAGTTTGTTGAAATTTTTTTAAACTGCCTGAGCAATTTTTCTAATGTTATCTTGTGCTTTATTGAATGATGCTTTATTGGTATGAATAGAACCACCTCCCAACACAATGTCGTATGATTTTGGCTGCGTTAAACCGACCACAAATTGGGTGTCCTGAAGGGCTTTAAAGTGTAACTGACCTTCGTTCTCTTCTAAAATCGAAAGATGATTTAGGGATACTTCTTCTTGGTCCAACATCAAATGACCTGTTCGAGGGAAGACAAAGCCTCTTGTTTGACCTTTTGGTGTATCGATTGTCAACTCCTCTCCTGCCTTTAAAGTGATGTCGTAATACGTCAAATCATAAGGAACATTCAACGGCGATTTCACTCCTTGATATTCACCCGCAATAACTTTCACTTGATTGACTACTGGCAAATCTTCTGGTTGTAGATTCAAATACCCCGTCTCTCCTTCTTCCAATTCAGGCGGCAACTGCAACCACAATTGGTGGATGGCCAAATCCCAAGACTGATGCTTCTTATCTTCCGGTCTTTGATACCCTTCCGCATGGAAAATACCATTACCAGAGTTGATCCATTGCACACCTCCACTTCGGATCACATCGTCGTTATTACCTGTATCCTGATGTACTAGATTTCCACCTTCGAAATAGGTAATGATACCGATGCCCGAATGAGGGTGCATACCAAAGAACATACCTTCGTCGTCTCTTTTATTCTTGCCTGCATCAAAGAATACGAAAGGTTGAAGTTCTCTTCTTGTCTGTGGGTCCATGATGTACTGAAACCCATTTCTTCCTGCTTGCTTACGCTTTAACTGACGTTTCATGAATTTCTGATGTAAAGATTGAAAATGCTTCTTGGAACTGTGTATTTAACTCATCATTTGTAATTCCGTTATCAAAATTTGAAGGGAATGATGGCAATGAGAAACTACCCACTACATTGGCCCCTGCATAAGGTAAAGATGATGTTGCAATGTTCAATACCCCTGCTCCACCTCTTGGACCCGGAGAAGTTGCCATCACAAATACTGGTTTGTTGGCATATACTAAACGCTCAGCTCTTGATGCCCAATCAAAGATATTTTTATAAGCAGCAGAGAAATTACCATTGTGCTCTGCAAAAGAAACGATAATACCGTCGGCCGATGCCAAGTCTTCTAAAAACTGATTTGCTTGTGCAGGAATACCTGATGCTAATTCTTTGTCGATACCATAGATCGGCATTTCATAATCGTTCAAGTCTAAAACTTTCACTTCTGCCTCTTCCACTTGAGAACCTGCCCACTCCGCTAATTGAGCATTAATTGATGTTTTTGAATTGGAACCTCCAAATACGACTAATTTTTTCATGTTATTCTCCTTTGAGTTTTTTAATTAATTTTTCTAATGTTTCTGCCTCTTCAGCAGTTAAGTTTTGTGTGTAAGGTGCATGGAACTCAATTACTTTCTGATCGAACCTTTCTAATTCTTCCAATCCAAAAGGAGTAATTGTAATGTCCATTTTTCTACGATTGGTCGGGCATTCTTCCCTTTTCACCAATCCTTTATCTAATAATTTATCGATAATTCGAGTCACGTTACTCGAACGCTGAACCATTCGCTCCTGTATTTCTTGAACAGTAATCGGCGATCCTTTCTGTCCTTTTAATATTCTCAAAACATTAAACTGAGGTTCAGTAATCTTATCTTCCTTTAGAACTTGACCTACAGCATCTGTGATCCAATGTCCTGTTTTTATGATTTCATGAATGGCTTTATAATATGATTTTGTATTCATTATTTGTTTAAACGATTAATGTATATACAATTATAAAGGATGATTTTAATAAATGCAAATGATATTTCTATTTTTATATAAATAATTTTTTGATTGGTGGAGGTTTTAGAGTGAAAACGGGGTTTTAAATGAAAAATGAAAAGTTAAAAATGAAAAACGTAGTTAGTTAAGCTAACGCGAGAATTATGTCCATAGATTGTTTTAAATTTGATAATTAATTATTTGAACTTACGTTCCAATAACGAGGTCGGGAGACCTCTAACGTTTTTGAACACCAATGACGCTTCGCTTAACATCGGCGCCAGTATAGTTTAACATCCTAAAGAGTAACGAGCGTTAGAGTAACAATTCACGTTTTTCATTTTTCATTTTTAACTTTTAATTTCTTTAGATTTTACATGGACTTAAAAAATCACCTTCAATCGTTCAACCTACTCACTGATGTTGAAATAGATGATTTTATCCAACAGACATCCACCAAAATAATCAAGAAAGGAGACTTCTTTATTAAGGAAGGGGTTATCTCTAAGGAAGTTGGCTTTATCAATAAGGGCTTCTTTAGATCCTATTATTACAATTCTAATGAGGAGGAGGTCACCTATTGCTTTCGTTTTGAAAAGACGTTTATCTCAGCATATACCTCCCTATTATCCCAACAACCTTCCGTTGAAAACATTCAGGCTTTAACGGATGTTGAATTAAATATCATACCAAGAGATTTAATGATTCATCTCGAGAAATCAAACGTTAATTGGTTGAGACTGTTTAAATATTTCACGGAACAAGAATATATGGAGATGGAAAAAAGAATATTCCTGCTTCAGAAAGAAACTGCCGAGAAAAAGTATGAGGACCTTCTGATACATCACCCAGAATATCTTCAGAAAATACCTTTGAATTACCTAGCGTCCTACCTTGGAATCACCCAAAGGCATCTAAGCAGAATAAGAAATTCGATGTCGATTTAGACAAATGTCCTATGCTATAAACTTTAGTTTCTATTGTTTTGTGAAAAACTAATCGATATGAAAAAAATACTAATCATAAATGGTCATCCCGACCAAGAGAGTTACAACTTTGCATTGGCAAAAGCTTATGAAGAAGGAGCATTATCTACGGGAACTAAAGTAGATCGAATCAATATCAGAGATCTTGATTTTAACCCCAGTCTGCAATTCGGCTACCACAAAAGAACAGACCTAGAACCTGACTTAGTCGATGCCATAGAAAAAATAAAATCAGCCGATCATCTAGTATGGATCTTCCCATTATGGTGGTACAGCTACCCTGCCATCATGAAAGGCTTTATCGACAGAACCTTCCTTCCCGGCATCACTTACGAATTAGTTGAGGGACAAGCATTACCCAAAAAGCTCCTCAAAGGAAAATCAGCAAGAATAATCGTCACAGCTGATTCCCCCAGTTGGTACAATAAGTTTTTTATGAAAGATCCCGCCATTCATTCCCTGAAACGAGGAACGTTGGAGTTCTGTGGAGTATCGCCGGTGAGGGTTAGTTATGTAGCTTCGGTGAAGGGATCTTCGGAGAAGTTTAGGAGTAAGTGGTTGGAGAGAATTGGGAAGATGGGGAGAGAGTTATTTTAAATTAAAAATGAAAAGTTAAAAATGAAAAACGTGGTTAGTTATGCTAACGCGAGAATTATGCCCATATATTGTTTTAGCCTTGATGTTAATTATTTGCCCTACTTACGTTTCTATAACGAGATCGGGAGATCTCTAACGTTTATTGACACCGATGACGCTGCGCTTAACATCGGAGCCAGAGCAGTTTAACGTCACCTCTGAGAGACGAGCGTTAGAACAACATTTCACGTTTTTCATTTTTCATTTTTAACTTTTCATTTCAAAAAAAGTCCCACCGCTTAAAAAACGATAGGACATTAACACCTAGACTAAACATGGCACCTCCCGCCATGTGGATTTACAAGAAAATTTGGATCAGTTTAATGATCCAGGAACAACTTATGGTTTTCTATTTCAGTAGTAGTAGTTAGTTTAAAAAAAATCATACAACGAGGTCGGGAGACCTCTAACGTTAATGACGCTTCGCTTAACATCGGCACCATTGTAGTTTAACTTCGCCCCTTAGAAACGAGCGTTAGAACAACATTTCACGTTTTTCATTTTTAACTTTTAATTTTTCATTTCTAAATAGGATCACTAAGTGCCCCCAAGAACAACTTAAGATTCTCCACCTCACTAATAGTAAGATGCAACGAATCTGTCGGTAGGGTTTGGTTTTCGAGAGTGATGCCAATACCATGACCTCCTCCCATGTTGTAAAATTGAATAACTTCGTCCAAGGTGTTGAAGACGCCATTGTGCATATATGGAGCGGTTACATTGATGTTTCTTACGGTTGGTGTTTTGAAGGCGAACATTTTTTCTTTTGCTTTCGAAATGTCGTACCTGCCTTTATCTTGGTCGATTTCTGCGTGTTCCCAAGCTACTGTTTTGGGCACACCCAATACTTCTAGCTCGCTATGGGTGAAATGTGGAGGGACTGTTCCGTTAAATATTGGGGCAAAGTGACAAGTACCGCATTTAGCTTTACCCATAAATAGGTTGAAGCCCTCTACTTCCTCTTCGGCTAAATCTTCTCCTATGTTGGATATGGCTTTATCGAACTTGGATTGGAAAGGCGATAAACTATGTACGAACATAGCTAATGAGTTTCTTACAGCATAGCTATCGACTTCTTTATAGTATTTCTGAAGTTCCTTCACGTAAGCTTCGTTCTTTTGAACGGCTTCTACGACCCCTTCCATATGATGATCGAACTCGTCTTTATTATCTACCACAGCCTGAATCTGAGTTTCTAAATTCGATTGTCGTGCATCATAAAATTGTGAGGCTTGTAACCCTGCGTACATTAATGTGGGTGCATTTCTTTTGTTGTCTTTTCCTTTATTGGTAATGGATAGTTTTCTACCATCGGTAAAGGCCATTTTCGGATCATGACAAGAGGCACAACTCATTTTGTTATTTCCAGAAAGGGACGCATCATGAAAAAGCTGTTGTCCCAATTCTACTACTTCATCATTAAATTCAACACTGTTTCTAGACATAAAGCTATTCGTATTGAATGTTTGAGGATGAAATAGTGATAATGCTTCGTAGTTTACTTTCTGATCGAATGGAAATTCTACTTTCCAATCTTTTGAGGTCGTTACCCACAACCCCATGAGGTGATGAATATGATCTTTGATGAAGTGATAGCGATCGAATCGATCGAAGTTAGGTCCTTGCTTTAATGTTTGTTTTGCGTTCTCTAATTCTTCATCCCAACGTTCTAAGATTTTTTGATCTTGGAACAGATAATCGTTTTGATCTAATAGATCTTGAATACCTTGGAGGGCATAAACGTTCTCCTCCAAGCTATTTAAGTAAACTGGAGAATCAAATCCACTAATACCTAAAGAGGTAATTCTTATTAATTCGTCTCTAATAGACCATAATAGATGATAAGGTTTTAGTACTGTTATTTTATGGTTTCCTAATTCCAAATCGATCGTCATCAACATCTGATTGCATTGTTGATGGATACCAACTACATCAATTTCGTCGGTAAAGAGCATTTCTTCGATGACTTGGAAACCTGTGGCATCTAAGACTTTATCTGCATTATCAAATTCTTCTACTTCTGGCAAATTGGGCGAGTTTAGCATCTTGTAAGTTCTGAAAGAATAGAAACACATGATGCTTTCGATCTTCTTCAAAGATTTACGTCCTTCATCAAAAGACATGATCAAACTGTCTTTTTGAGAAAGGGTCGACATCTTTTCTATAGACGATCGACAATCCTTTAAATTAGAATAGTAATAGTCCTCAATATTTGATTTTAGGTCTTGCTTTTTTGATTCACAAGACAACATCAGAATACATCCAATAAGTAAAAGCAGAAGTTTTTTCATAAGGCAAAAAATTAAAGAACCCAATGATCAGAAAACTGATCACCGAGTTCTAAATTGAATTGATAATTATCTTTCAAGTCCTTTTACGACTGTTAGAATACTACCTTCGTTAATAGTGTTCGCTGGGTTTGATTTATCCAAGAAATCATCTGATTTCCATGAGTGTGCTTGTTGGATTAACAAGAAAGTACCGTCCATTCCCAATTGCTCAGAAACATCGATCATACCTGTCAATTCCCATCTTCCCCAACGGTCGTCCATGCTAGCGTAACCATTGTCAAGACCAGTAGAACCTCTGTGATCTGACTCAAGAACAACTTTCAATACACCTGTTTTTAAGTTGTACTGATGTAAGTAAGCATCGTGTTGTTTAGAAGCAACATCGTCGTAACCGTTTGGATCTTCTTGGATATATAAGAAGTTTTCTGTCGCCAAGATGTTATCAGGACTGTGTAAACGATGAGCTTTACCCTCTAAATTGTCGCCATCAAGAATTACTTCTAGAGTACCTGATAATGGATCGTTTTCATCAAGTACTAATTTGTAGATTCTACCATATTTAGTTCTTGTATCGTTGTATTGACTTCTACCGGTAGCTGTAAAATATACTTCTCTGTTAGCAGAAGCATCACCTTTTCTGTAATCGATATCTTCCACTCTATTGAAAGCCATCACACCTTTAGCAATACATTCTGTATTTAAGGCATCATATGTTCTTTCTTCTAACTCAACGAAAGAAACTGCAACAGGAGCATCAGATGCAGCCAATTCGTTATCAATCATAGAACCGTCGCCTAACTTTAAGGCATACAATTTACCACCGTCTAGGTCGCCAACAGTTTCAGAAACATACATTGCTAATGCTCCACCTGCATCGCCGTGGCTATCATCACCGATAAGAACAACTGTTTTCTCAGGGTAAGCATTTTTTCCAAGAGGAACTGCATTTTCTACAGTCCATTGCCCCATAGCATCTAAAGTTCTACCCACAGATTTTTCTGAAGCAGCTCTGAAAGGATCTGTTGCAAAAACGTTCGTAGAAGAACCACCCCATTCTCCACCAGAAAGGTAGATTGGACCAAAACCATGCTCTTCCGGAGTCACAAGAGTACCAGAACATTGTGCCGTATTTGCTGTTGCAGTAGCATCCAAGATGATCTCCCCTTTTATAGGCTTGAAAGTTTCATCAAAAGAAATTCTTGCAACAGAATAGTGTGCCTCGATGTTGTTGATTAAAGTGAAAGTACCGTCATCGTTCTTTAATAGACCAGCACCATCCGCCATTGAACCATAAAGGAAGTCTGGCGACTCTTCCAAAGCATCCTCTGATGATAATAGAGAAAAAATCTCTAAATGCTCAAAACCAGAATGTCTCTTCAATAAGTGAGGAGTCATAGAATGGTTCATCAATTTCACTGCTGATACCTCCTCAGCAATATCAAAAACCATTTGCGTACCATCGGTTAACGTGATCGTCAACTGACCTGTCACTGGATCAAATGTGATATTTTGAATTCCAGTACCATCATTTCCGTTTACCGACTCATTAAAATTGATAACAGAAGTTTTTCCGCTTGCGAATTGAACTAACACAGACATACCATCGTCTGCCAATTGATAACTTACTACCTCATAGTTAGCAGCATCTGTGTCTTGTGGATCTTGTGTTTCTTCGTTAGAAGTACAAGACATAAAGAAGGCTAATGAGATAAAGATTGAAAATAGAAGCTTTTTCATTTTGTGTTAATTAGTTTGTGTATAAAACAATCGACACAAATGTATAAAAGCCAAAATCCCAATCGGTTAAGGCAATTTTATATCTTCATCATCAACACATTAAGTATTAAGTCGGGTTTTCATAGTTTCTTAAAAAGATATATTTCCCCTCTTAACAAAACTTGATCTTCTCTTAACATGAATACCCATTCATTATCATCAAAAATCAATGAGACATAAAAAAACACAATAAATGTCATGTATTGTGTTGCGAAGAAGTTGCTTTGAAAAGCCTTTTTTTCACTTCGAATTAAAGCTGAACTAACTTTCTAGAAATATGATGTGAAAAGCTTTTTGGCTTTTCAATGAAAAATGAAAAGTTAAAAATGAAAAACGTAGTTAGTTAAGCTAACGCGAGCTGTATGCCCAAAGATTGTTTTAGTTTTATGATTAATTATTTAAACTTACATTTCAATAACGAGGTCGGGAGACCTCTAACGTTTATGGACACCGATGACGCTTCGCTTAACATCGGCGCCAGTGTAGCGTAAATTCAGCACCTGCTACTTACTACCTAAGCACTTAACATCGGCACCAGTGTATTATATGTCCGATACATCGTCCCTCAAAAACGAGCGTTAGAACAACATTTCACGTTTTTCATTTTTCATTTTTAACTTTTCATTTCAACCCTTTCATTATAAACACTTAGGTTTCCAAAAGGCTCCTTACTTTCCCCACCATTTTCCAATTCCTCGTTGTCGCCTTCACCCCAAGCTTCTTCTCAATCACGTTGTTTCCTAATTTCGTTTCGTGGTATTTTCCCGCACAGAACAAATACACTGCTTTGTTGATGATTTGATATTGGTCGGCTCCGCTTTTTACTTCGGCAAGTTTTTGTTTGTTTTCTTCTTTGGGTAGGCTGTCTAGGATTGTGACGTGAAGTTGATTGATTTCTTCGTTTTTATAGGGGTTATTATCAATTAATTCTTGCCATTGTTGTTGTTGAAGGACGATTACTGGAACATCGAAGCCGAAAGTATCTGCTATTCCTTTTTCTAGGCGTTTTGACCAAACTTGAGGGTCAATTTCATCAGAAGAGAAAATAACATTACCGCTTTGTATGTAGGTAGTGATATCAGTTCCTCCTAGTTCTTCGACTAATTTCTTTAGATCGGCCATGAGGATCTTCCTTTTCCCACCGACATTTATTCCTCTTAAAATAGCAACGAGTTTCATGTTAGTTTAATTTGATTTGTTGAAGCAGGTCTGTCATCTTTTTACTATCCACACCCTTTTTATCATAGGCGTTTTTCACCTCGATGGCTACTTTCTCTGCTTTTTCAAACATACCCAATTTATAATATAAATGTGCTTGAGTATCCATCATATCGAGTGTATTGTGATCTTCGCTGATACCGTATTCCACCCAGCTTAATGCATTATTTAGGTAGCTTGGGTTTTCTGATGTGGTATAGATCATCCATGCCCAATCGTTACAATGACTCATTACTTTATGATCTTTGATCTTCTTGGCTGCTTCGAAGTTGTCTTTAATTCTAAAGAATGCTTTTTGATGATCTCCTATGGATAAGTAGAATTTTGGTTCGTAGATAAAGGCTGCTTTTACTGAAAAATGATTAGGTAGGTATTGCTTTAACACATACATCTCCTTCTCAAATACTACAGGGTTCTTCTCCTCCAGATTCTTTGATAATGTATTCTTTACTAATTGAGTGTAGATGTTTTCTAAATTCTTTGTTTGAATATGCGAGAGTAATTTATCGTGATGCTCCACAAAAAACGTAAATGCTTGGTCTCTCACATTCGAATGATAAAGGGTATGGCAAACGACATCCATCACTTTAGGATCAGCTAATTTATCTTCATCCAATAGCTTGATAAATTCTTCGCATGCTTTTTCGTCTTTTACTCCTAATTCGAAAGTACTTGAGCAATAATTAAGGTATTCTTCGAAGGTCACCTCCTCCTCACTACGGATTTTATTCTTGATTGTATAATATTGGTAGGAAGGATCTTCTACTTTTTTACATCTTGATAAAAAGACATTAGGAGGCATCGCTCCTTTCATCAAATGAATGAGTTGACCTTTTTCATTGAAAAATAAATGTGCAGGAAACGATCGAATACTGTACCTAGACACAAACTCTTTGGAGAGCTGATCTTCTAAGTCTCGATTCATATTGATGAATTCTTCGTTGAAATATTCGCTTACTTTCTTGTCTTTATAAACGTTGTTTACAAAGTTTTGGCAAGGCTGACTCCATTTTGTGGTGATGCCAAAATAGATGAGTTTTCCTTCGTTTTCAGACAGTTGTAATATTTCATCCCATTCTTTTGTTTCGAAGTGAATAGTATTCTGTGCATATGCCATAATACTATACTGAAACAATAGGAGCATTGTTAGTACTATTTGCTTATTCATTCTGATAATTGACGATAAATGTTTCTCCTGATAATTTTGAAATCCCCCTAGTCAAGGGATTATATAGATGTGTTAGTATATGCAAGATACAATTATTTCTAAGACTATGTCAATGTCTGTTATATATCGCCTCTAATTTTTCCCTTTTCAAATATAGAAATATACCTTTGTGAAAATTTAAATTTTATTAAAGTGACTTTCGAAGAATTAAAACTTAATAATTTCCTTAGAAATGCTATTGAGGATCTGGAATATGTAAATGTAACTCCTATCCAAAAAGAAGCTTTTCCTGTTATCGGATCCGGTAAAGATATTATAGGTATTGCACAAACGGGTACAGGTAAAACTATGGCTTACCTCTTACCTATTTTGCAAAATCTTAAATTTTCGAATCAAGATGATCCGAGAGTTTTGATTGTTGTACCTACGCGTGAATTAGTAGCACAAGTAGTGGAAGAGATTGAGGCACTCACCAAATACATGTCAGTAAGAACTGTAGGTGTATATGGTGGAGCAAACATCAATACTCAAAAACAGAAAGTACACGAAGGACTTGATATCCTAGTAGGTACTCCTGGTAGAGTATTGGATATCGCTTTGGCTGGCGTCTTAAAATTTAAATCACTTCAAAAATTTGTCATTGATGAAGTCGACGAGATGTTGGATCTAGGTTTCCGACCTCAGTTAACTCGTATCATGGATTTACTTCCACATCGTCGTCAGAACATCATGTTCTCTGCAACGATCACTGATGATGTGCAAGAACTTATCAACACTTTCTTCAGTAAACCTGAAAAAGTAGAGATTGCAAGAACAGGTACTCCTGCAGATAAAGTAACACAAAGAGCCTATCATGTCCCTAACTTCTACACGAAAGTAAATATGCTAGAGTATTTACTGGATCATGAAGAAGATATGGAAAAAGTGTTGGTCTTTGTTCGAAATAAAAAATTAGCCGATCGTTTACACGAACATGTGGAGAAGAAATTCCCCGAACAAACAGGTATTATCCACTCCAATAAATCTCAGAATTACAGATTTAGAATGTTGGAAAGCTTCGAGAACGGTACGTTTAAATTCTTAATTGCCACAGATATTATTGCACGTGGTTTGGACATCAAAGGTATTACGCATGTAATTAACTTCGATACTCCAGAAGTTCCAGAAGAATATATCCATAGAATTGGTAGAACGGGTCGTGCCGATGAGAAAGGTTTGGCCATCACTTTTATCAATGAAGCAGAACAACTGTATCAGATGCAAATTGAGGAGTTGATGGGGAAAGCCATTCCTTTGGAGCCTATGCCGGAAGAAGTAAAGATATCCGACATCTTCTCTGAGGAAGAAAAACCAAAAATTTCTGATAGAGATTATTTACAAGACATTCGTCCGAAACGTTCTTCGGGGGGCGGGGCATTCCATACCAAACAGGGCATCAATAACCCTGAGAATCAAACGAAAAAAGTGCATCGTGGTCCTAAGAAAACCAAGCCTGTCAATAGAGGAAGGTTAAAAAGGAAGTTCAGAAAAAAATAAATATCAAGAAGTCTAACTCAATTAAGGGTTAGACTTTTTTTAATAATTCTAAAACTATTTTAAATTAACACTCTACAAATCGACATTTACTCGAAACTATATCAAACTTCAACAGTTTTTTAAATTATACTTCAATTAACTTCAATCTTAACATGAAAAAGGCGGTCACCCTTCTCTTAATAATCTTACCTCATTATATTTTCGCACAAATGGACTCACTAGAAATGATTAATGGTGATGTTATCGTGGGTGAAATAAAAAGTTTAGATAGAGGTGTTGTAGAAATTGAAACTGATTATTCTGATGCTAATTTTAAAATTGAATGGGATGGCATCAAAAAGATAATTTGTAACACTAAGTTCTCCGTAACCCTTTCTAATGGCGATAGATATTATGGCAGTATCGTTTCTTCTGATGATGGTCTATATAAAATCATTTCAGATGATAGTGTTCAGCATTCCATCAATCCAAAAGATGTGGTGTATTTAAAATCCATCAATCAAACGTTTTTAAGTAAACTATCTGCAAGTGTTGATGTGGGGTATAATTTCACAAAAGCCAATAATTTGTCACAGTTGAATACCAATATTTTTATTGCTTACAATACCAATAAATGGATATTAACCTTGAATGTAAACAGTATCCGATCTGTTCAGGATAATGTCGATCCCATAGTAAGAGATGAAGGTTCTTTTACGGGTAATTACTTCCTCCCTAAAGACTTTTATGCCACTGCTAGTATCAGTTATTTAACCAATACAGAACAGTCAATCAATCTTCGATTAACTACATCAGGTGGTTTTGGTAAATATGTATTGCATACCAATAAAGCATATTGGGGCTTTTCTACGGGTGTTTCTGTTTTGAATGAATCCTTCAATCAAACATTGGATGAAGATGGAAATCCTTTTACCAAAGCATCCACGACCAGTTCTGAATGGTATTTGGGCACAGATCTAAATTTATTTGATATTGGAGATTTATCGTTTAATGCAACAGGAAAAGGATACCGTTCTTTGGATAACAATAGTCGTTGGAGAGTCGATGCGGGAGCCAACTTAAAGTACGATTTACCTTATGACTTCTACATCAAAACAGGATATAAAATGAACTTCGATACACAGCCTGCTGAAGCTGGTAAAGAGTTGGATTATCAGTACACATTGGGTTTTGGTTGGGAGTTGTAAAAGTTTAATTCCTATATTTACTTTTTGATTATTTTTTTAACTTAGTATTAGCTATACCACAAATGAAACTATTATTTAAACTACTCTTTTTACTTCTAGTCTCTTCATGTTCTATATTTGAAGGTCTTGAAAATCCTCAAGTCCAAGATTATAAGGTCTTTGAAAGAAATATCAACAACTTAATAAATACAAATAATGTCTGGGCATACCATATCGTTCATGTCTATTCCAATGATCAATTAGCCGAAAGTATTTATTATGAAAGAGGGCATTTTTTTAAAAATTTAAATATTGAGTTCAAGCACGAAATTGATGATAACGGAAGAATATTTCGTTCTAAAATTCTAGAAAATAACCAACCAACGTTGTATTATTATTACACATACAACGGAAATGATGAGATTTCATCTTTTGATATTAAAAATGAAAACAATGAAGTCTTAGAAAATATAAGTCTTGTTTATAAAGAAGATGGATCAATCTTTAGTAAAACAGAGGAAATCTCTGGAACAGAATTCATCTATTTTTATGATGAACACAATAATATCATTAAAATAAATGCTAATGGATATTATGGAGAATCTCAAACATTATACGAATTCGATGAAAGATTTCCTGAATTATATTATATCCATTCTATAACCTATCCAAATGGCGATATAGAGTACTATTGGTGGACTGATGGTTATTTTGAAATTAAATATTACAAAGAAA
The DNA here is from genome assembly GCF_018736045.1 of Flammeovirga yaeyamensis. NCBI lineage: Bacteria > Pseudomonadati > Bacteroidota > Cytophagia > Cytophagales > Flammeovirgaceae > Flammeovirga > Flammeovirga yaeyamensis. Next base: position 1,524,451 of record NZ_CP076132.1, on the reverse strand, counting down.
GTGGTGAAGCTACTTTTTGGAAATATGTTAGAGTACAAGACCCTAATTATATAAACCTAGAAATTTGGCATAAGACCTCAATAGACGATCTATTTTTGCTTTACGAAAAAGAGTCACTGAAACTAGATGAAAATGATAACTTAATCTTGCTAAAAAAGTTTTTTTTAATTTATGAAGAAGATGATCGTTTATCTAAATACAGAATCAACGATAAATATAATGATGATGGAAAGTTTGAAATTAGGAATATAGATGTTTTTAATAAAGGTGAAAGTACTGATTTCTCTTGGTGTCATCTACAACCTATTGAACTATTTGAAGATCAAAAAATTAAATCTGCAGATGTTTTTCATTATTCATTAAAGCTAGGACATGTTATTTATGAACAGGATGAATATAATGAAATTATTGGACACCGTTTTTATAACACAGATGGTATTCTTGTAGAAAGCCCTGTCTTTGATATTACTGGTGCAGAAGTGCTTATCAATTTTTATAATTATTAAATTGTAAAATATGAATGCTAAAAAGGTTGATCTAAATGTGATTAGGTCAACCTTTTATTTCTATAACAGAAAATATTACTTAATTAATAACTCAACAGGAATATCTTATTCCGTTGATAATGTTTTTATCATGTTTAGATTTAATTGTCTCTTTCCATTCATTACTTCACTTACCACTCCTGAACTTCCAATAAATGATAGATCTTTTTGCTTCAAATGTAATTGATCCATTCTAAATTTTTGATATCTATCGGGGTTAAACTTGATAAATCAACAGAATGATTTTCTTGTTCGTAAACATCAATTAAAATAGATAAATGCTCTAACTGAGTTTCTTGATCTTTAGAAAGTGACTCTAATTCCATTAGATCGTCCAATCTATTTATATAAGCATCGTATTGAGATTTACTCTTGATGGGTGTTAAGTGAGTTACCATAAATACAATATAAAAAAAACAGCTTGATCCTAAACCAAGCTGTTCTTATTTATCTAGAAGTTATACACTTCCTCCATTCTTTTCTTAATAATATCATTTCCAAGATTGCCAATCGAACCTTCGTGGTTATGATTGACCGATCTTTCAGGATTATATTCTCCTTTTTCGATACCTTCACCTACAATCACGTAGGCTTCTCTGAAAGGAATGCCTTGAAGTACAAGTTTGTTTACTTCTTCTACTGAGAACAAGTAATCATAGATTGGTGCTTCTAAAAGATCTTTTGTTGGCTCCATCTTTTCGAACATTAACTTGGTCATCTCCAAGCAGTCGTTCAACATTTCGAAAGCTGGTAACAACATCTCTTTAATTTGTTGAAGATCTCTGTGGTAACCTACTGGAAGATTACTTAAAACTGACATAATTTGAGTCGGTAAAGAAGTAATTTGATTACATCTTGCTCTAGTTAACTCCAATACATCAGGGTTCTTTTTATGAGGCATGATACTCGATCCTGTGGTGAATTCGTTAGGGAATTTCAAGAAACCGAAGTTACCACCAGCATACATACAACCGTCCATTGATAATTTCGCCACAGTAGCCGCTACGGATGCCATAGCATTTGCTACATGATATTCCGTTTTACCTCTACCCATTTGTGCATAAACTACATTGACGGCCATTGTTTGGAAGTCCATCAACTCAGTAGTTCTTGTTCTATTTAATGGGAAAGATGAACCATAACCTGCTGCAGAACCTAGAGGGTTTCTATCAGTGATATCGTAAGCCGCTTTTAGCATCACCATATCGTCAACTAATGACTCAGCGTAAGCACCTAACCATAAACCAAAAGAGGAAGGCATCGCTACTTGCATGTGCGTATAACCCGGCATCAAATAGTCTTTAAATTCTTCTGATTTCTCTACTAGGGTATCAAAAAGTGATTTCGTATGGTCAGCTACATTTTTGATGGCATCACGCAAGTATAACTTCAAGTCCAATAAAACTTGGTCATTTCTTGATCTACCCGAGTGCAAACGCTTACCCACATCACCATAACGTTGCGTCAATAACATCTCTACTTGAGAGTGTACATCTTCCACACCGTCTTCAATGACAAACTCCCCTCTTTCGATCTCCTCGTATATTTCTTGTAAACCTTTTAGTAAAGTGTCCTTATCTTCCTCCGTTAACAATCCCACTTCTGCCAACATAGTAGCATGTGCCATGGAACCTTTCACATCGTAAGGTGCTAAGAGGATATCTAGTTCTCTATCTTTTCCAACTGTAAACTTGTCTACTTTCTCGTTTACTGTATACGTTGATTTTTGCCAAAGTTTCATTCTAGTATTGTATTTATGAGTGATGATTCATCACTTTATTGACGGTAAATAATGATTGCTCCTTCTAAGACTTTGATGTATCCTTCAACGCCTTGAGCAATCTCAGACAAATATATGAATTCATCCGCAGTATGTGATCTTGCGGAGTCGCCAGGTCCCATTTTTAATGAAGGAATGGGCATTAAAGCTTGATCTGATAAAGTTGGAGAGCCATAAGTTTCTTTTTGCAGGTTCAACCCTGCCTTAATTACCGGATGATCCATAGGTGCACCCGACGGATTTAATCGAGTTGATCTTGGGGTCACCGTACTTCCCACTTCCTTTTTGATAATCTCTAAGGTTTCCAAGTTAGAGTAAGCATCTGTTGTTCTTACATCGACTACAAACTTACATTCTGAGGGCACCACATTATGTTGCGTTCCAGCATCAATTACTGTTACCGACATCTTAATTGGCCCCAAAGTAGGCGATGTCTTCGGGAACTGATAATTTCTAAACCAATCAATATCTTTAATGGCTTTGTAAATTGCATTTACTCCTTCATTCCTAGCAGCATGACCCGATTCTCCTTCAGCAACACAATCCAAAACCATCAGCCCTTTTTCGGCCACTGCCATTTGCATCAAAGTAGGTTCACCAACAATAGCAAAATCAATCTTAGGCAATTGATCCCAAACATCAGCAATCCCTTCTTTACCTGATACCTCTTCTTCTGCAGAGGCACAAATCACTAAGTTAAAAGGAAGGTCGTCCCTCTTATAAAAATAAAGGAAGGTCGCGATTAAACTAACCAAACACCCTCCTGCATCATTACTCCCCAAACCATAAAGTTTATCATCGATTACCTTTGGTTCAAAAGGATTTAAGGTCCAATCCTTATTGGGCTTTACTGTATCAATATGAGAGTTCAGAAGAATGGTCTCCTTCTCCTCATCAAAATGTACATTCTGAGCCAAAATATTATTTTTATATTGATGTATTTCTACTTCATTTTCAATAAAAAAGCGAGCAACAATTTCTGCCACATCATCTTCTTCTCTACTTAAAGATTCTGTCGCAATCATTTGCTTTAATAATGCAGTCGCTTTTTCTACTAATTCAGTATGTTTCATCTTGTTTTAATTGATTTACTATCAAGATATGAAATAATTAGGAGTTAGGAGGTAGGAATTAGGAGTTAGAAGGTAGGAGTTAGGAGTTTTTTTAACTAGCGCGAGTCTCCTGACTCGTGCCCGCGTTATGAGGAGCGGACCACTTGTAATCGGGTTCGTTGTCATGTGATAGTACCACCTTACCAAATATATATTGTGATCGGTCCGTTGTCGAGGGGTTGCACCCCTCGTTGGAGAAGAGTGGTAAACTTAGAGTTTCATTATATAGATCAATCATTATAAAGTTAAGCTCTATTATTGAGGAATAGGAGAGGTTTCACCGTCTCGTAAATGTGGCAACATCGATAATATAATTTGATTAATTATTTACTTCTTACCTCTTACCTCTTACTTCTTACCTCAACCTATGCATCCCCAGGAATAAATTCCTGGGCTTTTGATACAATATCTTCGTTCCTTAGTTCCTTAGTTCCTTAGTTCCTTAGTTCCAAACGAGCATAAACTCAGCAACTCCTACTTCCTAACTCCTACCTTAACTACCTACAATCTTCGTCCCCACAGGCTCCTTCGAAAGCAACCCTTCCACTTTCCCTAACCATACTTCGGTTACGGATGCATCGATAGCATCAAATGCATTTTTTAGTTTTGGAAGCATGCCATCGGCAACGACTCCTTCTGCTTTGAACTCTTCGAACTTTTGAGGGTTCAATACTGGAACTAATGAATTATCATCGTTGATATCCAAAAGAACACCTGCTTTTTCGAAACAGTATCTAAGCGATACTTCGTGTCCTGCCTGACCTAAAGCCACAGCGGTTGCCTGTGCCATTGTGTCTGCATTGGTATTGAGTAACTGACCTTCGCCATTATGAGTTAAAGGTGCTACTACAGGAGTGATTCCTTGTTCTAGTAAACCGATAATTGGAGAAGCATTGGCTTTACGCACATCACCTACAAAACCAAAATCGATCTCCCAACCTGTTCTTTTATCAGATTCTATGATGTTGGCATCAGCACCTGTTAACCCAATTGCATTTGTTCCTTTGGCTTGAAGTTTAGCAACAATATTCTTGTTTACTAATCCACCATATACCATCGTTACCACTTCTAAAGTATCTGCATCGGTAACACGCCTTCCATCTACCATTTTTGGTTCGATACCCAAACGCTTGGCCATTGCTGTAGCTAATTTGCCACCACCGTGTACCAATACTTTTGGTCCTTCCAAAGCAGAAAACTGATCCAGAAAACTAGCTAAAGCTTGCTCGTCGTTAATGATGTTGCCACCAACTTTTATGACTGATATTTTCATCAGGTTGTTTGTTTTATTAATTTCTAAATAAAACAATGACGTTGGGTTGCAACGTCATTGTGTGTGTATGTCTTCTAAATTCCATCAGCCCCAGGAATGAATTCCTGGGCTTTTGATACGATCAGAAAATAAACTAATCTCACCTTTACCTCTTACCTTTTACTTCTTACTTTATCAGTATCATATCTAGAAATAAAAAGCTCAACTTAGTTCCTTAGTTCCTTAGTTTCTTCGTTCCTTAGTTCACCCTAGTCTTCTGCCTCAAGCATTTCATTCAACACCGCCGCAGCTGCAAACGTCCTATTATTCGCTTCCTCTAAGATAAGAGAGTTTTCGCTATCCAATACAGCGTCGCTAGCCACTACGTTTCTACGGATTGGAAGACAGTGCATGAATTTACCATTGTCGGTTAAAGCCATTTTCTCTTCTGTAATTTGCCAAGAGTTGTCCTTGCAAACCACTTTACCGTATTCTTTTGTAGATGACCAGTTTTTGGCATAAACAAAGTCGGCTCCTTTTAAAGCTTCGTCTTGGTTGGTAGTGAAAGTTGCCTCACCAACAAACTCAGGATCCAATTCGTAACCTTCAGGTGCAGTAATGACTAATTCTACATCATCAGCAGCGTTCATCCACTCAGCGAATGAATTAGGTACCGCTTGAGGTAATGCTCTTGGGTGAGGAGCCCAAGTAAGTACTACTTTCTTTTTTGGTTTATCAGAATTTTCTCTGATGGTTACCAAATCTGCTAGAGATTGTAGTGGGTGGCGAGTAGCTGATTCTAAGGATACAATCGGAGATTTTGCATACTTCACAAAATCTTTCATGATTGAATCAGAATAATCTTCCTCTTTATTTTGAAGGTTAGGGAAAGAACGCACACCGATGATATCACAATATTGACTGATTACGGCAGCAGCATCTTTTAAATGCTCTGCTTTATCACTGTCCATGATTACACCTTCTTCAGTTTCGATTTTCCAACCGTCTTTATCAATGTTCATCACCATCACGTCCATTCCTAAATGACGAGCGGCACGTTGTGTACTTAATCTTGTTCTTAAACTTGGGTTGAAGAACAATAGACCCAACATTTTATTTTTTCCAACATCCCCGTAGGCTTCAGGGTTGGCTTTTATCTTTAATGCACTTTCAACGATTTCATTTACATCCTGAACATCGTTTACAGATAAAAATTTTTCCATTTTCTATAGTGGGATTTATGCGATTTCTTTAGTTACTGCTTCGAAAGCATCCACAAATAATTGTGCTTGCTCTTTCGTTAATGTAAGTGGTGGTAATAAACGTACCGTGTTTTTATTTGATGATGCCCCCGTGAAGATCTTATGATCAAACAATAATTTCTTTCTTAAAGGTGCCACCGCTTCATTTAACTCGATACCTAGCATCAATCCTTTTCCACGAATTTCTTTGATGGCAGGATTTGAGTTCAATTGCTCCACTAACCACTCTCCTACTACTACCGATTTTTCGATAAGGTTTTCGTCTTTCAAGACGTCTAGTACGGCAATACCAGCTGCACAGGCTAAGTGATTTCCTCCAAATGTTGTCCCCAACATACCGTAGGCTGCTTCGAACTTAGGAGAGATGAATACGCCACCGATGGGGAATCCATTCCCCATTCCTTTGGCCATCGTCACCACATCAGGAATAACATCATACCACTGATGTGCGAAGAATCTACCTGATCGCCCGTATCCTGATTGGATCTCATCGGCAATGAAAACTGCATTTTGATCATCACATAAAGTTCTAATCGTTTGCATGAATTCTACTGTTGGTTCGTAAATACCTCCAATACCTTGGATACCTTCTACTACAACTGCACAGATTTCGTGTTGAGCAAAAGCCTCTTTTAAAGCTTCTACATCGTTAAATGGAAGGATTAAAGTATCGTGAACTGCGTTACATGGTGCCACAATATTCTTGTTATCTGTAGCCGCAACGGCTAAAGATGTTCTTCCGTGAAATCCTTTTGTGAAAGAAATGATCTTCGTTTTCTTATTGTAGAATGAAGCCAATTTGAATGCATTTTCGTTGGCCTCTGCTCCAGAATTACATAAGAATAAATTCCAATCGTGATAACAACTTGCTTCACCTAATTTAGATGCTAATTCTTTTTGAAGTGGATTCTGAATAGAGTTAGAATAGAATACCAAATTTTCTAACTGATCAGATAGTTGTTTTTTATAATGTGGGTGGGTATGTCCGATCGAAATCACGGCATGACCACCATACAAGTCTAGATATTTTTCGCCTTTTTCATCATATACCCAAACATCTTCACCTTTTACGGGAGTGATATCAAATAAGGGATATACATCAAATAAATTTGCCATTATAGTGATTTTTGAGTTTTAGAATGCCATTGGTTTAAGGTTCAAACCTGTCTTCTCGTCCAATCCGAAAATCAAGTTCATGTTCTGAACAGCTTGTCCAACAGCTCCTTTCAGTAAGTTATCAATTGCTGAGGTAATCAACAATGTATCATCGTGTTTTTCGATGCTGATAAAACCTCTGTTGGTGTTCACTACTTGTTTCAAATCTAAAGGACCATCTAAAACGCGAGTGAATGCAGCATCAGCATAATAATCTTTGAAAAGTTTTACCGCTTCTTCTTGAGATAAATCTGATTTTAAATAACAAGAAGCTAAAATTCCTCTTGTGAAGTTACCTCTGTAAGGAATGAAGTTGATCTTGTGGTCGAAACCATTTTGCAATTGATTTAGACTCTGACCAATTTCTAATAAATGCTGATGTTGAAAGGCTTTATAATGTGAGATGTTACTTGTTCTCCAAGTAAACGCAGTACTTGCCATAAGCTTTACACCGGCACCAGTCGAACCTGTAATCGCACTTATATGTACTTCATTGTTCAACTTCTGAGCGTCAGCCAGTGGTAATAAAGCTATTTGAATGGCAGTCGCAAAACAGCCAGGATTGGCAATGTTTTTTGCTGACTTAATTTTCTCTTTTTGCATCTCAGGTAAACCGTAAATGAACTCACGATCTCCCAATTGCATTGATCTATTTTCTACAATCCCCTCACCTAATCTAAAGTCTTGACTTAAATCGATGATTACTGTTGATGATGGGAATGAATTGTCTTCTAAGAATTTCACCGACTCACCGTGGCCCAAGCACAAGAAAACAACGTCTGCTGCTCCAATTTCACCCGTAAAAGTGATGTCGCTTTCGCCATATAAGTCTTTATGAACTGCATGAAGTGGTTTACCTACTTGCGATCGGCTATGAACATAAGCAATATCCACTTCTGGGTGATTTAACACTACTCTTAATAATTCACCGCCTGTCATGCCGGCGCCGCCAATAATTCCAACTTTCATGATTTCTTTATACTATAAGTTTGTTGTTTCTTTTTGATGTGGATTTCAAGGTTCCACTTTTAGGTTGTATCAAATTGGTTCGATAAAAAAGGATGCAGAAGAAATTCCGCACCCTTAGTGTCATACCAATTCAAGTTATCAGGTTTAAATATTATTCTGATACAGTCTCTTCGGCAGCTTCTTTCACTTTACCAAAGATCATGTTCTGATTCGCTAAAATGGTGGCAAAACCTCTAGCATCTTCACCTGTCCATGCATTGTTCATTTCACCATATGCACCGAATTCAGGGTTCATCAAATCGAATTTCGACTCAATACCTTCCAATTCGAAACGGTAAGGGAATAATGTCACGAATACTTCACCTGTCACATGAGATTGAGTATCTTCTAAGAATTTCTCGATGTTACGCATTACAGGATCGATCCACTGACCTTCGTGCGTTAACATACCATAGTAGTTACCCAATTGCTCTTTCCAATACAATTGCCACTTTGTAAGTGTGTGCTTCTCTAATAGGTGGTGTGCCTTGATGGTTAACACCGGGGCTGCTGCTTCAAATCCTACTCTTCCTTTAATACCAATGATAGTATCACCCACGTGGATGTCTCTACCAATACCATAAGGAGAAGCTATTTTATTTAATTCTTGAATCGCTTGAACAGGCTTATCGTAGATCTTACCATCGATACCTACTAATTCACCTTTTTCGAACGTCAAGCTTAATTTCTTAGGGATAGTCTCTGTAACTTGCGTTGGGTAAGCTTCCTCTGGAAGTGATAATCTAGAACCCAATGTTTCTTTACCACCTACTGAAGTACCCCAAAGACCTTGGTTGATCGAGTACATCGATTTTTCCCAATCGCCTTCCACACCTTTAGAAATCAAGAAATCGATTTCGTCTTGTCTCGATAACTGATTATCTCTAATTGGCGTAATAATTTCTGCTTCAGGACAGATGATCTTAAATGCCATATCAAAACGGATTTGATCGTTACCTGCACCTGTAGATCCATGAGCGATACTATCTGCTCCAATTTTCTTTGCATATTCAGCAATTGCCAATGCTTGGAATACACGTTCAGCACTTACACTTAGAGGGTAAGTATTGTAACGTAAAGCATTACCGTACACTAAATATTTCACACATTGCTCATAGAAAGTTTCTGTTTGATCTAAAGTGATATGAGAAGCCACACCTAGTTTAAATGCTTTTTCTTCAATCTCTTTTAATTCGTCATCAGAAAAACCTCCTGTTTGAACGATAGCGGTATGCACCTCTAGCCCTCTTTCCTCTGAAAGATATTTCACACAGTATGTTGTATCCAAACCACCACTGAAGGCTAAAACCACTTTCTTACTCATAGATCTTTTTCTTTTATTTGTTGTTAATTTCTTATTCTTTATTGTTGATTCGAGTCCATTGCCGATTTATATCTCGGGTCTTTAGGATCGAAAATCATCCCTGTACACAAACAGTGCTTTCTGAAAGTGCGTTGAAGGATATCGTAGTTTACACAAGACTGACAACCTTTCCAGAATTGCTCGTCGTCTGTTAACTCAGAAAAAGTGACCGGACGGTAGCCCAATTCACTATTGATTCTCATTACAGGTAATGAGGTTGTTAAACCAAATAACTTGGCTTCAGGATATTTCTTTCTAGATAGCTGAAAAGCCTTTTTCTTAATTGCCTTCGCTAAGCCAGTACCTCTAAATTGTGGATTGACAATCAAACCAGAGTTGGCCACATATTTATTGTGTCCCCACGATTCGATATAACAAAATCCTGCAAAAGTTCCGTCATCTGCTATCGCAATCACTCCTTTACCTTCCGCAAATTTATTTTCTATATAATCTACTGATCTTTTGGCAATACCGGTTCCTCTCGCCTTTGCAGACTCTTCTATCTGAAAACAGATATCTTTAGCATATTCTTTATGCTCTTCTAAACTCGCTTCCACAATGCTGAAGCTCGATATATGTTTCATCTCTTGAATGGTATTCTTAATAGTCATTGTTCGGCCCTAAAAGGGAATTAATGAAAATAGTGTTTTTTCTTTTTATCTAAAAACTTAAAAGATCTACTTAGGATTTTATAACTGTAAAAAGTTGAGAACTACCTTCATGATCGTCGATAAAAAGCAGGGTACATACCGGCCTCCATCTTATCAAAAAATAAGGTGATATTCATCCTAAATTTAGGGGTGATATGTTTAATTTTTCCTTTCATTTAATTTTTATGATGGATCAAACTTGATATTTTAAAATGATAAATTCAAGCATATCAGTATTTTATTGACACTTTTTTAATGAATTTATTTTTTCGATGACAAATTTAAAATACACTGTGTTAAATTTTGAACACCCTACTTTTAAGTGTTAAATTTTGAACACTTGATAAAATTTTAAAAGATCACTTCAATCAAAATAAATATCAAATAATCCTCTCATTTAAGACAGTTTTTTACTCCTAATAGTTCTACCGAAATTTAGTATTTGAATGGGTGTTTAATTTTAAATCAGCATCAATATTTAATGAATTATTTGATGCTATATTTCAACAGTATGAATAACTAAAAATCCTCTTATTTTTTCATCAAATTATCTCTTTAGAATACTAAAAAAATGTATTTCACAATTTGCAATCGGTTCCGTTTTAAACTTTAGTGAACAAGTGTTGATTATTAATCAAAAAGAAATGAAATTAAGTACTGAAATCAATTGTTATTTACCCTTTGTATAAAAAAGGAACATCAACATTGAATGAAAAGGATTCAATAATAAGCCTGAAAAATAATCTAGTCAATAAATATGAAAAGAAACAAATTCACAATTGCTGTTATCCTGTTTAGTTTAACTAGTATGCTATTTTCTTGTTCTCCATCTGAACAAGCGGATGGGCATAATGATTTTGACAAAAAAGTGTATAACAAATATCCAGCTTATAACGGTAAACTTGGCGTAGTTTACTCACCATCGAATACTACATTTAGAATGTGGTCTCCAATTGCCAAAACAGTTACTTTAAAATTTTACGATCAAGACTTAGAAGGTTCAGCAACTAAGACTGTTGAAATGAAGCCATCTGTGAAAGGAACTTGGTTTGCGAACATAGACGGCGATTTAAAAGGTAAATACTATACGTATCAAGTCACAACTGAAGAAAAAACGTTAGCAGAAACTCCAGGTACTTATGCAGTGGCAGTGGGTGCAAACGGTATGAGAGGACAGGTCGTTGATTTAGCTTCTACAGATCCTCAAGGTTGGGATCAAGATAAGCGTCCTGCTTTAAAGAACTTAACGGATGCAATCTTATATGAAATCCACGTAAGAGACATTTCTATTTCTGAAAACTCAGGCATCAAGAATAAAGGTAAGTTTATTGGACTTACAGAAACGGGTACAAAAAGCCCTAAGGGTGTAAAAACAGGTATTGATCATATAGAAGAACTAGGAGTTACTCACGTTCACTTATTACCTTCTTATGATTACAAGACAGTGGATGAAACTAAATTAGACATGCCTCAATACAACTGGGGTTACGATCCACAAAACTACAATGTTCCAGAAGGTTCTTATTCTACCAACCCACATGATGGTGCGGTTAGAATCAAGGAATTCAAAGAAATGGTTCAAGCACTTCACAAAAAAGGTATTCGTGTAGTTCTAGATGTTGTGTACAATCATACATTTAGTGGTGATGATTCTAACTTCTCATTAGAAGTTCCGGGTTACTACTACAGACAAAATAAAGAAGGTGGCTACTCAGACGCTTCTGCTTGTGGTAACGAAACCGCTTCTGATCGTGCAATGATGAGAAAATACATGGTGGAATCGGTATTGTACTGGGCGAAAGAATACCACTTAGACGGTTTCCGTTTCGACTTGATGGGTATTCATGATGTGACTACAATGAACGAAATCGCTAAAAGATTAAAAGAAGAAGTAGATCCATCGATCATTATTTATGGTGAGGGTTGGACGGCCAACGATTCTCCACTTCCTATTGATCAGAGAGCAATTAAAGCTAATACGCCAAAAATGAAGGGTGTGGCTGCATTCTCAGACGATATCCGTGATGCTTTAAAAGGATCTGTTTTCTATGATGATGAAATCGGATATGTTCAAGGGAGTACTAAATTGAACGATGCTATTAAATTCGGTATCGTAGGTTCTACGCAACACGATCAAATTGATTATAGCAAGATCAACTACTCTAAAGCTCCTTGGGCTCCTGAGCCAGATCAAACAGTTACTTATGTTTCTTGTCACGATAATCATACATTATACGACAAGCTGAAGGTATCTCAGCCAAAAGCTTCTGAAGCAGATATCAAGAAGATGCATAAATTAACTTCGGCCATCGTGTTAACTTCTCAAGGTATTCCTTTCATCCACTCAGGCGCTGAAATGATGCGTACTAAAGGCGGCGAGCACAACTCATACAACAAGCCGGACGCTGTAAACCGTTTGGATTACGATTGGAAAGTAGAGAATAAAGACGTCTTCCAATATTATCAAGGATTAATTGATGTTAGAAAAGCACATCCTGCGTTTAGAATGACATCAACAGAGATGATTCAAAAGCATCTGAAGTTTATTGATTTCAAAGACGATCACATCATCGGTTACACTATTTCAGGTCAGCCTAATGGTGAAACTTCCAATGACATTGTTGTTGTATTCAACTCGGGTAAGAAAGCGAAGAACATTGCTAAATTCATCGAAAAAGGAAATTGGAAAATTTTAGTTGATGGTAAGAAAGCGGATGCTAAAGGTATTAAATCAACTTCATCTCCAGTTGTTGATGCTGTTTCTGCTTTGGTTCTAGTAAAATAAATATTTCTTGATATCGATTTGATATCAAATTAAAAGGGAGCTGTATCATCAAGCTAGGCGTTAACACCTTGGTTGATGATACAACTCCCTTTTTTATTTCAAGTCTTTTATATCCTCCACAGTCAACTTTATTCCATTTTTGGAACTCACATAGACGCACCATTTAAACCTCATTCCTAAATAATCTGCAGAAGATTTAAAGGGTTTAAAAAAGTAATCGACCACATTCTCATCAGTACCTGTAGAAATCACCGACATGGTTTTTCCTCTAAGCAGCCTTCCTTTGTCTTTATGAATGATTAATCCATCCGTCAGGCGATCAAAAAACGTTTTCATAATGCCAGACATACTATACCAATAAACAGGTGTTGCAATGACTATATGATCATATTTCAATACTTCATCAAATACCTTGATAAAATCATCCTCCTGATTTTCGAATTGATAATCAAAAGGCAGGATAGAATATTGCTTTAAATCGATGATAGGATAATCGAACTTATCGGCAATCAATTTAGATAATTGATAGGTATAGCCAGATGAATTTGAGCTTCCCAGAAGGATAATTCCATTTTTCATAGCAAATAATAGATGATGAAGAGTGAGAAGAAAAATTACTGAATTTAGGACATAAAAAAAAGGTCAAACCTTTACGGCATGACCTTTTTAGAATTGACTTCAAAAAATTAGTCTAAACGTAATTTTTTGTTAGCTGCATAGTTCACTTTCAATGCATTCGCCTCTCTTAATTCTTGACGAACATCAGAAATGATACCCATTTTAGCTTCTTTGTCAATTTTTAATGACATAGTAATTTTATTACCATCCTCACCTAGTTTGTCTTTCTCAGAAATAACGTGTTGAACGATCTGATCTGTAGAGATAAGTACATCGTTCACCTGAATACGAGCTTCAGTACCGTTTTTCTTATCAGTTGGTTCACCGATATAGATGTAAGACACTAATGATTTCTTCTCAAGTTTTGTTAACTCAGATGCTTGTGGCAGAGAGTTCTTTACTAAAAGCTCAGACTCACGGAAAGTCGTTGCAATCATAAAGAAGAACAAAAGCATGAAAATAATATCTGGCAAGGCTGAAGTAGGGATGTCCTGCTTCGTTTTTGTTTTTTTCTTAAACGTTGCCATAGCAAAGTATTTTTAATAAACGCCACACCTTTGAATGTGGCGTTTTATGGAATACTAATTTTATATCTCAGTTGGTTCAGCATCTGATACTTTGTAAGGAATCAAATCCTTAGCTTTATCAAGCTTTTCCTTCTGAGCTGGTTTATCTTTATCCAGATTCTGGAAATCTTCTAAAGGCAACCCAACTGCTGCTGCACGCATTTCTGCATACGCAAGCTTTAATTCATCTACTACCGAGATGTACATATCATATGATGTACCACGGTCAGTTTTTAATGAAATAATTGCCTTTTCAGGTGACTCAGATGATTTGGAATCTTTTCCTTGGTTAAGAACGAATTTCTTTACCATTTCTCTCATGTGACCAAGATCGTTGATTTGCTCTTCTTGAGCCAAGATCATGTCTTGTGAGTTGATGATAATATTGAAAACGTTACGTTCTTTAACTTTCACATCTGTCTTTTCTGCCTTTGGAGGTAACATTACTGTTACACCCTTGTCAGATGCAATCGTTGTCGCCACCAAGAAGAAGATAAGTAAAAGGAAGGCGATATCCGCCATTGCACCACCATTGATTTCTGGTGCTTCTTTAGGCTTCTTCTTTAACATAGCTTATCCGAATGTTTTGACAATTCTTTGAATAAAATCGACTACAATAGCAACGATTGCAATACCGAACATGTAGTATGTCATATTTAATACGCCACCAATTCTCTGAGAGATTAGTGCATCAACATTAAATTTTGACATGTCTCTACCTGCGATAATTACTTCGCTATCTGCTAAAGATACGCCGATGAAATATAGTACTACCAAACCAGCAAGTGCAATAACTACAACGATAGCTGATTTAGGATCTGTTGCGATTGACATAATGAAACCTACTACAGTTAACACTAATGCCGCAATAATCAAAAATCCTGTGAAAGGTAGCAAATATTCTGTAAATATAGCTTCACCGTTCATAATTGTGTTTTTTCTAAAGTTCTACAAATACTATTTACTGTTTGTAAATAGGTGCTACTTATTTAGCAGCTACTTCGTGTTTTACTAACATATCGATTAATGATACAGAAGCATCTTCCATATCTAATACGATACCGTCGATAGTAGATACACAGTAGTTGTAGAAAATTTGAAGGATCACACCTACGATTAGACCTGCTACAGTTGTAAGAAGGGCTACTTTAATACCACCTGCTACAAGTGAAGGAGAGATATCACCAGCTGCTTCGATTGCGTCGAATGCACCGATCATACCGATTACCGTACCCATGAAACCTAACATTGGTGCCAATGCGATAAACAATGAGATCCAAGGTAATCCTCTTTCCAATTTACCCATTTCTACTGAACCGTAAGCAACAACTGATTTCTCAACCATGTCAACGCCTTCAGAAGCTCTCATCAAACCTTGTGTAAAGATTGAAGCTACTGGACCACGAGTTGCTTTAGTTACTTCTAATGCAGAATCAACACCACCTGAAGATAACGCCTCATCAACTTTAGCCATCAACTTCTTAGTATTAGTAGTTGATAAAGTTAATGTAATCACACGCTCAATAGCGATTGCTAAACCTAGGATAAGAGTAATCAATACTGCTCCCATAAATTCCCAACCACCTTCAATGAACTTTTGCTTCACTGCTTGTGTGTAAGTTGCCTCTTCAGCAACACCTTCTACATCGTCAGAAGAAACTTCAGTAACTGCTGAAACTTCTTCAACTGCTGCTACTTCTTCTGTTTCTGTAGCAGCCTCTTCTGTTGCTGCTTCATCTTGTGCAAATAACTGTGCTGTGTTGAATGTCAATGCACAGAAAAACATCAATAACGCGAATACTTTTTTCATAACTCTCTAACGTTCAGATCGTAATCTATCGGTAGATAAACTACGCACCGATACTGTAAAAATAAATTTGTTTGACTATCATCTGTAATCGTTGAGCAAGTTAATACTAATCTTTGAATTAGTATTCTTTTTGATAGTTTTTAACGACTACTGACTCGCAAATAAATGTATAATTAAATTTATATACAAGTGGAATTTTCGATTATAAATGCATAACTAACACTAATCACCTAAATAAATGTTATAGTTAGTTAATTTACAATGTGAGCTCACCTTTCAAAGGAATCCCAATCAGTTTTTTCACCCGATCAATATTATCATATTTTGAGAGCAAACACATTAATTTTGTGAGCGCTGCCTCTGTAGTCATGTCTTTTCCACTGAGCACACCAATGCGATTTAAGGCTGCACTTGTGGCATAATGCCCTTGCATAACTGTTCCTCCGTTACATTGAGATATATTAACAACGACCACGCCTTTTTTCACGGTTTCTTCCAAAAGATCTAAAAACCATTTTGTCGTTGGTGTATTACCAGAACCATAAGATTCCAATACCACACCTTTCAACCCTGGAGTATCCAACATTTGCTTTACGATAACCTCATTCATTCCAGGGAAAATCTTCAACAAAATCACATCAGATGTGATTTCTTTCATGGATTTAGCTGGACCAACAATAGGGTCTTTCCAAAATGCATCTCTTTTGTACTCTATAAAGATACCTGCTTCAGCTAATGAAGGATAATTATAAGTTCTAAATGCCGTAAAATTGAAATTTTGTGATTTCTTCGCTCGGTTCCCTCGAAGTAATTTACTATTAAAGCATATACATACTTCTTGCACCAACATTTCTCCAGATTCATGTCTTTCTGATGCAATCTCTAATGCCGACATCAAATTCTCTCGGGCATCTGTACGCTTCTCTCCAATGGGTAATTGAGAACCTGTTAGAATCACAGGCTTATGTACACCATCAATCATAAAACTCAATGCAGATGCAGTAAATGCCATTGTATCTGTTCCGTGTAATATGACAAACCCATCAAAATCATCATAAAACTCTTCTATGATTGTCCCCAATTGCACCCAATGTTTAGTGGTAATATCAGAGGAATCAATTAATGGATCTAATGATATAACTGTCAATTCGAAATCAAATGCTTTCAGTTCTGGTACAGCATCGATTATTTTCTCAAAATCGAAAGGTATTAAACTTCCCGTCTTCGGATCCCTATCCATACCAATAGTACCTCCAGTATATATTAATAGTATGGAAGTATCTGATGCATTCGGGCCGGTGGAATTAATATTTACAGTTTTAAAATAGGTTCTTTTGGTCATGTCTCTGCTATTTAGATAAGTACTCCTCTATTGAGAATAACTTATAGGCATTCTTGTCTGTAATTTCTTCAACTTCTGATCCTGATATTCCATAAAAGTCTGCAACTTTATCACAAACATAGTTGGTATATTCAGGCTGATTTCTTTTTCCTCTAAAAGGTTTAGGCGCTAAGTATGGACTATCCGTCTCCAAAACTAAGTGTTTGATATCAACGTGAGGGATCACTTTATCCAAACCTCCATTTTTAAATGTGGCAACTCCTCCAATTCCTAAATGGAAACCTAAATCGATTAGTTGTTTTGCTTCCTCTAGCGTTCCAGTAAAGCAATGTAAAACACCAAACAGACCGTCTGTTTTAATTTCTTCAAGTAACGAAATAGTCTCCGTCATGGCATCTCTTGCGTGAATCACTAAAGGCAATTGATGTTTCACAGCAAAATCGGCTTGAATTTTAAATGCTTCTATCTGCTGTTCTTTAAATGTTTTATCCCAATAAAGGTCCATTCCCATTTCTCCAACAGCAATAAACTTTCTTTTATTTAACCACTCCTCTACTATATATAGTTCTTTTTCGAACTCTGCATTAACATGACAAGGGTGTAAACCCATCATTGATAAACATTGTTGAGGGTATTTTTCTTCTAATTCTAACATGCCATCTATAGAGGTATGGTCTATGTTTGGCATCAAAATATGTTTGATCTTATTATTGAAAGCTTCGGATAAGATTTTGTCTATATCAGTCTTAAATTTGTCTGAATATATATGAGCGTGAGTATCAATCATGTTTTATAGTATTATTTTAGATTTGCAAATCTAATAGCTTCCTTTTAAACTGATAATGTAGTAAAATCTAATTTTTGCAATACTTATCGGTGATTTCCAAAATATTGGCTAATATTGAATTTAATTATTACGTTATTTATAGAATTCCATGAACATCGATAAAAATAATATAAAATTAACCTTATCATCATTTTATGTCATTTTAGGATTATCAACACTCCTAACAAGCAAAACATTCAGTCAGACTATTACAAACACTAGATACGAACAACCTCCTATCAAATCGGATATTGAATTTGAAAAAGGAGAAATGCTTACATATGTAGCTGGTTATGCGATGTTTGACGCTGGGCAAGCCGTTGTTAAATTAGACAAGAACACTCATGAGGTAAATGGACAGGAATGTTATAAAGTAGATGTAACAGGAAAAAGTATTGGTGTTTTTGGCTTCACTATGAAGATCCGTGATTTGTGGCAAAGTTACTTTAATACAGAAACGCTTTACCCGGCTCAATTCAATAGAGATATTCTTGAAGGATCTTATACACTAATAGAACAATTAGACTTTGACCAAGAAAATGGTAAAGTTGATGCGATGTGGCATAAAAAAGAAGATCCTCCAAAGAAGAATTACAAGGAATATGAAATGCAGCCAAACACTCATGATGTCATTTCTGGTTATTATTACCTAAGAACAATTGATTATGATCAATTAGTGAAAGGGGATACGATAACTATGAATGCTTTTTGGGAAAATGAAGGCTATGATTTCAACATCATTTATTTAGGTAAAGAGAAGGTGTATACGAAGTTTGGTAGAATAGAGTCATTTGTCATGTCTCCTATTATGCCAGAGAACCAACTTTTCTCAGGCACACATCCTATCAAATTTTGGGTATCTGATGATGTCAATAGAATACCACTAAAAATACAAGCTGAACTAATTGTAGGCGCTGTTAATGTTGATGTTGTGAAATACAAAGGACTTAAACAAAAACTAAAAAAGGCGAAATGATGATTTCGCCTTTGGTGTTTATTCCAAAATATACTATTTGATGTCCTTCAACCTATTTACTATTTCAATAGCAAGATCTTCTGGTGTTTTATCTTTAGCCTCGATATAGATTTGTGCCTTTTTATAATAAGGTAACCTATCTGACCGCTTATCATTAATGGATTGGAAAACTTCTTCTTCAGAAGATTGCGACAATAATGGTCGAGTACCATGTTGTCCCCAAACTCTTTCGGTCAATGCTTCTGCAGAAACATCTGTAAAGACGGTGATTCCTAAACCGTTTAACACCTCCATATTATCAAAAAAACAAGGTGCTCCCCCGCCTGTAGCAATAATGCTATTTTCCGGATGAAAGTTTTGAACGATTTGTTGTTCTACTTTTCTAAAGTATTCCTCTCCTTCTTTTTCAAATATTTCGGGAATAGATCTTTTTTCTTGATTTACGATTTCATCATCCATATCGTAAAAAGGCAGATCTAATTGTTCGGACAATGCTTTAGCGAGTGTCGATTTACCGCTT
The DNA here is from genome assembly GCF_018736045.1 of Flammeovirga yaeyamensis. Classification (NCBI taxonomy): domain Bacteria; kingdom Pseudomonadati; phylum Bacteroidota; class Cytophagia; order Cytophagales; family Flammeovirgaceae; genus Flammeovirga; species Flammeovirga yaeyamensis. Next base: position 1,504,881 of record NZ_CP076132.1, on the reverse strand, counting down.
CCTGGCATCCCCACGAGATATATTCTCATATTCTAGTTTAGTCTAATTTTTGGATCAAGCGTAGCATAGATAATGTCTACAAAAATGTTGACCACAACAAATCCAAAAGCAATAAAGATGGTTGCCCCCATAACCACAGGCAGATCTAGATATTCTACTGCTTGAATGGTTTTAAAGCCCAACCCTTTCCACTTAAAAATATATTCAATAAAAAATGCTCCCGCTAACATCGATGCCAACCATCCTGAAACAGCTGTAATCACAGGGTTTAAAGCATTTCTTAATGTATGAACAATAATTACTCTTATTCTTCCAACTCCTTTTGCTTTGGCTGTTCTAACATAATCTTGCGACATCACATCCAACATAGAACTTCTTGTAAGTTGAACAATAATAGCCAACGGTCTTGTGGCTAAAGTGATGGCAGGAAGAATCAGATTTTCTAAATGTAATTGTCTACCATAAATGGGATCATTCATCCATAAAGAACCTGTCATAGGTAATCCTGTATATTCAGAAAGATAATATCCAAAAATCATAGCCATTAATATCGCTAGAACAAATGATGGCATTGATATAAATACAACCGATGAACTTACAATGATATGATCTATTTTGGTCCCGTAATTTAAAGCAGCCACTACTCCTAAAAATATACCCAAAGAAGAGGCGATAATAATAGCAGCAAGTGAAAGCCAAAATGTACCTGGTAAACTTTCGATAAGGATTTCATCAACTGGCTTGTTGGTTTGGAAAGATCTCCTTAAATAAGGGAATTTAAACACCAAAGCATGATCGCCCAATGGTATTAATTTAGTGTATCTATATTTTTTTTGATTTTTCTCTGTGTCTTTTTCGACAGATATCACAGATAAATCGCTAAGATAGTTTCCGTATTGTACGATTAAAGGTTCGTCTAAACCTAATTCTTTACGAATTAAATCTCTTGTTTCTAGATCGGCGTGTTGACCGGACATTAAGTCCACAGGGTCTCCGGGTAATGCATGAAACAAGCCAAAAACAACTGTTATCACTCCTATGATTACCAGAAATCCATAAAATAATCTATTAACAATAAATTGTAGCACGCTTACTCTTGATTTAACAATTGAGAAATTACTTCACTTTTTGGGGTATCATTATGATGCCACTTCCCTAAAATCGTCCCATCCTTTACCAACAAAATTCCAGGGTTAGAACGAACGACAGCTTTAAGTACTGTTGCATCTGCATAATAATGTGGAATAGACAAACGTACTTTTCTTTTGAAAGCATCAAAATCTGTCGCATCACTAGTAATAGCTAAAGCAGATACATCATCCGAAGAAACCCCTCTAATTAAATCATTGATAGGTTCCATCGTTTCAGGTTCAATTTCAGAAACATTTTGAATAATCACTAACAACTTCGTTCCTTTTGTTGTGATTTCTGTAAAATCTTCTCCTTGTTCATTAGAAATATAATAATCTGGAATCAAAGGCTGGCACTCAGCTTCGTTAATTGTCTCCATTCTTACCAATTTCCAAGAAGTATCTGTAGGATAATTTTCAAACATCTTCTCCTCTCCATCTTTTTCCATGTAATACACACTTACACATGGTTCTTGAGAGGTCATCATTTCTGATATATTATTACCAATTTTATATGGTCTAAAATCGATTGGTGGCAAATGTTGAATAGCATAATAGCACATACCAAAAGCAAACAATACCGCTACCCAAATAGAAATCTTTTTAAAGATGGAAGAATTTTCTTTTTGTAAAGACATCCCCCCTCCATAAGTACCATATGCTGAAACTCTTTTCTTACCAGGTAAAAGTTTCATTGATACCAACAACATCACTAGCAATACTAAATCCTTGGTGAATGATCCCCATGGAGTGAACTTTATCGCATCACCGAAACACCCACAGTCAGTAACTTTATCGAAAAAGGCCGAATAGAACGTTAAGAAACCAAAGAAAATGAGTAGTAACAGGGTTAACCTGTGCATCAATTTGGCTCTGTAATTTACCAATAATGCGACACCAAGAATAAATTCAAACGATGAGAACATTACAGAAAGAAATAGTTTCCATCCTATTAAATACAAAAAGAAGGACTCTAAAAACGGTAAGGTCGTAGAGACATCTTCTGCGAAGACATGGAAGTATTCTTCAAATTTGATAGCCGTCCCCATTGGATCAATAATTTTCACGAAACCTGATAACATGAAAATAATACCTATAGTAGATGCTAAAATTTTTTGTAAGGCTTTCATTTGATTTTGTTGTTGCTTGTGCTAGTCTAAATATGCAGTTGAAAAAATCCCCTAATTTCAAACGAAGTTCTATGTAAAAGAATTACAGAGAACTCTGCTTTAAATATATTAATTAAGATGCAAACCCCGAAAGAATTAAGGCAAAAATAGAATAATTAATCATATCCTGATAATTAGCATCTACTCCTTCCGACACAATAGTTTTACCATCGTTTCCTTCAATTTGTTTTACTCTTAGTAGTTTCATTAAAATAATGTCGGTAATTCCAGAAACACGCATCATTCTCCAAGCCTCTCCGTAATCATGATTTTTATTGAACATCAAATTCATTGTATTCGTTGCATGCTTATCGTAGTATCCCATTACCTCTTCCGCAGGAATCTCCATACGATCATCGTCCATCAATTCTAATTGCGTCAATGCCATCAAACAATAATTAATAATGGCTACAAATTCTCCGTTGATATCTTCATCAATTTTCTGCTCTCCTTTCTCTTGAATCGATCGGATACGCATCGCTTTGATATAGATTTGATCTGTAATGGAAGATAATCTTAAGATTCTCCATGCAGTACCATAATCAATCGTTTTTTTCTCAAATAAAGATCTGCATTCCGAAAGAACTGCTTTGAATTCTATTTCTGTTTTATTTTCTGACATTCTATATTTTTTAATGAAAGCACCTAGTAGTTTGATATGATCTAAAAAATATCAACTCTTTGATCAAAAAAATCTCCCCTTCGATGTCCTTCGACTATTTTTCAGCTAACTTTGATGTAAAGTTACCACTTACCGTTATTAGCACAAATATAAAATGAGTAAATCAAAAAATTTATCTATAAAAATTAAAGGAACGTTACTAGATTTTAATACTCCCAAGGTAATGGGGATCATTAACGCTACTCCTGACTCATTTTATAATCAAAGTCGTAAGCTTTTTGTGGATGATGCAATTCAGCAAGCTGAAAAAATGCTTCAAGACGGAGCAACTATACTTGATATCGGTGGCTACTCCTCTAGACCTGGAGCAGATCATGTAAATGAAAAGGAAGAATTGGAAAGAGTACTTCCTATTATTGATCAAATCTCTTCACAATTCCCAGAAGCTATCCTATCTATTGATACATTCAGAAGCGAAGTTGCTCGACAAAGTATTCAAGCTGGTGCAGGAATAATAAATGATATATCAGGAGGAAAATTAGACGCAAAAATGTATCAAACTGTGGCTGATCTTGACGTCCCCTACATCATGATGCACATGAGAGGAACTCCACAAACAATGCAAACGCTTACCGACTATCCAAATGGAGTGACCCACGAGGTGATGAAGTATTTTTCTGAAAGAAGAATCGAATTTATTAAAAGTGGTGCGGTAGATTTGATTATTGATCCCGGATTCGGTTTTGCTAAAACGTTAGATCAGAATTATGAATTACTTCGAGAGATGTCCACCCTACAAGCTTTGGCCTGCCCAATTTTAGTCGGAGTTTCTAGAAAATCGATGATTACCAAGAAGTTAAACATCGAAGCAAAAGATGCTTTGAATGGCACTACTGTAATTAATACCATAGCTTTACAGCAGGGTGGAAATATCCTAAGAGTGCATGATGTAAAAGAAGCTGCAGAATGTGTAAAACTATTTTCAGAAACCGTTCTTTTTTAGCAGAAAGAAATTATTTTTGTATTCTAGTAGCAAGGAGAATCTTTAACCCCCTGTTTTATAAGGAAAGTTTTAGTAAAAAACTTTCTAAAAATACTGTTTTGGTCTAATTTTTTAGTTAATTGAGAGTAATAGTATTTTTGGAAGAAACTTTAAGTTTTATCCCCTACGACCCTGTTTAATTTTTACTTTTCAAGTAGTCACTCAATGTTTTTATTCAGCTTTGGCTTTTTAGAAATTAATTTCGTTGATTTTCTCGATATACTTTTCGTATCGGTGCTGCTTTTTCATTTGTATAAATTAATAAAAGGGAGTGTTGCATTAAAGATTTTCGTTGGGGGATTATCTATTTACCTTACTTACTTAGTGGTGAAGGCTACCGATATGGAGTTGCTTTCCGAAATACTAAGTCAGTTTATTGATGTTGGGGTGATTGCAGCCATTATTCTATTCCAACAAGAAATCAGAAAGTTTCTTCTTCTTATCGGGAAATCCACCGATTTCAAAAACTTCCCTTTATTTCAACTTTTCAAAACGAAAGGCAAAGGATCTACCATCAATTTAGATATTCCTTCTATTATTGATGCGATGAAAGACATGAGTAGTACCAACACAGGTGCTCTTATCGTTATTTCTAAAGACAGCGATTTATCTTTCTATGCTGAAACGGGCGATTATGTAGATGCAAAAATCTCCAAAAGGATGTTGCTCTCTATTTTCTTCAAAAACTCACCTATGCACGACGGCGCTTGTTTGATTTACAACAATCGAATCGAAGCTGCCCGTTGTATCTTACCAGTATCTGAAAACCCGAATATCCCTGCCACTATGGGACTTCGCCACCGTGCCGGTATTGGTATGACTGAAAACACTAATGCAATTGTTCTCATTGTATCTGAAGAAACAGGTCAGATGTCTTATATTCAAGGAGGAGTGATTAACCATAATATCTCAGCTATTGAATTAAGAGGTAAGATTAGGAGATATATGACGGATGATGAGGAAGAAGTGGTTGCTACTGGGCAGGTAGCAGGTAGCAGGTAGCAGATAGAAAGTTAACGCTCGTTTTAACTAAGAAACTAAGAACTAAGGAACTAAGTGGGAAGATCTATTTAGTTTGAAAGAGCATCAAAAGCTCAAGGTTTTATCCAAAGGGTGATTTTTTTGAGGTAAGAAGTAAGAGGCAAAAAGTAATAGATTTGGATGATGCAAATAAGATGTTTCACTTTAATATTATTGGCCACAACACCCTAGAACTATTTGATGTTAACTTCGGTTATTATTATGTACCCGATTTAGCTATTCATCATGAAAATATCAATTAAAGCAACTATCTCCCTCATTTCCTTTTTTATTCTATTTAGTGCATTTCACAATCCATTCAATAACGATCCAAATAAGTATTTAAATCAAGGAAAAAGTTATTATCATCAGAAACAATATATTAAGGCTATTGGTGAGTTTACTATGGCTCTTAGTATTCAGGATAATCTAGCTGAAGCCTATTATTATAGAGGTCTCAGTAAAGATTTGCATGGTAAAGAAAATGGTTATTATAATCCCGATTTTTGTTATGATTTGATTTCTGCAATGAAATATGGTTTTCCCAATGCCATTAAACAATTGTATGAACGCGGTCTTTTTGAAGCAGTTCAACTAAATTATACTGTGGATAATCCTGAAAGTGTCTTATGTGTTGAGTTAGTGAATCATCAAATTTCTTCTTTTCCAGAATCAATTGATAAAATGACACAGTTAATATCCATCAACTTAAATAACAACAAAATAAAAGCAATTGATACTGATTTCTGTACTCATCACCCCAACCTTATAGCCTTAAATTTAAGTCAGAATTATATAGAAAAAGTACCTGAAGAACTCGATGAATTACAGTATTTATACGAGCTTAACTTGAGTCAGAATAAAATTAAAGAACTTCCTCACAGTATATATAAATTAACTCACCTGTCTAAACTTAATTTAAGAGGAAATCATATTTCACATATTAGTCATCAGATTTCTGAGCTAAAAAGCTTAAAAGTATTAAACCTTTCTTTGAATCAACTGACAAAAATTCCTAAAGAGTTTTACGATATGAAAAACTTGGAGACGTTAGATTTATCTGGTAATCTTATTCCTGATAAAGAGATTGAAAAATTAAAACTGGAATTAGGAAGTACACATATTATCCATTAAAAAAGGGAATCTTTCGATTCCCTTTTTTCTAATTAATTCTTACCAGAATATTGAGATACCCACAGCTCAATAGTTCTACCGTATCTTATTTTTGGCTTAATGCCTTCTTCATCTTCTTCTGCAGAAGGATATTGTTTTACAACTGTTCCAGGTTGTAATTCTGAAGCCACATAGTGAGTGGTTCCTTTACCCAAACCTTGACCAAACAAAACGAATTCCGCATCTCCTTCTGTCATCCCCACAAGATTAGGCACATCTGTTTGAGATTTACCTAAACCATCTCCAACCACAATATCTACTTTTCCACCTCTATGTACTTTTCTAGAAGTGATAATTTTCTTTCTCAACTTTCTATCGTACTTCTGTACAAGCTGACCTTGATATCTAACCTCTAAGATACCTTGATAACGGTCTTCTACCCTTGTAATTTTACCAGGCTTCACACCAATTGTTCTCATTTTCTCAGCAGCATTCTTTAAAGAAGAAGTCAAGATATCATCTAACTTCACTAATTCTGCTTGAGAGGGGTTTAACGTAAGGTAGATATTTCTATTATCTTTCACTTTGTCTCCAGCTTTAGGCGTTTGTGCCAAAACTGTAAGATATGGAAGATCGGGATTATAGTTTACAGGTGCAGAATCAAATACTGTGTAACGTAATCCAGCAGACTCTAACCTTTTAATAGCATCTTCAAAAGATAAGCTATCTACATTAGGCACTGTCACTGTTTCTCCGTGTTTAGTTGCTACACTTAGATATCCTTCGAAGAATATCCACATACTCAATAAACCTGCAAAAAGTATTAAAACGATATTAATAAGTAGAGCCGAAGGTGACTCTCCAAAAATCAGTTTTTTAATTTTATTTGTATCCATAGTTATCTATCTGCTAAGCTTAGCTTCAGTTCTTTGTCTTCCGTATTCTAGAATATTATCAATAAAGTCGTAAGGTTTGTAACCGTTAATTGCCGCTTGATGGAAAATACAAGTAGCAGGAGTCATTCCCGGAAGCGAATTTACTTCAATAATAATTGTTTCTACTCTCTTCTCCTCTTTCCAGATTCTCACAAAAGCATCGATTCTACAATACCCTTGTACATTTAGGATTTTGGCAACATTCTCCAAGTCTTTTCTTACTGCATCAGAAATCCATTTTTGCTCATCAGCATCAGGAGAAAATCTTGGAGGAGTAATGTTCTGCCCTTCTCCTGCTAAGAATTTTTCTTCAAGCGATAAAATTTCACCACTTGCTAAAGCCTCGGATGGTTCAAACACTTCGTATGTACGAGTGCCATCTTCATGCCACTTTGTTAACATACCACCAGTGATCTCTAAGAAATGATCCGCATCTTTCGCACTGATCAACTCCTCAATTAAGATTTTCTGCTTACTTGGGAATTCCTCATTTTTATCAAGATGTAATTTATTTCTTAAATCTTCAGCTACCTCTTCTTCATTTCTGAACATAGCTTCAGCAAAGAATTCTAATGTATTTCTATTCTTCACCATCACCACTGCAGAAGAACAGCCATCATCGGCAGGCTTAGCGATAAGTGGATAATTAAATTTAGATTCCACTTCATCGATCGCTGCTTTAGCATCATTTTGCCAAACTGCTTTTTGCAACAACATATGTTCAGCCACAAACACTTCTTTTTCACCAAGAATTTCTGTAGTGGCAAATTTATCAATTGTAATTTCAGAGCTATCTACATCAGAACCATTGTAAGGAATACCTTTTTCGTTCAGATGTTTCTGTACAGCTCCATCTTCACCTGGACGACCATGTAAAGCAATAAATACTGCATCTACTCTATCCTTTAAAGTATCATAATTTAAAGGCTTAGGATCAAAACAGGCTCCTGCAGCATATTTATCTGTAATTTTTGATGCTTTTTGAATCGCTTCCGTCAATACTTCATGCTTCTCTCCCGATAATGCTTGTTCAATCTTTAATTTGATATCATCCGCATTATCTTTCAACATGATGTTGATCGGTAGTTCATAGATCTCGTGATGCTCATTACTTCCTGTCAAGAAAATAGGAATCGCCTCATATTTATGTGATGAAGCCAACTTCTCATAGATGTTTCTACCACTTTCTACAGAAATGTGACGTTCCGAAGAGTAACCTCCCATAATCACACCCACTCTTCTTTTTTGTTGATCGTCTGATGACAACTGAGCAATCTGCTGATCCAACTCTTTTAATAGCGGTTTAGTCACCACAGTATTCTTACCCGAGCGAATTCTACAAGCCAAAGATGTTCTGATGATGAACGTAAGGAATTGAGATGGATTTAGTCCAATTTCAGCTGCCTGATGGAAGAAGAATGATGAAGGCATCATACCTGAAGTCGTATTCGGATCATTTAAAAATACCTCACCGCTTTCAGTAACGAATCCATCAATTCTAGCATATACATCAAATTGTAGTTTGGTGTACAACTCTTCACATTTCGATTGGATTTCTCTCACCTTTTCTATAGGAAGATCAATTGGTGTCACTTTTCTACTCATACCAGGAAGGTATTTAGATCGGTAATCAAATACTCCCTCGTTACCACGAACAATTTCTGTAGGAGGCAATGCCAAAGGTTGAGTATCTTCATCTTCCACAACAATACAAGAGAATTCTCTTCCCTTCACATGTTGCTCAATCAATAGACGTTCTTCAGCGTCCAATGATTGATAACTCACCATATCATTCCCTTTTTCTTCCAATTCAGAAGTGAGGTGATCATATAGTTCTTTTGGATTGTAAAGTATCTTTTCGCTATCTCCGTTTACGTAAACAGGAAGACCGATACCCAATCGCACATCGACAAAATCATGAACAAAACGCATTTTATCTTCATCAGATAAAGAAGTCCATTGTTCATGTTTTATCTCATCTATAAATAATGACTTTTTAGCTGCCGCTTGGAAAGCTTCAACGCTATCCTCTTTCACAATACTCACCCCTAAAGAAGAACCTTGTCTTGGTGCTTTCACTACCAATGGCATTCCTAAAGCTTCCTTTAATGAAGTAAAAGTTGTTGCTACTTGATCTTCGGTTAAATCGTTGGCATCGATTACTCTATAATCTGGTGTAACCAAACCAAGATCAGAGAATAATTTCTTCTGAGTAATCTTGTCAATACCAATTGCAGAAGACAACACACCTGCACCTGAATAAGGAATACCGTACCACTCCAATAAACCTTGAAGGTTACCATCCTCTCCGTACGGGCCGTGTAATGCCAAGAAAGCAAAATCAAATAACTGACCGAAATCGTCGGGCTTAACACGTTGCCCAACCAAACTAGCCATTTCATTTAATTGTTCTTCCGATAAATTACCTAGAGATTCCACATACATTTGGAAACCCGATAAATTAGTAGGAACACTTGGTACTGGTGGGTAAAAATCACGTACAGTACCTTTATATACAAAACTCCAATCTAAATGAATGAAGTTACCTAAACTATCAACAAATATTGGAACAGGCTCGAACAATTGTTTGTCTAAGTTATCATAAACTGTTCTACCTCCTGCAAATGAGATTTCACGTTCTCGTGAAATACCTCCGAAAAAAATTCCTATTTTCATCATGACCAACAAATTTAGTAAAAAGGAGATAAGTTTTTAGTGGTGTAATTAGATTATTTAGAGTTTTTTACCAACAATCTAGAAAGATGATTTAATGAAGCATTACTTTTACAAACACTCTCTCATATTCTCCTCAATTTTAAAGGGAAATATGAAAAAACTCGAAACTAAGTAATTCTAATATTTGTTGATTACTTTAGCTAATTCAAAATAGAACCAACCATTTATGAGGCACCTTTTTTCTATTATAATACTGTTATTGACATCCTTCTCTTTATCGGCACAAACCACCGAGTTTTTTGATTCCTTTATAGAGTATATGGAAAAAAACTCTGATGCCAGTGTATTTAAAGAATCATATAAGTTCAATAAAGTCTATGAAATAGTAGAAACTAAAGGAGCCGAGATTCATCAGTTCTTTATTTATACCTTTGATGATGCTCCTTATTTTGGAGTGGCACAAAAAAGAAACTCCAAAGAAATGATGGTATTTGATATTGAATCAAAAAATATCATCACCTTTTGTTTAGTGAATAATGAGCCCTACGCTATCTGCGGACCTTTCTCCTATTTTAGTCAGTTTGCTCCTACTAAAGAAGAATATGATTTCAAAAAACAAGAAACTACAGATCATAAAAAACATTTCAGAGCAGATAGCGACTCCATTACTTTAGACATTTATCTATCTAAAGAAAAAGATTTTAATAATCTACCTTTTAACGCCGCATTTTGGATGATCATCGAAGAAACAACTACTTACGATCTTCCTATTTTAGAAAAAGGTGGTCTAACAGAACTGAAGAAAACAACTACAGAAGAAAAACTTATTCACCATGCATTAGCACATCATCCTTCGAAAATTGATAAAACACTCTCTTTTGAAGGTAGAAAAATAATGGATTTTGGTGTTTTCACAGAAAAAATAAAATATGAAGAAAAAAATGATTAAATTCTTATCTAGAAAACCATTAAAGCATTACTAAACATTACATGATAGTCACCCTAACCATTATTATCACCGTACTTTTCTTTCTATTTTTTCTTTTGGTTCGATCAATTTACCAACCTGTCGGTAACATTGTATTCAACCAAAGTCAGGCTAAAAACATAAATGCACAAGCATCACAATTAGAAAAACATGTCACTGCTTTATGTTCTACTACTGGATATAGAAATTATCAGAATAAAGTCGCTCAAGCAGAAGCGTTGGGTTACATCAGTAACTCATTAAAAGAATTTGGCTATGAAACCCACGAACAAAAATTTGAGGCTGTAGGGGAAGAATATGTAAATATTATTGCTTTTTATGGAAACCCTAATGCTCCAAGAATTGTTATAGGGGCACACTATGATAGTTTTGGCGATCAACATGGAGCTGATGACAATGCAAGTGGAATTGCAGGTGTTTTAGAAATTGCAAGATTATTACAAGAACATCAACCTGCTTTAAACTATTGCATAGAACTTGTTGCTTATGCTAATGAAGAAAGACCTTTCTTTACAACAAAAGACATGGGTAGCTATGTACACGCCGCTCATAATTTTGATAAAAAAGTAGACACCAAGTTAATGATATGTCTAGAAATGATTGGTTATTTCGATGAAACAGATGGTTCTCAAAGCTATCCGATAAAAGGTTTGGACCTATTGTACCCCAAAGCTGCAGATTTTATTGCACTCGTGGGAGACATGAATAACCATGCTACAGTCAAGAAATTTAAAACATTAATGAAAGAAGTTTGTAATACAAGTGTCTATTCTATAAATGCACCTTCAAGTGTTAAAGGCTTGTCCAATAGCGATCATCGCAATTATTGGCACTTTAAACAGAATGCTCTTATGATTACAGATACTTCTTTTTTTAGAAACCCTCATTACCATCAAAAATCTGATTTACCAGAGACGCTCAATTTTGAAAAAATGGCAGAAATTTTGAAAGGTAGTTATAATGCAATTGTAAATATTACGCTTTAACCAGTACAACCCATGGATTTTATTGAAATTTACAGAAGTGATTTCCAAACGATATCTTTTAATGAATCTTTTAAGATTATAAAATCTTCTTGGAATACTCCAATTAATTTATCCGAGAAAATTTATAGAAATGAATTAACTACCTATTTGGATAAACTTATTGAGAAGAGACCTGAAAAGGTATTAGTCGATGCAATCAAAGCCTATTACCAAATGCTTCCAGAAACCCAAAACTGGTTTCACGAACGTAGCTCAAAGGTTCATAATGAGGTAAATATGCAGAAAATGGCCTGGATTGTATCTGTCGATGTCTTTTCTCAGATGACATTTGACCAAGCCGTTGAAAACCTAAATGAGGACGTTGGATTTCAATTAAAATACTTCGACAACGTAACAGAAGCAGAAAATTGGATTAACTAATTCTTGGATTAGTTATATTCATTATATATATTTGAAATTATTAACACAAACACTTTATTCTATTATTGACTATTAAAAGAACTAGCAAGTATATGAAAAAATTATTTACACTAATCGTAGTGACTTCAATAGCTTTATTAGCCTGTACAAAAGTTCACAAAACTAATCCTGAAACTTCATCTATGGATGACTTCAGAAAAAGAGAGTCTGCTTTCTACTCTTTTAAGATGAAAAAGTTGAATGGTGAAGTACTCGATTTTCAAACTTTGAAAGGTAAAAAGATCTTGATTGTAAATACTGCATCTAAATGTGGATATACTCCTCAATATGAAGCATTACAAGAATTACATGAAAAATATGGCGAAAGCTTAGTCGTACTTGGTTTCCCTTGCAATCAATTTGGTGGACAAGAACCTGGTTCTAGCGAAGACATTGCTTCTTTTTGTAAACTTAACTACGGAGTAACTTTTACAATGATGGAAAAAATCAATGTAAAAAAAGGAGATGACCAATCGCCTTTATACAGATGGTTATCTGATCCTAAGGAAAATGGTTGGAACGACGAAGCACCATCTTGGAACTTCTGTAAATATTACATCGACGACAAAGGAGAATTAAAAGATTTCTTTAATTCTAACATTAAGCCTATGGACGAAGAAGTAATTAAAGCGATATCAAAATAAATATCATTTGATTAAATGATTAAAGGTTGTTTCATGATTAATGGAGCAACCTTTTATTTTTAAAGAAATACTATGAATAAAAAAGAATTCTGGGATAATAAATATCTAAATAATAAAACAGGTTGGGATATCGGATACGCTAGCACTCCTTTAGTAAAGTATTTCGATCAAATTTCTGATAAAGATCTCTTCATTCTTATTCCTGGCGTTGGAAATGGCTATGAACTAGAATATTTATGGAAAGCAGGATTTAAGAATGTTTATGCCATAGATTTCTCAGAAAAACCAATAAAAAACTTTTTAGATAGGAATCCTGACTTCCCTGAAAAACAAATTATTTGTAATGATTTCTTTGAATGGTCAATTAGCATAAAATTTGATCTAATAATTGAGCAGACCTTTTTCTGTGCTATACCTCCTGCTTTAAGGAAACAATATGTTAAGCAAACTTATCGTTTATTGAGTGAGCAAGGGAAAATTAGTGGCTTAATGTTTACGTTTCCACTAACAGAAAGTGGTCCTCCATTTGGTGGCTCAATCGAAGAATACCAAGGTTTATTCAGAGAAAAGTTCACCATAAGGAAAATGGAAGAATGTTATAACAGCATCCCTCCTAGACAAGGTAATGAGTTATTTGTCATCCTTGAGAAAAAAATTGATTAAAGTTGGCATCATGAATAAACAAATTGGCATTAAAGTATTGTGGTTAGATCAATACGCTAAATTGAAAGAAGAAAATAAGCAATTAAAGGAAGAACTAAACAGTGCTTTACATTTTTCTAAAGCACTAATTGAGGATGACAAAAGTTTTGAATTAAATGAAAATGAAAGTTCAGAACTAATGCTTTCAATTGATTCCATTCGTCAACAAAGAGAAAAGCTTAAAGTAATCGAAATGGAAAGAGGTTGGGTATCTAATGGCTTAACTAAATTCGTCGATATTTTACGTACTTCTCAAAACAGCTTAGAAGATCTTTGCGATCAGATTATCAACAACTTAGTCTCTTATCTTGGAGTTACTCAAGGTGGTTTATTTGTAGTAAACGAAAGCTTAGAAGACAGAAAAGAATTGAATTTGATCTCTGCTTATGCCTACGAAAGAAAAAAATACCTCAATAGAACAGTAAAACCTAGGGAAGGATTAGTAGGTCAGGTTTTTATCGAAAGAAAACCAATGTACCTTAAAGAAGTCCCTGAACAATACATCAATATAACTAGTGGTTTAGGAAAGGCTCGACCTACCAATTTATTTATTGCTCCTATGCTTATGAACGATGATGTTTATGGTATTATAGAGTTGGCTTCACTCAATGAAATGCCCGAATATCAAAGAGAGTTTGTACTTAAATTAGGAGAAACGATTGCCTCTACTATTGCTTCGACAAGAAACTCCGATCGAATGAAATCTCTTTTAGAAGATTCTCAGATTCAAGCTGAACAAATGAGAGCACAAGAGGAGGAAATGAGGCAGAATGTAGAAGAACTACAGGCGACTCAAGAAGAGATGCATAGAAAGCAAAAAGAGTTAGAAGCGACCAATGCAAAAATGCAACACAATGAAGGCGTTTTAACTAAAGCATTCGATAAATTAAGAACCTCCGAAGAAACTTATAAAACTCAAATCAATTCTCTCGAAGTAGAAAAATCTCAAAAAGATGAAAAAATTGAAGAATTGTTGAGAGAAATTGAGCTAAAAAACGAAGAAATTAAAAAATTAGGGGGTCAACTTTAATATTAATTCTAAACAAAGCATAGGTTATTGCAAGAAGTTGTAATAACCTATTATTTTTGCTACTTGAAAAAAATGGGTGAACTCTCATTTTCTTTTTTAAAAAGTAACAAAGATTAGTGCTGCCAAAAGAAAGCAGCAATAAAATAAGTGATATATGAAAATTTCTTTAAACTGGCTAGGTAGCCTTGTAAATATAGAGGATAAAACGCCTCAAGAAATTGACGAACTATTAACAATGTCAGGCCTTGAAGTAGAAGGTATTGAAGAGGTAGAAGAAGTGAAAGGCGGACTTAAAGGTTTAGTTGTTGCAGAAGTACTTACTTGTGAACAACATCCTAATGCTGATAAATTAAGAGTTACAACTGTAGATATCGGAGCTGAAGAACCTGTACAAATTGTATGTGGTGCTCCAAACGTTGCTGCAGGACAAAAAGTGATTGTTGCCACTATTGGTACAGAACTTTATCCTTCTCCAACAGAAAGCTTCAAGATTAAGAAAGGTAAAATCCGTGGTGAAGTATCTATGGGTATGATCTGTGCTGAAGATGAAATCGGTATGGGACAATCTCACGACGGTATTATGGTATTGGATACTGATATGGCTAATGGTACACCTGCAGCTAAGTATTTCAATTTAGAAAATGATAATGTTTTAGAAATCGGTCTTACACCTAACCGTGTAGATGGTTCTTCGCATTATGGTGCTGCTAGAGACTTAAAAGTTTTATTAGACAGACCTATCCAACAAGTGGCTAAGCCAGAATTATTAGATAGCTTTAAAGTTGACAATACTTCTGCTCCTGTACAGGTAAATGTACAAGAAAGCGAAGCTTGTCCAAGATATTCTGGAGTAACGATTTCAGGAATCGAAATCAAAGAATCTCCAAAATGGATAAAGCAACGTTTAACTGCTATTGGTTTATCTCCAATTAACAACGTTGTTGACATCACAAATTATGTTCTTCACGAATTAGGTCAACCTCTTCATGCTTTTGATTTAGCAAAAGTAGGTGGTGAGATTAATGTAAAATTCGCTACTGAAGGAGAAGAGTTCATCACTTTAGATGAAGAGAAAAGAAAATTAAAAGGTCACGATTTAATGATCGCCAATGCTTCTGAGAACATGTGTATCGCAGGTGTATTCGGTGGTTTAGAATCAGGTGTGACAGAAGGAACTACTAGCATCTTCTTGGAGTCGGCGTATTTCCACCCAGATGTAGTGCGTAAGACTTCTCAAACACACTCAATCAAAACAGATTCTTCTTTCCGTTTCGAAAGAGGTTGTGATCCAAACATGACGATCACTGCGTTGAAATATGCAGCGACTCTAATTAAAGAATATGCAGGTGGTGAGATATCTTCTGAAATCGTAGACATCTACCCTACTCCAATCGAAAACTTCATTATTGATGTAAAATTCAAGAATGTCAACCGTTTGATTGGTCAAGATATTCCACAAGACAGAGTCATTGAAATCTTAGAAGGTCTTGAAATTTCTATCTTAGAAACAACAGAAGAAACAATTAAAGTTTCTGTTCCTCCTTTCCGTGTAGATGTTCAAAGAGAAGCGGATATTATCGAAGAGATTCTTCGTATTTATGGCTTCAACTCTGTAGAGTTAAGCGAATCTTTATCAGCTGATTACTTAGCTTCTTTCCCTAAGAAAGACAAGCAAGTATTGCAAAGAAAAGTAACTGAAATGTTAGCAGGTTCTGGTTGCCACGAGGTGATGACCAACTCACTAACAACATCAAAATATTCTAAAGAATTGAGCGATCTTAACGAGAACGAAAACGTTGAGATTCTTAATATCTTAAGTGCAGACCTAGACGTAATGCGTCAGTCGATGATGTTCAGTGGTCTTGAGGTAATCAACCACAACATCCGTCGTCAGCAAAAGAACATCAGAATTTTTGAATTCGGTAAAACGTATCACAAAGGTGAAAACGGATATACTGAAAACGAACATCTAGCTTTATTTGTTAGTGGTACTTCTACTGATGAATCTTGGATTAGAAAAGCAACATCTTCTGATTTCCATACTGTATCCTCTTTAGTAGAAAAAATCTTTGACCGTTTGAACATTCAAGGTATTTCTGCTGAATATGTAAGCAACGATACTTTAGCGTATGGTCTTCAGTACTCAGCACGTAAGAAAGTGATTGCAACTGTTGGTTTGGTACATCCTAAAGCAGCTAAAATGGCAGGTGTTAAGCAAGAAGTATTCTTTGCTGACATCAACTGGACATTGTTAGTTGAGATGTACAGTGCAGATTACAAATTCAAAGAAATCCCTAAGTTCCCAGAAGTTAGAAGAGACCTTTCGATTGTATTGGATAAGAAAGCAACATTTGCTTCTATCAAACAAGTTGCTCAGAAGACAGAAAGAAAACTATTGAAGAAAATCAATGTTTTCGATGTGTACGAAGGGAAACATTTAGCGGCTGATTTAAAATCGTATTCTGTAAGTTTCATCCTTCAAGATGAAAACAAAACATTAAACGATAAAGCAATTGATAAAGTGATGAATAACTTAATCAAAGCGTTTGAAACGCAGTTGAAGGCAGTTATTCGTAAGTAGAAACCATAGACATGCTCTCAAATACTAGTTATTTGGGAGCATATTTTATATATTTAGTGCATGTCGAAGTCAATTCCAAATATTGGTGAAGAGTTAAAAACATTAATTGAAAAGATCAACTCGTTATCTGTTCTTTATAAAGAGGCACAGAAAGAGATTGGTATGCTTAAAGAGAATCAACAAGAAATTGATAATCAGATGGCCATCCAAGAACAATCTGATCGACTTCAAGAGATGATTACTCAAGGCAATGATCATATCAAACAATTGTTGGAAGACAAATCTTCTTTACAAAGTGAAAGAGATGAGGCACAAAATCAAGTAGAAGGACAAAAATCAGTCATTCAATTTTTAAATCAAGATATCCAACAATTGAGGGATACACTTGATGAAAAAGATGAAACAATTGACATCTTTAATCAACAAAAAAGAGAATTCATTAAAGAGAATCAAAAACTTAAAGATGAATTGGTTGAGCTAAGAAAAAACAGCAAATTACTTGATACTCTAAAAGAGGAAAAAAAACTGATGTTGACTGAAAAAGAGGAATTAACGACCGAAATTGAACTTTTAAATGAAGAAATTGACCGTCTTTCCAAATAGGAGGGTATAATTTTTTTAAAAATTCGATAATTCCAATTTTTTCAAGTACATTTATTTTATAAAAAGGAATTTACTCAGATCGTCATATAAACACGGTTTAATTATATATTCAAAATACGATCAATTTCACCTATAAATGGTAGGAGAAAAATCAAAACTGCAGGATAAAAATGGGACTAAGATCTCCTAAAGAAAATATCACTTTAAAGCTATGCGGAAAGGTTTATAACCTTAAAGCTACAAAATCGGAAGAACACCTTTTATTAAAGGCAGCCGATCAGCTTAACCGTATTCTTTCGGGGCAAAAACAACAGCATCCAAACGCTGATGAAAAAGATATCCTAATTATGACTGCTTTTGATCTAATTGTGCAATCCCTAACAGAACAGGATGAGCTACAAACTTCGCTTGACCGTATAAAAGTATTAAACAAACAACTTGACGAAATTCTTCCAAATAACTAGAAGATTTTTTAATATCTAGTTTTCCTTTTTTGTATATATATTTTTAAAATGTAGTTAGATAACTACGCACAGACATCTGTACGTACAAATGGAAACAACCCTAATTATAGTTATCACCGCAATTGCTGGTATCGGAATCGGTACTGCATTAGGTAGATATATGCTTGCCAAAGTGTTGAAGGGACTTGAGACAGAAGCAAGAGACAAGGCGCAGCATATCGTAGAGGAGGCTAAAAAAGACTCAGAGAGAATTAAAAGAGACAAGTTGATCGAGTCGAAGGAGAAGTTTTTGAAAATGAAACAAGATTTTGATTCAGAAACAGCGAAGAGAAGAAATCAACTTAACGTAAACGAAAACAAGCTGAAGCAGTTTGAAAACCGTTTAAAACAACAAGAATCTAAGCAGAAGCAAAAGGAAGCAAGTATTGCCAAACAATTAGAGTCTTTTAAAATGAAAGACAAAGAAATGGAAAACCGTTTTGAAGAATTGGCTATTCAAAAAGAACTTACTTTCAAAGCAAAAGAAGAAGCTGAACAACTTCGTCTAAAGCAAGTGGAGCAACTTGAAAAAGTAGCGAACCTTAAAGCAGAAGAAGCTCGTGAACAATTGATCGAAGCTTTAAAAGACGAAGCAAGAACAAAAGCCTCTATGCATATTAAGAATATCATGGAGGAGGCGAAAATGACTGCGACGAAAGAAGCTAGAAAAACAGTAATCACTACTATTCAACGTACAGCGGCTGAACAAGCAATTGAGAACTGTGTATCTGTCTTCAACCTAGAAAGTGATGAACTGAAAGGTAAAATCATCGGTAGAGAAGGTCGTAACATTAGAGCTTTAGAAGCTAGTACTGGTGTTGAAATTATTGTTGATGATACTCCTGAAGCAATCATTATCTCTGGTTTCGATCCGGTAAGAAGAGAAATCGCAAGAGTATCACTACATAGATTGGTAGCAGATGGTAGAATTCACCCTGCTCGTATTGAAGAAGTGGTAGCGAAGACGAAGAAGAACATCGAAGATGAGATCATCGAAATTGGTGAAAGAACTGTGATCGATTTAGGTATCCATGGTTTACACCCTGAGTTGATCAAGTTAGTAGGTAGAATGAGATTCCGTTCTTCTTATGGTCAGAACTTGTTACAACACTCTAGAGAAGTGGCTAACCTTGCAAGTACATTGGCTTCTGAACTTGGCTTAAATGCTAAAGTAGCGAAACGTGCTGGTTTACTTCACGATATTGGTAAAGTTTGGCCGGAAGAGCCAGAAGTACCTCACGCAATCTTAGGTATGAACTTAGCTAAGAAATATGGTGAATCTGCTGAAGTATGTAACGCTGTTGGTGCTCACCACGATGAGATTGAAATGACGACATTAATTTCACCTATCATCCAAGCATGTGATGCGATCTCAGGATCTAGACCTGGCGCTCGTCGTGAAATGATGGAATCGTACATCCAACGTCTGAAAGAACTAGAAGGTTTAGCTATGGGCTTCAAAGGGGTGCATAAGTGTTATGCAATCCAAGCTGGTAGAGAACTTCGTGTAATGGTAGACGCTGAGAAAGTGCCAGATGCAGAAGCAGGACAATTATCATTTGATATTGCCAATAAGATCGAAACTGAAATGCAATACCCTGGACAGATTAAAGTGACGGTAATTCGTGAAACTAGATCGGTTCACTTTGCTAAGTAATCGTTTTGAATAAAAATATAGAAAGCCAATCCATATGGATTGGCTTTTTTTGTTATCAAATAATTATATGATATTGATACATAAAGAAAGCTAGCAATTTAAAAATAGGTAGTAAACCCTATTCTTATCGAATGAAAATCCTTCTGAAAAGCCCCCTTATAAAATACATTCAACCAGAAATCATCTCTAAAACCATAAGAGAATAACATTTCCATAGAGAAATTCATCTGTTCTACTTTACGGAAATCTTCAATTCCAATGACTGGAGTGAATTGAGTAAATACCTTTTTGGAAAATACAATGGGAGTAATGACTTGAAAAGTAGCTCCATGTAATTCTGTATTATTCATATCTCCTATTTGTCCGTCCACCTTTGATAGATATTGATAGGAAAGAACTGGGAAAAACTGAATCCACTCTGCTACCATAATACCCATAGTTACCCCTGGAGCAAAAATCCATCTACCTGATCCTAATCCTTTATCAAAATTTCCGGTGGGAGCGAAAATATCGATTGACGGACCAAATGCACCTATGATTTTAGAATAATCTTTATAGGGCAACCAAAAATAACGAAGTCGTAAATCGCCTACTCCATACTGCTTATTCCCTGTATTATAAACCAATGGCAGTTCAGCTAATAACAAGTTCTTTTCAGAAAAAGAGAAAGTTAGATTAGCTCTATACCCCATAAGTGCAGCTTGAGGTGTTGATATATACTCAAAATTATTATCAAGAAATGTATAAAAATTGGTAGGCTTGGAAACATCTCTTTCTTGAGTAAGACTGTCGTTCTGAGCCATAATTTTTAGGGAAATCATCAAAAAGATGAAGACGATTTGTTTAGTATTTTTCATAGGTAATTGGTTTTAGTCATTGCCTCATCAAGGGGAATCTTCTTTAAAATTCACTTTTTAAATAAAATACCTTTTGATATAAGCTCGATAGGTTAGAATCTAAGGCTAAATGGTAAATGTCAGCCTTTTACTTAGATACAAATATCACTTTGGCAATAAAAAATCTACTATACAAATGATAAGAAATGAGCAACATTTAAGAGAAATCGATTTTATATCAAGATCTATTGATGATGTTTATAAAATGTCAGAAGAAGGAAAAGATATATTGATGAAACAGCTTTTAAGAATTGAAAAGAAGAAGGGAGAAAAGCTTTTCATTTCTCAAAAAGAAAAAGATAGAGTATATGTATTGGTGCAAGGTTCATTTAAAGATATTTCATATGATGAAGAGGGGAATGAAATGCTGCTTTGCTTAGGTTATGAAGGGGATATTTGCATGAAATTTTCTTCATACAGTGAAGAATATTCTATTGATGAAGAATTTATCTTATATGAAAATGCCGTGCTTTATTACACTGATATTCCATTTTTAAAAACACTCTATGAAACAAATATTGAATGGGCGAATTGGGGAAGGTGTTTGGCCGAAAAGGTGGCTTTGGAATGGTCTTACTTTGCTGACAGTTTGCGATACTTTAAAGCGAAAGAACGGTATATAAAACTACTTAATGATAAGCCTTTTATATCCAATCGAATTCCTTTACAAGATATAGCAAATTACTTAGGAATTACTCCTGTTAGCTTGAGTCGAATTCGAAATAAAATAACGAAGGGTAATTAATACGGATGGGTTTCTAAATTAAGCGGCAATACTAATTTCTGTTCAACAGGCTTTCCATTTTGCATGGCACACATCCATTTCGGGCATTCTGATAACAGTTCTACTACTTTTAAATCGATCGTATCATCCACACCTTTTACAATCTTTACTTCGTCTAATTTCCCATAGACAGTCACAATAAAAGATACATACACACGTCCTTTACCTTCTCGATCTATACCATGACTATGCAAGGCACCGTGAAACCAAGTATAAAACTCCCCCATTCCACCAGGAAACCTTGCAGATACTTCTGCCATGTTATATACATGATCATGATGTAATTCAGGATTGTTATTTTTATCAATTTCATGATTGATCAGCACCATCAATTCATCTGCGTGTAGTTTTAATTCATCCGTCATTGGATAATTAAACATATCCTCCACTTCTTGTTTAGCTTCCTTATCTAAATCTAAATAGTGATGTGCCAACGCTCGGATATACTGCAATTCTGCTGTACTCCTTGGAAGAAGAGCTATGATTTCATCTGTTTTGATTAACGCATGATCATAGTCTTTGATATCTATAAGATCATAGGCATAAGCAACATATTCCCTTGATATTTCTTCGGGTGAATGTTGGGCGTGAACAATAGTAGTTGCTGTAAGTAAGATAAAGTAAATGTACAGTAGAGATTTCATAACGTTTTTGTGCTGTATAAATATAACCTCATTTTTATTGTTTTATTGTACAGAAGAAGGATCTTTTTATCTATTATTTAAAGTATTGGTTTTTAATATTCTAGACATCTCCCTTTAAATATATTTGTCGTACTCTTTCGTCCATTTTTTCTATAGCATACCTAAGGGTTGTTCGAGACATATTTTTATAATGCTTATCAAGAAAATCTCTCTCTGCCTCCTCATCCCTTTTTCCAATTTCTTTCAACATCCATCCTACTGCTTTATGGATCAAATCGTGATCGTGTGACAAATGTTCTTCACAAAGAGCAAAAGCATCTGTATAATCATCTTTTTTAATCATGTACATTGTTGCTACTATGGCCACTCTAATTCTCCATAGATGTCCACTTCCACTTAACTCGTACAAAACTTTATTCGACATTTTACCTTCATAGATATATCTGCCTAAAAGCTTATAACATGATGTATCTACCAAATCCCAATTATTTACGTAATCTAAATGATCCAAATAGCATTGAATTATGACATCTTGAGGAATTAGTTTTTTGGTGTAATGATGTAGCATGATAATTAAACCACACATTCTCATTTCATGATAATCGTGCTTTAATAAGTATTGTATTTCTTCTATGGAACACTCTTGATAAGCTTCTTTGGCTACAATTCTAATATTGGGCATGGAGACGCCCATAAATAAATCGCCTTCTCCATAACCTCCAGGAAAAGCTTTAAAGAATATAGGCAGTTGTACTACTTTTTTTTCTTCTACAAACGACTCCAATGCTTGCTGTATATCTTGTATATTTTCTGTCATTTTAGTTTAGTTTTTCCTCCAACTATATCGGTATGATAACCCAATTTCTGCAAACCAAGTATCTATATTATCAGTAGGTGTATACCCTCCACCAAGGTCCAGCATCAAATTATTATTGACGTAATAAGACAACCCTGTATCAAAGCCAGGTTCGAAATCATTTAAGTTACCAAATAATTCAATAAATGTCCCCCATTTTTCAGATATAGATATCCCAAAGTTAAAGGTTGATGGTAGAGAGTAATCCACTTCATTCCTTCTTGGCAATACTGCTCCAATATTCATATTGAAGGACAACCAATTGTTGATTTGATTACTAGTCATGATATTAAACACCATTCCTACATTTGGTCGTTCATAATCTTTGGATACAGCTCTCAACATTAGCCTTCCTTGAAAACCAATTGCTGGCACCCAACCATCATTTTGTGTATAATTATATCTAAAACCCAATTGAGTATTTGATACCCCACTTAGATCCAAAGAATCTACTTGTTGATTATTGATATTAATTTGATCGTTTCGAAAATCAATCATTGCCTCGATATCAAATTTATCAGATAGACCATACCTTAAAAATGAAGTAGATAGAAAAGACTGCACTTCCAAATCTGGTGATGTCTGATTATTATTTGTTGTATTTAAACCTGTTTGCACCTGAAGTACTTTCTTCCCCAAAGTATTCGGAGAGAAAGTTAATCCGGGTCGATCTGTCACTAGGGTTTCTGAATATTGTGCCTTAGTTGTAGAAAGAATAGATAATAATAGTAGCAGGGTAATTAAAAGTAACTTCATGAATAGTTTTTATTTCTGGGTCTTGATTTATTGAAGTTACTAATTCATAGTCGAATCCCCATATGAAATACAAAAAAATCCTTGCCGGCAAGCCGACAAGGATTATATATTTTAATTGCAATAGGACTATGGTATTAACCCGTAGCTCTAAGTGCACCTGCAATCGCGTTAATTGAAGTAAGCAATTGGAACAATACTGCCTCCACATCTTCTGGAGAACATTTATCGTCCGCTTTCATCTTACGCCATTTTTTCAACAACTTGATCTGAGTTTTGTGAAGTGGATTCAACGCTTCAGCTCTCAAGTGACTAGAGTAGTAATGGTTGCTTCTTCTTTCAGCGAATGAAGTCTTAAGCAATGTATCCATCATTTTTCTAGTTCTTGCCAACTCTTCTAACATTTTAGTAAGGATATCATCCTTCACATCTTTGTCAGTTACCATCGCAGCGTATTCTTTCATGATCTTCTCATCAGTTGCTTCTAATGATGTATCGATGTTAGTGAATACGTAACGGATTAGAGGATCGTGGTTGATCATTTCTTTCAATTCAGCGAAGTCCTCAGGACGCTCTTTTGAAAGTTTCTCCAATGTGTAACCTACACCGTACCAAGACGTCATATTGAAACGAGCTTGGCTCCATGAGAATACCCAAGGAATTGCTCTTAGATCGGCTAACGTTCTAGTACCTGTTCTACGTGCTGGACGTGAACCAATTCTTGATGACTCGATCGCATCAATTGGAGTTGCTTCACCATAGAATTTGATGAACTTAGGATCTTCTAATAAATCAACATAGAAGTTTCTTGACTCAGAAGCTAACCAAGAAATTACTTTCTCCATTGGGTGAGAGTATTTCTTACCCATACGGTCAGTAACTGTATTGGCCATAGTACCCGCCATTAATAACTCCATGTTGTATGAAGCGTTCATTTTGTTCGCGTACTTTTGCTCAATTGTCTCACCTTGCTCAGTCAAACGCATGTTACCGTTTACACCACCGTGAGGTAATGCTTGGATAAACCAGTGAGCAGGACCAGCACCACGAGAAATTGTACCACCTTTACCGTGGAAGTAGTTGATATCAATACCTCTGTTATCACCCACTTCATACAATCTTGATTCAGCAAAGTGAAGTGACCATTGAGACGCTAGGATACCACCATCTTTGTTAGAATCTGAGTAACCTACCATCACCATTTGTTCTGGCTTTTCTTTACCAGCAAGTTTTCTTTGATATTCTAAAGATCTACGCGTAATCGGGTGATCCAAGAAGTTTTGCATTACTTGCGGGCTAATTTCTAAGTCTTCGATAGTTTCGAATAATGGAACTACAGGAAGCTTACAAACTAAACCTTCTGGAGTTTGCTCCATCAAACCTGCCTCTCTAGCCAATAAGTAAACAGCTACAAGGTCAGATACCGAACGAGTCATTGATACGATTAATGCACCAATACCGTCAGTTCCGAAGTTATCAATATAGTTAGCTAATACTCTGTAAACAGAAGTAACAGCATCTGCTTCTTTAGGAAGCTTAGTCGATGGATGAGTAAACGGTCTGTTTGATAACAATTCATTGTTCATGAATGCCAAACGTTTCTCTTCCGACCAAGTTAAGAATGAATCACCGTCCAACGAAGATGCGTTAAGCAATTGAGCAATTGCATTGTCGTGGAAAGTAGAGTTTTGACGAACGTCCAATCTCGCTAAGTGGAAACCGAAAGTATCTAATACTCTTAACGACTCATTTAAGTAAGTGTAAGACATTCTCTTCGCTCCAAATGCCTCTAATGAGTCTTGAAGTAATTGAAGATCTGCCTTTAATTCTGAAGCATAAGTATATCTGAACTCGCTTTCTGATAATTCAACCGCGTGCTCTCTTTTTACTTCAACAGGAAGTTTAGCAAGACAAAGGTTAACAAATTGTCTAAATGCCTCACCTACGTTTCTTTCTAATGCATCTTTACCAGACTGACCCAATTCTTTCGCCATCTCGAAGATACGATTACGAAGTGGTTCTGGTGCTTGATCTAAATCACATGCAATAGATAATTTTTTCACTAAGCTGAATAAAGAACGACGGATCAATACGAATGCATTCAAACGTAAGATGCTTAATGTCTCCTCAGTCACTTCGTTAGTAACACCTGGGTGACCATCTCTATCGC
Organism: Flammeovirga yaeyamensis; assembly: GCF_018736045.1. Lineage (NCBI taxonomy): Bacteria > Pseudomonadati > Bacteroidota > Cytophagia > Cytophagales > Flammeovirgaceae > Flammeovirga > Flammeovirga yaeyamensis. Next base: position 1,478,918 of record NZ_CP076132.1, on the reverse strand, counting down.
CACCTACCCAGTTACCAAAAGATACACGAGGTCTTTGAGCTACTTGGTGAATTAAGTCTTTATCGAAACCTGCTTCACCCCAAGCTTGTTGGAAACGTTGATCTAAGATAGGTAATACCTCAGGGAATACGTTTGTTAAATAGTGAATAGCGTTTCTTCTCTCTGAAGCAAGATCTGGCTTCTCGATATAGATTTCACCAGTTCTCCAAAGAGTATCTAATATTAATTTAATTTGTGCGTTAATAGAACGTTGCTCAATTTCCGTGAACATTGTGTTCTCTCTTTGCACTAATAATAAGTATAAAGTTCTATGGTGCTCAAGTACAGTTGATCTTTTTGCCTCCGTTGGGTGAGCTGTTAAAACTGGCTCAACTTTAACTGAAGGTAAAACTTTAGCAATTTGCTCTTGAGTGTATCCTTTCTCTTTTAATGCTTTTAATCTCTCACCCCACAATCCGGTAACGCTTGAAAGTCCTTGGCTATCTTCTTTTTTACGTCTAGATTGTACAGCTCCGTTTACTTCTACCATATTCAATAATTGGAATACGATGGAGTAAAGTTGCATATACTTAACATCAAACTTCTTTAACTCATGTGCAGTTTCGTTAATCCAAGGAATAGCGTTAGCCATTTCCTCTTCTCCACTATCCATAAGTACTTCATGAAGACACTTAAGCAAAAATTCGAGATCCTCGTAAGGTTTTCCCAAATGCTTCTTCACCACTTCTAGCGCACTCAAAGGAGTAACTTTTGTAGCTTCTTTAGCCATAATAAATCTGAGATTTTAAAAATTATGAGAATATAAATTCCGATTCGATTTCTATATGCAAGAATAATATAATAATTGAAAAAAAAATGAGATTTAGATCATCAAAATGGAAAATTGTTATTTATATAAAACTATTATTTTCATCATCTCGGGTGTGAATTTCTACAATTACAAACCCATTAATCTTATTCTAATTATTTGATTTACAACATTATAATTACTCATGTATTAATAAGGAAGATCATCTTTTTATAACGATGAACAAAAAATGTCACCAGAAAACACCTTTCTTTCTATACATGACTTTTGTTATCTAGTTTTTGATTCTTAATCTATATGTAAACTTGTATATAAATATTTACAACGAAGGATTTTGTTTAGCGTTGGGAAAAGTAAATTAGTTTAAGTTAATAATTGTTTACTTTTAATTTTTCTATCTATTTATTACAATTTTATCAGATATAGATTGTTTTCCTTATAAAAAACATTGTAAATGTACTCAATCTTAATAAATAATAAAAAAAGAGGATTACATTTCTGTAATCCTCTTTGCTTTATTTTCTTGATCTACCTTTAGGCTTAGACTTTGTCTTCTTTAACCCAGATAAATATTTCAATTGAATCATTTCATCTTCGGAAAGATATCTCCACTTTCCTCTCGGAAGATCTTTTTTGGTTAAACCGGCTAATACCGTTCTATCCAACACATCTACTTGATATCCGAAATGCTCAAAGATTCTTCTTACAATTCTATTTTTACCCGAATGAAGCTCGATGCCAATTTCAGTACGATTATCATCGTTTACCGATAAACCATCTAAGAAAATTGGTCCGTCTTCTAATTCGAACTTAGGATCTCTTAAACGTTCCTCGTGTTTTTCATCAAAAGGTTTGTTTAACTCTACTCTGTAGATTTTCTGAGTGTTACTCGATGGGTGAGCCACTTTAGTAGCAAATTCTCCATCGTTGGTAAATAACAATAGACCTGTCGTATTTCTATCCAATCGTCCTACAGGATAGATTCTTTCATCACAGGCATTTTTTACCAATTGCATTACTGTTTTTCTTTCCTGAGGGTCTTTAGTTGTAGTGATAAACCCTTTTGGCTTATTGAGTAATACGTAAACATATTTTTCTTTCTTCAGTAATTTGCCTTCGTATTCAACACGATCTTTTGGCTGTACTTTGTAGCCCATTTCAGTCACTACTTTACCATTGATCTTGATTTTACCTTCAGCAATTAACTGGTCTGCTTCTCTTCTTGAACAAACCCCTGCGTTAGAAATATACTTATTTAAACGTGTTGAAGCCGATTTTTGCTTTACTTCAACTTCTTCGTCTTCTTTAAGTTTCTTGGCAACAGAAATAACGTTCTTGATATTATAAGTAGGTTTTTCAACCCCTTTTTCAAATGGACTATAAACTGTAGTTTTCAGCTTATGTTCCTTCTTTTGTTTTTCTTTCTCTTCGTTCTTTCTAGGTCCTTTCTTTTTGAAAGTGGATGAACGTTCAGATCTAAACTCCTCTTTTTGAGGCTTATTTTTGATAAACTTTTTAAAAGGGCTTAAATTTTTCTTCCCTTTATTAGGTGTATTCTTTTTCATCTTATAATTAAGAATGTAACACATGCTGCCAACACGGCAGTATTTATCCGAAAGGATTAGTTTACAAAGAACGTGAAAGTTATCTTATTGTTCATCAGAAATATGAAAACAAAACCAAAGATTAGCCTAATTCTTCAATTTTTGCTTGAACATCGCCTAAAACTATTTCAACTATAGAGTTAAATTCGTTTAAATGCCCCTGCAGTACTTCTTTAGAAAGATCTTTTCCATCTTCCATTATCAAGAGTAAACCTTCTAATTCGTGATGCCCTAAGTAAGCAGTACTTGATTTTAATTTATGGGCTTTCTTAGTAAATGATATTATCTGGTTATCATTCAAAAGCTCTTGTAGTTGTTTAGGAAATTCTGATAGATTTTTTTCTATCACTAATAACACAGAAAGTAAAAATTCTTCATCTCCATCAGATACATCATATAACCCTTGGAAATTAACATTATAAATCATGGTCATTTCATTTAGTTTAATGGCTAATCATTTAGAATAAAAAACATGTATTGATCTGTTATACATGATCATCCGCAAAAAGATTAGTTTTAGCAGCATTATTTGCTGTATCTCTAGCAAATTCCTTACCTAAATAGGCATCTATGATATAATGTGCTATATACAATAAGGGCGTGAGAAAAACGGCTATGACAAATTTATAAATGTAATTGATAATGCCGATGGCGATTACCTGATCGATAGGCCAATTACCAAAAACATAGAATGCGATGAATAAAACCACAAAAGAATCGATTAATTGAGATATTAAGGTAGAAGCTGTGGCTCTAAGCCAAATTCTTTTATTTCCTGTCCACCTACGAATAATCTGAAATGTATGGGCATCTATAAACTGACCTATTAGAAAGGCCACTAATGATCCAATGATAATTCCTAAACCTTGGATGAATATGATATTAAAGGATTCATCAATATTTAAAGGGGCTCCAGTGGTATCCTTACTATTAATATCTAACCAAAATTGAGCTGGTGGTAATTCTGTCACAAAAAAGATAGCGAAAAACACATAACTAATTAACCCCGCTGTTAAAAACGAAGCTACCTTTACTCCTTTTTTACCAAAATACTCATTGATAATATCAGTAGTAATAAAAACTACAGGCCATAATACTACTCCCGCCGATAAATTAAAATCTAAAATTAGATCACCAAAAAATTCGATCTGAGCAGGTTGTACCCCTATAAATGATTCTAGTGAAAAAATCTTACTGCCAATAATTTCTGCTACAATGGCATTGGATATAAAAATTCCACATAGAAATATGAAAAGAAGTTGGCGTTTATTTTCGCTTTTTATTAGTTGTTGACTTTCGGTCATAGTATTAAGTAGGTTATATCGTCACCTATATATATAAGTATAAATTTTAGGTGTTAACAGTCAAAAAATAGAAAAGTTTAGATTTCTGTCTCTTCAAAACTAAATAAAGTTGTTTTTAATTATACTACCTTTGAGAAAAAAAATAAAAAATGATTTCATTTTATCCCGGTCCAAGTAAGATAGAAAACAATATAGATAAATATATGCAGGACGCCTTTGAAGAAGGTATTCTTTCATGTAATCATAGAAGTGATGAGTTCATGCAATTGATGCAAACCACCATTGCTACTGTGAAAGATAAATTAGAGATTCCTAAAAATTATGAGGTATTTTTCACATCAAGTGCTACTGAATGTTGGGAAATAACGGATCAGTCTTTTCGAGGAAAAAAATTTATACATATATATAATGGTGCATTTGGAGAAAAATGGGCCAATTACAATACCAATAAGAAAGTAGAGAAATATAAATACCCTATACATAGATCTATTAGTTTGCATCATTTAGATGCAATGGAGGCAAAATCTGCCGATGTATTGTGTTTGACATCTTGTGAGACATCGAATACTACCTTCATTCATTCTAAAACATTGCAGAAAATAAGAAAAAGATATTCTAAACCTCTCATATTTATTGATGCCACAAGTAGTATGTCGGGTATAAATATGGATTGGCTTTCTGCTGACTTATGGTATGCAAGTGTACAAAAATGTTTTGGCTTACCTTCTGGCCTAGCTATTATGGTTTGTTCTCCTAAAGCACTTTCTAATTTAAATCAAGAAGACAAGCATTATAATAACTTATACTCTATATATAAGAACCAACAAAAACATCAAACAACGCATACACCTAATATATTAGGTATCTATTTATTAAATAAGGTACTTCAACAACGTCCTCATATTCGAAAAGTAGAAAACGAATTAAAAAACAGGATGGAACGATTGATAAAGTTGATGCAAAAGCTCGGCTATGATTTTATTGTGCCTACAACACGTTTACGTTCACCCACTGTTTTAGGTATTAAGTCCTCGGAAGAAAAAGTGCATTTGATAAAACAAGAAGCGAAGAAAAACGGAATTACTTTAGGGAATGGATATGGGACTTGGAAACACAATACTTTTCGAATTGCCAACTTCCCAGCACACACAGAAAAAGATTTCAAAAATCTTCATGATTTTTTTAGGAAGATCGAAAAAATGTAATCTTCACCTATATCATGCATTTATAGTACAATTATTTGTTAAAACAGTTAAATTTAAACTTTAGAAACTGTGACATTCGTAATTTGTTGATCAAATGTTTTGACCTCAAAATAGTCAATAAGATATTTTAACGCTCCTTTGCAATTACTTTTTTGTAAATAAAAATATCTAGTTGTATTTTCGGGCGATGAATAATAATTAGATTTGGATTATTCGCAGCATTAAATTCGTATTCAGATGATAAGTATCTTAGGAAAATTAGGCATTATACCAGTTATCATCATATTGGTGGTATCTTTCCTAGTTCTAATTCAGTTATTCCGTTTTATTATGAATAAGGTGGGAACTGATATTATTGCAGGAAAGAAAACAGGTGAAGAAAAAAGAATTTTAGTTAAGAAATATAACGATGTAGATATATCGAAATATTCTTGGCTATTCGGTATGATCGGTATTTCTTTCTCTATGCTTGTTGTACTTGTAGCGTTGGAATTCCCTTCGTATGAAGAGCAACAATTAATGGATTTAGGTTCACTCGATTTTGACGATGAGGAAATGGTAGACATTCCTGTGACTCAACAACAACCACCTCCACCACCAAAAGTAACCGTTCCTCAAATTGTACAAGTACCAGATGAGGAAGAAATCGAAGACGAAATTGAAATCGATTTACCTGAAGAATTCGACGACGAAGCTGTAATCGAAGAAGCTCCTGAAGTAGAGGAAGTGGAAGAAGAAGAAGAGGCAGTTGAAGAAATTTTCGAAATTGTAGAGGACCCGGCAGGTTTCCCTGGTGGTATGGGTAAATTCTACAAGTGGGTAGGTAAGAACATGAAATACCCTTCTCAAGCTAAGCGTATGGGTGTAGAAGGTAAAGTATATGTTCAATTCGTTGTAGACAAAGACGGTACACTTACTGACATTAAGGTAGTTAGAGGTATTGGTGCAGGTTGTGATGAAGCAGCTATCAATGTCTTGAAAAAAGCTCCTAAATGGAAGCCTGGTAAGCAACGTGGTCGTCCAGTAAAACAAAGAATGGTATTACCAATCTCATTCAAGTTAGGATAATCACATCTGAAAAATATAATTAACCGATACCCGAAAAGGTATCGGTTTTTTTTATATTCGCATGTCTGTAATTTCCAATTCTTAATTACACTATAGTCCCTTCCCTACTCATGAAAAACGTATTCATTCTTATACTATCCCTAACATCATTTTTTCAGCTTTCAGCACAAACCACTTCTGAAGACAGTGATAACAGCTACCTGTTTCCCATTAAACCAGGAGCAAGAAACTATTTTGCAGGTTCTATGGGAGAATTGCGAACGACACACTTTCATGGAGGTTTAGACATTAAAACTGGAGGAGTAGAAGGATGGCCCATTCATGCTGCAGCCGATGGGTACATTAGTAGAATGAAAGTATCGTCTTTTGGGTACGGTAGAGTACTATACATGATACATCCCAACGGGGAAACAACTGTTTATGCCCATCAACAAAGATTTAATGATGAGCTAGAACAATATATCGTCGACCAACAATACAAGAAAAAGTCTTTTGAGATAAACCTTGAAAACCTTCCAAAAGATCAATTTGTTTTTAAGAAAGGAGACATCATAGGTTATGGAGGAAACAGTGGATCTTCTTCAGCACCACACCTTCATTTCGAAATTAGAGATAAAGAAGAGCGACCTTTAAATCCTGTAGACTTCGGTTTCTCAGAAGTAGTTGACAACATCCCCCCTATTGTTAGAGCTATACGTTTAAAACCACTTGAGATCGATAGTAGAGTTAATGGAACTTTTGAAACTCAAAAGAAAAATGTATCAGGTCAAAGAGGAACATACAAAGTAACCTCTCCATTTTATGCTCAAGGTAAAGTAGGTATTGAAATCGATACTTATGATAGAGCCGATGGCACCTATAATAAATACGGCATTAACGTCATCAAAGTATTTGATAACGATCGTTTGGTGTATCATCACTTAATCGATCGTATTCCTTTTGATCTAAGTGCCAACATCAATACTTTCACAGACTTTGAAGCCTTCTCAAAAGAAAGAAAAAGGTACCAACGTTTATATCGTTGGGACGCCAATCATTTACCTATTTACCCTAATCCAAAATTAGATGGCTTCTTAAATATCAATAATGGAGAAGACCATCAGATAAGAATTGAATTATGGGATAGTTTCCAAAACAAAACAACTGTAGGTTTTCACATCAAAGGCAAGACAACAACACCAATTCGAAAAACGAAAGCAGTGAATGATGTCATCAAAGTAAAAGAAAATATTTTGATGATCTCAAGTAGTGACACATCAACAGATACGTTATATCTCAATTTCCCTTTGTATAGTCAACCTCTCCCTTTAAACTATACAACAGGCACTCAAAACGTGTATTTATGGGATCTTCGACATGGAATTCCGGCTTCCTATTCCATCAATAACACCAAAAAAGAAACTTACTTGAAACACCTCATCCCATCGGGTAAACATTTTATTTATTACGATGATGAGCTATCATTCGAATTCGACAAAGAAACTCTTTTTGATAGTTTATACCTCAATATTGAAAAGATAAATAACGAAATTATCATAGGACAGAAATACCAACCTATGCATCATTCGGTGATCATCAATTACAAAGTGAAGGATTCAACACTCGTTCAACCAAAAAACTTTGTCTACAAAAAAGACCGTAAAGGTGAATGGGAATTTGTAGGTGGCACTTGGAATGGAAATACCATCACTTTTAAAACCAACCGTTGGGGAACATTTGGCATCTTCCCTGAAACCACTCCACCAAAAATCATCCCTCTAAAAAAATGGAAGCACAATCAACTCCGCTTCAAAATATCTGATGATGAATCGGGTATTGCCTCCTATTCAGCAACCCTTAATGGAGAATTTATCCTGCTAGAATACGATGCAAAGAAAGATTACCTTCAAACAAGACTACAAGATGATAAAGCTGTTTTGAAAGGAAAGTTTGAATTAAAGGTGATTGATAAGGCGGGGAATGTTTCAAATTTTACGCTCGTTTTAAATTAAAAATGAAAAGTTAAAAATGAAAAACGTGGTTAGTGACAATAACGTATTGGGTAACGCTCGTTTTTTTATGTAATAACTAATAGGGAATAAAAGTGAGATTTAGTTAGGAGTTAGGAACTAGGAGTTGCTGAATTTACGTTCCTCCTCTGGCGCAAATGTTAAGCGATAGCGTCATTTGTGCCCAAATACTTTAGAGGTCTCCCGACCTCGTTTTTAGGTAATAAGTAATAACTAATAGGTAATAGGAGCTGAATTTACGCTCCTCATTACGCGGGCACTAGTTAGGAGACTAGCGCCAGTGTTTAGAATAGATCCATTTTCAATGAAAAGTTTCACCCCTTCCCTTTTACTTCTTACTTCTATAAAAAGCCCGAAAGAAATAAATTCCTGGGCTTTCGATACTATACCAAACGAAAACACCCTTTTCCCTATTAGTTATTACTTAAAAAAACGAGCGTAAACTCAGCAACTCCTAACTCATTGCTTTTGCCAAAAGATTCGCCGGCTTAAACACCGTCGCCACATCCCTCAACTTCTCCTTATCCATCACTTTTCTTTCTTTGATGAATTTTGTACCAACAACATAAGCTTTGGCATTATTGATCGCATCTACTGCCAATAATTCTTCGCCTTTGAAGTACCATACGGAGAATTTGATTCCATCGCCTTCTTCTTCTCTTACTATGATTTCGTTATAGCCTTGAGAGAGCCCTACCATTTGCAGTTTCACATCGTATTGGTCCGACCAGAACCATGGAATCGTTTCATATATTTTTTCAGTCCCTACGATATGGGCTGCGGCTACTTTGGCTTGATCCACTGCATTTTGAACAGATTCCAATCGAATCCATTGCTGATAATGAGGATTGAAATGATTGGTATTATCGCCTATAGCATAGACATTTGATAAGGATGTTTGGGTAAACTCATTTACCTTAATACCGTTATCAATTTCTAATTGGAGTTGTTGAGCTAACGATAAATTTACATGAACTCCTACTCCAACGATAATCATATCTGCAGTATAGCTTGATCCATCTCCACAGTTTACAGTGTTTACTCCCTCTTGATCTGTGAAAATACTTGTTACATTCTTGGAGGTAAGCACATCAACATCTTTATCGGTATGTAGTTTTTGGAAGAAATCTGACATTACCGGTGCAGTTACACGAGCCAATATTCTTTCTTCTCTTTCTAGAACTACAACTGATGCTCCTAATTTTTTAAGTGATGCTGCTGTTTCCAAACCAATATACCCACCACCAATAACGACTACTCTTTTCGCATCAGCTGATTTTACCCAACTCTTGATGTTACTAACATCTTGTGCAGTTCTTAAAGGATAGATATGATTGGCTTCTTTTAATCCTTCAATTGGTGGAATAATCGGTCTTGCCCCCGTTGCTAATACCAAATAATCGTACGGTTGTTCATCACCATTCGCTAATAGAACTTTTTGATTTTCCTTTTGGATATCTGATACCTCAATTCCAAGTTGTAATGAGATATTTTCCTCCTCATAACTTTCCTTGGACTTTAAGCAATTCTCTTCAATTGGGGTATCTGCCGTTAAATAAGCTTTTGATAATGGAGGACGATGATAGGGTAAAACAGGATCTTTATCGAACATAATGATCTCCCCTTCAAACCCTTCTTTTCTTAACGAAAAAGCAAAGTTGACACCCGCGTGACTAGCACCAACAATAACACATATTTTCTTTTTCATCTTATTTTACAACGTTTAAAACAACGCCATCCATTGCTTCTGTTACTTGAAGCTGACAACATAAACGGCTAAACTCGTTTGCGTCATCATCAAGCTCTAACATATCCGATTCGATTTCGCTAGCCACTCCCGTTTTATCGGTATGACCTGCGTCTACTTGTACGTGACAAGTAGCACAAGAACATACGCCACCACAGTCCCCATCAATTCCTTTTACGTTGTTTTTTACTGCTAATTCCATTACTGATCCAGATGTTCCTTCTACAGTAATTTCCTCTTTATCTTTAGTTATAAATGTGATTTTTGCCATGATTCTTAAGTTTGTTGTGTATAAGATTGTAAGTTGAGAAGTTCAATTCCTTTATTTTCCTTTGATATTCATTGTGATATTATCAAACCCTACCTTACGGTTGAATTCTCCCCACTCTTCGATATTTTCTTTGTAGTTTTTGATTTCAATTGAACCCACTTTATTCGCCAATGTGTTGATCAATACTTTCAATATCTGACGAGCATGGGTTGCTCCTAAACAGTTATGATGACTAAAACCAAAAGCCACGTGAGGGTTGATTTTACGATCCAATACGACTTCGTTAGGGTTCTCGAATGCAGCAGAATCTCTGTTTGCAGAAGCCCAACACATCGATACTCTTGAATCGTTTTTAATGGCATGTTCACATACTTTCGTATCTTCCGTAACCACACGTCCCATATGCGTTAATGGAGAGAAGTAACGTACCAATTCTTCTACAGCCTTACCTACAATCTCCGGTTCTTGACGTAATCTTTCTAATGATTTAGGATGTTCAGCGAAGTAAGCCAAAGAGTTTGTCACCGCATTAATAACAGTATCACGGCCACCTGCAAAGGTTAAGATCATTACCCCTTTCACCTCTTCTTTTGTCATCTTCTTTCCATTCACTTCAGACGATAATAATAAAGAGTATAAATCATCAGAAGGATTTTCTGCAGCACGATCGATTTGCTCGTCCAAGTAATCAAATAAGATATTGGCTTTATCTGCATCAGTAGATGATTCCTCACTTCTAAATACGTGAACACCCCATCCGATCCAAGTCTCCGCCTCTTCGTAAGGAATATTCAATAATAAAGTCAGACATCTTGATTGAAGCTTTAGAGAGAAATCAGACACCACTTCGATATCGTCTTTTGCGATCACCTCATCGACCAACTCTTCAATTATTTTGGTCATCTTCGCTGTATATTCTTCCTCTAATGGACGCTTAAACCAAGGTTCCACAAGGTTTCTATAATCTTTATGTTCTGGCGGATCTACCTCAAAAGGAATCTGACGAATATCTCTAATCGCCACCTCAGATGGCACCACAATTCTACCTGGAGTCGCTCCAGAAATAAAAGTCTTCCAATTATGTGCAGTTTTTCTCACGTCTTTCAGACGTAATAGCATAGTCACAGGATCATTCTGATCGTCGATATCTCCATACCCTCTTTCAATTCTAGCTTGCTCAAACGGGTCAGGAAACTCACTTGTTTTCACTTTCTTCTGTGTTTCTGTTTGGTGTTCCATAATACTAAGAGTAATGATAATTTATTGCATACCTACAGACACATGTAACCATAGCACATCAGATAATTCTAAATAAGATATGATGATGAGAATGTAGTTCTACTTTAGTGTTTAATTCGTTTGGAAAAATTGATGCCTTCCGATACAACATCAAATTCTAAAAAGTGTAGCAAATACTACTATTACAAAGAAAGGGGGTTTGAAATCAACTCAAGTTCTTTATTTTGGTCAATTTGTAATGTATTTTATCAATCAAGGATAAATTACGATAGAATTCAAGGCAGAATAAGATAGGAATTGAGGGAAAAGATGAAACTAAGGAACTAAGAAACTAAGGAACTAAGGGAGATGGAATTAGGAATTAGGAATTAGGAGTTAGGAATTCTGAATGTTCGTAGGCTAGCGCAAGTGTTTAGCGAAGCGACACTTGTGTCTATAAACTTTAGAGGCCTCCCGACCTCGGTTTAAGTAATAGGGAATAAGTAATAACTAATAGGTGTTGAATTTACGCTCCTCATGACGCGGGCACTAGTCAGAAGACTAGCGCCAGTCATACAAAAAGAATATTTCTTAAAACTTTACTCCCCTACTAACCACCTAACATTTCACGTTTTTCATTTTTAACTTTTCATTTTTAATTTAAAACCGCTTTTCATTTTTAATTTCCCCCCTAAAGCTTTTCACCAAACCAAGCTGCACCTTTCTCCACAGCCAACGTCACTTCTTCCTCTTGGTCGTAGAAGTTGAATTGTTGCATTGGAGAGCCTAGGTCAGTATCAAGCCAGATTAGTTCTTTGTCTGATGTGTCGATTTTCTCAAAGAAGTTTTTGGTGTATTGAGGAAGCACACATCCGTCTGAATGGATCATTAACGTTGGAGCAGTTAATTTTTCTGCGAAAGGCATTGGGTCTAGTGTTAACCAATCTTCCCAAGACATTACAGCAAATTTATCGTTACTCCATTCTTTTATACCACCTCGTTCTGGGTTTAAATAGTAATCGTATTCACCGTACATCGCAGCAGCTGTATTTGTTGTTGAGATCGTTTCGATGTATTCTACTTCCCCATCCTCTGCAAATTTCTTTTTAGCGGCTCTTGCTGCACTTATTTTTTCTTGCACACCTTCTTCACCTCCGTAGAATAGTTTTACAGCTTCGGCATCGTGTAACCATGATGCGGCCGTTACTACAGATTTGATTCGTTTATCTTGAGCAGCAGCCATTAATGTGTACATTGATCCGGCACAAACAGCAAACGCTCCAATTTTAGTATTATCTACTTCAGGTAGTGTTTCTAAGTAGGAAACGGCATTTCTAATATCTTCTACTTTAGTCGTTGGGCTCTCCCAAAAACGAGGTGATCCTTCACTTTCTCCAAAGTTTCTAAAATCGAACGCTAAAGTGATGAAGCCTTTTTCTGCGAATTTCTTTGCATACAACCCTGCCATTTGTTCTTTTACGGTGGTCCAACTTCCTACAGAAATAATGGCTGGATATGTTTTCCCTTCTTCGTAATTTTCTGGGTAGAATAAGTTACCTACTAAATTTAATCCTTCGCTTTTAAAGTTGATGTTTTTCATTGTTGTTGTGTTTTTTTGATAGATGAGAAATTGATAAATAGATTATTTAATTTGATCGAGTAATCCGAAACCTCTAGCAGCTACGATAGGGTTAAATATCTCCACATACTCTTTGATTTTGCCCTCTTCATCAAATTGGAAAGTAGCATAGTAGTCGTTATTGTACCATCCTGCATCGTTCTTTAATTTGATTTTACCTTCGAACTTTACGAATACAAATGACGGATCTTCCATTGCAAATAGCTTTTCGATAGGAAATTCCATCGCTTCGAAATTAGAGAAAACAGGTTCCCAATACGATCGAACGCCTTCTTTACCTTTTGTTCCTTCAGGAAAAAGTCCTGAATGATAAGGGTTGATATGTTCTCCATCTTCAGCGAATAAATCGACTAAAGCTTCCAATTGATAGTCTTCTAAAGCTTTAAAGAATGCTTTAGTGTTCTCTTTATTTCTTTCAGCAATATTCATGAGGTTATATATTTAGGTGATTATGCATTTACGTTTTTCATTGCTAACTCTGGTAATGAAGTATTACCATCTTGATATTTAAAATTGAATTTCATCTTCGTTACTCTCCAATTGTCGTTTTCTTTTTCCAACTCGAAATTATAAGAACCTACCACTGTCCAAACATTCCCCTCCTCAGATTCTAAATAATGAGTAGCTGTTCCATAGCAAAAGACCTCGGCCTTATCACCTAAATCTTTTGTCATGTCATTGCCAATTTGATGATGTGTATGTGTAAACCCAGGCAAGATCGTTTTCCATCCCTCAATTATTTGAGAGGGTGCTAAAGTCACTGCCGGATTGCCATTCATTGATGAGTAATCAAGCACTACTTTATCCGCAAAAATCTTTTCTAATTTCTCCCATTCCCTAGCGTCTGTCGAGATGAACAATTGATGTACAGTTTCTAAAATAGCATTCATAATTCAAATGTTTTAATCATTCAAAACCAAAGAGTTAAACTTCAATTTCGTACTATTGTTATTTTTGATATTACAAATGTAGAGGGTAAAGTCCTAGATGAATTTATGATTTCAAATCAAAAAGTTTGAATTTCAAAGGTTATGGATTTTTACGGTATTTTAGAGGTGTGGTTCCCGTGTTTTTCTTAAAGAAAGTACTAAAATTATTAGGCGATTCGAAGTGCAACTTATAAGCAATTTCTTTCACTGAAGCAGTAGTCTGTACCAACTCGGATTTCGCCAATTTTATCAAATGATGATGGATGTGATTGATCGCTGACTTTCCTGTGATTCCTTTCACCACCGCATTTAAATGATTTGGGTGAATATTTAATTTCTCCGCATAATAGGTGGGTGAGTGTAGATTGGCTAATTTTTCCAATTCAGCCTCAGGGTAAAAACTCACCTTAATCAATTTCTGAAAACGTGATAATAAAGTAATATCCGCTTTCCTAATTTTATCTTCCGTATCCTTTACATCCTCTCGATTATTCAAAATTCTCCTCAGCTTATTTAAGAGCAAAAGAATATAGGTTCTGATAAAATCGAACTTATCCTCGTGATCACTCAAATACTCCTCCTTAATGTCTTCATAAATGGATAAAATACCAGGAAGATCCTTCTGTTCAATTTCAAAAGGAATAGATTCATCGATCTTCAAAAAAGGGTATTCATCCAAAAGCGTATCAAACAAACGACTCTTTGATAAAAAGTCCTGAGACATCATCACGTAATAACCCGACCAATTCGGAAAAATATCCCATGAAGTAATCTGAAAAGGAGAATTAAAAAATACCGTCACTCCCTCTGGAAAATCCTTATGATACCCCGAAATCGCCTTTCCATCTCCATCCGCCTTAATTGCAATAGCATAAAACTCATGTCGAAACGAAGGCATATTCGACTTCACTTTCCCCATATTTTCCTCAAAACTTCGAATATCAAAATGAGGATGTTTGGGAGCGTTGATGCCAATTGCAGAGCAATAGGAGGCAATGGTTTTAAAGTGATGCAATTTCTGAATTAGGAACTAGGAGTTAGGAATTAGGAGTTTTGGTTCTCCACTTCGAAAATGAAGTTAAAAAATAAAGTAGTAGGTAGCAAGTAGCAGGTAGCTGGTGCTGAATTTACGAGTACCCTGGCGCAAGTGTTTAGCGCAGCGACACTTGTGCTTATAAACTTTAGAGGTCTCCTGACCTCGGTTTAGGTAATAGTGAATATGTAATAACTAATAGGGCTAAATTTACGCTCCACATAGTCAAATTAGGAATTAGGAACTAGGAGTTAGGAATTCTGAATTTACGCTCCTCATAACGATGGCACGGGTTAGGAACCCCGCGCTAGATGTTATGTACATGCTTCCTAATATACCCCTTATATTCCCCCCACGAACCACCTAACATTTCACGTTTTTCATTTTTCATTTTTAACTTTTAATTTAAAACCCCGCTCTTCACTCTTCGCTCTTCACTCTTCACTTGAAAAGCCCTAAAGCTTTTCCAAAGTGCTTCTATACATCTTCCTAAACCCCAACGGCGAGTACCCCTTAAACTTTTTAAACTGTTGGTAAAAAAAAGGAAGACTTTCATACCCGCAGGTATATCCAATTTCTGCCACCTGCATATCCGTTTCCAATAATAATCGACTCACACGATTGATACGATATTCGTTGAGATAAACAAAGAAAGGGCGTTGCATATTTTTAGAGAAGAACCTGGAGAATGATTGCTCGGTCATACTTAGTTCTTCGGCGATTTCGGAGAGTTTAATTTTTCTTGAGAAGTTTTGTTCCACAAAGTTTTGAACTACTTCAATTCGGTTATTGGTATCTTTAGATGATTCGTAGGAATAAGACTCACCTGCTAATATTTCTCTTTCGTTTAATTGATTCATTTCCCCAAGAAGCGCTATAAATTTTGCATACCGCTCCCAATGATTAGCTTCTATTATAGCCAACATTTTTTCTTTTATTTTGAGGGAATCTGCGTTCTTAAATAGAATACCTCTTTCCACATTCTTAAATGCATATTTGATATCGGAAAAAGAGAAAAGTGGTTCAATTAGTTCTTTTGGCCATTGCAGTACTAAAGATTCTACATTGTCTTCGTGTGTAGAATCGTCCTTCCAACAGTGAGGAAGGTTAGGACCAATTAATACCAATTCGCCCGGTTGGTAATCAGATACATTGTTTCCGACATATCTACTTCCAGTACTTTTAATAATGTAAGTCAGTTCGTACTCTGGGTGCAAATGCCATGGAGTCACGAATCGTTCATTGGTATATTTAAAAGCTCTAAGTGTGGATTCATCCTGAGTGATGACCTTTTCTAAAATGGCCTTCATAGATTAAAAAGTTATGTATATATAGTGGTGTTGTTTCACTTCATTCGTTTGATACGCAAAATACATAACTTTTCAATCAAAATAAAGAACAACATGATAGAATAAATGATGTTCATTTGTAAAACGAGGAAACTATTTTTTAATAAATAATGTACTCCCAAACTTTTTGATGCATGATTTCAAGACCAATTTTCGAGGAAAATTTTTGTTGAATTCATGAATGGACACTAACAAAATAACAAATATATACTCGCGCTATGAGCATTATATCAAAAGCTGCTATTGGCACCGGTAATGGAAACTTTATTATCGACACTATTGAGGTGGGTGAACCACTTGCAGATGAAGTACTTGTAAAGGTAAAAGCTGCAGGTTTATGTCACACTGACCACGACTCATTAACTTGGGGAAAGTCGATTGTATTGGGACACGAAGGTGCTGGTATCGTAGAAAAAGTAGGAAATGAAGTCACTCACCTAAAACCTGGCGACAAAGTTATTCTTAATTGGGCAACACCTTGTAAAACTTGTTTCCAATGCCAAGATGGCAATCAACATATTTGTGAGACCAACTCTCCAGTAACAGCAGGAGGTAATGGTTACACACCTGGACATGCACATTTAGAAGGTACAAAATACGAAAGAGAAGCGATCGAGCGATCATTCAACATTGGTACACTTGCCGAATACACTTTAGTAAAGGCATCGGCTTGTGTTAAACTAGATTCAGACATGCCGATGTCTTCTGCTAGTATCATTAGCTGTGGGGTAATGACAGGCTATGGTTCTGTAGTCAACACGGCGAAACTTCAAGCAGGAACATCTGCTGTAGTTTTAGGAACTGGCGGTGTTGGTCTGAACGTTATCCAAGGAGCTCGAATTTCTGGAGCAGCAAAGATTATTGCTGTAGATATCAATCCAGAACGTTTAGAAATGGCCATGCAATTTGGTGCCACTCACACCATCTTAGCAGAAAAAGATGATATCGGATTGATGAAAGCCTCGGAGTTAGTCAAAGAAATGACAGACGGTAGAGGTGCCGATTATGCTTTCGAATGTACAGCAATTCCAGCACTTGGAGCCGCTCCTCTTGCCATGGTTAGAAATGCTGGTACGGCGATTCAAGTAAGTGGTATCGAAGAAGAAATCACTATTGATATGCGATTATTCGAATGGGATAAAATCTACATCAACCCGCTTTATGGTGGTGCAAGACCAGAAATCGATTTCCCTAAGTTGGTCAACTTATACAACAAAGGCGACTTGATGTTGGATCAGATGATCACTAGAACTTATCCGCTAGAAAAATTAGGTCAAGCATTCGACGACATGCTTGCTGGTAAAAATGCTAAAGGAGTAATCGTATTTGAATAATGGCTGAATCAAAATTTAGAACAACAGAACTTTCGGACCCTCGTTTCGAAATGGACGGTCTTCGTTTCATCACGGTAAAGACCGATAATTTAAAAGGTAGAGGAGATATTTGTGTTTGGGTACCTGAAGGTGATCATCAAGATCTACCTATCGTAACTCTTCTGCACGGCGTTTATGGCAGTGCATGGATTTGGGCCATGATGGGTGCGGCACATATCACTACCAAAAGATTAATTGATGAAGGTAAAATTGCTCCATGTGTTTTAGCAATGCCTTCGGATGGACTTTGGGGTGATGGATCAGCCTACAACGATCACGATGGCTTCAGCTTCGAGAAATGGATTGCAGAAGATGTCCCTCAAGCGGTAAGAGAGAATATCCCCCAAGTATCTGATGAATCAAAGTTATTTATCTCCGGCCTTTCGATGGGTGGTTTTGGTGCCCTTAGAATTGGAGCGAAATACGGACATCAGTATACTGGAGTAACTGGACATAGTTCGATTACAGAAATCGAGCAAATGAAAATATTTGTGGAAGAACCGGTAGATTTTTACCGTCAGGCGGATAGAGAAAATGAAGATGTATTTACGGCAGTTATCAACAATAAAGACACCTTACCTCCTTTCCGTTTTGATTGTGGGGAAACAGACGAATTGATTGAATACAATCGCAAGCTGCACGCTGATTTAGATGCAGCAGGTATTCCACACGAATACGAAGAGTTTAAAGGTGGACACCAATGGGAGTATTGGCAAGAACATCTTGCGGATACACTTGTTTTTTTTAATAGAATAGACGTACCTGTAGAATAGGTACACAATGTTCCAATTTAAGTAGGCGTGTTGTCCTACTCTATTTTGTAGGGACTTATGTACGGACGTTGCACTGCAACGTCCCTACTTTTTTATAGAAATCAGCAAACTGTTTCTTAAATTGTAACACCCTACAAGCAATAAAAACACTATGAAATCTACTACCGAAAAAAGACACATCTCTGCAGTTGGCCCTGTAGAGTTTACAGATATACGACTAAAAGCTCCTCAAGATTATGCTGCAGGATTACCTGCCGTAAAAATAGCTTTGGGTCATGCAATGAAAGAAATGGGTTTGGCTAAATCTATTGCCACTCTCGCAAAAATGAATCAAAAAGGCGGGTTTGATTGTCCAGGCTGTGCTTGGCCCGATCCCGACCATCGTTCAAATTTAGGGGAGTTTTGCGAGAATGGAGTGAAAGCGATTGCAGAAGAAGCCACCAACAAAAGAGTAAACATCGATTTCTTCAAAAAGTATTCAGTAGAAGAAATGTCGCATTGGACTGATTTTGAAATCGGCAAAAGCGGTCGTATCACAGATCCAATGATCCTTAGAGAAGGAAGCACACATTACGAACCTATCTCTTGGGAAGAATCATTTAAAATCATTGCCCAAGAACTAAAAGCGTTAGACCATCCCGATCAAGGTATTTTTTATACTTCAGGAAGGTCTAGTAACGAAGCCGCTTTTCTTTACGGCCTATTCATTCGAGCTTTTGGAACGAACAATATGCCCGATTGCTCCAATATGTGTCACGAATCAAGTGGTGCGGCACTGTTCCAAACATTAGGTATTGGTAAAGGATCAGTAACTTTAGACGACTTCGGAGATGCTGATGTTGTGATGGTCATTGGTCAGAATCCGGGAACCAATCACCCAAGAATGTTATCCGCTTTAGAAAAATGTAAAGACAATGGAGGGAAAGTAGTCACTATCAATCCACTTCGTGAAGCGGCTTTGGTACGATTTAAAAACCCACAAGAACCTAAAGGAATTATTGGTGGAGGAACAGCTATAACAGATCATTATTTACAAGTACGCATTAATCAGGATGTGCCTTTATTAAAATTGATCATCAAAAAGCTGGCTAAGATTGAGGAAGCTAAAGGAGGTGTTTTTGATCATGATTTCATTAATACACACACTTCGGGGTATGACGATTTCATCAAAGACATTCATCAATATAAAGAAGAAGAATTATTGGCAATGACCGGCATCGACGAACATCAAATTGATGAAGTCGTGCAATTATTAGCCGAGAAAAAGAGAATAATTATCTGTTGGGCGATGGGCCTTACTCAACATAAAAACGGGGTGGATAACATCAGAGAATGTGTCAACTTACTGTTATTAAAAGGAAGTATTGGTATTAAAGGCGGCGGTACTTGTCCGGTGAGAGGACACAGTAATGTACAAGGTGATCGAACGGTGGGCATAACGCATCATGTATCGAAAAGATTGAATGATGGGTTCAAGAAAGCTTTCAATTTTGACCCACCAACGAAAGAAGGGTTGGATGTAGTAAAATGCATCAAAGCGATGTACGAGGGGGATGCAAAAGTATTCGTTGCCTTGGGTGGAAACTTCCTATCGGCAGCATCAGATACCAATTATACTGCACAGGCCTTGATGAACTGTAACCTTACCGTTTCCATCAGTACAAAACTAAATAGAACACACCTCATCCCAGGGAAAACATCACTAATACTGCCGACTTTAGGAAGATCTGAAGCCGATAAAAACAGATTCGTGACGGTAGAAAACAGTATGGGTAGAGTGCATCAATCCCAAGGTAGACTTCAACCAAGTTCCAACAATTTGATGAGCGAACCAGAAATTGTTGCCAACATCGGCAAAGCCTATTTCGGAGAGAACCATCATATTCCTTGGCAACAGTTGGGAGAAGATTACGACCTCACAAGACAAAAAATATCGGAGGTGTTTTCAGGCTTCGATAACTACACCGAAAGAGCTAAAAAGGCAGGTTTCGACCTCCCCAACCACGCCCGTAAAGGTGACTTCTCAAAACTACCAGGTGGCACAGCTAAATTCTCCATCAACGCCCTGCCATCTCATGACCTCAAAGAGGACGAATACCTTCTAATGACGATCCGTTCTCATGATCAATATAATACCACGATCTACGGCTTAGACGACCGCTACCGTGGCATCTACAACGAAAGAAGAATCGTAATGATGAATTACGAAGAGGCCATCGAAAAAGGTTTCAAAACCTACGATGTGGTCGACCTCATCAGTAACTACAACGGAGTCGAACGCAAAGCCGAAAACTTCATGATTATCCCTTACGACATCCCAAGAGGCAACCTTGCCGCCTATTTCCCAGAGGCCAATGTGCTTATTCCAAACGATCAATATGCGGATGTGAGCTTTACGCCGATAAGTAAATCAGTGAAAGTTGAAGTTAGGAGCTAGAAGTTAGGAATTAGGAGTTGGCTGAATTGACGCTCGTTTTTAACTAAGGAACTAAGGAACTAAGGAACTAAGGAACTAAAATATTTTGAACGTTACATTTTTGCAAATGTTTGGACTTGTAAAACAGGGGAACATTTGAACTAATTTTACGAGTAAACAAGATTGGGAGATCTCTAACGATTGTGGGTATAGATGTCACTATCGCTTAACATCTGCACGAACTCTAGAGACAAATAATATTAACCTTCGATCCTTAGATTTTGCTATGAGGAGCGTAAATTCCGCAACTCCTACCTCCTAGTTCCTCACTCCTAATTCACCTTGTAATTTCCAAGATCTTAGTTTCTTAGTTCCTTAGTTTTTCACTTTCTTAGTTAAAACGTCCTCACCACCCTCACATAATTCTCAAACCTCACCACATCCCCCTGCGGCCCATGCCCCTGTGAATAATCCTTCCCATCATCGGTTTTTGGACTGCTTCTTTGGGCTCCGGCTCCGTGAACGTCTATTGGTGTAGTGCTTCCTTCGGGGAAGAAACCCAAGGCTTCGCCGAAGCAGAGGTAGACGGCATTACTGGCTCTTTGAAGGTTGAGGTGGGTGGTACTTGACCAGAAAAATGGGTAATCCATCAAACCGCCTTCGACCTCTATTTTTGATATGGAGAAGATGGGGTCGATGGCTGCTGAGTTGGTGGATTGGGGACTTCTTGAGTAATCGAGGATACTATGTAATTCTTTTGCGTTGGGGAGTCGCCAATCATTATAACCTTTATAATTGGAAGCGTTAAGTGATTTTACCCAAGTTAAGGCTTCTGCCCATTCCATGGCTTTTTGACTATCTTCTTTGTCCCACATTAATCCAGTAGCAATATCAGAAATGGTTTCGTCTTCGTTGTCTACAAACTGATTGATTCCGTAGCTAGTGTTCCCTCTTACAAGTTTTAAACTGTATTCTTTTTCTGCACCTCTTGATGTGAATGGATAACCTTTAATTCGGCCATCGGCTACGTTAAGTCCAAATAGTGTACGGTCTTTTCCCATCGTCACACCTGTATATTCGGTTGAGCTGTAGTATTGTACATCAATGGAGCGTGTTCCGTTGGCGAAGTATTCGAAATCAAATACCGAATCGTCTATGAAAGGAATGGCGGTGGATGGTGGTTGAGATTCCATATCTGAACCACTGACATCGGTTCCATCAAACTGAATTAAAGAATACAACTCCTTGATAGTGGGTATTCTCCAATCGCTGTATATTCCATTGTTTTTTTCTATGAGGTAAGCTTCTGCTTCTGTGGAGGTCATCACATTGAATCCTTGTTCCCACATTAAGCCGGTGTGGTTATCTGTGACGGTTTTATTGGCTTCATCTACAGAGTAGGATGGCTGCAACCCTTTATAATGAGCATCTTGACCATAAAACTCGCTTTCTTCCCCAGGTAACTGATCAAAAGCCGTTGAATTATTATAGGCTATTTTCTGATTTGTACTGACAATCGGATAAGTCAGTCCCGAAGGTTGAGGCAGTTCTTCTGTTTCCTCATTTTCATCTTCAGGAAGGAGATCTTCGTTTTCTATCACTTGGTTATTGCATGATAAAAAGATCACGCACAATAGGATGCTTAGTTTTTTAATTGATATCATGATTAATACGTTTAACTTGTTCTTTTAATAGTTGTCTTGCTTCAATATCAGTAGTTTGATTACTCTGAATTAGATCATTGGTCTCATAAGGATCATCGATTAGATTATACAGTTGATCGTCGCTACCTTCCGAACCAATAAGTTTATACTTACCATTTGAGATGGCATAACTGTACACATCGTTGTTTAATGTTTCCGCAAAATTATAAGTTCTTGATGATGTAGTGGAGTTGAATAAACTTTTAAAGCTTTCACTGTCTTCATAAGAGGAGGTTCCCGTATTCGTAAGATCCGCCACAGTAGCGAAAATATCTGTTACAGAAACTTGTGCGGCTTCCCGCTCTCCTATTCTCGATACCCCTTTACCAGCTACAAACATAGGTACATTTATTCCTCCCTGATACAGGGATCCTTTCCCTCTTCTTCCTCGGTAAGGCGATTGCAACACCTCTTTTGTCGTACCATTATCACCCACAAAAATGATTAAGGTATTCTCTCTTGTAGTATCATCCAAAGATGACAAAATCTGACCAATCGAGTAATCCATTGCCTCAATCATCGCCATATATTTTGAAAGATCGCTTCCATCCTCCACTTGATGATGCATCTCGCTTGGAGGATAATGAAAAGGGGTATGCGGTGCCGAATAAGCCACCCAACAAAACCAAGGTTGATCTTGCTGACCAATCCAATCCACAGCCATCTCTCCTATTTTCGATGTATTATATTCAGTTGAAGTAGATTCCACACCATTCACCACCATATTCCAATTGTAATAATCAGTCAATGCCCCTTGCGAAAATCCAACATAGTGATGTACCCCAAAATCATTCGGAGCCGTCGGCTGATTATTCCTCGACAAATGCCATTTTCCAATCACCGCAGTAGCATACTCCTCCTCAGAATGCTCATCAATATACTGATGAACACTCGTCTCACTAGAAGACAAATAAGCTCTATCCACATTTAGAATCCCTGTCTTATTTCCATACTTCCCAGTTAAAATAGCCGCTCTAGTTGGCGAACAAACAGGATAAGACCATACATTATCAAATGTAATTCCTTGAGTCGCCAATGATTCCACATTAGGCATATTGGGCTTCAC
Organism: Flammeovirga yaeyamensis; assembly: GCF_018736045.1. Taxonomy (NCBI): domain Bacteria; kingdom Pseudomonadati; phylum Bacteroidota; class Cytophagia; order Cytophagales; family Flammeovirgaceae; genus Flammeovirga; species Flammeovirga yaeyamensis. Next base: position 1,455,403 of record NZ_CP076132.1, on the reverse strand, counting down.
AATACCCTCCTCATAACCTGGAGTAGCATCCAATCCCATATCATCAGCAATGATCAGTAAAATATTAGGAGCAGTCGCATCTCCCTCATCGGGAACAACAATATCCTCCTCCTCATCAGGAACAGCTTCCTCAATATCAGCCTCCTCCTCTTGAATAGTCTGACAGTTAGCGAAGAAAAATAAAAACAGAAAGAAGTAAGTGTATTTCATATCATATAAGTAATCGTATTACATTAACAATATGAGCAAAAATTTGATGGGGAAAAGAGAATTTCAACGAAAGAAGGGGGATTTTCAACGAAAGAAAAAAATAGGTAGCAGGTAGCAGGTAGCAGGTAGCAGGTAGCAAAATTAACGCTCGGTTTCAATTAAAGAACTAAGGAACTAAGGAACTAAAATATTTTGACTGTTACATTTTTGCAAATGTATGGACTTTTAAACCAGAGGAACATTTGAACTAATTAAACGAGTAAACGAGATCGGGAGATCTCTAACGTTAGTGGGAACAGATGTCGCTATCACTTAACATCTGCACCAGTTCTAGGGACAAATAATATTATCCTTCGAACCTTAGATTTTCGCCATGAGGAGCGTAAATTCCGCAACTCCTACCTCCTAGTTCCTCACTCCTAATTCACTAGTTATTTCCGAGACCTTAGTTCCTTCGTTTCTTACTTCCTTAGTTCCTAATATTCTGCCTCAATCTTATCAATCACCTCATCAATCTCCTCAAACGCCACCTTATGCTTGCCGGCCAGAAGATCGACGATATGATATGCGGTGTCGTCTACAGATTTGAGGATGCCGTGGATGCATCTTCCTTCTTTAGTGACCACATCGATTTCTCTTCCAATCATTAGGCTTGCCTTTTCTTTGATTGCTTTGCCGTAGTAGCGTTTGTTGGTTTTTCTCATGAGATTATAAGTTGATATCTGCTAGTTTTTCAATTCTGTTTCTTTTTAAGTATTCGTCGATGGTTTCGAAGTGTTCGATGACGCGTTGGTCTTTGAACTCGAATACTTTTTCTGATAGACCCTGCAAGAAATCTCTATCGTGAGAGACTAGGATAAGGGTGCCATCGTATGATTTTAATGCCTCTTTCAAGACGTCTTTTGATTTTAAGTCCAAGTGGTTGGTTGGCTCATCGAGAATCAGAAGGTTGACAGGTTCTAGAAGTAATTTGACCATGGCCAAACGTGTTTTCTCACCACCTGATAATACACTGACTTTTTTATCCACATCGTCGCCTCCAAACATAAACTGACCAAGAATATTGTTGATGTGTTTTCTGATATCGCCTTTGGCTACTTCGTCGATGGTTTGGAAAATGGTTAATTTCGGATCCATCAATGAGGCTTGGTTCTGTGCGAAATAACCCACTTTGATATTGTGTCCTAACTCACTTTCTCCTCCATCCACATCAATTTCTTTGAGGATAGATTTCAACATCGTCGATTTACCTTCTCCGTTTCGGCCGACAAAAGATACCTTCTCTCCTCTTCTGATAGACATGTTCGCATCTTTGAATACAACATGATCACCATACGATTTGGACACGTCGGTAACCGTTACTGCAATTTCTCCCGAACGTGGAGATGGAGGGAATTTTAGTTTTAATGCTGATGTATCTACTTCATCAATTTCTATCGGTACTAACTTCTCCAACATTCGCTCTCTTGAGGATACTTGGTTGGTTTTTGAATACGTTCCTTTAAATCGTTCGATGAATTGTTTGGTATCAGCTATCAGCTTTTGCTGCTCTTGGTACGCTTTTAATTGATGTGCTCTACGATCCTCTCTCAACTCAAGGTATTGGGTATAATTTGCCTTGTAATCGTAGATTCGACCCATGGTCACCTCGATGGTTCTGTTCGTGATATTATCAATAAATGCTCTATCGTGGGAAATCACCATTACAGCTTGTGCCTTATTGACCAAGAAATCCTCTAACCAAATCACCGACTCGATATCGATGTGGTTGGTAGGCTCATCCAATAAGATCAAGTCAGGCTTCTGAAGAAGAATTTTAGCCAACTCGATACGCATACGCCATCCACCAGAAAACTCTGAAGTCTGACGGTGCATGTCTTCTTGCTTAAAACCAAGTCCTTTTAAGGCCTTCTCCACCTCTGCATCATAATTAACATCCTCCAAAGCATAGAACTTCTCACCCAAGTCCGTCACCTTCTCGATGATGTCCATATATTCCTGACTTTCATAATCAGTACGTGTCTCCAACTCTTTGTTTAGAAACTCCATCTTTTCCTTCATCTCGAAAACATGTTGGAACGCTTTAGAAGCCTCTTCGAAGACCGTACAATTATCCTCCGTTAGCAAATGCTGAGGAAGGTAGGCAATAACGGTATCCTTTGGAGCACTCACCTGCCCTTTTGTTGCGTTCTCTACCCCTGCCACAATTTTCATCATGGTCGATTTTCCTGCTCCATTCTTACCCATCAACGCAATTTTATCGTTGGGATTGATCACAAAAGAAACATCACTGAAAAGTGTTGCCCCGTTAAATTCTACTGCTAAATTGTCTACTGAAATCATTGAAATATATGTTTGGTGCAAAGGTAAACTTTTTGGGGCATAATTGTGCTTTTGGGGAATGAATTAATGACCTTTTGATTCTGGGTTTAAATGAAAAGTTAAAAATGAAAAATGAAAAACGTGAAATGTTAGGTGGTTCGTGGGGGGAATATATGGGGTATGGTAGAGAGTATGTACATAACATCTAGCGCGGGTTTCCTAACCCGTGCCCGCGTAATGAGGAGCGTAAATTCAGCAACTCCTAATTCCTAACTTCTAACTCCTAATTAAAAACCGAGGTCAGGAGACCTCTAACGTTTATCAGTCACCAATGACGCTTCGCTTAACATTGGCGCCAGTGGTCTATGTACACTCAGCACCTATTAGTTATTAGTTATTACTTATTCCCTATTACCTATTTAATGCAATTCTGTCGCAACAATACCTAACATAACTTGTAACAGCTAAACGATTAATTTATCTTTCGAAAATTATAAATTAAATCGCCAGAAATATAAATGAGTCAGTCGAATAGAATTCCCGTTGTGATCTTGAATGGATTTCTTGGGTCAGGAAAAACCACTTTATTTAGAAATTTATTGAACCAATCTACTAAATATGAGATTCCTGTAAGTGCCATCGTGAATGATATGTCTGAACTTGATGTGGATGGTGAATTATTGGGTACAACTGAAGCGGTAGAAGATGATACGAGTATATTGGAATCTATCCATAACTGTTTAATAAGTAGTGAAAAAGGGATTGAGAAAATGGAGCAGGCGATTAAAAAATTGCTAGCACATCAGGCCCCTAAGTTGATAATTATTGAAACATCAGGAAGTAGCCACCCGATGCCTTTGATTGAATATTTTAAGAATCAGTCGGCGTTAAAGCTTGTCGGTGTTTTTGCTCTTGTAGATAGTTTGATGCTTGGTCAAGATTTCAATTATGGGGAACATTTAGTTCCTAGATTCCAACATAACTTGAGTACGGGAAAGAGAGATACAGTAAATCTTTTAGTGGAACAAATTCTGTTTTGTAATCACTTATTCCTTACTAAAAGTGATCGAATTGCAAAAGATAAAATCGAGGTAATTTCTTCTCAAGTCAAAAGTATCAACCCATTTGTCTATACTCACTCTTTATATTATGGACAATTAGATATTCATGCTATCCTAGAACTTGATGAATACGATTACTCCAAAGTCGCTTCATTAACCAAAGAACTACAACCTGCACTCAACGCAGAACAAAAAGAAGATCGTCCTTACAATATGGCTACAAGGGTAATAAAAGATGTTCGACCATTCCACCCTCAACGCCTTTGGAAGGTGTGTCATGAATACCTAGACCAAAGAATCTATAGAAGTAAAGGCTTTTTCTGGCTAGCAAGCCGCGATAAACTTTCTTTAGTATGGAATCAAGCTGCAGGCGGAATCAGTTTAGAAATTATCGGATCTTGGAGATCAGGCATCTTAGAAGATGAAGATAATGGCCTTGTGGAAGAAGAAATCACATTCCTAAAAGAGATGGTGGCTAAAGACCCAGGCCGTTTCGGTGATAGACAATGCGACTTAACTGTCATCGGCGATGCCTCACAAGTCGACCGATTTACTGAAGCCTTAAAGTCATGCTTTCTCACGGAAAAGGAAATTGAGCTTTATCAAAATGGATTTGAGTTTGAGGATCCGTGGCCTAAGAACATACTTCGTGTGAAAGGAGAATGAAATGAAAAGCCTTGGGGCTTTTCAAGTGAAGAGTGAAGAGGGAAAAGTGAAGAGCGAGGGGGGAAATTAAAAATGAAAAGTTAAAAATGAAAAACGTGAAATGTTAGGTGGTTCGTGAGGAAGCTTATTGGGTCAATAAAGAAAGTAAGTATATTAACTAGCGCGAGTTTCCGAACTCGTGCCCACGTCATGAGGAGCGTAAATTCAGCAACTCCTAACTCCTAGTTCCTAATTAGCCTATGTGAAAGGTAAATTCAGCACCTATTAGTTATTACTTATTACCTATTACTTAAAAACGAGGTCAGGAGACCTCTAACGTTTATCAGTCACCAATGACGCTTCGCTTAACATTGGCGCCAGAAAGGCACCTATTAGTTATTACTTATTCCCTATTACCTAAAAACCCCATTGCAACTAAACTCATAAAACTCTATATTGAACAAGTATTAAACTAACTATACTCGATTTAAGTAAACCATGAAAACCAACTTCCTCTTTCTTTTCTTTTTCATCACTTTATTTACCCAGGCTTCTGATGAAGATTTATTAAAAAAAGTCCGTAAGCATTATTATGATATTCAGGATAAGGCGAAATACTTGAAGGAATTTAAGGCGGATCAGTATACCTCTTATTATAAGGATAATGGGAAGGTGGTGAAGATTGTATATCAAAAAGATCAATTAAAGGAGGAGTACTTTTATTATCCTGGGGAATCGTTTCCATGTTTTGTCTATGTAGTTGATCAAAAGAAGGAAAATCGATTCTATTTTGAGAATGGAAAAGATACACATTTGGATGAAAATGTATTAAAGACTTCTCATCTATTGTTTCGTTGGGTGGACGATCAAAAAGTTGAAAGATCGTTGGATGAAACTTATTTGGAAAAAGGGTGGGATTATTCAATGAAAGGTGCAAATCTCTATTTAAAAGCCAATATTACCCTTTCACTTAGTGATGAAGAGCTTACTAAAATCACCTCCTATTTCAAAGATCTTGATGATACCCATTTCACTGAACTCACCACAGAAGATGATAAAGAAAAACTTCCAGAAGAAAACGAAGGAGATCATGTGGGTGGGGAAACTTTTAAGACTTTTATCAATGAAGAAGAACATCTCAAAAAAGAAGAGTTTATAAGTTGGGTAGATTGTGCAGGTGGATTTGGAACAACTCATAATTCTTACTTCAAAAAAGAAAAATACATAGGTACTCAATCTAAATACGCAAAATTCGATTATCTATTTGGGGTGTCTGAAGATAAAGATCCAAGAAGTATTGAGACGTTTTTACATAAAATGATAACATACAGTTACCCTATTAATGATCAGAAAATACTTTGTATAAAAATCATTTCTCTAAGAAACCAAAAGGATGATTTTTATGAGTTTGAACCCATATTAAGTTTTTCTGATATTCAAAAGATGCAATAATGACCTATTCAGCTGAACAAATCATTTCACAACTCGATAAAAGAAAAGGAGGCTACTTTTACATAAAATTGGATGCTGATATCATCAATCAGTTTGAACAGAAAAAGAAGACGCGTTTGATTTGTACTTTAGATAATAAGCTTACTATTCGTTGTGGACTAAATCACTTAGGTGATGGTCACTTTTATATCATTTTATCAAAAAAGAATCTAGAACTCATTCATAAAAAATTGGGAGACACTGTTCATTTACATATTAAAGAAGACCCCGACCCTTTAGGTGTTGATATACCTAAAGTACTTGAAATCCTCTTAGAACAAGATGAAGTTATTAAACAAAAATTCAATCAACTTACTTTAGGGAAAAGGAGAAGTATTATTTATCAAATCAATCGGATTAAGAATATTGATAAGCAGATTGAGCGTTGTAGTCAGTTGATATTGTCTTCTTGAAAGAGTACTCAAGAGTTTAATTTGATAGATCTCAATTCATTACACTTTTAAGAGCAAAATATAGTAAAACGGCTATTGGTAAAATAATAAAAAAGATATGTTTTAAAAATTATGTGCCGAAAGAAGGTAACTGTACATACTTTACAACATAGTTTTGCTACTCACCTTTTAGAAGTTGGAGTAGGTTTAAGATATATACAATTATTATTAGAACATACCTCCTAATAAACACTCAGATTTATACTTATATGATTACCAATATAGTAAGTAATTTCAAAAGTCCATTAGATAATTTGTAATATAAATTAGAATAATAAATTTAAATGTTTGTTAATTTACAATTGTTTAGTAAATTGAAGGCGTAATTTTTTACTAATGGATATATGCCATATGGAGTATATTTGGAAAATTTGGGTGGATAAACGCCATTGCGTTTATCCAATGTTACAAATAATTTAAAAATAGACTTCGTATACAGTATTGTTAGATATCTGTACCAAACAATAAAAATCATTTAAAAAAGACTGTCAAATGAATTCACTACCATATTCAAATCTTCAAGGGGCATTCCGTTCTTATAATCTAAGGATACAGCTTAGCAAAAATTTCAATGAGAAACAGTTATTACGCTTTTCTGAAGAACGAAGATTCGATCAATTAGAAAATGAAATCCAAATATTAGAGAAGGCTATTTTTTTAATTGAAGAACATGAACTGGAAGTAGAAGGAATTAATGATGATTATGAGCTAGATGTTAGTCGGTTAAAGCAACGCCTAGCTGATGAAGAAGCTTCTGCCATTTCAAGAAAAGCCGCTGCGGATGCTCAAGCCGCAAAAAAGAAAAGGGATGCTCAAGAACGTAGTAGAAGGGCCTTAGAACAGAAAAAAGAAGATGCTCAAAAACGGATACGTGCAAAAGAAAAAAAAAGAAAAGAAGCTGAAAAAAAACGCTGGATAATAATTAGAACTCCATTTGGTACAATAAAAGAAAAAAAACCTTTTTTTATCAGACTTTTTGAACAGCTCACTAAAGAATTAAATGAACTAAATAGGAATATCGGTCGTGAACTTACAACATTTAAAAAGAATATTGATAACGAACTAACTAAAGCTAAACAGAACGTTGATCGTGAACTTACAGATACAAAAAAGAACATTGATCGCGAACTAACTACTGCCAAGCAGAATGTTGATCGTGAACTGACCGAGAGGAAAGCTGATATAGATCGTGAACTGACCACTGCAAAAGCTAATTTAGACAGAGAACTATCTGCTTTAAAGGTCAACATTGATCGTGAGTTAACAATCACAAAGACAAACTTAGATCGTGAACTGACAACAGCTAAGGAAAATTTAGACCGTGAATTAACAACCGCTCGCGAAAATGCTGAGAGAGAAGTTGAAGAAACATTCGAAAAATTAAAGTCTGTAATTGAGACATATAGTGAACCCAAAAACCTTCTAAGGTTAGCAATAGTATATGCAGCCTCTGTTTATGGTGGCCCTATGGGGGCTGCATTCGCAAATAGTATTTTGGATAAGCTAGAAAATCCCAATATGAGTGAAGAAGATTTGTTAAGATCTTTTTGTGTAGGTGCGGTAGCCAGTTATGCGGGTCAAAACGCCAGTTCTCTGGGAGTTTCACAATCTGTAGCAAGAAGTATTGGTCAGGATGTTGGAGAGGTAGTTTTTAAGGGGAAAGTATTTAGTGCAGAGGAATTTGTAACTGGTATTGCAACTAACTCTATTGAAGTATCTGATGTTTTAGAAGTTGATAATCCCGTAGTGCATTCTGCACTAGTATCCGCAAAAAATGTCGCAGTATCACAGATGGTTGCTGGTGAAGCTATAAATCTTGAAGAAATTGGTGATGCCTTTATTGAAGGAGCAGCTAAATCGATGGTAGATCAAGTCGTAGAATCTGTAGTTGACTCTGTAATTGAAGAAGCAGAATCAATTGTTATGAAGTTAAAAAATCACATTGATCCTATAGAAAAACTTATAAATGACTCTTTAGATTCTCTTCCTGTTGAACAAATAAATAAGATTAAAGATGATTTAGAAGAATTAAAGAATGCCATAAATGAGCAAGCAGCGCAACTATCATTTTCTAAAAGTTATAATCAACTACTTCCTGAACAACTCATTTCAATTGAGTTTATGAATGCCATTGACGATGCCGCAGTTTCATTATCGAAAAATGCTGACTGGGCAGACTCAGAATTAGCTCGACTAGTTGAAACTGAATCGAGTAGGTCTCCTGCGGCAATAGTTCCTGTGATAAATATTGGTATCAGAGCATTATCTGCTGGTTTAGCTGCATATGACGCTTATAATAAATATGAATTAGCTAAAGAAATTAGTGATGAGCTAGAAGAAGGCGCTACCATAGGTGAGGTCATTAGGTCGAGGCAAGATGAAATTATTATCGAGGTGGCAACCACTGTCGGTGTAGCTACCTTATTGAAGGGTGCAATCAAGACTTCTAATATCGTCAAAGCTAACATGAGTATGATTGATGACGGCTTCAAAATAAACAATCCTTATCCTAAAGGTGTAGATCTTAAGGCCCCAGATAACCATCCGCTTGCTAAATACCCATATGATGATCGTGTGATCAATTCGAAAGACCCCCAACATGACTTTCCATTTTATATTGATCAATTCGTAGAGGAAAATAAGAAGTTCATACGTAAGGATAAGCATGGAATTGAACATAATGTTTGGTATGTGCGAGGAAGTGCTAAAACTGGCAATTGGAGGACTTATAATGAAGGCAACCCACTTCGAGAAGAGTTTAAGGAAGGTATTTATGAATTTATGATAAATAAGAAAAATGGTACTTTACATCATCGACAATTCAAGAGCTTTAAACGATTGCCTGAGGAGGAGCGTATTCAGCTTAGAAGCTTAGGAGAGGATATTCCTCAGTAGCCCTTTTATTACTCTTAAGAGTTCTATTTTGATGATACTAAATGAGTTCTTTATATGAGAAAGTAGTTGGTTAATTAAGCTTCTAGGAATATTTAGTTCAGATTTACCAATAATAACTAAAAACTATTTGTAACAATGTATAAAAATAATAGCCGATATAGTAGTAGTTTCAAAGGCTGTGGTCAACTCAACCTTTGTTATAATTTGACATGAAAGTGTCATGTAGTCGGCTACTATTCTTATACTAATCGTTAGCGCAAATTAATGACGACCATCGTACAAAAAGAGAATCATTGTAACTTGTATCAATAATCTAAAACTGACTGTAACATGGATAAGAAATTATTATTTCAAATTGGACTTCCAGTTATTCTTCTGATTTTAATTGTAGGAATTATTATTAATCATAAAAATGATAGTTATAAGGAAGAATTATCTTATAAAGAATATGAAAAATCAAGTAGAGATTCTTATTTATCCTTTAAAACCAATATTCTAAATGAATTAAAAGGAGAAGTAAATTTAAAAGAAGAAGATAGTTGGCAACAAGATTACAACTCTCATTTAAATATGACTGCTAGTCAATTTGAAGGGCCTCAGGTTCATATTGATAAATTCGTTTATTATGGTGACGAATATTATCAAGATTCAGTTTTTGAAAAACCACATGAATATAAGCAATTTAGTTCCCCATTTACTGTTTCGAGTTTGGTTTTTGACCCAGATGAGCGAACCTCTGGGAAACCAGATATACGAGTTACAGTTGTACAACCTAAACCTTATGAGGAATCAAGGAGTGAAATTTTAACAAAATTTTTAAAACGCTTTGATGGTGGAGAAAAGAACATTTCACCATATAGAACATATTTTAAAGAAGTTTACTCAATTCGAGATTCTACTATAATTATAGAGAATATAAAAATGGATTTGTGGTTGACAAAATTTTCGGTTACAGTTGAGACTGAAAGTTGGACGCATAATAGAGAGGATGAAGACGATAACAAAAGAGAAATTGCAAATCAAAGACATAAACCATTTAATATATTTTTAGAAATAATACCTAATGTTTCTCCATGGTATGTAAATACTGGTAATGCATTCGACAAAAAAGCTGATATGGCTGTAGGTGCAATATACTGTGAAGGGATTACAAAAAAGCCCAAGGATAACTGGAATATTGGTGTTACTCCTAAATCTATTGGTACAGACCTTCCACTAATTCAGCAGAGCTACTATAATAATCTTAATAATCCTAATAAATTATTTAATGAAAAGGAAGGAAATAAAACTGTTTGGAATAAATCTCTATTTGCTGTAATCTCTGTTCAAAATATTGGGTCATACAGGAAATTAACATCAAAAGGTGATGAGCAAGTTACATTTGATTTTATAATGCCGTTATTGGTAAGGGGTAGTTGGGATATTCAAATACCTTCATCTATAATTCCCGAATATGAACCAACTCCACCATATAGAAGGAGTCTATCTAATATTTTATTACCTAAATGGGGTTTAGGTATTTTTGGACAGAGTGTATCATTGATACTCTTTCTTATAATAATTCTATGCGTTGGTTACATTGTTTTGAAAGTTATGAAACCTTTTTAATTTAAACTCAAAGATATGAAACAATTTATTGTAAAAGCAAAAGCGTTAAATATTCGGAAAATGCCAACTGTTAATTCAGACTCAATCGGATATTTATCTATGGGCGATGTAATTGATGTCCATAAATTTTCTGGTGATGGAAAATGGGTGGGATTTATAAGAGTTACAGGAAATGAGAAACAGAAAGGATGGGCTTCATTGAAATTTTTATATTCATTAGAAAATGATAATTTAATTAGACCAGATGATTTTCCTTGGACAGAATTAGCAATTAGGGAAATGGGGACACGTGAGTATTACGGCAATGCCGATAATCCCCGAATTGTTCAATACCTAATGAGTACAGAAAATATCAATTATCATGCAAGGTCTAATGATGAAACAGCGTGGTGTTCTGCATTTGTAAATTGGTGTATGGAAACATGTGGTTTTGAAGGTACTAATACTGCATGGGCTAGACATTGGTTAAATTGGGGGGAACCTATATCACATCCAGTACGTGGGTGTGTTACTGTATTTAAAAGAGGCTCTGGAGGTCATGTTGGATTCTTTATTAAAGAAACAGAAACTTCGATTTTTGTACTAGGTGGAAATCAAGATGATGAAGTAAATATTAAAGAATATAATAAAGACAGATTACTAGGTTATAGGTTAATTAAAATACCTGGATAAATAACTTGCGCTAACAATGTATAAAAAACATAAGTAGCTCAGTAGTTTACGGAGCTTTAGAGCATTAAATCAGCTCCGCCAAATCTGCGATTTGGCGGGTTGTTTTAAAAAGTTAATTTTGTGTTAAAACGCAAATTTGGCTCAGTGCAACTTGACAGGTAAAAGTTTTGAAATCACTTGCGTTTCTTATACTAACCGTTGTGCCTCATAAACCAAGATCATAAATGGACAAAAGACCAATTCTTAATAAAGATATCTCGATAAATGATTTTCAAGAGTTTTATTGGCTAAAAGAGGAGTTGGTAGAGTTTTGTAGAAGTGAAGGGCTATTGACAACAGGAGGGAAAATAGAGATAAGTGGAAGAATTGAGAAGTATATAAAAACGGGAGAAAAGCACTTAAAGTCATCTCCAAATAAGGTTAAGGTTGAATCCAAATTTGATTGGAATAATGAAAAATTAACTCTTGAAACGAAGATTACTGACAATTATAAAAACACTGAAAACGTCCGAGAATTTTTCAAAAATGAAATTGGGAGTCAATTTAAGTTCAATGTTCGATTTATGAATTGGATGAAGTCAAATACAGGTAAGACACTTGCAGACTCAATTTCAGAATGGAAGAAAATAAAAACTGTAAGTATGTCGAATCAAAAAGCTAAAGAGATAGCTCCACAATTTGAATACAATAAATATTTAAGAGATTTTTTAGCAGATAATCCAACGTTAAATAGAGACTTAGGGATAAAGTTGTGGAAGCTTAAAAAGACAATGAGAGGAAGTAATAAATATGAACGAGAAGATCTAGAATTTTTAAAATAAAAAACGAGGCACAATAATTAGGGCTTAGTTTGGTCTGAAAGACCTAAAATTAAGCCCTAGTTGAACAAAGGCGGTGGGTTACACATCGATATCTGTATGGAACTTAGGGTAGACTTTTCATTAATATGGAAGGTCTTTTTTATGATTTATTTTTCAGCCATTCTTAAAACCGTCTTCTCCTTATTATTTTAATCAAATATTCTCACTCAAAAGTACTTGATTTTGGAAAGTAAAGAGCGTAGAAACCTAGGCTTACTTTCATAAGCTAAAAATGGGAGAAAAATGGAGTTAATTTATTATGGCTGCATTTAGATTTTCCTTTTTTGGAGGAGCTCTTTGTGAAGCAAAACGCGGCATGATCACCATAGTTCTTTCCTTACAGCAAGGGCAGACTTTTGGGTCATACCCAAGTTTTTCTGCTGATATTTTAACCCAATCCCATTCCTTGATTTTCGGAGGTTTCTGTCCAATAGATATTCTGATTTGAGCAACTTTCTTTTTCTTTATAGCTCCATTGTAAAACCCAAAATGACGTATTCTTCTAAAACCTTTTGGTAGAAGATGCCTGACATATCTCTGTAAAAACTCTACATCCGAGAGCGTCATTTCTTTTTTCTTACCGCCTTGTCTATAATCTTTGTAAGAGAAAGTGACTTTACCATCTGAATAGTCCAATAATCTGTGGTTTGAGATAGCTGTTTTATGTGTATATCTACCCAGTTATTGTATGATTTGTTTAGCTCCTCCAAAAGGTCTTTTAGCATACACCACCCATTCATTTTCAAAACAGTTTCTAGCTACCTCTCCTTCAAGAATAGTTCTCAGAAGCTCATTTTTTCTTATCCCTTGAATGAGTTTCGCCCGGAACATTTTGGCTAAACCTTTAGCAGGAAATAAGTATTTACCTGTTTTATCAGAACATTTCCAATGTTTACCGTTACAAAGAGCACCTCCAGGAATAATGCAATGCAGATGAGGATGCAAAGTAAGGTTTTGTCCCCAAGTATGAAGTACAGTAATCATCCCCATTTCTCCTTGTAGAGACACTCTTCCAAAAGTTTTAATGTTTTCCCAAGCAGCAAAGAAAAGTAAATCATACATCTCCTTAGGATATTTTAGAAACAAGAAGTTTAGATGATGCGGAACTGTAAAAACAGTATGAAAATAGGGAACATCAAGGACTTCCTCTTCTCTTTTTAAAATCCATTTTTCTCTGTATGTAGCCTGACATTTAGGACAGTTTCTATTTCTACAGCTGTTATATGAAATACGAACCTCTTTACATTTTTCACAATGATCGATATGTCGTCCAAGCTTTGCTGTTCTACATATAGTCATTGCGTGTAAATCATACTTTTGCCTTGCTAAAAATTGAGTGGATTCCCTCCAAAACTGCTGCTGATTTAGAATCTGGGCGATCTCAATTTTTGGTTGCATAGATCTTATCGAATGGAGAAAATGAATTGGATTTTTTAACTGTGGCGAGATTGAGGTAAAGCATGGTTGTTTGTAGAGCTTCGTGTCCCAACAGCTCTTTTAAAGTAAAAGGATCCATTCCCATTTCAATACAATGAGTAGCATAGGTATGTCTTAAAGTATGAATTGTAACTCTCTTCTTGATGTTCGTTTTCTTTAATGTTTCTCTAAATAATGATCCGATGGAATTTGTAGCCATGTGTTTATTTGTGTCATATCCTTCAAATAGCCATAATTTCGGCCTTATATGTTTTAGATATTTTTCCAATCCAACTTTCATAGTTTTGGAGAGTGGAACAATTCTATTCTTACTGTATTTTGTGTCGCGTATGTAAATTGTCATACGATCAAAATCAATATCAGATACTTTAAGTCGAGCGACTTCTCTAATTCTGAGTCCAGCCGAATAGGTTAAAGCAAATAACACACGGTGTTTTAAGTGTTTGGGTGTTTTAAATATGATTTTACATTCTTCCACAGATAGAATATCAGGTATGGTAGCATTTGTTTTCAATGAAGGTAATTGTATGGCTCGATCGTCTCTATCACTTAATCTGAAGACATACCTCAAGGCATAGACATAATGCTTGAAGATGGTGTAAGAAGTGTTTTGTTTTTCTTTGAGAAGTAGCAGATAATCATTAATTTGATCGTCGGAAAGTTCAAGTGGAATCTTTTTAAAGTACAATGAGATACTAGCGATAGTACGGATGTAGTTTTTAAAAGTAGAAGAAGATTTTCCACTGAGTGTCATGTTTTGATACACTTGATCAAACATGTTTTTAAAACCAGGAACAACACGTTTCGCTTTTTCGACTATTGTCTCTTTTTTTCATCTTAGTAAACTATTAATTACAAAATCAATTAAGATATAAAGGTAAGAGATTGTGGGCTTTAGCTAGCGAAGCTTTTGTTCAACATCAACTAAACTCCAATCACGGTTGACGCAACCGCTCACGAGTTTAGTAATCACGTAGGCATAACAAAAGAGCATGGAAAAATATTGGAAACATAGTAATTGGGGGAAATTCAAATATGAAGAGGAAACATTAATAGGAGAAATACCTCTTCCAGAGTTTAATATTTTCAATCTTGAGAATTTAGCCCCAGAAAATGGGAAATACGAACTAACCCTGCAAGTTGAACCCAAGAAGTTTTCTCCTAAAATTAGTCATATTCAAATTATTGAAAACCTTATCAAGAACCAAAAAGAAATAGTCTCAAAAATACCTACTGCACTCTGGAATGATTTTAATGGTATAGGTCCTGATTCAGGAATGTGGTGGAACGGAGACATAGAAGAAGTTTTGGAAGGTATGGAAGAAAAAGAGCTAAGTAAAGAAAGTGATATTAATTCTCTTTTATCTTTATCAGGAATATGGATACATGAAGAGTTTACTAATTTTGAGACTCCTCTTATTGAACTGGCTTTTCATGCTTCTTTTGAAGAAGAACACGGTGTAGGTATTCTTACTGACTCCAATACAATAATTGGAGCTGGCTATATAATGGATGTAAGCCCCTATGAAAATGCCTAACAATAGCTAATCTCAATCCATCGGTCGACACTCCAGCTGGTCGTAGTTTAGCCATTACGTTCTCAGCAATTAATAAAAATGACTAATGAATTTTTTACTAACTGAACATATATATCCAATAAAAGAAAAAATTATACTTTCAACTAAGTATAGTTTCTGTCTAGATAATCCAAGGAGTAAAGAAGAAATTGAATTAATTACAAATTATATCATTAAGTCTTATGATTTCAGTTTAGACTCAGAATATCATATAGGTGGACCAAGAGTTCCAATATATAACGATGGAAAATCCCCTGATATAGTAACTCTTGAATCATCTATTTCCGAATTCTTTAAAAATTATGGTGATGTAGATAATTATGTTTTTGAATTTTCCAAAACTCAGAAATCTTCTAATCCTCTTGAATTAATGGCAAGAATGTGGATTATCGCGAGATTTGATGACGAGGGAGAGAGTGAAAAACTGCATCAGTATAATGAAAAGATCAAAATGGATTATCCAGAAGAAAAATATTTCATGATTATTGATAATAAAAATCCTTCAATTAGGAATTCAAAAGTTCTTTTAGATTATTCTTATTTATTGACTTTTTTATATCATTCTGATAAAGAAAATTTTGCAAATCAGTCTTTTATTGTACAAAAAGATTACGATGATTTAAGGCATGCAAAAATTGATACAATGGTAAATAATTGTATCATGATGTTCACTTATAAGTCTTTTTCAAATATTTGTCACCATGAATCAGATAAATGGAGAAGCTTCTACCATATTAGAAATAAAATAATAGAAGTTTCACATCATTTAGAAACTTTGCTAAATGATGGTTTGGAGGATAAGCTCCTTTATATTGCAGACCTAATGAGGGTAGTTGGAGAAGACATGAATGATCAACGACAAATATTGGTTACGTTAACAGGAATAATGGAATTACTTCTTACACACAATCCAAATTATAACAGATTTAATGTTGAGGATTCTATAAGCAAACAGTTTAAGTTAAAGGCAAGTATTTTAATCTACCTCAATGATAAGTCTCAAAATATTAATGACATAAAACAAAGGCTAGGAGAGATTTACTCACAAAGGTCTAATATCGCTCATGGTAATTTTAAGACTCTAAAAAAGTATATAGATAAGGAACTTAAGATCTTGTTAAAAACTGATCCAGAAGCTGAAGATAGTTATGTAATTGAATATTTAAATAGGGATCTACGTGTTTATTTAAGAGCGGTATTGGAAGAATTAATAAAGGATCAATCTTTAGTAAAATTCATAAAAGAAAATTAATAAAAAGCTGAGAACAATTGCTAATTTCCATCTACTGGGTGACTCACGTGCTGGTTGTAGTTTAGCCATTACGTTACCATACACTGAAGAATATGAAACGAATTTTTAGACTTTTAATATCAATTATCTTTCTGACATCTTGTTCAGAGAATTTTAACATTAAAAATCCTGCAGAATTCAATAAAAATATTGAAACAAGAACTGACATTGCAACCGCGAAACAATTAATTGAAATCTATTACAACTATCCTCATAATGAAGGCAAGCCTAAGCTTGAAATAGTAAGTAAAGAATTAGGTAAAGGATTAACAGAAGTTACTCTAATTCATGATGGACAAGAAGATGACTCGCAAAGAGCAACAAAAATTGTGATGACAGCTGAACTGACAGGCAAAAAATGGACAGTTCATGAAATCAAAACAAATAGAAAATGTTGGGAAGGACGTGGACATACTGATTGGGGAACCGAATGGTGCAATTAACAAATGAAGAGACAAAGTAAAATATTATTGATTTGGATAATTGGCAACCTAATATTGGTTGGTAAGTACTTTTGGGACAAACTAAGTATCCAATGTGAACCTTGCTTATCAGGTACCTTTGTTCGCCATGTCAGACGGTTTATATGTTCAAGATTTGGGGTTATCACTTTCTATTGCCCTACTTGCCATATACAAATCGTTGGGCATTATTAAATAAAAAAGTGATTTGACACAAAATGGAAATAGAAAAAACACAATTTGAACTTGCTGAATACGGGATTTTAAAGCTAGAAAAGAATCAAAACGGATTTGAATGGTTCGGACATGTCAATATTCCAATTTCTAAAACCCCGCTTGATTTAACTATTGAAGTGAAAAATCAGAATGTACCTTCAAATGAACAAATTGGGCTAATTGAAGAATTTGGAACAAGATGGCAAACCACTAGTCTAAAATTATTTGAATACATGGAAGAGTGTTTTCGCAATTCTAAATGGGAAACAGACAAAAATGAATTACAGAAAATGTATTTCTTGTCTGCTATTGGCTTAAAAAGAAATAATTCGGAATGGGAAATTGTATTGGAACCAGAATTTGATGTTACTTCAATTTTTAACTTCTTGCTAAGATTCACTTTGAAGAATAACGAAATAATATGGAGTAATTTATAATTGAAAACGATACCCAACAAATAGCTAACATCCATCCATCGGTCACTCCCTTGCTGATTGTAGTTTAGCATATATGTTAAACAAAATTCAAATATCAAACACTCCCCCTAATTGATTAAAAACAATGAACAAAACCAAAATACAACTACTCTTAATAGTAACAACAATCCTCACCCTTTCAAGCTGTAATGATTGTATAAACGATGATTGCCCAGCTAATGCAAGATTTCTATTTGAAGTACAAGATGCAGAAGGCAATCCATTTTTTGAAGAAACAGAATATGATCAACCTTTTGAATCAGATGAAATTCGAATTATTGGTTTCAATAATAAAGGAGACGAACAAGAGTTTGAATTAAGACAAGATGGATCAACTTTACGATTTAATTTATCGACCTCTTATAACCACTATTTAATAAAATATAAGTCAGCAAAAGATGATACTCTGAACTTCAATACTGAAATATACAACGATGATTGTTGTTCGAATATCCCTACTAAATATCATGTAGGGGTGAATTCAAATGGTAGCTTAGTGTCAAGCTTGGTTGATTCAACATTTATTTTCATCAAGTAATCAGCAACCATTTCCCAAGCGAATTGTAAAGAATCATTGAAGATGGACAAACCTGTTTGGCCTGCTTCGGGCTTGGCCATCATCACTACAATATTAGTAATGGTTGGAATAGACAGTAAGGCAAAAGCTAGAATTAAAACTTACCATGAAAAACTACTTATTGAAGCTAAAAAAGTTTCTTCTCAGTAAAGAGATCGAAGAAGTAGTTTAAAGTCCCAAATATGTCATTTCCCTTTGATATCGCCCTTTATAGGTCAAAAAAGGATTCATAACAATATTTTTAATATTTAAAACAACATCGATTTCCTCCCCTCCATCTAATTTTACTAGAGTTAAATAATTCCAGCACGGTCATGATAAAAAAAGAAAATACGCTCTTTTATCATCGCCTATATTGAACTCTTATTATGATGAAAAGAAATGAAACTTTCATGCGTTCAATGATGGTCCTACTACTCACATTAGGTTCATTTTTAACGCAAGCACTTCCTCTTGATGATGCTAAACAAACGGTTATCGAAAACAAGCAAATTAAAGTCACTGTAAATAACAAAACAGGTTCCTTTACTGTATTAGAAAAAGCATCCAATCACCTTTGGAAGGACGATCCTTGGATACAAACTGCGGGTCTTCTTACCATTAAAAATAAAGGGAAAATTGAAAACTTGAATATTTCATCAAGTAAAAAGATCGAAGTTAAAAAAGAGGGAAATAATAAGGTTATCATCTCTTTTAATAATCCTTCTTTTGATGACGGTAAAGTAGCCGACGGAATCATCATTCAAACAGAATTAAGATTAGCGGATACTGATGCTTCATTAGAAGTAGAAGTCTTATCCATTGAAAAAGGAGAGCACAACATTACCGAACTAAGATATCCTGCTAGAGCATTCAGCTTAGAAACTGATGTTGATAAAGGTGCTGCAGTCATCCCTCAGAAACAAGGAGTCATTTGTCCGTCTTACATTTCTCCAATGAACGGTGGTTCTTTTTGTATGTGGGACGATGCTACTTATTATAAAAAGACAAGCGGAAAATTACCATTGTTTAATAATGGAATTGGTCTAACCATGCCTTGGTGGGGAACACACACAGAAAAAACAGCTGTAATAGGTATTGTAGATGTATCGGCAAGACCAGATATGTTCTTTAACATCAATAATAACGGACAATATTTATTCAACAGCAAAGGTGTAATGTCTCCTTATAAAAGAATTGCTTTCTTAGATCCAGTTTGGAAAGTCAACAGAGAAAATGAGCGTAAATTAATCCGTTATGAATTTATCCCTAAAGGGACTCATGTGGATATGGCAAAGGCTTACAGAAAGCAAGCGATCAAAGACGGTTACTTTGTTTCTTTAAAAGAGAAAGCGGAAAGAGATCCTAACGTAAATAAACTACAAGGTGCTATCTATATGGGGGTTTATGGCGGTTACCCTCATTATGTAGAAATGCCAGGAATGGCTTTTACATTTAAAGAATTACAAGATATTATTTCGACTACTCACGATGAATTAGGAGTGGATAATGCTTTCTTCCATGCTTGGGGTGTCTTCTCTAATTTTGTTCCTAATTGTTGGCCTATCAACGAGAATTTAGGAGGAGTAAAAGAGCTGAAAAAAGCAGTAGATCTTACCAAGAAATATGGGTATTTGTATTCTTCTTATCATGCTTATTCTGCCACTTTAGAAAACGATCCTGAGTTTAATACCGATTTATTCGCAAGAGATAATGAAGGGAAATTAAAGAACACAGGTAGCCGTTGGGCCAACATCGATCAGAACAAACAATTGGGATTGGCAAGAAAAAGTTTACACAAGGAAATTGCCGCTTTAGGCTTAGAAGCAGACATTACCGACATCTCTTTTGCCACTTTCCCAGACGAAGACAACACAGGTTTATTCAACCTAGCAAAATACATCGATTCTCTGAACTTGGTCAACGGTACCGAACACGGACAACAACAGTTTATTCCTTACTTCGATATGTTCGAAGGGTTAACGTACCTGCCTAACCCTAATCTAGTTCAATTCTCTCATAGAGCCCCATTATTTAACTTGGTATATCACGATGCTATCGCCATTTTTGGTAAGATTCAAGATCCTGATAACCAAATTTCAATCAATGGCGATTTCAGAGTAAAATCTTTAAGAAACATCCTTTTCGGAATGGGTACAACTATTTTCTTCTCCCCTTATGAGTTTGAAGGGATGAAAGAAATGATCCAAATTGCGAATCAAGTGGTAAGTCCTGTAAACAGAGAGACATTCTTTGCAGAGTTAACCAATCACGAATATTTAAGTGATGATTTCAAAGTACAACGTTCTCAATTCTCATCAGGAACTGAAGTGATAGTGAATATGGGTCCAGTAAAACAAGCCACAAAATCAGGTGATGTAATCCCTGCCTATGGATATAAAGTAACTTTCAGTGATGGTAAAGTTTCGGAAGGAAGCTTTAAACTCACTTTCAATTAATTTTTTGATGCATTTCGATAGATAAACGCTTTTAGTTAACTGACATAATTAGTAGTCGACGATTCATTTTGTTGGCTACTTTTTTCACTTAACATTAAACCAGTGCAATTGAAGCTAATAAAATAAGCCATTAAACTTAGAATAGTTCAATGGCTTAAAATTTCTTATTTATACAAAGTACATAATAACATTGGTTTCTAAAGAGAAATAAAAGTTCAACTTTATATTTTCTTTAATTTCACTGCTTCCTCCACCAAAATATCATACACATAACCCGAACCAAAATTTTTATTCAGGATCACATTTCCTTTAATCGTGACTACCTCCCCTACTTCGAAAGTATCATCGGTTGTTAAGGTAATATCGTACTCTCCATTGCCGATAGTTCCATCTTGAAGGTGTACAAAGTTGGTGTTCATAATCCCGTTGTTTACTTTAACCACCTCTCCTTTAATAATCACTTCTTTATTTTCGAAGTGCTTAGGATTTTCAAAAAGTTCTGCTATTTGGATACCGTTAGCTGCCTTTTCAATTTTACCTACTGTTGGTTTTCCTTGAGGGGCTTGCTTTTTAGCCACTCCTCCCATATTGTTAAGATCTTCTTGAATACCTTCGGCAAAAATGACACTTTCAAATGTCCTATTTAATGTTTTACTTCTGAAATTTTGCATTTCCATTCCACCTTTGTAATAGTAAGTAGCTCCAATATCAACAGGTCTACCTGGAACGGCCATCCAGTATTCTTTATTATTTTCAGTTACTTTGATGTAAACATACCCGCCAGATTCTATCTTTTCATTCACCACAATTTGATGCATATCTTTTCCTAAATTTGCATCGTTAGTTGAAGATTTAGCTTTACTAGAAGATGTGTTCGCTGTATTGTTTGAATTGGTATTCACAGAAGAATCACAACTTGATAATAAGCACAATGCTAAGATAAAACCGATTATATTTTTCATGTATTCTTGATTTATATTTTAAAGTAAAAGTAATAAAATCAATTAGAGAATGATAAGGGTTTTATTTTTTTATGAATTATACTTCACAAGAAGTAGTGAAGATTTTTAGGATAGATTAATTTTTATAAATTACCTCTTCAATTATTTAACTTCGAATTGCTATGAGTAAATCTGATACTAAACAAAACCCCGAATTTCTAGACTATGTATATCAGCTTAATGAAGGAAACAGCCTTGAAGAAGCCCTTCGTTTAAGTTTGGAAGAAATTGATAAAATTGATGTGGATCAATTAAAGAGAATAGGATTAAAAACCTATGAAAAAGACAAATGGACGCTTCATCAAATTATTCAGCATTTGATTGATTGGGAGAGAATTTGGGGCTTCCGAGCGATTATTTTTGCTCGATCAGAAGGCAGCACTCCAGAGGCACACGATCAGGAAATCATGGCGAAGAATTCTAATGCAAATGAAATTCCACTAGAAGTTTTAATAGAAGAACTTCGTATTGTCCGTCAATCAAGTATTCTTTTATTCAAGAGTTTTAATGAGGATATTTTAAAAACCAATTGTAAGTTTTTTGAATACGAAATGCCTTTATTTTCTATAGGATTAACCATAGCAGCCCATCAGATACATCATTTAAATGTGATCCGAGAAAGATATCTCCCTTTAGATAAATAAATGCTTATTAGGTAAACGAATAACCAAAATAATTAGAAAAGAGGTTTTTGATTTTTTCAGGATCAATAACCTTATTTTCTAAACCAGCAACACAATCATATTTTTCGACCTTCATCAAATCTGATGGGTTATTGGAAGTAGTAATGACAATAATTTTGGTTTTATCAAACTTCTTATCAAAACCATTGGCCACATACTTATCTAGAAAATCCCATCCATTTACTTTAGGCATATTTATATCCAAGAGAATTAAATCAGGGACTTTAATCTCTTCAGATGGTTGAGATAAATACGTTAATGCTTTTTCAGCATCATCGTACACTAAGTGATCCTTAATGATGTTCAACCTTTTTATAATGGTTTGATTATAAAAGTTTGTTGCATCATCATCATCAATACTCATAATACAATCCAGCATCATTTTAATTCATTACTTATGGTAAAACAAAATTTGGTTCCATGGGGCGAATTATTTTCTACCCAAATCTGACCTTCGTGTAATTCGGTTACTTTTTTACAGATAGATAAACCAATTCCGGCACCTTCAAACTCTTCTTTTTTATGAAGTCTTTGAAAAACATGAAATACACGGTCAAAATATTCCTCATTTATACCAATACCATTATCATTCACCTCAAAGTACCATTGATTGCCTTTCTGCTCACATTTGATTTCGATGTTTACATCCACATCTTGTCTTCGGTATTTAATGGCATTACTTATTAGATTTTGAAATAAGGTACGTATTTGTGTTTCGTAAACATTAATTGTTGGAAGTTCATCAACTTTTACCTGAGCATTAATTTTCATTATTGCTCCTGCTAAATCATCTAACACATTATTGACGATAGATTGTATATTGGTTTCTTTAACTTCCAATTTTTCTCCAATAATGTTATAATCCAACATCCCTTTTAAGAGAACTTGCATCCTTTCTGTTGCAGAGTTAATATAGTCTATAAACTTGAGAGAATTTTCCATCTCTTCCTTGTTATGAAGTTCCTCCTTCAGTAACATAGAAAAACTCTGAATGGTATTCAGTGGCTCTTTAAGATCATGAGAAGTGATGTAACCCAATTGCTCTAAATCGTAGTTTTTCTGGGCAATCTTTTCCATAGATTCCTCTAATTTCTTAGCATACATTCTACTTTCGGTAATATCATGAACACTACCGATAATCATTTTGCAATTACCGTTCTGGTCAAAGACAGGTGCAATCCTTACCTCTCCTATTTTAAGACCTGTTGGGTAAGGTGTAATTTCCTCCCAACTCACCGTCGATTTAGTTTTTATAGCTGTCTCATAGTGTCCTAAAACGATAGATAAAGAGGGTTCTGGAATTACATTTTTCACATTTTGTCCAATTACTTGCTCTCTTTTTAGACCAGTGGCATTTAAAAAAGTTTTGTTGACAGAGCTAAAAACAAAGTCTTGATTTTCAATTACATTTAAGGCAAAAATAACATCACCAACAGTGTCGTAAATCAGGGAAAGGATTTGATCTTTTTCCTCAATAATTTGATCAAAAGACTCCTCTTTGATGTTAATTGAATTGTTTAAAGGCATACAGAAATAGTTAATTTACGCTTTCGAATATCTATAAAAGAAAGCGTTTGATGTTTAAGATATTTACTAGCGGTAGATATAAGTAGCTGGTTTACATTTCATATCATTCAATTAATGTAATAAATAAAACCTCAATTTGAAACATATAAACACCTCATGTAAGTAATCTAATATTAATTCATCAGAATATGATTTTATATATTTCTTCTTATGTTTTTAAACCAACTGTTTGATATAAGTGACTATGATAGAAGAATCTACTTGTTGCTTTTTAATAAAATCTTCCGATCATGTTCAGGTCTCTATTTTTAGTCCTCATTTTCTTTTCTTTTTGGGGTAATACAGCAATTCAAAACAATAGTTACATCGAATATCATCAAAGAATCGATTTGGCTGAAAATTTAATTAGTACAGAACGATTCGATGAGTCACTACAAGTTTACATCAAATTATTTGATGATTATAAATTTGTATTTCTTCGAGATTATAAAGTGGCTTCTCAGGTGGCACTTAAGTGTAACAAAAAGGAACTTGCTTTTGTTTTCATAAAAAATGCAATATCAAATGGTTGGAGTAAAAAAAGTCTAAAAAAGAATATTTATTTAAAGGTGCTACAATCCGATGATCGATGGAGTGAATTAATGAAAGAATATGATGTTTTAAGAAGTAATTACTCCAATAAATTAAATCTTGCGATGAGAGAAGAAGTACATCAAATGTTTAAAAAAGATCAAAAGAAGGCATTTGGAGCATTTATTAAATTAGGTAATAAAGCACAGGAGAAATATATCAAAAATAAGTTTGTACCACATAGTGAAACACAAATGAAGGTGCTTCGGAAAATGTTGGAGAAAGAAGGCTATCCTGGTGAAAAACTGATTGGAAACAATTATTGGATGTCCACAATTGTAAGTCACCATAACTCTATGTCGAAAGAGTATAACCAAAAAGACACCTTATTCAAGTCATTAAAACCACAACTTTTTCAAGCATTGGATAGAGGAGAAATCTCTCCTTATGAAATCGCACTTATGGAAGATTGGTACCTTACTGTTACTTCGAGTGGTAGTGCTGTTGGTTATGGTTTTCTAAATTCCCCGAAAAAATCGACACTCGATCAGACAAATAAACTGCGTCAAACATTAGGTCTAAGAAGTGTTGAGTTAAGAAATAAATTAGTTGATATTGAAGAAAAAACAGGCATGAATTTTTATTTACCGGATTGGGTAAATGGTAAAATCAGCATCAAATAGTCTGCTTGCATAACAATATACAGAACATTCTACCCATTTATTCGTTTACAATTGTTAAGTACAACTTTAATGTATTCTTCTATCAATCTAAAAGTCTTTTATGGCTTTGTTTTTGACTGAATATACGACAATATTACTTTCATTGATTTAATTTTTTTATTGCTACTTACAATTATTTTTTTTCAACTACTATTATGAAAATTTCTCTTTTGCTATTATGGTTAGTACTACTAACCCCTCTTGTCTATGCACAAGATGTAAACATTCCAGACGAAAAATTCTTAAATGAATTAATTAAAAAAGGGTATGATACGAACAACGACAGTATCATTCAAGTATCCGAAGCGGAGGCTGTCACTCGTCTAAAACTTTTTCAGAAGGATATCTATGATTTTACTGGGCTGGAAAGTTTTATCAATCTAGAATGGCTAGACATCTCACACAACCTACATTTAAATGTTAAAGGTGTGCCTATGGATTTTACCATGATGCCTAACTTAGTCTATCTAGATGCATCAGTAAATAACTTTAGTGATGTGAATGTTACAAATCTCGAGCATCTCGATACTTTAGATATTGAGCAATTGAATTTGGGGACACTCGATTTCACTGGTTTGGAAAAACTGAAATTTCTGAATATCACATTCAATAAGTTCGAGACGATTGATTTAACGATGTTTACTGAGCTACTCCACTTGGATATGGCTTACAATGACTTGGATACCGTTGATGCTTCTCCTTGCGTAAATCTGAGTAGGCTAAACATTGGATCAAACGGTTTAAAAAGTCTTGACATAACGGGTCTGACGAAGCTTGAAGAGCTTTATTTAAGTAAGGCCGACATCTCAGAATTGGACCTTTCCACACAGGAAAGTCTAAAGCGTCTAACGTTTTCTTATACCAATTTACCAAGTCATTATACCTTTGATGCATTACCAAGTTTAGAAGAGCTTTACTTTTCTCATAATGCTATTCAAAGTATAGATGTCAATCACTTACCCAAGCTCAAAACATTAAGTTGTAGCTATAATGAAATTAAAAGTCTCGATCTAACAGGGATGAAAAGCTTGGAGAGAGTCGATTGTCATTTTAATGAAATGGACACTCTAATTCTAACAGGCTGCGATAGCCTCACTCGTTTACGTGCATGGGAGAACAACTATACAGGAGTTGATCTTTCTGATCAAAAACAGATGTTCGCCTTGTATTTAAGCGATAATGATATTAAAGCTTTGGATCTTTCTAGCATGGATAGTTTATACTATTTCGATGCACATGGAAACCAATTAACTGAGATTGATTTTTCGCACAATAAAAACTTGGAGACCATTCGACTTCAGGAAAATGATTTGACAAGTATTGATGTATCGTTTTTACATCAGTTACACGATTTTAATGTACAGAACAACCCTAATCTGAATTGTTTATCAAGGCTTCCTAATTCGATTAGAGATTTAAATTATAGAAATACTGGAGTTCAATGTATCTCTAATATACCAACAACTATGGTAGACTATTTAAATGCATTGGGTCCTAATTTCTTCTTTACATTAGACGAGTATCAAGTTTGTCTTCCAGATAATAATCCAAACGATTGTCCGACTTTCCCAACAGTCTATGGCAACGTTTTTTACGATTATGATAAAGATGGAGTGAAGGATGATGACGAGAACAATTTCGAAGGTTTAGAAATTACTTTTAATCCAGGCGAACAAGTCTTTACCACCGATGAAAATGGCTATTATTATGCGATTCTAAGCGATACAGGATCATTTACTGCAACAGTAAGTACTCCAGAACATTTTGATGCTGTACCTCAAACTTTCGAAGTAGCTACATCAGATTATTCTGATAAAATTGTTCAAAACATCCCTCTTCAATCCAACAAAGAAGTCAATGACTTATATGTTAGAATCCCTTATTTCACCCGTGCTCGACCTGGCTTTTATATGCGTTATGTTGTCGAGGTGCTCAACCACGGTACGGAACAAGTGGAAAATATTGAAGTCACTTTTACTATCCCTGCCTTTGAGCTCGCCGATTCCCTATCAGATTTTTCTGTAAGCGGAGAAACAATTACCTACACCATTAATAAAATGAATGTAGGTGAAATGTATAAAATTGATCTTTGGGGAAGGACTTCATTAGATGCTTTCGGAGAAGAAGTGGAAATGATAGCAGAAGTGGAAATTGATGGAATTGAAGATGATAATGCAGAGAACAATACTGAGTCTGTTGAATTTATTGTTACAGGATCCTACGACCCTAACGATAAACAAGCTAGAGACAGTATCACCACAGAAGAAGTAGAAGCCGGTATTCCACTCGACTATTTGATCAGGTTCCAAAATACAGGAACGGATACCGCATTCAATGTGTATATTCTCGATACTTTATCAGATAACCTGGACTTAGAAACGTTTGAAGTGTTAAGTGTCTCTCACGATTATGAAGCCGTATGGTACGACTCCAATGTAGTAGTCTTCACTTTCGAAAATATCCTTCTTCCAGATAGTATTGTCGATGAACCGAATAGTCACGGCTATATCAACTATCAAGTATCACCTAAAACAACATTGGTGGAGGGCGATAGTATTCAAAATACAGCTTATATCTATTTTGATTTCAATAAACCAATTGTGACCAATACAGTAACTACTTTGGTGTATAACCCTCCTCCTGAAGAAGAGGAAGAAGAAGAGGAAGATGATGATGAAATTATTAGTTCGTCTGTAGAGGAAATTGATCAAGGAATTGTCTTTTACCCTAACCCTATTAAAGGAAGCAAGATGGTTTACTTTAAGTCAGACCAACTTGTAACCCTGGAAATTTCAAATTATTCCGGCAAGCTGATGCTCCGAAAAGAAAAGGTATCGAAGAGTTTCTCTGTGAAGGAATTACCTTCTGGTATTTATTTCTTGAGGTATACTTCAGGAGATGGAAATTGGGGTGTAAGGAAATTGATTGTAGAGTAAATAGTATTTATAAATATTTTGAGGCAATTAATCTATTTGGAGACTGACTAAAAAACGAGGAAGTATTTCTTTAATGCTTCCTCGTTTTTTTATTACTGATTTTTATGTTGTACACTTTATTAAATTTGATTAATGAATTAAACTTATTAGTTTAACGCCTTTGCAAACATTGATATACAAGTGCTATTTTTTTACCAAACCATTTTTTACTATGTTAAAAAACAAACTTTCCATCTCAACGATGTTACTATCTTTGATGATTTTTTTGGGCTGTGAACAGCAATTACAAGATGAAAACATACAACTAACTCCAGAAATAAGTATCGAAACTAATGACTTCTTAAGAGGTACTTCAAGTATCAAACTAAATATTTCAGGAGCTTCGATTGATCAAGTTGATCTTTTATCTAATAACCAAAACCTAACTTATGAAGTTTCAGAATCGACAGAAGGAGATAGTTATACCTTTACTTTTGATTCCAAACAATTGAAGGAGGGAAGACAAATGATCAAAGCGAATATCTCCTATGTTTCGAATGATGAAAACGAAATAACAGAAACTTCAAAAGAATTTGAGGTGAATGTAGATAATTATTTACCGACATGTCAATTCGAAAACGGATATGAGCAAGCTTTAGACTACAACAGAACAGCGATAGGCGGTATTTTTGAAACAACGTATATTAGATCTAATTCTAAAATTGATATGGCATTTTATGATGAAGATTGGAATAGAATATCTGAAACATTTTCGTCAAATTATTCTGATACAATCAAAATATTAATTCCAGAATCCAATACTTCACAAAAATTCTATGCTACTTATTTCATTTCATATGATTATATGAGAACTCGCAAAGACACGAATACTGGAGAGGAGATACCAGGCTTATCAAGTGAAAGTATTTACATAGAGAATCAAGCTATACATTCAAGTGACACCACATATTCTTTTTTTAAAAAGAATCAATTCCAAGTTAAACAAGTAACTGTAGGTTTCAATATTAAGGAAATTACAGCTTACACTGAAGATTACTATTCACGCGTAACACAAACTGATATTGTAACGAATATTGTGGGTGACTATAAATACATCACTTTTTGGGTAAATGATTCTCAAAGCGAAGAAAAAAAATTTGCAAGTACTTTTGATCTCTACAATCATGAGACAAATAAAGGCGCTACTGTTCTTGCGAGTTTAATGAATCATGGCGATACCTTTATGATTAAAACATCAGATTTGGAAATTCCTTTAAACAAGAACTCTTACAATTATAATCTTCACTATTATCAAACAATTAGTTCTGAGAATTTAAATTATTACCATGATTATAAAAGAATAGGTTCTGATAGTATTGGCTTTTACAAGATATTAAATTTACCAGAGGGAGTTCACTTAGAGTATACAAAAGAAAAAACAGAATTTGATGCTGATGAGATTTCATATTCAAGGATTACATCAAAAGTAGAAAACCTAACTGATTATGGTAAAGAAATTTACAATCTGTCTCTAATTCAATCCGAAGTTAGTCTTGAAAAAACAAGTATGACCAATTCTAATGTTGTTGATGGCAAAACTGAAATGCAAATCTATTATTATTTTTATAAGCCGGCTGATACTAAAAATTATAATTATTACATAAGAACTAATGGTAAAAAAGATGACACTGAAATAAGTTATTCATTAAAAAAAGATCCTGAAGTTTTAGCACTTCATGGAAACAAAATTGAGAAGCTTTTCAATACCGATGTAGCTTATATTGGTACAAACAATACACATGAAGATCATTTTACAAGCGATGGATATTTTAAACTCTTAAAATGGCACACTATTAATTCAGGTCAACGTTCAATTCTACTGCCTTTGGAGAGACCTCACTTTGATGATAAAGTTGAACATGAGTTTCCGATAGAATATCACCTGGTTAAATAAATTTCAGTTGCTCTATCTTTATGTTCTCCTCTGAAATAAGAGTAATAACATTAGTCATAAAATAATAATAATTTAATTAGGGGATTTCACCATGAAATCCCCTTTCATTATTGAATACAAAATCTAAAAATAGAGTTCTTCAATAATGAAAAATATAATTACTTTATCAGTCACATTATTTTGGTCGATTACCTCATTTGCACAAGATATTTATATCAATGGTAAAATTTTCACCTCAGATAAGAATAATCTATGGGCTACAGCGATGGTCATTAACAATGATAAAATTGAGTATGTCGGAAATGACCGTAAAGCTTTAGAATGGAAATCTGAGGAGGCTAAAGTGATCGATCTTAAAGGAAAATTATTACTTCCTGGATTGTACGATTCTCATATGCACCCCACTATTGCAGGCCCAAACATGACGTTTGTATTGGACTTGTTTGGTGTGGAAGATAAATCGGAAGCTGAAAGAAAAATCAAAGAGTTTGCAGATCAACAACCCAAAGATGCTTGGGTATTAGCTAACGGGTATAAAATCAAACATTTTGATAAATCGACAGCACAAGATTTAGACGAACTTGTGGGTGGAAGACCCGCTATTATCTGTGAGGAGTCACAACACACAGGTTGGTATTCAACAAAAGCTATGACACATTTTGGAGTAGATAAAAACTCTCCTGATCCTGACGGTGGTTCTTATGATCGTTTTGAAGATGGAACTCCAAGTGGACACTTTAGAGAAAAGGCACATATCGCTGCTGGTTTTCTAGCTACTCCAGAACTCCTGACTGAAGATCAACAAGAAATTGCCATGAAAGCTATTTTGGATAGATGTAATAGTGTTGGATTTATTGGTATTGAAGATGCTGCTGCTCTTTCTGCTAAGGGAGCGGATAATGTATATAAAAGGTTATATCAAAAAGGTGAACTGACTGTAAGAATGGAATACAACAGAGTACATTTATCTCCTATTGATGATGAAACTAATAATAAAAGCCTAGATGAGCGATTCTATGAAGGAAACGAAATGTTAACTTCTAAAACGGTAAAATTCGCTATTGATGGTATTCCAACGGATAAAGCATTCCTTTTTGAGCCGTATGAAAATGCTGATTGTGAACATTCGCATACGTGTATTGGAGTAGCCAACTATTCTAAAGAAAGGTTGTTAGCTAATTTCAAATATCTTATTGATAATGGTAATAGAATTTATGTACACGCTGAGGGAGATGCTGGTATTTCAAGAGTCATTGATTGCTTGGAGGAAATAAATAAAGAAAAGTCGATTAAACAAGATAGACATGTTATCACTCATGTTGATCTAATTAAGAAAGAGGATGTCGATAGATGTGCAAAGTTAGGAATTGTGCTTCAGGTACAACCTCAATGGCAACCTTTGGATGAGTTTGCAAAAAGCTATATCAAACCCGCTTTAGGTGAAGAAAGATTTAATGAAATTTACCGATACGATAGACTGTATCAAAGAGATGACATTATGGTGGGCGTGGGTGCTGATTACCCAACTGGACCTGTATTCTCACCTTGGGAAATGATGCAAAACGTTGTAACTAGTAAGAATGTAGGAGAAGATATGCAACCGAGAGGTTACACTTCTTCAGTTGAAAAAGCAGTGTTGCTTTTTACTATAAATAATGCTTATGTGATGTTCAGAGAGGACATAAGCGGTAGTTTAGAAGCTGGAAAAAAAGCTGATTTCATCATCGTCGATCAAGATATCTTTAGCATTGATGTAAATGACATCCATAAAACGAAAGTATTAAAAACTGTGTTGAATGGAAATACTGTATATGAATCAAAATAAGGAAAAGCATTGAGTCAAAAGAATACCCATTGGAAAACGATGGGTATTTTTTTATCTTCAGGCATCAAGAATTATCATTTTCCACTAATGAAAACCTACTCCTTCTTTCTTTTCTACTTTCTAACAATATCACTATTTGCTCAAGATGTTGATACAGAATATAGCTATGAACATCAAAAAATAACTATCAAAAATAGTTTACCTAAAGGTGGGTTAAAATACACAGATCAATATGGGTCGAAATATACTTATGTGGTCTTTTATTCTGAGGTGATCAACACCTCTGATTCTACTTTGCACCTTTCTCTAAAATTTCCATCAGATGTATATCCACTAACTGAAGATCAGGAGGTGAATTTTTCTTTTTACCTTCCATCAGAAAGTATGACAGAAGAGAAGAAAACACAATTTATGTATGGTTTAGATGTGGAAAATTATTTGATAAACAACTTAGGTAAATCAACTAAAATGAATAAAGAGATTCAGCCTAATTCAAGTAGTTACATTTATGTTTTGGCTGTATCGAATAAAGGGGTAAATGGAACGGTGAGGGCTGAATTGGTTTTAAAAGATGATGCGTTGTTTTATCAACTAAATGGGTTAGAAATTAAGACGGGATTACTTCAAAAATTAAACAACTAAACATTTCCTCTTAAATATTAAAAAACCTATTCGAAGTTTAGTCTATAGTCATTACATTTGTACGAATCGAACACAAACTAATTTTGTAATGGCAAATCTAGAGTGGAAAACAATTAAGGAATATGAGGAAATCACCTTCAAGAGTTTGGATGGTGTAGCGAGAATCGCAATTAACAGACCTGAATGTAGAAATGCATTTACACCTAAAACCGTTGATGAAATATGGGAAGCTTTAATTATTTGCCATGAAAGTCAGGAAATTGGTGTGGTATTGATTACCGGTGAGGGTCCTTCTCCAAAAGATGGTGGTTGGGCATTCTGTTCTGGTGGTGATCAACGTGTGAGATCAAATACAGGTTATAAAGGATCGAATGGCGTGAACAGATTCAATATCTTGGATGTTCAACGTCAGATTCGTTTTATGAATAAAGTGGTTATTGCTGTCGTTCCAGGTTGGTGCGTAGGTGGAGGCCATAGTTTGCACGTAGTATGTGATATGACTTTAGCGAGTAAAGAACATGCAAAGTTCAAACAAACAGATGCCGATGTGGCAAGTTTTGATGGCGGATTTGGTTCTGCTTACTTGGCACGTCAGGTAGGTCAGAAAAGAGCAAGAGAAATCTTCTTCTTAGGTGCTGAGTATTCTGCACAAGAGGCTTACGAAATGGGCATGGTGAACAAAGTAGTTCCTCACGAAGAATTGGAACAAGTAGCATTCGACTGGGCACAAGAAATTATGACTAAGTCGCCAACAGCTATCAAAATGTTGAAGTTTGGCTTTAACTTAATCGACGATGGATTGGTAGGTCAGCAAGTATATGCAGGTGAAGCAACTCGTTTAGCTTACGGAACGGATGAGGCGATTGAAGGTAGAGATGCTTTCCTTCAGAAGAGAAAACGAGACTTCTCGAAGTTCCCGAAATTCCCTTGATAAAATTATCTAATAATTATATGAATAAGAATTTGTCATCGTTACTTAAATGGATGACAAATTCTTTTTTTTATTTTAAACTAAAACAATGAAATACTTCAAACTACTCCTTCTAACGATTTTCTTCTTTTCATGCGATTCTGGAACTTCAGAACAAAAATCAAAAAATGAAAACCAAGAAGCAGAAACGATTTATTATAAAAACGAAATCATTGACGGTCCGGCGAATATCAGAGATAAAAAAAATGGTGTTGTTGAATTAAGCCTCAACAATAGTGTTGCAGTTGATCTTGGTTTCATGAAAGATAATTGGTATGAAATCGGAATATGGATCGATAATAAAGGATACCAAGGCTTTATTCCTGCTAATGAAAAGATATACTCAAAAGGAAAATGGGTAGGTACTACAAAGAGTAAAATCGAACCAATGTTTGCCGATGAAGAAAGCTTTTATTATGCAGGGTATACCTATAAAGACAATATTAAAAAGGAGAGTCTTTTAGAAAATCAAGTATTTACTTTAATTACACAAAATCACACTAAAGCAGAATTTCTTCCCAAATTGAAAAAATTAGGTTTTGAAGAAATAGATGTCTTCAATCATGATGATTTTGTGTTTTATGGTGTATATGAAGATTTTGTAGTTGACCCGTCTCCTTTAGATAGACTATCTATCATCTTTAAAAACAACAAATTTATCGGTATCAAAAGCAGCCGTGATTTTAACTTTAGAGAAGGACATTTTTTCAAGTTAGAAAGAGGTTTTACCCTAAATTTAATTCCAGATTACGAAAATGGTGCTGAATTAAAAGATAAAATTAACGCTGTTTTAGGTATGATTGATTAATTTTCTATTGTAGAGAGGTTACAATGCATCATCCGTGCAAGAGCTATGCAAAACCCTCTCTTACATCGTTAATTATCATTGTATTACCAAATAAATTAACTAACTTAAAGTCCTTGATATAGAGAAGTATTTTTTCTCTAAATTTTAAAGCAAAACTAATGATCATGAACAAACTATTTTTTATCCTTCTATCTATTTTTTCAATAAATGCTTTTGGACAAAAAGATCTTACTAAAACAGCTACACATATTGAAAAAGAAGGCAAATTATTATATCGTTCAGAGATGGCCTCGTGGCATGGAACTGATTTGTTTTTAGGCCAACATCAAAACAAACTTCGAAAGAAAGCACAATAAAAAGTCGATATTAATACAACAAAAACATTTTTTATAAACTATTAAAACCATGAAAAAGCAACTTATTCTATTCGGTTTATTACTATATTCCATATGTTCTTTTGGTCAAGATATTATTGAACTAAAAGAAAAATCTGACTACAAAAAAGCAGAACCAATGGTAATAAAGATCTGTTCATTTCTATTTAATAATCCTGTCACTCATGAAAAAGAAACTAGACAAGCGGGCGCAAGCTATATAGTACAATGGATGTCTGGAACTCCAGACTATACCTTTACAGTTACTCAAGAAGGAATGCAATTAATTGGTTCAAAGCAAGAATATATGGCTTTATATATGGCAGCACAAACCATGGTAGTTTTGGAGAATAAAGATAAAAAATTGACTCCTGAACAAATTGAAAAAGGTGGAATAGATTTATTAATCAATTACTGTTCTAACCCTGCTAATAATATAAAGCTGAGTAAAAGCATGAAAAAATATAAAAAGAAAAATGGGGTTTAACCTACCTTCTACCTCATAAATAAAAAGGACGTTGCAGTGCAACGTCCTTACAAATACAGTTCTTATCTTTTCTCCAAATCTATATCAAATAGATCCGTAATGATCTTGCCCATCTTTTGTCCTTCTTTTTTATTGGCCGATGCAGTGGCCTTTAGTTGAAGTACTGGGACTTTCATAATTTTATTCAGTAAGTTCTTCGTAATCTTATCCACTTGTTTCTTCTCTTTAGAAGAAAGCTGACTATCGTATTTCTGAACTTCTTTATCTCTAATTTCTTCTAAGGTATTCTTTAATCCTTTAATGATAGGCGAGAATTCCATCTCTTGAGTTCTTTTATTGAACTCTGATAAAGAGGCTTCTATAATGGCTTCTACATGAGGGATCGCTTTGATACGCTTTTCTAAAGCTTTATCAGCACGAGCGTTGATATCGTCTACAGTGTACACAATAACGCCGGGAATCTCTTCTACATTTTCAGCTACAGAACGAGGAACTGATAAATCCATGAAGCATTTAAATGCTAGGATATCTAAAGAGGAAATGTTTTCCTTATTGAAGTAGTCAGCAATTGGAAGAGAAGAGATAATTACATCTGCTTCTTTTGCTGCTTTCCAAAGTTCTTCGAAAGGTCTTGTTTTATATCCTGTTTCTGATGCCAATTCTTCTGCCACACTAAATGTACGGTTCATGATCGTTACATCAGAAATTGAAGTGTTCTGAAGGTTTCTTACAGCATCCGTACCAATCTCTCCTAAACCTACAACTAGAATTTTTGGATCGTTGATGTCAGAAGTAAGCTCATCTAACATTTCCACCGCTGCATAAGATACAGAAGCGGCACCGTCTCTAAATTCAGTTTCGATTTGCACTCGTTTGTTAGCATTAAAGATGGTATGCATCAAACGGTGAAGGTAAGGACCTGCCATTTCGTGATCAGCGGTCCATTGATAGGCTCTTTTAACCTGACTTGAGATTTGAATATCACCTACTACTTGCGATTCCAAGCCCATTGCTACGCGGAACAAGTGGTTTTGGACATCTTTAGGATCACATACCGATTCAAAATATTGATTTGCTTCAGTATCCTCAATCTCTTTTACCTTACAGATATTATTTATTAAGCTTTCGGATATATCTTCATCGGCAATGTAATATGCCTCTGTTCTGTTACACGTAGAGACAAACAACAACTCATTTAGACGTTCATCGTTCTGATACGTCTTTAGAAGCTGTTCGCAATCGTCTTGTGATAACGATAATTTCCCTCTCACTTCGAGAGGTGTATTTTTATAAGATAATCGTATTGCCTTGAAATCTTTCATACCTGTTTAATAAGGGTCTGGGTACAAAAATACTACTTATGTAGCGTAAAATATAGGTTTATTTAAATTGATTACCAATTAATACTGTAAATCAAACTATTAGAGTAAAACTCTAACTCTGGAAAAGCAAAACTTTGAGAAGTGGAAATAGGTGTTAATTTTCCTCCTTTAAAATGCCCTTTGATACACTCTCCCATCATATTCCATTCTGATTGAGATTGTTCGTCAATATAATAACCGTTTTTATAAGAGAAAGTTAACCAAACACCATCGTATAATGCGGAATAAGCTACTGCAGATCCGATTACTTTCGATTGTTTGATTTCTCTTTCTTCCAGCATCGATTTACTACCGTCTATGTAGAAAATCGTTACGTACATATCTTTAGGTGTATCGTTAATTACTTTTTTCTTTCTTACCTCTTCTAATGGATAAATCATTCGATCGCCACGAAGGTATAACGTCACAATGCGTTCCATTGGCATCAAACGTTCGTTAGGCATGTGATTTAGATAAAGTGGCTTTTCTGTGAGCACATTATCGTATTTATAGTAAGGGTTGATACCGTAAGGTAAAAGTTCATCTTTTTCATCAAAACGTAAAACCAAACCGTATTTACAATTTTCGTAGAACTGATTTAAGGTCATTCGAATACAACCTCTTTCTACCAATTGTTGGTTTCTTAGTTCGCCGGTTTCACATTTACCTGTATATTGTTGCCACCAAGATTCAGATTGTTCATCATACAAGATGATATTACTCATTCGGATCATTCCTGAAGGAGCAAAAACCAACTCCCTTTGAAAACCATTTTTCTCAAATCTTCTTTCGTAGACTTTAACGGCATCGGTTAATGGACAATAAGTGATTGCTATTGGCATGCCTCCGATTCTATCGTTAATTACTTGATGAAACATCAAGAATTCCATCGGATAGGCTTTATGTTCTCTACCTTGAGAAACTACCACAACATTTTCGTCGCCTTTGTAGTTTTCTTTGGCTCTTTCCTCGTTATAAAACTTTGGTCGGTTAATGGCTTTAAAAGCATCTCTTGGAGTTAATGCTTGATATTGCCAAAGATTAAAATTGGTTTTATTTAGATCAGTGGTCCACTCATTTTTCACACCTACCCTATTCACTTGTGCCGTTAGACCAAGAGAAACACACATCAAAAGAAAAACGAGACGTACCGTTCTCATACCTAAAAATTCCAATTTGTTCATTAATTTAATTTATCTACCAATTTCGTTGAAAATTAGCAGAATACAAAAGTAATAAATGATGTTACAACCTTCATTTATTTTAAGTCATATTAATGGTAAAAAATCCTTGTGATGTAAGATAAAAATGAACTACTCTAATATTCTGTTGTACAGAACCAACAAATCTCTTCATTTTGTGGTTAATCTTCTTTAGAAAAATCTTAATCATCTATTTTCATCATACTTATAAACTAAAATTTTTTATACAATGCTAAAACAATTTTTTATCACTTCCCTACTTTTAATCACTTCATTCAATCTTCTTGCTTCTGGAACTGAAAATGCTCCAAACGAAGAATCTCCAT
The DNA here is from genome assembly GCF_018736045.1 of Flammeovirga yaeyamensis. NCBI lineage: Bacteria > Pseudomonadati > Bacteroidota > Cytophagia > Cytophagales > Flammeovirgaceae > Flammeovirga > Flammeovirga yaeyamensis. The sequence goes on along the minus strand of NZ_CP076132.1, from coordinate 1,417,347 downwards.
ACAATTTAATGGGAGAACATGACGGCAAAGGAATGTCTGTTGTTTGGGCAGTAAATGAATGGCCTGCTGGTTTAGAAAAAATGGTCATTAAAAAGAAAAGTGCTTCTACCGGAAATGAATGGACAACTCTAACTAAAACACCTTTATCGCCAGGTGTTAAAGCCGACAAAGCTCTAGACAATGTTACAGACAATGCTGAGTTTTTAGCAGAAATGAAGCAATATCAAAAAGAAGAATTTGAAAAGAATGCTAAAGGACTAGCTTCATTAGCTAACGAAAAATTGATGAAAGCTGTCGCAGATAATCCTAAAGTGATTTTCTGGGTAAACATGAGTATTTTAGCTGAATATAAATTTGCATTGATGGCAGGTTTTGGATTCAAAGAAATCAATCCTACAAAAGAAGTGGTTACTTATGGATTATTCCCTGTGATAAATGGGAAAGAGGCTACTACTCCTGTATTAACCAAAGAATTTGATTTAAATGCAAAAACAAAGAATGAACCTGTAATTGCTTCTAAAAAAGCTGAAAAAGGTATGAACGACAAAGGTATCAAGATTGATATTACATATGAAGCTTCATCTTTACCTGAACATTATGGACTTTATAATGTATATCGTACAGAATCCGGTACAAAAGAAAAAGTTAAAGCAAATAAAAACTTAAAAGCCTTCGATACTAAGTTGGCTGAAGGTGAAAAAAACATCACTTTAGATTTCCAAGATAAAGAGATTGACAATACTAAAAAGTATACATACGAAATTGTAATTACCTCTTTATTTGGTATAAATGCTAAACCTATCACTGTTGAATATACACCTACTGCACAATAGTAGTTGTGAATCACAAAAAAAAGTCCTAGTTAAAAATGTAATCATCTAGGACTTTTTTATTTAAATAAGATGTCTATTTAATTGGTCTCGGAGTAAATCTCCCTCTTACCAATGGCTCAATTCCTACAGCCATTCCTTTAATCACATCTACGATATTTTGATAATTCAATGTCTCAGCTTCATCATTTACTGTATGATAATAAGAGTCAAAATCAATATCAGTTGATGATATCGTATGAGCAATTACCCCTCTTTTTACAAAAGAAGCATTGTCAGATATAAAATATAGATCCATATCCTCATAAGGATCGGCAAAGATTTTAAAGTTGATTCTATCTTTTAATACGGTTTGTGCCAATTGCTTACCCAATGTACTTTGATCATACCCCGTCATATATGCTTTTCTTTTACCATTAACTGACGGTTTGCCAATCATTTCGAAGTTAATCATGGCCTTAATATTTTTCAGTTCTTCATCTGACATTTGGCTAGCCATATACTCCGAACCTACCAAACCCATTTCTTCAGCTGTAAAGGTCACAAACAAAATCGATCTAGGGTATTTCATTCTTCTTTTAGCAAAATACTCTGCCAATTGTAATACAGCACTAACACCCGATGCATTATCATCTGCTCCATTGGCAATAGAATCGTTTTGAATAGGTTCTAAAATACCAATATGATCATGGTGTGCACCAATCATAATTGTTTCTTTAGCTCTTGGACCACTTCCCTCTAATCGGGCCATCACATTTCTCATGACGATATTGTGGATCTTTTGTTGGAAAGTGAAACTTAGTTTCTTAAACTTTTCTCTAGAAGCAGGAATATCTTCCACCCAAACGATCTTTCGAGCACCATCAATTTCTTCTAAGTACTCTTTGTTAGACAGTTTGTTTTTTAACTTTTTCATGGCAATTAGGTTCATATCACCTTGCACCCAAACAAAAGTAGGTTGATTCGATTTCATCAACTCCTTTCTTTTATCATTAAAATTTTCAGATTCCTTTAAAGTCACTACCGAAAATTCTTTTTTCTTCTTTGATGCCCATTCCTCCACATCAGTATCAATAAAGAATTGATTACTCTTTACAGCTTCTTTATTGATAAGTAATGATTCAGAAATACCTTCTACAGCAAACTTTTTGATATTCTGAAAATAGGTACCGTCCTCCCCGGCAGGAACAAGCCCAAGTTTTTCAAACTCATTTTTGATGTATTCTGTGGTTAATCGTTCTCCCTCAGATCCAGCTAATCGGCCTCTTAATTGATTGCTTGCTAAAGTATCTACAATTTCTTGGGTTCTAGCTACTGAAATTTGCGCCTTTACATCATTTTGAAGGCTGAATATCAATGCAAAAAGAAGGATAAATGTTTGTACTATTCTCATGAACTATGAAGATATGTTAAGTTTTTCCCTAATGAATTTAATCGTTAGAAACTTTTTAAACTACATAATGTATTAATGATGTGTGACACGTTTCATTAATCATTGAGGTTGTGATGTATAAGTTTATTGCCTTATAACATACAATTTCAACATAAAAGTAAAGTAATTTACTTTAAAAAACATACCACTATGAAAGAATATACAACTGAGGTAGATGTTTTATTTACACAATTAAAAGAAGCTACTGACAAAAATATAATAACTGATCTTGAAAATTCAATTTTACAGATTTGGCAAAGATCGGATGATCCGTTTATGACAGATGTTTTTAGTTTAGGTACGGAACAAATAGCTAAAGAACGTTTCAACGATGCTATTGCTACGTTTTCTCATGCATTAATTTTCAATAAAGATCATTCTGAAGTATATAACAAAAGAGCCATTTGTTATTACATGAGAGGAGAATACAAGAAAGCTATGGATGATTTAAAAAAGGTGCTAGAATTAGAACCTCGTCATTTTGCTGCACACTCAGGTTTGTGTACTATATATAGAGAATTAAAATTAGAAAAATTATCGTTGAAGCATATCGAGAAATTACTTAAAATTGTCCCGAATAAAGAAGGTTTAAGTTTACAGGCTAAAAGTATACGTCGTAATCTTAGAAAGAATTAAACCAATAATTGTTGGTCTTTCTTGCTTGGATCGGGTGCACCTGGTGGTAAAATAAAAATACCCGGTGGAAGATCTAAATCCGGATCATTTGGAGAAACAGGCCATCCACCATTATTATCGTTATCATCATCGTCGTTATTTAGTGCTGAGTCGTCAATATCATCTCTCTGAAAAAAGGTTTGATAAAATGACCAAACGGCTATACCGATAGCGAGATACATGAGTAACAATATAATGTGGAGATTTTCCATAAAGTAACAGAATGTTAGATATATATAAGGGTTAATGAAGTACCTACAATTTATAAATAAATGTAAATAAAAAAAAGAGATAGGATGTTAATTCTATCTCTTTTTTTGATCATTCAATAAATTACTTTCTCAAGTAAAATCTTTTTTCGTCGATATACTCTTTCAGCTTACCTAATTCTTCTTTAGATGTGATTTCTTGAATATTATCAGCCACCAAAGAAGCTCCTACTCTCTTCTCTATAAGGTTCAATACTTTGTATTTCCTCCATATAGGATCCTTTTTCACTTCTACAACGTCACCTACCGCAATTTTCTGAGACGGCTTTGGAACATTACCATTCAATAATACTTCTTCTTTTTTACAAGCATCTGTAGCTACAGTGCGGGTTTTAAACACCCTAACACACCAAAGGTATTTATCTACTCTCATATATTATTTAGTTCGGATACTTCACTTCTAAAAGAGTCCCTTTATTATAGATCTCTTCCTTTTCTAATATTCCGTTTTCATCGAAATATTTCCAAGTATCCAATTTTTTATCTTTGTATTGTTTTCCTATTTCTCGAATCTGACCGTTTCTGTAGAATTTCTTCACTTCTCCATAAATATATCCTTTATCGTATGGAACTTCCATCAAAACGGTACGGCCATCATCATAGTATTCTAAATGAATGCCCACTAAACGACCTTTTCGGTAACGTTCTTTGGTCATTAAAACACCCTCTTTATTATAGATTAGGCTTTCACCTTCCTCAAAACCTCCAGTAAACGACTTCATAGTTTTTAACTTGCCATTAGCATAATATGTTTTCCAAGAGCCAGTTTTCAACTTTTTAATCATCTTGCCTTCCTCTTTTACTTTGCCATTTTCAAAGTATTCTTTCACTGTATTCTCTGTAGCATTTTTAGCAAATACTTCTTCGACCTTCAACGTTTCCCCATCGGTATAATATTGCTTCTGAACTCCCTTTTTAATCCCTTTTTGATAATTAAAGACTTGTTTTAAAGCGCCATCATCATAAAATCCTTTTGTAATTCCATGCATTTTTCCTTGTTGCATGTGACCTTCTTTCAATAAGATTCCTTTTTCAGAAAACTCTCTGAAGACGCCTTTTTGTTCCTTTCCTAAAGCAGTGATCATTTCAGACTTCAACTGACCATCTTCATAATAGTTTTTATAGTTTCCTGTGGTTCTTCCCTTCACAATTCGGTTTTCCGACATCAGTTGACCACTCTCATAATATTCTAATCTCAAACCGTGTTCAATGTTATTCTCAAAGGGAATCACTTGTTTTAAAACTCCAGAGGTATAAAATTCTTTCGATTCACCTTCTAGTTTACCATCCACAAAATCACTTTCTTTTTGAACGGTAGTCGATTTTGGAAAGTACGTATAATATTTTCCATCAATTTTACCTTCTTTATAGGTGCCTTTCTGCTTGAGGTTTCCTTCTTGATCGTATACTTTCGTCACTCCATTTCTTACCTCTCCCAACATTTCTGATTCATTCATCAACTTGCCAGAAGGGTAATATTCTTTCCAATAGTTTTTACTGATATTATGTTCGATCTGAACAGTTCCATTAGGAAAGAACTTTTTCATAGTGCCCACCATTTTATCTTGTTTAAAATGTGCCACTGTCTTTTTCGCTCCTTCTACATAAAAGGAAACATATTCCCCCTGCTTCAGGCCATTTTTATATTTAGCTTTGAAGTGCACTCGACCATTTTCAAAAAACTCATAAAAATCGCCATTCAACTCCCCGTCTTTGTAATTCGATTTTACTATCAGATTATCTGATCCTGGAAAGTAGCGTTTGTATTCTCCGTCTATTCTGTTCGAATCTCCATCCAATACATAAAACTCTTCTGCAACGATTCCCGCCCAATCATCGTAATACGTTTTGATGAGTGTACGTTCTTTCGACTGACCGTTTACACCAAAAGCAATTACAAAAATTAAACAAAAAATATAGATAAAATTCTTTTTATATTTTAGGTACTTCATAAGTTTGTATGGATTCAAAATCTATGGATCATTAAGTCAAATTACTATACTGATAGTGGATTTAAGAGAGGATTAACCTCATTACTTCTTCAAAGATCAATTATCATTCCTAGTATAACAAACATCTCTACGTTTCCTAACTTAATTTAAGTGAAAAATGAACTTACATATTAAAAATAACACCTATTCATTTGCAGAAATACAACAAGGAAACTTCCAATTGGAAGGAGATGATTTGATAGATCCAATATTACTTTTTTGCTTTGAGTGGTTAAATCAAACAGAAACTTTTAGCTTACAATCTTCGGGGTCGACCGGCACTCCAAAAGAAATTCAGATTCTTAGAACACAAATGAAAAGCAGTGCAGATGCAACAGTTGAATTTCTTGGTTTAAAAGCCAACGACCACGCACTTGTATGTCTAAACACCAATTATATTGCTGGTAAAATGATGTTGGTAAGATGCATAGAACACAACATAAATGCGACGATCGTTCCACCATGTTCTGCACCTTTTAGAGAACATCTTTTGCCCAAAGCATTTGATTTTATCGCAATGGCACCCATTCAGGTACAGTTTTCTTTAGATTGTGCGGGTGATCACCCTGCCTTTTTACAGACCAAGAAGTTAATTATTGGAGGTGCTCCGATTACAGAAAGCCTAGAAAAACGTATCAAACAAGAACTTTCGAATACAGATGTTTATCATACCTATGGTATGACAGAAACGGTATCACATGTTGCTTTAAAGAAAATTCATCAGCAAGCGGATTCGTTTTTCCATACGCTTCCAAATGTAGTTATTGGACAAGACGATCGTAAGTGTTTATGGGTTCAAGGTCCAATGAGTAATGATGTCAAACTGCAAACTAACGATGTGGTACGTTTAATTAACGATACTACTTTTGAATGGCTTGGAAGAGCAGACAATATCATCAACAGTGGAGGGGTAAAAGTGCAAGCAGAAAAAGTAGAGAAAAGTATCAACGAAGGTCTAAAACAGATAGGTTATCAGAATATTTTAATGTTTGTGGGAGGTCTACCCAATGAGAACTTGGGAGAAGAAGTAACTATTTTTATTGAAGGGATTACCTTAAAGCAAACAGAAATTGATCAGCTTCTTGATATCGTCAAAAAGCCTTTAGACAAGTATGAAGTGCCAAGAAATGTTGTTTCATTATCCAATTTTGAGAAAACGGATACCATGAAAATCAGAAGGAAAGCCACTATTCAAAAGTTTATTGAGCAGCAGTAGATTTAGAACCTACATTAAAACCTAAGATGTAATCCTGTAAGTTTTGATCAGCAGCCAACTCAAGCTTTTTCTTCAAGCGGTATCTTGATGTTTTCAAACTATCTTGAGAAATCCCTAATAGATTGGCGCACTCAATTAAACTTAAGTTTAATCGGATCAATGAACAGTGTCTTAAATCGTGTGAGGTTAAAGCAGGATGTGCTTCTTTTAACTTGATATTAAAGTCTTTATGCACTCCATCAAAATAATGCTGAAACTCTTCCCAATCTTTATCGGTTTTCTCACTTTGATCAAGTGTATGATGCAAAGGTTTTAATACCTTTTTTAAATCGGGACTTGTTTTCTCTACCTCTTTTAATTGCTTTCTCAAACTCTCCATAAAGTTGTTTTTCTCAACAATATTTAGAGTCACCACCGTAAGGTTTTTATTTCTTTCTTCGAGCAAATCGGATAATTGTTCCGCCTTTAGTTGAGTGTTTTTAAGTTCTGCTTCTGCAATAAACTTTTCAGCTTCGAAGATCATTTGTTTCTTTTTGTAGATCTCCTGTTGTTGTTCCATGATCTTGGTTCTTTGAGTGGCAATCTCTTTTGCCCTCATCTCTACCAAATACTCTAAACGCTTCCCTTTTTCTTTGAGGTTCTTAAAATACCTTTGGATGAGTAAGACGATCAAAGCAGCCACTACAACAATGAGTAAAACAAAAAACCATGTCTTTTTATAAAATGGAGTGATTACCCTGAATTTTAACCTAGCGGTATCGCTCAGTAACCTTCCCATTTGCTGAGCTTTAACCTCTAATTCATAATCGCCATTATTTAAGGACAACATAGATAACTCATCTACTTTAGATGGTAAAGTCCACAAGGAATCTGCCGACTTAATTCGGAACTGATATTTTACATTATTGGAAGGAAATTCCTGTATATCATACTTAATTTTGATGTTGCTTTTATAAGGCAATATCAATTGATCGTTGGTCCACAAACGCTCCTCTTTATTTTCGATAGTGAACAGTCGGATATCAGGTATTTTGGTTTTTCTTTGAAGCAAATCCGAAGTCTCACTCACCACCAATCCTTTTTCCGAAGCTATCCATAATCTCCCTTCAGAATCTGATTCCAACCCTTGCACTTTTATAGCATTTGATGGCAATCCATAAGTTTTATCAAAATATTGAACCTTTGCATCTTTCAATCGAATAATACTATTGTAACTCGCCAACCAAATAGCATTATCAGGTGTTTGTTCTATGGCTTTGTAAGGCGTATTTCTATTTAAACCTTCATACCATAACTCCTTCAATACAATTTCTGTAGATTTATCTGATTTTGAAAAATAAAAACAACCATCAGTAGTGGCCAAATAAACTTCTTGTTTTGTTATTAGAAGATCGTTGACTGTAAGATCTTGATTTACTTCTCTTGGAAAGCGTAAATTGATTTTTTCAAAATCTTGGGTTTTATAATTAAATTTTGATAGTGTTTGATGTTTCTTTTTCCCTCCTAAATAAAAGGTTTCACTTTCGTTTCCTTTAATCACAAAGGTACTCTTCAGAAAGTCTTTTTGGACACTACTTACTTCTTTACCATTTAATTTGATAAGTCCCTGATCGTATTCTGCAGCCGCCCATAAATGATTCTCTTCATCCACGAACATAGAGATAATTGATCCTCTAGCATTGACTTTATCCACCTTTAAAAAGGCATTTTGGTTTAGTGGAGTAGAAAAGATATGTCCATCATAGGTACCTATAAAGAGTTCTTTATTGTAAATAGAAAATACCCTTGATCTTTCTGGACATTGATACACAAAAGTCTGTTGCCAATCGTTATCCATCCATTCTAATTGTCGAATACTATCGCCCAAAGAAATAAGTACTTTACCTTTAGTAACCTCTTTTGCCGATTCAATAATTTTGTGTTTGTCTACAATATCAATCGACTGAAAAGGTACTTCCTTTAGGAGCCCAATATTTTCGGTACTACTCACCCAAATACCTTGTCCTTCTACCTTTTCCAAGTCTATGATATCTTCGATACCATTTAAATATAACTTTCTCTTTTTGGCTGTATTATTTGTTAGATCTACAGCATATACCCCGTTATTCCAGGTACCTACAACAATTAATTCCTCATCAATTCGACAAACGGTAGATACATCTTTTATATCACATATTAATTTCCAAGAAGTGACTTGCCCTTCTCTATTCACTTTCATCTCGAAAACACCTTCTTTGGCTCCAATTATAAAAGTTTTGAAACCGACCTTTTCAGTGTAAGCGATATTATGCAACTGTAATGGTAGCGTCACTTTTTTTAGGCGATCGTTTTCTTTATCAAACTGAAAAACACCTACATTATACCCAAACATCCATGTTCTATCATATCCGTCTACCTCAAAAAGAACGGAACGAACATAATGCGGAGATTGAGATTGTCCCGATAATGTGTAACGGTGAATTTTATTATTGACAAAATGAACTACAGTGGAAGTTTCTCCAATCCAATATTCATTTTCATTTACCTCATAAATACTTTTGGGATAATAAAGTGTATTGGGTTGAAGGGTTGCAGATCCATCTATGATTTGATTGATCTCGTACTGATTGCCTTTTGAAGTAATCTTACCTACTCCTAAATCATGAATCACAAAGATAGAGTGATCTTTTCCCCTGCTTAATGATTTGATATAATGACTGGGTAATTCAGAATGTATAAAAGTAGTCGTTGTCCCATCAAACTTCATTAAACCATTATCGGTAGCCCCCCAAATGAATCCATTATCAGAATGTGAGATAGATTTTAATTGTTCTGAGATGAGTCCTCCTTCCACAGGATAGAAAACATATTCACGTAATTGTGAATAACTTTTTGATTTTGGGATCAAAAAGAAAAAAATACTCACAATAATTAGAATTTTGCTTTTCATGTAGATGGTTAATTGATAGGTTGTTCACAAATGTTTAAGTCATTCACAGAGTGATACTAATTTGTGAATAACTTTTCGAAAGGACAAATATTATTGCACCTCTTCTAAATTATGTGATCTTTTAATGGGTAATGAAATGGTAAAAGAGGTTCCTTTACCAACTGCAGAAGTGACTTTAATATCGCCATTATGGTCTTGAATAATTCCAAAAGAAATAGACATACCTAATCCTGTTCCTAGACCTACTGGCTTTGTAGTAAAGAACGGATCGAAGATTTTATTAATCGTTTCTTGGTCCATTCCTTTTCCATCATCTTTAATTCTGATATAAACAAAGTCGTTTTTACTCCATGTTTTAATGTAAAGATTCCCTTCCCCTTCAATCGCTTGTTCGGCATTGTTCAGGATGTTCATAAACACTTGGTTGACTTTACTCTCGTTACAGTTCACCAAAGGAATACCTTCATATTCTTTATGTACTTCGACTCTGTTTTTTAGTTTGTTATTTAATAATCCCAATGAGGTATCTATACCCTCTTCCAAATTCGCTTCTACAAAGTGAGCCGAATCCATTCTGGCAAAGGTTTTAAGATCCATCACAATTTGAGTGGTTCTATTAGCACCTTCTTCAATTCCTTTCAGTAGATCATTGATTTCATCTATAACAAAAGAGATTTCGTACTCTTCTTCAATTTCCTCCACTACATTTTCTTCCACGTGCTTGGTGAGTTCTTTAAATGCCACAGTTAAGTCCTCTATGTCATCCTTTAGCGGCATTACATTATTGGCTACGAAATTAATTGGGTTATTAATCTCATGAGCGATGCCTGCGGTTAACTGACCAATAGATGCTAATTTTTCGGAACTTACTAACTGATCCTGCATTTCTTTCAACTTCAATAAAGTTGATTCCGTCTCTTGAAGTGAATTACTTAGTGCCTCGTTTTTACTTTGAATTTCGTGGTTTCGTTCACGAATTTCGTCGTGTGCAATTCTTAGTTTATCAGATTGCGTACGTAAAGCATCATTTTGTCTTTCGATATGCTTCGTACGTTTCTCTACCAATAACTCTAGATGGTTTTTATGTACTTCTAATTGCTTTTGAGCATCCTTAAGTTCAGTAACGTCTACTAAGAAACTGGTTACCCCAATAATACTTCCTTGCGTATTTCTAAATGGATTAAAGAACTGTTCGAAATAATACCCCTTAAACTGATCGACAACCACTAGATCTTCCCCGCGAATACATCTATCGAAATAATCATCTAAGAAGATATGTTTATTATCTTCTCTGATTTCTTCATATATGTCCATCAGATAATCACCCTTCTGCAATCTTTTACCTGTAAGCATTTCGGTGATTTTCATAAACTTATTATTCCAACTCAACAATCGTTTATCACGATCTAGGGTATACATCATGATATGATCCGAGTTGTCTAAAATATTTCGAAGGAGTTCGTTGATCTTTTTATATTCCTCCGCTACAATTTTTCTCTGCTTCAATTCATTTTTCCACTTAGTTGACATAAAGCCTAATGAAGTGGTAATAATTACCCATAGTAAGAAAACTAAAGCCAAAGTAAAGTTTCTCGATTGAATTGAGCTTTTCAATACCGTACTCAATGGTACTCGAGTAGTAATTACCCAAGGTTCTGTCATCCCTTGAATTTTTATAGGAAAAAGCATTTCATAATAGCTGTCATCTCCATTTTCACTCTCAACGATTCTAGATACTTTCTGATCATTCCTTAGAGAAGCAAATAAATAAGGAGGGATACCATCATTTTGTCCAATATCTTTCGGGTCCATCGATCCAACAATCTGACCGTTTGGTGCCGCAATGCACATATAACGGTTATCTTTTTGATCGTTTTCACTAATAAAATTTTGAAAGAATTTTAGACGAATAGCAGTTCCAACAGCACCCACTATTTTTTGGTTATCATCAAAAATAGGCAATACCACATGTACTGCAAATGCATTCTTTTCTTTACTTTTTTTGATGTGCTTAGGTAAAGTCACAAACGACTCACTCGAAGAAAGAATTCTCTTCTTCAAAAAGAAGTTGTTCCAATCCATTTCTTCCAAAACGATTTCATGATTTACCTTATTAGGATCCTTGGCATCAATCGTTTCTTTATCGTAAAAAATAGGATTGTATATGGTAGAGTCGGAATTATTGCTGTCTAATAAAACCAACCATAAATATTCGATATTGCTGTAATGCGAGATAGTATTATCAAGTAAGCCTAACATGATATTATCGGTCTCTACCTTCTTCTCACCAATAATTTGCATGGTATTACCCATCAGTCTCATTTCGGATAATAATGTTTGAAGACGGGATTCGATAGATTCGCCATATCTAACTGCTCTTTCTTTTGTTACTTCAAAAGCAAGCTTTTTAGACTGACTACCTCCGTTCTCAAACACTTTAAACCCAATAATCAAAAAACTAAAGGTGGTTAAAGCGATAACACTCCATATAGATCTGGCTTGTGGACTCAATTTAAAATACTACAAAAAATTTAATCAAGAAGTATAATTTTACTCATCATTACATGACCCACAAAATTATTAATCTAATAAACCAATTCAACATAATAGGTTAATATTTTAGTAAAGTTTAATGATTGATAATTCCTACACATTTAATCGTTTATGAATACGACGTTTCTGATTCAGTGAAAAGAGAAATTCGTAGATCACATAAGTTGATACTTCTCTATATTTATATCCAAAATTTTGACTACACAAAAGTAGAAAAAAAACATTATACAAACAGTATAATACTAGTGAACATAAAATTATAAATATTTTTTAGTATCGAAACGCGTTGCAATCAAATGTTAACAAAAACATTATAAAATTGGGTATCTTATTCAATAAAAAGATCGTATTTTAAACCTAAGTTAAGTTGATAAGTTCGACTCCCTTTTATAAACGTCTTGTAAAGTAAGTATGAAAAAAGAATCTAAATTGCTCAAAATTCTTGAGTACTTAGAAGCAAATGAAGCTAAAGAAACAAGAAGCTATTTTGTTCCTTCATTGTGGCTTGGTCAAGAACAAGGTGCATCTACTCCAGTAGAAACCAACCCAATGACATTCTTTAAAAACGCTATTAAAGAAATAACCTCCCCAACTGATAGTAATGTAAATTATAATCATTCATTATCTAAACTTAGAAGCCAAGTTCATGGCAACGGAGGCGATTGGACCTATTTCTCAAGTTTCTATAACTTATTTCCTCGATTAACCACTGCTTATGATCATGATAATGATGGTCATGTAGGTTCTGGACATCGTATGGATATTACTTCTAGCGACAACGGTTTTAGAGAAACAGGTACGCTCTTAAAGTGTATCACTTTATTAAAATATATCAAAAACTTAGGCTGTGATACGGTCTATATGTTACCTATTACAAGTATAGGTGAAGATGGCAACCGTGGTGACCTTGGTTCTCCATATGCTATCAAAGATCAGTATCAGATAGATCCTAATTTGGCAGATCCTTTGATTCCTTTTACTGTTGAGGAACAATTTGAGGCATTTGTTGAAGCGGCTCACATGATGGGAATGCGTGTGATTATGGAATTTGTACTTAGAACTTCGTCTCTTGGTGGAGATTGGGTGACTACAAATCCTGAGTGGTTCTATTGGATCGATAGAAACCGTGCACACGAATATCATTCTCCAGAGTTCCCTGCTAACGAACTCGCTGAAATTAAGAAAATTCCTAAGGGTGGAGGATTCCATTTTGCCCCTAGTCAAGAATATAGATCGTTATTTAAAAAACCACCTCGTCCAGAACAAATCAAAGTCGAAAATGGCAAGTTTGTCGCTTATACAGATGAAGGTGAGTTAATTATCCCTGGTGCGTTTGCGGACTGGCCACCTGATGATATTCAGCCAGCATGGTCGGATGTTACTTACCTAAGGATGTATGACTTCCCGTACGATCATCAGCCAAACGATTATAATTATATCGCTTATGATACCATACGCTACTATAATCCTGAATTGGCACAACCTAACCATGTAAATCGCCCGCTATGGGATAAGATTAGTGGTGTTATTCCTCATTACCAACAATTTGGTATTGATGGTGTAATGATCGATATGGGTCACGCCTTACCTCAACCATTAATGGAAGAGATCATCAACAAGGCAAGACAAAACGATAATGACTTTGCTTTCTGCGAGGAAAACTTTGATGTTACTCAGAAAAGTAGAGATGCCGGATTTAATGCGGTATTGGGTCACGAATGGAGGGTTACTTCAAGAGAAAAGAGAGCAGGTATCCAAAGAATTGTACAAGATTCTAACGATTACCTTGCACTACCATATTACGGAACGCCAGAAACTCATAACACTCCACGTGCTATGATGAGAGGTGGTGAACCTCACTCTCGAGTAAGTTATGTATTGAACAAGTTCTTACCTAACTCTATTCCGTTTATTCATCAAGGATTCGAATTGTTGGAAGAGTGGCCTGTAAATACAGGTTTGAATTTCCTTCAGTCGGAAACAGATTACTACAGTAACCAACGTTTACCGTTGTTCTTTAAATCTGCCTTAAGATGGAACAACGATCACAACCTTATTGGTCATATTAAGTACATCAACTCTATTTATGATCGTTTCGGTTGGATGCTGAATAGTGAACACCTGAGAGGTAATGAAAACTCGATGACCATACACTATCCAGATACTTCTTACGAAAGTGTAATTGGTTTTGAACGTTTCGACCCATGGCATCCTGAACATACTGTTTTGGTGGTTGCCAATACAGATTATAAAAACGAACAAGATTTCTATTTAAATATTCCTGGTACAAACAACGGTAAGTATTGGGATTTTGCTGAGCAAAAAGAATATGAATTCGTCGATAACTGGGTGTCTGGTAAATTACAGCCAGGTCAGTGCATTATTATGGAGATTAGAAAATTGATTTAATCAATTTTTAAATTAAATATAAAGCCACTTGTATTCACTACAAGTGGCTTTTTTATGTCAAAAAGGTACAATTAGGCAGCATCTTCCGTTCTATTTGAACGATAATACGTATTCAATTTATTTCAATTTTATAACATTCATTCATTTTCATTCACTTAAAATATCCTTAAAAATAGCGACTTTGCGAAGATGTGTAGTGTGTTATTTTAAACTAAACTGATTATGAAAAAGATAAACTTGATTAGCCTCCTTGCTGGCTTTATGATGTTGGTTCAACTACCATCATATGCACAAGAGCATCATGAAGCAGAACAACATCACGAGAAAAAATGTAGAAGTAAAGTAAGTTTTTACATGGGGTATACTGCTATCCCACAAGCAATAAATCATGATGCGCTAATCGTACCTACTATTGGATTTGACTATTCTTACCGCTTAAATAAGAAATTTTCTATTGGGATTGTAAACGATCTTGAGATGGCACAATATGTTGTGGAGGTAGAACCTGCAACAGGAGGTCATCATGGTGGCGAAGCCAAAGAGGCGGAACATTTAGAAAGAGAGTTTGCCTATGTTGGGGCTGTGGTTCTCTATTATTCTCCAATTAAAGGATGGAATATAGGTGTTGGTCCTGGTTTAGAATTAGAAAAGAACAAGAACTTCTTTGTGGGTAAAGTTGTCGTTGAAAAAGAGTTTGAATTACCTGGTGAATGGGAAATTGCGCCAACTTTACAATACGACATCAAAGAGCAAGTATATGACTCTTGGAGTTTGGGTGTTACTTTTGGTAAAAGATTTTAATCAGTAACATCAAAAAATAATTTGATCTGATCACAGACATATTTCACTTGTTCGTTGGTCATACCAATAAATAAAGGAAGACTCAAAGTAATAGAGGCGATTTCTTCAGCAATGGGGAAGTCGCCTTTTTTATATCCTAAATAGTTTACTCCTTCCTGAAGATGTAAAGGTATCGGATAATGGATTAATGTACCCACTCCTTTTTCTTTTAAAAATTCTTTTAACTTCTCCCTTTTCTTAGTGTGAATTGTAAATAAGTGATTTGCGGGCAAGCATACATCTTTAGCTCTAAAGTGAAAAATATCCCGTACATTTTTAAGTAATTCAGAATACATATCCACTATGTTCTGACGCTCTAAATTCCACTTTTCCAGGTATTTAAGCTTAATATTAAGGAATCCAGCTTGCAACTCATCCAAACGAGAATTGACACCTACGGTATTGTGTACATATTTAACCGTTGACCCGTAGTTTCTTATCGACAAACATTTTTTATACAAGTCTTCGTCATTCGTTGTAATCGCTCCAGCATCTCCTAATGCACCAAGGTTTTTTCCCGGATAAAAACTTGTGGCGTTTACATGTCCAAAACTACCTGATCTTTTGTTTCTCCACTCTGCCCCTTGTGCCTGAGCATTGTCTTCTATTAGGAACAACTGATGTTTATTGACAACATCAAGTAGTTGATCCATATTGACCATATGCCCATATAGATGTACTGCAATGATGGCTTTAGTTTTACTCGTCATCTTTGATTCTAATTGATGCAAATCCATCAACCCATCTTTTTTATCAATATCTACAAAAACGGGAATGGCTTTCACTTCTAGAATCGATAATAAAGTGGCGTAAAAGGAATAAGCAGGTAGAATCACTTCATCTCCCTCTTTTATATCAAGTGCCAACAATGAAATTTTAAGTGCATCGTATCCATTTCCTACGCCAATACAATAATTTGTGCCCGAAAATTGGGCATAAGAAAGCTCGAAAGTGGTCAATTCTTCACCCATTATATAATTTCCTTTATCATATACTTGAGTAAATTTCTGGACTACTTCCGAGCGGATTTTCTTTTGTTGTGATTCTAAAGTTAAAAAAGGTACGTGCATAGGAGAATTATTTCTCCATAGATACAATTTTATACATACATATCCTCATAAACATCAAAAATATGTTCTATGGTAGGATCAATTAATACTTCATCTTCGTGTACCACAATGGGTGTTTTTAGAAGAGAAGGATACTCTGTTAGGGTTTGTATCAGTACCGATTCACTCATTTCGTTGATGTCGTTACTAAAACATCTATACCATGGTGAGTTCTCGTTAATCAGCATACATGCTGCACCGGATTGCATTTTTCTGACAAGTTCGTTTAGTAATTTTACTGTTAAGTTGGAATGGTTTAGCACCACCGTTTTTACTTTTGTTTTTGTTTTTACCTCTGCTAGTAAAACTACTTGGCTTGTACTTGTGCTGTCATATATAAAGACAGTCTTCATTGGGTTCTCATCTGATAGTGTCATATTTGATAGTTATTAGGACAGTGTTAATGTGTTATTTGCTCAGCAACTTGCTAATTGGTTTTACAAGTCTTGATTTAATCGTATCACTTGATGTTGAATAAATAAAACAGTACATTAATACGTTCAATTTTATTATCTTGATTTTCTACGAGTGATCGTCATTTTTTTAAGCTAATCAAAAATACAAATTTTTAAGATCAATATCAATTCATGAAATCACATTTTCGCTTACATGTTTTCTCGGAAGTTGTTCAAAGGCAAAGCTTTACAAAAGCTGCTGAGTCGTTACATATCTCTCAGCCTGCGGTAACAAAACATGTCAGAGCATTGGAGGAAGAATATGGTCTTCCTTTATTGGAAAGAAAAGGAATGTTGATTCAACTTACCTCTGCAGGTGAAATTCTAAAACAATATTGTGATAAAATCTTCAGTTTAGAGCGACAATTACATTTTGATATCGACTCCTTAAAAGAAAATATTGGGGGAACTATTCGAATTGGTGCTTCAACAACAATTGCTCAGTACATTATCCCTTCGGTGATTGCTACTTTCCAACAAAAGGTGAAAGATGTAAAAGTTGAAATTAGAAGTGGAAATACAGAGGCTATAGAAAATTGGTTACTGGAAGATGTTATTGATATAGGAATGATTGAAGGTGATCCACACAGAGGTGGCTTAAAGTATATTCCCTTTCTAAATGATGAACTCGTATTGGTATGTTCCTCAAAGAATGCATCAAAAAGCAATAGTATTTCGATTGCTCAATTTAGAAAAAAGCCTTTGGTGATGCGTGAACAAGGAAGTGGTACGCGTAAGATTATCGAAAATGCCTTATCATCAAAAAATATCGACGAAGATGAGTTGAATATTGTGATGTATTTGGACACTACTGAGAGCATCAAAAGGTATGTTACCTCCTCTTCTAACTATGCTATTTTATCGATTTATTCTGTTTTGGACGAACTCAATCGTGATCAACTTCAAATTATAGATATTGATGAGCTGGAAATCAACAGAGATTTACATTTTGTTATAAAAGAGGGTGGATCAATAGGAATTGGACGTCGTTTCATGGACTATGCACTACTTCATTATAACAAAAAGTTATAATGCATTCTTTTTAATGATTCATTTTTTCTCATCGAATGTTGACTTTTGTAATGTGAAAAACAAAAGAAAATACGATGAAAAAGATAATTTCTACAATCAATCAAAATCCATTAATCAATAAAGTTACTTATACTGCTTTAGCGATCATTACTTTACTACCCTTTACCAATAGTGTATTTGCTTTATTTTCAGGAATTTTATTTGCGATCTTCTTTAAGATTCCTCATCAAGAATTAAATAAAAAAATAAGTTCTAATCTTCTGAAATGGTCAGTCGTATTTTTAGGTTTCGGTTTGAATGCCAAAGAAGCGATTGAAACAGGATCAGAAGGATCATTAATTACTTTTACCTCGATTGCACTTACATTAAGCTTTGGTGCAATTATCGGTAAGAAATTAGGACTTGATAAAACCATTTACAGATTAATTGCATCGGGTACTGCTATTTGTGGTGGTAGTGCAATTGCCGCTATGGCTCCTGCTTTAAAAGCAGATGAGAAACAGATCTCTGTGGCCATGGGTACGGTGTTTATTTTAAACGCTGTTGCTTTGGTTGTTTTCCCAATAGTTGGACACATTATGGACCTTACGCAAACACAATTTGGATGGTGGGCAGCTTTGGCTATTCACGATACTAGTGCGGTAATTGGCGCAGGTCAGGCTTTTGGAGAAGAAGCGTTAAAAGTGGCTACAACAGTAAAATTAACTAGAGCTTTATGGATTGTTCCTATCTCTTTAATTGCTGCAGTAAGTTCTTCTGGAAAATTGAAGTTAAGCACTATGCCGATCTTTATTTTTGGATTTATCGGTGCGGTGATCCTAAATACATTTGTACCTGCGATTCATGAGTTCGCTCCTGTTTTTAATTTTATTGCCCATAAAGGTTTAGCATTAGCCTTATTTGCTATTGGATGTACATTGGATGTTCAGAGCATTAAAAAAGTAGGTATCAGACCTATCTTCCAAGGTTTGACGCTTTGGAGTGTAATATCTGTTGTTTCTTTGATTGCAGTTATACATCTGTTCTAATCAAATAGTAAAATATTAATTATAACCCTTAACTTAGAGTAGATCTTTTCGAGATTTACTCTTTTTTTATTTAGTTTCGAAAAGGGATTTTTTTCTACTATTATCAATAATTCGAAAACTTTAGTTACATCAATTCATCAATGGCGTCTAAAAGAAAACTTTACATCCGATTACTTTTACTTATTGGTATTCCTATTTTAGGCTATTTTGGAGTTCAATATGCCAATCATCAATTAGAGGATTTTGCAATGAATGCCATCAAGGAAGTGGCTATTGGTAAAAAAGGTGATGGTTACTATGTAAATTTTCAGTATTTTAAAATCCATTGGGAGAAAAGCAAGTTAGAAGCTACAGGTATTACAATTCTACCGAATGTAGATTCAGAAAATGAAAACTGGGTCAATGCCACCGTTGATACACTTGATATCGAATTTAGTCATTTGTATAGTGGACTTCTTCTAGGGAATATACAAGTAAAAGAGTTCTCTTTGATTCGTCCGAACTTACAGTATTTCTACAGAGAGAAGAAAAAGGATGATGACAAACCTTCTACCAAAGATCATCACTCTCCTATTCCAAAGTTTGACATATTAGGACAGCGTTTGAATAAAGTGGGTATTTCATCGATTAATATTAAGGAGGTGACTTTTAATGGATACCTTGTGACTAAGGAGAATAAACATCAGCACATTTTCCATACAACCCAAAACCTGAGATTGAATGGTATCGATTTTCACTTGGAAGAAACTGATGAAAACCTGATTGATATTGATGAAGTGGTTTACAACTGCGGACCTACCTTTATGAAGGCCTACGGTGGGTTGTATGAGTACAAATTTGATAGCCTTTGGGTTTCGAATGAAGCTAGTGCCTTTTCTATTCAAAAGTTTGAGTTAAAGCCTCAGACTTCTTCCGAGGTATTCTTTAAGAGAGTGGGGAAACAAACGGACATGATGTCTGTGGTATTGGACTCTTTATCAGGTAATGGTTTTAGTCCTAATAGTCTCTTTAAACACAATGTAATCAATTTAGATGAGTTGATATTGGACGGAGCCAAAATCACTATTTATAGGGATAAAAATTATGAGGAGGACACTACAGTTGTAAAAGCTTTACCTCATCATTTATTACGTACAAGCGAATATGATATTAAGTTGGATCGTTTTGCTCTAAATCATTCTCAATTGATCTATAAAGAGAAAAGTAAAAACGCTAAACAACCTGGAATATTAAAGATTGATGACCTTCAACTATACATCAACAATATTAATACTGAACTAGAGAAAGATATTCATATGGACCTCCAATGCAGGCTATTTGGTTCTAAAAAGGCAAAAATGACATTCGATTTATTGACCGATTCTGCATCAGAACATTTTTT
Organism: Flammeovirga yaeyamensis; assembly: GCF_018736045.1. Lineage (NCBI taxonomy): Bacteria > Pseudomonadati > Bacteroidota > Cytophagia > Cytophagales > Flammeovirgaceae > Flammeovirga > Flammeovirga yaeyamensis. Next base: position 1,397,198 of record NZ_CP076132.1, on the reverse strand, counting down.
AACTGGAGAAGGTCATATCCCTGCATTTTCATTGTATCATCTAAATGCTTTCACCCATCCTAACATGGGAGTTATGTTTCAAAAAGGCGAGGTCATTGATATCAATTTTAATGTAAAGATGAATGACAAAATTGGTAGAGGAAATCTTGATTTCTATTATAAAGACTTAAAGTTAAAACTTACTGGTAAAAACGATAGTAAATCGAATTTTGTAGAATCACTTACTGGTTTTGCGGCAAATAGTTTAGTCTACCATAAAAATCTGCCTGGAAATAGAGGTAGACATGCTCCACTGTATTTTGTAAGAGTAGAATATAAATCTGTCGTACATTTTATTATACATACCATTTTATCTGGGGCAGAAACAGCTGTTATTGGTACTTATGGGCAATTGCCTCCTGATGAAAGAAAAGCTTATAAACATGGGCAAAAACACCATAAAAGTACCAAATAATCTACTCTCCAATAAATGTAATGACCAAACTTCTACCCGAAGCTCTATCTCTATGTTCACCTAGGTAAATTCCCTGCCATGTGCCTAATAATGGTCGACCGTTTCCTATTGGAATACTTACAGACGATCCTAAAGTCGATGCTTTTAAATGGGCTGGCATATCGTCGGATCCTTCGTAGGTATGCTTATAATAAGGGGCATTTTCTGGATGTACCACATTAAAGTGACTTTCAAAATCTTCTCGTACTTCTGGATCTGCATTTTCGTTAATCGTTAAGGATGCAGAAGTGTGTTGGATGAAAACTTGAAGTATACCAGATTTGCCTCTTATTTCGGGGATTTGTTGGAATACTTCGTCTGTGACAATATGGTAACCTCTAGGGTAGGATCTTAATCGGATTTGTTTTTGGATGACCATGGTTTGTTTGTTTTTTCTCTTTAGACTTCTAACTGGCGTAAGCGAGACACCTTACTAAAAGACCCACGCTTTGTGGGGCGTGGGTCTTTTGGATGTACTTGTACTGTACTAGATGCCTTGTTCTTCGAAAAGCATCTTTAGTGCTTCCTCAGATGGACGGGGTGCATTGGCTTCAATCACTTTACAATCTTTTCCTAAAAGGATAAATCTTGGTATGCCAGTAATCTGAAATTTGTCAGTAAATTCATAATTACCGCCTAAATGAAATTGATTTCCGTGCAATTCCTTTTTTTCTACCATCTTTTTCCAAGCATCTTTACTTTGATCAGCAGAAACGCTTACGAATACGATATCTTTATCTTTATATTCTTCTTCGATTTTCTGCAAAGAAGGAATTTCTTTTAAGCATGGACCACACCATGAAGCCCAAACATCAATATATACTAATTTTCCTTTGTAGTCTTTAAGGTTAACTTTATTACCGTTTAAGTCTTCGAAAATATATAGTTTATCTTTGTCTTTATTTGGTGAGTTATTACTGCTTAGAACAAAAGTTGCGATCAATAATATTGACCAACTGAATAGTTTTTTCATGATCATTAATACGTAAGTAGAATGTGTGAATTTCGTTATAACAAATATCGTACATTTTTGAATAAATGTGAAATAAACATTTCCTTATCTATTGGTTATATTTCCCGACATCGTTAATAATCAGATAAAAAACGATCATAAATTGTGAATTTTATTTCATTAATTATTAATGATTGTATTATCTGATTCTAATGAAAATAAAAGGCTATCTCATTGCACATGAGATAGCCTCTATGATTATCTATTCTAGAAAATGAATTAAATCAATTCTAAAGATCTATTGATAAATGAAGTAAGATCAGCACCTTTTAAGTTGCCTTGAGTCAATTTAGCCAAGTCATAAGCATGCTTCACTAATTTGTCTTGCTCTTCTTCTTTCTCTTCTTTCAAAATTCTTGATACAAATTCAGAGTTACCGTTGATAGTGATCGTGTCACCACCACCCATGCCGCCGAACATTGCACCCATGCCACCTTGCATAGCTGCCATTTCTTCCATACGACGCATAAACTCTGGTTTTGTAATCAAGACAGGTAATTCGTCTGCAGTCATAGCCTCTACTTTTGGCTCTAACTTATCGTTACCTAACGCTCTTTTAAAGATATCTACCAATTTGTTAGACTCCTCTTCAGTAAGAACTGACTCGTTTTTCTCGTCAGTTTCGATCAAGTTATTTACAGTATCCGAGTCAATTCTCTTCATAGTAATATCTTCGAACTTGTGCTCTGTATTACTGATAAAGTGAGAGTCGATTAGTGTATCCATTTTCAATACATCGTATCCTTTCTTTTGAGCAGCTTGGATGTATGAATCTTGAGTTCCTTGATCTGAAGCATACAAGAATACAGACTTGTTGTTCTTGTCTACTTGAAGAGCTTTTACGTGCTCTTTGTACTCTTCGAAGTTGTATAACTTACCGTCTAAAGATTCCAATAAACAGAATTTCTTCGCTTTGTCATAGAACTTCTCGTCAGTCATCATTCCGTATTTTACGAAAAGACCGATGCTTTCCCATTTCTTCTCGAAGTTCTCACGATCGTTTTTGTAAAGGCTATTCAATTTGTCAGCTACTTTACGCGTAACGTATGAAGAAATTTTCTTCACGTTTGCATCAGATTGTAAGTACGAACGAGAAACGTTCAATGGAATGTCTGGAGAATCAATTACACCGTGCATCAAACGCAAGAATTCTGGCATAATTTCCTCAACATTATCAGTAATGAATACCTGACGTGAGTATAATTGAATTTTATCTTTGTGAGGTGTTACATCTTCCTTCACTTTAGGGAAGTAAAGAATACCTGTCAATTCGAATGGGAAGTCAACGTTCAAGTGGATCCAGAACATTGGCTCTTCTGACATTGGATACAACTCTTTGTAGAAGTTTAAGTAATCCTCGTCAGTTAATGACTTAGGGTCTTTTGCCCAGATTGGCTCCGACTTGTTGATGATGTGTGGCTCAACGATTTCAACGTCTTTAGCGTCATCACCTTCTCCTTCTTTCTCTGTTCTCTTGTCCTCTCCCACTTGGATTGGAATAGGCATGTATTTAGAGTAACGGTTAAGAATTTGACGTAATCTGAACTCATCAACAAATTCTTCAGAATCTTCGTTTACGTGAAGTACAATAGTAGTACCTCTTTCCGCTTTGTCTGATTCAGAAATTTCGTATTCAGTAGAACCATCGCAAGTCCATTTTACTGCTGGAGCATCTTTGTAAGACTTCGTGATCACCTCTACATTATCTGCTACCATAAATGCAGAATAGAAACCAAGACCGAACTTACCAATGATAGTAGAAGTGTCGATGTCTTTGAATTTCTCTACGAATTCTGTAGCACCTGAGAAGGCCACTTGGTTGATATATTTCTCTACCTCTTCTTCTGTCATACCGATACCACGGTCAGTGATAGAGATAGTTTTGTTGTCTTTATCTACGTCTACTTGGATAGTTACGTCGCTCATTTCTTGGTCGTACTCACCCATTGACGCTAATTTTTGAAGCTTTTGAGTAGCATCAACTGCGTTGGCTACTAACTCACGAAGGAAGATATCGTGGTCTGAGTATAAAAACTTCTTGATGATTGGAAAGATATTTTCAGTATTTACCGAAATTGAACCTTTTGCCGCCATTATGTTTATAATTTTTAGTTATTGTACAATTTTATATAGCATGTCAAAAAATACGTTTACACGCTGATGCCATTTTTTCAAATTGTATTCCAATTGATCTATTTATGACGAATTGACACTTTGTCTTCCTTTATGTCAGTTTATATTTGATATATCCCTTTTTGACAATAGAAAGTTTGGCAAAGTTTGATGAAGATAACGTTCGATTGAAATTTATAGACAGTATAAATAAGAGTTAAGATTCTATATATAACAAAACTCACTAAAAAACATTTGTAATTGTTTCAAAAAATATCATAGATTTGTGTAACTTATTGCGGGAAATATGTGGTACATATTATTCTACAGTTCCCAAAATAATATGAACTAAAATCTATTGATGTTACTTAAAGGTATTCTATATAGTAAATTCAACTATTATATATCCAAATTAATTTGAATAGATTAAACTCTCTTGCTGAATCAATTCCAACGGGTTCTGATTTGTACTAACTTGATCGATTAATAAATGAATGTACATCAGATTTTCAATATCCTTTGAAAATTTCCTCCCAAAGAATGAAGAGTTCAACAAGAACACGTCGTAAGGCGTATGCCTTACTTTCAAAATTGTATAAGTAGTCACACATCATAATAGAAAGGCTGTTGAAATTTTCGACAGCTTTTTTCTTTTTATAGTATATGGATTGGATTTTTGATTGTCTATGGATTAATTACTTTTATGAATATATAAAATTAAAACTCAATTAAAGCAAAGACATCAAAAGTCATTTAATTGTTCTAATTAATTCTATTTTAAAAACAATCTGATAAGAAAATTTGTTCCAGGATGCAGCCAAATTCAAAATCGTTCGATTTACTAATTAAAGATCAAATACTTCTAGATACGCTAAGTCAAAAAGGATTTGACACCCCAACACCTATTCAAGAATTGGTCATTCCTCAAATTATAAATCAAACAAATAATTTACTTTGCGTCTCTCCCACAGGATCGGGTAAAACACTTTCCTACCTGCTTCCTTTACTTCAACTTATTCAAGTTCAAAAGGATTCAAATCAACTTTTAGTGATTGTTCCTACTCGAGAATTAGCCACACAGGTATATAACAATGCACTACAATTCTGTGAAGCTAAAAAAATAGGCATTTTGAGTATTATTGGTGGAGTGAATATGGATAAACAAAAACGGTTGTTAGAAAATCCTCCTCATATCATTGTCAGTACCATGGGTCGTTTGATGGACTTATATCATCAAGAGTGTATTGATTTTAAACACCTCACCCATTTGGTGATAGACGAAGGTGACAAAATGTTCGAAATGGGTTTTAGAAAAGAAATGGAAGAACTTATTGATATTATACCTGACAATACGATGAAATACTTATTCAGTGCCACTTTATCTTCAGAAGTCGATCATTATTTACAACATCATTTTAATGAATATCAAAAAATTGAAGTCGCACCAGAAAAAGTCTTTATTGAACAGAAAGTGTATTATACTGATCAAAGAAATAAGAAAAGATTGTTTCTATCTATCCTATCAGCGTTAGATCATCAAATATTGATTTTTTGCAATACCAAAAAAGGAGTGAATTTTCTGGAAAAGACGTTGAAGAAGGAAAATTATGAGGTGATGGGTTTACATGGAGGAAAACCTCAATCTGTCAGAAATAAAGCATTACTTGATTTTAAAGAAGGGAAACTAAAATTACTTATTGCTACAGATATTGCCTCTAGAGGTATCGATATTAAAGCACTACCTTTAATCATTAACTACGAAGTGCCTCAAAATGCAGAGACGTACACACATAGAATTGGTCGAACGGCAAGAGCTGGGAATGCTGGAACCGCGATGACTATTGTGGATGGTACTGAGATTCGTTTATTCCAAGAAATTATTAAGACTACCAATCAAAAAGTGATGGAGGTTGCCCATGAATTTGAGATGAATGAAGCAGAGGACGATCGTGAGAGAATGAAACTCAGAAAAGAGAAGTTAAGAAACGGTAGAAGATAATTGGATGTTTTCGATGCGAATAACAGTTCCAAACTTAGAAGACTCTATCGCTGATGTACCACCGACAGCACTTGTTCTAAATCGAATATTACTTAAACCTACACCATCTTTTACTTTATCTACATTAAAACCCACTCCATTGTCTTCGTATATAATTCGAGCGGTAGTAGCATCATCGCCAAAACACTGTATGTGTACAGATTTAGATTGACTATGTTTTTCGGCATTATGCAGCAATTCTTGAATGATACGGTAGCAATGATTCAGTGCCTCTATATTGTCAGAATAAGGCCAATGATAAAACTTTATATAGATCTTCATCTCATCGGTAGAAGCTTTCTCTACCAAATCATAAATAGAATCTTCGAAGTTGACGACATCATTAAAGCTTGGAGAAATTAAACCGTGACTCATATCTCTTACCGTTTTTATGGTAGAAGAAATGATGTCCTTTACCTCATCTTCTTCTAAATGATCCGATTTATTGACTAAAGCTAAGTTTCCTCCAACATTATCATGTAACTCTCTGCCGATTCTATTTCTCTCAAATTCTTGACCTTTGAGGACGGCATCAGAATACTCTTTTTCTAGTTCTTTCTGTTTAGACAAAAGGCGAATCCTGTCATTGTAAATGCTAATCACTTTGATAAATAACATCACAAAATAAAGCACAGACTCATAGGCAATAAAAATATAGTAGAGATAGTCTGTAAAAGTGGATCGTTCTATGACACCTAGATTTGGTAAAGAGACAAATCCTGCAATGACTATCAAACGGGTAATTAATACTCCAAAAGCAATTTTACCATACATACTCTTTCTTTTCACACTGTGATAAAGAAGGTAGAAGCACCAACCAAAACTCACCCAAGAAAGTAGTACTACAGAAACAAAAATGATGGAAATGACAGTTTCATTTCTAGTCAATAAAAAGATGAAAGCGGTAATTAATGTATACCCAAGCCAAAGAGGGGTAAACCATTTGGTGAATTTTACAAAACCTGAATGAACATTATGAATGAGGTATTTATAGAAGTACACCAAAGAAATGATATAAAATAAATTAGCGAAATGCCTTAGGTAGTAACTAAAGTTTAACCATTCTTTATCGAAATACTTGATAAAACTACCCAACTCTGTCTCTGCAAATAAAATCCCACTGTAGAATGAAAAAGCATAAAATAAAAACACTCTTTCTTTACTTAATAGTCCAATGACTAACCCAATAGTAAGCATTGTTAATACAAGTACTCTCAGAATAACTAAATAATGAGTAGCTTCTTTTTGATCGCGTTCAAAAGAGGTTGTATCACAAAGTAATATATCGGTATGAGTGGGCCAACCATAGCCATTTTTAAAGAATATCACCTCTATTACTTCTCCTTTCTCAAAATAAAGTGGAATATCGTACCCCCTAATTAAAGGTTGATCCGGATTATGATAGAAGGAAGAATTTGAGCCCAGTTCATACTTTTCTACCCTATTATTGATATGTTTTACCCATACGGTGATTTCGGGTACGAGTATATAATTAAAGTAAAGTACTTTATTCTGTCTATGTTCACTTTGTAATTTTAGTCTATACCATTGTACTCCATCAAAAGGACCATTTGATAATCCATCGAACGATGTCTGCTGCCATGCATTTAAAAAATTGGGATCCTCTCCTTCTGCATGAAATGGTAATCGATCGGAGTAATTCTCTACAAATTTGGTACAGTTTATTGTTTCATTATCGCTAGAAAGAAGAACGACATTAGAGGCAAAGGTTGGTACTATAAATAGAAATAGGATAAAACTTACAACTATACTTTTTCCCATTTTTGTAAGGGATAACCGTTTGGGATTTAAAATTATACTAAAAGATTATCTATGGCATATTTTATCACATCTGCTTTATTATCAAGATCTAATTTAATTTTGATGTTACGTATGTGAGTTTTTACTGTTTCTAGACTTATAAATAGCTCATCAGAAATTTCTGACATACTTCTACCATGTGCCTGTAACTTTAAGACCTCTTCTTCTCTTGGAGACAATAATATTTGTTGCTTTTCCTCATCATCAATTAGGTCCTTTAAACCCGGAGAGAAGTAATTCGAGCCATTTAAGATTGTCTTTATGGCTTCAATAAAACTATCAGGGTGATCGTCTTTTAATATATATCCATTCACATTAGAATTAATTGCTTTTTTTATTAATGATCTTTTTCTGTGCATAGAAACAATAAGATATTTCTGATCATCATAATTTAATCTTGCTTTATTAATAAATTCATACCCTTTCATTTCGGGCATATCCATATCGACCAGTATGATATCAAATTCATTTAATCTCATACCTAATGCTTCTATTGGATTGTTTACAATTACGACAACAGCATTCAGTTCTTTTTGTAAAAATTGCTCTATACCCGTTGAAAATAAAATGTGGTCATCAACAATTAGTATGTTAGGTGTTGGCATCTGAAATAGTTCAATTAAATAATAGTAGTAACGTATTCGAGTTGTTTACATCATAGTTTTGTAAGCAATATATTAATTTACAATCATTATATAATCAATTGGATAAAAAGTTTAGTTCTTACGTAATATTTATTGCAAAAAATGTTTTTGATCTCTTTTCAATTCCTAACAAATGTTGATAAAAAAGAACAAAAATAATGTGTATCGTTTCATATATGTATGTTTATCAAACTCTTAAAAAAATGAAAAAATCAAAGTTTAAACACCAAAACGGATACATTATTAAGTTCGATGACGCTATTAAAAATTTAGAACTTTTCAATAAAGAAATGAATCAAGAAAATTATGACTCAATTGTAAGTAAGATTAAATCATAGTTTCTGATAAATTCAGATAAAATATTTAAGAAGGTTATTTCCATTAGATAGGAAGTAACCTTTTGTTTTACAAAATTAATTTTTTCTAAGCATTCTAATTTTTAACTTTGTTCTATACCATTAGTGCAAACCAATAGGTATGAATTTATTCTATTTATTTAGAATGAATGATAAACTTCCAGAACTTCTTACTAATACTCTTCTTTTCATCATGAAACATATCATTTACTTTTTCGGATTACTTATTTTTATTGGCTGTAATACAAAACCATCTGATAAAGATGGGTACGACGAAAACTTAGCACAAAGCTATGAAGCAGATCAATACGGCATGAAAAAGTATGTGATGGCCTTCTTAAAAAAAGGGCCAAATAGAAGTTTAAGTGAAGAGGAAGCTTTGGAGTTACAAACTAAACATCTTAAAAATATAAACCGATTGGCCGATGAAGGAAAGCTTGTTTTGGCAGGTCCTTTTTTTGGCGATGGAGAAATAAGAGGTATTTATATTTTTAATGTGACGTCTATTGAGGAAGCAGAGGCATTAACCAATACAGACCCTGCTATTCAAGCGAAAAGTTTAGTGATGGAATTAAAAGAATGGTATGGATCTGCTGCATTGATGGCAGTAAATGATTTACATAAAAAGTTAGAAAAGACGAATGTTGTCGATGGAGGAAATTAAACTATCATATAATCAAACAGAACAATTAAACCAATTTGAACTAGAAGGTTTATTCAATTTATGGAATAGTGTATACCCTATGCAATTGGCCTATAAGGATCTAGATGGATTAAGGGATTATTTTGCACCATTGCAAAACAAACAACATATCCTAGTTAAGACTGCAACAAATAAGGTAATTGGATGGTTCTTTAGTTTTGACCGTGAAGGTGCACGTTGGTTTGCTGTATTGGTAAATAATGAATACAAGAGAAGTGGAATTGGTAGTGAGTTGATAAAACGTGCCAAAAAGCAATTTGCTCCATTGAATGGATGGGTAATTGATCATGATCGTTATTATAAATTGGATGGTAAAAAATACGAATCGCCAATTGGTTTTTATTTGCGTCATGGTTTTCAGATAGACAGTGATGTTCGATTAGAGATTCCTATTCTATCTGCAGTAAAGATTCATTATCCTTAGTAGTTAAAAATTATTTAGAGCTACTTATTAGTAAAATATAATGCAATAAAAAATCCCAGTTTGGACAAACCAAACAGGGATTTATATTTATAAACTAATTTATGTCTTAGTCTTCTAAAGCTGCAATACCAGGAAGAACTTTACCTTCCATCAATTCCAACATTGCACCACCACCAGTTGAGATGTATGATACTCTATCGCCGAAACCTAATGTGTTTACAGCAGCAGCAGAGTCACCACCACCGATTAATGAGAATGCACCAGCTTCAGTTGCTTCAGCAACAGCAGTTGCCACAGTAGTAGTACCGTTAGCAAAGTTTTCCCACTCAGAAACACCCATTGGTCCGTTCCAAAGTACAGACTTAGATTCTTTAATTACTTTAGAGAATTCTTCAGCTGCTTTTGGTCCGATATCAAGACCCATGTAACCGTCTGCAATAGCGTTAGAATCGTAAGAAGCAACAGCTGCATCCTCACCGAATTTATCGCCACAAACTGAATCTACAGGCAATAATAGGTTCACACCTTTAGCTTTTGCTTTTTCGATTAATTCTAAAGCCAAGTCTAATTTATCTTCTTCACATAAAGAGTTACCGATAGTACCACCTTGTGCTTTGAAGAATGTATAAGCCATACCACCACCGATAATAATATTATCAGCAACTTCCATGATACGCTCGATCAATAAGATTTTGTCAGATACTTTAGCACCACCCATGATAGCAGTGAAAGGACGAGCTGGGTTATCAGTAATTTTCTTCGCGTTTTCAACTTCGCGACCCATTACATAACCAGATACTTTTTCGTCCATGAACTTAGCGATAACTGCAGTAGAAGCGTGTGCTCTGTGAGCAGTACCGAATGCGTCCATTACCCAAACATCACCACGAGAAGCTAATTTCTTAGCAAACTCTTCGTCACCTTTCTTTTCTTCTTTGTAGAAACGTAAGTTATCCAATAACATCACTTCGCCTGGCTTCAAGTCAGCAGCCATAGCATCAGCTTCAGCACCGATAGGATCGCCACCGAATTTTACTTCAAGACCTAATTTTTCAGATAATGGAGCAACAACATGCTTTAAAGAGAACTTATCCTCGAAACCATCTTTTGGACGTCCCATGTGTGACATCAAGATAGCAGAACCACCGTCAGCAACGATTTTCTTAACTGTAGCAATTACTGCATTGATACGAGTGAAGTCACGAACTGAAAAATCTGGGTTTAAAGGTACGTTCAAGTCAACACGTACAACCGCTTTCTTACCTGCGAAATTATAAGAATCGATAGTTTTCATATTAATAAACTACGTTTTATGAATTTGTGATTTTTTTTTAAAATTGCGTGTGCAAACTAGATTTATATTTCACTAAAAAAAATGACTAAAATCAGAGGTTAAAATTATTTTTTATAAACGTAAAAAGCACATTATTACATTTTTAGTAAAGAATTCTTAGCGTTTTCATCAGTTAGTTGACTATATTTAAAGATGTTAACTAGTCGTAGAAATTTATTGATTTTACGACACCTTAATTCGTTACAACTTTCTCTTCATACTATTCAATTTTTGACATTTTCACTAACCCTATTCCAAGTAGAATATCAATTATAGAAAATTCCTTGAGGAGTGCTTGAAATAAAAGTCGATTTAAAACGATCATCACCAAAGTAAAGTGAGTATAATCTCTCCTATTACTTTTAATAATTCAGATCGATTTAATCCATATTTCTCTTTTCTATCCTTTTTAGATAGAAAAGGAACAATCATCAAAATCTTATTAAAATAGTTAGATGAATAGAATGAGATTAAGGTGTTGTCTTTGGCAACACTTTTTTTATGCTTATTTTAAAGAATCAATTTCCAACATTCATCATAACACATGAACATTACTGACATTAATCAACTACCTACACAAAAAGGGAAAGTCGCTATTATTACAGGTGCCAATATAGGTTTGGGCTTAGAAACAGCTCGTTTTCTTATACAAAAAGATATTACGATAGTGATGGCTTGTAGGAGTCAGCAAAAAGCAATGCATGCTAGAAATTTATTACTAAAGGATGTTCCTGATGCTCGTATAGATGTTATTTTAATTGATCTAAACAGTTTACAATCGGTTAGAGATTTTGTGATCAATTTTACAGATAAATACGATCGTTTAGATTATTTGATAAATAACGCCGGCTTAATGATTCCTCCCTTACAACGAACAGAAGAGGGTTTTGAAAGTCAGTTAGGAGTTAACTACCTTTCTCATTTTTTACTAACAGGTTTGCTTTTACCCATACTAGAAAAAACAGAGAATAGTCGTGTAGTAGCCCTTGGAAGTTTAGCACACCGCAAGGGGAAAATTGATTTTAAAAACTTAAATTGGGAAAAAGACTATCATAATTTCAAAGCGTACTGTCAGAGTAAGTTAGCTTGTGTCATGTTTGGATTTGAATTGGATAGACGTTTGAAGAAATCAAAAAGTTCGGTCACATCGGTGATTGCTCACCCTGGAGCCTCCTTAACAAATTTAGGAAGGTATGCACCAGCACTTATTAATAACATTGTGATGAAAATTGGCACTCCATTTCTCAACTCTGCTGCTATGGGAGCAATCCCTACAATACATGCTGCATTAGGTGAAGATATAGAAGGTGGAGATTATATTGGGCCTGCTAGTTTACTAGAGCTGAGAGGTTATGCTTCTAAAAAGGTAAAAGCGACAAAATATGCACAAGATGAACACTTAGCGAAATCGTTATGGGAAACATCAGAAAGATTAGTACACTTTAATTACCCTATTTAATCAATGAAAATATTAAACTATTTAAGTCCTCAGTTTGGTGGAATTGTAGATCTTCAAGAAGAAGAAAAATTAGAAAAGTCACCTCAATGGAAAGAGGGTAAGTTCGAAAATCAGGAAGAAACCACCATGTCAATTAACATGAAAACCCTTCCTGGCTTATTAAAAAAACAGTTTACAAATAGAGCAGCAAGAGCACCTAAAAAGAATATATCCATTCTTCCATTTCATGAGGATGAATACAATATCAATATTCATCAACCTAAATGTGTTTGGTATGGACATTCTGCCATGTTGCTTCAGTTGAATGGAAAAAATATTCTGATTGATCCTATGTTAGGACAAGATGCTTCTCCCATCGGACCTATCAATACGAAAAGATACAGCAAGGATAGTTTAGATGTAATCCGCCAATTACCTGATATCGATATATTATTACAAACCCACGATCATTATGATCATTTGGACTTGGATAGCATCAACCTTTTAAAAGGTAAGGTGAAACAATATATTGTAGGGTTAGGCATCAAAAGGCATCTTGTTACTTGGGGTGTGGAGGAAAGCTTAATTAGTGAGGTCGATTGGTGGGACAAAGTGAATGTACATGGGATGGACATCACCTATACTCCTTCTCGACATTTTTCTGGTAGAGGATTATCGGATAGAGCGAAATCGCTTTGGGGTGGTTTTGCCATCAAAACACAAAACCATAATATCTATTGGAGTGGTGACGGAGGATACGGCCCTCACTTTAAAGAAATAGGTAAGAAGCTCGGCCCTTTTGATTGGGGCTTTATGGAAAATGGTCAGTATAACGAAAATTGGCATCATATACATATGTTCCCTGAAGAAAGCGTTCAGGCGGCGTTAGATGCTAAAGTTCAAAAAGCTTTTGCGGTACATTGGGGAGGTTTCACTTTGGCTTTACATACCTGGAAAGACCCCATTGAACGTTTTGTAAATGAAGCTAGAAAGAAAAATCTAACCGTCTTCTCTGCACAGATTGGAAAAATTGTGGAGATGGGTCGAAACGATGAACATTACGATTGGTGGACTGTATTAGAGTAATATTTTATGGTAATTGTGATGCAGTTCACAGTTGGTAAACACTTCTTTTGGGATATTTGTAGTATATTAAAAGAAACCCAAATTTAAAATACTATGGAAAAATTAAAGAAGATTATCGTCTTAGTACTTAAGATTACAATAGCCATTATATTAGTTCAAACATTAAGATTTAAGTTTACCGCTCATCCAGATAGTGTTTACATTTTTACTCAGGTAGGTATGGAACCTTTTGGTAGAGTGGGAATTGGAATATTGGAATTAGTCGCAAGTATATTAATTTTAATCCCCAGAACGTCTTGGATGGGAATTGTCCTAACTTTAGGTATTATTGGAGGTGCAATTATGATGCACTTAACCATCTTAGGAATAGAAGTGAATGGCGATGGTGGAAGTCTTTTCTACTTAGCTGTTCTAACGGAAGTTTTAGCGTTTACAGTTTTCGTTATGGAAAGGGAGAAATACCCTTATATCAATAAATATTTGATGGCTGCTTAATTAAATTCATCAAATTTATAAGCCTTCTGATACAAAATCAGAAGGCTTTTCTTTTTGAACGTCTTGGTAAAACCTCTGAACACAAAAGTAAAATCACACCTTCTAGATCTTCGTTTTAAACTTCTATACTATCAGAAACTCTGAAGTATTTAGTTTACAAACAGTAGATCAAATGAAAAAAGTTACTTTACTAATACTTACTACAATCATTGCTTTTGGGTCTTTTGCTCAGAAGAAAAATAAATCAAACAAGAAGCAGCCTAATATCTTGGTGATTTGGGGTGATGATATCGGATTCTGGAACATTTCTGCCTACAACAGAGGTATGATGGGTTATAGAACACCAAACATCGATCGTATTGCTCACGAAGGTGCGATCTTTACAGACCACTATGCACAGCAATCTTGTACTGCTGGTCGTTCTGCTTTCGCTTTGGGTGAACACCCTTTCCGTACAGGTCTTTTAACGATCGGTATGCCAGGTGCTGACCACGGTATTCCTGATTGGGCACCAACAATTGGTGACGTCTTGAAAGAAAAAGGATATACTACTGGTCAATTTGGTAAAAATCACTTAGGTGATCAAGACAAACACCTTCCTACCAACCATGGTTTCGACGAGTTCTTTGGTAACCTTTACCACTTGAATGCAGAAGAAGAGCCAGAGTCGGATTCATATCCAAAAGATCCTGAATTCAGAAAGAAATGGGGACCAAGAGGTGTGCTTCATACGTATGCTGATGGTCGTATTTCTGATACAGGTCCATTAACTCGTAAGCGTATGGAAACAGTAGACGACGAGTTCTTAGCTGCTTCTGTAGAATTTATTGAAAACGCTGTTGAAAAAGACGAGCCTTTCTTCGTGTGGTTCAACTCCTCAAGAATGCACTTACACACACGTTTAAAGCCAGAATCAATTGGTGTTACAGGGAAAGGTTTATACCCTGACGGTATGGCTGAACACGACAAGCAAGTGGGTACTTTATTGGACCTTTTGGAAGAACTTGGTGTAGACGACAATACAATTGTAATCTACTCAACTGATAACGGTGCAGAGAAATTTACATGGCCTGATGGTGGTACTTCTCCTTTCCATGGTGAAAAAGGTACAACTTACGAAGGTGGTATGAGAGTTCCTCAAGTAGTGAGATGGCCAGGTGTTATCGAGCCAGGCACAGAAATTAACGACATCATGTCACACGAAGACTGGTTGCCTACTTTAGCTGCGGCTGCAGGTTACAATGATATCGTCGCTGATGGTAAAAAAGGATTCGAAGCCAATGGTAAGGAGTGGAGAGTTCATTTTGATGGATTCAACTTCAAGCCTTATTTTGAAGGTAAAGTAGAAGAAGGTCCACGTCATGAGATCTACTACTTTGCTCAAAACGGTAAATTCGATGCTATCCGTATCGACGATTTAAAAATTTCATTTACTCAATTAGAAGGAAACTTCCGTACAGCAGTTCGTCAGAGTACAGCATGGCCTACAGTAACTAACTTAAGATCGGATCCATTCGAAACAGCTAAATTCGAATCAGAAATGTACTTCCGTTGGTTAGTAGATCAGATGTGGGTAATGGTTCCTGCTGGTGCTAAAGTGAAAGAATTCTTAGGTACTATCGAAGGATATCCTTTCCAAATGGGCTTCCAAGTAGACGTTTCGAACTTAGGATACGATACGTTTAGAATGAAGAAGTTCATGACTGACCTTGAAGAGATGAAAAAAGAATTTGATAAATAATTTAGTAGAAAATGTCATTGATTGTTTTATTATGAATCTACAAACCTGATATCAAAATTACATGACATTAAATTCATATCGATTTCTTAGGGGTGTTACTTTGTAATGCCCCTACTTATCAAATCATTTATTAGTTTATAAGCACTACTACTTTTTATAAGGTAGTAGTCTTTTTTCGTTATACATTTCCTATTTTTATCATATGAATATCCCTCGTTTAGAATTTAAAGAAGGCAATATACTCCAATTAATGGATCAGCTGATCGATAATTTTGGAGGAGAACGTAAGCAAGGAACTTATAACCTTAACCATGAATTATTAAAAGCGGAAATTCGATATATTGAATTAGGAAAAGGGGTTGAAATCACCTTAAACTCCATTAAGTTTTCTGAGGATTACAATGTCCTTTTTAACGGTAACAACCAAAAAGATAGACATCTCTGTTACCGTTTTTCTCTTTTGGGTGATTTTGTCAATGGATTTCCATTTGATGAAAATAAGGTATCAAAGAGTGAGGGCATGGCAATTTTCGATACGGCCATGACTTTTGAAACTATCATGCGAAAAAATCAATGGCATCAATGGTTGGGCATCAGAATATCAAAAAGTATCATTGAAAATAACTTTTCCCATTTCTTAGACTATTTTGGAGATGTTTTCAATAAAGAAAAGACATGGATGATTTACGATCATACCCCGCTTGAGGTCAATCTACTACTAAAAGAACTATTTGATTTAAAACACCAAAAGAAACTAATACCCGTAGAAAATGCTTTCATTATTGCGAAATCGAGTGAGATTATTGGCATCTTTTACGAACGTATTCTAAGCAGAAAGGTCCTTCAAAACAAATATGTACATGAAGAAGACCTCAAAGCACTATTCAAAATAAAAGATGATATTCTGAGCACTTTCGAGATGCCTCCTTCCTTAGAAGAAATTGCTGAAAAATATGGATTCTCCGTTTCAAAGCTTAGACGTGATTTCCAAAAAGTATTTGGTACATCCATCCATAAATTCCACCAGAATTATCGATTAGAAGAAGCGAAAATCGCTCTAGCAGCTAAGAATAGAACCGTCACAGAAATCTCCAGAACTTTTGGATATAAGTCGATTGCGAAGTTTTCTTATGCATTTAAGAAGAAGTTTGGGATAGCACCGAGTGAATTTGCTTTGAAATGAAAAATTAAAAGTTAAAAATGAAAAACGTGAAATGTTGAGTTAACGCTCGTCTTGTTGGTGCCAATAATAAGCGAAGCTCATTGGTGACTGAAAAACTTGAGAGGTCTCCTGACCTCGTTTTTAATTAATAGGTAATAAGTAATAACTAATAGGTGCTGAATTTACGTGCCTCATAGGCTTATTAGGAACTAGGAGTTAGGAGTTAGGAGTTAGGAATTCTGAATTTACGCTCCTCATGACGCGGGCACGGGTTAGGAAACCCGCGCTAGTTATTGATTGCTCTTCGCTCTTCGTTTTTCACTCTTCACTCTTAACTTCCATCCCTAACATTTCTTGTTTTTCATTTTTAATTTAAAAGAACGTTTTCCCCTGGAAGTTTAAAATCCGAATTCTTCGTTCTAGCATTTTCAAAAAAAACCCTTACTTTTTCTACGATTTCTGGATATTGGTCTGCAACATTATTTTCCTCCTTGGGGTCTTTTGACAGGTCATATAACTCTACTTTTGAGATATTAGGTTGATTCAATTGGTATTGAACGCTTTTCCAATGGTCAAATCTTGTTGCCACTCTACCTCCTGCTCCATGAAATTCCCAATACAGATAGTTGTGTTCTTTTTGATTTTCCTTTCCTAACAATGTAGGTAAAAAAGATATTCCATCTATTTTATGACCTTCAGGAATTGTGGCTTTTGTCAATTCAGCAATAGTGGGTAAAACATCCCAAAACGCAGATGGATGATTTGTTTCTGATCCTTCTTTAATTTTTCCTTTCCAACTTACAATCATAGGCACTCGAATACCTCCTTCGTATAGATCTCTTTTAACCCCTCTAAATGGTCCAAAAGAGTTAAAGAAATAAGGATCAGCACCACCTTCAATATGAGGTCCATTATCAGAACTAAACATCACAATGGTATTTTCTTCTAATCCTTTATCTTGCAGTTTTTTCATTATATCTCCAACAGAACGATCCAAATAGGTCATCATGGTTGCAAAGGCTGCTCTTGGATATTCTTGATCCCCATAAACACCATGAATAAATCGTTTTTCTTGATTCCAATTTTCATCACTGTTCTTTTTGTCGAGAAAAGGGGTTCCTGTGTATTGCTGTTTGAACCTTTCAAAAATTGTATCATTAGGTACTAACATTTCTGCATGTGGTATTGTGTAAGGTAAATACAAAAAGAAAGGAGTTTCTTCGTTTTGTTTATCAATAAACTCTAAAGCTTTTTGATGTATAAGAGAGTGTGCGTATTCATTTTTTGCATCATTATAATTTTCATCAAGTAGTACTTTTTCGCCATTATGTCTTAAATACATTGGAAAATAAGTATGTGCCAAACGCTGACAATTGTATCCAAAGAACTCGTCAAAACCTTGTGTATTTGGAGCTCCTTCTGAATGAGGATAACCCAACCCCCATTTCCCAAACATGCCTGTTACATATCCTTTTTCCTTCAACAACCTTGTAATAGTATAAGCTTTTTTAGGAAGAGGATGCTGTCCTTCAGGAAATACTTCTTTATTACCTCTTATTGGGGCATGCCCAGTATGCAACCCAGTAAATAATGTTGCTCTTGATGGAGAACAGACACTACTTCCAGCATAATGATCAGTAAATTTCATTCCTCTTTGGGCCAATGCATCAATATTAGGTGTTGAAAAATTCTTTTGACCATAACAGCTTAAATCACCCCAACCAGCATCATCACATAAGATGTAAACAATATTAGGTAGCTGTTCCGAAGATTGTTCGTTGGTAGTCACTTTACCATTAATACAAGATAGAAAAGTGAATGGTAGGACAAGCAGAAAATATTTGATTCTTTTATTCATACATCAATTAGACATTCTTAATTATAAACAGTTAGATCCCATTGGTCTTTCCATTCCAATATTATCCTATCATTATCAAATTGGATAGGTAACCAAATGTATCTTCCATCAATAGCATTATTGGGTTGCCAACGATCAGCCATAAAAATGAAAGCATCTTTCTTCCCTTGAACAGGTAAGATATAAGTGCTTTGTGATTTAAAAGTTGTCGCTTTTTGATCTTCTGTTCCGATAACTGGATTTCCTAATTCGGTCCATGGACCAAAAATATGATCTGCAGAAGCCGAACGAGCTGGATTTGGATTCCAACTTGTACAATCTGATCCAATGAAATAGTATTTACCTCCAGAAGTTTTCATAATGCTTGGAGCCTCCATATATCGGTTTGGAAAAACTCTCACATAGTTGCCCGTATGTGACAAATAATCCTCACTTAATTCTGCAATATGCAGTGTACTATTTTCTTCTGATGAATATAAATGATAGGCTTTTCCATCATCATCCACAAAAAGATTCATATCTCTTGCCATTTGTCCACCTTCAAAATCTCTACCCAAAAGGTTTAAAGAGTCAGGGTGATTAGGCAGACATTCTTTCCCCCCACAATAAGCTGACTTCACTGTATCAGCTACTGCTTTCTTATGAAATTCTTGCACATTTAATGGCCAATGTCCTTTATTGGGTCTCATCGATTTCAAATAAGTAAATGGACCTATTGGAGAATCTGAAATCGCTACACCCGATCGAGCGGCATCGTAACCATGACTTATCAATTCCAAGTGGAACCACATAATGTATTTGTTCGTCATCTGATTGTAAATCACTTTAGGACGTTCAATAATACATCCCCTTGCAATGTCAGATGCTACATTAAGTGTATCTACTTCTAAAGCAATCCCTTCATCTACCCAATTGTATAAATCTTTTGATGAGTACACATGGACTCCCACTTGTGCTGTATTGCCTTTGTGTCCTTCAATTTTATGTTCACCATACCAATAATAAGTATCATTATGGTATAAAATTCCACCACCATGTGCATTGATGTGTTGACCGTTATTGTCTTCCCAAATTTGACCAGGTTGAAAATTAGTATATCGTGAATTTTTAGTTGTACAAGAACATAAAATGCCCAAGAACAACAGTAAAAAATACCTATTCATAATTAAAAAAATTGTTTGTTTATTGTAAATACCTTATTGTATCTCGGCTCTGCCGCCAATGTTAAGCGAAGCGTCATTGGTGACTGAAAAACGTTAGAGGTCTCCTGACCTCGTGTTAGGTAATAAGTATTAACTAATAGGTAATAGGTACTGAATTTACGTTCCTCATTACGCAAACACTAGCATTGAAACAAAATGTAATCAAACGAGATCAGGAGATCTCTTAAGTTAATAGACACAGGTGACGATTCGCTTAACACCTGCGCCAGTTTGACTACCAAGATTATTCCGTACATGCCCCTCTACATCATACTTCACTAACTACGTTTTTCATTTTTAACTTTTCATTTTTAATTTACAAATGCTTTTCTATTTCCTCTCTCGCCCTCACTGCATCGTACTCTGGGTTCAACTCCTCCGGAATCTCCCCTCCATGTTCTTGTAACCATTCTTGCAATAAGCGATACATTGATTTTGCTTTCTTTGGATGTTTGTCGACTAAGTTATTACGTTCAGAAATATCAGTTTCTAAATTGTATAATTCCATTCCTTGATCTTCATAATAGTAATGTAGTTTCCAGTTTCCTTTAATGATAACTGACCCCGGTCGAGTTCTAAATAGAGGATCACGAGCATCGTCTCCTCCTTTGGTGTATGCTTGTAAGTAAATAGGAAAATGATAAACGATTACTCGATCATGATCAAATTTCTTTTTCCCTTCTATTAAAGGTTTTATCGACTCCCCATCTAAAGGGTAATTATCTGGTGCTTCGACGTTAATCAAATCTAAAAGTGTCGGTAGATAATCTAAATGAGTTACTCTTGTATCCACTTCAACTCCTGCTTTCCAATGTCCCTTCCATTTAAAAAGAGTAGGCACTTTTATTCCACCTTCATAATAAGATCCCTTCCCTGCCCTTAATGGTAACTGATGAGAATAGGTATATATTCCTCCATTATCTGAAGTGAAAATGATTATGGTATCTTCTGTTAAACCTAATTGATCTAAGGCAGTTAAAAGTCTTCCTACATTCCAATCGGTGTTCTCCACTAATGCTGCATAGACAGGATTGACTTTATGTCCATCAGAAAACTTCTTTCCTCTGTATTTTTCTATTAATTCGGGTTTTCCCATCAGAGGAGTATGAATAGCGAAAAATGGTAAGTACAAAAAGAAAGGTTGTTTCTTATTTTTTACATTCGACAGATAGTGAATTGCTTCATTCGTTAATCTATCCGTTAGAAATTCCCCCTCTTCTTTATCATCAATATTGAACATTTTATAAGGACTGAAATAACTTTTGGGTTGACCTTTATGTCCACCTGCAATTGTATAGTCAAACCCCATATCGCGGGCATCATCACTTACATGCCATTTTCCAAACATAGCGGTTTGATAACCGTGTTCCTTTAAAATTGAACCCATTGTTAAAGCATCCGATTTCAACTTTGTCTTGGTTGGTATTCCATTCAACTTTCTAGTAAAAGGTGCACCTCTATTGGATGAACCTACCGTTGATATTCCATGTCTTGTTGTGGTTTGTCCTGTGATTAAACAAGCACGAGATGGAGCACAATTGGCAGCACCTGCATACCCGTTGATAAATGATATACTTTCTTTTGCTAACTGATCAATATTGGGAGTCTGATAAATTTCATTTCCTTGGTAACCAACATCACTCCAGCCCAAATCGTCTACATTAATTAATAAAATGTTTGGCTTATCATTTTGAGCCGATGCGTTTGACAATAGACAAAAGCCAAATACGAATTTTAAAATTGATTTTATCATCTCCAATTATTTGTACAACACTTTAGCGTTATTTTCTTTATCAATTAATCTTTTGAATTCCTTCACTTTTTCTGGGAATTGAGAGGCTAAATCTTGTTTTTCAAATGGATCATCATTTAGATTATACAAAGCCCAATGGTATGCTTTATTTTTCAGTTTATAGTCACTATTTTTTGTATCTAGCTCATTGATTAATTTCCATCCATCTTTAATAATCACATCTTGTGCTGATCCAGTAGTACATTTAAAGAAGATATAATCGTGTTCCTTTTGATCTTCTTGATCTAAAAACGTTGGAAGAATAGAAATCCCATCATTAGGTTTCACTTCCCCTCCTATAATATCAGATACTGTGGCCATAATGTCGTAGTCGGCAATCATTAAATTGCTTTCTGAATTTGGCATTACCTTTCCCGGCCATTTTACGATATAAGGAACGTTCAACCCTCCTTCAAAATTATACCTTTTCATTCCTCTTCGACCAATAGCACCATTAAAGATATCTTCACCACTATGATGACCATCCCAATACATTTGCTCTTTATTCGGTTTTACCTTTGACTGATCAAAAGAGTTTGATTCATAATCGTAGACAATATCAGGATCTTTATATTGAGGATTGACAGTAGTATACGATTGGATTTCGTGTCCATTATCGCTGGTAAAGATGATAACAGTGTTATCTGCAATTTTCAATTCTTCTAATTTGGTGATAATAGCCCCTACCGACTCATCCAATTTATTGATCATAGAAGCATATACTCTCTCTTGTTTCGTCCATCCTTCTTGATCTTTATACTTAAAGTCTTTTGGAGCAATAGAAGCTGGGCCATGAGGTAATTGAGTCGCATAAATCATAAAGAACGGATCGTCTTTCTTCTCTTCTAGATAAGATAAAGCATGCTCTAACCAAATATCTTCACTGTACGTCATGTTTTCCTCCCCTACCAAAGGACAAACAGGTTCTCTTTTGCTTAACTTCGGATTATTAGGGATAGGAATTTTCTTACCATTCAATCTATAATGAGGCGGATAAAAACTCCAACATAAAACGGCATCATATAACCCACAGTGATAATCGAAGCCATAGCTATCGATCATTTCCTTTGTATCGGAATAACCAAATCCTAATTTCCCGATGTAAGATGTATGGTATCCCGCACTTTTGGCCATCTCCCCAATGTAATAGTATCCTTGGTTATGACTTCTATAAATTTTCTTATCAAAAGTAGCTTGATCGATGATTCCAGCCTCTAATTCACATACTAAACCACCTGGAGTATGCACAGGTGCCTTCGCATTATTCAATCCAGTTAGAAGTGATGCTCTTGCGGGCGCACATACATTTGAACCGTATGCATTGGTAAACGTTTTTCCCTGAAGTGCTAACTTATCGAGGTTAGGAGTTGCTATCTTTGTCTGACCATATTTACCTAATATACCTCGACCGAGGTCATCAGCATAAATGATAATCACATTAGGTTTATCTTCTTTTTGAGCTGATGCCATCTGATTACACCCCCAGCTCATTATAGCCAATAATAGACTTAAAAAAATATTCTTCATTTGCATACTTTAGTTTACCCAATATGTGGGTTAATCACTTTACAAAACTATGAAGAAATTGATTTTGGGGTGGATGCTAAAATATCAAAGGTTTGTGCTTATTTTTTTATATGGCCTTTTTTTGATGCAAAAGAGGTATTATAAGTGAAAAGTGAAGAATGAAAAGTGAAAAACGTGAAATGTTAAGCTAACGCTCGTTTTTTAAGTAATAGGTTATAAGTAATAACTAATAGGTGCTGAATTTACACTCCTCATTACGTAAGCACAAGTTTGGAAACCTGCACCAATGATCAACATATTTTCAATTCAACCTAGAACATTCCCTCCCCCTACGTCATACTTTACTAACTACGTTTTTCATTTATAACTTCTCATTTTTAATTTCCCCCCGCTCTTCACTATTCCCTTTTCACTCTTCACTTGAAAAGCCCAAGCTTTTCACAAGTTTGCCTTTTTCGTGCAAAACACCAATACTGTTGTGTAAATCATTTGACGTCGAAATCTTGACATTTGTAGTGTAATAATTAATTAAATAAATCATTTAAACGTCAAATGAAAAAGTCAATCAAAATCTCATCAATCATAGGTCTTTGCCTAATGTTATTAGTCAACTCAACAATCTTTGCTTGCACTGGTATTCGCCTGATCGCTGAAGATGGAAGTGTTCGCTATGGTCGTACGATGGAATGGGGATCATTCGATATACATTCACAAGTGGCATTTATACCTAAAGGGTTTCAATTTAAAGGTCTTACACCTGAAGGACAAAACGGGAAAGTTTACACTGCTAAATATGGTATCGTTGGTCTAGATTGGATGGGAAAAGATCTTATTGTAGATGGGATGAATGAGGAAGGACTTGCCGTCGGTAATTATTACTTCCCGAACTTTGCTGGGTATCCAGAATTTGTTTCCGAGGAAGCCTCTAATACTATCTCTTCACAAGGCTTACCTAATTATATATTATCTCAATTTGCTACCGTTGAAGAAGCAAAAAAAGGTATTCAAGAAGTAAATGTAGTTGGTGTTATCGAGGAGTCTTTAGGTATTGTGGTCGATTCACATTGGATGGTAAGTGATGCGACAGGAGCATCAATTGTTATCGAATATATTGATGGTGAGCTTAAAATTTACGATGCTTCTATTGGGGTAATCACAAACGCACCTTCTTACGATTGGCATCTTACAAATCTAAAAAACTACATCAACTTAGAATTTGATGCTGCTAAACCAAAAACTTTAAATGGAGAGACATTCACTCAAACTGGTGTGGGTTCTGGAATGCTTGGTCTTCCTGGCGATATGACTCCTCCATCTCGTTTTGTTAGAGCAGTTGCATGGACACAAACAACTAGACCAATGCCTAACACGAAAGAGTCTATGTACGAAATGTTCAGAATCTTAGATAATTTCAATCTAACATTAGGACCTGATGGTGCAGAAGGAACTGGTGAATTATTCGGTAAAGATCATAGCACTATGAAAAGTTCAACTATTTGGACAACTTCATGGGACCTTACTAATAAAACATTCAACTATCACACTCAACACAATAGAAGAGTTCAACAAATTGATGTGAATGATATTGATTTCACAAAAATCGGTGATCAAATTGTTAGAATACCACTTGATGTTGAAAGAGAACAAGATATCTTAAATAGAACACCTAAGTTTTAAAAAAATGGGGCAGAGGATCTAATTTCTAGATAGATCCTCTGCCCCATTTTTTTTAAAAGTGAAAAGTGAAGAATGAAAAGTGAAAAGCGCACACTGGCGCCAATGTTAAGCGAAGCGTCATTGGTGACTTAAAAAACTTTAGAGGTCTCCTGACCTCGTTTTAAGTGATAGGTAATAACTAATAGGTACTGAATCTGTGTTCGTTTTTAAACGGGTCCTAGTACCAAGTATGAAAATCACACGAGATCTGAAGATCTCTTCAAGTTTTCGGACACAGGTGACGCTTCGCTAAACACCTGCGCCAGTATTTAGCTTCCCCACGAACCATCTAACTTTTCACGTTTTTCATTTTTAACTTTTCATTTTTAATTTAAAACCGCTCTTCACTCTTCACTTGAAAAGCCCCAAGCTTTTCATCTCACTATTCACTCAAAAAAGCCTTCGCTCCTTCAGAAATATACGTTTTCATCTCCCCATTGTCGTCGTAGATCAAGATTGCTTCTAGATCGCTATTTTCTGCAACGATTCTTTTGGCTTCTTCTAAACCTGCTACCATAAATGCTGTTGCATAAGCATCAGATGCCATACATGATGAAGAAAATACTGAAGCACTTAATAAACTATGTTGTACAGGGTATCCTGTTCTTGGATCTAATGTGTGAGCATATTTTTTACCATCTTTCACATAGAAGTTTCTATAATTTCCTGATGTAGCAAGTGCTTTATTATCTAATGAAACAATTACCGATAACGCTTCTCCTGTTCCTTCTTTAAAACGAGGGTTATCGATACCTATTTTCCATATTTTTTCTTTTTCATTGTGACCTTTACAAACTACCTCGCCTCCGATTTCGACCATATAGTTCTTAATGTTTTTATCATCTAAGATTTTAGCGACGACATCAACAGCATAACCTTTGGCAATGGCAGAGAAATCCAACTCTACTCCTGCTTTGGACTTAGTTACCGTTTTTTCATCAAAAGTGATGTATTTATCAAAACCTACAAATTGTAGGATAGAATCGATTTCAGATTCCTTGATCGTTGGTGTTTTTCCTGGTCCAAATCCCCAACCTTTTACTAGAGGTTGAATTGTTGGATCGAAAGCTCCTTTTGTCTCTTCAAAAATTTCTTTACTCTCTTTGATGACTGGATAGAAGAAATCGGTCTCATAAGTGAAATTCATTCCAGAATTAAACCTTGATATTTCAGAAGATGGAATGTATGTAGAGAGTGACTGATTAAAGTCTTCTAATACCTTTTTGATATCGTTATCTAGTTCTCTTCCCTCTTCATCAATATATTTTACGTTATAAGGTACTACTCCAAAAGTGGTTCCTCTCACATGAAAATGAGTAGCTTTTGGTTCGTTATAAGACCTGTACAAATACGTCAATCCGATGAACGCAAATAAAAATATTGAATAAAATATATTTTTCTTCCTGTTATCCATTACGTTTTTTATTTATCAATGCTTATCTTGAATATCAAATATGAATCTGATTCTGCAAAGGTGGTAAGTGTTGACTTATTCCCCTATTTAATTTGCATTTTTTTAAAACTGAGTATTGAATTTATTCCTCTCTGTTGTAAAGATTCTTAATTGAACCAATAAAATAGAAGTAAACTGTGCAAAAGACCTTAAAGACCTATCAAAAAAGATTGGCTAATCTATCTGCTAGAAATAAATCTTTGTATTTGCCAAAAGCATATACAGGTCAGTATGTAGATCTTGCTCACTTGGATCATTTATTAAATTTCCCTTCCATAGAAATTATTCAACAATTAATTCGTGGAAAGAAAAATATTCCCATTTGTCCAGTGGCAGATAGTCGGGATGCTCAAGCCAATAAAGCAAGTGCACAGTTGCGTAAGGTGGGTAAAACGGCCAAGTTTGTTCTCGAAGAAGGTGGTCGACACGATTTATTCCTGGGCTATCCTTTCGTTCATGGTCGTTTAATGACTGGAGGAAATTTAAGAGGACCACTTCTATTTTTTCCTATCCGTTTAGTGGTAGATAATAACAATTGGATCCTTCAATTAAGAGAAGATACCGAGGTTACTTTCAATAAAACGCTTCTTTTAGCCATCTCGCATCACAACAATGTGCGTTTCTCTGATGATTTCTTAGAGATGACATTTGAGGAATTCCCTAAAGACCCTCAAGAGTTTTTGGTAAAATTATACCATACGCTAGAAGACTCGAATCTTGAACTTAATTTCAATCAAGATACTTTTGGAGAATTTATCAAAGAGTTTGAGCATTTGAAAAAAGCACACTTTACCGATACCTACGGTGAAGGTCAGATGAAAATCTTCTCAGAAGCTCTCATCGGGATATTTCCTCAATCAGATAGCTATTTGATGCCCGATTATGACAATCTATTGGAAAATTACGCCATCAAAGATTTGGAAGAGTTCTTTGGAAACTCCGAAGATCATTTAGATGAATTGGGATTGTCGGAAACTTTTGGAGGAAAGGCACATCAAGAAGAAGAGTTGCTTTCTCCTTATCCAATGGACGCTTCTCAAGAAAAAGTGGTTAAGGAAATAAAAGCGGGACACTCTGTGGTGGTACAAGGCCCTCCGGGTAGTGGTAAATCACAATTAATTTGTAACCTAATTGCCGATTTCACTACGAGAGGTAAAAACGTTTTGGTAATTTCTCAAAAACGTGCCGCCTTGGATGTGGTGTACAAAAGAATGAAACAAATTCAGTTAGGGACTTTCTGTGCGATGGTGCACGATCATCGTTATGATAGAGGGTACATCTATCAGAAAATGAAAGACCAAATTGATGCTTTAGATAAATTTAAAGAGGACAATAATAGCCTTGGGGCAATGCAATTGGAAAGGAATTTTGCTCTTCGCTCCAAACAAATTGATAGTGCCTTAACCCAATTAAACGAATTTAGAGCAGCACTTTTTGACACCCAAGAATGTGGTGTTTCAGCCAAAGAACTTTATTTAAGGTGTGATCTTAAAGCACCTCACACTCACCTCAAGGGTTGTTATCAACAATTTGAGTTGGAAAAAGTAGGTGAATATAAAAAGCGTTTAAAAACTTACTTAAAGTTTGGCAGTAAGCTAGACCACGAAGATTATACCTGGAAAGACCGTATTCCTTTCAATCATTTTGAAGGAAACGCTTTAACAGATATGATGGAAATTCTCGATGAAATTATTCCATTTAGAGACGAAATAGTCGAAAAAATTGAAGAGAATATCCAAGTAAAACTCTCTTTTGATGAATGCCTCTGGATCTCTAAACAAGAAGAACAGGTAAACAAATTTATGCAAATGATCTCCGATCCTTTAGTATATAAAATGTTCAATGCCATGATCAAAAAAAGAGGTCGAGTGCCGACGATTCAAGATTGGAGTAATCATCAAAGAGGCTGTATGTCTTCTTTCTCACATAAGGGAACTCAAATCGAAAAAACTTTAAAAGATCAGGAATTAGGAGATGTAATTCAATGGGTAAACGATGCCATTGGTAATCGTTCAAATCCGTTATTGATCGTAAAATGGCAATTCTCGAAATACAAGAAATTTGTCCTTGAACTACTTCAAAAAAATCAGCTTCCTAATACCGTAAAAGGTCTTCAACAATTAAGAGAACGTTTGGAGAATAGAATGAACTTAACCCATCAGAAAAATGATATGAAGAAGTATCAGTGGTTAAGGGAATTCCCAGAAGAATTAGAAGCAGAAGCTTGGGAAGAGTGGTTTAAAGCGGGATTAAATGCCATTGAAGCAAGAAAAATATATGTCTCACTTCGTTCTAGCGTACAATTTATTGAGTTGTATAATTTTAGTTACGACGAGCTTTGGACAAAAATTGATATCCTTTTCAAAACCATCAATAGGATTATCCCAGTAAGACAGCATTGGGAAAAATACCTCTCTCATTTAGAGATTGAAGACATCTTAAATGATAAAGTTGATATCGATAAAATGAAAGAAACTTTAGAAGAGGATTTCGACGAGATTTGTCGCTTTGATGCTTTAAAAGAATCTTTCCAACCCCACGAATGGGCTGCCCTCCGTTTGATCGATGGACACATGGACGGCATGCACAAATACCCAATTGATGAGGTGCTTGCGTATTTCGATAATAGTGTCAACATCAGTTGGTTGTACCATATTGAGACCAAACACCCTGTATTGCGTATTGTTTCCAACGGAGCTTTAGAACAATTAGAGGAAAATCTTCAGGAAGCAATTCTTGAAAAAAGATCCATTGCCAATGATATGACTTTGGTTCGTCTTAAAGAACGTACTTACGATAAAGTAGAATATAATCGATTGAATAATCGTGTCACTTATCGCGATCTATATCATCAAGTAAATAAAAAGCGAGCGATTTGGCCGCTCCGCAAAACATTCCATAAGTTCCAAGATGAGATTTTGGATTTATTGCCGTGTTGGTTAACATCGCCAGAAGCAGCATCTGCTATTTTCCCTTTAATTCCATTTTTCGATTTAGTCATCTTTGATGAAGCTTCCCAATGTTTTGCAGAAAAAGGAATTCCTGCCATGTACCGCGGAACTCAAGTGGCCATTTTGGGAGATTCACAACAACTTCCACCATTTGATTTATACAAGCCAAGATGGGAAGAAGATGATGATTTCGATTTAGATCCTGCTTTGGAAGTCGATTCCCTTTTAGATTTGGGTAAACAATTCTTATCCGAACATTATCTAATGGGACACTACAGAAGTGAATCTTTCGATTTAATTGATTTCTCCAATCGTTATTTCTATAAAAATAAACTTCGATTTATTCCTTATTTCGACAAGATGGACAAACATGACACTGGCATTTCCTTCCATCATGTAGAAAATGGAGAATGGAAAAAAGGAGTGAATCAAGAAGAGGCTGTAGCAGTGGTAAAGAAAGCAAAAAAACTAGTGGACGATGGAGAGAAAAGTATTGGCATTATCACTTTTAACCACAAACAGCAAGAGCTTATTCAAGAAATTATGGATCGTATCAACGTCAATTGGCCAAAAGATATGATTGTAAAGAATATAGAAAACATTCAGGGAGACGAGAGAGATCACATTTTGATTTCTGTGACTTATGCTCCTAATGATAAAGGCAAGTTGAATTTACAGTTTGGAGTACTGAACCAAGAAGGTGGAGAACGACGTTTGAATGTTGCCATTACTAGAGCCAGAAAGAAAGAATATGTTTTTAGTAGTATCATGGCACATCAGTTAAAGACGGAGGAAACGAAAAACGAAGGGCCAAAAATGCTAAAAGAATTCTTACATTTTGCTTTTGAAGTAGGAGATAAAGGATATCAGCCTTCGAGCTATGTAGACGATCAATGGAAGTATGGTAAAACGCTCAAAGAAGAAATAGGACATCAAACAGATACGGTGGAAATGATGCCTTTCTCTGCTTTAACCGTGATGGAAAAAGAGACACCAATAGGCTTATTGATGACAGACGACGAAAATTATCATCAGTTTATTTCTACAAAAGAAGCACACGGCTATTTTCCTATTGAACTGAAAAAGAAAGGATGGAACTTTGGTCGTTTCTATAGCCGAAACTTATGGAAGAATCAGAAGAAGTTTAAAAAATATGTTGGCGAATTTATAGATAATCTAGAGAATGAACGTTTTATGTAGATTGTTAAAACCAAGTTAAGGAATAGAGTTTATGTATCTATTGTTGGATATTCAACGTATTTTTAATCTGAAACAAAACCTATTTACCCTATGATAAAAAAGATTTTACTAATGGTATTGACTTCATTATTGATCGGATTCACTGCTTTTGCAGAAGATGAGCATCAGGTGAAGATCAAGGGTAAAGCACCCATCTACAAGGTGATTGATGGTAAGATGAAAAAAGTAAGTCACTTACCTAAAAACACACATATAGTAGTAAAAACGGATCCTCATATTAAGGGGAAACAAGAATATAAAGCGAAAGTGAATTACCACATGACTGAATGTGGACATTTGATATCGAGTAGATATCTTTTGAAAGTAGCACAGTAACAAAAAAGGATTCCCAATTTATTTGAGAATCCTTTTTTGTTAATTGTACTTTTTGTCGTTTTCAAAACGCTTGATCGAAGCCGTACAACAACCGTTATTTTGTGTACGTTTTTGAGAATAAAGCTTTTCTAGCCATGTTAAAAGCTTGTTAAAATATTTATTCATTGATCATATTTTTTAATTGTTGAATAGGTACAATTCCATGTGCCCTACCCGACTCTATATTATCTACTACACCTACAAAATAGGGAATACCCTTAATCTTATATTGATCGGCAATATCCTTAAACTTTTCTGGATCTACTTTAACTACGATAGCCTTTCCCTCTAATTCGAAAGTAAGGTTCGCAATTGTTCCTTCCATTACACGGCACGGAGGACACCAATCGGTAGAAAAATCTAAAATCACTTTTTGGTTGTTATCAAGGATTTCTCTCAAGTGATTATTATTTCTAAGCTGAATCAATTTGGTTGGTAACGTAAACATTTTTATAAAATACCTTTTTGTACATTATTTATCTCAAAATCAGTACAAAAACTATAATCACAAATATAAAGGATTAGAATGTCTTATTTTATGTCAGAATGACAATAAATGAAAAGGACAATTTGACAAAACTTAAATAATATAAAAAAAACAAGGCTCGCTAATAAACGAGCCCTGTTTCAATTTACACCCAAACTTTAAACACTATGAAAATTGATCTGCCCTTTCGGACAGAAACTCTCAGTTCTATAACAATACTTTTTAAAAAAGTATATTATTACCATAAGCAGCCCAAAACGCAAGGTTTATTTGACTTATCCGCTTATGATATTACAAATGTGAGGTATTTTTTACAATTAAAAATTGATGCCTGTCACCATATTTATATGATAATTCGTAAAATTGCGGATGTTAAAATTTATTATCATTTATTCAATTACCTTGATAAAAACTTTTAACGTAATAACTTTTGTATGGAGTTTGTTTTACATGCTGAATACTAGTGTACAATAAAGTGATGAACAAAACCGGAATCACTTTAGTTAAATTAAAAACGAGATTATAGACTATCTTATCATGAAAAAACAATTTTTATCAATGATGGCAGCTTCTGTATTGGGTGGTGTCATTACGATTGGAGCTTACACTACATTTTTCGCTCCTCAACAAATCGTGACGAAAAATGAAGTTGAAAAGAGTGTAGCATTTACGAATTACGAAAATACGGTTGACCGAAAAGACTATGTCGTTCCTGAAGGGATGAATTTTATTAAAGCAGCAGAAAAAGCTACTCCTGCTGTAGTTCACATTAAAACATATGTTGATTTTTCTAACAGGCCTTCTAGAAGTACGCCTCGTTTCTTCCATGATTTCTTTGGAGAGCCTAGAAGTGGTGAAGGACAACTTGGATCTGGTTCTGGTGTAATCCTCACTGCTGATGGATATATTGCCACAAACAACCACGTTATTGAAGGAGCTTCTAAAATTGAAGTAGTATTAGAAGACAAGCATGTTTATACAGCAGAATTAGTAGGCACCGATCCAACAACAGATTTGGCCTTATTGAAAATTAAACCAGAAAACAATTTAGATTTTCTAGCTTTTGGAAATTCAGACAATGTTAAAGTCGGTGAATGGGTTTTAGCCGTGGGAAACCCTTACGAACTTACTTCTACAGTTACTGCAGGTATTGTCAGTGCTAAAGCGAGAAACATTAATATATTAAGATCGAAAACAAATTTATCTGTCGAATCATTTATTCAAACAGATGCTGCTGTTAACCCAGGTAACTCTGGTGGTGCATTAGTTGACTTAAACGGTGCATTGATTGGTATCAATACTGCTATTGCCTCTAAAACAGGGTCGTTTACAGGATATTCTTTTGCTGTACCTTCTGAGTTGGTTAAAAAGGTGATGGATGACCTTAGAGAATACGGTGCGGTGCAAAGAGCTTTAATAGGAGTTCAGATTCAGGATGTAGATCAAAAAATCGCAGACGAAGCTGGGCTTGATAAAATCGCTGGTGTTGCTGTTGTCGATGTAAGTCCACAAGGAGCTGCTGAAGAAGCGGGTATTGAGGCAGGTGACATCATTGTAAAAATTAATGAAGAGGAAATTGAAACAGTTTCAGAACTTCAAGAAATTATTGCAAGAAGACGACCTGGTGATCAAGTAAATGTAACTGTTAGCAGAAAAGGTAAGTTGAAAGATTTTGAGGTGAAATTGAAAAACACAATGAATACTACAGATATTGTGAAAGCACCGAAAAATTCGAGTGAAGCCATTGCTGCATTATCTGCAGAGGTACAACCAATTTCTGATAAACAAGCGAATGCATTAGGAATTAAAGGTGGTTTGGCTATAACAAAGCTCGTACCTAATGGTAAACTTTATAATGCAGGAATAAAAGAAGGTTTTATTATTACTTACGTCGATCGTGAACCGGTTCGTTCGTTAGATGACCTTGGAGTTGCCCTAAGAGGGAAGTCAGGAGGTATTTTAATTGAAGGAATTTATCCAAATGGCGAAAGAGAGTACGTAGGAATTGGATTATAACAAAACAGTTATTAAATTGCACGATATATACAGAGCTAATATGTATATGTCGTGTAATTTATAATTCAACCAGCAAGATTTAGAAAAAAAAATTACATATTTTCATTTGTTAACTTTATTATTGAAACTTTTTACCCCTATATTAGCGTTTGTATAATTGAAGATCAAGAAAAAGAAATTCGTAACAGTTAATATCAATTTAATGGTAATTAACTAATTACATAAGATACAATAGTTTGCTTTAAGTAATGGGGAAAGGGTATTCGCGATGCGGGTTCCCTTCTTTTTTGTCTATACTTTTTTAAACACACTATTTTATTAACTCATATAACAATGCTCAGACAATTTTTAAAAATTAATTCAGAGCAATTATAATTATCAAAATTCACCTCCTTTTCTGTTTATTATTCTTTACTTTCCAGCATAATAATAAATATGATTTCTTCTTCACAGAATAGCTTGAGATTAGTAACTATACTCATCGTTTTATAATCCCTCATCTTCTACATAAACATAAAAAAAAAGCAGCTTTCCTCCAGTAGAAGAAAGCTGCTATTTATTGGAATAATAAGAGTATTTAATTTGCACCGATGTGCTAAAATTCGGAACACTAATAATTTTTGTTTGTTAGATATATAATATTTCTAATGATACTAGATAGCTACCTGAGGAGCTCCGTCGTTATCATTGTAACTATTTCTTTCTTTTTCTTCAGCTCTTAATTTAGCTTCGAATTCTTCTAATTTCTTTTGTTCTGCAACTGCAGCAGCTTCGTCCTCTGGAGAGAACTTCACTAATAAACCTAAGAAGCCTACTGCTGCGACAACGAAACCAAAGGCGAAGAATGCATCTTGTAATGAAGATCCGCTTCTAAGTAAGTACTGAGCATATAATACTGCACCTACATTACCACCTGCACCTACAATACCAGATACAGCTCCTAAAGCTTTTCTATTAATAAATGGAACTACAGAGTAAGTTGCTCCTTCCGCCATTTGAACGAATAGAGAGAAGAATACCATACTTGCAATGGCAAATCCTAATACGTCCATTTGTGAGAACAATAGAAGGGCAATACCCTCTGCAACCACAACATATACTAATATTTTTACACGACCATTTAGACCGGAGTTCTTAGCGAATTTATCAGCAATCCAACCACCTGTTGAACGAGCAAACAAGTTCATTGCTCCGAAGAACAATACTACCACACCTGCTGCTTCCTGACTTAAACTAAATTTTGTTTGATAATACGTAGAGGCTTTACCTGTTACAAAAAGTTCCATACCGAAACATCCTGCATACATCAAGAATAAGATCCAAACTCTTCTATCATTCACTGCAGATAAGAATAAACTCTTCTCTCCTTTCTTTGCTTGTGGTCTTTCGTTTGGAAGATCTTCATAATTTCCTTTAGGGCAATCAGTCGTATATTTCCAGTATAAGAAAGCAACGAATAACATAATTGCAGCTGGAATCCACATCGCAATTCTCCAAGACTCATTCGCTTCGGCTAAACCAAAAGCAACAACACCAGAAGCAATTAATGGCATAGTAGCGTTTGTAACACCACCACCTAAGTTACCCCAACCTGCTGTAGTAGCATTGGCGATACCAATTACATTAGGAGCAAACATTACCGAAGTATGGTACTGTGTAATAACGAATGAGGCTCCAATTACACCAATAGCTAAACGAGATAATAAATACGTTTCCCAAGTAGTTGCAAAAGATGAACCTGCTACTGCAAATGCACCAAATACTAATAGGTAAACATAACTTTTTCTTGGACCGATTTTATCACAAAGGTTACCAATTCCCAAACGAGCAAAAATCGTAACACCAACTGAAGCAATAAATGCAAGTGTTTTTTGATCTTTTGTTAAGTCCAAGTCAGGACCAATTGTTGAATGTAGTAATGGTGCATGTGAGAACCATCCGAAGAAACATAAAAAGAATGCGATCCAGCTTAGGTGAAAAGTTCGCATTTGAATGCTGCTAAAGTCTAACAAGTTAATTCTTGTAGCCTTTTCTGTTGATGTGATTGACTTCATTTTTACGTATTACCTAGTTTTCTGATGTATTACGAAGACAATACTACGTATTAATACTTAATTTTAAAAATTTATACGTAATTTTTTACGTAATTTCATTGATGTAGCTAAGAATTACGTAAAAAAAAGAGGGAGCTCAATAATTAATGAGTTCACCTCTAACTTTATTTTTATGATCAAACGTATTATAATACGCTTAATTTTATAGCATATCTTTAAATAGAAGCCATTTCAGCTTCATTAACTTCAATAGTATTATTATCAGCAGCAGATGTATTTTGAATTTCAAGAGCTTCTTGTTGTTGTTCTGCATTAAACTCTCTCAGTCTTTTTCGAACTCTAGACACTTGAGTTTTACCCACACCCGTAAGTTCTGATATTTCTTTAGTAGTTAAACCTGACTGTAAAGCTTCGATTACATCTTTGTTTCTCTCCGACCAACGTTCAAAATTCATCTTACGTCCTTTCTTCCCTCCTTTGTACTTACCTTCTGCTTTTGCTCTTGCAATACCCTCTACAGTTTTTTCCTGAACTTGATATTCTTTCATATGCAATAACGTCTTTATTGCACTAATGACACTTTTCACACCTGCATTAGCATGTGCTTCTTCTACATCAAATTTTTGAATATTAATAGTAGCATTAGTTTTTAAAAGTGCCTCCAAGCCTTGAAGTATATCTACAGGGTTATCTCCTAGTTTATCGATATCACCAATGTTTAAAACATCATCTTCACCAAGAATTTCTAATAATTCTTGTGCTCTAGGACGCTCTATAAAAGGAAGAGTAACAGGGCATTTTTCAATAAAAAGTTTTCCCTTAGCCTTTGCTTGTTGTTGGATTTTTGCAGTTGCAACGGGTGAAATACGAAGATATGTATAAATTGCCATACGTATTGTTTGCTATTATGTGAGGTTAAAAAAACACATTTTAGAGTATGAATTTGAAAACACATTTTAATGAAAAAAATTCAGTTTACAATAGAATAGCTGTTACATTTTTTATTTTTTTCACGAACACTCTGAAAACTAACTATCTAGGAAAAAGTTATGTTCAGCAATTTCTCTTTTCAATTTTTCTAAATTGATGATGCCTATTTTCTTCCCTTCAGCGATCAAAATTTTCTCTTTCTTAAGAGATGAAATTACACGAATCACTTGCTCATCGGTTGTACCTGCAAAGTCGGCAATCTCCTTTCGTGATAATTGGATGTTTAATAAGTTTTTTGTTTGCCCAAATTTTCTATTGATATACAAAATAGCATCAATAACCTTCTCCCTTACTGTCATCTGAGCGATCTTCTTTACTTTATTTTCAGATCGATTAAGCTCATCCGCATAAAATAACATCATGGCATAACAAAGGGAAGGTACTTTCTTCAGCATTTCCATAATGGTATCTGTAGAAAAATTACACAATACCACATCTTCTATAGCTACCGCACTAATATGATAAAACTGACCTACTCCAAAGCCTCTGTGACCAATAATTTCTCCATCATGACAAAGACGTACAATTTGCTCTTTTCCATTTATTCCTGTTTTTCCCACTTTCACTTTTCCTTGCTGTACAAAATACAACCCATGAACAGGTGCTCCTTCTAAGATGAAAGGTTGACCTTTCTTAGCTTTGAGGCTTAATTTTTTTTCTAAAAATGGAGCAGCTTCCTCTCCCATTGCGTTTTGTTTTATAATGCAATTAGAGTTTGTGCAAGAGATACAGTCAACTTTAGTATTCATTTGTTAGCGAATTTCGAAGTAAGTTCTACGTAATTATACTTAAATAGATTATTAAATCCTATTTTTTGTATAAGATAATTTCTTAGGAAACTGATTTTCAACAAAATTGTTATTCCATAAAAAGGCCTCCTCACAAAGTGAGGAGGCCAAACTATTTATATTCTAGCTAATTATTATTGCTTAATTAACTTGTTATAACCAACAAACTGATTGTCTACCATAATAGCGTAGATATACATTCCTGTATTCAATTTTGTCGCATTGTATTCTACATTTTGAACACCTGAAGATAATGTACCTGCATTAAGTCTTTCAACTAAACCACCATTCATATTGTAAATTGCAATACTCACATCACCTTGTTCTTTAAGAAGGAATGAGATAGTTGTCTCAGTAATTACTGGGTTAGGGAAGTTCTTCACTTCTGACACCAATACGTCTTGGTCAATTGAAGTAATATCTTCCTCTTCTTCAATACCAACAATATTTACTTCAATAGTTTGAATTGTTGACTCACCATTAGCATCTGTTGCCATTACAGCGACCTCTGTAGTTCCAATAGAAATACCTGCCATAAAGAAATCTTCACCTGCCATAGTTGCTACTGCAATACCATGATTTTGTGCTGCGATCTCAAACGTCATTAAATCTCCATCTTCATCCATAAAGAACTCATCTGTTGCATATGTAAAGTTTTCCCCAACTTTCATTTCCATCACTTCCTCACCAATATACATAGGAGCTCTGTTGATAAGATTAACATTAACAATCACTTCATGTGTTGATATGCCATCTAACTCATCCGTTGCTGTTACATAGAATTTAATCATTTCTCCATCAGAATATTTTGGAGCAATTGTCACACGGTATTTACCTTCTACTTCTTCTGCTGTTATAGCATCAGACGAAGTCTCAATACCATAAACAATAGCATGATCTTCTCTATCTGTAGCTTCAAACTCAATTGTTTGCTCAGTCAATACATCCATATCTATAGTTGATACTGGATCGATAAATGATGGTGAAGCATTTTTTCTTAGCGTTACTAAGAATTCAACCTCAGGTTGAGATGGATCATTTGTATAAGCTTTCACAGAAGCAAAGTTATCTGCTTTAAAAGCATAGGATGCATCCAATGATACTTTAAAAGATGCAGTTGCATTAAGATCCAATTGACCTCCTTCTGAATCAATTTCTATCCAAGTACCTTTTATCGGGTTCTTAGCCATTGCTTTGTTCACCCATCGTAAGCCAGACCAAGATGCATCAGTAGTTATATCCACAAACCCTTCATCCGTATAGATATAGAACGTAGAAGAAATATTTGGATCCTCAACAACAATACCTTGAGGATATTCTACACCTTGATCATATGTAAATACCACAAAGAACTTCTCTCCTGGGAAGAATGTAATCTCCTCTCCTAAATCAAATACTTGATAATCTCCTTCTGAATCTGTCCCCAAAGTCTCCGTTGGGAAAACATTTTCATAGACCTCAGTTGCACTATTAATAGAGCCACCTGCTAAGATATTCACTTTGATATTTCCGTTATCCTTACCAAATGGACGGTAGAATGTTTCCACATGAGATAAGTTAAATCCTTCTGATGGAGCTACAAATGCAGTTGCTATTGTCATTGCATCTCCTCCATAACCTACAGCTGTAGTAGGAACAACTTCATCAGTGTACTTAAGTATTGAATGGAAATCGTCTTCATTGGCTACTGACATTGTTGAGAAGTTGTGCATTGTAGAAGAAGTCGCACCAAATGACATAATGTCTCCTCCTTCAGGTGCCTCCATCTCAGAACCGTCTCTATTAAAATCAATTTCTAAAGTGTAATCTAACATAGACTTACCACCTTCATTAGAAACAGTCACCATAAACTCATCTTTGTATTGAGGATCTAAAGAAGTGAATTCTTTATCTGTACCATCCCAAGAGAATTTCGATGGCTCATAACCATTAGCAATAATGTTTACGTTGTGCTCCATTCCATCAACATCAACTGCTGTTAGTACATCATTGATATTACCTGAAGTTGTTGCTGTTAACATTGCTCTGAATTCCAAAGCATCACCTGGGTGAACTGTCATTGGGAAGTTCCATAACATGTTAATATCTGTCCAATAAGTTTCAGGACCCCAGAAACCATCCACTACCTCTTTCAATTCAACAACTGATTGTGTGTCATCATTTAATTTAAAGCTATTGATAGTAACATCTTTAGAGCCTGTATTTTTAAATTGGAAGTATTCTGTGTTAGTGACTCCAGCTCCAGCGACAACTTCACCAAAATCAACATCATCAGCACCGAATATTACTTCACCTTCTACATTTACTTGAACAGGGATAGAAATTTCTTCCTTACCTGGAGTAATATTTTGGAAAGTAAGGTTGGTATTGTAAGTACCGTCCATTAATTCAGAAGCATCCACTTTGAATTTCAATGTTTTTGATGTTCCTGCAGCAATTGTCATTTTATGAGCTGGTACATATTCTACAACCAAACGATCTTTGATAATAGCGGCTCCATAAGCAACTTTAGCTGCTGAAGTACCATCTTCGTTTTCAAGACCAATTGTTGTCATGTTCGACCATCCGTCTACACCATTCTGGTTTTCCACTTTGTACTGCATTTTCACTGTACCGTCTCTAAAGAACACAGTCTGACATGTAACAAAACCACCAAAGAAGGCAAAGTTATGTTGATATCTTGAGTGAGTGATCACAACTTTCTCTTCGTCTGCATGCATGAAAATACCTTTGATTTCAGATGCATCCGTTGGGTTAGTAGCTCCTAACATCCAAATAGAAGAAGCGATATTGTTGATACCATCATCTAGAGGAAGGTCTGTATTAAAGATACCGTCGTACAAGTTATGTGGCTTAGATAACGCTACTACTCCTGCAAACGCAACATAAATTTCATTATATTCTTTGCCATAAAATTTTACTGGCCATGGCAAATCATATTGTTCCCACCAATGCTCATCTTCCGTTTCGAAGTGTGTAATTCTATTTTCCTCTGAGATAATATCATACCACTCGAAAGATGGTGCTTCAGGGTCATCAAAACCTTGTAATTGTTTTTGGTTTGTTCTCCAAGTATAATCAAACTCCGGTACATTGGTTACTTGAGCTTCATCTTCTACAATAGATAACCAAGAAGCGTGTCTAGGAAGGATATCTAAATCTACCAAACCATCCGTATTGTGAACAGTAATCTCAAATTCTGTTGATTCGCCATGTTTCAAGTTATATACATGGGGAGTAACATCAAGATCAATTGCTGGAGGATTAAGACCTGTACCTTTTAGATTGATTACATACTCTTTTCCATCAGAATCCATTAACGTTAAAACATCTGTAAACTCACCCGCTATAGTTGGATTAAAGTATACATTCATTTGTCTACCACTTCTTGGATTTAAAGTCATTTGCTCAAAGTCAACGGAGAAATGGGTACCGTCTGTTAGTGATGCTGAAACAATATCTGTTGATTTGTCTCCAACATTTGATAAAGCTAATAAGTGCAAGTAATTACCACCCAAAAGTTTACCTTGATAATCAACATCAGTAGTTGATAATTCGATATCAGCAGCTGTACCACCCATTACATAAACAATCACTTTAAAGTGAGAAATTGGCAAATTAGGATCATTGCTAGCAACGGCAATATTCTGAACATTCTGACCCTCAATTAATTGTGAATCATCGATATCAAAAGTGATTGTTTCCGATTGTCCTACACCAATAACCCCTTCAGCAGATGATAGGTTAGTGATGATTTTAGAACCTGGATAGTAGAATCTTACTCTCACATTTTGATTTTGATTTTCAAAAAGTGATGGTAAAGGATCACTCCATCTGTTTTCATAAACAAGAACACCATCTTCTTTTGCTGGTTCTTCGATACCTACGAAAATGCCATTAATATCCCATGAATCCACTTGTGACATATCATTATAAAGAATTTCGATATCACCTGTGGCGAACATAACTATTTGGAAAGTTGCTCCTCCAGGCCACCATGACATTTGTACATCGTTGTATTCAACAACCGTTTTATCATCATAATGCTTGATCCAAATTCCACCTCTAATACCTAAGTCAATATTTGAGAAATGCAAAGCTGAAATAAAACCATAAGGTAAATATTCATTCCCCATATTTGCCGAACTGTTAAAATTAGATGTATTATCTAAAGCGACAACACCGGCATGAGAAACATACATTTCACTTTGATACTCACCATAGAATGGGAAATCAAAATTCATTTTGATCATTTCCCAGTTTTTACTAGGATCATCAACAAACTTCTGAGCTATGTTAAAGGCTCCATCAGCCTCTTTAATAGATACAAAATTAGATGCATCTATATCTTCAAACTTCGTCCAAGAGTAACCAAACTTATGCGTCCCTTCTGGAATGTTATCAGAATAAGTTGGCATCACATAAGTAAGAGGGTATGCACCATTATTTGTAATTGTCACTTCACCGTTTCCACCGTCACCCTTGGCCATTGCAATAGTTTGCTCAAGTGGAGCAACTTCTATTTCAGCAGGTTCGCCTACCACTGCAAATAAAGAGAAAGTATGCTCAATTCCAGTACTTGAAGTAATCTTAACTTCTGCATTAGCATTACCTGCCATTGTAGGCTTAAAGTTTAAAATCAACTCACTTCTAGATCTTGCATTAATAGTGTAAGGTTGGCTAGATACTGTAAATTGAGGATCAGAAATATCAATAGAACTCACACCAAAATTACCGTAACCATAGTTTGATAAGTCAACCGATACTTCTTTCTCAAAACCTAAAATTACACTTC
Organism: Flammeovirga yaeyamensis; assembly: GCF_018736045.1. Classification (NCBI taxonomy): domain Bacteria; kingdom Pseudomonadati; phylum Bacteroidota; class Cytophagia; order Cytophagales; family Flammeovirgaceae; genus Flammeovirga; species Flammeovirga yaeyamensis. The sequence continues at coordinate 1,355,097 of NZ_CP076132.1, read as the reverse complement.
CAAATTCTACGATTGCCATAGATTTTATTTCAGGAAGTCTACCTCTAACTTTAACGTTCACTGGTAAAGTATATCTTTCGTTTTCTCTATCGTTTGACTCGATGTTTGAATAGAATTTATAATCACCATTGATCAATCCCATGGCATCAGCATCTACAGTAACTTCTACAGACTCACCTGGAGCAATTTCACCTGACATTGGCGAAATTTTCACAACTTCACCAAAAGAAGCATTTTTAGAAACAAGTGATTGAGTAAAAGCATAGCCTGTTGCTTCAATTGCTGTATGTAAAGGCACCCAAGTATCTCCATCATCAAAACTCATCCACTGATACATATCTGCAACATCTTCTAAACCATTTGCTGCCATTGACATTGACAATGGATATTTATTACCAGCTTTTGTTTTTACTAACAACCAAACAACACTATTTTGAGGGAAGAATACTTGTTGATCAAATTGAACATAATGTGTTTTTTGGTAATCAAGCCCCCAATCAATTGTAGCTGATGTTACTAATTTAGCCGTAGATAAATTGGGTCCTTGATATACTTCAACCTCCACTGGACCAACAGTTAACTCGTTGATAAAAATTTCAGCATCAGTTAAGTTAAAGCCTTCTTTCTGACCAATTAAGTAAGCTACTGCTGAAGTATTCGATAAAGAAAGATCTTCTTCACCAATATTGTATATTGGATGGAACCAATTAGAGTAAGTATATTGAGAATTTTCATACTCTGCTAATTCATCTTCTTCCATTGAGAATTTCTGAATAGAAGGTGCTGTTACCGTCCTTACATTGGCCACTCTTTGAGATGGATTACCTACTTGAGGGAAAGTTGTATACGATTGCCAATCATAGAAATAAGTACCTTGATTTACAGATGATTCCCAACGTAAAAGGCCTTCACCTTCGTTGTTCATCATTACTGTTTGTGTCTCCATAAGGTTAGTTCCTTCTAACATAAAATCAACTGATGTAGATGGAATCACTACTGTAGGACCGTTATTTGTTGAAGCTGAAATGATATTAGACAACCCCGATTCATTGCCCCACCTATCAAATGATTTGATCATGAAGTAATACATTTTATTGGCTTCTAAACCATCTATTTCTGAAGTATTTGATGGTACATTTTCTGCTCTTTGAGTAGATGTCATTGCTGATATATAATTATCAGCAGTAATCTCTTCTTCAGAGTAGTAAATGACATAAGATGCAGGGTAACCATCGTCTTCATCATTAGGAGTACTCCATTTTAAAGAGATAAAATTATCTGATGCTGCATCAGACATTAAATCGACAATTGCTTCAGGACCAATACCTTCATTTTTGATTAACGCTTTTGCTGCATCAATTTGGCCATATCCTAATTTCCCAACATAACTCTCGTTATATTGTTCAATATCATTAGTTGAATTAATTAATTGGTTCCAAAGTATATCAGCCGTATAAGACGGTCCTCCCAAATGTGAAACTACTAAAGCTGCAACACCAGAAACGTGTGGACAAGCCATTGATGTTCCATCCAAATAACCGTAACCATTCGAAGGTAAAGTACTCAAAACAATAGCTTCTTCTCCTCCAAAAGTTCTATCTCCACCAGGTGCTGAAATATGAATCCAATCACCATAGTTTGAGTACCAGGCTTTTTCCCATGTTGGACCTGTAGCTGCTACAGTAAGTGTTTTTTCATAGTAACCAGGCCACATTGGACCATCATAATCATCATTACCTGCCGCAAAAATAACAATACCTCCTTTCATTGGAGATCCTTCAAAATCACCTGCTTCTTCAATGAAATAATCAATGGCATCAAGCACTACTTGTTCATATGTACCAGGTGAAGTATATCCCCATGAGTTTTGAGAAATAACGGCTCCGTTATCAGCAGCATAAACATATGAAGGGGCAACATCTCCATACTGTCCGCCTAAGATTTGAAGTGTCATTAATCGAGCTCCATTTCCAGATCCATCACCACCTGCGACACCGGCAACACCTATACCATTATTACTAGTAGCTGCAACTGTACCACCTACGTGAGTACCGTGAACTTGAGCAGGAATATCTCCCGTTCTATTAGAGAACGAATAACCATATACGTCATCTACGTATCCGTTACCATCGTCGTCTATACCATTACCTGGTATTTCCCCTTCATTTATCCACATGTTTGACACAAGATCCTCGTGCTCCACATCGATACCTTCATCATGTACAGCAACTACAACATTAGACGAACCAGTTGTTTTTTCCCAAGCATCAAATAAACGAATATCTGCACCTTCTACCCAACCTGCTCTTTGCTGTGTATTGTTATAATGCCATTGTTTGTCCAACATTGGATCATTAAAATCAGAAGTCGACTGTTGAGTAGTCATTGCCTTTGCCTCTTCGAAAGTGATGGTTCTTGCCGAATAATCACCATCAACAAGCTTCTTTTCTAACATTGGCTCTGCAAATTCAACTTCTTGAATAGAAGCAAATGCATTAGTTACCGCTCTTAAATCTGACTCAGAATCAACTTCCATTTCATACCATAAGTGCAAACCATGTTTGATAAGCTTGTGTTCTGTTTTAGGATTGTATGGGAATACTCTTCTCATATTTGATGCACTAAAACGTTTAGCTGTAACATCAAAAGTTGAGATCCCTAAAGTAGAGATTCCGTTACTATTCGCTCCGAAAGATTGAAGTTGAGGTGATACATCCTCTGCAAATTTCACGCGAACAACACCCTTGGCCATACCGTTTTGGTACACCACAGGTTGAGGGGTAGACTGTGCCGACACTTCTATACCGGCAGAAACTGCCAACATAGAAAAGACGCCTACAGCAGTCTTCATCATGTAGTTCATAGTAAAGTTTAAATAATAATTATACTAGAATTGGTTAAAAAAAAGATAGTTACATCAAATCAGTTCAATTGTAAATATGTCGGTATCCTTTCTACCGATTGATGGAACGATGTTTTATCGTAAAAAAGTCTTTATTGAAGTTATAACTGATTCATAAGAGAACAGATATTTTTAAAATATTCGTAATTAAAATGAATTGGTAATTTCCCCTTCTGGGAAGACGATCAAAAAAATATACAAGCACTAATATGTTTAGGCTTGAGCGAATATGTATATAAAAAAAGAGATAAAAAAGTATTTTGTATACTAAATTAAAATAACAAAGCATACACCTATATAACAACGTACAGAATTTATAAAACACTTTAAAACAGATGGTTAAAATCCTAAATATCAACTAACACATCATTCATTGAATGCAAAAAAAATATTAACTCAAATACTTTATAAGATTTTTAGTAAAGTTCTAATTCAAAAGAAAACAATAAAATTGATAGTGTTAAAACCAATAGAAAATCCTTATTTATAGTTCGATGGTTAATAAAGTAATGGTTTGAAATATTTAAAGAATAGTTTGGTAATAATTAATTTCAACATTAAAAAATAAAGATTTTGATATAAATTAGATAAGGAAACCCTAAAAGCTTATGATGAATCCTACTGCTATTACTCAGTTACTAAATGATAAAAATCAAATTTATCATCAACTTTATGATTCTTCACCCGATATGTACGTTTCTGTAGACCCCAATACAGGAAAAGTGCTTATGTGTAATATTACCTTAACCGAGAAAGTTGGAAAATGTAAGGACCAAATTATTGGTGCTTCGATAATGGAAATGTATCATCCAGATTCTATTGAAGCAGCAAAAAAAGTATTTCAAAAGTTTATTAAGGGTCAGAAAATTGAAAATGAACGGTTAGACTTGATCACAAACGATGGTAAAAAAATACCTGTACTTTTAAATGTTCAGAGTATCAAAGATGAGTGTGGTAAAATTATTCTAAGTAATTCTTGTTGGAGAGATATATCAGATATTGTGGCTTTAGAAAAAATAGTAAAGAAAAATGATGAAGCTATTCAATCTAAAAATAAAGAACTAGAAGAGTTTGTCTATATCGCTTCTCATGATCTTCAAGAACCTTTACGCACCATTTCTAGTTTTATTGAGTTGCTTGATATGGAATATGGAGAACAACTCGATGAGGAAGCTAAAACATACCTCGAATTTATCGAGAAAGGTTCTCAGAATATGAAAAACATAATTAAGGGCTTACTCGATTACTCTCGCATTGGCAATGGTGTGGAAAGATCTAATATTGATTGTAATAAATTGATTGCTGATATCACTTCTGATTATCATTTACTATTTGAAGAGAAAAATGTCGAACTGTTTACTTCTTTTTTACCAAAGGTTTATGGTGATCCAATTTCCTTAAGATTACTTTTTCAAAACTTAATCAACAATGCCGTTAAGTTTAGTAAAAAATCTAAACAGCCCATTATTGAAATAAATTATTCTATAAATGAAAAGGATGTACTTTTCAGTATAAAAGATAATGGAATAGGTATCCCAAAAGATAAAACATCCGAAATATTCAAATTTTTTAAACGGTTAAACAGTAAATCACAATACGATGGTTACGGTATTGGACTAGCTCATTGTAAAAAAATAATTGATTTACACGAAGGAAAAATTTGGGTCGAATCTATTCTTCATGAAGGGAGCATCTTCTATTTTACACTACCAAAACATAGAACTGATGAAACGAATATTACTAATTGATGACGATTATCCTACTAATTACTACAATGAAAAAATGCTCAAAAAGGTATTAGAAAACCCAGTAGTAATAAAAATGGAAAATGCAGAAGAAGCATTAACTTTTCTAATTAATGAAAAAGAAGAAAAAATTGATTATATCTTTTTAGATATAAATATGCCAGAAATGAATGGTTGGGAGTTTTTAGAAAGTTATAAAAAAGTTCCTGACTCTAAAAAAGCAGATACTTTGATCATCATGCTTACTACTTCTTTGAACCCACATGATAGAAAGAAAGCAGAACAAGATCCATTGATTAATGATTTCTTGACCAAACCTCTAAACAAAGAAAAAATTGAAAAAATTATTAGTACATAATGAAATTGATGAATCATTAAAACAATATTTTAAGGATAGCACACAAAATACATCTGACTATGAAGTCATTTTGAGTAATATTCTTGAAGGAACTATGGCTGGTTTTTGGGATTGGCACATCAAAGATAATTATGAATATATGAGTCCAACTTTTAAAAAAATGTTTGGATATGAAGATCACGAAATTGAGAATCATCCAGATAGTTGGCAAAAAATCATTCATCCAGAAGATCTGCCCGGTGTTTTTGATGTTTTTAATAAGCATGTAGCTTCTAAAGGTAAATTTCCTTACGATAATGAGGTAAGGTATTATCACAAAGATGGCTCTATAGTTTGGGTATTTTGTAGAGGAAAAGTAATCGAATGGGATGAAGAAGGAAACCCTTTGAGGATGATTGGCAGTCATATTGACATCACAAAAATTAAAGAAGCTGAACAAACGAAAAAAATAAATATTGCATTAGAACAAAAAAATCAAGAATTAGAACGTTTTGCATATGTAGCATCTCATGATCTTCAAGAGCCGTTACAATCATTACAAATATTTACGGACCTTTTAAAAGAGGAGTTTGCATTAGAATTAGGTAAACAAGGTGTACAATATATTGAATACATAGATGCATCAAGAAAAAAAATGAGTGGTTTGATTAAGTCACTTCTCGACTACTCGCTTATTGGTTCTGAAGACAAAAAGACCATTACTAATGTTCAAGTAATCGTAGACCAATTAACCTTTGAAAATAAAGAATTAATTGAGGAGACAAATACAAAAATCTCCTATGATAATCTACCAGTATTAATTGCTTTCGATTTACAATTAAAGCTAGTTTTCCATAACCTTATCCTAAATTCAATATTTTTTAGAAGTAAAAATAGATCTCCTAAAATAAATATAGATGCTGTCAAAAAGGATAATTACTGGACCTTTAAAATTACAGATAATGGAGGGGGAATAGGAAAAGATCATATTGATAGAATATTCCTTTTATTTCAAAAATTAAGACACGAAAACTCCGGGGCAGGTATTGGGTTAGCCTTTTGTAAAAAAATCGTAGAACTGCATCAAGGTAAAATTTGGTTAGAGTCAGAGGTAGGTATCGGTACTTCAGTTTTCTTTACAATAAAAGTATAAAACGTACAGTTAGCCACAATAAATAATTTGATTTACACCTCAAAAGCACATCAAAACCCATCTATTTCCCTATTTAACAAAATTATATCGTTTAAATCTATATATTAAAAAGTATTTTAACTTTCATTTAACCAGCATTTCACTAACTAAAATATGTTTACTAACTCTAATCCTAATGATTTTTCTAAAAAGGATGATGTGTACTTACACCTTTATGAAACTTCTCCTGATATGCACGTTTCTGTAGATCCTTCTACAGGTAAGGTCATCATGTGTAATAAAACCACTGAAGAGAAACTCGGAAAATCTAAAGAAGATATTATAGGAACCCATGTCTTAGATCTCTATCACCCGAATTCAAAAGATAAAGCTTCTAATATTTTTAAATCCTTCAAAAAAGGTAGTGTCATTGAAAATGAAAGACTACAAATTCTTGATGCAAAGGGACATACCTTAACCGTTCTTTTAAATGTACATTGTCTTACCAATGAAAAAGGTGAGATCGTTTGTAGTAATTCTTCTTGGAGAGATATTAGCGATGTGCTTACCTTGGAAAAAGAGATTCAAAAAAATGATACTTTCCTTAGAGATAAACAAAAAGAGTTGGAGGAGTTTTTATACATCGCTTCTCATGATTTACAAGAACCTTTAAAAACGATACAAAGTTTAATCAGTTTATTTCAGTACGAGGATCAAAATCAACTCACTGATAACTCCAAACAATATCTTGAATATATTAGCTCTAGAGCAGATAGTATGCAAGGGATAATTCAAGGGTTATTGGAGTATTCAAGATTAAACAAGGATGATCAGTTAATTCCTGTGGATTGTAATCAAATTATTGCAGAAATTAAAGCTGACTTCCAATCTATAATTAATGAGAAAGATGTCAAGATTGATCATTCTGTACTACCTACCGTCAAAGGTTTTCACACACTCATCCGTTTATTATTCCAGAATTTGATAAACAACGCTATCAAATTTCAAAAAGAAAACGCTGACCCTTTCATTGAAATTGAAGCGAAAGAACTGGACGATTTTTATCATTTTTCTGTAAGAGATAATGGAATAGGTATTTCTAAAGAATATACTCAGGGAATTTTTAAAATCTTTACTCGTTTACACACAAAATCAGAGTATCCTGGTCATGGTATCGGATTAGCACATTGTCGAAAAATTGTGAATCTACACCATGGAAATATTTGGGTAGACAGTGAAATTGGCTTTGGAAGTACTTTCCATTTCACTATTTCTAAAAGTTTATAAAACATCTTAACTGCTTAGATGATATATTAGTGGTAACAATCGTTTAACACAGAAATGGAAGCAGTAAAAACGTATAGAAATGTCAATAAACTCGATAGTAAAATCACTTTTAGTGTCTCTAAAATGCAAGACATTTATGATAAAAGAGGCGGAAAGGTAGATGAACCTCATCGACACGATTTCTATACGTTAGTATTTACTGAGAAAGCCAAGGGGACTCATAAGATAGATTTCAATGCCTATCCTTTAGAAGATAAATCTTTGTTTTTTATTTCCCCTGGCCAAGTACATCAGATTATTGAAGAGAAAAAATCGTATGGTTATGCTTTGGTATTTTCTGCTGATTTTTTGGCGTACAACAATATTTCTACATCATTTATTGAAGACCTCAATCTCTTCAACGATTTTGAAGATTCGCCTCCTTTAAAGCCTTCTGATATACAATTCGAGGAAATCAGACAAACCATAGAAAAGATCTTTTCAATTCATCAATCGGGTATGTCTTATGAGTTAGAGGCCATAGGTGCACTGCTAAAATATATTCTCATTTTATGTACCAACTCATGCAATTTATCATCAGATGATATTTCTAGTAGCAAAAGTCTACTTAAACAGTTTAAGGGATTAATTGAGGAACACTACAAGAAAGAACATCATACGTCTTTTTATGCAGAATTGCTTCACATCACACCGGATCATCTTAATAAGGTGGTGAAAATGCAAAGTGGTAAATCGGCTAAAGAACATATTCAAAGTAGGATTACTATTGCTGCCAAACGACTATTATATTTTTCGGATTTGACTAATAAAGAAATTGCCTTTGAATTAGGCTTCTCCGAACCTGCCAACTTTAGTGCTTTCTTTAAAAAATGTGTGGGAATGAGTCCTTCTCAATTTAAATTAGATAGCTGATCTCGGATTTTCATAAGCCTTTGTCTGATTCTAATATTCTCTTGTGTATCGTTTTTAGTGACCTTTGTATTACATCAAATCAAAAGATCACACTTAAACTTTATATATTATGAAAACGGTAAAACACACATCAGATTCAAGAGGGCATGTAAATCATGGATGGTTAGATTCTCATCATTCATTTAGCTTTTCTACTTACCATAACCCGGAGCGTATGAACTTTGGCGTATTGAGAGTTTTAAACGACGACCGTGTGTCTGCAGGCCAAGGTTTTGGACGTCACCCTCACGATAATATGGAGATCATTTCTATTCCACTTTACGGCGATTTGGAACATGAAGATAGCATGGGAAATAAAAAAGTGATTAAGGAAGGAGATATTCAGGTGATGAGTGCGGGTACAGGTATTTTCCATAGTGAATACAATCCGAATACCGATAAAGAAGTTCAGTTTTTACAGATTTGGGTGATCCCGAATGAGCGTTCAGTTCAACCTCGATATGATCAGAAAACAATTGCTGATTTATCTGAACCGAATCAATTGAATCAAATTCTTTCTCCAAATGCGGATGATGCAGGAGTTTGGATTCATCAGAATGCTTGGTTTCATCTAGGTACTTTTGATAATGACACAGAGTTGAATTATCAATTAAAAGATGCTAATAATGGAGTGTATGCCTTTGTATTAGAAGGCGATGTATCTATTGAAAATCAAACTCTTAACAAAAGAGATGGTTTGGGTATTTGGGAAACTGATAACATCAGCTTATCGGCCAAAAAAGGAGCAAAAGTACTCTTTATGGAAGTGCCTATGAATTTGAATTAAACTATAGTATAATCAAGAAACCCACCAATCAAAAATCGGTGGGTTTTCTTTTCTTCAATCTATTATACTACTCTCTTCATTATAACTGTTTTATAAGGAAATTACCCTTAGGGATAAAGTGTCAGAATTGATCCCTGAGAATATTCCAAAGGCGTTTTCTAAATTGGTTGGAGGATCGGTAATATTAATCGAACTGTTATCACTATTCTCGAAAAGTGCAGCGAACTCGGCGGTGACTTTATATAGTATCACCTCGTGGTCTCCATAATAATGAAACTGCATTGGGGTAAGTCGTTCCTCTTCTCCTTTTGTTGGAGCTAAATGAAACGACAATGGAGGCCAATCTTCATCTTCGTCTAAATCTTGAATTACTCTTGGATTCTCCTCAATACATTTAATTCCTATATAATGATACTCCGCATTTGCATTCTGAAAAGAAATCAATACCGGTTCTGGAATGCTTCCAGGAAAACCTCCACTTGGTTTAAATGCTTGAATGTAAGTACTGGAAAGTGCAAAGTTTTGAGGTGTGGATGGAATATAGGTTTCAGAATAAACAAGGGCATTTCGATAGTTAAAGCTTAATTGATACTCCTCTCCTTCTGTTATGATCAATTCTTTATTTTGATATTGACCGTTTCCTATATCGTTCAAATCATATATTTTTTCACCATTAGAAATCTGAATGGAAAGACCATTAACATAAGTATAAGTAGAATCTCCATTAAGATAATCTATTTGATTTTTCACTAAGACCTCTGCAAATTGATTTGGATGTAGATAGCTTTCTACAATTGGTGTATCCAAAATATTTACATCCTCGTCTGTTGGTGTACAAGAAAATAGGAGGACAAAAAATGTGATATATATATAATATTTCATGCTATTTTAGTTTTACAGAGAAGGTTAAATTGGGCGTCATGCCTAAATAATAGACAGGCGTTTCTACGATTTCATTATCTGTGACTTCATACTCCATGTACCAAACATTCGATCGGTTATAGACATTGAAAACTGAGAACCCAAGACTTGCAGGTGCTTGTTTCCCGATTTTGAAATTATACGTTGCCGATAAATCCAATCGATGGTAAGCCGGTAATCGATGACTATTTTTTGATGAGATAGTGATAAACGTTTCAGTAGATCCATCGGGTAGCGTCACCTCATATCCTCCTTGTGGTGCAGTGTAAGGTTTTCCTGATGCAAAAATCCAATTTGCTCCCAAATCCCATCGTCTCCATGAGTAGGTGAAAACCGATTTAAATTCATGTCGAACATCGTGTGCCGCATGAAAGCTATACTCACCAAATTCAGGGATGTTGTTGGTCACCTGAGCCAGTGTATAGCCCAACCACCCCGTAAAATCACCATGCTTTTTTTGTACTAGGAAATCAATCCCTTTAGAAACTCCATCTCCTGTAAAGAAGCTTTCGCTGTAATCTGTTCCATCCCTACTACCTTCAATTCTCAAGGAATATTCCGTTACATTTTCCAACTTTTTGTAAAAGGCTTCTACATCAAATAAGTACATTGGTGTTTCATAAGATGCTCCACCGATAAACTGAAGAGATGAACTTACAGGCAAGTTGTCGTTATCAGATAAGACCCAAAAATCCCGACTGCCTTCATTGATATCTTCTCTCACCACTCGCCTTGCAAACTGATAATACAAACCAGTAGATCCTTTCAATTTTATTTTATCATTTAAAATATAAGTACTGTTTAAACGAGGTTCGAAATAACTCTTTTCTGTACCTGTGAAGTAATTGTATCGCAAACCTGGAGTAATCATCCATCGCCTATCCATCATTGTAATTTTGTCTTCAAAATAGGCCGAATAAGTCTGCCCTTCTGTCTTTCGATCGATGATTGATAAGGTATCGTTCTGAGTGTAACTGTACTTGATATCGTTATGAGTGGCTTGGAATCCAAAGCCAAGCTGATGATCTTTTGTGAGTTTATAACCAAAATCTAATTTGGCTGAATAATCCAATAAGTTGTTGTCTTCTAAGTGCCCCCGATTAATTGATATCGTACTATCACCATCATAAAAACTACCTGATGTTGATCGGTTTCTATTGCTGAAATAATTGGAATAACTGACCAACATATTTCCGTACAGTCGATCGTTAAACTGTCTTGACCATTTAAAAGAAGCACCCGTATTTCCCCAATTCGTTAAATCGGTAATCTGACTACTTAATCCCATTCGTCCACCATTTGGTGATAATGAATTATCTAGATGGTCTTCTCCGTTATAAAGGCTAATCCCAATAACATCTTTATCGGTTGGTCGATATGTAAACTTTCCATTTAAATCATAGAAATAAGAGATGGTGTTTTGTTCTGTTTGTGCACGTCCCCTGCCAGGTATTCCTCCTTGTTGAGGTGTATTATTACTGGAATTACCATCAGAAAATTGATTGAAAATCTTATTGTATAATGGACTTTGCCAACTACGTCGACCTGCAAGAATTACAGAAGCTTTTTTACCCACAGGAAATTCTAAAAATCCATTTACTGACATCAAACTAAGATCGGCTGCCATGTTGAATTCATTCTGATTTCCTTCCTTTCCCGTAATCTCTAAAACGGATGAAGTACGTCCTCCATATTTAGCATCAAATCCACCTTTGTATAGTTGCACATCTTTTATGGCATTACTATTAAAGGCACTGAAGAAGCCAAACATATGCTCAACATTATAGACTGTAATTCCATCATAAAGAACCAATACCTGATCTGGCGTGCCACCACGAACATACAATCCCGATGAATTTTCATTGGCCGCACTAATTCCAGGCATCAGTTGAAAAGAACGAAGAATATCCCTCTCTCCTAAATTCGGAAGAGTCTTTAATTTTAAAGGAGACATCTTGATCATCCCAGCATGTTCCCCACTTACCTGAAGAATATCTTCCCTTTCAGCAGCAATAATTACCTCTTCCAAACTCTGTACTTGAGGCTCCATTTCGATAATTAGATCCTTGGTTTGTGCACCTGGAGTTAACGATAATTCTTTAGGTTGATATCCTATATATTGAAAAATAATAGTGCTCGTATCAGAAGGTACATTTAACAAAGAAACTCGACCATCTACATTTGATGTTGACCCGTTAGCCGTTCCTTTAACCATAGCTACCACATATGGTAGAGGTTCTTTGGTGTCAACATCAATCACTTTTCCACTTACATTCAATTTAAATTTAGTGGCTGCTTCTTTAACGACTTCTTTTTTAACGACCTCGCTTTCCTTTATTATAAACCACCTATCGACTATGTGGATCACACCAGTTTCATCATCGATGTAATATTTCATTTTCTGTTCCTCGCATATTTGTTTGAGGAAAACATCAAGAGGTCGATTGATAGGACGGTTTTCGTACTTCATACTTTTAAATAGTTGTTTATCATATTCAAAATTGACATTGTATTCATTAGAAATGAACGTCAGAATATTATCCAAATCGCAACATAAACGAGTGGATAGTTTGATGCTTTTAAGATCTTGTCCATTTAGCTGATATGAAAAAAATAGGGAGATAAAAAATATATATCTGAATGATTGACTCATGATAGTAAGCTTTGTTTTAAGAAGAATAGAGAAGTAGAAGTCTGCCATAATAGACAGACTCCTTGATGAAAAAATAAGGTGTAAATCCTTCCTTAAAACATTTGTCCCTGACCACCGCCAGGACCACCCATGCCTCCTCGACCACCTCTTCCTCCTCCTTGTCTACCATTTGGAGGTCCTTGTGGCTTGTTCTCGTTCATCACGCTGAGGTATTTACGGTATAATTTCTTTCCCAAAAGATCTTTCACTTTTTCGTTTCTAGTATTTTCCAGTGTTTCCATCTTCTCCTTATCTCTTTCCTTCATCGCTTCTTGAGCATTGGTAAAAAACTCCAGATGTATATCATAAATACCTTTTCTCTGTTCGTCTGTTAATTCGATTTTCTCTTCTAGTTGTCCTAGAGTTTCAACAGATTTCTCTTCTGGAGTTGAATGGTTTGGTCGTTGTCTTTCAGAATCTTGAGCAAATAAAGCCAAGGCCATCATGCTGAATGTGATGGAGAATAATAATCGTAAGTTCATGTCCTCTCTTACTTTTGAATAATTTAATTCGATAACTTTTGTGCAGCTTTTTAGCCGCGCTTATTTACAAGAGTGGGCAAAGTAGTTTTTGGTAGGAAAGAGAAGAAGAGTTTTAAACGAAGGGTATGATTTTTTCAACGAACGGAATTATTTTAAATTATTTTTCAATTTGATGAAGAATCGCTTTTAATACATTTACAGCAACGCTATTCCCGAACTGTTTATACGCTTGAGTCATCTTTGAAACAATTTTAAAACTATCTGGAAACCCCTGAATTCTTGCACACTCTCTTGGCGATAGTTTTCGTATGTCTTGTCCTACTTGATACAAACCTGTACGGGAACCAACACCTCCACCATAAGCGGATAAAGTTATGGCATGACCTCTGATATCGTATATACGTTCGCCCTGCCCGCCTTTATTTACTCTTCCGATTTGGATGGGCTTATTAGGTAATATCACATTCCCGTGGGAATCTTTTAAAGGGTTGTAATCTTTATAGATTTCTATATCAGGTCGGTCGACAATTTTAACTTTCGACTTCTTTTCTAAAAAGTCTTCTAGTTTTATTGCCTCTTTTTGAGGGGAAGGAAATGAAAAAGACTCCTTCATTAAGTCTTTTCGTAAACACACAAAATAAATTCTTTCTCTATTTTGAGGTAAACCGTAATGAGAAGCATTGAGTACTTTATAGTCTACGCTATACCCTAACTCATCCAAAGTTTGAACGACTACTCTCAAAGTATTTCCTCCATCATGTCGCTGAAAATTTCTTACATTCTCCAGCAAAAGTAATTTAGGTTGATGGTGATTGACAATTCGGGCGATATCAAAAAATAAGGTTCCTCTTGCATCTTCAAAACCTTTTTGTTTCCCGGAAATAGAAAACGCTTGGCAAGGGAAGCCCGCACATAGTATATCGTGTCTCGGAATCTCCTCCTCTGCTATTTGTGTAATATCACCTTTAGGTTGAAGTCCATAATTCACCGAATAGGTTTTAGCTGCATGTTCGTCCCATTCGGAAGCGAATACACACTCCGCACCAAAGCTGCTTAACGCTTGATGGAATCCTCCTATTCCAGCAAATAAGTCTATAAATTTTAGGTCTTCTAACTTCATAAATTGATGATCATCAAAAACAGTGTGCAAGGTAAGAATAAAAATTACTTTCTATAATTCAACGATATTAAATATACATATAAAAAAAGCTGTCCCTTTGTAGAGACAGCTTCGAATCATACATCGTTCAAACCTACTTTGAATTTGTATGTGAAAGTCTTGCTTTTTTAGGAAGCCACTTTGTGTTCTTTCTTTTATTATAATCTGTGTGATTACCATAATCGGACATGAAAATGGATGTTTTACAACTACTTAGAATACTGATTAAAAGTAGGAATGCAAACGTCTTTAACGCTGTTGATTTAAGGAAGTTGAAAATATTCATATGTCGTGCGTTTGTGCATCATTTAAACTATTGAACAACAATAGTAAATGTGCTTAATATTAGTATTTAGTAAATTATCAACCCGTAGGTGTTATTGATGTTAGGAGTCAAATAGAGTGCCAAAAATAAATGTTTCATAATAGTTTATCTTACTAGAATAGATTATTGTTTTTAATTCATAATTTTTCGTTATTTCCAATGAACTAAAATCGAGCAAACATATAAAGTATGAATACTTCCCTAATATCATTTATTGTCTTTTTAGGACTAATTGTCCTAGTGACTTGGGTAATTATCTTCAATACCAAAAAGAAAAAAAGTAGACAAAAGAACCTATTTAAACGAAGAGTATTTAAAGAAGAGTGGCGAACTATTTTACGTGAAAATGTGACTTTTTACAACGAAATTTCTGAGGAAAAAAAAGACGAATTTGAGCAGAGACTCTTACGTTTTTTAGCTTTCGTGAAAATTAAAGGAGTAAAAACGGATATCGAAGATCTTGATAAACTTTTAGTAGCTAGCAGTGCTATTATTCCTATCTTTGGTTACCCCGATTGGGAATATCCAAACCTTAAAGAAGTTTTGATATTCAATTCTGATTTAAACGAAACTGAGTTCGGACATCACTTTAATGATGGACATGTATTAGGTATGGTGGGAACTGGCAAACTGACCAATAAAATGCTGTTATCAAAAGGTGCTTTAAGAGAAGGATTCCGAAATGATAATGACAAAAAGAACGTAGGCATTCATGAGTTTGTTCATTTAATTGATATGGCAGATGGCAATACGGATGGAATTCCAGAGGTTTTCATGTCAAAATGTTATACGCTTCCATGGATCAATTTGATGAAGGCCGAAATCGAAAAGATCCACCAAAATGAATCAGACTTGGATGAATATGGAGGAACAAAGGATCAAGAGTTTATTACAGTCGCTTCTGAGTATTTCTTCGAACGACCTCAGCTATTAAAAAAGAAGCATCCAGATCTATATCTAGCTTTAGAAAAAATATTCAATCAGAAAATGGTAGATCAGGAACGAAGTTATCTGAGTTCTATAACCAAAGAAAAAGAAATTGGGCGCAACGATCCCTGCCCATGTGGCAGTGGTAAAAAATATAAAAAATGTCATATGATGTTTGACTAATGATTATCAAAGAGAAGAAAAATGAAAAAGGCCTATTTAGGAATAAGTTTTAAGAATAGAAAAGCTTTTAATAAAGAAGTAGAAGTTATAAAAGAGGTTTTATTACAGCATCAATACGAATTGATTGTTTTTGTTGATAAATACTTGTTCGAACCTCATCAAGAAAAGGAAATGATGCAAACCGCCTTTCAAGAAATTGATGAATGTGATTTATTTATCGCAGAATTAACAAGCAAAGCGATTGGTGTAGGTATAGAAGTTGGTTATGCTTTTAAGAGTAATCTTCCAATTATTTATTTGAGAAAGAAGAATTCGGATTACTCCACTACTTCGGCAGGCTGTGCCGATTATATTTTTGAATATGAAGATGTGCATCAATTAGAAAAAAAGCTGTCCTTATATTTTGATAGCTAACGAAAATAGTACTACTAATTCTGTTCAACCGTTTGTTATCACTAAGTACCATAACATTGTACAAGCCTCTAGCGTATCTCTCTCGTTATTAACTGACTTACAATTAATTCACAAAACCTATAGCATTACACTTCATTAACAAAAAGCGAAAAAATGTACGAATCAATGGCATTAATTTCGTTAAGTGTTTTTTACCAGTTTATGACGAATAATTAAATCTAATAACAAACAAACTTTGATGAACAGAATACTTACTAGACATTTCCTAGGTACGTTTCTGCTAATACTTTTTACTAATTTATGTATAGCACAAGAAAAATTTTACTTACTAGGAAACAATGCTTTCAATTCAGTAGAAGAATGGAAAGGAGAAAATGGTAATTCATTAAGATGGCAAAAAGCCACCAATACTACTACTAGAACTTTTCCTGAAGGAAATGATATCATCGTTTTAAGCAGTTCAGGCGAGGCAAAATTTGGTAGCAAATTGAATATTAATTTCGATTTAAATCAAATATCTTCTCTTCTTGAAGTTGATTTCAAAAAATATGATGCAACTCTTTATTTAGGGAAATCAGGCAAAGCCAATTTGAAACTGACTACCAACAATATTCATTTAAAAATCACCACGGAAGAAAACTCCTCCTTGATTATTAGAGATGAATTAAATCTCTCTCAAGGAACAGGTGGGAATGATGAATTAGATATCAGTGGTTATGTCTTTATTCAAAAACAATTGGTCCTCAAAAATTCAGGTATTAATATCTATGTAAGAGAAGCCGGACATTTAGAAATAAATTCATTTTTTGAATCTGAAAATGGAGGAAAGATATACATAATGGTGTGTGGAAAACTTACAATTGATAGCGATTTATCAATTAAAGGACAATTTGAAATTAATACCTGTGATGGTACTGAAAGTTGTGGAGAGATCAATATTGGAGGCGACTTCAATTATAAATGTGATGGCTCAGAAAACAATAGTATTACTGGTTGTGGTAATATTAATGCGGGTACATGTACTGAATGTGTATCCCATGGACAAATTAATTTTTGTGATGATTTAGACCTACCGGTCGAGTTAGTTTATTTCAAAGGACAAAAAACAGTCAATGGACATTTACTTCTTTGGGAAACAGCATCAGAATTAAATTCTTCTCACTTTGATGTGGAGGTATCATCAGATAGAATGAATTGGGAAAAGATTTCTACTATTCAAGCTGCTGGAAATTCTAACGTGACTCTCAAATATCAATATTTAGATGCTATAGAATCGGGTTTGTATTATCGCTTAGCACAATATGATCTTGATGGAGCTGTAGAATATTTTGGCATAGTTTCTTTTAATGGAAATAATACTGATTTTAGTGTTACCGTATATCCTACTAAAATCACGAATGACCAACAACTGAAAGTGGAAGTTCAAAATGCGAACGAAACCTATCCTGTAGTGGGCGTCTTATACAATACCAATGGTGTATTATTATCTCACGATATAATTGTTGAACAACCAAGTGGAAGTGATATAGGTACGTTTACATTACCGCCCCTTCAATCTGGTATGTTTATCTTAAAAGTATCCAATGGAATAAATACTGAAGCTGTAAAGCTTATTCTAGAATAGTTTGGATAGGATGATATAGACAAAAACTGTTCTTAGTGTACTAATACTTAAACACTAAGAACAGTTTTTTTAGTCAAAGACTTATGTAGAAATGTAAATTCAATAAAGTATCACTTTATTGTACACTTCGGTTACGCATTAACTTATTATATTTTTCAACCACCCTTTCAAAATCATCTGCCTTTTTAATCTTTTTAGAAAAGTACTCTTTTATCTCTGGACATTTTGTTGTCATTTCATTTTGATATTCTTTATAGGATCTTGAATAACACTTTCCTTTACGAATTTCTAAATAAAATGGGACGGTATATTTAACAGCTGAACCTGTGGAACCGAACCCCATACCAGAAGTCCCAAAACTAAATCCTATTCCAGAGTGATGTCCATGGTTATACACTTTGAAAATAGTTAAGGCTCCAGAAGAAACTATTTGACCAATGTAATGATTTCCATGATACTCTTTTACAGTGTACTTGGTACTATGGCCCAACATGATTTCTTTAATTTCAGACTTTTCAATTTTCTTCTTAGCTCCATCAACTTTACATTTTAAAGTTGATTTCCCTTCGTCGACAACAATATAGTTTCTTGTTTTCGCTTGGCAATTCAGAGTTGAGCCATCTTTCATTGTCATTACCACATCCAAATAAGACTGACCAAAAGCCAAAGATGAAATCATTACTAAAAAAGTAATTAATTGAAGTTTTAATGTTTGCATTTTAAATATAGTTTTAGTTGTGCTTTAGTTTACTTTACAAGTAGTAAATAATTCAATATACTTTTATAAAAATTGACATTTTTATAATAAAAGTTATCAAAATGATAAGTAACAGATTTTAACGAGGTTAAATTCATAATAACGCAATTACTACTAACAGCTAATTCTATTCTTAAGCTTAGATAGTCTTCACTAAAAACTACCACATCAAATAAATCTGTGGCTTATCACCAAAATAATATTTACGACGATCCAATACATTTACTTTCATTATTGCGACATAGAAATGTTATAAGTCGCAGACTTAAACAAAATAAAGTTCGTAGTGACCCTGACGCTTAACACAACGAACAGAGCACAAAAAAACACAGTCCAAAACAAAAGTAATGGACTGTGTACCTACCGCATCTACTATCACATAAATGCAGTGGAAATGAATATTAAATCCCGATGTATGTAATACCATACATAATAAGCATCGAGTGGGTTAATTGATTTTAGTCTGAGTATGTATAACTACGTTTTCGATTGTATAAGCTTGTTTGTTACCCGGAGGAATAATCTTTATAGATTTATGTTCTACTTCCCCTTTTAATGTTTTTATTTTTATTCGTACCGGCTTTCCATATTCTGGTGGAATAGGAATACGTATCGGTAACTTATTTCCTTTAATGGTATACTCTCCAATTTGAGCTCCTTCCATAGAAGTTGTAACCACTGCATTTTTACTTGCCGATACGAAGTTTAATTCAGCTTCCCAAGTATTTACATAAAAGCCAGGATCAACAAATGTGATTTCATATTCTACCCATTGGTACTGATCATTATCCTCGTCTTTTGATGTTGCAAAACCTGTTTCATTCTGATATAAATAGTCCCAATTTCTTGATCGGTTCTTGTCGTTTGCATCAAAATAGCCACTCTTTTCTCCTACCTTGATAGATGGAATTGTTCCTGCTTTTACCTTTACTGTCTGACGAGCTAAAATATTCTCACTCGAATTTCCTAAAAGGATTTCATAAGCTCCTTCATCTACTATAAACTGATTGTCTACACTATCGTAATGAGCAAATGCTTCATAAGGTACTTGAAGTTGGATACTTGTTTTCTGTCCATTAGCTACACGCACTTTCTTGAATCCCTTTAAAGCTTTTTTGGGCGACTGTTGCGTCGGGTTCAACGATTTGATATACAATTGTACCACTTCATCTCCATCCATATCTCCTATATTCAACACGTTGGCAGTCACCACTACATCTTGTTGAGGGTTGACTTTTTTTGCATTCACTTTCATCTTCTGAATATCAAATGATGTATAGCTTAAGCCGAAGCCAAACGGATATAAAGGTGTTCCATCATAATACATATAAGTTCTTCCTGTCTGAATATTGTAGTCGTGGAAATCGGGTAACTCATCATCCGAAGAATACCAAGTTGAATTTAGTTTTCCTCCTGGATTTACCTTTCCGAACAATACATTCGCTAAGGCTGTACCTTGTTCCTGACCATTCGGCCATGTACAAATAATTCCAGGGATATGCTCTTGTTCCCAAGCAATCGCTGTAGGGCCACTTGGTACCAAAACCAATATCACATTCTTGTTGACCGCCTGAACTGCTTGAATTAATTTATGTTGATTTCCGGGTAATTTTAATGATGCTCTATCCACATTTTCAGTAGAGGTAGTTTCATCGTTCCCGACCACCAAAATTACTTTCTCTGACTTTTTGGCCATTTCTACCGCCTCTGCAATTTTCTGATCGTCGTCTTCTTTTGCAGTTACTCCACAACCTTCTGCAAAATTTATCTCTGCCGATGTGGCTTTTCGTAAACCATCTGATGGACTCACTTTACTTTTTGGGAAACCTGAATAAATTCCCATCCAACAACGGTTGGCAAATGGCCCTATAACTGCTAAGCTTTTCTCTTTATTTGATAATGGTAGAATATCATCATTCTTTAAAAGTACGATAGCTTCTTCCGCAGCTTTTAGTGCTAAAGCTTTGTGTGTATCACATTCTAACACCTCTTCTGGTATTTTAGAATAAGGATTTAGAGAAGGATCATCAAAATCTCCTGTTCTAAAACGAAGTTTCAATAACCTTCTAACAGATACATTGAGTTCTTCTTCTGTCAATAAACCTTGGTCGATAGCAGGTTTTAAAGCATAGACCATCGGCGCCTGTTTTTTGTTATTTCGATAACATTCTTGATCGACACCCGCCTTGATTGCCATCGCAACTGCTTCCGGTTGACTTTTGGCGTAATGCATTCTTGTTTCCAAACCTTCAACAGCAGTCCAATCGGCTATAACATATCCTTCAAAGCCCCACTCTTTACGCAAAACATCGTTTACAGCCCAGTTATGAGCAGAACATGGAATTCCATTCAAGCCATTTAAAGCTGTCATAATTCCTGTTGCTTCCTCATCTACAATACATGTTTTGTAAGCAGGGAAATAATATTCGTATAAATCTTTCTTATTAATATTAGAGAAAATCTTCTCTCTGTATTTATCGACATTATTGGCTACATAGTGTTTTACAGTCGTTACTGTCTTGACATATTTCGGGTCGTTGCCTTGCATACCTCTTACATACATTCTTGCCATTTCCGACATCAAAAAAGGATCTTCACTATAGCATTCACCATTTCGTCCCCATCTAGGATCGCGAGCCATATTTACAGTAGGCGAGAACATCATCACCTCTTTTTCACCTTTATTCTTTAGTGCCCTTGCTTCGTTGGAGATAGCTGTGGCAACATCAAACATTAAGTCGGGATTCCAAGTACTTCCCATAGCAATGTTCTGAGGAAACTGAGTACAATTCCATGCAATAATACCGTGCAATGCTTCACCATACCATTCAAAATAAGGAACGTCTAATCGATCTATCCCCGGAATCCTAGATCCACAATAATTGATCTTTTCTTCCAACGTCATTTTTGATAATAAGTCGTCCACACGATCGTCTATATCCGCATTCGGATCTTTCCATGTTTGCGCATTTAAGCCATACCCAAATACAAGAAAAAATAAGAGCAGTTGATTGAATTTATTTTTCATACTTTATTATTATTGACTTCAGTTTTGATGTTTCCGAAACTAGATGTAGAAAGTCTACTATCGGGGTGCATCAAGTAGTTGATATGATACGAAGGTGAGTAAATTCTGGAAGGATTGGTAGTAATTGAGGTATTCAAAAATTATACAATGGATAGTTTTTGAATTGATATAAAAAAAAAATATTTTAAACTACTCGACAACAAAACAACATTTAAACTAATGAATAACAATTGATTAAATAAAAATCAATTAATAAATAAAGGGAGAAAAATTTCAATTCATGAGGGGTAAATTAATTATGCTTTCATTAAAAGATTTAGTCAATCAATCAATAATCAAGATAGAAGATTAGTATTAGTTTGTGACTGATTATTAAATAAAAAAAGTTCGATATGATATATGAAATTATCACATCGAACTTAAGTGTATTCTTCTGAATTTATTTATGCAAAAAGTACTATTGAACAATTCTACTTCCTTTGGTCCAAATTCTAGTATTCAGATTTAATTCTCTAATAATTACTTGATTGAAGTGTAAGAGTGTATAGATCTTATTTACAGCCTCAAAGTCGTAAACTGATTTATAAATTGGAGGTTCAAAAAGATCTTCTTCGAACGAAATTGCACAGTGTACTCTAGAGTCCACAAAAGAAAAATCGATTGGCTTATGATAATAATTGAATAAATTTATGAATGCCTCCATAATTGTAGGTGTCAGTATATATCTTGCCTCCACCTGATCTGAAGAAGTCACTAAAAACCTTTTTGAAAAATCTGGATTCTCTAGTTCTACTTTTGGTAAATCTAAAGAGTTTACAAGGTTTCTTGAAAATCGAACACTTCTTACATATGTCTTGCCCGAAAAATGTTTATTAAAATCAGCATGAAAAAATAAACCTTTAAATATTGTATACCATCTAGTTTTTCTATCTTTCCCTGTACCTCTAACTTCTTTATATTCTGTATGTAATTCAGAACATTTAAAGTCAGTATCTTCGATTTGTCCAATAATCAAGTCATCACCTCTGTATGAGTCTACTACTTCTTTAAAAAGTCCACTTTTTTTGTATTGAACACTTGAAATCATTCCTTCAGCCGAGTAAGTCCAAGTATCATCTATAAGATGAGTAACTGATTTAACTATTTTCGATTTATATGAAGTACGATAACTTTTTATTTTAAATTTTAATATAAACTTAAGAATTCCTGAAACAGCATAGCTGATAAAAATGGTATAAAAAAGATATGTAGGATCTTTAAAGTATTGCTTAATTGATGGTGGTATATCAATAAAATTAACAGCAAACACCATTAACATAAAAAGTATTCCTATCCCTCCGAAGATTAGTACTCCTATTTGAAAAGGTAATAACTTCTTTCTTTCAATTTCTAAATCATGTAATTCGGGTTTCAGCTTTTCTTCGTAAAAACGTTTTAATTCACCTTGAGTAATCATAATAATTAGTTTAAAAAAAATTTGATAAATGATTTTACAATCAATCGTAAAGATTCTAGTTTTTAAAGTAAAGGATTGAATTTATAAGGTAACTAGCCCCTTAAAATAGATTTTTAATTTGAACATTTTCTCTTTCAGCACTTGAGATCTCAAATACAGATTTTCTTTCAAATCCTTTCGAATTAGCTATAATGCTATTTGGAAATACTTCAATACTTGTGTTGTACTTTGTCACTGCACTATTGTATGCTCTTCTAGCTGCAGAAATTTGAGCCTCTACTTCGTTTAAACTTCTCTGAAGTAACTCCATGTTTTTGCTTGCTTTTAGCTCAGGATAGTTCTCTACACTTACCATAATAGATTTCATTGCTGAAGACATTTGAGCATCTAAATCCATTTTTTCTTCTTCTGAAACATTACCTGACATAGCCTTTGCTCTCAATGATGTAAGGTTCGTTAATACCTCTTTTTCATGAGCCATATACTGTTTTACAGTTTCAACCATATTAGGAATTAAATCGTATCGCTTTTTCAATTGAACATCGATTCCTCCAAAAGCATTTTCTACTTGATTTCTAATTGAAATCAATGAATTGTTGACAGAAATAAAGTAAAATACAATAACAAGTATTAGTCCGGATAAAATTATCGCCAGTACCATAAAAAATTAATTAGTCAGTTTTAAAAAAATTTATGCTGCGAATTTATTATAGACTAAAAAAGCAATATTAGATTCTTTGTTAAATCTTTAAAAGATCCTACTTTTATTTTATATATACTTCATAAAGTACTATTTATTTAGATTTGTATTACGTTTTGTAATGATAATAATTTTCAGATCTGACTCTTATAGTTTTATTAGCTTCTAGAAAATAACCCCAACAATGTTTGCTTTGGTTTTGCCTTCACCATAAAAGCTATGGCAAATGAATAGACTGCTATTGTTTCGAACCAAAAAACATAATTTGGCAGTAAAGGCTTGAGTGAATCTACAGATTCAAAAAGAGCAATAAGGACGACAGAAATACCGATAACTATCCCGCAACATTTATAAATAAGGACATACTTTCCTGCTTTGGTAAATTTAAAATAACTCATAACCCCAAGCATCATGATAAACATGGCAGAAGTAAAAAAGTGAATGTTATTGACAGTTGCATCCTTCATAGAACCGAATAAGTAGTTATCATTTGGATAACCATAAAAGGATACTAGATCAATTACTTTATTCGAATAGGCTGGAAAAAGAATCAAAGCAATGGCACTTATTCCAGCGATAGAAGTAATTACGTTATCACTAAACCATTCCTTTTCTGTTTTCTCATATCCTTTGTAGGCGATTAATACAATCCCCAAAGAAGTCACCATACTTATTAAAAAAACAGCCGAAGAGGTATAATAAAAATGACTAATTGATGGCATCAGCTTAAAGTCATTACCGATATATAACAGGATAGGTAAAAGTAGTCCGAAACCACCTAAGAGCAACCTAATTTTTCTCATTTCAATTTTTGGTTCTTCTACACGAGGGGCGGCATAATTAGCGTTTAAGTTTTTCATAGGTAAATAGTTTATTAATTGAAGTAGTTACCTAAAAATAAACAGTTTACGCTTTAATTCAAAAAATGAGATTACATGAGCAATAAGATGTGAAATATAGATAATAGAGGGGGGAAATAAAGTTGATTAAAAAAATTCTATTACGCTATTTTCAAAAAAAATATCTTGAGTTATGAATTATAACATGGCTCTAATTTGTATGAAAAAATACTCTTATCTATTAATCTTCTTTCTACTTTTCATTTCTTGTAATAGTGAATTTGAACCAAATGTAAAAAAGTATATCAAAAAAATTGATCGCTCAAAAAGTGAAAACAGTGACATATATTTTTCTCAGTATATTAATTACGATACCACTTCTACTTTATCTTCAATTCATTTTGAATATTATGACATTACTAATTATTCAATCAAAAAGCTTGATCTAATACATGATATTAAATATGATCAAACCAACAATCTAAAGGGATATATTATTGACTACGATTTTTTGGGTAACCTTAATTCATCTTTAGTAATGAATATAGTATCTGACGAAAATAAGGTAATCAGCTATGAAAATATTGATTTTGATACAGCCGATAGTAGATTTAAATATCTCTATAATGAGGATAGAAACAGACCCTATGCAAAGAAAATAATAGATAAAGATGGGTTAATTTATCAAATAGATTTATTCGAGTGGAATGAAGGCAACCTGACAAAGGTATCTAAATACTTTACAAACGGTGCTGATGTTCCTGCTGAAGAATTGAAAAACTATACACCCGATTCTCAAATTCAAATACATTATGATCGAAACCCCAATCCTGAGCTACATATGAATGGAATAATTGTCCCAAGAGGTTTTCAAAATATCAACATTTTTAATAATCGTAATAACCCTATAGAAATTAGATACATTAAAGGCCAATCAACAAGAATTATCAAAAGAACTTTCACCTATGACGAAGATGGTTATCCATTAACTGCTATCACCAAAGAGGTTGATAGTATGCTTTCTAACTATGGAAGTAATTTATATTTCGATAGATATTATTATCTGGAGAATGAATAGTTTTTTTAGGCTTTACTACTCTCTTTCAATAAAAAAAACGACCAATATTTAATATCTAAATATTGGTCGAAAATGTTTATGCTTAGGTAAATGAAGATTACATCACCTCCAATTGCATTTCCTTTTTCAACAGAAACTTCTCAACTACTTCAGCAACACCATCATCATTATTTGATGCTACGATTACATCTGCTTTATGTCTAAGTTCTGGAGTAACATTATCTACCCAAACCCCCAAACCAGCATATTCCACCATAGAAAGGTCGTTGCCAGCATTTCCTACTGCTATTATTTGCTCTTGTTTTATTCCTGTAATTTCAGATAACCTTGCTAGAGTAGCTGCTTTATCTATTCCAGTTTGAGTGACTTCTAAGAAGAACGGTTTAGAGAACGATATACTTAATTCAGGGAAAGCTTTTTCCAATAATGGTTTCACTTCTTGAAGTTTCGATGGCTCTTCTAACATGATACACTTTACACCATCAAAGTCTACAGCTTTTTTGAAATCTGCTACTTGATCAAAATGCATTTTAGTGATATCAATTTCTACTTGAATATATTTAGAATGAGATTCGCTATAGATGCTATCAGAAGAATAGGTAATAATATCTACGCCATTATGAGAAGCAAAATCATATAAATCATGGATATTTTTAACCGATAAGCTTTGAGAATAGACTACACTTTCATCAGCCATATCGATAAGTGTTCCTCCATTATAGGATATAATATAAGACC
This sequence comes from Flammeovirga yaeyamensis, assembly GCF_018736045.1. Taxonomy (NCBI): domain Bacteria; kingdom Pseudomonadati; phylum Bacteroidota; class Cytophagia; order Cytophagales; family Flammeovirgaceae; genus Flammeovirga; species Flammeovirga yaeyamensis. The sequence continues at coordinate 1,328,633 of NZ_CP076132.1, read as the reverse complement.
CGTATCTATCCAATTCCAATTCTCTTGCAAACGAAAGCATAGCAGGAGTTGGACGACCGGAAGCCAATACTACCATCACTCCTTCATCTTGAGCTTTTAGCAGCATTTCTTTATTTTTTTCAGAGATAATATGATCGTCAGTTAATAAAGTATCGTCCATATCAAGGACTAACATTTTATAGCCTAAGTTCATCTTTTTATTTAGTTAATTTGAAACACACTAATTATTTAGGGATGCATAGATACTATATAATTATTAGAACTGATGTTAATGGATTCTAAAGTTCGTTATTAATATTTACTTCTGTTTTGGAAATTGATGGGTAGAACTATCTGTTTGTAGTGTTAAACAGATAGACATTACTAAGAATTTAGAAATCACTATCTGTTCGTTGTGTTAAGCGCCAGCGTCACTACGAACTTTTCTCTGTATAAGTCTGTGACTTATCACATTTATCATTCCCATCACAAAAAATCTACTTTTAATAAATTATATTTCGCTCCATGATAATTAGAAGCACTAGAATAGAGGTAGTCTTTAGCATCAAGTACTAATCCTGCTTTGATAGGATTATCATGTATATAATTTAACCTTTGGGATAATTTCTCATTACTATTCAAAATTACAGGTTGATTATGTTGCTGCCAAAATTGATATTCTCTATTTCTAGTATTTTTTTGTCCAGCTCTCTTGAACATCCATATCATCCAATCTTTTCTACTTTCACTTGGGTTTTCTTGAATACTTTTGATAATAGTTTTTGAAGTGAATTTTTTGAAATCTCTTAAAATGTCTGACAAATTTTCATGAAGACCTTTTGTAATAATCAAATGTATATGATTACTCATTATTACATAGGCATGTAATTTTAAGTCTTTGTGTTTTTGACAATACTTTAAACTATCAATAATAATATTTCTATACTCTTCTCTAGTAAAAACATCTATCCAATAAACGACAGATATTGTGACAAAATAAGTTGCTTCTTTATCGTAGAAGGAATGAGCTCTAGCCATGATGAATCGTTAATTTATTTTTTGGTAAGTAAAGATAGTAAAAAGTTCGATATTCTAAGTGATAAGTCACAGACTTATACGATATGAAGTTCGTAGTGACGCCTACGGCTTAACACTACGAACAGTGTTTGATAAAATAATTGATAATTATAAAAACATCATTAACTTTATTCCACAATTATCCTCTTACAAATCAATTGATTAATTTTTTGGATATAGATTAAAGCATTTACTATTAATAATAAAGTAAGTAACTCAAGTACTCTTTAATTTTAGAAAATACATAACAAATGAACTTTAAAAAATTACTATTTGTCTACGCTATTCTAGTTTCGGTAGCCATTCATGCTAAAGACAAAAATCAACTTCCTATTGGGGAAAAATTAAACTATTCTTTAAGTTTTATAAAATACACACACAGTAAAGTTGAAGCCTTTGAATTTGATACTGAAGCCACTTTTATAAATGAAAAAGGAGATGTAGAGTTCTCAGTCACTGATCTAAATTCTTATGATAAATATAAGGAATTCATCAAAAGTGAAAGAGATAAACTATTTTTCAAATCTTTACTGGCTCAGAAATTCACAATCAATAAAGACCTCAAAATGATTGAAGCAAAAAATGATAGTGGAGAAAGAAATAGTAAAGATTTTGTTTACATGTTTAACGGAATACAATCTAGATATTTTAGTAAAAACGAAGTCTATGATTATCATCCAATTTTATTAAAAACGGATAAATTTAGTGAGGAACTCAAACAAGCTATAGCTAAAAGAAAAGGGATAAAAATAGATTTAGGGGAGAATAAAAAATATTCCAATTACACCATTTTAAATGGTCATATCACTTATGAATCGCTTCCTAAAAAACAAGGCGTATTGAAATACGAATTGAGAGTACAACACAAAAAATTATATAAACCAGCGACAACTTTCATCTACATCAAATTCGACCAAAATAACGTGATTCAAAATCTTCGTATTACTTTAAAAGAAGATAAATCACCTGTTATTTATATGTGCGAAGTTCGAAAATCTGAAATGGATAATACGGTTTATAAGGATGCCATGGCTGTTGCAAAAATTATAGAAAACTATAAGAATCTTAAACAGGATAACATATTAATTAGTAAACATAATTTTAAGTTTAATGTGAATAAACCTCTTCCATTTGAAAAGGAGATAGATACTGTTCAAATCAATAAAATAGTAAAGTCTTTAGAAATCGATTGTGGAATTAAAAAAGGTTATGAATCTCGCATATACTATAATCATCAAGTACCACATTCCTTAGTAACTGTAATTACTAAAATATCTGGTGGACAGACCTCTTTTACAGAACTTTTGGATCAAAAATATTATCAAGGATATTATCTAGGTAATTATATGCCTAACGATATTTTTTATCCGATGTATCAAGAAATTAAAAATGTAACTATAGATCTTGATGTATATATTCCTCGAACGATCAGTAAAAAAGAATTCATTTTAGGTAAAAAGATTAAAAATGATCGTTTTTCAATGACTGATAGTTCCTTCACGGTCAAAAGGAAAAATCACACTCCTTTAAACGAAATCATTCATTATTTGGAGTTTTATACAAAAGATGGAAAACTAATTGATCCCAAAGTAAAATTCCAATTTTCGGTAGAAGATCCTTACACCGAGATTCTTAAATCCTTAACATTTGACAAAGAATTAAAAAACAGCGTTTATGATGAGTATTCTGTCAAAAACTTAGGAAAAGTAGTCATTCATTATTTAGATGATTTTCAAAAACTTGAATTTAAGAATATCAATAAAGACGTGGGACAATATTTTTAATAACTAAGTTTTTTTAGTTAACGCCAACAGTTTGGACCTGCTATATTTAACTGAAATGTAAGTTAAATATAGCAGGTCCATTATACTTAAATTAAGTTCGTTGTGACACTGAACCTTAACACTACGAACAGTATTAGATCATTTTTTCTTTACATCTGATTATTCTTACTACATATAACATCCTCTCTTAAATTCTTGAAATCAAATTCAAAATGTTCTCCTTTTGAGGAGTCTACTTTTAATGATACGGATGTATTTTTTCGGAAAAGTAGATGTATATTATTACTATCTTCTGAAACAATCATTGGTACAACATTACTATTCCAGGTAAGTTCTTGATTTTCCTTCAAGATAGTGATTAAGACTACCTCATTGATTGTTCCTATTGTTTTTTTATCGATATAAGAAACAGTAAAATCATCAATTGTTGTTTTACTATAGGGTGCATAATCTTTCATCCAAGAAACGCCTCTTGGTAAAGAAACAGTAGTTAAGTCATTACCATCAAGTGCTTCTTTACCTATGTAGGTTAACGAATTTGGCAAAGAAATGGAAGTCAGAAAATTTCCATAGAATGCATTAGTTCCCAAGGATTTTAATTGAGATGTTGCTTCAAAAGTAATCGTCTTTATTTGATTGTACCCAAAAGCATATTCATCAATTTTTTCAATTGATTTAGGTATTGTCAGGCTTGTCAGTTTATTTTTCATAAATGCTTTTTCACCTACGTACTTTAGATTTTCATGTAATTCAATAGAAGAAATATTACCATTACTGAACGCATAATCTCCAATATAAGTAAGATTTTCCCCTAGATGTAAAGTCGATAATTGACCATTTTTTTTGAAGGCATGATTACCAATATATTCCACTTTGTTAGGTAAGGTCAAAGACGTTAGATTATTATTAGCAAAGGCCCCTTCTCCAATAAATCGAAGTGAGGCAGATGCCGATAAGGTGATCTTCTTTAAGTTAACATCATAAAAAGCTTTATCCCCAATTTCTTCCAAAGTATTAGGTAAAATCACCTCGTTTAATTTGCAAGCAACAAAAGCCTTTTCACCAATTTTTTTTACTTTTTGTCCATTGATATATTCTGGAATCTTAATTCTATTAAATCTAACATTACACTTTACTATCGTGTTATCAGAAAAAACAACTTCATAATCCTTTAGTTCATGAACTTTTTTGGGGTTCCTTATAAAAATAAAGTGCTGGGGTTCTACCGCTTTATTTATATTATGTTTTACCTTCCATGTTTCATTTTCCCAATATACCTCATAGTCGTTTTTGAGCTTTATAGAAAAAAACTGAATATTTGGATCCTCAATATATGTATATTTCTGCTTTCCAAATGGTTTTTCCCCTATATACTCTATACTCTTACCAACATGAATATCTTTATCAAAAGGATTATTACTAAAGGCCCATCCTCTAATAATCTTAATCTCATCTGGGAGAGTTATATCATCAAGTTTATTATAACTAAAGGCATATTGTCCAATAAATTTCAGAGAGTTTGGTAATTCAATTTCCTCAAGCTGATTAGATGAAAAACTCCAAGTATGAATAGATTTTAGATGATCATTAAATATTATTTTTTCGATTTGATTATCAGCAAACGTGGATTTTTCAATTGAAATCAGTTTGGTTGGTATTTTTATTTTTTTTAAATAATTATTGTAAAAAGAAGAATCCGCTATGGTTTGAACACTTTCTGGTAAAGTTACTTTTAACATCTTGTTAAAGGCAAAACAAGATGTACCTAGTCTATCTATTCCTTCTTTTATGATTACTTCACTAAAACCATGACTATTAAAATTATGGAGTGTTTTGATTTCCACTTCACCAATTATATTCGGAATAGTGATTTTGCCTCCTGGACCAAAATAATCTATCACCTTATCTCCATCGATAAATACATCGTTTTTATCAATTGTATAATCCTCAGCATAAAAAGTAAATGTATTTGATAAAGAAGTTGAATCAATTACCGAAATACTTTTATCAATAAGTTTCCCTTCAAATTCTGTGAAGTTTACCCATTGTCCTTCAGTATTTATTTTAGGTAATTGAATTGACTTTAATTTATTTTCTAAAAATGCTTTTTCACCTAAATAATATATTTTACTAGGTAAAATTATAGCACATAATTGGTTTTTTCTAAATGCTGATGATTCAATTTTTTGGACAGATTCAGGAATATGAATATAACTTAGTTTATTGTTGTAAAAAGCTTTTGACTCTATTTTTCTGATACAATTTGATAATTGAATGGAAGTGATCTGAGCGTTAGAAAATGCTTCTTCTCCGATGATTTCCACTAATTCACCATTAATTAATTCAGGTAAAATTAAATCGCCACTTGGTCCAATGTAACGAATTATTTTATTGTTTTTAAAAACCACATCTCGATCTTTAATTACATATTTACCTTCTGCTTTTTTTATATATTTTGTACCTTTAATACGATCACCCGTTCGTGTATTTTTATAAAAATAGGTTACTTTCTCCCAAATAAACCCTTCTTGTTTAGGTAAATCATCCATCGTAAATTCAAACTCATTCTCTGTAAAAACTTCCTTAGAAATAAGATTTAAATTACTTGGAAGTTCAATGTCGGAAATATAATTAAATGCGAAAGCACCAAATTTAATACCTAGTAAAGTTTTAGGTAATCTGACTGAATTTATTTTTCTACCATGAAAAGCATCCCTACCTATTATTTTAACTTCTTGTCCATTTATGTATGGTGGAATAATAATATCCTTGTAGTTGGAAAGATACGCTGTGATTGTATTATTATGCATCTCAACATCTTCATGTGTAAGAACTTGAAGATCACTTTGAGCTAAAGAAATATTAGATACAGCAATTAATAGAAAGAAATATAGAAGTTTAGTCATAGTTGACATCAAAAAAAATTTGTTCGTAATAGTTTTTAAAAAGTATCAAATAATAGATACTTTAGTTTTTGTGTGTTTAAAACTACATTTTTTTATTTAAATCAGAATCATTTAAATAATATTTAATTCAACTCATCTACCTCCTGCCCCACTTTCTCATAATCCATTTCTTTTCTCAAATCAGGATCAACCAACTTTAATCGATTTTCTTCAAAAAAGTAATGGTATTTTTTCTCTTCTTTCTTGCCTTCCTCTTTGATGTAAAGGAGTACATTATCAAAATCGAAATGCCAATATCCTTTCTGAGGTTCTTTATTTTCATCGATAATAAATACTACATTATCCGGTAGAAACTGAATGAAGTCTTGATTATTATCTACTTGTCTCCACTTCCCATAAAAAGGTTTTTCCATCATCTTTAATGTAAACTGATTATCAATTATAGAAGGTCTTGTTTCAAGCTTTATTTCTTTTCCTATTTCCTTTTTTGCTAAAGATAAAAACTCCCCATTTAAAGCACATTCGAAAATCATTTCATTTTCTCTCTCCTTATTTTCTGTTAATATCAATTGCTTTTTTCTCTGATTAAACGACCAAAAAGCTGTTTTCTCTGGATGGCCTTGAAGGTAAAAAGTTTGGTCTTCGTTAAAAACAAACCCATCTTTTTCCATTCCATAAATAAACCAATTACCAACAATGTCGTTTTTGGTCATTTTCTTTTTATCATCTGCATAAATGATATTTCGAGTTTCCACTTTAATCAATAACCCTACTTCAGAATAATAATACTTCCTTACCCAATTCCCTTTTTTATCGTATTCGTAAGCATAATAGGTGATACTCAATTTATCGTTTTTGAAAACTTCTTCTTCGATGATATTTCCAAACCTATCTCGTTGATAAGTAGTTTTTTCAAGTAACTTACCCGAAGACGATTTCTTCACTTCTTTGACAGGAAAACCTTCTAAATTTTCATATTCAATAGTAGAAACAACATTTCTGTTGTGATCCATATTCGTCATTTTAATCAAGTCCTCTCCTTCAAATGTTCTAAGTTGAATGTCTTTAATTTCTCCATTAAAATCATAATAATTGGATTCTTCGTTTTGTTGATCAATTAACTTATAAACAAAAATTGAATTCAATTTACCTTGTACAAAAATAGAGTCGGTTAGCACATTACCAGCATCATCGAAAGTACTTTTGTAACACCAATATACCTCTCCATGATGATCTAGATATTCTGCATTTGTAAGTATATTTTGATCATTATAATTAAAAATATCTGATGATGGATCGTTTTTGTATTCAATAGCAAACACACCTTTTTTATAATTTACATCGTACTTTTTCTGAATTATCTGATCGACATTCCCTTTAATAAATTTGTTCTTTTTTGAGATTTGAGCAAAAGATGAAAAGCATGAGATACTCCATAATAAAAGGAGTATATTAAAAAATTTAGTCATGTTAGATTTTGTAATAAAATTAGATTTCGGGCAAATATACATAGGTAAGTCTAAAACGTAATAAATTCATTGATAATTAATAGTGTAATTCAAATTTCAAAAAATTATATCAATTGGATTTATTAATGATAATTGGAATTTTTACCTTTAAATTTACCGCTAGCAAACAAACAACTAAAACTAAATTTTAATAAATGAAAAACTTCCAACTATTCGTGTTCATACTATTGGTGTCTTTTTCTTGTAAAGAAAAGGAAAATGATACTACACCAATCATTAAAAAATATGTAGCAGAAAGAAATATAAATACTGCTGATCAAGGAGCTATCTACAAAAAAAGATATGAATATAATTCCGAGAATCAAATAAGCCGAACTACTGAGGAGACGTTTCGACAAAATGGCGAGTTAGCATCTACTGAAGAATATTATGATATTCAATTTACTTCAGATAACAAGATAAAATCCTACAAAAGAAAAGTTGATTATGCTACTTCTAACTCTTTCGACATAAACGAATTTGTTACATATAGCTATGATAACTTAACTGTCTTTGAAACTATGACAGATGATAATAAAGAAGTAGTCTACACCATAGTTTATAAACTAAACCAAGACCTCACTCCTAAAACAGAGGTATACCATGACTTTGATGGAAATTTTAGATATAGGAAAGAATTTACTTGGGAGGGAACAAATTTAATTTTAACTAAGACGTTTTATCCTGATACAGATGGATTTTTCTTAGGGATGGAATCTCAACATACATACGACGATAAGGTTAACCCTGTACATAACCCCATCAGTATTTTTCCTTCATCAAATAATATTATATCAGCTACAAACATTTATCATGAAGCTCAGTTTGGTCAATATAGCACTTTAAAGGTAACAAGAGAATACACTTATGATGAAGATAATTACCCAATTCAATACACTGAAACTCGTTTATCAGAAAATGAACCTCAGGTAGAAGTATTTTCTGGTGAATACTCCTATTATGATAATTAAATATCAAATTGTTCGTAGTGAAGATAGTATTTTTCACTACGAACAGTAATTAATAAGACTTTACACAAATCATTAAAAAATTAAAAATTATAGAATACAATACATAGAATTACAATGTATTGTATTTTTATGTATATTTAAACTATGTATTCAAAAGAACTACTCAAAGGCACTATCTCTGCTATCATTCTTAACCTGTTAGCAGAAAATGAAAAAATGTATGGATATGAAATTTCTCAAAGAGTGAAAGAAATGTCCGACGGAAAAATTTTGCTCAAAGATGGATCACTTTACCCTGCCCTACAAAAAATGACCAAAGATGGTTTGCTCTCATTTAAAGAAGAAAATTATGGTAAAAGAATCAGGAAGTACTACTATCTGACACCAAAAGGGAAAACGGAAAAAGTAAGATACCTTGATGAACTCAAAGACTTTCTCTCCACATTAAATAAACTTGTATTCCAGGATCCTAAATTCGAAATCTCATGAAATTAAGTAATGAACAAGAAAAAATAATAACAGATTTTGTGGATGCCCAAGGTTTAAAAATTCAGACACTAAGAGACGATATCATTGATCATCTCTGTTGTGTTGTTGAAAGTGGATTAGGGAAAGACAAACCTTTTGATCAATTATTAGAAGAAGCCGTCAACGATTTGGCTCCTGATGGATTGATTGAAATCCAACACAAAACAGTTTTTTTACTCAATTCAAAACGAATTATTCTTATGAAAAAGCTTATGTATTTTATCGGTCTTGTAGGTGCTGTTTCTTTAACAGGTGGAGTAACGTTTAAACTCCTTCATATGCCCTATGGGAATGAACTCTTCATGATTGGTTTTCTAACCCTTCTTTTACTATTTGTCCCACTTTATACTATAGACAAATTCAAGGTGAATTTATCAAAATCTATCTCAGTAAGGCTAAAATTTATCTTGGGTTTAGTGGCTGCTGTATCTACGGGATTATCTGGTTTATTTAAAATGATGCATTTACAAGGTGCTCCAATACTATTGCTTTTTGGTGCATTTATCTTTGCTTTTGGCTTTCTGCCTTTCTACTTTTTCAATATGTATAAAAGTTCTGTGCCTGAGGTAGCAGAATAGATTTTTAATCATTTAAATATTGTATACAACAATCTTTTTTTTATTTTTGATTACAATTTAATTCAAAACTATTACTACTAATTAAAATGACTTCATGTAACTCCTATCTTCTCTACTTCATTTAAAACAATCCCATAATGATTGTAATTCAATTCCATATACTTTTTAATTTAAAGAGTGGAAGAAAATGACTGAAAAGTTGCTAAAAACACATGAATATTTCTTTAAAAATGAGGTAATAGCCATATTTTTTTATCCTTACACACTTTAAATATGAAAAAACTACATATTTCATTACTCTTCTTACCTTTTATCTTGATAAGCTCTTTTGCAATAGGGCAGTCTGATTACAGAAAGGCACATTATGTCATCTCTCACTCTAAAAATAATTTTTTTAAAGGTTCGGAGGCGAACATTGCTAAGGCTAATTCAGAAACTGAAAGTTTAAGTTTAGCATTAAACAAAAATCAAGATGTCCCATTAAAAGTATACACGCTTACTAATTTGAAAGCACTTAGAATTAGTAGTATGTACAATACTAGCTTACCAAGAGTAACAAATCTTTCTAAAATAAGTAGTCTTGATAAACTTCAACATTTGTCTTTAAAAAAATTACAGGTTGCTCGATTCCCAGATGAAATTATTATTTCTAATAAATTAAAGACATTACAGATTAGTACAAGAAAAGTAAACTTAGATTACATTCCTGATTTAAGTAAAACGAATATTCATTATCTATCCATTAGCTTGTTTGATGATGCTAAGCCTCTACCTCTTACTAAAAACTTTAAAACAATCTTTGAAACTAGGACAATTGAAGAATTAGATTTATTCGAAGCTAAATTTAAAGATGAAGATTTAATAGGATTAAAAAACCTTGAAAACTTAAAGTACTTAAATATTTCACGATCTAATCTCAATAGTATTAACTTTATTGGGCATAATAAACAATTAAAAGAATTAAAAATTGTTGAAAGTGGTGTAACTGAAATAGGGTCTGAAATTGGGGCACTTAATAATCTCACTTACCTAAGTTTAAGCAATAATGATATTCAAAAAATTGCTCCAGAATTATATGATTTAACTAATCTGGTAACACTTAATTTATCATATAGCAAAAATTTAGAAAGTGTCTCAAACGATATTAAAAAGCTTCAAAATTTGCAATATTTAAATCTAAGAGGTAGTAAAATAACTGAAATTCCTGCAGGAGTTTTTGAATTAAAAAATCTTATTGAGTTAGATCTCTCCAATACCAATATAACAAGTATTCCTGAGGATATTTTAAAATTAGAAAAACTAGAAGTTCTTAGAATTAGTAGCAAAGAACCACAAGCATTAATAATTGATGCTAAATTGCTTTCACAATTAAAAAATCTAAAACAGGTTCAAGTTGCATCAACGAGTAAAGTAGAAAAAGATATTAAGAAGCAGGCTAAAAAATTAAAAAAACTCAGACCTGAAATAAGTATATAAAACTTAAAATGATAGGTGAATTTCAATTAACATGAATGCCACCTATCATTTTTTTCATTGGATCACATAAATCATCTTGATCTTTAATAGACCATCTTTTTCCTTGAGTCATCCCACTTCCCCTCTCTTATCTTCTTTCCATCTTCTGTATAAGTAGAATGGTAGATCAGTTTATTGTTTTTATAAATTCTGTAGAGTTTTAACTGACCAGAAGGATACCACTGCTTACAATCCCCATTCTTTTTCCCTTTTGAATAAGTAATTTGAGAATCAATGGATTTAGGATAATCATAATAATAGGTTTCTTTACCTTCTACTAATCCATCTTTAAGTGATTTTACACCATATATTTTTCCATTAGTGTCCTCAGAATATTCTATATACTTTCCTTCTAGTTTGCCATTTTTATATTCACAAACTACATCCTTGAAACCATTTTCGTAAAAAGATTGGAACTTCCCATCGATTAGACCATCTACATAAAAACATTGGGTTTTCACATTTCCATTCTCATAATATTCTGTGTACTCACCCACTCTATTTTGATCCTCATAACGTACCTTTTCTTGCAACTGACCATTCTCAAAATACGTCAGTTCATCACCCATTCGCTTACCTTCTTTGTAGGTTCTTTCAACAAACAATTGTTTATTCTTAGTGTAATAGAAATACTTACCATCTTTTAAATCATTGCGGTATTCTATCTTCTCCTTGATATTACCATTATCATAGTATTTCAAATATTCACCTTCCAATTTGCCATTCTTAAAATGAGACACTTCTTCCTTATTCCCATCTTCAAAATAAAAATAACAAATCCCTTCAGGTAGACCATTTACATAAAACTTATGAAACATTAATGTTCCATCATCATAATATCTCTTATGATCTCCTGACAGTTTTCCATGATCATATGTTTTTTCTGAAATGACGATTCCCTTATCCGTAAACTTTTTAAAAACACCGTGCTTCTCCCCTTTTTCATAATGCTCTATTCGGTAGACTAAATGATTAGTCTTCACTGATTTGAAATAATACGTCCACTTACCGTGTTTCTTACCATTCAAAAGGTGGCCTTCTGATTTTTTTAATTTTCCACTGGTATAGTTTACCTGCTCCTCCAAGCTATCTTGATGTACTTGAGCAGTAATTATATGAGGGATAACCACTAAAAAAAAGAGTAGGTATATATTGATCTGAAAACGCATATTAAAATGTTTGTGGGGAATTGATAATTGAAATTATGGTTTTCGGTGGAATAATAAAAGGAAGAAGTAAAAAAGGTCTGTCTATGATATAGTAACTTTTCTTAGAGATTCTATTGTATAACAACAATGCGATCCTTTTATTTTTTATCAATAAATTAAATATCTATTTTTAAGGGTATCAAAAAACTAATTTACAGACTATATGAAATCTCTTATGATCTCTTTGTGCCTTCTATTTGGCACTGCTTTAATCTCTAATGCCCAAGACACAGCAGACAACTCAGAAAAAGTATTTACTGTTGTTGATGAAGAAGCAAGTTTTCCAGGTGGAATGAGAAAATTCTATCAAATCATGGGTGAAAACATGAAATACCCTGAAGAAGCCAAAGAAGCAAAACAAGAAGGAAAAGTGTATGTACAGTTCACTGTTCTAACTGACGGTAGTTTAAATGATTTCAAAGTAGTGAGAGGAATTGGACATGGATGTGACGAAGAAGCCGTACGTCTATTTAAAACATCTCCAAAGTGGAGACCTGCAAAAAAAGACGGAAAACCTGTAAATCATAGAATGTTTTTACCCCTAACTTTTAAGTTATAATTATCAAGCTGTTTGTAGTAAAAACTAATACTACAAACAGCTCATCTTGGTCCTTTTCTTAGCAAAAACTTTTTCCCTCATGAAACAAATTCTATTCATCTTCTTCTTATTCTCTATTACTCATTGCATCAGTCAAGATTATCAAAAAGCATTTGATAACGCTAAAGCAGATAAAAATGTTGAATTACAAGAGAAGATATTAAACGATTGGGCTTCTAGTAACACATCTCCAGAATACTATCTTGCCAAAATCACTTTCCAATACGAACAAAGTTTTGTAGAATTTATAAGTTTAGGAATACCTGAATACAGCAGATCAAATAAACCAAAGAAACAACGATCTCTTGATAGGGATAAATTTCTAGAGGTAGTAAAAACAGCAAAAGAAGGCATTGACAAATTTCCAAATCGGATTGACATTAGACTGTCCATCCTTAATAAATGCGTTGAGCATACAAAAAAAGATAACCTGAGAGAATTTGCTCAGAGTTTAGCGGTACAAAATAAGTCGAACAAAGGAAAATGGTTGACTACAAATAATGAGGAGTATCAAAATGATATATTAGCACTCTTAGAAAGTTATCAAGCGGTTTTAAGGAAAAATAGTGATTATGATAATCTAATCAGATTATCAGAAACTATACTTGATTACCATCCCAAACACTTATTAAGTTATGAATGTATTTGGGGTTCATTTATGTCCTTATCTGATTATGAAAATGCCATTCAATATCTCAAAAAAGCAGAAAAAATAGATAAAAATAACTCAAAGGTGATTTACAATCTTGCTGAAGCTTATGAGTACTCGAACAAACCAAAATTGGCAATAAAATATTACGAAAAATATAATAAAGTAGAACCAAAATATACGGATACAATCAATAAAAAAATTGAACGGTTGAAAAATTCGGTCCAATAATTCTATATCAAAAACTAATTAATCATGAAAGCAAACATTTTAGACTTAGTCAAATACTTCATTTTAAGTATCATTCTATTCTCTTGTCAAAATAACAGTAAAAACCCAACATCCTTAAGGTTAAAAGAGTTATACTTAGATGGTTATTTGGATAGAGAATATTTTTATGATGAAGACGGTAATATCACTAAAATTATCCATCAGCCGTATGATCCTGAAAGAACATTTGAATCTATAATTACAAGAAATGGAAGTAATACTAGAGTAACTAATACTTATATCAAATCTGGAATAATTAATTCTACAAACACGTATACTAAACGAAATGATAATTTATACATCAGAGTTGATTCAATTTTTAATCTTGAAGGCAACTTAGATAATGTAAAAGAAATTGAATATTACTACGAAGATCCTAACTTTGGTTATTCAAAACTAATAGTGAATTACGATGAAAATTATAGTAATTCAAATGATGTCTATATAGGAACATATTTAGATGAGAATGGTAGTATTATGGAAGATATTACTTCTACTTATAAGGATGGAAGGGAAGTCACTTCTAAACGATATAAATACAAAGATAATTCTCCAAATATTTTTGCAAATACACATATTATTCAGAAAAACTATAGAATTAAAAGTGGTAACATCACAAATGGCTATTATTTAACATGGTATGGTGATACTTCGTTTGTATGGCAATATGAATACACATTTGAAAACGGTATCCCTGTTAGTTCAATTTATACGAGTAGATTTCCCAATTCTGATAACTCTTCATCAAAACAACAAACATTATATGAGTACAAATATTATTAATAATGAAAGCAAACTCAAGAGTTACAAATAACCTCTTTAATGAATAAACTAATATGATAGAACTAATTAAAAAGAATAAAATTACTCTAGTGGTAATATTACTTATTGGTGTAGTAGCCATGTGTAACAAAAAAAGTCATGAAGCATCTTTTAAAAGCAAGTTAGAAGAGCCTGTCGTTGGTCACTACTACGTATTTGATGATTTCCCTAAACTAGGAAGCGAATACATTTTAAAAGTCGATAAAATTGAAGAAGACAGGATCATCTTCCTACTCCCAAAGTACAGCTACATTATTGGTAGCACATCTAGTGATCGTTACAGAAAAGTGAGAGATGAAGATCAAGCAGGAGAGTTTTTTTCAGATGAAAAAATTGCTGTTAGAAAATATGAAATCATCAAAATGTCTAAAGAAAGTAGCGTTGGGAGAAAGCCTGCTTTGAAAGATATATTTTAATTTCAGGGGCTTTTTCGTGTTCACTAATAGGTAAACTAAGAATATACTTATCTATAAGTTCTGAAAAACTTTTTTTGATTGTCTTTCAAGACCAATCTATTTAACTATACAAAAATTCATAAACTTTTTTTACTAATGAAAATCTCTTTCAACAAACTATTCTTCATCCTTTATTTCGTTGCTGTACTTAGTAGTTGTACAGAAGAAAAAGTCACTCCAGAAATTGTACCTGATGATGATACAACTACTGAAGTTGAAGAAAAAGAACCACAACCACATCCACAACGACCTTTATTCAGAACTGATGATTTTATCTACACCTTCGACAGAATCATGAGAGGGTGTTATGGCGGTAATTACGTTATGACATCAGAATTAGATGGAAATACATTACTTAAAACTACTGCTTCGATTCCACAACTAGGAAAATTTGGTGAAGACATTATTACATTCAAACATATTACAGATGAATATGATTCTGTAATCACTACGAATGTTACTTTTAACGATACAGATTATCAAGTAGAATTAGATTATGAAATGACCAATTCCCCACATTTAATTACATATATCAATTCTTCAACTGGTCTAATTAGATCTGTAAAAAATAACCTTCTAAGTCCATTTAATCGCATTTTACATGAATCATATAGTGAAGGGGATTACAATTTAATATTTTACAATCAACACGGCACTGAAAACGGATTAGGAATAGATCGATTTGAGAACAACTATCCTATTCCTTATGATGGACACGTGGCTTACGATGAACAAAATAGAGTGGCAATTGTAGAAATCCCTGGAAGTTATGGCTATCGATATGAATATACCTACGATGATCAACAAAGGTTTAGTACGATAAAATGTGCATCAAATAACTATTATACTAATGACTACATTAAAAGATTTGAGTACTTTGAAGATCACTTTGTCGTAAATATTAATTATGATGAAAATTCATCTGAAAAAGGCTACTATGATGTATATTATGGAATGAATAAAAAGGTTTTAAAGAGCAGAAATAATCAAGACACCTATTATGTTGATACTTATTTTGCTTTAGATACTGCTCATTTAATGTTATATAATAAAGAACACCTCATCTACAAAAAAGATCATGATAATGAAGGTCAACTATCATTAATATTAAAAAGAACTATAGAAGATCAATATGTACGAAATAGTGAAGTTAAATTTAACGTTTACGATACCAATAATGTTTTTTTAGGTACAATGGATTTTCACAACAATAATTTTACAGATACTGAAGGTGTAATACACGGTGGTAGACCTGAGTTTTTAGAAGATATTTATTTCTCTTACGGCGTTACATTCTATAATCCAATGTCAACCCATATACCATTTTAATTGAATATCACTAAAACTGGGGTTTAATTTTCAGAATTAAACCCCGGTTTTTTTGTTATATCGAATCTAAATTTGAAAACCTATCTTACTGACCAAGCCCAAACAATAAGCAAAGGATGAATAAGTAACAATCTCACCCAAGCGACCCAAATAGGAGTGCATAAACTTTGCAGGCCCACACATGCCCCAATTTCAATAAAATAGACATGAGAAGGTATAAAAGCGATTAACATCAGAATAATACCTTGTACAGCCCTTTTTCTGGTACTTGAAAAAAGTACTCCCAATGCCAATAAAATTTCAACAGCACCACTTATCAAATTGATGAGATCGGGATAAGGAAAATAAGGAGGGATCAGAGGAATATAAAATTGTGGATGTATAAAATGATTGATACCTGCTACAAGATAGAATAGAATTAAAAGCCATCTAAAGGCTACTTTTAAACGTGTCTTTTGATAGATTTTTAAACTGTTGTACATTTTATATTGGATTTAATCTAACAGGGCGTTATTAGATTGTATTTGATAAACATTATTGTAGATATTTTCTCTTCAGATTACTAACTTGTACATGCTTACAAAAGTTTTTGGAGGAGAAAATTTTCTTGGTATTCAGCCAATAGATATCAAGAAGAACTAGTTTTTTATGAGTGAATTTTAAACTTCAAATGAATAAAGTACTTTTACCTTAATAAAGTAAACAAACAATCTATTAGTGAAATGAAAAAAACAATTTATCTACTAGTACTATTTATTATCACAATATCTTGTACTAAGAATGAAGTTGAACCTATTGATACAACTGAAAAACCAACTGAAAAACCAACAGAAGAAGAAACTGAAAAAGAAACGGAAGAACCAACAATAGAAAGCTGGAAGAAACCTTATTTCGACTATTTAGTAGGGTCTGATAATAAAATGTGGTTACTTGATAAAGGTAACAGAGGGCATATTGCAATTGGCCCTGGAGAATCTTACGAACCTACTTGGTGGGTATGTGAAATTGATGAATTTGAAGGAAGAGGAGTTTATGATGATCAAATGAGTTTTTCTATAGAAGATAGCTTATTTAGTTTGATAAACAATCAATCAACATTGGTTTTTGATGATAGTGACCAAAAGAATAGAAGCTATTATGATAGTTTAGGGGGAAAGTTATTAATTGATGAAAATAACCATATTACTTATGAAATTGATTTTCCCAATACAAACCAGTGGAAATGGGATCTTTATAAAGAAGATGATAAAGTATTTCTTGATTTTAAGAATGGTGCTTTTCCAATATATCATAGAGACTTAAATTTGAGTTACGAGATAACTTTATTGAATGAAAATGAATTAGAATTAAGAGCTTTAAGTAACAATAAAACTCTGGCTCATTATTTTATCTTCAAAAGAGATGGTTATACAAGACCTGATGTTAGTACTGAAGTTAAGCAAGCGTTATTAGCTATTTACAATGAAATGGATGGACCAAATTGGAATGAAGATCATGATTTTAATAGTGATAAACCAGTAAGAGAATGGAGAAATCTTAAAGTTGATAATAATGGAAAATTAATTTCTTTAAATTTATCTGGTAAGGGTTTAAAAGGTAATATTCCTTCTTCTATTAGTCATTTGAAAGATCTTAAATTCTTGTATTTAAATGACAATGAAATTACTCAAGAAAATATATCCTTGATTGGAAATTTAGATAGTCTAGAAATCTTGGATTTAAGTAATAATAGAATGGAAGGAACATTGCCTACTTCTTTTTCACAGCTATCTAAATTGATTACATTAAAACTGAGTTACAATCAATTTTCAGGAGTTATTCCAAATGAATGGAGTAATTTATTAACCTTAAATAATTTACTGCTAAATGACAATCAATTAGAAGGAGAAATTCCTTCTTACTTATTGAATTTTGAAGAATTTTGGAGTTTTAAAATTGAAAACAATAACTTCTCTGGTGTTATACCTAAAGACCTATTCGATAAGTTAAAAAGTTATGCACCTTGGAATGAATTCACTTATGATGAAAAAAATGATCCTTATAAAAATTAAAATAAAAAAGGTTTAAAGAATTTATAACTAAGTGATTGACCTGCTCTATTTAACTGTACAGTAAGTTAAATAGAGTAGATCCAACAGTAAAAAAACATACTCCGTTCTTAACACCACGCACTACTACCTCTGTCAAAAAAACCTTGATTATTAAAGAATTACCCTTTAATATTACACCCGATTTGAATACTAACACTCATTGCAAGCTGCGATAACGATACTACCTAAAGCTAATGACTCTTTAGATCATAAACAAAAAATTCCTAAAAGGTAAAAGTATCATCACACTCTCAATGATTCATTCAACATCACATAAATATTTTTTTAATAAAACCTGACTTTAACGATGACTAATGAAAACAATCAAGTAGACCTATTTTTGAAATACGAACATATAAAACACTGATATTATGCCATTTGAATACTTAAATATTAAATCATATTAGTGTCTTAAATTCGTTATTTCCGTAATATTTCCGTAATTTTACATTATGAATACGACTAAAAAAGCTCGAATGGAAACGCAACTTCCTGCCGAAAAAAAAGAACGATATCAAAAGGCTGCTAAAATTAAAGGGTTTAGTACTTTAAATAATTTTATTATTTCTGTTATGGATGAGAAATCTGATGAAATAATTGAGGCACATGAGCAAATTCTTCAAACAGAAAGAGATAAAGAATTATTTTTTAAAACCTTAGAAAATCCTCCAGAATCAAATGAGGCATTAAAGAAGGCAGTACAGAACATCGATACTTTATTATGAGTGTAGAAAAACTAAGTAAAACTAAACATGGTAAAGAAAGAAAGCGTTTTGACTGTACCAACGAATCATTAAATAAATACCTCAAAGAAACGGCTAATCAAGATCAGAAAGATCGCTTGGCTGTTGTTTATGTTTCATACGATGAACAAGCAAACGAAATAAAAGGCTATTACACTTTATCTAATGACGGTATTTCTGCCTCTGATGTTCCTGAACATTTTAAGGCGAAATACAAAAATCTAAATGTTACTTTAATTGGAAGGTTAGCCGTTAATTCCAAATACCAAGGTAAAGGAGTTGGAGGTGCATTATTGGCACATGCGATAAAAACATGTATTATGGCTTCTAACGTTATCGCTTCTTCAGCAATTATCGTGGATCCTATAGATAAAAAAGCAGTCTCATTTTATAAACATTACGGTTTTATAGTATTAGATTCGGGAAGAATGTTTTTGGCGATGAAAACCGCTATTGATGCTTTTGGTTAGGTGCCCCCTGTTATTAGTGTTCAGCCGACAGGAGTCACTAAGAACTTAACCATCGTATAAGTCTGCGACTTATATCCAAAATAACAATCGTAATAAGTCACAGACTTAAACAATAATATAGTTCGTAGTAATGCATTCGCTTAACACTACAAACAGTAAAAGATTTTATTTCTTATCTATAGTAGTAAAACTTTGAATCTAACTTTTTAGTAGCTCAAACAGCCTTCTATTAATGTATAAATTTATTTTCCCTACCTTCTGCACTTCTAAAATATTGATCTTGACTAACTCGTTTAAATATTTCGTAGCGGTTCTTCTATCGATTTTCAAACTAGTTGTTACATTTTCAATTTTCGAATAAGGTTGATTGAATAATGTTTCTATCATGAACATATCAAACTCTATATGTACATAAAACAACAAAATATGTACATAAGGTTATTTTCATGTACATGTTATGTACACATAATCATTGTCATATACAAAAAACGCCCTTTTATGTACATATCATCTCTGTGATTAGTGTTAAGCCGACAGGCGTCACTAAGAACTTTCCCACCGTATAAGTCTTCGACTTATAACCAAAATAACAATTGTAATAAGTCAAGTATAGTTCGTAGTGATGCATTCGCTTAACACTACAAAAAGATATTATTGTTAAAACCAAAGTAACGGTATTAGGACAAGCACAAACCGGCCCTGTATTATTAAGAGTGACCGATAGCTTGACGGGAGACGTGAATAATGAAATCACACCAAACAATGCCGTCACCCTTTTTGGAGATCGCATCAAAATTGAAGGAGATGAGGCACATCAAGAGGAAGTAGGTTTATTCTTTGTGAATCTTGAGGATCAATCCAAAACGAAAGTATCACAGCTAATCAGTAATGAAAATAAAGCGGTGATCTTTATGGTTCCTACTCTTCCGAAAGGGAATTATGAGCTGGAGTTGGTGAGTTTGAATAAACTGATAAAATCACCTATAAAAGAACATTTGAAAATGTTTTAATCGTTAATAAAAATACCAAAGAAGGTCATTTAGAGTGAAAAAATCTCTGAATGACCTCTTTTTTTAGCTATATAAAGTCTTTTGACAAGGTCGAAAGCTTAACCCATAGATATTTGATTTAGGTCGTTACTAAGAACTTTGGAATTTCTAATGGTACGTGAACCACAAAGCGTTATGGCTCTACAAAACGGTAATCTTTCAATGATAGTACTAACCTAATTAATCACACACATAGAAGGTTTTGTTTTAGGTGATGATAATATATTTATTAACAAATGTTTTTTATGCTTCTTCGGTTGGTGGTTCTTCATTATTTGGAGTTGGTTTAGGTCTTACTCTCAAAGGCTTTCTTGGAGCTTCAGGTAAAGGTACTAAAGCTTTAATACTATAATATTTAAATGTATTTCGTGTTATATTTCCACTTTCAAGATATCTACTAAGAGCTTTTTCTAAGTCATTTCTTAAATAGTCTTCATTCTCAAATTTCGCATAAAATTGATACCTAATAACTTCCTGTATTTGGTATATGATACTATTTAAATCATTGGCTGTTACAATACTTGTTTTACCAATTTTATAACGTCGTGGTAAACCTTTGTTAGCTCTACCACCTCTCAAACTTCTAATTGTTCTTGGTCTATTTCTACTATATTGAGCTAATTGAGAGGAAGACATTACATCTATTTTTAATGTAAAATTATATTTCTCCTTTCTATTCTTTATTACTTCAATTCTTAAACCAGCTTTTAATGGTGAATATACTATAAGTTTCATTATTATTTTGAATGATTGTTTGTGTGATTTTTATATTGAATATCTGATATTATTTCAGCTACAAATCCTACAATACCAGTTGATATCTTTTTGTCATTTATCAATTTATCGTACTTTGATTTAAGCTTTTTGTAACTTTCTTTATCATTGCTTAAATCATCGGAGATCATCCTAAGATTTATCTTGTCATAAATATCTAAAGTTTCTTCTTTTAACTTCTGAAAGTCAGGTACTATTTCACTCCAATAATTAGTAGTTTTTTCAAATTTAAGATACTTATCCATCAGCTCAAATACCCCAACTAATAAACCTAAAAGACTAAGTAGACCAAGATTATTATTTAATAAATTAATGATAGAAGAGTCTTCATCTTTATTCTCTTTCAAAAAGTAAAATAATCCACTCGAACTTGCCCCAAATACCAATGCATACGATTTATATAATATGAGAAAAACTTTATTGAGAAGACTATTAAACATAGCAGTCTTTTTAATTTTATCTGACCTTTGAGATAGCCTCCAAAAATCATGTCTTAAACTATCAAATTCCCTTGCCATTCTTAAATCTTCTTCAGTTTGCTCCTTTTCCATTAATTCTACTTTTTAGTTAAATATTATAATTAATCAAATATAATATTTAACTAAAATTTATCATATCTCTCCACACTAATTTAAGGATATGACTTAAAACCAAAAAACATTTCATTACCAACTCCCTTATCACTAAATTCAAAAATAAAAACTAATTAAAACGATTCAACATGGCAAGAAAACATATCTTCTAAGATAAAGAGGTATTTTATTTTGTTACTATTTCTGTGGAATATTGGATAGACTTTTTTACAAAAAGAAGAATACCATAATATCGTCCTTTAAGTCTAAAATATTGCCAAAAGGAAAAAGAACTAATTATTCATGCATATGTGATAATGAGTAATCATATTCATCTTATTATTTCAAAAGGATTACATATAAACATCTCAGACATTCTTAGAGACTTCAAAAAGTACACTTTTAAATCTATTATAAAAATATTCAGAACAATGTAGTTGAAAGTAGAAAAGAATTGATGCTCTGGATGTTTCAAAGAGCTGGTCAGAAAAATTCCAGGAATAAAATGTATCAATTTTGGATACAGCACAATAACCCTATTCTTTTGGATACATCTGTAAAACAACAATAATGTTTAGATTATACTTATAACAATCCTATCAAAGCACGAATTGTTCAAGATACGAAAGACTACTTATATTCTAGTGCTTCTAACTATCATGGTATAAAAAATAATCTGTTGGAGGTCGATGTTTTGGGATGAATATTATAGTTTTTTTAGGTTTCAAATTTAAAAGAATATGCTAGTTCGTGGTGACGTCTATCGGCTTAACACAGCGAACCGTTTTGAAGATATTTAAATAAAAAGCCCTTTTACTTTATGAAATAAAAGGGCTTTTTTAATGATTATTAAATTTCGTTTTGTTTCATTTTTTGGTCGACTAGTTTTTACCAGATACGACTCCAAATTCTAGTGTTTGACATTATGATATTCTTTAGATTGTTTATGTTTTTATTTTGCTAGTTAATAATACGATGGAAAATTAGCAAATAACTAATTATTTAGCAAATTTTACAATAGTTTAATACTATTGTCCAATTAACTCTTCAGCCAGCTTTTGCTCTATTCCATATAAATCATTCGTTGAATCATGGATATGTCCAGGTAAAATATCTTTCTTTTTTGTGAATAGATGACTGAACATTCTAGTTTCACCAGTAGTTGAATGGGTAGCCTCTATTTGAAGACATATTTCATCTTGATCAGCTAATTTATTATGTAACTGTGTAGATGCATTACATCTAACATGGGTAACGTGATCTGTATAATCCGATTTCCACCATTTATAACCATCAAATGTTATCTCACCTTGACCTGCTGTTCCTTCCAAATTAATAAAGTGAGCCATTGTACATTTAGTATCAGAGTCAATCATCTCATGATGCAGTAAAGTTACTCTAACTTTAAATAAAGACTTCCAAGTTTTGTTCACTATCTTAAACCAATATAACTTTCTTTCTTTATCATAAACGATAATTGGGGATATCTTCATTCTAGGTCTGGGAGTTAGAAATTTAAATAACCATGACCCAAGAGCTCCAGTACCTGCTGATAAAACAATAAATGATACTATTCCCCATGATTCTGATACAAATTCTGTTGCTACCTTATTGAAGTAAGCACTAGCAACAGATGCAGAGTCAATTGAAGCTCCAATAGTATCTGCTTGAAGTAATATAAATTCTAGATTCATTTTAATTGATTGCAAAAAATTCTTTCCAAAAAATAAAATTACTAATTAATTACTATTACTTAAAAAAAATCCTCTCTATTCTAATTATCAATCTATAAACGTTACTTAAAACTTTTTCACGTTATCAATCTACAACTCATAACATATATAACCTTCAAACAAAAAGACCCCGGCACCAAAAGTCCCGGGGTCTATAATAAATAAGATATGAATGAGTCTGTTCGCGCTTGATTAATATCTTACGCTCGCAGCCTTGTATTTACCATCGATTTGTACACCTTGCATCTCTAAGTATTGCAATCTGTACAGGTAGGCTGCACCGTTAAATAAAGCATGTGCAACGTCTACTGCTTTACGGTTTTCCCATTGCTCAAGAGGAGTACCTTTTACCCACTCGTTGAATGCACCCATGGCAGGACCACACCAGATTTGGTAATCCAACTCTCTACCTTTCACACCACGGTTAGCCCATGATGAAGAAAGACCTAAGTACCAACGGAAGATCAATGCCATCTTACGCTTTGGATTATTTTCTGATCTTGTGATTTGTTCTGGATCACGCTCTTGGAAAAACTCGATACACATTTTCCAGATGTTCTCTAACGTATCTTGGAAAACGGTTTTCTCTAAAGTTGTTCTTTCTTTGGCTGGAATAGCATCGATACCATCGTAAGCGATGTATGTATCGTATAACTTTTGTGCTCTTAAGGCGAACAACGTACCTTTCTTCAATACCTGAAGTTTCACTCCCAATTCGAACATGTCTGATGCTGGCGCCATCATGATGTCTGTCATACCCGCTTGTGCTAGCACTTTACGAGAATGGTCTGATGCACCCGACTCTAAACATGCTTGGTTGATAGAACCTGTCACTACAAATGCTGCACCCATAGCGAAAGCTGCCAATACCGATTGAGGTGTTGAAATACCACCGGCAGCACCTACACGTACTTGCTCAGGGTAGTTCAATTCTTCTTGGATTCTATTTCTTAGCAATAATACCGATGGCAATAACGACACCAATGGTCTGTTATCTGTATGTCCACCAGAATCTGCTTCTACTGTAATGTCATCGGCCATAGGAACAGACAAGGCTAATGTCGCTTGCTCTGCTGTAATCTGACCTTCTGCTACCAATTTATCTAAGATCGACTTTGGTGCCGGACGCATAAATTTCTCCGCTACTTCTAAACGAGATACCTTAGCGATAATCTTGTTTTCCATATGGATCGATCCATCCGCATTTTTGCGTAACCCTGCCGCTCTAAACTTCACTACAAATGGCGTTAAGTCCATAAATGCAGACGCTTCAATCACTTTCACTCCACGCTTTAAGAACAACTCACAAGCTTCACGCTCTAAAGCTACTTCGTTTGGCGAGTGAATTAAGTTAAACGCATATGGTCCGTTAGGTAAAGCCGTTTGAATTTTATCAATTGCTTGCTCGATTCTTGAAGGAATCAAACCACCTGCACCAAAAGAACAAAGCATCCCTGCCTTACCTAAGGCAATCACCAAATCTTCTGATGAAATACCGTTGGCCATGGCACCACCCATGTAGTTATATTTCAAACCATAAGCTGCTCTGAACGATGGATCTCCCAATGCTTCTGGAGCATAAGCAGGAATATTGGCTAATAATTCTGCAGATTGTAAATCAGATGATGTGGCTGTACCCATACCATCCGCTACACCTACTGTTCCTTCTTGGTTTCTGATAACAAAAAGCTGCTTGTCCAATTTCTCAAACTGCTGCTTGATCTCCTCAGTTGTATATTTTGCAAAGCTTGAAGCACCGAACCACTTGGAAGTGGATTTTGTGGATGTCTTTAAGCCGCTGTTTTGTATTGCTGTTGTATTCATTTTTTAGAAATTAAATAAGCTTATGAGGGGCATTCGAGAGGGGCCATACGTGGATGGCCCTCTTAAGCTCTTTGGAGGATAATTAGCTGATCACCAATGAAAGATCCGTAATTTCATAAATTCTCAAATCTCCTTTCCAAAGATTCGCATCTACTAAAATTACCACTTTACCATTCTCCTTGATCACCTCTTTGATATGGCAATCCAAGTTCATTGTTGGATCTCCTTGAAGAATCTGACCTCTGTATTTCCAAACTGTTTTGTTTGGAGCGTGGTGATTGAAACCTACATTGGTCATGCCCTCACCTAAGTTGTTTTGCAATGCCCAAACTTGAACTGCTTGGTGGATCGCTTCAACACCTAATGAACCTGGCATTACAGGATCTTGGTAGAAGTGACAAGTGAAGAACCAATCGTAGTTATGGATGGCACGAGTGGCGTGGATATAACCTTTACCGTACTTACCACCTTCTTTTATGATTGTAGCACTGTCTAACAAGTTCAACTGATCTTCTGCCAAGTGTAATCTTGGAGAAGCTGGGTTGGTCGACTTGTACAACTTCATTTTACCGAACAATGAATCTAAGTTGAATGTGATTGCATTCTTCTTGTCGTAAGCTGTTACATCTTTCCATGCAGCTACTTTCTCGCCTGAGTCAAGACCTGCTTGAGACGATAGGTCGGCTACAGTAAAGAATCCGAATGATGATTGACCTACGTAGAATACTGTTCCATCCACTGAAAGTTCGAAAGTGTAACGTTGCAATACTGTACCTGCAAGGTTGGTATGCGACGTCATCACTACTTTGTTGGTGATTGTTTTACCTCTAAGGTCAACGTCTACTAACATCTCGCCGTCACCGTCTAGGTTACGGAAGAATAAGTCTTTGTCTGGCACAGATAAAGTTGATCCCAAGTAAGCACCTAAGAAACCACATGGTTGAAGGGCTACTTCCATCAATACTGAATAAGGCATTACTGGAGAAGCATTTTGCTTGAAGTACCATGCGTCTACAGGAACATCATATTCTGAAATGATTGTTGGATTGTTACTAAAGTCATGTCTCTCATTGCTGATTGATAAAACTCTAGAGATTACTTGAAGATCCGTGTTTGGCTGACGTGATAATGAACGTCCTTCGAATACTTTGTACTCATCGCCGAAACATTTGTATACCGGACCTAATGCGAATTGAGTGATGTCGCCTTCGTCTAATAAAACGGGCTTGTTCACTGGCTTCACATACACACCGTGGTTCGTGTTGGCTAAGTCCTTTTTATATTGAGGGTTGTCTTTTTCTTGTAAACGAAGACCTAAGTTTTCGAAGTATACAGACGACAATCCGTCATAGATAATTTCTAAGTCAGCTACTACGTATGGCTCAGGAACTAAACCTACTTCCTTCACGTCCATACGATAAATTAGCTTACCATCTTTAGCGTTTACCTCTTTACGACATCTTACTTTTTGAGGGATGTCTAATACAGGTTGGAAACGAGCGTCTTTTGTTAAACGCTGCATACCCATGTATAACATTAAGAAACGTAATAACTGTCCACCGCCTTCAGCTTGTAATGAACCTGCTAATACTTCGTCATCTCTAAAGTGACAAGGGAAGTACCAATCGTCGGCTTTCAAATCTTTCTCTGCTTCAATCCATCCTAGACCAGCATGACCACCTTTAATATCTAACTTAGTGATACGGTCCAACATCAAGATATCTTTTGGAGGAAGACGTAATGATTTGTTTCTACCTAATGTATTGTAATCCGAACCAAATACACCTTCTAAATCACCTTGAGTTAACGCTAAAAGCTCCTCTTGGTTGAAAGTAGTTTTATCACAGTGTAAAAGTGGCTCGAAGAATTGCTTCTTACGGTTGTTTCTTTCTTCTAATTCCTCTGGTTTGTAGACTACACCTTGACCTTCTGCCAAATCAGCTTCGTTGAAGAAACCGGCACATCCGCCACGCATCTTCAATACCATTCTGTCCTCAACATAGCAGTCGTAACGGAAGAAGAATAATAAGTTGTTACCATTACGAACATAGCTATCGATGCTGATGTCGTAACGTAATGTTTGTCCTTCGAATGGAAGATCGTCCAAGAAAGTCAATGTACAGTCTAGTAGACGGTATTTGTACTCTCCTTTGTTTTGGAAGTCAATCCCCAAATATGAAATCAATAATAAGTCACACTGACCAGATTCTACTGCTACTGCCCAAGGAATTTGACCGTCTGTAGCGAACCATGAGTTGTAAGGAATATCGTATTCCGTTGTTAAGCTCGATGGCTTGTACTCGTTTGTTTTGGCATTCAATTTTGTTACACGGCTCACCAATAAGTATGGAGGCATTGGCAACATTACACGACAAGGATACGTGTCGATAATTGAGTACTCTGGACCAAATACGTCAGCAATTTTACCTGTAGCGAAAGTCAATAGATCTTGTTCATTCCAGATTGCATCTTTCTTGCTCGCTTTGTAATCAGGTGCATCGAAATCATAAAGCGCCAAGCCATTCTCAGCGATCTTTTGTTTCACCTTATTTTCAATCACATCTAAGGTTGAATTCTTATCCATATCTTTGGTAGTTTGTTCTTCTTTTTCTGATAAAGCAAACATGTCGAACTCCTCTCCTGCCAATACAGGTTCTGCGGTGTTGACTCTGTTCGTTGAATTTATGAAGGCTGCCTTGTTCTCTGCAGTGAATGCAAATTCTTTAAAGCGATTTCCTCCAGTATGTAAAGTTTTAAAGATTTTCTTCTTTTGAATGCCTTTCATTGATGTTTTGGCGATGATGGCTTGAAGATCAAGTTCTACTCCTTGACCTAACAATTGAGCGATCATACCCATGAAGCTTTTCAATGAATCAGATCCTTTACGGTCTGTAGCAATTGTTGCATGCTCTTCTCCTTTTAAGATCTCACCAATCCATCTCGAAAGCGTGGCATTTGCCCCCACTTCAATAAATAATTGATGACCATCCGCATGCATACTTCTAATCAATTTCGGAAGGTTCACTTCTTGACAACATACCTCTTTGGCGTTGTTGGCAATCACCTCTTCATTGATCACTAAAGGTTTTTGTGTTACACCAGAATACACTGTTTTTGTCACTTCCTTCTGTAATGGAAGGTTGTGCATCGTAATGAATTCTTCCGTTACTCTACGGATAAATGGATGGTGCACACAGTTGTTGATGGTTAATGTCACCGAAGAAAGGGCATACTTTTGCATGATCTCTTCTAGGATGTCATTATCACCAGACAATATGATTTCAGAATCGGTATTGATGAACGTTAAGTACACTCTTTCGTACTTCCCTTCCACCTCGTTTCTAAACCAATCTTCTAGCGTTGCATAACCAAGTGTCTGTGCATTTAGGGTAATCAAACGGCTTCTCCATTTTGATTTTGCAGTAGCAGCGTCCATGCCCCATTCTTCACCAAGAACAGTCATTGCACCGCCAACCACTTCAGAGAAGATATTCGACTCTAAGAATTTTTCATCTACTTGATGTCCATCCCAAAGTCCTTGACCGTACCATAAGCTAGACGTTTCCCCCATGCTATACCCTGCCAAAGAATCTGCTTTTACTTTTAAGATATCTTGAAGAAGCACTGTATAGGCCGTCGCAAAGGCAACACCAATTGCCATGACAGGAAGTGCATTGGTTCCCAAATTCTCTTCTTGTAATTTGATTTCCTCAGCCGTTGGCTTTTTCAGTGTTCTAGGGTATAAATATTCTGTAAAGAACGCTCTGTTCGGGTAGTTTACAGAATCTTTGATGTGGTCATATAAGCTTGGGAACATCTGCAATAAAGATGCACCAAAACCTTGATAAGCTGCACCAGAACCTGGGTAGACCATAGCTACTTTTCCATCTTTCCCGATTGGGTTAGGATTGTAGTAACTACCTGTTGGCATTTGTAACGCTTTCTTTCCTTTATAAGCATCTTTCATATGTGCTTGGAAGAAGGCAACATCACGCATTAATTCCTTCTCGTTTTTAGCAACGAAAATTGGTTTAATAGGTGCTGCAGGGTTAAATGCCTCACAAAGTTTGTCTGATGTTTCATTGAAACCTAAGGTCTCCACATCTGTTAGAATCCCTAACAGTTGCTCGTTAATACCCGCCGGTCTTTCAATAGATAGAGGGAATAAACGTTCTCCTCCTTTGGCTAAGTAAGGGCTACGCTCGTCCAGTTGAGGGTGAGATCCTTCTGACATTAAAACATGTGCCGAAGAACCATCAGTCGCTAAACCTGAGATCGCTGCTCTTAATGTATCTTTTCCTTCTTCTACTACCCATGGTGAAGATACCTGAGGAACGTAGAAAGGTGTGTTTTTAAATTTCTCCTCAAATTTAGGCCCCGACCACTGTGGAGTAGCTGGAATAAATCTGTGGTATAAAGCTAAAGCTGATCGGATAATCGAAGCGATACCTGAAGCTGAGAACGTATGACCTACAGTGGCTTTGGCCGAACCTAAGGCACATGTCAGTTTCTCGTCTTCTGATTGATATACTGATGTTAATCCTTCAATCTCTGCTTTGTCTTCAGAAGGAATACCTGATGCTGACACTTCCAACAATCCGATATCAGAGGCATTCAAACCATTACTTTGTAATAATTCTTCTGCTCCTTGTGCTACGGCTTGAGGGTTAATTTCACCATTCAGAGATGATAAATCAGATTGTACAATGGCTACATCATCAATTTGAGCATACACACGATCGTTTTTCGCGTCTTCAGCTCTCTTGATCACAATAGCACCTGCACCTTCACCGATATTCCAACCGTTTGTTTCTGTGTTCCAACCGAATGAAATATCACCTGTATTGACTGGGTTTAAAACATGACGGCTCAATACACCTTCCATGCTACCGGCCAAGTCGATGGCACCTACTACTACGGCATCTACTTCACCTAAAGCCAACATATTTCTCGCTACATCCAATGCTTTATACACCGCATTTTCGTTGGATGAAATTGTGAATGAAGGTCCAGTAAAATCCCAAAGAGCAGAAACTCTACTTGAGATAATGTTACCGATAAAGCCTGTGTGTTCCGATGGAGAGTGGTCTTCGAAGGCTTGGAATACAGAGTTCTTTAAAACATCAGAAAGTGATTCTTTTTTCTGCACATCCATTTCTAGACCTGCCATTTCCAATGCTTTCTCTACCTGCCAAATTAGATCCCAACGTCCCATACGGTGGTGGATTTCCAATTCAGATTCCATTGCTGTTAATACGGCAATGTTGGCTCCTTTTCCTTCGAGTTCTTTCAAACCTGCATCATGTAATGCTCGGTCTGCCACTGTTAACATTAAAGTCTGCTGCAACGTTAAACGTTCCGCTTCTTTCGGTTGGATTTTGAATCGAAGAATATCCAAATCAAATTCTTCCAACCACGCTCCTTTCAAGCGTTTTATATCTTCTAACCCCAATCCTTTCTTCAGGGTCTCCAATTCTTCCATACCTTTCCAACGATTGGCCGGAAGGTCCTTGAAGAATTGCTGACCCTGATAAAGTGATAAATAAAAATCTTCCAAGCTGGCACATCCACCGAAGTGAAGATCCATGCCAACAATTGAAAGAGGTTGTTTGGGTGATGTAATCTGTTCTTTTTCTGCCTCTACTTTCTCATCGTAAGCGGATAAGATCATGTGGGCATTTGTACCACCAAAACCGAAAGCATTGATACCTGCGTGAGGTAACTCTCCTTTTTGTGGCCATTCTTTATTTTCCAACATCATTTGATCTCTACCGACCTTTTGATCGTTGGAATGTACAGCACCATCAATTTTGATTGTAGCTGGGATAAATTTCTTTTGCATCGCCAAGATCACTTTCAACATACCTGTCATACCGGCAGCTGTTAGCAAGTGTCCCATGTTCGATTTTACTGAACCTAAGAATGGAGGTCTTACCTCTTCTTGTGCAAAGAAATCGCTGATTGAATTGATCTCTGTGGTATCACCTAGTGGCGTACCTGTTGCGTGACACTCTAGATAATCAATTTCTCCTGGAGTTAAGTTGGTGCCTTTGTAAGCTCTTTCGAAAGATAGCTTTTGTCCTTTTGGATTAGGACTTAAAAGGAATTTCCCTTTACCATCATTCGATAGACCTACACCATCAATAACTGCTAGGATTTTATCACCATCTTTTTGCGCATCACTTAGTCTTTTCAAGACCACCATACCCGCTCCTTCTGATGATGTCAATCCTCCTGAAGTATTATCTAAAGGAGCTGACTTTTCATTCATACGAGCATATGCATGGAAATAAGAGAAGCCCATGTGAATAAACAATGGATCGGCACCACTTACAGCACCTGCCAACATCATATCGGCTTTACCCAATTGCAATTCATCAATGGCTAATTTGATGGCATATAAACTTGATGCACATGCTGCATCAAGAGAATAGTTGGTCGACGTTAATCCTACTGCTTGAGCAATCAAGGCAGAAGGTGAATTCGTCAATAAAGTTTCATGAATATTCGCATCGTAATCGGTGTTAGCAAAAGGAACTTTCACTTGTTCACCTGTCAGCTCTGTGAATACCTGACCAGCCATATCTGCATAAATTGGTGCAAATATTTGGCGAGAACGACGTGTAGGAAATGACAAGTTACCCACAATAACACCACAGTTTTTATCCTTAGTGTTTTGCCAGTAACCACTGTCTTGTAAAGCTTGTTGAGCTACATGTAACGACCACTTAAATTGATCGTCTTGTTTTGTTAGTAAGTCTTTAGAGATATTGTATCCCTGAGGGTCAAATTGGAAGTCACGTACGTAACCACCACGAACCGCGTAACATTTATCGAGCTTACCCTTTTCTGTATGATACAAACGTTCGGGATCTTGTCCGAAAGTCTGTTCATCAGAACGAGTAACAAGGTCTTTGTTATCGAGTAGGTTATTCCAGAAGGTATCCAAATCGGATGACCCTGGGAATAATCCTCCCATACCAATGACTGCTATTTTATCTTTTTTGCTCATTCTATATCTTATCTGTAATGACGGAATGGTATTTTAAAATAAGGGTGGACACGTGGGTCCACCCATACTTACATTTATGACCAAGTTAGTTCACGGCTGATTGTCATTGCCGCTCCGTAACTCTTCATGTAAACCTTTCCAGTTTCTGCATCGAATGCAGTGATGTCTGACACCATAGAGAAGTCGTCTGTTTTCTTCACATCAATCTGAACGTAGAATGGCTTA
The DNA here is from genome assembly GCF_018736045.1 of Flammeovirga yaeyamensis. NCBI lineage: Bacteria > Pseudomonadati > Bacteroidota > Cytophagia > Cytophagales > Flammeovirgaceae > Flammeovirga > Flammeovirga yaeyamensis. Next base: position 1,295,964 of record NZ_CP076132.1, on the reverse strand, counting down.
CCAAATGGTAGTGCATCAAAAATTTCTACGTAATCAGTACTTAATGGAAGACTTGCTGCTCCGTGGAATCTTCTTACCCAAACAACGGCTCCTTGGTACATGATATCCATTAAATATGGATTCACTTTTTTCACAGGAACTTGTCCTTGTCTCTCTTCCGTTACTCCGTCATGCTCACATTTGAAAAGCATACTTTGTTCGTTCATCTCTAAAATGGATTTGATACCATTAAAGTCAGCACCGTGGAAAAGTGTACCATCAGTATACACTGTTGAAGCATCTGCTACCGCTGGAGAAACATTCTCGTTAGGTAATTGCATGATTGGTGCTTCTACATTTTCCGATGTTAAAGTAATCTGTGTTTGGTAATGGTTCAGCGGAAGTTTACCTCCATTGTCGCTAGAAACGTTCACTGTCAACGTTACAGTCTTTTCTGATTTTGACGTTTCTGTCACTTTAATTGTGTAGTCTTCCGCCTGAGTACCATCAAATACGATTCCTTTGAAAAGCTTTGCGTTGTCTACTCTTTGGATATTGAAGCCAGGATATAAATCCGTTGCTGTTTGCACCATCCAAGTAGAAGCATTTACGATAGGTAATACTGCATTACCTTGGATCATATGATGTTGAAGGAAAGGATTTTTCTCTTCAGTCATATTTCTCTTTACCGTATAGCTTTTCAAATCACCTGAAATATCTGCTTTCGCAAGTGGTAAAGTACCACCTAAAATCACTTGAGGTTGTGCTTTAAAAGCATCACTTAATTGATCCACCATTGCTACAGGACCTTCATCAGAAGGAACTAGAGATACACCGTGTGCTTCGAATAATTTCTTTAATTCTCCGCTTACCATACCTGCATCCCATGCACCCCAGTTGATAGAAGCAACATGTACGTCTGGATGGTTTTTCTTGAATAAGTGTGCTACTCTATTCAATACCTCGTTGGCAATTGCATAGTCTGTTTGCCCCACGTTACCGTAGAATCCGGCTACAGAAGAGAACAATACAACGTGTTGGATATCGTGGATATTTGCTGCTGCAGTAGCGGCTAATAAACCAGAAATCTTCACATCATAAACGTTATCGAAGTCTGTTGCTGTTTTGTTTTCTATCAGTTTGTCTGCTAAACGACCTGCACCGTGGATAATTCCTGTAATTACACCTGTTTTTGCAACGATTGGTGCTACAGCTGCTTTTAATTTTTCAGCATCCGTAACATCTGCTGCCGTGTAATAAGCTTCCGCTCCAACACTTTGAATGTACGCTAAGTTCTCTTCGATTTCTCTTTGAGAAAGTACCGCACCTACCATTCTGTTCACTGTCTTAGGAAGTGGTTTCTCACCGCTTTCTTTTAAGAACATCATGGCATTTCTTTTCAAGATGGGCTCTTCCGCTACACCTTGTGCCCAAGTTGGCTCTTCTGTAGTCAATGCCGAACGACCTACTAAGATAAACTTAGACTTGTACGTTTTCGCCATTGCTCTAACACAATCCGCTGTTACACCTTTGGCACCGCCTGTTACTAAGAATACGTTTTGAGAAGTGATACCTGAAGTACGCATTGTACCTGCTGTATGTGCTTGCTCAACTGCTGTAAGAGTGAAACGTTTTCCTTCATCGTTGTAAGAAGTTTCAGTAGTAGAAACGTCAGCGTCATTTAATTCTGCTACGATTTTCTTCGCTGCTTCTTCCGCCTTCAATTGAGGAGAAAGGTCTACACCTCTACAGAATACGTTTGTCCATTCTAAGTTTAATGATTTCGTTAATCCGAAGTATCCACCTCCGATGACTGAAACATTACCAGGGTTCTTCGTTCCGAAAGCACCTTCTAAACGTGTTACCGTCATGAATGATGCTCTAGTTGATTTAGAAGCATATTCATTCAATGTAGGCTTAAGGTGTTTTGCCAATAAGTAAGCCGCTTTCAACAATTCTTTTTCTTTGTCGAAATGCATACCCCATTGACCTAACGGGAATCTAAAGTGAGGATGTACATTAATAAATTGATCTACTCCACCGATTTGAGCTAATGCTGCTTTGATCGCATCATCAGAAATTTCAGCTAGAGCAATCTCCTTTACCTCGTTTGGTAAAGTCACTGCCGATTGACGAACCAATGAAGCTGGCATAGTCAATACAGCTACTTTTCTTCCTTCAGCCAATAATTCTTGTGCTAAAGAAACTGTTAATCCCGAGCCATCATTTGTAATGACTGTCCATGCATCTGCATTTTTCTCGATCACCAATTGGTCTGGCTCGGGAATATATTTCAACTCTACATCGTAGCGTGCTACGCGATCATAATTTCCAGAAAGGAATGAAGTATGATCTTCTGCGACAGTTGTTTCTTCTACTTGGTTAGTAGACTTTTTTTTTTCGATTGACGAATTAGTATTCGCCGCTACACTGGGGGTGGACGCTCCCGCCTTCGATGAGATGTACTCAGCAATCTGAGCTAACGTTCTCAATTCGGCTAATTCTTGAGGATCTACACCTTGAACTGATGGATTTGCTTCTGTCATCGCACCGAAGATCTCTACACGTTTGATAGAGTCGATACCTAAGTCAGCTTCCATATCCATTCCCATTTCTAACATCTCTGCTGGGTAACCCGTCTTCTCAGCGATTACTTCTAAAAGTGATGCTTCGATTTCTGCGTTTGACACGGGCGACACATGGGTAGCCCCTACAGACGCTGTTGCTGCTTCTACAGGCGCTTCCGTACGGGTCGACCCTTGTGTCGACCCTGCAGATGATGCACCTGCCTTACCTGAAATGTATTCAGCAATCTGAGCTAACGTTCTCAATTCGGCTAACTCTTGTGGATCTACACCTTGAACTGATGGATTTGCTTCTGTCATCGCACCGAAGATCTCAACACGCTTAATAGAGTCAATTCCTAAATCAGCTTCCATGTCCATTCCCATTTCCAACATCTCTGCTGGGTAACCTGTCTTCTCTGCAATTACTTCTAAAAGTGATGCTTCGATTTCTGCGTTTGACACGGGCGACACATGGGTAGCCCCTACAGACGCTGCTGCTTCAACTACAGGCGCTTCCGTACGGGTCGACCCTTGTGTCGACCCTGCAGATGATGCACCTGCTTTTCCTGAAATGTATTCAGCAATTTGAGCTAATGTTCTTAACTCTGCTAATTCTTGTGGATCTACTCCTTGAACTGATGGATTAGCCTCTGTCATTGCACCGAAGATTTCAACACGCTTGATAGAATCAATTCCTAAATCAGCTTCCATGTCCATACCCATTTCTAACATCTCTGCTGGGTAACCTGTCTTCTCAGCAATTACTTCTAAAAGTGATGCTTCGATTTCTGCGTTTGACACGGGCGACACATGGGTAGCCCCTAAAGACGCTGCTGCTTCAACTACAGGCGCTTCCGTACGGGTCGACCCTTGTGTCGACCCTGCAGATGATGCACCTGCCTTACCTGAAATGTATTCAGCAATTTGAGCCAATGTTCTTAGCTCTGCTAATTCTTGTGGATCTACTCCTTGAACTGATGGATTAGCCTCTGTCATCGCACCGAAGATTTCAACACGCTTGATTGAGTCAATTCCTAAATCAGCTTCCATGTCCATACCCATTTCCAACATCTCTGCTGGGTAACCTGTCTTCTCTGCAATTACTTCTAAAAGTGATGCTTCGATTTCTGCGTTTGACACGGGCGACACATGGGTAGCCCCTACAGACGCTGCTGCTTCAACTACAGGCGCTTCCGTACGGGTCGACCCTTGTGTCGACCCTGCAGATGATGCACCTGCTTTTCCTGAAATATATTCAGCAATTTGAGCTAATGTTCTTAACTCTGCTAACTCTTGTGGATCTACACCTTGAACTGATGGATTTGCTTCTGTCATCGCACCGAAGATTTCAACACGCTTGATAGAATCAATTCCTAAATCAGCTTCCATGTCCATTCCCATTTCTAACATCTCAGCCGGGTAACCTGTCTTCTCAGCAATTACTTCTAAAAGTGATGCTTCGATTTCTGCGTTTGTTACGCCACCTTGAGCTGCTGGAGCTGGTGTTTCAACTACTGGTGCTGCTGCTACTGGAGCCGCCGCTGGTGCAGGAGCTGCTGCCGGTGCTGAAGTCGCACCTGCTTTACCTGAAATATATTCAGCAATTTGAGCCAATGTTCTTAACTCTGCTAATTCTTGTGGATCTACACCTTGAACTGAAGGATTCGCTTCTGTCATCGCACCGAAGATTTCAACACGTTTGATAGAATCAATTCCTAAATCAGCTTCCATATCCATACCCATTTCCAACATTTCTGATGGGTAACCTGTCTTCTCTGCAATCACTTCTAAAAGTGATGCTTCGATTTCTGCGTTAGTTACACCACCTTGTGCTGCTGGAGCTGCTGTCTCTTGAACTGGTGCTGCTGCTACTGGAGCCGCCGCTGGTGCAGGAGCTGCTGCCGGTGCTGAAGTTGCACCTGCTTTTCCTGAAATGTATTCAGCAATTTGAGCCAATGTTCTTAACTCTGCTAATTCTTGTGGATCTACACCTTGAACTGAAGGATTTGCTTCTGTCATTGCACCGAAGATCTCTACACGCTTGATAGAGTCGATACCTAAATCAGCTTCCATATCCATGCTCATTTCTAACATCTCAGATGGGTAACCAGTCTTCTCAGCGATTACTGCTAATAAAGATGCTTCGATTTCTGCATTGGATACACCACCTTGAGCTGCAGGAGCTTCTTGTACTGGTGCTGCTGGAGTTGCTGCCACTGGCTGAGCAGGTGCTGGAGTAGCTACTGCTTGAGAAGGAGCTGCAATTTGTTGTGCAGCTGCTGCTTGACCTGCACCTAATTGATTATCTGCTTGCATATTGAACAACGATGCTAACATTTGCTCAATTCTATTTTGCTGTTCAGTCAAACGCTGAATATCTGCTTGGATTTGATCCAATACTGCCTTCTCTGCCATGGAAGCTGAATTTTGTTTCTGACGAATTTTTTCTTCAATAATTTGAGACATGTCTGTTGTCTCTGCAATCACCGTCTCGATTTCTTCTACGATTGGTGCTTTTTGAGAAAGTACTTTTCCGCCTTTCTCTAGGATATCTTGATATCTCTTCTTGAAACCATCTGTCAAATAGTTTGTACCTGAAATTTGTACATTCATTTTTGACTTCGCTCCTGCTTCTTTTACAGGACGAGCGTATGGATCAAAGTTTTCGATTTGAACACCCATTACAGCCAATTGAATAGCTGCTTCTCTTAACTGAACATCTGAGTTTTTCTTAGGGTTAGGATTCAAAGCAATCACTTGATGATCTTTACCTGATAAGATTTCAGAAGTTAAGTTGGATAAGATGTTCTTCGGTCCGAATTCAACAAATACTCTAGCACCTTCATTGTACATTGTATCGATTTGATCTTTGAATTTTACCGGACTTAAAATATGTCTTTTCAGCGTCTCTTTGATAAACTGAGGTTGCGCTGGGTAAGCCGTTCCTAGTGTATTTGAGTACAATTTACCTTGAGGTGCTGCAATATTTGTTTGATCAAGTACTGCTGCAAATGGTTTTGAAGCATGACCAACAAATGGTGTGTGGAATGCTGCTGAAACAGGAAGGATAGTCGCTAATAAGCCCGCTGCTTTTAGTTCAGTTTTTAACGCTTCCAACTCGTTTTTAGCACCACCTAATATTGTTTGTGTTCCAGAGTTGATGTTAGCAACTTGAACATTTTGATATTTACCGATGTAAGGTTGAACTGCTACAACATCACCTTTCACTGCCATCATCGTTCCGGCATCCACACCTGCTTGTGCTGACATTGCTTGTCCTCTTTCTTTCGATAATTTGATGAAAGTTGGAAGATCAATCGCACCCGATGCATACAATGCTGAAAGCTCACCATAAGAGTGACCTGCAAAGTAGTTTGCCTTGAAACCTGATTTTTGAAGGATGTGATACATACTTACTGATAATGCACCAATGGCTGGCTGTGCATTTTCTGTTTGCGTAAGTACTGTTTGTTGTTGTTTACGTTCTTCGTCTGAGAATACTGGAATTGGGTAAACCGTTTCTGTCAATGGTTTCTTACCATCTTGCTCGAATACGCCGTTTACTTTCGCAAATACTTCTCTCACTTCTGGGAATGACCAAGCAATCTCGTTACCCATGTTCGTGTACTGAGAACCTTGTCCGGCAAATAATGCTGCCACCTGATCTTTACCTGCATAAGCTGCGTTTCTAAACCAAACGTTCAAGATTGGATTCTTCCATTCTCCAGCGTTAATGTCTTTAGAGATACCTGCAACAAATGCTTCTAATTTTTTCGTTGCTTCCTCAATTGATGAAGCTACAAAACCAACTCTTGGCTGGTTAGCAGGAACATTCTCTGCAAATGCTGTTGCTGATACTTCTTTGTAGTAAGTTTTAGCATCTGCACCTGTAAGACCTGCAATATGTTTTTGAGCTAACGCTACCAAAGCAGAAGTAGATACATCAGATAGTAACCACTGCTTATGGATATTGTGCACTCTATTTTTCTCGATTGACTGACCTTTGTACTCCTCCATTGAGAAGTGAAGGTTCACACCACCAAAACCGAAAGCCGATACACCTGCTCTCAATGGAGTTTGTGCATCTTTCTGGAACCAAGGTCTAGTTTCAGAATTGATATAGAATGCTTTCTTCTCAATTTCTAATTTAGGATTTGGCTTAGTGATATTAATTGTACCTGGAAGGATTTTGTGGTGTAAGGCTAAAGCTGCTTTAATCATACCCGCTGCACCTGCTGCTGCTTTTGTATGACCAATTTGTGACTTTACAGAACCTAAGGCAATGTGATTTGTTTTCACTCCATCATCACCGAATACCATACCCATTGATACACCTTCTGATGCATCACCAGCGTTGGTACCTGTACCGTGCGCCTCAATCAAACCAACTGTTGATGGATCATAACCTGCTTCCTCATATGCTCTACGCATCGCTAATGCCTGACCTGAAGGACGTGGTGCATATACCGACTTGTAACGACCATCTGATGAACCACCAATACCATTCACTACTGCATAGATTTTATCGCCATCACGCTCAGCATCTTCTAAACGTTTCATGACCATCATACCTACACCTTCACCGATCAACATACCGTCGCCATCTTGATCGAATGGACGGATGCTACCGTTACGAGAGAATGCAGGAGTTTTTGAGAATGACATGTACATGAATGGAGAGTTGTCTGTATCTACACCACCAGTAATCATCATGTCTGCTCTTTTCTCTACCAATTCAGCTACTGCCATTTTAATTGCAGAAAGTGATGCCGCACAAGCTGCATCCACTACTGAGTTGATACCACCGAAGTCGAAACGGTTCGCAATACGACCAGAAATTACGTTACCCAATAAACCTGGGAAAGAGTTTTCTGTCCATGGCACGAACGCTGCTTTCATTTTTTCGATCGCCACTTGGATTTGCTCTTCTGGCATACCCATTGACTCTAATGCTCTTCTCCATACTGGATATTGCAAACGAGCCGTTAAAGGAATGATCAGTTTCTGACCACCACCAACACCAAGGATCACACCTGTTCTTTCTCTTAGTTCTGATTTTAATGCATCAGAACCTGGAGCGTAACCAGAATCGATCAAGGCATCTTTTGCAACTGCTAGACCCAATAACTGAGAAGCGTCTGTTACTTCAAGAATATTTGGCGGTAAACCAAACTCCATCGGGTTGAAATCAATCTTTGGAACAAATCCACCTACTTTACAGTACGTCTTATCTTCCGCTAATGGATTTGGATCATAATAATCATCGATTTTCCATCTATCATCTGGAACTTCTTTGATACAATCTACCCCTTGGATAATATTCTCCCAATACTTCTCGAGGTTCTCAGAATCTGCAAATACAGAGGCCATACCTACAATGGCAATCGGCGTCTCTTTTAGCAGTTGGTTCGTGTCTGTCATATCTCTTTATTCTTAGAATTGTACAATTTTTAAATTGCACAGCTCATTTAATTTGTTCGTTCTTTAAAAAAATAGTTTGCGGTCGGTTTGTTGTTTGTCCAATTGAAACACGCAAAACATTTAATTTTCGCAAGTATAACAACCTATTTGCTGTGTTTGTGACAGACTTTTTGAAAAAAAATTACATTAGTTTTTATTTAAAAATGAATAACTTTTCACTCATCTATAAAAAAAGTACAATAATCCGAAAACAGACATTTATTACAGAAGTAAGTATTCATTCATTCGTTTTTTGAGTAGAATATTGGTGAAAATTAAAAAATGTGAAAATTTATTTAATTGTCACAAACAATCTTCACGATATCAAAAACAGCTTTTTTTGATGAATATATTTTTCTGTTAAAAAAAATTGCAATACTATTTACTTGACATCACTTTTTATAAAGTTTCATATAGTTGTATTGGTCGAGAAATGTCGAGTTAAAAACAGAAATTGATATAATAATATTTACAACTACATTAAAATGATGCTATTCTTTCATTAAAAAATCATTGATAAAAAACATTCTGACTGTTTTTATAAACAAAATTGAGATTGTAGCATTTAGTTATTACACTTAAATATTATCCTCCATGCATTTCTCTACTAAATACTCTGTAATTCTTGAGCTATTAAATAATTATAATCCTGACCGCTATGCTGCTTCTAGAAATTACATTGATGGAAGCGTCTCCTATTTATCTCCATATATTTCAAGAGGCGTCATATCTACAAAAAAGGTATACCAACTTCTTTTAAGTAAGGGGTATGAATTCGGAAAGATAGAGAAATTTGTTCAAGAATTGGCTTGGAGAGATTATTGGCAGCAATTGTGGGTTCATAAAGAAGAATTAATAGATGATGATTTAAAAAGAACTCAACCCAATGTTGCACACTATCAACTCCCAATATCAATATTAGAAAAGTCTACAGGTATAGATGCTTTAGACCACGGAATTGATGAATTGGAGAAAACTGGATATATGCATAATCATATGAGAATGTATATAAGTATGTTGATTTGCAATATTGGTCAGACCCACTGGAAACAACCTGCACAATGGATGTATTATCACCTACTTGATGGAGATTGGGCATCAAACGCTTTGTCATGGCAATGGGTATGTGGAGCAAACTCAAACAAAAAGTATTTTGCCAATCAGGAAAATATTAATAAGTACACCCATACCCAACAAAAAGGAAGTTATTTAGATGTCTCATATAATGAGATTGAATATCAAAAAGTGCCCAAAGAGTTGAAGGCTACCCTAAATTTGGAATTGAAAACCGATTTACCTGAAGCCACTTCTATAGTTATTGATAAAAAGTCTCCTACTTTCATTTATAATTCCTATCAATTAGATCCTGAGTGGCATAGCCCAGAGAAAGGAAATAGAATTTTATTATTAGAGCCTTCTCATTTTGAGAAATTTCCAATATCTAAAAGAGTCCTTGATTTTATCATCGATTTATCGAAAAATATTGAAGGAATACAACTATTCGTTGGAGAGTTTGATGAGCTAAAAGCAGCACTTGGCTGTGCTGAAATCTACTTTAAAGAACATCCTGCATTCAAGCATTATAAAGGCAACAGAGAATCTCGAGATTGGATTTCTAATATCTCTGGAGACTGTCACTCCTTCTTTAAATTCTGGAAATTGGTCAAAAAAGATTTAAAAAAAGACCTAGAAACTATATTATAATTAAAACACATGCATTTAACAAAAGATCTTATTAAAGAGATGAACCGGGTGAAACGCCTTAATCTAATTAATAGTATTACAGGCATTAAGCCCGCTAACCTTATAGGGAGCTCGTCTGTAAAGTATGGTGATAACCTCGCTATTTTTAGCTCGGTAGTGCATTTGGGGAGTGACCCTGCATTACTGGGCTTTATTAGTAGACCATCTCAAGATGTACCAAGACATACATTAAGGAATATCTACGAAAACAATGTATATACTATAAACCATGTGAATACGAATCAGATCATGAGGGCTCATTATACTTCTGCCAAGATGGATGATCAAGATTCTGAATTTGAAAAATGTCATTTTACGCCTGAATATATTGATGGTTTTAAGGCTCCATTTGTAAAAGAAGCCAAAGTAAAAATCGGTTTAGAATTAAAAGAAAGTATTCCTATAAAGTTTAATAATACAGTAATGATCGTTGGGGAAATACAACATATTTTCATTCCTGAAGAAGCCATCACAGAACAAGGTTATTTACGTTTAGATAAAATTGATGCTACTGGAATTTCTGGATTGAATTCGTATTATTCGTTTAACTACCTCAATAGTTTCCCTTATGCTAGAAAAAAAGATCTCGAAACTTTAAACCTAAAACTAAGTGATGAAAAAGCAACATCTACCTCATAAGACCTGTCCTGTATGCAAAAGAGAATTTTCTTGGCGTAAGAAATGGAAGAAAGTATGGGAAGAGGTAAAATATTGTTCTGAAAGATGCAGAAGAAATAAAACCTCAATATCCATCTAAGTACTTGATTTTAAACAAAATGATTTACTCCAAATTCATTTGAATTTATTGTACATATGCATCTATTTATTGAACGTTTCTAAAGAGTTGAGAAAACTTTTTTATGAAAGGTGTTTTATAGTATATATTTGCATTCACTCATCATAATAATCATTTCATATTTATGTCAACAAGAACTTGTCCTAGATGTAAAGGTAGAATACCTGATGCCGAATTTGTTTCTCACTTAGTTAGATGTGACGGGAGTGGCGGATCGGTTGTGACTTCTGAAGTAGAAGAATCTGTAGCAAGAGAAAAGAAGAATAAGGAGACTAAAAAAAGAGCTACTGCAGCTAGAAAAAAAGCGGCACCTAAAAAAGTAGTTACTGCAGACATGGAGAAGCTAATGCAGAAATTTAAAATGACTGCAGAAGATGCGGAAATGTTCTTACAACAGAATCCTAACTACTTCGATAAATAAAAATACGATAAAGAACACCTACTTCTTTTAGAAAAAAATTACAGAATGAGCCTGAATCTTTCAAAATTCAGGCTCTTTTTTTAAATAAATAGAAAATTATTTGCTCATTTTTTACAAGTCTTTTATTTTGGGATTTGTATTTACCATATTGAAACTGACTATTTTATACAATCTGTTTCCCTTTTATTTTTTACATAATTAACTACTCACTTTTTATGAAGGTTTATTGTATTCAACTTCTTCACTTTGCTTTCATCTTTTTTAGTGTTTCTCTTTTTGGGCAAAATTTAGATAAAGAAACTATTTCTGTAAAATATATTCATTTACCAGAAAATCCGTTGCCCTCTAACTTAACTTCCTATTCCAGAAAAATCACCTTACCTAAATCGTTTTATGATGGCAGTAAAAAAGATAGTGTGGAAAAAAGGCTTCTTGAAGCAACTACAATAGAAGGTTATTCTATTGTGGATCATTCTGATGATTTTTCAATAGAAATCGAAACAAATAATTTTAAGACCCTCGGTTTTGAAGAAAAAACGGTAGAAAAGGTTAAAGTATTTGATGGACAAAGAATTATATTCACTCATTTTTCTTATGAATTAATTTATAAAATGCCTGTTTTTTTCCAAGTAAAAGTAAATGGAAAAAATATACACAGTGGTTATCTGAATAATTCTAATAACTATGTTCGCATTGACACTCCTGCCTTAAGATCAGAAGAGGAAAGAGAGTTTTGGAAAAATCATTTAAGTAAAGATTTTATTAATGAGTTAAGAGCTAAAGAGTTCGAAAAACATTGCCAAGAAATACATTCTTACTTATCAAATAACTATGCTTACACGGAAAAACAGATCCAAATTCCTGTTTTGAAATTAGAATCAACTGCTAAAAGAGACTATACAGCATACAATTCTATCTGCGAAGACATGATCAAAGCTTTTCATTTAATTGAAGCACATAAAGGACATTCAGGTAAAGATTACAATGTTGAGGCTGAACAAGTAATCGATAAGTTTAGGTCAATGTTAAAGGAAGTTGATTTTAAGGATAAAAAAGCACTTTACAATAAAAAGACTAGTGCTTATATAGCTGCAAATATTGGTATGCTTTCAATATGGTTAAACGACTTTAAAGTATCACTAGAGTGCATGAAATATGCTCAAGCAAATGCTGGAAAGGAAATTGACTCCGAAAAGTACAAGCAACTTATATTAAGTAGGTCTACCAAATTAAAGAAATTCAAAGCATCAGTAATTCAATAATTATCGGTTATTTATTGATGTAAGTCTGTCTTATTACATATTAATAGGACAGACTTATTTTTATAATTTCAGATTAGTATTTCTTTTTACTCTGTGATTGGTATTTTATAACTCTGTTTAATCTCGCCCATTACAAATGTGCTGTGTGCACTCCCAATATTTTCAATTTCCCCCAATCGATTTAAAACAAAATCTTGATAAGCCTTCATGTCTTTGACCATCACTTTTAGAAGAAAATCATAGTCTCCTGAAATATTGTAACATTCAACCACTTCTTCTAGAGCAGTAATGTCTTCTACAAATTTATGACCTATAATTTTAGAATGTTCCTTTAAAGTCACATTACAAAATACGATTAAGTCCCTATCTAACTTTTCTCTATTTAAAACTGCTACATATTTTTTAATTACTCCTTCCCTTTCCATTTTTTTGATTCGCTCATAAACTGGAGTGTTGGAAAGATGAATTCGTCTGGCTATTTCTTTTGTCGTAATACTTCCGTCTTCTTGAAGCAGTTTGAGTATTTTTTTATCTGTTTGATCCATTTTAGCTGAAGAAAAAATTTCTAATACACTGACTTATTTATTAGTCAATCAGAATTATTTTCCAGCAAGGATAAGATATAAAGTTTTATCATCCAATGTTTTTGATTTATACCAAAACAAAAATCATCAAAACTAATTTTGTGTAGAAATTTTAACTACATACACTATGAAAACTAGAAACTTTGGATTCCCACGTATTGGGGCAAAAAGAGAACTTAAAAAAGCCTTAGAACAATTTTGGGCAAAAGAAATTGATGCTGCAAAACTCATTGAAATTGGTAAAGACATCAGAAAGAAAAACTGGGAAGCACAATCTATTCTAGATGATATTCCTTCTAACGATTTCTCGTTTTATGATCAGATACTGGATTTGATTTATACATTCGACTGTCTCCCTAAACGATTTAGACAACTTCAGCAAAAGGAAAACCTCAATGATTTAGAATTGTATTTCGCTTTAGCTAGAGGTTTTCAAAATGAAACTTCAGATGTTAAAGCTATGGAAATGACTAAGTGGTTCGATACCAATTACCACTTTATTGTTCCAGAATTTTATAAAAACACTCAATTTAGCATCAGCAAACCTATCAAAATTGTGGAAGAATATAAAGAAGCTAAAGTCAGCGGATTTGAAACTCTTCCAACAATTATTGGTCCTGTCACTTTTCTTTGGTTAGGAAAGGAAATTGATAAAGGATTCCACCGATTGGATCTATTAGACGATTTACTGGCTTCCTACTCTGTAATCCTGGATCAATTACTTGAGCATGGTGCTTCGAAAATTCAATTTGATGAACCCTGCTTGGCATTGGATGAAAACCCTCTGATTCAAGAGTGCATTAAAAAAGTGTATCAACATTTTGCAAAAGAATTTCCTCAATTAGATATCACTTTAGGGAATTATTTCGATTGCTATGGGGGAAACTTAACTACTGTTCTTCAACTCCCTATTCATACCTTACACTTAGATTTAGTTCGTTGTGGTGAACAAATAAACGATATCTTAAATCACGAACTCTTTAATGAAAACCTTCATCTTTCATTAGGCATTATTGATGGCCGTAACGTTTGGAAAAATGATTTCCGAAAGTCATTAGAAGTAATAAAAAAAGTAGAGGCATCCATAGGATCTGATCGAATTCTTCTCTCCCCTTCTTGTTCTCTTTTGCACAGTCCAATTGATATAAATTTAGAGGATGAACAATCAAAAATTCACCCCGAAGTAAAACCTTGGTTGAGTTTTGCTCAACAAAAAATTGAGGAGTTAGAACAGCTTAAAGTTCTTGTTGCTGAAAAAGAGCCTTATCAACATCCTCTTTATGTCAGTAATCAAATTGATATTCAATCAAGAATTACTTCCGAATTAGTCAATAATCTAAAAGTTCAAGAAAGAGTAAAGAATCTTTCAGCTAAAGAATCTCAAAGAGCAAGTGATTTTAAATCAAGAAAAGTTCAACAAGCGGTGGCTTTGCAATTGCCTTTACTTCCTACTACAAGTATCGGGTCCCTACCTCAAACAAAAGAAGTTAGAAAGAATAGAAGCTTATTTAAAAGAGGAAAAATCACTCATGAACAATACTCAGACTTCATAAAGAATGAAATTAAAGACGCTATTCGTTTTCAAGAATCTATAGATGTAGACGTTTTAGTCCATGGAGAATTTGAAAGGAATGATATGGTTGAATTCTTTGGAGAACAATTGGATGGATTCACATTTACAAGTCATGGTTGGGTACAAAGCTTTGGTTCGAGGTATGTTAAACCTCCTATTATTTATGGTGATGTACATAGATCTGAAGCCATGACGGTAAAAGAAAGTGCCTATGCACAAAGTTTAACTGAACGACCTGTAAAGGGAATGTTGACAGGACCTGTTACTATTTTACAATGGTCTTTTGTTAGAGACGATCAACCTCGACATAAAACCTGTAAACAAATAAGTTTGGCAATAAGAGACGAGGTGATTGATTTAGAGAAAGCGGGGTTAAAGGTCATTCAGATTGATGAACCTGCATTTAGAGAAGGTCTTCCTTTAAGAAAAGGAGAATGGCAAAGTTATTTAGATTGGGCCGTTGACTCTTTTAAAATATCAAGTAGTGGGGTGAAAGATGGAACACAAATCCATACTCATATGTGTTATTCGAAATTTAATGATATCATTAAATCAATTGCTGCAATGGATGCAGATGTGATTACGATTGAATGTTCACGATCTCAGCTTCATTTATTGAATGCTTTTTCAAACTTCAAATATCCCAATGAAATTGGACCGGGAATATACGATATCCACTCACCCAATGTTCCTTCTGTTTATGATATGCTTGATTTTATCAATAAAGCAAAAATTAAAATTCCATTAGAACAACTATGGGTAAATCCTGACTGTGGATTAAAAACAAGAGGTTGGACAGAAACCAAAGCATCTTTAGAAGCAATGGTGAATGCCACTAAAAAAGCTAGAGAATTATTTACTGAGAAAGTGTCTTAATTATATTATTAGAGGTTCGACAATATAGGTTGAACCTCTTTCTTATAGTATCAAATATTTAAATCATTAGAAGTTATCAATTAATAGTACAATAAAATAGCAGACACAAGAACTTAACATTAAGTACACCTTAAAATAATATCATTTTACCAACAAAACATATAATTATTCTTTTTTGTACTTGGACGTTAAAAGTTCATCATCAATATTCGTCAACGGAAAATATTCTAACTATATTTTTTGAAAAAACTTCAATCAACTAATGATGTAATCAAAATAGTGCTATAAACTAAATTTCAGATCAAAGTAAACAAGCGACTATTATAATTACTGAAACAAAACTATTGAAACATGATACATTGACTAAATATCATGGAATTGATAATCAAGAACGGTGTATTTAACTTTTTTCAAAAAAACAGTATTACTCAATTTAATGTTAGACTAATAATTAATATGAAACTTTTTAAACTATTCATTTTAGTTTTAGTAGTTAGTTCAACTACTTTATTTGCGCAAAAAAGAACAAGCGAATCTGCTGCTTATGTTACTTACGTATTCCAACCTCTTAACGGAGAAATCGTAGACAACTCAACAGGTATTTTTATGTTTAATGTAGATACCGAACTAAACACTTTAGATAAATCTGATGTAAAAACAGTGACTAAAGGTGTAAAAAAAGATCGCAGACCAAAAGCAATTCTTGATGCTAGAAATGATACTCTTTACAAATATGAAGAGTCGTTCGAAAAGTATAAAGAAAAATTTTCTGGTAAAGGTGACAAGTACAAAGACCTTAGAATCGAGATCGAAATTGACACTCCAACAATTGATTTTCTTGCTAACTCTTTTAAAGAATTAAAAGGAAGCGATATTGCTTTAAAATTGAAAGCTAAGGCAATGTTAAAAATCACTTCTTCAGATAGACAATTACTTTACGAAAAGGACCTATTTGCATCAAATCCTAAAGCTTTACAATATAAGGCTTCGAGCTTTGTGGAATACATCACTTTAAAATCACAAGTTAATAAAGCGGGTTCTGATGAAGCGAGAAGAGCGATTATGCAGCAACACATTCGTGATGAAATGCACAAAAAAATATTCAAATACGCGATCTATTATGCACACCTTGATATTCAAGAACAACTTTTTAGTGACTCATCTAGAGAATTGATTTATATCTTTGGTGCTAAAGGATCACATCCTAAATACAAGCAGTTAACTGAACTTCAAGAAACTTTAGCAGATAGATTTAAAAAACTTTACTCTTTCTCTAAGAAGAAGAAAACGACAATGGACCAAGTGATGGAAACAATTGATGAGTCAATTCCACTTTGGGAGGAACTAATTGCTGAAGCAAACTATGAGGACAAAAAAGCTAAAGTAAATGGCGAAATTGCTGATGGTTTAAAATTAAACCTTGCATTAGCCTACACAATGAAAAGAGATTTTGATAAAGCTTTAGAGATTATGAATACTATCGAGAAAGCAAAAGAAAATCCAAATGGCTTAAACGGTATTATGGCGGGTTCTTTTAAAGGTCAAGCAAAGTCATTAAGAAGACTTCTTGAAAGAATTCAAATCGATCCTTCTAAAGTAAGCGTTACTACAGGTCAAGAAGCGAACTAATTCAGTTCAATTAATCTTATATAAGAATTTTAGGCTGTCATATAATAAATGTGACAGCCTTTTATTTTTCTAATAAATCATCCCCTTAAACTATCTATTTTCAGCATATTATAAATTCCTAAAATATTTTAGTGATTGTCATCAATGCTTTTTAAATCAGGTGTTTGCAAATTGAAAGTGCATGGTGCCAAAATGGAATAATAGGGAATCTAGTGAGAATCTAGAACTATGCTCGTAGCTGTATAGCACTCGTTGTCATCACTTAATTTAATAGCTAATTGACTACATATTTAGCTCTCTTAATTTAACTGATAAAGAATTGATACTCCATTGCTGTTCTGCTTGATCAGATGTATCAAGTATAAAGTGAGAAGGACAATTTTTAGAGTCAAGTCAGAAGACCTACCAAGCAAATGAAGCCACCGACATCGAGTTAATGTCTAAGTTTTCAGCGTCCACCAAATTATTTGATGTACGTTACTGCACTTCCTACAATAGCGCCTTGTGTTTTGTTTCAAAAAAATTCAAAAGACATGGTCATCACTCAAGACAGTAAATTGCTGAAATTCGCCAATGAAGCAATTAACCTTACTAATGTAGAAAACGAAAACGCCAACATGCCTGAAGGTGTTTTTACTGCAAAACTTACCCGTATGTCGGGTGAAATCTCCAAGGAATACACAAAAGCCTACTTACTTCCCGAAAAGCATTTAAAGATGCATGAAGAAGGGTGGATTTATATCCACGACTTCAGTTCTTATGCTGTGGGAATGCAAAACTGTATGTTTATTGATGTTGGAGAAATTCTTAGCAAACCCATTCATACAACGAATGGCACTATGCGTCCCCCTAAAAGTATTCGTTCTGCTTTGCAAGTAACAGCAGTCGTTTTACAATGTCAGAGTAACGCTCAGTTTGGAGGTATCGCTATTAATGCCTTCGATTTCCATATGGCCAAATTCATTAAACTTAGTTTCTATAAACATATGGAAACGGCCATTAAGTTTAATGTACCCGATCCTGATACATTTGCCTGGGACCAAGTAAAAGAAGAAACTAAACAAGCTTGCGAGGCTTTCCTTCATAATCTGAATCATTTAGAAAGTCGTGCTGGTAATCAACTTCCATTTGTATCGATTAACTATGGATGTGATACTTCTAGAGAAGGTCGTTTGTTTATCGAATGCATGCTAAATGCCACAATGGATGGTATTGGTGAGAAAAGAACTACTCCAATTTTCCCTATTCAAATTTGGCAATACAGAAAGGAAGAAGGTAAAATTTTAAACGAGGATCTTTTCCAATTGGCCAACGAGTGCTCGATAAAAAGAGTCTATCCTAACTATGTCAACACCCATCAAGAGGTATATGACATTTTGGATAAAAACGGAAAAATTGTTCCAGATTTAATCCCTGCCACTATGGGGTGTCGTACACGTTTAGGAAAAAATCTACATGGCTATAACGGAAAATCGGGTAGAGGAAACCTATCTCCTGTAACCATGAACCTTCCTAAATATGCGATGGAAACTGACTCATGGGAGGAATTCTGTACTCTTGTAAAAGAGATGGCATTTATTGGAATCGACATGATGGAAGCACGTTTACGTTGGCAAAGAAAGCAACTAATGGGAGCAGCTCCTTTTATGTATAAAAACAAGATCTGGAAGCACGATCAACCGTATAACGAAAAGGCTAAAATTGGCGATATTCTTTATTCGGGTACACTTGCTTTAGGGTTTATCGGTATTGCCGAAGCTTTATTGATTTTGGAAGGAAAGCATCATGGTGAATCAGAAGAATCTCAAGAAAAAGCATTGAACCTGATTAAAGATCTACATAATTTCTGTGATAAGGAAAGTCGGAGAAGACGTTTGAATATCTCTTTATATGCCACTCCTGCAGAAAGTTTATGTCATACTTTCGCTAAAAAATTACAAGAGCAATACGGTCATGTTCAAGGAGTTTTTGATAAAGAATTCATCACCAACTCTTTCCATGTTCCTGTATGGCACAACATCAACTATGTTGATAAGATTGCTATAGAAGCACCTTATCATAAATACTGTTCAGGTGGTTCTATCACTTATGTAGAGTTACGATCGGAAATCAATAAAACACCTCATTTATATAAAAATCTAATTGAGGGAGCGATGGAAGAAGGAGTTTATTACTTTGCTACTAACATCCAAAGAGATCGATGCTTAAACTGTGATCACGAAGGTTTATTTGATGATCTGAAATGTGATAAGTGTCAGTCGAAAGATATTATTACTTTAAGGAGAGTTACCGGTTATATTACGGGGGCCTATCATAAAGTATTTAATAATGGAAAGAAAGATGAAGTGAGAAACCGAGTAAAACATAATTAATGAATAAAAAAGAAGGTAATCTTAAATAGTGTATCAAAGATTACCTTCTTTTTTTATAATGTCTTTTTAATACTAAAATAAAAGATACTTCCTTCTGATTCAGGGTTGTTTTCCACCCAAATATCACCATCATGGAGGTTTATTATTTTTTTGCAATTCGCTAAACCTAAACCACTTCCTTCATACTTTCTACTACTATGGAATTTTTTAAAAGCATCAAAAATATGCTCTCTTTTTTCAATAGGAATACCTATGCCGTTATCAGTTATTTCAAAAATCCAATGCTGTAGTTGACTTTTACATCGTATAGTGATTCTAGGTTTTTGACCTTTATTCATAAATTTAATTGCATTGGTTAATAAATTTTGAAAAACTCTATATAAACCAATTTTAGATGCATTAATTATCGGTAAATTTTCATAATAAATCTCGGCAGAACTATGTTCAATTTCACTATTGATATCTATCAAAACCTCATCCAATAATTTATTTATGTCTATCTCTTCTACATCTTCCATACGATCACTTTTCCCGTACTCTAAAAGTGAATAAACTAATTTTTTTAAACGATGTATAGAGTGTTCTAAAATTTCTAAATCTTCTTTATCTGGTTCATTATCTTCAAGACTTAACTCTATCATTTGCACCATATTATTTATCGGTGATTTGATATCGTGTGTCGCCTTATATACAAAATCATTTATTTCTTTATTCTTATGAATTAATTGTAATTCTATATCTTTTAAATCTGTTATATCGATAAAGGAACCAATAAAAGAGACCAATTTTCCATTTTCATCGTATTCAAACCCACTATCTTTCGATCTACACCAAATCCACTCCCCATTTTTAGCTTTGAATCTATATTCTATTTTAAAAGTCTCCCCCTCTTTTGAATTGATTACATCTTCCATGTGTTTTGCAATGGCTTCTTTATCATTAGGATGAAAAAGATCCATAAACTCTGCTTGACTAAAACTATTCACCTCATCTAGATTGTACCCTAAAATAGAAGTGTACATTTTGTTCAAATAGGAATTAGTCCCTGTTTTTATGTTATAAATATAAATCCCATTCTGAGAGTTTAAATCTACTTTTTCAATAAAGTTTTTCCACTCTATAAGCTGATTTTTACGATTATACTCATCAGTTACGTTTCTTGTAATTAAGTTTAATCGAATAACTTCTCCCTCATGTATCACTGGAGTTACTGTTGTAGAATAATGCAAAGACCCTAATGGAGAAGGAAAATCTATTTCATAAGAATCAGCTAAACCTTTTGTGAAAACATCGTTTAATACATTACTCACCATGAACTTAGTTTCTTCATTGGGCAATAAATTAATCAGTGAAGACCCAAGTACTTCCTCCTTAGATAATCCAGGCGAGACATGATTGATGTAAAGAATTTTAAATTCACGATCAATTTGAAATAAGTGATCTGTGTTATGCTCGATTAAAGAATAATACAAATCAATCTTTTTCTGATACTTAGAGTTTGTTCCACTCGTTCGCTTTGCATCAATAATTATGGCTATAATTTTATCTTCGCCTTCTATTTTGATTGGGCTTAGAGATATATCTACATGTTTTGTTTTCCCATTAAAATGTTTGGCATAAATTGGACGAGAACTTCCAGCACCCATTCTTCTTTTAGAGGCATTTTTAAAGAAGGATTCAACTCTTGAATTATGGTCTTTAACATAATTCATAGGGATTAGACAGCTCACATTACGCCCGATTAAACCGTTGGCTTCATAACCCAATAATTCTTTTATTGCATTATTAGCAAACTCAATTATTCCTTGTTTATTGACTAAAATTGAGGCTTCAGCTAAATTTTCTAAAAGATTAATATGTTGATTCCAACTTTTCAGTGAAGGGTTTAACTCATCATTTACAGATTGAATGCTCATAGGTAACAGGTAAATAAGTAGTTTATTAAATTTAAAAACATACTTACAACATCTTTAATTACTCACGAACTTATTTCCATTATTCTCAATGATGTTACATAAAATATTATAATCTTCTACTTTAAACCATTTCATGTAATGCTTTAATCCATACCTGATACCCTTCAGGTCGCATATGTAACATATCGTCCTCAAATAAATCTGGTCGGCTATTGCCATTATCATTTAACATTGGGCGATAAATATCGACATAAGTAACGTTGGTTTGGTGCTTGATTTCATCAAAAACCAATTGATTCGATTCTTCAATTTTAGATTGAATGTTGTCTTTGCTTGGAGACGGTTTAATCGACAAATACACGATTGGTAAAACATCTCCATATCTTTCTCTTATTTGATGATACAGACTATTGTAAGAATTTAAAATATCTGAAGGTTGCTGTCCTCCACCTAAATCATTATCACCTGCATATATAAATATTTTCTGAGGTTGATCGATATCAGAAAACAATTCTTTAAAATATAATGCACATGCTTCTAGTGTAGAACCACCAAACCCCATATTTAAGATTTGATCGTTGTTTAAGTCCTCTCTAACTGATGTCCATAAACGAAAAGATGAACTCCCATAAAAGACAATCGGACTTTCAATACGTGGCTGCTTTTTGATGTTGTTTGCTAATTCAGGCAACCCTTCTTCTTTATAAAATTGAATTTCTTCTGTAGTCATATTTTTATTTTTCCGCTAAGGCTATAGCCTCTTCAACATAAGATCTATACTGTTTTGAATAACGTGAGAGAAACGCTCTAAGTTCCTCTTTAAAAGGACGTTTACCTTCCAAAACGTCAGATAATCTAAAAGGTTTTTTAATTACTACTCCAAGTTTAGTTTTACTGATTCTTTTATCAAAAAATGCAATCGCAATAGGAACTATTAAGGGATCGACACCAGAATGATTGGCAATCATAAAGGCTCCTGGTTTAAATTCTACCGGCGATTGCTGGGTCTCACGGCTTGTTCCTTCTGGACTCAAAATTAAATTTGTCCCTTCCTTTAATTTTTCTCCTGCCTCATCAAAGAATTTATTCCTTAAAGCACGCTTCTCTTCTACTGTCTGATTGGCCGTATCAGAGTCTTGAGTAAACACACCAAGATGTCCTAACTTATTATAATAATCTTGATGCCCGTATTCTGGACCTTTCCCTATTCTCACTACCCTCATCCCCGAATCTTTATAGAATTTATAAAGAAGCATGGAAATAAAATGAGAGTCTAAGGTGATCTGAAAATTATTCGGTAAGGTATAGTAAGGGTGGTTCAACAAGTGATTATAGATGAATATATTTCCCGTAGACGAAGGTAAATTTTCTAATCCATCTATCTTTATATCTACATAAGAAACTGCACGTTCAAACAATTGGGCACATTCGTTTCTTAAATCTTTAGACGATTTATGACCTTTAGCCGTAATCACATGATTGGTCATGTGTTTTAATCCCTCCAAAAATAAAAACTCACGTCGTAAAGGCATGGTGATTTTCCTAAAGAGATTGGCTAAGTTTTGTTCCGTAGGATCACCATGATCCGAAAGAGAATCTATTAGGTCGAAAGCTTCTCCTTGAGTTACTTTTTCTGATAATAAAACGGGTATTTTATACAACTCAGAACATACGCTTATTTGTGCTCCCGCTTGCTCGATCATGGTTTGAATGGTCAGGAACTCTCTATCGAAAGTCTGAGTAATGACTTGCGCTCTAATTGCTTTCAATGCACTTCCCAACAACCACAAAAGGCGATACATAAATAGCATACCTAAATGAGGAAACTCAGCATACAATACCAATAAATCGATTCTATTGATCTCCAAGACCTCTATAGGTTCCAACACCACCAACTCCATTCGATTAGGAATTGGGTCGAAACTAGCTGCCGACCACATTATCACCTGACCAGTTTCCTGTAAAATATCCGAAGTATATACTTCGTCATTATTCGTGATATAATTCAATGCAACCTTACCCGATTTCAAGACCATAAACTTATCAGAAACTTGTCCTTTGGTAAGGAGTTTCATACCTGCATTGTACCTTTTAGTAGTACTTATTTCCGATAACTTCGCTAAGTGCCAATCGGCAAAAGGATTAAAAAATGAACTCTGTCTAAAAAAGTCCATCACGGTTTGTTGAGGCCCTTTATCTTGAAATGAGGTATAACTGTTTTTGGCTTCAAAACTTGATGTACTCACAGCAACAGCTCCTTGCATCCAAGATTCTCTTGCGTTACTAAGCAAATTGGTGCTCAACAATAAACTTGATGACAATACATGCATCCCTATCTGAGGGTATTCATCAAAAAGTTGTCTTAGTTCTTTATTGTTCCAAGAAATAACTTCCGTAGTGCCAACTGCTAAACCTGTGGTTGCATATCTGTAAGGTTCT
This sequence comes from Flammeovirga yaeyamensis, assembly GCF_018736045.1. Classification (NCBI taxonomy): domain Bacteria; kingdom Pseudomonadati; phylum Bacteroidota; class Cytophagia; order Cytophagales; family Flammeovirgaceae; genus Flammeovirga; species Flammeovirga yaeyamensis. The sequence continues at coordinate 1,272,347 of NZ_CP076132.1, read as the reverse complement.
CTAAAGCCCGACCATCCAATAGGTGTCCACTGTTCTATACTCTTCCCCACTTCCAAGGCACCCCTTTGGTCACCCACATTTAATTGATACGCCACTCCTCCACTTAATAATACATAGTAGTTTTCTGAGGTGGCAAATTGCTCAGTAATGACTTCACCATCGTTAAAAGTAATAATAGTGGCAAGGGCAGATAGTTGTTCTAATTCTTTTTCCGATAAGCGATCCGCAAACGGTAAATCATGTAAAGTGGCCGTTAATGTCATATAGCAGATGTTACATTGTTAACTTAAGCTCAATGAACTTATGTTGTTAGTTTAAAAGTGTAATTCAGCTTAAAAGAAAACGTTGTCTTATTCCTATTTAAGCGATGATTCAATATCGTTTGATTCAGTAAGATATTGAGTTGAAACGACATAAACAAAAGGAAACATTACACTTAATAGGGTGTTAGGGTAGTTTTTAGTTTTTTTTATTCATTAGATATTTTGAGTGAGAGAAATATTTTCACTGGTTTTCATCAAATAATAAGAGCATTTGATTGATTACCTGATCGACTATACCTCCCTCATTTTCAGCGGTTATCTCCCATTCTCCTATCAGCTTATCCTCAGAAATTAAACGATAGTTTAACTTGATTCCTTTTTTACCTACTTTATATCGTCCTTTTAATTCGTATACATCTGTTCCTTCCGCTCCTTTTTGATAATAAAAAGGATACTCTTCATCGTTTAAAATGATCTTCTCTACAAACTTCTTTTCTATCTCCTTTTGATCTATCCATGTCTTCTCCTCCTCAAAATTTATATCGGCAATTCTATTTTTTTGAAGAGATAGTATGATCTTTTTTCGATCATCGGTAGCCAATTCTCCTATGTAAAAACTACCTGCTCCTCTTGGCATTCTATATTCGGGTTGTTGCTCGCCTTGCATATCATCGGCCAATTCAGGCACTTTGTCAATCGCATAGGTAAATAGGTTTTGAACATCCACAAATTTCCCTTCGTTTAGGGCACCGAATTTCATGTAATCCAAAAGTGAATACGTAAGCAGTCCATGTTTTAAAATAGACGACTCGTAGCTTACTTTATCTGCTGATGCTCCCGACAACATAAACATACCTGTTCTAGAACGGATTTTCTCTAAGGCACGCTTTTTCAACCCTTCTTCGTTATCGTCTCTAGAAACAATCTGATTTGTCGAAAAGGAACCGGCATGACAAGCATCAATCACAAAGACTTGCTTACTAATCGGAATCTCTTTGATCCACTCCATCAGTTCGGATCCATTAATAGAGTAATTTGTTCTGATATGATGATCTTTGATATCGGAGTTGACCATATCTTTTGTGAGGAAATAAAAGTCTTTCCCCCCATCTTCATTATCCCCAACCGTTCCATGTCCAGCCAAAAAGACAAACAAAACATCTGATGAATTCGCCTTATTGGATACATTTTTAAATGCTTTCCTAATATTTTCTTTTGATGGAAGGTTATCTTCCACATCAGACGATATCAATTGGATATCTGTATTTTGAATGCCGAATAGATTTTCTGACCCATCCTCAATTACCTCAGCTACGGCTTGAGCGTCTTTAGATGCATATCTTAAATCAAGTAATCGTCCCCTATAATTTGATACCCCAACAACAATAGCATATAAAGTTGGTGGCACTTCCAATTCGACATCTTTCCCTTTGTATTGTAGCTTCAGTCCCCTTCCCGACAAGGTATTTTCTTGGTTTGTGGCAATCACAGAGATTTCATTATTCTTACCATCCATCAAATTACCTTCGAGCATCGAAATGGGTACCTTATAATACTCCTTATTATCTTTTTGTTCTATAGTGGCAACATCTTTAAGGTCATGAATCACTTCCTTATTATTAATAAAAAGTGACACTGTACCTACTCCTCCTCCTCTATCATTAAGATGAATCCATAGGGTTTTATCTTTTTGCTCCACCTCGGCATCAGGATATAATTTTAAATCGCTTAACGATGGTACCTTTCTTAATTCTTGTCTTTCGATAAGTTCCTGTCCCAATCCGGGCTCCCAATACATATCTTTTAATTGATCAAAATCGATGGTTTCGTTACCGTAGACATAATAGATATTTTCCATATTCAGATCGCCAACATCAAATAGTCCGGTAACATGTTTGAGTACCCAATCACCATCATCGGTCACAATCAGTTTACCCATAGGTTCTTCTTGATACACATCCATTAAATCCAAACTCATGTCTCTTCTTACCGTGAAGAAAACATCTTGCTTTTCGAAGGGCAATAAAGTCACCATTGGAATCGAAGTGAAGTCAAATTGGTTGACTTGTTTTTCCAAGGAATCATTCATCAATACAATCTCTCCCGAAAGCTTACCAATGAGCCAAAGGTCTGATTTATTTAGGTAACTGATGGTTTGTATAGGTGCATCAGTTTCTACTTTTTTAATCAGTTTAAAAGTCACAGCATCAAAAAGAAACAAATGATGTTTCCCCCCCACTAATAGTAGCCCGTCTGTTTCATTAAATGATACATCTTGTAATTGTACATCACTTATAAAATCAGAGAATACAACTTTGTTCACTCTAAAGTCATAGATTTTTAAGGAACGATCGCTACTTATACTTGATATAAAACGCCCACTATTAGAAACGCTTACTTCTATTATATCTCTATTATGATCATAGAGCTTTCTTAAGTTCTGAGTGATATCGTTAAAAAGGTAAACTCCCCCATCATCTCCACCAATACAATCATGATTATTTAGAGGGACATTCTTCATTGATTTCACTACAAAATTGAGTTTAGTAGTATGAAGATTTTGTCCTCGATTATTCCATATTTTTAATAAGCTATCTGAGCCAGCGGTGGTATGCGTTTGCTTCACTGTATTGTACGATAAAGCGTTGATGCTTCCTTCATGGGCTTGAAACACGATTGATGTTGTATTTACCTTGGGACGCCAAATTTGAATTTTTCCGTTCGATAAACCGATGGACACTTCTGAAGAGTTAGGATCCAGCAAAGCACATTTAGGATAACTGGCTTGAGGCCTCCAATTTACTTCTACAAAGGACTTTTGATTTTTATGCAAAGACCACAACGAAAAACTTCCATCCCTGTGGGTGAATGCGGCAAATCGTCGGTCTTTAGTAAACTTCATTAATAGCATATCATCCTTAATACCAACAGGTTCATCTTCGATAATCCCATTGTTTACTTTATAGAAATATACTCTATCGGTTTGTGTTTTTACACATAAAATCTTGAAATAAGGTGCGTAGACAATATCAATAAATGGAGTATTATCAGGTGATTTTAAAGTACATACCACTTTTCGATTATTCGCATCCCATACTTTAATGGTTTTGTCCCAAGAGGCCGAAATCACTAAAGAATCTTCTGGTACGAAGTCGATATCAGATACCCAATCGTCGTGTAATTTTTCCTCTATCGTTGGTCGGTCATACCCTCTCCATAACCCAACCATACCATTCATATAACCTGCTCCTAACCACTTAATTTCTCTATTATAATTTATGGAGGAGAAGTTGCCAAAATTGGCTTTCACTTCCAAGCCGTCTGGCGTTGATTTAATTTTTTGCCAATCGAAACGATAGATCATGCCTCCTTTATTTATAAATAGCAGGTATCCTTGTACAAATCGCATTTCGACAATATCGTAATCCAAGGAATCGTATTGATAAAGAAGTTTTCTATCCTCTAAGCTCCATACTTTTACAGAACGATCTTTACCTGCAGTTGCCAGGTATTTATTATCGTTCGAAAAACAAAGCGTAGACACTCCATATTCATGTGGAAAAATGGTATCAAGTAGTCTTTTTTCGTCTGTGTTCCATAGTTTTAAAGAGCCATCTTCACCCACTGTAGCCAATAATTTAGCATCATCAGAAATGGCCATTTCGATGACCTCTCCCACATGACCTTGAGATAGTGTTAGGTGTATTTGCTGACTGAATACATTGACTGAAAAGCACAGTAGTAGAAAAAGCGTATGTGCAATACTTTTGAGCATCAAGTAAGATCTTATTAAGAATAAAAAATAGATCGAGTGATTTTGATTGTGAATATCAAATACTCTTTTAAAGATAATGCTTTAATTTAATTATCGGAGGAGTAGAATGTATCAATTTACAATCGACATGTTGATTTAAAGATGAACAATATTCATCAATTAATTAAGAAATACGTTAAATGTGCACTGAATAAGGTTCGATATTCTTTATAACTTTTATATTTGTTATACTCTATCAAAATTAATAAAGGAAAAGAATAAAATATATGTCGAAGAGGAGCTCTATAAGGAATAGAATTTTTACTGAAGAGGAACAAGCGTTTCAGAAAGAACGGTTTGATAAGATTATTCAGTCTTTTGTAAAGTTGATAGAGACTTATGCCAAATTATTTAGTATTGAGTTAAAAACTGGGTTATCGGGCATGTTGGCTTTATTGGCCATCTTTACTGTTCTATTGACCTTTATGACTTTAGCTTTCTGCTTTTTTGCTTTGGCTTTTGCCCTTTTTGTAAATTATATCTTCTCCTGGCCTCCCTTTGCAGGATTCAGTATAGTAGGTGTTTTCTGCTTGGTGATATTTGGTGTAATTATCGCCAATACGGGTCGCATTCGTCAACAGTTCTTGATTTTAATTGATCAGGCTATTGACCATATCAATGAAGAAAATCAAGTGTAGATTATGAGTGAAACTACAGATAATAAACCGAAAGTCTCTGCCAACGAAGTTAGAGAGCGATTAAAAGCTGAAAAAATTCAGTTAAAAGAAGAGACTAAAAAATATAAAGAAGACTTAGTTAACGTAGCCACAGATACGGTCACAGATGTTAGAAGTGATGTAAAGAAAATGATGGTCTACGGCGCTGCTTTAGTCGCTGCCTATAGTCTTACACAATGGGGATTTAAGGTCCACAATAAACGTAGTCAGAAAAAGTTTTTGAAGAAACTGGCGAAGGAAAACAAAAATACGGGTCAACTTCCACTATCAGAAAGTAAAAATTCCAAGATCCCTTCCTTTGGAAAAATGCTTAGAGATGAGGCAACTACGTTCTTAATTGGAGTAGCGAAGGAAGAACTTATGAATTATTTAGAAACTCGAAAAGAAACTCGAAAGAAAAAAAGAGTTTGATTTTCAATGACTTAAGCTTTCTTAAGTATGCTTGCATAATATAATACCGGTCTTTTGACCAATAATATTTGCACAAATAAATTTTGTTGTATTTCTTTGCAACTCAATTGGTCAACTAAAAGTTATTAAGATGTCCGAAATTGCAGAAAAAGTAAAACAAATTATCGTTGATAAGTTAGGTGTTGAGGAGTCAGATGTTACTCCTGAGGCTAGCTTCACAAACGACTTAGGTGCAGACTCACTTGACACTGTTGAGTTAATCATGGAATTCGAAAAAGAATTCAACACTTCAATTCCTGATGATAAAGCAGAAAGCATCACAACTGTAGGTCACGCGATCGCATACCTTGAGGACAACGTAAACTAATAAGTTTACACTCCCTTTAAATAAGCGAATCAAACGCTAGCGAACCTGATAGAGCAAGCGCCTCAACAAAAGGATGCTAAATCTGTCAGGTTTGTTTTATTTTTGGATATTCCAAAAGACAAATTTCTATGAAACCTAGAAGAGTTGTTATTACCGGTATTGGTGCGATTACACCACTTGGTAATAGTGTCGAAGAATACTGGAATAATCTAGAGAAAGGTGTTAGCGGTGCTGCACCTATCACTAAATTCGACGCTTCAAAATTCAAAACACAATTTGCATGCGAAGTGAAAGGCTTCGATGCTAAGGAGTATATTGACAGAAAAGAATTGCGTAAAATGGACTTGGTAAGCCAATATGGTGTTGCTGTAGCCAAACAAGCAATTGATGATTCTAATTTAGATCTTGAATCTGTTGATAGAAACCGCTTTGGCGTAATTTGGGGTTCTGGTATTGGTGGACTTAAGTCTTTCCAAGACGAGGTAACTTCATTTGCCAACGGAGACGGTACTCCAAGATTTAACCCTTTTTTCATTCCTAAGATGATCCCTGATTTAATTCCTGGACATATTTCTATGACTTGGGGATTAAAAGGACCAAACTTCACAACTGTATCAGCTTGTGCATCGGCAACAAACGCCATGGTAGATGCATTCAACTATATCCGTTTTGGTATTTCTGACCTATTCGTAACAGGTGGTTCAGAGGCAGCGGTTTGCGAAGCTGGTATCGGTGGTTTTAATGCTTTAAGAGCATTATCTACTAGAAACGATTCTCCGTCATCTGCTTCTAGACCTTTTGATGCCACTAGAGATGGTTTTGTACTTGGCGAAGGTGCTGGTGCATTCATCTTTGAAGAATATGAGCATGCAAAAGCTAGAGGTGCTAAAATCTATGCTGAAGTAATTGGTGGTGGTATGACTGCAGATGCTTACCATATGACGGCTCCACATCCGGAAGGAGAAGGATCTAGCCGTGTTATGGCAGAAGCAATTAAAGATGCAGGCATTACGCCAGAAGATGTAGATTACATCAACGTTCACGGTACTTCTACACCACTTGGTGATATTGGTGAAGTGAATGCTATCAAAAAAGTATTTGGCGAGTCTGCTTACAATGTAAGTATCTCATCTACAAAATCTATGACAGGTCACTTATTAGGTGCTGCTGGAGCTGTAGAAGCCTTAGCTTGTTTAATGTCTATTGAAAGAGGTGTTATTCCTCCGACAATCAACTTCGAAACTCCTGATGAAAATCTTGATTCGAAATTGGATTGTACATTCAATGAGGCTAAGAAACGTGATGTAAATATTGCATTATCAAACACATTCGGATTTGGTGGTCATAACTTCTCTGTGATTTTCAAGAAAGTTACAGACTAATCAAAAAAGAAACTTCAAACCCGTTAGTTTTCTACTAACGGGTTTTTTTATTTCTTAATTTGAGTGTTGTCATAAAGGGTTTAAATGAATAGCGTATACGATTATTTATACTATCCTACTATCAGTTAAAAAGATTTTGCTAAAAACTTTGCAATAATTTTAATTATTTTTCACATTTTTGGTAAATCTAGAATTCGATAGTAATAATTTACATCCAATTCAGATGAACATAATTTCATCCTCGGTTTTTTTCGAGACTTATACTACACCTTTTTTATGTTTTTAGGAAAACTCTTAAAACGATGGGTGTCCTCTTATAATGATCAGGAGAAAGAATTGGCAAGAGTGGTTCGACAGATCACTGGCAGAAAACCGTTCAACATTAAGCTTTATCATTTAGCAATGCAACATACTTCTGTTGCTTTCGAAAGTGGAGCGATAAAAGGATTTAAAGAATCCAATGAACGTCTAGAGTATCTTGGTGATGCCGTACTTGGTTCGGTGGTTGCTGAATATTTATTTAAAAGATACCCCTATAAAGACGAAGGTTTTCTAACAGAAATTCGATCACGTATTGTAAACAGAGAATCATTAAACCGTTTAGCTGTAAAAATCGGTTTAAGTCAGATGGTGGCTTTCGAAGGAAGAAAAAATTCGGCCTTAAGTCACAAATCGATCTATGGAGATGCAATGGAAGCTTTTATTGGTGCCATTTATCTAGATAGAGGTTTTCATTTCACAAGACGTTTCATCATTCATAAGCTCCTAATGAGACATTATGATATTGAGGAAATTATCGAAACCACTACCAATTTTAAAAGTCTTATTATTGAGTGGGCACAGAAAAACAGTAAAGCTGTAGAGTTTACTGTATCAAAGCAAGGTGGTAAAGACGGTAAGCAGTTTAAAGTAAATCTTCTTATTGATGGTGATGTCCAAGCAGAAGGTGCTGGATATAGTAAGAAGAAAGCAGAACAAGATGCTGCCCGTAAAACTTGCGAAAATCTAACTCTAATATAGAGTTCATCACCCAAAAAGGCCCTCTTAGAACGAATATTCTAAGAGGGTTTTTTATTTTGCTATAATTTTTGCTAGCTTGATTATTAACCTGAGTTCATAGATAAATATTTCCACAGAAAATGATGTTTATCGTCGAACCATGGTTATTAAGTAAAAATGAAATATTACTTTTTCAACATTACTTTAACGATATATTTTAGGAATCCATCGATAATGGCAGACACACATGAGCACTAAACGCTTATATTATTTCTTTTTTTTTATTAGTCTTACTACACTAACTTCATGTCAGTGGGGAAAACAATATACCTACGCCACTAGACAAGATCGGTTAACTGAGGTGGAGAAAAGGGAAGCAGCGGCTTTGGGAATCTCAAGCACTACACCTTCCAACCAACAAGAGTCTTCGGATGAACTTCCTACCATGACTACTACAGAAGAAGGAGTAAAGAATATTTCGGCTGCCGGAAAAGCAAAGACAGCTTTAAAAACTGCTTGGTCTTATAAAGGGGTGAAATACAAAATTGGTGGAACGACTAAAAAAGGAATGGACTGTAGCGGTTTGATGTTGGTATCTTGGCAGTCGGCCAACATACAATTACCAAGAACCTCCCAAGAACAATCTAAAACAGGAAAATATGTCGCTTTCGCTAGTCTAAAGCCTGGTGATCTCGTTTTCTTTACTGGGCCAGGATCAAACTATATCAAACATGTAGGGATGATTTCTAAAGTAGAAAACGGAAGAAAATATTTTATTCATGCAAGCACAAGTAAAGGAGTGAGAGAGGATGAAATATCAGATATATATTGGAAAAAATATTATAAACTCGGCAGAAGAGTACATTAACATATACATCATGAAAACAACAACGACTATTATCCTACTGTTAGGACTAACTTCTTTTATCTCTTGTGATTCATCTAATGAATCACAATCAAATAATGAGGAACAAGAAGCAACTATAACCATCAAAAAAGAAGAAGTTAAAAAATCTTCTACTACAACAACTTCTACATCAGAAAAAACACAGAACGACAAAGCTGAAACAGCAGTAGAAATGGCTCGTTCTTTAGTAGGTACTCCGTATAAAAGTGCTGGAACATCAAAAAATGGAATTGATGCTAGTGCACTTACAATGCTATCTTGGGAAGCTGCAGGTGTAAAATTAGCTCGTATATCTCAAGAACAAGCTAGACAAGGTAAAAAGGTAGCAACAGAAGATGCTCAACCTGGTGACTTGGTTTTCTTTTCTACTCAAAAGGGAAGCAGCCGTGTGAGCAACTGTGGAATTATTACTAAGAAAACTGCACAAGGATTTAACTTCATCTACACTTCTTCTAAAGACGGTGTAAAGGAAACTGCTTTCTCTCCTTACTGGAAAGATAGATTGGTGGTGATTAAGAGAGTGGGTTAGGTAGCAGGTAGCAAAGTTAACGCTCGTTTTTAACTAAGAAACTAAGGAACTGAGGAACTAAGGGAGCATAATTCTTTGATAAGAGAGGTGATGAAACCCCTCGAAGTAATTTCAAAAAATAATCTTCTTCTTAATAGCATGTTCTTTTACTTCTCTTAAGCTACTCATCCTCCCAAAAGAGGAGTATACCCCCTCGGCAAACGAAACTATGAGGTATTGGAAAAAAACAACAAGTACTAAAACTTAGTTGCTTAGTTCCTTAGTTTCTTAGTTCTTTTGTTTTTGCTAAAAAATAAGACAAATTAACCGGTTAGAATTCATTTTGTTCAAATTTAAAACTATTATTGTGTAGAAAGGAAGACAAACTATGGCAGAAAACAATAATAATTACGACGAGAGCAGTATTAAGTCACTGGATCCTCGTGAACATATTCGACTTCGCCCAGGTATGTATATCGGTAAATTAGGAGACGGTTCTGCTCCTGATGACGGTATCTATGTCTTGGTGAAAGAAGTAGTAGATAACAGTATTGACGAACACATGATGGGCTTCGGTAAACAGATTGATGTTACCGTTGAGGATGGTTCGGTGTTGGTAAAAGATTACGGTCGTGGTATCCCTTTAGGGAAAGTAGTTGACTGTGTATCTAAGATCAACACGGGTGCCAAATACGATTCTAATGCGTTCCAAAAATCTGTGGGTCTTAATGGTGTTGGTACAAAGGCAGTAAACGCACTTTCTAATTATTTTAGAGTTTCTTCTGTAAGAAATGGAGAAAAGAAGGTGGCTGAGTTTGAAGCAGGTCAGATTACAAATGACTTACCAATTGCCAAGTCCAATGAGAAAAATGGTACAACCATTTACTTTAAGCCAGATAATACCATTTTTAAGAATTATAGGTTCCTTCCAGACTATCTTGATGATTTATTCTGGAACTATGCTTACTTAAACTCTGGTTTAACTTTAAAGCTAAATCAGAAAAGCTACCTATCTAAAAATGGTCTTAAAGACTTATTAGAAAGAAAAACCAACGCAGAGCAGATCAGATATCCTATCATTCACTTTAGAGGTGAAGATATCGAATTTGCATTTACTCACGCGAATCAATATGGAGAGAACTACCACTCTTTTGTTAACGGTCAGAATACCACTCAAGGCGGTACTCACCTTTCTGCATTTAGAGAGGCGATCGTAAAAACAGTACGTGATTTCTTCGGAAAAAACTTTGATGCTGCAGATATTAGAGCATCAATTGTGGCGGCTGTAGCGGTAAGAGTTCAAGAACCTGTTTTCGAATCTCAAACGAAAACAAAATTAGGTTCTACTCATATTGGTCCTGATGGCCCTACCCTTCGTACTTTTGTAAACGATTTCGTAAGCAAAGTCTTAGACGATTTCTTACACAAAAACACTGAGGTAGCGCAAGCTTTATTAAAGCGTATCCAACAATCTGAAAGAGAAAGAAAGGAAATCGCTGGTGTAAAGAAAATTGCCAACGAAAGAGCAAAGAAAGCCAATCTTCATAATAAGAAATTAAGAGACTGTCGTCTTCACTTTAACGATAAGAAAGGTGAGGAAGAGTCGAAAAGAAATACCACTTTATTCATTACCGAAGGTGATTCTGCATCGGGTAGTATCACAAAATCTCGTAATGTTCAGAGTCAGGCCGTATTTAGTTTGAGAGGTAAACCGTTAAACTCTTTCGGATTAACGAAGAAGGTCGTTTACGAAAACGAAGAATTCAACCTCCTCCAACATGCCTTGAACATTGAGGACGGAATTGATGGATTAAGATACAATAGAATCGTTATCGCTACCGATGCCGATGTCGATGGTATGCACATCCGTCTATTGATCTTAACATTCTTCCTTCAGTTCTTCCCTGATCTTGTAGAAAAAGGACATATCTATATCTTGGAAACTCCTCTATTTAGAGTTAGAAACAAGAAGAAAACGATTTACTGTTACTCTGAAGAAGAGAAACAAAAAGCAGTAAGTGAATTAGGCAGTAAGCCAGAAATCACTCGATTTAAGGGATTGGGTGAGATTTCTCCTGACGAATTCGGTGGTTTTATTGGTGATGATATCCGTCTTGATCCTGTGATCCTTAGTGAGGACAGTAATATCAAAGATTTACTGTCGTACTATATGGGTAAAAATACAATGGATCGTCAGAAATTCATTATCAACAACCTTAGAGTAGAGAAAGACGAAGTAGAGGCAGAAGCATAATCTACTTCTATTTGATATACATTGAGGCAACAATATTCGTATTGTTGCCTTTTTTATTTGACTTTGTTTTTCATTTATGGTCTACAAAAAACGCCAAGACGAAGGGTATCTAAATGGAATTTGGTAATTTTAGGTTATGAAGAAGATTGAATTTATTCTAAAAGCTAAAGAAGAGGGCAAACGATTCCTTGCAGATGCAAGATGGTCTAAAGAAGGTAAACTACCTTTGGTTTTATTTATCCATGGTTTTAAAGGTTTTAAAGATTGGGGAGCATTTGATATGATCGCCGATCAATTTGCTGATGCCGGTTATTGCTGCATCAAGATGAACTTTCATAGCAATGGCACCACTTTAGACATGCCTTTTGAAGTGGTGGATAAAGAAGCTTTTGCACAGAATAACTTTTCAAAAGAATTAGATGATATCGGTATGATGATCGATTGGTTGCACTCAGAAGAGTGTCCTTTGAATCATATCGACTTAGATAAAATCAATATTATCGGCCACAGCCGTGGCGGAGGTGTTGTTCTATTAAAAGCTGCTGAAGATAGTCGCATTAAGAAAGTAGCTACATTAGCTTCTATTCCAAGAGTAGATAGTTTCAACGAGGAAACGATGAAGGAGTGGAAGGAAAATGGTGTAACTTATGTTTTAAACGGTAGAACACAAGAACAATTGCCATTGTATTATCAAGTAGCAGAAGATTATTACGCCAATGAGGGACGTTTAGATATTGCCTTGAACATCAAAAAGCTAAATATCCCTGTGATGTGTATACATGGTGATGAAGACGAGACAGTACCTCTTCAATCATTGCATTATTTAAAACAGCTTCAACCGAATATCAAAGATATAGTTATTAAAGGAGGATCTCATACATTCAACACCAAGCATCCTTGGGAGGAGCAACAATTATCACCAGAGATGCAAGAGGCAATTAATCATGTATTAGATCACTTTGGGGAGTAGAGATTATGGAAGATGCATACCTTACCTTAAAAGGTACAAGTGAAGGTCTATTTAAAGATAAAGGAAGTAAGTTTATCGCTTTAGCTCATCATGTGACGACAGAAGAGAAAGCGAAAGAGATTGCGAAAGCTTACAGAAAAGAATATTATGATGCTCGACACTGGTGTTATGCCTACATTTTAGGTCCTGATAAAGCCAAGTATAGAGCCAACGACGATGGGGAACCTTCTGGATCTGCAGGTTTACCTATCTTAGGGCAAATTATGTCGATGAACCTCACGGATACTTTAGTGGTGGTGGTTCGTTATTTTGGTGGCACCAAATTAGGTGTCCCTGGCTTGATTAATGCCTATAAAACATCGGCTGCAGAAGCATTGCAGCTTGCTGAAATCGAAGAAAAGTTTGTTCAACGCACCATTAAAATCACATTTGCTTATCCACAGATGAACGATGTGATGAAAGTGGCGAAGAAATTTGATCTCGATTTTGGTCAACAATTTTTTGATGAATTATGTCATATTGAATTCTTGGTGAGAGAAAGTCTTTATCCTCAAGTAAAAGAACTACTTGAAGATATCGATGACTTGATATTCCAAGAAAAAGAAGATTAACATGAATACTAAACTATCCTATTTCAAAGCTGCTTCTTTAAGCATGAAGCATTACTATAATGCCCTTGTTTACATCAATAAAAATGGGTTGAGGAAATACTATTTGTACACATCCATATTTGCAATCATCCTCTTCTCCCTCATTTTTTGTGCAAGCTTGTATTTAGGGAACACGACAATTGATGCCATTTCAAACTTCAATTTTATAAAAGAATGGAAGGCATCAATTACTAGCTTAGAACCTGCAACCATAGACAGTCTTATGTATTGGGTACTCTTCCTTTTTGTAGGCCTACCTATTATGATTACAGGTATCTTTGTTTACCCAGTAATTTTAAGTGCCTTTACAGTTCCCATTCAAGATACACTGACTCAAAAGGTTTTAAAGATCTCTTACCACCAAGAAGTGGACGATCGTTTCGATATCAAACGAATGTCTTCCCTATTTTTTAAAGTAAGTATTCCAAATGCCTTAAAAAGTTTGTGCTATTCTTTGATCCTATTACCACTTACCTTTATTCCTGTGATTGGAATTGTTTTTATGGCGATTTCTATAGCAATCAATAGTTATTATCTTGGTTTTGGGATAATGGACAACTATTTTGAATATTGGAACATCGATGTCGATAAAAGTAAGCAGTACATACAGCGAAATAAAAAGATGTCGACCTCTATTGGGTTGGGTGGTGGTCTATTGGCTATGATTCCTATATTGGGAGGTATTATCGCTCCAATTACAAGTGTAGTTGCTGGAGGATTAATGATGAAAGAACTTAAAGTTTATGAGCATTTTGAAGAATTATAATCAATTATTTATCGTACTCTTTTGTAGCGTTTTTTCATCTTGTGGGATTTTCGACCAAGAAGACGATGAACAAGATAATGGGATTGAAGTTTTCGAAAACGTATACACTGTAGATCTGGAGTACATTATTAAAGAACCTGAAGCTTCTGATTTAAAAAGAATAGAATTTTTCTATAACGATGACTTCTTTAGATTTTCCGATATCATTCAATATGATCAGGAAGATAACATAAGAATTTTAGTACTTGATTATGTAGACAATTCATTAACCTTTGAATCAATAAAAGTATTAGATGGAGATGCCAATGAACTTCATCAATATTTATTCAGCTACTCAGGAAATACGACTACAATTACCAAGGACGGAATTGATTATCTAAACATTCAAAATTCTGAGCAAGTTGCCCTGCCTTATAGAATTCAAAACTTCAAAGAAGGGAAAACTTATTTTTATACCTATGAAGAGGGTACCCTGAAAGGAGTGAAAACATACAATACAATTCTAGAAAATGAATTGTTCAGTTCTTCACTTAATACTACTTTCGAATACTTAGAATTTGGAAATTCGATGATCTACGGAACGACTAACTTCACTCAATTCCTCACTTTAGACAATATAGAAGACTATAAACTGACAAAACATTTAGTCACCGATCTCACTAAACCTACTTTGAATACCAATTTCTTTGTGGCATCCGATTCTACAAGAATCACCTACAGAAGTATTTTTAATGAGGAAAAGTATCCAATAAATATTTCTATGATCAATTATGATAAAGAATTAAATCCTACCCAACAGATAGTTCATATCATATCGTACGATCCTTTACTGTCTCCTTATTAAATTTAAGAGTTCTTCTTTAACCAAGGTATCTTTGTCGAAGCAAATGCCATAATCTTTATTGATAGCCAATATGCTAATAAGCCTACTAACCACCCACCGATAATATCACCCACAAAATGAACTCCCACTGCGATACGACTGTAAGAATATACAATGGTCCATACAAATAATAAGACAGCCCAAGGGAAACGTTTCTTCCAAGCGTTATAGAAGAATAGAGCAATCGCCATAGAAGTAGAAGCGTGTGAAGACACAAAACCATAAGCCCCACCTTTATAGCCATGTAACGTATGTACTAAATGTTCTATGACAGGATCATGAGAAGGTCGTGGCCTCTGAATTAATTTTTTAATGATTTGAGAAGCGATTGCATCCGCCAATCCAATTGCGATTCCTAAACCTATCAAAGTGATCAATGTATTTTTCCATCCAAATTTGATGTACGAAAACATCAACAAAAAGACATATAACGGCCAAGAATTTACCGGTGTAGTCAGCCACCAGAAAAAACTATCTGATGCCGGATTATGCATCCCGTTAAAAAATAAAAATAATGATCTCTCCCACTCAAACGGCTCCATAATCTCTTCTTAGTTTGTCAAATGATGATGTTTTTCGAACGGATCTGGGAAAGGATAATTTCCTTTATATCCGCGTAAACGATATAGGTAAGCATAACGCATCAAGTTGCCACCACGAGTCACTTCCACTCGATCGACCTCTTCAATTTTATCAAAATACTCTCCGAATACTTGGTGAACATCTCTACCCCAGTTAGTCACATTTACAAAATAGACATCCTCACCTACTTGTAAACCTCCACGGTCGTTATTAATCCAAGCATATTTATGAATCTGATCCCAATTCCCCATCATTATCAAAGGATGGCCATTCGGATGAGCAATATAAAAATCGATATGTGTACCTGGGAACCATTCAAAAGCTACAAATTTTGCATTTTCTTTCATGTTTCCATCAGCTACATCTTTAGCTATAATAGGCTTTAATTTCTTGTTGATCTGACGCCAACCGTACATATCTTGAGTAAAATCATACTCCCCAAAAATTTCTGGTTTACTCAAATCTGTTTTTCCTAATTGCAATGGACTAAAGTTGATCAGCCAAAAAGCAATGGCCAACACAACCGATAAGAAAACTGTTGACCCCACAATACGTCTTGGTTTCCATAATCTTGATACATTTTTCGCTTTAGCATCAATAAGTTTTTCTCTCCAATACACCGCTGCAATAATGATAAGCGGCAAGTATGCAGGACCCGTCCAGTGAGGTAATGTTCTTCTAAACAAAGCAAATGATGTAAATACCAATAAAAGAGGAAGTCCGTTATACAACAAAACTTGCAACTCTTTCTTTTCCATCACTTTTCTGCCTTTAAAAATACCGACTAAAGCAGCAATAATTAAGTACCAATTCCAAGGATTATTATAAGCAATTTGACCTCCTACTTCAGTAAAGAAATAGTCTAAACGAAGTTCCAATGCAGGAGTTACCCTTTCTGTATGGAAAGTAAAACTGATGAAATCGTTGCTGTAATTCCAATAGATCACAGGGAACATACAAGCTACTGCAATAGCACCTGCCGCCCAAATACTCCAATCTTTTAACCAACGTCTATCCGATAGTAACACATACAATGCTACTCCGATGCCAATAAATCCACCATG
Source organism: Flammeovirga yaeyamensis (assembly GCF_018736045.1). Lineage (NCBI taxonomy): Bacteria > Pseudomonadati > Bacteroidota > Cytophagia > Cytophagales > Flammeovirgaceae > Flammeovirga > Flammeovirga yaeyamensis. Next base: position 1,255,850 of record NZ_CP076132.1, on the reverse strand, counting down.
GTATTTTGATAATCCCGCAAGACCTATCATTAAACCACCTAAAAGAAGGTTTTTTCTACTCTTGGCATTTATTTCTCTTGGTAAAGCGTCCATCAAGAAATAAATACTCAACATCCAAAATAAGGTCTGAGGAGTATCTGGAATAATAAATATACCTGCTAGAATAGAGGCATAAATAGAAGATGTATATAAAAATGCAGCGTATAAACCTGCAATATGATCTTTAATTTTCGAGGCTATTCTGTAAATCAAGAAAGTATTGATTCCTGCAAACACCACCCCACCCAATCGCATAAAAAACTCATAAGGTAAAGTTAAGTTTAGTGTAAATAGCTGAATCACCCAACCAACCATTGGCGGATGATCAAAATGACTTAATGCAGGATATAAAGCGTAGGTCCAGTAATATACCTCGTCATTACTGAACTCCATCCATCCACCGATAAATGCTCTAACAATCGAACTAATTACAATTAGTCGAAGCACAATTTTAGTGGCTCTATTTTCCGTAATACTTTTAGTTTCCATGCTGCAAATCTACTTATTCTAAAATAATGTCGATTACTTTTTATAAAAAATAACGCAATAGGATGATTTTATTCATTGGGATATCACAAATCATCAAAATATAGAAGGGAAAGATGAAATAAATTGTATTTTTCACACTAAAATATCACTATTTTAATAACAGATAGTAAGGTATTTATATAATTATGAATTCATCAAATTTATTGCGATATTCTAGGTATAAACCATTATTAATTAGTTCATTAAAGAAATTATTCAAATGATGATAATTGATTAATAGTACATGAGGCTTATCTCAAAACTATTGTGACTTACTTAAAGGCATTAAAGACATATCATCAGTAGAAGAAAAAAGCGATAGGAGTTTGAGAACTCTTATCGCTTTATCTTTTTATAATCAAATGGAGGTTAGTCCACTTTCAATACTGACATGAAGGCTTCTTGTGTTACCTCAACGTTTCCTAGCTGACGCATACGTTTCTTACCTTTTTTCTGCTTCTCTAATAGCTTACGCTTACGAGAGATATCACCACCATAACATTTGGCAATTACGTTTTTACGAAGTGCCTTGATGGTTTCTCTAGCAATAATCTTAGTACCGATAGCTGCTTGGATAGGAATCTCGAACTGCTGACGTGAAATTACTTCTCTTAATTTCTCACAGACTTTCTTACCTCTATCATAAGCACCATCGCGGTGTACAATTGCAGAGAAAGCATCGACAGGGTCGGCATTTAATAGGATATCCAATTTCACCAATTTAGATGGGCGGAAACCAATTAATTCATAATCCAATGATGCGTAACCTCTTGAAATTGTTTTCAACTTATCGAAGAAGTCGAATACGATTTCAGAAAGTGGCATTTCGAAAATCAACTCTACTCTATCTGTTGTTAAGTAAACTTGATTTTTCAATTCACCACGCTTCTCCATACATAATCCCATAATTGGACCTACATACTCTGCTTTAGAGATGATATTGGCTTTGATGTATGGTTCTTCGATTCTATCCAATTTCGATGGATCAGGCATATCCGATGGAGCGTTTACTACCACTTCATCATTTTCTGCATTATTCAAAAAAGCATGATATTGAACGGATGGAGCCGTTGTAATCACTGTCATATTGAATTCTCTCTCCAATCTTTCTTGAACGATTTCCAAGTGTAGCATTCCTAAGAAACCACAACGGAAACCGAAACCTAAGGCTACCGAAGTCTCAGGCTCCCAAACTAGAGAAGCATCGTTTAACTGAAGCTTTTCTAGAGAAGCACGAAGATCTTCATATTCCGTCGTATCTACAGGGTAAATACCTGCGAATACCATTGGCTTAACATCTTCGAAACCTTGAATGGCTTCTGTACAAGGACGCTCAGTTAATGTAATCGTATCACCTACTTTCACTTCTTTTGCTTCCTTGATACCTGAAATAATATATCCTACGTTACCTGCAGAAATAGATTTTCTTGACTCTTGGTCTAATTTCAATACGCCAATTTCATCTGCCTTATACTCTTTGCCTGTGTTGACAAATTTTACAAGATCACCTTTCTTAATGGTACCGTTTAATACTCTATAATATACCTCTACTCCTCTGAATGAGTTATACACTGAATCGAAAATCAATGCTTGCAAAGGTTCTTTAGGATCACCTTTTGGTGCTGGAATTCTTTTAACGATGGCATCCAAGATGTCCTCCACCCCTAAACCAGTTTTACCTGAAGCCTCAACAATGTCCTCTCTCTCACAACCCAAAAGGTCCATGATCTGATCGGCCACTACTTCTGGGTTGGCATGTGGAAGGTCGATTTTGTTCATTACAGGAATGATTTCTAAATCGTGCTCCATTGCCAAGTATAGGTTTGAGATAGTTTGTGCCTCAATACCTTGTGATGCATCTACGATAAGCAATGCACCCTCACAGGCAGCAATTGATCTTGATACCTCATAAGAGAAATCGACGTGACCTGGAGTGTCAATCAAGTTCAACACATACTCTTCTCCATCTTGCACGTAGTTCATTTGGATCGCGTGAGACTTAATTGTAATACCTCTTTCACGTTCCAAATCCATATTATCTAGCAACTGACTTTGCATATCACGCTGTGCCACCGTTTGAGTTGACTCCAAAAGGCGATCGGCCAAGGTAGATTTACCGTGGTCGATGTGAGCAATAATCGAAAAGTTGCGAATATTTTCCATCTTGTCCATATGACAAAGTTACTTGTTATTCCTTAACTCTCTAAACGTCTGTTTGTTTCTAACATAAGTATTAACGAAAAAATACAGGCGTCTTTAAAAAATCACACAAAAATAGAAGAAAAGATTCAATCTATCTCATTCTTCTTGATATTCTTAACAGATTCGTTCTACTTTTTTATTTCCTTAGAGTTAATAATTTGCTTGAAATGTTATCATTATTGTATTGTCGTTTTATCATTCTATTTGATAAAAAACGATAAGTATCCTCGATGTATTAGAGAAGGTAAATTATTCTTTGTAATTTTATCTAAGATAAAAAGGTTTCCACTTAATATTAAGTACAATTTGTATGAGCTTTATAGATAAATTAAAAACTCGTTGGGGCGTAAAAAGCAATTGGAGTGTTGTAGTCATACTCCTAGTGTTTGCGTTAACGGGTACTACATTTATGTACACTGTAAAGCCTTATGTTTACCCCATTTTTGGAATTGATTCCACTTCATCTATTTGGGTTAGAATTGCTGCATTTTTCTTTATTGGTTTGCCTTGTTATCAAGTACTTTTATTAATTTGGGGTACACTTTTAGGACAGTTTCGCTTTTTCTGGGAATTTGAAAAGCGAATGTTCAGAAGAATGACGGGTAGGAAATAAACTTTACTAATTATTTCACCTGCCTATTCACTGTAAACTATTTTCTAGACAATCCTCTATTCGCTTATCATTGTAATTAAAGTGATCTATTTTATTTTTACTTATAAACAACCGTGCAAAACATTGACTATAACAACTTTACCAACGAACAAATTCGTAAAATAAGATTTGCTTCGCCTTACTTCTTTGGATTTTACTTGTTGATCATTTCTTACTTTGTCGTGGCCGATTACACCATGTTTAAAGAAATACAACCACTCAACTTCACTGCTATGAGGGTTCCTTCTATTTTATTCTCTTTTTTAATTATTGGGCTTCGCTTTTATCCAAAGTATAAAAATTCCACATCAAAAAATTGGCAATATCTTTATACTATTGGGATCACATCCATTATATATGGTTTGTTTGGCATCACTTACTTGGCTTATGGACATAAATCTTTCGATTCCGGTTTATACATCATATCTGCAGTTACCTTAAGCGTTCTTCTATATTCTGTTATCCCTCCTATCGTAATGATTAGCATCGTACTCGGTGGATTAATCCCTTTTTGTTATCTACTTGAGTACAATTATAACTTACTCGTCGTCTCCCCACTTATCAATAACTTTATTGTCATAAACATCACGATTTTACTTATTACAATAATAAAGTATAGAATTGAGCACAGGGCATTTATACAAAGACAAATGCTCATTTCAGAACGAAATAAAAATAAAGAACTGTATCAAGTATCCTTACTTCAGAATAAAGAACTATCAACCAAAAATAAACAAATTGAAAAGCAAAAAGACCTTTTAAGTAGTCAGTATTATGAAATAAAGGAAAGCATCAACTATGCTTCTAACATACAGAAAACTTTTCTACCACATTTTGAAGTAAACAATATTTCTCGAGTAGAGAATTTATTTATTTTCAACAAGCCCAAGCAACAAGTGAGTGGCGACTTTTATTGGAAAGGATTTGCTATGGGGCAATATCAGATTATTGTTTGCGGCGACAGTACTGGACATGGGGTTCCGGGGGCATTAATGAGTATGCTGGGTGTTTCTCTATTAGATAAAATCGTCAATCAGAAGAACATTCATAATCCAAAACAGATTATTGAGAGACTTCATGATGAATTGAGTAATCTTAATTACGATAAAGATCACCTATATTCCAGAGATGGTATGGCTATATCTATTTTAAGGATACCACTTGATCCCAACGATAATACCATCACTTTTGCAGGTGCTAAATCACCCATTCTAATTGTTGATAAGGAAGACGAATACTTTATAAAAGGAGGACGTTATTATATTGGTAATTTTTTCGGAGTTGAAAATAAATGTGAGAACTATACAATTGAGATCAAAAAAGGGATGATGGTGTATTTGTATTCCGATGGATATGAAGATCAGTTTGGTGGCAAATACAATAAAAAATACAAATCGATTCGTTTCCGTACATTATTATCCAACATTGCCAATAAGGATTGTAAAACACAACAACTTATGCTTGAGGAAGAGTTTAAACAATGGAAGGAAGCCTCTTCTGTAGAAACTTCCTTCCAAATTGATGATGTACTCGTGATGGGCTTACGCTTCTAGTACCTCTTGAATTAGATCTAATCTCACATCATCACCATTTTCTAATACGGCATATTCCACTCCATCGACAACTTTTAAAGTTACGATTCGAGTAGTTTCTTGTTTATTTCCATAACTGATAGAAAGTAGTGTTTTTCTCATAGCCCAAATTTCGTAATGATCATAAGTGGTGCAACTTATTGGGCGATAGCCATCTGTCTTGTCTGTTCTTCCGCTTGCCATTGTCTTTTTTGATATTCTATAACATGTTTCATGCTCATAGCATAACCGATATGAACGCCTTCATGCACGTTATTAAACACAATTGCTTCGGAAATGTTTGTGATTGTTACTCCTAATGCCGATACGTATTTATTATACTTCTTGAAGATTCCTTCTACCTTATCAGCATCTAATTTTTCGAGTAATTGAAGGGCGAGTACTTTTAGTTCGTCGACTTCTTCTTGTGTAAAGTCACGGTGAGGAGCCGTTCCTTTTTTAAATAGATTGATCCATTTTGCATCGATAGGCGGTGTAACGCCCGATAATGAATAACATAGTTGTTGGTGTGTTACGATACAGTGTCCAAAATTCCAGATAATATTGTTATTAAAACCTTCTGGAACATAGTTTAATTCTTCTAAACTGAGAGAGCTTAAAAGAGCAATGAACTTCTTACGCAACTTACGGGAGGTGTTAAAAGTTGACATATAGCAGGGTTGGTAATTATAAGTGTCTAATCTACATAAAATTAGAATATAAATCCACTATTTGACCACAATAAAAAAGCACTAATAACAAATATTGTATTAGTGCTCCAATTCATAAACCATTGAAATAGAATAAGTAATCCTCTTACAATGTTTGTCCTTTAACTGATAGTTGCAATAACCTTGTACTTTCTGCCCTGTTTGAATGGAATTAAGTTTCCAACTATTTCTTCTCCGTTTACTGATAAAGTCACATGACCTTTTTCAATTTGATTCGGATTTTTTATTGTGATTTCATAATCACTTCCTCTAAATTTTCTATTTACTGTATATTCTTTCCAATCTGATGGAATACATGGATCTACTCTTAAACCATAATAATCTGGCTGGATACCTAAGATATAGTGAACTACTGCATAAAAGTTCCAAGCAGCTGTTCCTGATAACCAAGAGTTTTTCCCTTCCCCAGGTATATATGCATCTTTCCCTGCAATCATCTGACAATACACATAGGGTTCTACTTTGTGTAATTTCTGAATATCTTCTAAATATGCTGGGCTAATTTTCTTATAATAATCCCAAGCCTGATTACCTCTACCAATTTTAGTTTCGGCAATCATAATCCAAGGATTATTATGACAGAAAATACCTGCATTTTCTTTATAGCCTTTTGGATACGTAGATATCTCACCGTACTCTATTTTATATTCTGTAAATGCAGGATTGTTCAACACAATACCATAAGGAGTGTCCAATCGTTCTTTCACACTATCCAACGACTTTTTCACCAAACCTTCTTCAAGACCAATTTCGGCCATAGAACACCATCCCTGAGATTCTATAAAGATTTTCCCTTCCTCGTTTTCATCAGATCCTACTTTATTGCCATAGAAATCGTACGCTCTTAAGAACCATTCTCCATCCCAACCTTTTTGCTTCACTGCTTCCTTCATCTGAGCTACATGTCCTTTCGCCCTTTCTACTTCCTCTTCTTTACCAAGTACCTCACACAGTTCCACATAATCGTTTCCATAGACCACAAATAAACCGGCTATCATCAAAGATTCTGCTTTGGAACCTTCTGTATTGTTTTCTGTTGTTTGGAAAGACTCATTAGGATCATTCGAGAAGCAATTCAGGTTAAGGCAATCATTCCAATCCGCTCTACCAATTAATGGAAGTCCGTTTGGTCCTAAATTATTGATGACATGATCAAAAGATATTCTTAAATGATCGAAGAGTGTTTGTGCAAGTGATGGGTCATTATCAAATGGCACCATTTCGTCTAGAATTGTAAAATCCCCCGACTCTTTGATGTAGCTAATTGTTCCCAATATCAACCACATAGGGTCATCGTTAAATCCACCTCCGATAGCGTCATTACCTCTTTTGGTTAACGGTTGGTACTGATGATAACAGCTACCGTCTGGGAATTGAGTGGAAGCAATATCAATAATACGTTGTCTTGCTTTTTCCGGCACTTGATGTACAAACCCTATCAAATCCTGATTGGAATCTCTAAAGCCCATACCTCTACCGATACCCACTTCAAAGAAAGAAGCAGATCTCGACATATTAAAGGTAACCATACATTGATATTGGTTCCAGATATTCACCATTCTGCTTAACTTATCGTCATCATGATCAATAGAAATCACCGATAATAAGTTTTCCCAATAAGCTGCCAGTTCTTTAAATGCCTGATCCACTTTTTCCACTGTATTGAATTTCTCAATAAGTTGGTCCGACTTTTCTTTGTTAATTACACCTTTGCTTTCCCACTTCTTATCTTCTTCATTCTCTACATAACCCAATAGGAAAATCAACTCTTTTTGCTCTCCCGGCTGAAGCGTAATTTCTTTATAATGAGAGGCTATTGGAGACCATCCATGTGCTTCTGAATTAGACGCTTCGCCACTAACTACTACTTCCGGCGATGATAACTCGTTGTATAGGCCTACAAATGATTCTCTATCTGTATCGTATCCATCAATGGAATCATTCACATGATAAAAAGCGAAGTGATTTCTTCTCTCTTTATACTCTGTTTTATGATAAATTGTAGAATCCTTGATCTCTATCTCCCCTGTTGATAGATTTCTTTGCAAGTTATTTTGATCGTCTTCTGCATTCCACAAACACCATTCGTTATAGGAAAACAGTTTGAAACTTTTGGCTTGGTCTCCATTATTTTTTAATACCATTTTTTGTATCTCAACCCAACTACCAAGTGGAACAAAAAAGGTCACCTCTGCCGACAAATTGTTCTTTTTGCCTTTTATTTTTGTGTAGCTCAACCCATGTCTACATTCGTATTCTTCTAAAGCTGTTTTTACAGGCTTCCATCCTGGAGACCATATCGATTCTCCATCGTTGATATAAAAATATCGTCCTCCATTATCCATAGGTACATTATTGTATCTGTACCTATTTAGCCTTCTAAACTTAGCATCTTTATAAAATGAATATCCTCCTGCTGTATTCGAAATTAGTGAGAAGAAATCGTCGTTTCCTAGATAGTTAATCCATGGAAAAGGCGTCTTAGGATCTTGTATCACATATTCCTTTGCTTCATCATCAAAAAATCCGTATTTCATTTTATTTATCGTTTAATTTTTTCTTAAATAATTGCTTTATCTTCTAACATCTCTGAGCGATCGATTCCATTCCTTTTTTCCTGAAGTTCCAAGGTGATTTCTCTTAATTTTTGATCATTAAGAGGATAGTAAACCATCAAAAGTGCTGCAATAAGGGCAATTACTGCAGGAACCCAACTCATCAGCATAATAATTCCAGGAACCGCTTCCTCTATAGCTACTTGATTTTGACCATCGTAATGGTACATCCCCAATACAATACCTATGATACTCGCGGCTATACCTCCACCAAACTTGGTGGCAAAAGACCCTGCCGAATACACTAAACCTGTCGCTCTTCTACCATTTTTATATTCAGAATAATCTGCTGCATCTCCGAGCATTGTAAAGAACAACGTAGGGAATATTGCTGCTGCCAACTCCGAAATAATTCCTAGTATAAATATTCCTATCACATCTGTTTTTGTACAGAAGTAGATTAATGCGTTGACAATTCCAGATATTATCAGTGCTGCAATAAAAAGTTTCTTTTTACCGAATCGGTCGCTTAAGAAAGAAGTAATCATTGCTCCAACAATAGAAGCCAATGTTAACCCTACCATATAAGAAGATGCTAACAACTGATCTTTCAGAAAGTGGGTAAAATAAATCACCACTATTCCTTGTTTGATGGAATTATAAATATTGAACAATAACCCAATAGAAAGTAGAACTAACCATGGCTTATTATGAATAAGATCTTTTAAATCCTGTTTTAGATTGGTCTTCTGTTTTTTATCTGGAACCACTCTTTCTTTTGTCGATGCAAAAGTGATCAACATAAAAAGTGATAAAAACAGGGACATAACATAGATCGAATAGCTGTACCCTTTTTTCTGATTGATAAGAATAACATCCTCTTTCCCTAAGTTTTTCACTCCGTAGACAATCAGATGATATTCTTCTCCCTCCACCATCGAAAAACTCTTGCTCTCCGTTGGAATATCGTCTTTTTTATCAGCTAGCTTAAATTGGGCAATTCCATCTTCTGTTTTTAGTAAGGCATTTTCTACAGTTTCCGTAGAAACGATATTCAACTTATAGGTCTCATCACTTAATCTTACCAATTGCATCTCTGGATTTATACTCCCGAAAGACATTACCAAATACAGTAAAGCCCCTTGAACAATCATCCCGCCAGCAAAAGCTCCGACCATTCTAAAAGATCCTATACTTGTTCTTTCTCTATCGTCTCCCGTCATTACTGCCATTAAAGCACCATAAGGAATATTATTAGCAGTGTAGATTAAAGTGAACAATATATAGGTCACATAAGCATAGATAAGCTTACCATTTTCTGATAAATCTGGAGTAGTAAATAAAAGTGCTAGGATGATTCCTAAAGGAAAGGCAGTCCACAAAATCCAAGGCCTAAATTTACCATATTTAGATTTTGTTCGATCTCCAACTACACCCATAAGAATATCACTAATACCATCACTAAATCTAGCGACAAGCATTAATACTCCTACTACAGCGGGTGCAAAACCAAAAACATCGGTATAAAATATTAATAGAAAGGTGGCCACACCTCTCCATGCAATGTTTGCTGCCCCATCTCCTAAAGCATACCCAATTTTTTCTTTTATTGTTAACTTACTTTGCATTATCAGTTTATACTTCACTCCATACTTTCATTTCTTAAAAATCCGTTTTTGAGCATCCAATAGTTTGGTTTTAGAATAGCTAATTTATTCGTTGTTTAGATGTCTTGTTCTCTCAAAAACGTATTGCAATGTAGAGATGAAATCTTTGTTTATTCAACAGAATCGACGATTTATTTACGAAAGATGAAAAAATGTAGTATTATTCTGAGTTGATGTCGTAAAAGAAATAACGATATTAAATACTTTGATTTAGATTTAATTTTTTCTACTTCTGTTTATCCTATTGTTTCCTTTTTACATTCCCCTTATTTTCTTGATATTTTTTTTGAATTAATTGCTAAATCTATCACTTAAAAAAAAGAGAGCACAATTGCTTGTACTCTCTATAATCTTTCCAGGAATTTAATTTATTACTGAGCCATTTTCAATACCTGGAAATTATCTTCGTTAAGGATTTCCTATTCTGAATCCCCATCTTTTTTCTAATTCTATAGCGGGCAGTCTCCAATGTTCGAACACTAACATTCATTAAAGTAGCTATTTCTTGATTCGCTAAGTCCATTCTTAAATAAGCACATATTCTAAGTTCGCGCTTACTTAACTCTGGGAACTCCTCTTGCATTCTCTCCAAAAAGTTATCGTGCGATTTATTAAACTGGTGCTCGAATGTATCCCAGTATTCTTGGTTTTCAGAATCCTTATTGAGCTCTTTTACCAAAGTCTTTACTTTTCTTCTATCTGTTGTGCTCATGTCACTGGAGATTTCTACCAAACGAGTCTGCAGCTGCTGAATACTTTGGTTTTTATGCAGATGATTTAAAGTGATGTTCTCCAGTTCTGATTTCGTTTTCTTTAACTCCAATTCCAATTGCTGATTCTGAACCTCTACTTTTTCTCTTTCCGCTTTCATTTTATCCACTATATATTGCTTTCGGATATAAGAAGCTCGGTTTTTTTGCAAGAAATAAAGGAACACCAAAGACAATAAGAATAGCACCATCTTAAACCAGACTGTTTGCCAATAAGGGGCTTTTACAATCAGTTCTACTTCTGCTCCTTCCTTATTCCATACATTATGATTATTGGCTGCTTTTACCTTAAAAGTATATTCCCCCGGAGGAAGATTACTGTAAGTCGCTACCCTAGCGTCAGAAACAGGACTCCAATCTTTATCTAACCCTTCCAGCTTGTAAGTATATTTATTTCGTTCTGTCTCTGAATAATTAATACAGCTAAATTTGATATTGATAGTCGATTGATCTTTATCCAATACAATACTTTTCTTTTTCGAAATCGACTCTATATGCAATTTGTTTTTGTTGTTGGAAGATGCCTCATTGTCCAATACTTCGATATCTGTGATATACACTGGCGGAACGTCTTCATTTTCTTTTAGATTATCCGGATTGAAATAAGTGATCCCTTTTGTCCCTCCAATACCAATTTCATCTTTATCAATATGAATGATCGCTCCATAATTAAAAGAGTTATTGTCAACATAATTACTGACCACCTTAAAAGTATCCAAAAACATTTTCGAGATATATTTCTTCGAAATGAAGATCAAGTTTCCTCTACTATCAATAGTCAGATCTAATAATGGGAGTTCAGGAATATTGTCTTTACTATCAAATACTCTAAATGACTTTGTTTCTGGCTTGTACATCAACAAACCTCCTGTTGTGGCAATCCATATTCTCCTAAAATTATCTTCAACAACTGCTCTCACATAACTAAACCCACGGTTTTCAGCTATCAGGTCTTCCATCAGAGTATAGTCCCAAGTATCATTTACTGAATTATATACTACCACACCTCCGTCGGTACAAAACCAGATGTTTCGTTTAGAATCTTCGAAAATATTATAGATGTGCTTTTGGGCCGATTGATGATACTTTAGTGGAATAGATTCTATTTGATATTTATCAGGGTCATATTTTGCAATACCTCCTCCCAAAGTGGCGATCCAAGTATTTTTTGATTGATCGGTAAGGATTGACCAAACATGATTGATCGGTAGCTGCGACTTCTTCTCATTATTTTTGATGTTCCTCACTTTATTATTCTGAATATCAAAAACATTTAAACCTTGACTATACGTACCGATAAGCAAGTTTCCATATTTATCTTCTGCTATCGATTTACATACTTCTTGGGATTCACTGTCGAAAATTTCATTTCCTTTTTCATCATAATGAATAAATACATCCTCATTTTCTGTCATTTGATGCAAACCGCCCCAATCCGTTCCTACCCATTTTCTCCCTTTTGTATCTTTATAAATACTTAAAATAGGTTTGTTCGGCAACGATTGTGGATTACAGGTGTTGGCGCTTACCCTCCTAAAGAAGTTTTTCTGAGAATCGTACTTTTCTACCCCTTCCAAGTAAGTTCCTAACCAAACATTTTTCTGTCTGTCCCTGTACAGCGACCAAAGTACATCGGAATTTAAGGATTCCTCTAGATTAGAATCTTGAGTGTATGCCTTGAAGGTTTTATTTTTTACATCAAAAATATTGAGACCCTTACCATCTGTAGCTACCCATAGCTCGTTATCTACTTGAATTATATCTCTAATATTATTGCTCGACGGTCCTTTATTTCCATTCCCGGCAAGATAAGTGGTGTATTTTCCTGTTAGTAAATTATATTCTGATAACCCTCCGTTATTACTTCCAATATACAGTAAGGTATCCTGAAATATGCATAGATTCTTCTTATCGTTATCTTCAAAATTAGATAAGTTAAGATCTGTGTATTCTATTTGTTGATATTTTTTATTGATTTTATTGAAGACCGTAAGCGTACGGTTTCCTGTTGCCATCCACACTCTATTCCATTCATCTTCGACAATATCAAATATATTCCCATCGTGGTGATCAGTGTTATTGTACTTCTCTGGAAAGACTTTTTGATAATCACTTCTATCTTCATTTAATATCGAGAAGCCATTATCAGTTCCTATCCATATTTGGTTTTGCTTGTCTTCCATTATCTTAAATACAGAAGAACTGTTAGGAATATTTTGCTCTTCGCTTCCTCCAGCTAAATGACTAAAAGTATTGGTTTCGGGATCGTAGATACTTAATCCATTATTTAATAAGCCGATCCATATTTTTCCACTATGATCCTCATACATAGAAGTAATCATATTTTCACTTGGCCCTAAACTTTTATCGGTTTGCCGTTCGAAAAGCTTAACATCGTAGCCATCAAATCGAAATAATCCGCTGTGCGTACCAAACCAAACGAAACCTTTAGAATCCTGAAGAATTGATGTAACAGATGCCGTAGATAACTTACTTTTTTTACCAATATGCTCAAATTGCAATCGTTGAGTATGCTGAGCAAATGATATAGAATTTATGAGTATTAGTACAGTTAATGAATAGGTTTTTATAAGTTTAATCATTGTGTTAGTTCTAGTTTCCATTTCTCCGTCTCTAATTTCGAAAATAATACCATTTAAGTCTATTAATCCACTGTAAATTTTTTACTTATAAAAAACACTTCCCGATTAAAAACCGGAAAGTGTTACTATAAACTTGAATTTCGATAATTTATTCTATCTGTTCCACTATTGAAAACTTAATTGATTTTCTAATATTATCAGAAGAATTCCCTACATGAAGCAGGTAATCTCCAGGTTCTAATACCCAATCTTTCATTTCCTCATCATAATATCTCAAGCTGAGTACATCCACCTCTCCTTTCACTTCTTGGGTATCTCCTTTTTTCAACTCCACTTTACTGAAAGCTTTCAATTCTTTTTTCGCTCTCATGACTTTCGACTTCACCTTTTCCACATAAAACTGAACGACTTCTTTTCCTTCCAACTCTCCAATGTTCTTTACATCACAAGAAGCGATTATTGTCTCTTGTCGGTTGAACGTTTTCTTGTTTAATGTTACGTTCGATATCAAAAAGTCTGTGTAGGATAAACCGTAACCGAATGCATATTTTGGCTTAATTTTCTTCGTGTCGTGCCATCTGTATCCCACAAGAATATCATCTTTATATTCCTGATTAATACTATCACCCGGATAAGACATTTTTCCAAAATGATGTGCAGAGTTGTCTTCCAATTTCTTAGGGAAAGTAAAAGGCAATTTCCCTGATGGGTTTACATCCCCTACAATTACGTCTGCCAATGCGTTTCCTCCTTCACTACCTAAATACCATCCCTGAAGCACTGCTCTAGCATTTTTCTCCCATTGCATCTCCACAGCGTTTCCACTGATAAGCACTACAACTATATTTTTATTTACTTTAGCTAAGTCGTTAATAAGGTCCTCTTGTCCGAAAGGAAGCTGATAACTCAGTCGATCTCCCCCTTCACAGTCTTGCTCATGATTCTTATTCAATCCTCCATAAAAAATAACTACATCTGCATCTTTTACTGTTTCCAGTGCTTCCTTCTTTAACTCCTCCTGGTCAAAAACTGGAGGTAATACCATTCCATATTGGGCTCTACCCGAAGAATATCCCATCGCATAAGTAATTTCATGATCAGGCAGTCTATTCTTCAACCCTTCTAAAGGTGATATTTCATATTTTGGTTTTAGTTCTGATGATCCTCCTCCCTTCGTCATCATTCGAGTGGCATTTTCTCCAATGATTGCAATCTTTTGTTTTTTATTGATATCCAATGGCAACAACTTTTCTTCATTCTTCAACAATACAATTCCCTCAGCTGCCACTCTTCGAGCCACCATTTGATGCTCCTTAGAATTTACACTTCCAAAAGGTCTTGTTTTATCCAATGTTGTTCGGTACATCAATCTTAAAATACGTCTTACTTTTTCGTCTACCACTTCCTCAGGTACCTCACCTTTTCTCACCAATTCCTTCATAGGCCCTGCCATGTAGTAGTTTTCGTAATGATTTACCTCAGAATAAGTTAAACCATTCGTACCTGTTCCCATCTCTATATCTAAACCGTACAAAGCGGCCTGCTTGCTATCGTGAGCAGCACCCCAATCCGTTATTAAAACACCATCAAAATTCCATTTCTTCTTTAATACCTCGTTCACCAAAAATTCGTTATGAGAACAATATTGTCCTCTTAACTGATTGTAAGCACTCATCACTGACCATACATTCCCTTCTTCAACAGCTGCTTTAAATGCGGGGAAATAGATTTCGTTTAATGCCCGATCACTTACTTCTACATTAATATGATCCCTCCATAATTCCTGATTGTTTGCCACAAAATGTTTTACACAGGCAGCGACACCATTTTCTTGCACACCTTTAATGTAAGGAACTACCAATTCTGAGGCTAAGTAGGGATCTTCACCCATGTATTCAAAATTTCTACCGTTCAATGGCGTTCTGTAAATATTTACTCCTGGCCCTAATAACACATCTTTGTTTCTATATCTTGCTTCCTCTCCAATGGCCTTTCCATATTCATAAGATAGACCTTTACTAAAAGTAGAAGCTAAAGCCGTTAAAGCAGGAAATGCTGTTATCGAATCGTTCGTCCACATCGAATACCCCCAATCATCCCAATTGACTTCTGCCCTTACGCCATGCGGACCATCCGACATCCATAGTTCAGGAATTCCTAATCGGGGAACGCCTTTAGAAGAAAACTTCGACTGTGCATGACACATAGCTACTTTCTCCTCTAATGTTAATTGAGCTATTATTTGATTTATTTCATCTTCAATTGCATCACTTTCTTGGGCGGTTAGGGTAATATGCCCAGAAAAACAAAATACGAAGAGCAAACACGCATTAATTAGGTTTATCTTTCTCATTATCAAAAAAACATTTCATATTAAAAAAGAGGGAGAGCAATTACTCTCCCCCGATTGTTCATCTATCTGCCCTGCTACCAGCCTTCGTTTTGCTTTAAGTTCGGATTACTTGATAATTCCTCTATTGGAAGTGGCAAGTAAGCGTTTCTCGGTTTGAATGTTCTAGGATCAGAATTTAATTCTCCGTCTTCCACTTTTTGATTTTCAAACTCTGAGAAAGCCGTTAAAACTTGTTCTAGTTTACCCCATCGACGTAAATCAAACCAACGATGTCCTTCGAACGACAATTCTGCAATTCTTTCGTATTCGATATCATCCATTGTAACATTAGAAACTAAAGAAGTATACCCTGCTCTTTGGCGAAGTTCATTGATGTATTTTGCAGCATCTCCACCTTGCCCCAACTTCACTTTAGCTTCGGCTGCCAACAATAGCACTTCAGGATATCTCATAATTCTCTCGTTGGTACCTGCCGAATATTCCCAATCTGGCTCAGCTCTCTCTGTAGTACGTGCATCGTACTTCATTCTTAAATACCCTTCGATTTGCCAGTTCTTTGTTTCTAACCCTTTCCAACGAACAGAATCAGAGGCTACAGGCTCGTATCCAGGACCTTTAGAAGCGATATACTCTTCATAAATTCCTCCTGGCTCGTAATACGTATTTTTAAAGTCTTCCCAAGAAATTACACTTTGATCTCTTCTTGGGTCGCTAGGATCGAATAAATTATAAATCCATTCTGTTGGATTTTGGAAACCCCATCCACCTCTGTTGATCGTATGTCCACCAACAAAGTCTCTTGGTCCACATAATACCATATTGATATTACTTTCTGCGATATCCGGATTCCAAGGGAAACCGTTACCGTAAGGGTTATTTGATCTAAAACCTAACTCAAACAACGACTCATCACTCCATTCTCCATCCACATGTAGTGCATCATCAAAATTCTGCACTAAAGAATAGTGTCCTGAATTAATTACCTCATTCAATAAATCGAAAGCTTCTTGGTAGTTTTCATCTCTGTAGATATATGTTTTTGCTAACAATGTTTGAGCGAATCCTCTTCCAATTCTCCACTTTTCCGGTTGCTCTTCTGGAAGCATTGTGATTGCCTGTTCCAAATCTAATTTGATTTGAGCATAGACTTCTTCCTGCGTACTCTTTTCTACATTATACTCGCTTCTCGCTTGTTCTTTTAATATTAAAGGAACATTCTTAAACATATTAGTAAGTTCAAAATACAAATACGCTCTCATTGCATAAGCTTCACCCACAATCGCTTCTCTTTCCCCAACAGGCTCAACTAATTCTATAATCAAATTGGCTCTGTAGATTGTAAAGTAATACGCTCTCCAAACATCTCTTACGTTTGGTGTAGACTCACTATTTGTGTACAAGTTGATTTGTTGTAACCAAGCCTGATCACCATTATCACCACCACCTGCATTGATCATATCTGATGGAATTGCCTTCAATAAACGAGGGCTTACATAATCCGTAGAGGCATATTGTCTTTGTAACTGTGCATATACTGCCACCAATGCCTGTAGACATTGCTCATCTGTCTTGTAGAAATCCTCTACCTTTACTGCTCCAGGTTGTTCAATTTGCACCCAATCTTTAGTACAAGAGGTACCAAGCATGAGGCAGAAAAAGAAAACCCATATATTTCTGAATATCATTTTCATTGTTAATTTCATTTTAGTTCCTACATTAGAATGCTACATTCAAACCGAACATCATTTTACGAGGTGTTGGATACACCCCTTTATCAATACCTAGTGCATTGGCATCATTATTACCTGCAATAGGATCCATACCTATATAATTCGTGAAAGTGAAGTAATCGTCCATTGAAACATACAGTCTAAGATTACTTAAGTAAAGTTTCTCTACGAATGATTTCTTAAAGCTATAACCTAACTGAATCTGCTTGATTCTAAAGAAATTAGCATCATGTACTAAGAAATCAGACTGATAATAATTAGAATCTGTTGTTGGACTTGGAAGTGATGCACCTTTGTTGTCTGGTGTCCAACGGTTTTCGTAGTAATGCACTAATGTATTTGTTTTTAAACGGTCTGGTCTGTACCAACCAATGACTGCTTGAGCACCTGCCTGACCTTGCATTACGATATTCAAATCAAATCCTTTATAAGAAGCGAAGATCTGACCGCCATAAGTAATGTCTGGATGAGGATCACCTAGGTAAGTTTTATCTGCTTCTGTGATCTCTCCATCACCGTCTAAATCTGCTAAGATGGGTTCTCCCGTTTCAGAATTTACTCCTTCACTTTTATATCCACGGAAATACCACATTGGATACCCTTCTTGGAATACAGTTGCTTGTTTCCAACCTGGACCAATCTCAGCCCCTGCGATAAATGGAGCCGGGTCATTCACCTTGATTACTTTATTTTTCAATGTGGCCATATTCAGGTTGAATCCATACTTGAATTCGTTATCGTGGTTATTGTATCCAATTACAATCTCCACACCTGTATTTTCGATATCACCTAAGTTGGTATTTGGTGCCCAGTTACCTACAGTTGCTGGTACCTGTGCTACTGCCAAAAGATCTTTTGTGATTTTTCTATACCAATCAATACCAAAGGATACTTTACCATCAAATGCATTTAAATCGATACCAATGTTGGTTTGATCTGATGTTTCCCAAGTTAAATCTGGGTTGGATAATACCGATGGCTCCGATCCGAACATTAATTCATTACCTGGAACAACTATATTGATATTTTCCGATACAATAGATGGTTTATACAAGAAGCGACCAGGAATAGATTTGATACTACCATTTTGTCCCCACGATCCACGAAGTTTCAAGTAGTCAATTACAAAGTCTTTCGGGAAGAATTCTTCGTTTGAGATATTCCAACCTGCCGAGAATGAAGGGAAGACACCCGATATGTTATTGTATGGTACCATCGCCGTAGAAGTAATATCGTTACGAAGTGTTGCCGTAAACATATATCTATTCTTGTAATCGTAAGAAACACGACCAAAGTAAGATACCATCTTGTTCTCATCTGTAAATGCGTTCAAGTCGTTGTTAGACTGACCTGTATAAGCATGCTCATTGTACAATGGATTGTTTACATTCATCGGACCAGAAGCTGATGTTAGTGTTCTTAAGAAGGATTGCTGAGCCGACATACCCACTGTTGCTTGGATAGTGTGATCGCCAAATGTTTGATCATAAGTGGCAAAGTTCTCCCACATCCATTGATGATAGTAGGTATTGTTATCAGTTACTCTTAGCGTATTACTGTTATTATCTGATCCTGACCAGAAAGGCATATCGTAGAAGTGCTCTCTTTCACCACTCCAATCAATGGATGGACGAGTAGTAATCGATAAGTTTTTAAATGGTTTCACTTCTAAAGCCATCACCCCTAATAATTTATCTCTTTGCGTACCGCCATTTCCTAAAATTTGCTGAACAAATGGGTTGGTTGCTTCAGATAAACCTTGGTTTGAAGTAGAATAATATCTGCCCTGCTCATCTTTATACATTGGGAAACCACTCTCGATCCCTAATTGTGTATTTGCATTTTCTTGCCCTGGCTCGAAAGCGATTGGTAACATCGGCTCAAGCGTTAAAGATGAAGCGATAATACCTCTATACTCATCCTGATCGGTTAGTCCTGATCTATTCTCTCTTGAATAGGTAAGATTGGTAGAGATACTTGCCCAAGGTTTTAATTCATGCTTTACGTTAAAACGAGCATTCAACCTGTCGTAACTGGCTTTATCTCCTCCAATTATACCGTCTTGTTCGTAGTAGTTTAGAGATGTATAATACGTTGTTTTATCATTTCCTCCTTGCATCGATAAAGTATGACTTTGAATAGGTGCATTTTCCACTACTTCTTCTAACCAATTCGTATTGTATCCTGTAGAAGTTAAAGGAGTGTACCCTGAATTCCCTTGGAACATCTCGTTTTGGAATTGGATGTATTGATCTGCACTTAATGTTTTCGGCAAGTTTCTTTTGTCTGCCGACTGAATACCATATCTAAAGTTATAAGAGATTTTACTCTCGCCTTTGGCTCCTGATTTAGTCGTCACTAAGATTACACCATTACCACCTTCAGAACCATAAATCGCTGCAGATGCGGCATCTTTTAGTACCTCAATGCTTTCGATATCCTCTGGAGCTAAGTCTGCAATTGAACCCGATTTTACTCCATCAATAATATAAAGAGGTTCTGAGTTACCATTCGATCCTGCTCCTCTAATTCTCACCTTGGCATCCGAACCTGGCATACCAGAGTTTGGCGTTAAAGACACCCCCGGTGTGATACCTGCCATAGCATCAGTTAATGTACCAGAAGATCTGTTTTGTAATAATTCGGTATCAACACTAGCTGTTGATCCTGTAATCAAACTCTTTTTTTGTACACCGTAACCGACTACCACCACTTCTTCTAGCTCTTTTTCGTCTATTTGCATGGTAACATCTACTTGTGTACGAGCCCCCACTTCAATTTCTTGCGTTTTATATCCTATAAACGAAACAGACAATACATTTTGACCACTGTTTAACTCGATACTAAATTTTCCATCAAAATCTGTAATGGTACCTATAGTAGTACCTTTAATTGATACGTTCACACCAGGTAAAGGCGATACTCCATCCGTATCTACCACCTTACCTTTTACTATTTTTTTATCTTGTGCACTTAACTGCGTGCTAAACAAGATGAACATTAGCAATGGCATAAACCAATGCAGTTTTATTCGTTGTTTTGTTTTTAACATCTCCAATAATTTTAGTTACTCTGAATAATTGAAAGCTGAGACGTTTGGTTTAAAGTGTTTTTTTTATCCCTCAGCTGAAAACCATATGTTTCATGCAACGGGTTGCATATAGATTAAAAAGTATGGTTTTTATCAAGATTAGGTTGTTGTAATAGTTTTCTAAATTTTCATAATTCAAATTTTCATTTCCTAGATTGAATAACATGTCGTTAGCTAATCGGCATATGCAAGTATCAAAAATATCTTAAAAAAATGTCGCAAAATGTACGTCACTTTTTTACACTCCCAATACACACTTATTACACATTTCTATTTTATATTACTGATTTTAGGAGACTTAACACTAAAACTGCAATTCACTTTTTATTCGTAAAAAATACATTTTATATCAATTGAATTAAAAAAAGTATCAATTGATAAAATTTTGATGATGAAAAAAATCAAATAAAAAAAAACTTCATCACTCTAATTAATGAGTGATGAAGCTTCTATATATATGAAATATAATTACTTCTCTTAGTTGTTATTAATATTACATGTTTCCAACAGAATAATTCTGTCCATATACATATTAATTTCGTTTTCAACATTGTAGTTTAAATCTTTATCAAATTGAATGGCTACAAGGCGATCCAACTCTTTTTGTAACTCTACAAGTTTACTTTTTAATGTTACTCTTTTTTCTATTGCTTCAATAATTGCTTCGCTGTGCGGCATATTTTGATTCACAATAAAGTCTTTTAAATCTTTTTGATCATCGTATGATAAACCATCATGAGCAACTTGAGCTAATCGTAATCCTTCTACAAGATCCGCATTAACACTAAACTCTTGAAACTTTTCTTTTAAAACTTCTACAAGGAATGATGATGAGATATTCATAGTTCAATAATTTTAAGCAACAACGATTGTGTGAATTTTTCAGACTCTTTACAATATTTTAAACTACATCTCATTCGTTTGTGTTCGCTTTATTTGTTTGTGTTAACAAGACAGTTTTGTTTTTACTTGTTTAAATGAAAGCCTTTATTAAAAAACTTCTATCTAATTAACTTTATAAGACCTTTATCTAGTATATCGCTACATAATTTTTTTTCTATCACCCTAAAAGTGAGGTACAAAAAAAAGAGCTCCGAATATCAAAGCTCTTTTCCAACCCAAAAACTAACTATTTCTCATTGCTATAGTCTTTAGATACTCCCTCCTGAGAGGGGATCAATATTTTTACGTCCTTATTACTAAGGCGATTTATTCTCTCATTACATATCTAATACACCTAACTATTCTCCCCCCCTACTTTTTATATGTTAAAAGAATGTTAAGGATGTATTTTTTTCTTTTCGAGATAAAAAAAGTGGAATTGAACTAGTAAAACAACTATTTTGTTAATTATATAAACTTAAAATGATTATTATTCGATCATTTTATTAAATTTGAGCATAATAAATGGTACTTTCTGATATTTCAATAAATAAAAAATGGGAAAAGAAGATATTTTTGGTAGACAACAAAAAAAATATGCCCTAGTAGACTGTAATAGTTTCTACGCTTCTTGCGAAAAAGTATTTCGACCAGATTTAGCACACCGACCTGTTGTGGTACTCTCTAATAATGATGGCTGTGTAGTTGCAGGCAGTAAAGAAGCAAAAAAGCTAGGGTTAAAAATGGGTACTCCATTTTTTAAAGTAAAAAACATTATCCACAAACACGACGTTGCTGTTTTTTCTTCTAATTATGCCTTATATGCTAGCCTCTCTAAGAGAGTAATGAGTATTTTAAAACAATACGCCCATGCCATAGAAGTCTACTCTATAGACGAAGCCTTTCTCGACCTTAGTCAGACAGAAGGGACAGAAGAAATTGGACAAATAATTAAAGAAAGAGTCATGAGGGAAACAGGTATTCCTGTGGCTATAGGTATTGCCCCTACCAAAACTCTCGCAAAATTAGCCAATCATGTCGCCAAAAAAGACGATCGCTTTGATGGGGTGTGTGAATTTACTTCTTTCGAAAATGACAAAAAATATATGGCCCATTGGCCTGTGGACGAACTTTGGGGAGTTGGTAGGCAACACACTAAATCGTTAAACGAATTCAACATTCGTACAATTGGTAGTTTTATGGATCTTCCCGAGGGAAAAATCAAAAAGCAATGGCACACTCCTGTTTGGCGTATCTATAAGGAACTTCAAGGCATTCGAATGAATTCCTTCGTAGCACATGTCCCTAAGAAAAAAGGGATAGGTACAGCCAGAACCTTTTCCAAACCTCTAAGTGATTGGAAAAGATTAAAAGAAATCGTTGCAGGTTTCGCTGCTATGGTCGCCGAAAAACTCAGAAAACAAAATTCTTGTACCAAACGAGTGTCTGTATTTGTAAGTACCGATAAACATAGAGAACAAAATCCCTATTACGGGTCCAAAGGAACAAAACTCGATATACCTACTGATGACACCGCCACATTAATCAAGGTACTTTTGCCATTATTAAAAGATATTTATAGAAAAGGACACAATTACAGAAAGGCTGGAATTTATGTAATGGACATTTGCCCCAACTATTCAAGGCAACTTTCTTTAGAAACATCGTGTACTTCCCAATACCTTACACGGAGAAGTAACTTATTATCCACTATAGACAAACTAAATAACAAGATGGGTAAAAACACTGTAGTCTTCGGTACACAACGCATTGCACACCGTAATGGGTTCGACATGAAACAAGAGCATAAATCACCTAATTTTACTACACATATCGGTGATTTTCTAAGTGTTAGATAATCTTAAATTGATTAAACAATCGTAAATAAATGAAACCCACTCACGAAGTGTTAAGAATAGTTTACAAACAAAAATGTATAGGTTATAGAGTGTAAATTACTATTTGATAATCTTAAAAAATGAATTAAATATCACATGAATACATTTTTTTCAATGAATCTTATTGTTTTTCATAGGATTTTTCTCACTTTTGTAATGTACTAATCAAAGATAAGGTTAATACCTTTTAATGTTTGGCAAAAAGTGGAACAAAAAGGGCGTTGATCGAGTTAGATAGGTTAGTTATTGAAACAGACATAAAACGTACTTTCACCTTGTGTGGAAGGATATTTATAAAAATCTCATTTTTAATTGGTTTTAGTTTTTAGCTAAGTTGTTAAAGGTCCTGCTCTATGAGCACGACCTTTTTCTTTTTTATAGCTATTTACTAAATCCCAAAAAACAGGATAAACCTTTATTCAATACCCTTTTCTAGAAAACCAATAGTCACATCATGATCTAATGGTACACCTTTAGACATTAAAGCTTGTACTCCTAACATTACGGTACCTGCAAAAATTACTTTATTGATATCTCCATTAAATAGATTTAGATAAGGTTCTCTTAGATGTTCAGTAAAAGGATTGGCTCCTTTCCCTCTTGAAGATAAAAACTCTAAAATGGTTTTATTTTCTTTATAAAACTCTTGTTCGAAAAAATAAAACGCACGAATAGATTGCTCTAAACTTTTGTATTGTTGGGCTTTCTTCTTACCAATAAAATTAATTATTGCTTCCACTAAGCCTTCTTCTCCTTCAAAACGAGTATAAAATACTTTGGTAGTTGTACCGCAATAGCTAGCTAATTTTCTAAGTGACCATTCTCCTTTATCTTCTATATATTTAATAGACATTTCTATCATCGCCTCTTTCGTAGGAGCGGCATTTTTTCTTATTTTCATTATTTATTAGGTATATCCAAATGTTGAGGTAGTTGAATGTATGGTTATTAATATCGAAACATAGAACCATACAAAAGAAACATTGTTGCAAAAATCATTCTTTTCGGGCAATATTTCATACTATTAGGAGAAATTTTGAAGATGATTCTTATTATCTTCTAATTTTGCATTAAATTTTAAAAGATGACAGCAAGAGAAATACAACAGTCGATAGCTGAGCGTTTATCGTCAATATATGATATAAACGAAGCCAATAGTATTGCCTATTTATGGCTTGAAGAGAGATTAGGTCTAAACCGTACTGATGTGATGCTCGACCGCAATACTATAGATGTATCTGCAACAACTCTTGAAGAAGATATTGAACAACTCTCTAAGCATTACCCTATTCAATATTTAGTGGGGAGAGGTGATTTCTATGGCAGGAAATTTCATCTCAATCCAGATACACTCATCCCTAGATCTGAAACGGAAGAATTGGTGCATAAAATCCTTCAGAAACATCAACAAGGTGTTTTAATTGATATTGGCACAGGATCCGGCTGTATTCCGATTACAATAGATTTGGAAAGTGACATAACATGTTACGGAATTGATGTCAACCCCAAAGCACTCGAGAAAGCAAAATTAAACGCAAAGGAGTTGGAGAGCAAAACAAAGTTTTTAGAACTCAACATATTAACCGCAGCTCTAGAAGAATTTTCTGATTTGGATGTGATCGTAAGTAACCCACCTTATGTTACTTATGCTGAAAAAGAAATTATGGATAAAAACGTGGTGGATTTCGAGCCAGAATTAGCCCTGTATGTCGATGACGACAATCCATTAATTTTTTATAAGAGAATCACTTTATTGGCTGCAGAAAAACTAAAAAAAGGGGGAGCACTGTATTTCGAGATCAACGAACAGTTTGGAAAAGAAACTGCGCAGTTGTTACTAGATGCAGGGTTTAAAGAAGTAAGTATCACTAAAGATTTTCAGGGTAAAGATCGTATGGTCGAAGGAATTTGGTCCTAATCAACATCAAATAGTATATACAAAGAGGGGTGCAATTGGCTTATGACCAAAATGCACCCCTCTTTTATTTTACGCTACTAGCGTCTTATATTTTAATCACCCTTACCGCCAGCATAACATCCAGCCCAAGAAGTAATAAACCTGCCATCAAAAAGTAATAAAATTTATTGGCACCTACATCGGCCATTTTACTGCTTTTTAGTTCTCCTTGGATATTACCAATAGAAGAAATCAAGCGATTAATATCATTACGTTCATCACTAATTTCGAAATAACTACCGCCAGTACTGTTGGCTAAATCGATCAATGATTCTGAGTTAAGTTTAGTGACTACATCGTTCCCCATCTTATCTCTCTTGAAACGGTATCCTGCCGGAATTTTACTTCCTGATTTTGTACCAATTCCCATGGTAAACAATTTCACATTCTGATCTTTAATCTGACTAATTGCTGATCCTGTATCTTTACCATAATCTTCTCCATCACTAATTAAAATGATGATTTTAGAGGCTTGTTTCGCTGTTGGCAACCCTTCATCAGCATCCATCAGCTTTTGAATAGCCATTTCTAAAGGAGGACCAAAATCGGTACCTGTATTTGATATCAACGAGGTACTCATGGTTTCGATAAACATATTCAATGCATTCCCGTCGTACGTAAGCGGGCATTGCAAGAAAGCGTCAGAGGTAAAAACAATTAATCCTAAACGATCAGAATTAAATGACTTAACAATCTGCTTTAGTTCAAATTTTAGTTTTGCTAATCGAGAAGGTTTTACATCTATGGCATCCATCGATTTCGATAAATCGACACAGATGTAGATATCTTTACTTACTGCTTTTACTTCTTTTTTCATTTCACCAAAAGTGGGACCCAATAAGGAAATGATAAATAAAGAGAAGTAAACTGTTCTCAAAATTAATTTATAAAGAGTAGCGCCACCTTTCGCTCTGAAAGATTTTCTGGCATTTATTATTCTTAAAAGATAGAATCCGTAGAAAAGAATAAAAACACCAATTAAAGACAACTCTACTATTCCAAGACTACGTGTTAACGACATGTTTGTTAATTAATGATCTATGTTTTTCATTAAATATGAATCCCTGAGTGATCCATCCGACTAATTTATCAGAAATATTTCACTCAGACAGTAGCAAATTTAAAATAATTATTGATGCAAAGTAAAAGTGTAATTTTTTTTAATGTTTTTATTATTGATTTTGAGGATAATGTATAAATCATAAATTTAATTAACACTTTTTTACCGATTCTGATTTGGATAAGATGAATTCACCGTGCATATTTGCATCGCATTAAACGAAAAGGGGCTTAGAAATAAGCAGCGAAAAGTTTAATGGAGAGTTGCCAGAGTGGTTAATGGAGCGGTTTGCTAAACCGTCATCGGGAAACCGATGCATGGGTTCGAATCCCATACTCTCCGCATCGTTCGGGATGTAGCACAGTCCGGTTAGTGTACCTGGTTTGGGACCAGGGGGTCGCAGGTTCGAATCCTGCCATCCCGACAAGAGCGATCTTCATTAGAAGATCGCTTTTTTTTATGTCCAAGAATTTCTATTGCGTTCATATTGCCCTCCTTCATTTTTTGATTATTTCATTTCTTCTTCATCCATCGTTAAAAGTTGGCTCCTACATTTACACTATAGCAGGAAATAAAAACTAAACGATATAAATTGAAGCAAAAACACTTTTTAATACTATTACTCGCAGTCTTAAGCGTTAATTTCTTAGGACTTATCAACGATATATTCGACGTGGACTCTGCATTGTATGCATGTATAGCGAAACATATCGTTAACACCAACGACTTTATCAACTTAATCGTTTGGGAGAAAGATTGGTTGGATAAACCCCACTTTCCTTTTTGGATCTGTGCAATCTCCATGAAAATCTTCGGCATCAATAGCTTTGCCTACAAACTCCCTTCCTTTATCTTCTTTTGTGTAGGCCTTTGGTACACCTATCGATTAGCCGAAAAGCTCTATAATAAAACAGTCGCTCAATACAGTGTTTTAATCACAGGTACTGCTTTACATATTATGTTATCCAATAACGATGTACGAGCAGAGGCCATTCTGATGGGATTAATTATGGGAGGCATTTACCATCTCTATCAGTTTTCGAATAAAAATACCATCCTTCATTTATTCGCGGCTGCACTTTTTTCTGCCTTTGCAGTAATGACAAAAGGTGTTTTTATACTGATTATTCTCTATTCAGCCGTTTGGGGTGATTTGATATTAAAAAAGAAATGGAAAAATATTATACATGTAAGATGGTTATTGGTCCTATTTTTTACCTTGATATTTACCCTTCCAGAACTATTTGCCCTCTATTATCAATTTGATGCTCACCCAGAGAAAATAGTATTTGGTGAAACCAATGTTTCCGGAATTAAATTCTTCCTTTGGGATAGTCAGTTTGGACGATTTTTCAACTCCGGCCCCATCAAAGGTGAGGGAGATATCTTCTTTTTCTTACACACTTTATTATGGGCCTTTGCTCCATGGGCACTCATCGCCTACGCTGGTATTTTTGAAGTGATTTATCAAAGAATCAAAAATGGAAAAATAGCGAAAGAGTATGTTACAATATGTGGGTTTGGTATCATCTTCCTCATCTTTTCTGTTTCAAAATTTCAGCTTCCTCATTATACCAATATCGTCTTCCCCCTTTTAGCTATTCATACCTCTCAAACTGTTATTCGATATACAGTAAAAAAGAAATGGATAGACATACTATCAAAAGTAAGTATACAGCTCTACTGTGGTCTTTTCTTATTGATATGTATCGGAATTATCACTTTCTATTTTGATGAAATAAACTTCTGGGGAGTGATATTAAGTGTTCTCCTATGCATTAGCATACTGCTCTTTCAGCTTAGAATAACTTCCAATCTACATCAAAAAGTAGTAGTCATGGGAGTCGTTTGCAGCTTAGTGATGGGAACTTTCATACATCAAGTGTTCTATAAAGATGTGCTTACTTATCAGGGGAGTGTCGCTGCGGCAAAATATATCAATGAAGAATACAAAGGTAGAGATGTACATCAAGTAGGGAATAGTTGGCTATTTCAATTTTACCTAGAAGCTAAACATCATATCAATATTGATCTTCAACAACTCAAAACTATACCAATAGAAAATCGCCCCTTAGTATATGCTAACAAATATTTTTTAGAAGAGCTTAGGGAAAAGCAACTCCCTTTTCGCATAGTAAAGCAATACGGGTCTTTTCATATCACGACGATGAACGTGGAGTTTGTAAACGCCAAAACCAGAAAAGAATCGTTGGATACATTTTTAATTATTGACTTAAATACATCTCAACTTTCTGATACAAATGGAAACAAAAAAGAAAATCTATAACATCCTTGGGGTATCTACTTTACTGCTATTTATTCCATTAATCATTGCATTAGTCACTAAAGAAAGACAAACTGCTTGGATGGTACATCTATTAAACGACAACCATTCTATTGAACTGGATTATTTCTTTAAGTACATCACCAACTTAGGCGATGGACTCTTCTTAATTCCTCTTTTAGGCTTGGTTTGGCTCGTTAAAAAAGAGTATTGGCCGGTATTGGTTATCTCTGCGGTATTACACGGAATATTGGTTGCATTATTAAAAAAAGTAGTCTTCACGGGAGATGCATTAAACCTTAGACCTGCAGGAAAATTTGGAGCAGAAAGTTTTCATCAAGTACTCGATGTGCATTTCCATATGGCCAATAGTTTTCCTTCTGGACACACTACTACAGGCTTTGTTATAGGCGCTATGATCATTCTATTATTTCCCAATTGGAAAGGTATTACTGCTGGAATGATTTATGGATTTATCGTGGGGATATCAAGAATGTATTTAGTACAACACTTCTTTTTAGATGTTGCTGTCGGCAGTATTTTAGGTGTATTTACAGTCTACCTAAGTCTTCACATCTGCTACAACTATAATTTATTAAAAGTGAAGCCTTGGAAGAAAGATCTTCCATCGCTATTTAAGCAACCTACTATTCAGAAAATATAAATTGTAATCGAGTATTTAATTATATAGATGTTTTTTAGGGGTTTTCTTCTCTAAAAATCAATTTTCACTTCTTACCAGTCGAGCACATATCGACATATGAATCTTACAGTCTCTAATCATCACAAGGTTATTTAACTTTGTGATGTTTTTTTATCACTTTTGTAAACTGAACCACAAACATGATCCATGAAGAAAGTTGTTTTAATTGCCAACCCTGTATCAGGAAATGGAAAAGCTAAAAAGGCAGCGATGTTAAGTGCATCAATTTTAAAAGAAAATAAATTTGATGCTCAGATTGTGTACACCGAATACGCAGGGCATGCTACCAAACTTTCTAAAAATTTAAGTGATAAAAACGATATTATCGTAGCTGTTGGTGGCGATGGCACAGTCAACGAAGTGGCTACAGGTTTAGTCGGTACTAACTGTATTTTAGGTATTATTCCCAATGGATCTGGAAACGGTTTAGCAAGACATCTTAAGATCCCTATGAATACGAGCAAAGCTGCTCAATGCATTATCAAACAATATATTTTGGCTTTAGATGCACCTACAATTAATGGTAAGCATTTCTTCTGTACTGCAGGCGTAGGGTTTGATGCACATATTTCCCATGTCTTCGCTACAATGAGTGGACGTGGGTTGAAAAACTACATCAAAGCGATCTTCAAAGAGTATGGAGGTTATCAAACAGGAACGTATGGTATTCAATTAGATCAAAAAGAAGAGTGGACGCAAAAGGCCTTTGTAATGACTGTTGGGAATGCTGCTCAATATGGGAACGAGGCATTCATTGCTCCAAAAGCCAAAGTAGGCGATCAACAATTAGAAATGACGATTCTTCCTTCTCCAAATCTGCTCAAAGGAGCTATATGGGGAATTAGACTTTTCCTTAAAAATATTGATAAGAGTAATGATGTACGTACTTTTAGTGGTCGATCGATTCAGGTTAATAGCGATGAAAAGTCGGTAAACGGACATCGAGATGGTGAGCCTGATACTTGGGAATATCCGCTTATTTTTAAAGTAGAAGACCAAATAAAAGTCATCGGAGTAAGCGATAATTAATCGATATACAATAAGATTTAGGTGATTTAACAGTAGATCATCAAAAAGATAAATACCTTTGAGGAAAATAGAATTACAGATGCAAGACAAAGAATCAAAATTACTCATTTACTCCACTTTGGCGATGTTTATTCCATTTATCATCTCCATTGTAACAAATGAAACCGCCACCGCATGGTGCGTTCATTGGTTTAACGATATCAATACTCCTTTCTGGAATAACTTTTTTGCCTATGCCACTCACTTAGGTGACGGTCTAGTACTTATCCCTTTATTGTTTATCCTTCTTTGGCTAAAAAGAGAATATTGGACCGTACTAGTCATGGCCTCAGCAATACACGGCATTATCGTATATCTCGTTAAAGAACAAATACTAAAAGGATCTGACTTCGCCTTACGCCCTGCCGGCTTACATGGCACAGATGCTTTTAATCAAATATTAGAGCATCATTTACACACCATAGATACTTTCCCATCGGGACATACCACCACGGCATTTGTTGTTGGAGGAATGTTCATCTTGATGCTTCCTAACTGGAAAGGTATTCTTATCGGTTTAGGTTTCGGTATTACTATCGCTATCTCAAGAATGTACCTAGCGCAACACTTCCTAGTAGATGTATCCGCAGGTGCGATCGTCGGTTTAATGACGGTTTGGTTGTCTTGGACGATTGCGAAGAAGAAGAATTGGCTAAGACTTAAACCGTGGGTTTAAATTAAAAGTGAAAAATTAAAAGTTAAAAACGTAGTTAGTGACAATAACGCGATCTCCATCAAAGTAAATCTATTTTGATGATAGAACTCTTGCGTTAGATCAACTAACTACGTTTTTCATTTTTCACTTTTAATTTTTCATTTTCCCCGAGGATTTGTAGTTGAGAGTAGCCACAATCTCTTCTCCATAAAAAACATGAATATCATAATATCCCTTAGAACGGAGTTTTAATTTTATAATGATACTATCTTTTGATGATGTTGTTATTTCTGCTTTTAAGGGATACAATTCTTTACCATACCTTAAACTCAACTTCTCAGAATTAATATCAATAGCTTTTAGAGTGATCATAAACTCTTCATTTTTCATCACTTGATTACTAAAAGTAGAAGGACTCTCTAGAAAAATCTGATGTGAAAAGGCAAAGTGATAATGCAATGGCTTTTGAGTAAATTCATCAAATGTCAAATGATTATCTAAAAGCTGCCATTTTTCATCCAAAGGAAAATGAGTGAGGATAAATTGTTCAGGACTCGACAAGAAATATCCTTCATTGAAATCGAAAGTAAAGGTGTATTCGTTATTTTTAAAGTAACCACTTGCCCAAGTTGGATCTGATAAATACCACTTCCCGTCTAACTTAACAGCATTCCAAGAATGATTTGGAAGACTTTTTTTTGAAAGAGAAGCGGATTGAATATTTCTTCCAAAGCCATCAACAATAACACATTCAATGTCGACCATTTTACACATAGATCTTAATAAATAAGCATAACCGGTACAAACGGTTTTATGATCTTCAACTAAAATTTTGAAAGATTTTCGAGCAAAACTATCATTCCATTCTTTCAGCTTTGCCTCATCTTTAGCATACTTCTTCCGCATCTGCTGATTTTTGGAATTATTGAGACGGTCTCCTTGTATATTAGTACAGATCCAATAAAAAATACTTCTGTATTTATCGATATCAGATGATAAATCTTTGGTAAGGTTTATTGTAAGATGATAAAGTTCTGTCAGTTCACTTCCTTTATAGTTTAATGCAATACTATCTGCTTTATGATATTCGTTTAGTTTATTGCAAGTGGTTTGAGCTTGAATTGAAAGAGAAAGTAAAAAGAAAAAGATGAATTTCTTCATTAAAAAATTGATTTGATTCTTTGCCAAAAGGTTTTCTTGTTGGATGCATAAATATCATGTACAGCTACATTACCCATCAAATTGCAATAATCCATAGTCAATACAACTTTTAATTCATTTTTTGAATTTCGGGCAATTTTTTTCGTTTGGGTTTCATATCCAATGTATTGAAAAGATAAAATATCTCCCTCCTTTAAAGAACCAATTTTAAATTCTCCCTCTAAATTGGTTATAGTTCCCGTTGTGGACCCCTCTATGATTATACTTACTCCAGGTAATGGCTGTTCATCTTCATCTTTAACAATACCGCTGACAATAATATCATTTTTATTATCCTGACTATCTTCAATATCCTTGTGTTCCGTTTTTTCTATAGGTACATCCGTTTGCGCTTTAGTATCATACATAGGTAAAAGAGAAAGTAATGATATCACAGCCACTCCAGGAAACCATTTCTTTTTTGGTGGTATTGGCTGAACAAGAGAATAACTTTTTAATTGGTCCTCTTTAAAACGACCACAAACTTTCCCTTTAGACTGTTCCAAATACTGAATGATTTGTTTATCAGTCATACCAGTAAAATTCACTACTTCTTTTTGGCAATGACTACAAAAACCACCTTTCTTAGTCGGTTTAAAATTGGTTGGATCCTCATGACAA
The DNA here is from genome assembly GCF_018736045.1 of Flammeovirga yaeyamensis. Classification (NCBI taxonomy): domain Bacteria; kingdom Pseudomonadati; phylum Bacteroidota; class Cytophagia; order Cytophagales; family Flammeovirgaceae; genus Flammeovirga; species Flammeovirga yaeyamensis. The sequence continues at coordinate 1,223,030 of NZ_CP076132.1, read as the reverse complement.
GGAGTTTCTATAGTTAGCTTTATTCCAGTTTTCATATTCTAATTTATGAAATTAAAAGTGAAAAATTAAAAGTTAAAAACGTAGTTAGTGACAATAACGCGTTCTCCATCAAAGTAAATCTATTTTGATGGAGAACTCTTGCGTTAGATCAACTAACTACGTTTTTCATTTTTCACTTTTAATTTTTCATTTCTTCCCTTCGCTCTTCACTTTTCCCTCTTCACTCTTCACTCCCCCTCGCTGTCATCCTATTATCAATCGCCCTCTCCGAGAACTCCTGCATAATTCCTTTTGCCAAATCTTCCAATTGTTTTTCCTCTGCCAAACCTGTTCCTTTCAAATCATGTTCCTGCATGCGGTCGGTTTTGAAGTTATACATGAAAGTGACCTTTTCTCCGTCAAAACCTAAAGTATAATCTCCTTCTGTGACTTGGAAAGTACCCGGATCGAGAAAGTTTACGGCAAAATGTTTTCCTGTAGAATCAATTGCTGATGATCCGAAAGAAATATAGTCTTGCTTCACTCCTAGGTAATCCATGATGGTTGGGAAAATATCAATTTGTTGGGTGATGGTAGAATCCATACCAACAAAGTTTTCATCACCTGGAACATAATAAATGATAGGTACCTTAAATAGGCCAAGGCTTGTGGTGTATTCAGGATAATACACTTGGTTGGTATGATCCGCCGTAATCACAAATATTGTATTCTTAAACCAAGGCATTTTTGATGCTGTCTCGAAGAATCGTTTCAAAGCATAATCGGTGTATTGTGTTCCTCGGTTTAGAGGTAGTGGACCACCCTTAAATGTGTCTTCGTATTTTTCTGGAATCTTAAATGGATGGTGAGATGACAGAGTAAATAATGAACTTAAAAACGGTTCCTTGAAAGTATTCATTGTCTCCGCATAGTATTGTAAGAACGGTTCGTCCCAAATACCCCAAGTGCCATCAAAATCGTCGTCGTTGTTATATTCGGTCATACCGTAATAATCGTCATACCCCGCCACATTCATGAAGGCTTCAAACCCCATCGATCCATTGGGTGCACCATGGAAAAAGGCCGAATAGTATCCTTCTTCCTTTAAAACAGAAGCAATACTATTAATAGAGTTTGTTGAATAATGTGATAATACAAATGGCGAATAGAAATTAGGAATACTTGCAATCACAGAAGGCAAAGCAGAAATTGATTTTCGACCATTGGCAAATGCGTTCACATAAGCTTTGGAATGTTGAATCAAAGAATCTGTAAAAGGTGTGTATCCTACATAGTTTGGATCTAAAGGATCCTGATTCATTGCCGATACATATTCACGACCAAAACTTTCAATCACAATCGTCACCACATTCATTTTCTTTTGTGGTTTCTCTTGGTTAGGGTGATGATATGCCGAATATATTTTTGATAATTCCTCTTGAGAGAAATACGTTCTTTTGTGTGCTATTTTTTTGTTGATCGTACGCAACATGGCAAAAGGAGTGTTCAATACCACCGACATTTCAAGAGGCTTTTTAACAAACTCCCCAGCATTATTTAACGAAATTGGTCTTGTTGTTCCATCAAAACCACCTCGCGCAGCACCACCTAACAAACCTGCTGATACTAAAAATATCACTGAATGAATCAAAGTATATTTTAAGACAGGTTGTTTCACTCTTGGTTTAGTCAACACCACATTATTATAGGCGACTATAAATAAGAACATTTGTACAACCCATAAAACCGTCATGTACCAATAATCAACAAATAGGAAACGGAAGAATAAAGTCGCTCCATTTTCCTCATGAGCAAATTCTTGAAATATAGATGCTGTTGTTCTTTTAGATGTAAATTTAAAGAAGATGGTATCTGCCAAGTTCATCGCCAAAGTAATGGCATTAACGATAAATACAGAATACTTGATCACATTTTGATATACCTTATTGTACCTTACTTGTGAAGGGAACAAGCTCATCAATACAAAGATGGCATTGGTATAAATCGCTGCAGGCAAATCAAATTTTATTCCTCCTAGAAAGAGGGTGATGACGTCTGCATCGGGAAAATAGGTGCTATTTAAAAAGAAGAATATGAATCGTGCAGATGAATACAAACTTAATATCAATAAAAATCTGTATATGTTGACAAATAAGATACTTGTCGTTTTTGTTTTTTGCGACATGGTGTTGACTTAATCCAATCAAAATAATGAACTATCAAAGTTAAAAAAAAAGATTTCACAAAATCATACATTTTCTAAAACAACTCCCCTATTTTTGTCTTTACTGATATGTAATGTCGTTTTAAAAAATTTTCATGGGAGATTTACAAGACCTGCGTCAAATAGAATTAAAAGATTTAATCAAAGCTTATCAATCGGATAGTACTACTGGAATTTTACTGAATCAGTTAAAGAAACCGGAAAGTGCCTCATATCTAAAAGGACTTTGCGGAAGTTTAGATTCCATTATTGCTTCTACTGTTTATAATAAGCTAAAAGGTTGTCATGTTTTCGTGATGCACGATGTAGAAGAGGCCATGTATTTCTTAAACGACCTTCAGAATCTTCTACCCGATGCAGATGTACTTTATTTCCCATCTTCTTACAAACGACCTTTTGAATTTACAGAGGTAGAAAATGCCAATGTGCTTCAAAGAGCAGAAACACTCAGCACCCTCAACGAAAAGAAAAACAAGGGAGCTTTATTGGTGACTCATCCACCGGCGTTAACCGAGAAGGTGATCAATAAAAAGTCGTTGGTAGAAAATACCTATGTCGCTAGAGTTGGAGAGGATATCGATCAAAACTTTATTCGAGAACTATTAATTGAATATGGTTTTGAACCTACAGATTTTGTTTACGAAGCAGGTCAGTTTGCTATTCGTGGGGGTATTATTGATATCTACTCTTTTGCCAACGAGTTACCTTTCCGTATCGAATTATTTGGTGATGAAATTGAAAGCATCAGAACTTTCGATCCGGTGACTCAATTATCTCAAGAAGATAAAGAACATGCCCCAATTGTTCCAAACGTCCACAATAAATTGATGCAGGAAGTGAGAGAATCATTACTTGATTTCCTTCCTGATGCCACGGTTTGGATCAAGGACTATGAATTGTTGGTAGACACCCTCGATCAGTTTTTTGATAAGGCCACTGCAAAGTTTGATGAAATTCTAGAAGTGAGTGGTGGTACTCAAGTCATCAATTCTCCAGAAGAATTATTTGAAACAAGAAAGGGATTTACAAAGAAACTATCATCGTTACACAGAATCCTTTTTGGAAATAGAAAGGGCATCAGAAATGCAGAAACCATAGCATTTGATGCCAAACCTCAGCCTAGTTTTAATAAAAACTTCCACTTGTTGAGCGAAACTTTAGAAAAACAGCAGTTAAGTGGAATTAGAAATATAATTGTCTCCGATTTACCCAAACAATTAGAGCGTATTCAGACCATATTCGACGAGATCAAACCCGACCTATTTGTACAAGAATTAAACTTAAGTTTAAGAGGTGGGTTCATCGATCAGCAAATGAATGTGGCTTGTTTTACAGATCATCAGATTTTTGAACGTTTCCATGCGGCCAAGTCGAAGAAAAAGTTCTCTAAGTCAAAATCAATGACGCTTAAAGAATTGAGAGAATTGAAAGCGGGAGATTTCGTGGTACACATGGATCACGGTGTAGGTCGTTTTGCCGGAATGGAGAAGATCAAAGCTGGAGATAAAGAACAAGAAAGTATCCGATTGGTCTACAGGGACAACGATTTATTGTACCTAAGTTTGCATGCCCTCCATAAGATATCAAAGTATTCTGGGCAGGAAGGAAGACAGCCGACCGTTAGTAAATTAGGATCACCCGAATGGGAAAATAAAAAGAAGCGTGCAAAGAAAAGAGTCAAAGACATTGCTGCAGAGTTGATCAGTCTTTATGCAAAACGTAGAGAATCGAAAGGTTATCAGTTTGAACAAGATGGCTACCTGCAAGCAGAATTGGAATCTTCTTTCTTATATGAAGATACTCCCGATCAGGCGAAAGCGACTCAAGATGTGAAAGAGGATATGGAGAAACCGTATCCAATGGATCGTTTGGTTTGTGGTGATGTAGGCTTCGGTAAAACAGAAGTGGCTGTTCGTGCAGCTTTCAAAGCAGTCTGCGATAGTAAGCAGGTCGCTATATTAGTCCCAACGACGATCTTGGCGATGCAACATTATAAGACTTTCGTGCAAAGAATGGGCGACTTGCCTTGTACTGTAGATTATATCAATCGCTTTAGAACAACAAAACAGATTAAAGAAACCCTCAAAAATGTAAAAGAGGGAAAAGTAGATATATTAATAGGTACGCATCGAATTACAAGTAAAGACGTTCAGTTTAAAGACTTGGGATTGATGATTATCGATGAGGAGCAGAAGTTTGGGGTAAAAACCAAAGAGAAGTTGAAAGAGATGAGAGTAAACGTAGATGCTTTAACACTTACGGCTACTCCTATTCCTAGAACATTGCACTTCTCCTTAATGGGAGCGCGTGATTTATCTGTTATTGAAACTCCTCCACCCAACCGTCAGCCGGTCACTACAAAAATCTCTACTTATAGTGATGAAATTATTCGTGATGCCGTACATAATGAATTGATGCGAGGCGGTCAAGCTTTCTTCGTGCACAACAGAGTGGCTGATATTGAACATTTCGCTAATAATATCATGCGATTGGTTCCAGATGCGAGAGTGACCTATGCTCACGGACAAATGGATGGCCCCACTTTGGAGAAAATCATGCTTCGCTTTATACAAGGTGAATATGATGTATTGATATCCACTAATATTATCGAGTCTGGATTAGATATTCCAAATGCCAATACCATTATTGTAAATCAAGCCCATATGTTTGGTTTATCAGATTTGCATCAAATGAGAGGCCGTGTAGGTAGATCTAACAAAAAAGCCTACTGTTATTTATTAACCCCTCCTACTATCGGGTTATCTACGGATGCTAGAAAACGATTATCCACTCTTGAAGAATTCTCCGATTTAGGTGATGGATTTAAGGTCGCTATGCGAGATCTTGATATCCGAGGAGCAGGCGACTTATTGGGTGGTGAGCAATCGGGCTTTATCAATGATTTAGGTTTTGATACATTTAATCAAATTCTTGAAGAAGCCGTTCAGGAAATCAAAGAGACTCAGTTTGCCGATTTATTTAAAGAAGAATTGGCCAATAAAACGGTGAAAGTAAATACTGTTATAGAAACTGATTTCGAAATCCTCATTCCTGATACCTATGTCAGCAGTATATCAGAAAGACTAAATTTATATATGCGTGCAGACAAACTTAAAAATGAAAAAGAATTAGAAAGATATATAAAAGATATCCAAGACCGATTTGGAACAATGCCTCAACCGGTAAAAGATTTATTGGAAACAGTAAAAATGCGTTGGGTAGCTTCTAAATTGGGAATGGAGAAATTAATTCTCAAAAACGAAGGGTTAAAAGCATATTTATTAGAGCATACACAAGCCGCTTATTATCAATCGGAAGAGTTTGGAAAAATTTTAATGTATGTACAGACCCATCCTAGAAATTGTCAGATAAAAGAGACAAAAAAGCGTGTAATCATCAATATTGATGGGATAAACAGTATAAATGACGCAATGGTTTTATTGGAAAAATTAGATCAATAAATACTTTTTTTCAAAAAAAATTCCATTGATCGGTTTTTTGGGTACAATTATTGAATTATTGTTTTTCGTAGACGTTTCATTCACATTTAGAAACGATTTTTAGGAATTAAAATTACACCTTTTTTGGGTGTGAAATAAAAATAGAGAATTATATATCATGAGCAAAAAGAATCTTCTTTACTTAGCTTCTGTGTTGATATCCGCACTACTAGTATCGGGTTGTGCTAAGAGCTCCAAGCCTGACGCAAACCATCCAGGAGGCTACAGTACTATGACTGGTTTAGAGTATAATGGAAAAGACGACAATTCTTTCGCCGTTAGAGATTACCAAGGAATGCCCGAAGTACCTAACATGCGTTACATCGAGGGTGGTCGTTTCGTGTTAGGTTCATACGAGGAAGATTTAATGAAATCTCGTGATAACGTAGAAAGAACTGTATCAGTTGCTTCTTTCTGGATGGACGAAACGGAAGTTGCCAACGTTCACTGGTTAGAATACTTACATTACGTAAGCACTGACTCTTCGGTATCTGGTGTTTCTTACGAAGAAGCATTACCTGATACTACTGTATGGGCAGAACAACTAGCATTTAACGATCAATATGTAGATCACTACTTACGTTATCCTGGTTTCCGTTTCCACCCTGTAGTTGGTGTAACTTGGGCACAAGCTCAAAACTTCTGTGCATGGCGTACAACAGTTGTAAACAAAAATTTAGCGGTCAATAACGGTACTGACGAGGAAGCTGAAGCTGCAGAAAACGGCGAGCCAATTCCATTAGAGTCAGGTGTTGTTCTTCCAGCATTCCGTCTTCCTACTGAAGCAGAATGGGATTACGCAGCACAAGCCTTGATCGGTCTTCAAGATATCGACGAAAACTACTCTGAGCGTCGTATCTACCCTTGGTCAGGTCACTCAGTTCGTAACCCTTACGGTGAGCACATGGGTGATATGATGGCAAACTTCAAACGTGGTCGTGGTGACTACGCTGGTATCGGTGGTAAATTGAATGATGGTGCAATGATTACATCATGGATTTATGACAACCCTCCAAACGACTTCGGTCTTTACAACATGGCGGGTAACGTATCAGAATGGGTGGAAGATATCTACCGTCCACTTTCTTACTCAGATATGGATGACTTAAACCCTGTTCGTAAGAATGACTACTTAGATGGTCCTGAGCACGGTTACAACTACCAATCATACGGATATGTACGTCAGTACAACACGTTCATCTCGAACTCGATCCGTGTTTATAAAGGTGGTTCATGGAAAGACGTTGCTTACTGGATGGCAGCAGGTACTCGTCGTTTCTTAGATCAAGATTCAGCAACAGCAACTATCGGTTTCCGTTGTGCAATGATCAACCCTGGTGAGAACTAGAATTTATCTACCATAGATTTAACAAAAAAACCTCATTTCTTTAAAATAAGAAATGAGGTTTTTTTTATTCCTCATTCTTAAACCTTATTTTTGGAGGCTTGCTGAATGACCTAATTACAAGATTTTTAAACCTGCGTTCAACGATAAATATTGCGCATATTAAATGATATCAATATCAGGTTTCTAGATCATTCAGCTCTCTCCAATTTCATCAAATAATTTGATGATCATTGGAATCGATTCAAGCCTACATGGGTGATTTTTTAAATAACACTTACCGTTCGAAATGGTGAATATCACACAAAAAGTAGCTCAGTTATTGAGCTTATCAGAAAAGCAAGTCAGTGCCACATTAGAGTTGTTGGACGATGGAGCTACCGTACCTTTCATTTCTCGATACAGAAAAGAGGTCACAGGAAGTTTAGACGAAGTACAAGTGGCCGACATTAGAGATAAGGCTCAGTCACTAAGAGACCTTGAAAAAAGAAGAGAAGCGATTCTTAAAAGTATCGATGATCAAGGTAAACTTACGGATGATTTAAAAAAGAAGATTCTAGCAGCAGAAACAATGACTGTGCTAGAGGATATCTACCTTCCATATAAACCAAAAAGAAAAACGAGAGCAAGTGTGGCCAAAGAAAGAGGTTTAGAGCCTTTGGCTGACTTGATGGTTTCTCCTGATCTATCTTCGGATATTCTTGCTGAAGCAGAAAAATTCATCGATCCTGAAAAAGACGTGGATTCTGTGGACAAAGCCTTAGCGGGTGCAAGAGATATTATCGCTGAGCGATTGAACGAAGATTCGGAAACGCGTGCAGAAATGCGTGACTTGTTCATGAACAAAGGTGCATTTAAAGCAAGAGTTATTCCTGGTAAAGAAGAGGAAGGTGCAAAATATAAAGATTACTTCGACTGGACAGAATCTGTGGGTAAAGCACCATCACATAGAGTGCTTGCCATGAGAAGAGCAGAAAAAGAGATGATTATTTCTTTGGACTGTTCTCCAGAAGAAGAAGATGCAATTTTCTTATTGGAAGACATCCACGTGGATCGTCGTCTTCCTTCAGCAGATCAAATTCAATTGGCTGTAAAAGATGCTTACAAGCGTTTATTGAAGCCATCAATGGAAAGTGAATCTAGATTAGCGTCTAAGAAAACTGCAGATGAGGAAGCCATTGGGGTATTCGCAGAAAACTTACGTCAGTTACTTTTAGCTGCTCCACTTGGTCAGAAAAGAGTATTGGCTTTAGACCCTGGTTTTAGAACAGGTTGTAAAGTAGTATGCTTGGACAGTCAAGGTAAATTGTTAGACGATGCTGTCATCTACCCTAACGAACCTCAAAAACAAGTAGCACAATCTGCTTCTATGATCAAACACTTGGTTGAGAAGCACAATATTGAAGCTATCGCTGTTGGAAACGGTACAGCAAGTAGAGAAACTGAATCGTTTGCGAAAGGATTAGGACTTCAAGGAGTTCAAATCGTAGTGGTAAATGAGAGTGGTGCTTCTATCTATTCTGCTTCTGAAGTAGCTAGAAACGAATTCCCGGACAAAGACGTTACTGTTAGAGGTGCCGTTTCTATTGGTCGTCGTTTGATGGATCCATTGGCGGAATTGGTAAAAATCGATCCTAAATCAATTGGTGTGGGACAATATCAACATGATGTTGATCAAACTGCACTTAAAGGAAGTTTGGACGATGTTGTTATGAGTTGTGTAAACGCCGTTGGTGTGGAAGTAAACACTGCTAGTAAAGAATTACTTTCTTACGTTTCAGGTTTAGGACCAAGCATTGCGAAGAACATCGTTGATTTCAGAAACGAGAACGGAGCCTTCACTTCAAGAGCACAATTGAAAAAAGTACCTCGTTTAGGACCAAAAGCATTCGAGCAATGTGCAGGTTTCTTGAGAATTAGAGATGCTAAAAATCCATTGGATGCTAGTGCAGTTCACCCAGAGAGTTACGACATCGTGAAAAAGATGGCCGAAAACCTTGGTGTAAAAGTGAACGATTTGATGGCCAATGAGAATCTTCATAAGCAAATCAAATTAGACGATTATGTCACTGCTACAGTAGGTATCCCTACTCTAACTGATATCTTGAAAGAATTAGCGAAACCTGGTCGTGACCCTCGTGAGCAATTCGAAGCTTTCGAATTTAAAGAAGGTGTAGAAAAGATGTCGGATCTAACCGTAGGAATGAAACTTCCTGGTATCGTTACTAACATCACTAATTTTGGAGCATTTGTAGACGTAGGAGTTCACCAAGATGGCTTGGTACACTTAAGCCAAATGGCCGATCGTTACATCTCAGATCCTAACGAAGTGGTTAAAGTACATCAAAAAGTACAAGTGGTTGTAACTGATGTTGATATTGCTAGAAAGCGTATTGCACTATCAATGAAAGGACTTGATGGCGGAGGATCTACACAGCAGAAACGTCCTCAACAATCATCTGGAAGAAGACCACAAGGAGGAAACAATCGTAGACCTCAACAAAGAGAAGAAAATAACGAGAACTTATCGATGGCAGACAAGCTTGCGATGCTTAAAAATAAGTTCAACTAATAGTATACATCTCACTAGACTGTTCAAGCAGTTTAGTGAGATGTTTTCATTTCCAATTAAAAATCACATCATCTATCACCCAATGATTTCATACAAAGAGAAAGTCGAAAGTTGTGTTCAACAAATCCAAACGCTAATTGACGGTTTCCAAGCCGAAGTAGGTATTGTATTAGGTACAGGCCTTGGTGGATTGGTCGAAGAATTTGATATCAAATACGATTTACCCTATGAAAAATTGGATAACTTTCCCTTATCCACAGTAGAATCTCATAAAGGACGTTTGATCTTCGGTTACTTTAAAGGAAGAAAAATCGTCGCAATGCAAGGTCGTTTTCATTATTATGAAGGATATGATATGAAAACAGTCACTTTCCCAATTAGAGTAATGAAATTACTTGGGATTAAAGCATTATTCATTTCTAACGCTGCAGGAGGAATTAATCCATCTTTCAATAAAAGCGATTTGATGATATTAAATGATCATATCAATTTAATGCCTGAAAATCCTCTTACTGGACATAATGTTGCAGATTGGGGCGATCGTTTTCCAGATATGTTCGAACCTTATGATAAAAACTTAAGAGAACTTGCTAAAGAAGTCATTCAAGAACATCAACTTCCTGTGCACGAAGGAGTTTATGCTTCTGTAACGGGTCCTAACCTTGAAACAAAAGCTGAATATAAATACTTGGGAATTATTGGTGCAGATGTTGTGGGGATGTCTACGGTTCCTGAGGTAATTGTAGCGGTACACATGAACTTACCTGTATTTGCTGTCTCTGTAGTGACTGATTTATGCTATGAAGGTGCATTGAAACCTGTAGAATTATCAGAAATTTTAGAGAATGCAAAAAATGCTGAACCACATCTTTCAAAATTAATTGGTGGTTTGATACAGAAAGTTTAATTTTTTTGTGAATATTTACAAATAAGCATGTAAATTGCATGAAACCTAATAAAAGTCATCTTTTAGACAATTTACATGGCTTGAACATTACCTGGAATACCTATTTTCTAGAGAAGTTCTAAAGGAGAATAACCTTTACTACTTATACCATTACGATTATCATGGATAATGCACAGACAGCGCTTTTACCGCTAGACCTTACTTATATTGATGATGCAATCATCAAATATTCGCTTAAAGCTTCGCCTCTTTCAACTGTTCGCAAAGTTATTTTAATGCACGTGCTTAAAGATAACTCCGGAAAAGATGAAGTAGAGTACAATGGAAAGCTTGTATCAAGAAAAGAAATGGCAAAAGCCAAAATGCTTGACTTGGTAGAAAAGCATAAAGAATTAAACACTAGAAATGTAGAGTTTGAATTTATTGTTTCTGAATCTAACGATCCAACAAACAAAATTTTAAAATATTCTAAGAAAAATAAGGTAGAACTTATTATTGCAGGCAAAAAGAACATAGCAGAAGGAAGTGGGACAATTGCACGTCTACTCACTCGTTATGCTTTTTGTACAGTTCTAACTGTATCAGAAAATCCTCAGGTTCCTATAAAAAAAGCAATTGTTCCTATCGACTTTTCTGAAATGTCGAAACGTGCAATGATTGAAGGAATCAATGTAGCGAAAAGAAATAATATGGAACTTGTTATTCTTCATGTCTACGCCTTGCCAACAGGTTATACTGCCTCTGGAAAGTCTCCTGAAGAGTATGCATCCGTTTTACAGCTTCATGCAGAAAAAAGATGTAAGAATTTCTTAAAGCAATTCGATCTAGAAGATGTAAAATACAAAGAAAGATTACATTTTGATCTTTACGGAAATAACGAAGCCAAAATTATATCTAATATCTCATTGGTAGAAGATGCTGATTTAATTGTAATGGGTTCAAGAGGCCGTTCTGCTTTAGCTGCTACTTTTATTGGTAGTACCACAGAAAGTTTAATGAAACAACATAATACAACAGTTTCTACACTTGTAGTAAAAGATAGGGTTCGAAATTTAGGACTCTTTGGAGCATTATTAGAAATGTAATATAAAAGAACGCTACAGATAACTATTAACTGTAGCGTTCTTTGTTTTGTACAATTAGCACTGCTTATATTTTCATTTACAAAATCTTTTTATTCGTTAAACTAACTTTTCCTTACATACCTCCAAAAAAGAAGATTTTTAACAAACGTTTTTCAATTTCATCATGTTGGGTAGATAGCAAATATTTGATGTCATTTCATTTTAAGATCACAATTAAACCTAATTTCTACTGACATCCCAATTATAAATAATGACCCATGAAGAAATTAAAATTCTCTACTTTATTCCTATCATCTCTACTAATAATTGGGGCAGTAAGTTGTACTGAAACAATTGATGGTGATATGCCAAATCAAAACGATCCTACTACTACTGCTTCATCATTTGAAGAAACCGCTATTCCAGAAGGCTTTACTTTTAAAACATCACAAGAATTAACTCTTCACGCTGATTTTGAGGGAATAGATGAACAAGTTTTATACGAATATAGATATGTTTTACCATCAGGAGATGTAAGACAAGTAGGTAAGATGATTTCCAATGCTCAATCCAACATGAATCATCCCGTTAGATTACCAATACATGTAAAAAACATACAAGTAATCGCTAGAACTACTACGGGGTCATACTTGGAAACGACAGGGATTACTGGTAATAATGTTTATGTTACATTCAACTCCTCCTCTCCTACATTTACAGATGTAACCTCAAACCAAAGATCTTCCGGGGTATCATCAACTGATACGGACAGTGATGGTGTCATCGACTCAAATGACGATTATCCGAACGATCCAAATAAAGCTTTTGACAGCTATTATCCTGCATATGATGTAAAAGCTTCTTATGCTTTTGAGGATCTATACCCACGAAAAGGTGATTATGATTTTAATGACGTAGTAATAGATTACAACTATCATTTTATAAAAAATGCTGCTGGTCATGTGGTTGAATTAATTATTGATTGTAATGGTGTTCAAGTAGAGGCTGGATTAGTACATGGTGCCGCCATAGAAACGCCCTATCCTGCATCATATATAACAAGTGTAACAGGTTATTACACTACGAATACAGTTGTAGAACTTGATTCTAAAGGCATAGAAACTGGAAATGATACCAATAAAGCTGTGGTTTTATTATTTGATAATATGAACGACAGATTAGAAACAACTTCAGGTGATATAACAATGACGGATGATATCGTAGTAACAGTGGTATTAAATACTCCTGCCGACCCTGGCGTACATTGGAATTTCAATCCATTTATTTTTAGAACAAATGATAGATCAAGAGAAGTACATCTTGCTGGTCAAGATTACACCGCACACTTTGATACGGATCTCTTGAATCGTAATGACGCCGATAACGGATTCGAAACAGAAGACAACCATCCATGGGCATTAGATATACCGGAAGTATTCGAACCACCTTTAGAGGGTAGAGATATTACTAATGTGTATCATAACTTCCAAGCTTTTGCAGAAAGCGGAGGAGCAACAAATACAGATTGGTACTTAGATATTGAAGGTTATAGAAACCAAAATAAAATAGCTGAAAGTGTAGACTTAGAATAAAAAAAATCACCCATTCTTTTGTAGAATGGGTGATTCTTTTTTTGAAAAATACAACTTATACAGTCATAATATCTTTTTCTTTCTTCACGAAAACTTCTTCAATTTTCTTAGTGAAGGCATTCGTTAAGTCTTGAACAGAAGCTTCAGCATCTTTGATAGCATCTTCTGAAGCACCGTCTTTTAATAATTTCTTAAGACCGTCGTTAGTGTCTTTACGAGCATTACGGATAGAAATCTTACCTTTTTCGATTTCACCTTTTACTCTTTTTACTAATTCACGTCTTCTTTCTTCTGTTAATGGAGGCATGTTAATTCTTACTTGCTCACCATCATTTACAGGGTTAACACCTAGGTCTGAATCACGAATTGACTTTTCAATTTCAGAAAGCATGTTCTTTTCCCAAGGCTTGATTACTACAGAGTAAGCATCTGGAGTAGTTGCTGAAGCAACTTGATTAATAGGAGTTGGAGCACCATAATAATCAACAGTTAAACCGTCTAACATTGATGCAGAAGCTTTACCCGCACGAATTTTAGATAGTTCGTGTTCTGTATGAGAAATGGCTTTTTCCATCATTTCTTTTGCATCATCAAGATACATTCCTATTTCCTCTTCCATTGTTTTATTTTTTTTGATTAAGTATAATCTATAATTCAAATATAATCAGCATAGTGAATAAATCACTATGTTTATGATCTTTTAATTATTGAGATACAATTGTACCAACAGCCTCACCCGACATTAAATGATATAAATTATTTGGCTTGTTCATATCAAATACAACGATCGGCAAATCATTTTCCTTACACAAAGTAAATGCAGTAAGGTCCATAATTTTCAAGTTCTTGTTTAGTGCTTCGTCGAAAGTAAGCTCATCAATTTTAGTAGCATCAGGATGTTTTTCTGGATCGGCAGTATAGATACCGTCAACACGAGTACCTTTTAATACTACATCCGCATCAATTTCAATTGCTCTTAATGAAGCAGCAGAGTCTGTTGTAAAGTACGGGTTACCAGTACCAGCACCAAAAATAACCACACGACCTTTTTCCAAGTGACGTACGGCTCTTCTTCTAATAAATGGCTCACAAACTTGATCCATTTGAATTCCGGACATTAATCTAGTATATACCCCTTCGCCTTCTAAAGCACTTTGTAGGGCCATACCATTGATTACAGTAGCTAACATTCCCATATGATCGCCTTGTACTCTATCGATACCCATTTTACCCGCTTGCATACCACGGAAAATGTTTCCAGCACCAATGACAATAGCAACTTCTACTTTCTCATCAACTACTTTTTTAATCTCTTTTGCGTATTGTTCCAGACGTGCAGGATCAATACCATATTGTTGCTCACCCATTAAGGCTTCGCCACTTAATTTTAGGAGTACTCTATTATATTTCATATATGGCTAATTGAAGTTTTGCAAATATATAAAAGTCAAAGAAATGATGGAATAAAATATTGACCTTATCTAAAAACTTATCATATTGCAATACAATAATATAGCATTTTTTAATTGAATTTGCATTCAGATATGTTATCAAAAAACAAATACTTACTGACAATCACTGTCTTTTTATTTTCTGTGACCTTGGTTTTTTCACAAGAAACCCAAACGTTTAGACGTTGTGGGAATCACTTGGTGAACCATAGTTATGACCCATCTTTACCTAGAACAACTTCTGCACTTCGTCTTTCTCAAACTATAAATAGAAGTCAAAAATCTAATTTACCTACCATTGTACATATTATTTACACCAATCCTGGTTTTAGCATTGGGACAGGTAATAATTTAAGCTACGATCAAATTGCCTCTCAATTTCAAGCGACTAATAATGATTTAAATAAAAAGAATATAAATAGATTTCAAACTCTCGAAGAATTTCAATTTGATGCTACAGCTTTAAATGTTGAAATAAAAAGAGCATTGTATGATCCACAGGGTAATGTGCTTCAAGAAGAAGGAATAAACCGAATGTATAAAGACCCTGGTTCTAAAGGATATTTTAGTACAGGTGAAATCGAAGACATTATCGAACAAAATATTTGGGATCCCAATAGGTATGTAAATATTTGGGTGACCGCCCTACCTTCCAATTATCTAGGCTATGCATTTTTTCCTAATATTCTAACACTTTCTGGTTTGGACGAAGTCAATTCCTCTGAAATAGCAACAACATCAAAAGATGGCGTTGTAATCGATTATAGATACTTTGGATCTGAATTAGTAGATGACTTTGGGTTAAAACGTCCTTATCATATGGGAAGAACATTGACTCACGAATTGGGGCATTATTTAGGGATACTTCACCCTTGGGGTGTGGGAAGTGCTTCTTCTGATTGTTCCAAATCTGATTATTGTGAAGATACCCCAGCAATTAAAGGAACTCACTCTGATACAAATACTACTTCATATTGTGATCAAAGCACGGAGTTCCATACAAAATATTTATGCGATACCGTTAATTATTCCTCGTCGATGTATCAGAACTTTATGGATTATACCAATGATTCATGCATGACATTATTTACGAATGATCAAAAGTCTAGAGTAGATACTGTATTGGTTGCTTCTACAGCTAGAAAAACCATCAATCAAAATGCACCAAATGCAACAGTTACAATGGACGTAGATGATATTATTTCCGATAAAGAAAACGGTATAAATAAAATCGTTTGGGAAGTACCAGATGAAGGCACTAGAGAAATTACTGGTTATATTATCGAGAGATCTCTAGAAGACAAAGGTTTTACATATTGTAGCCCAATTCTAGATCCCAGTACAAGAAGCTATACCGACTATCTACCATCTTCTGAAGATGCTGAAAAAAAAGTATCCTATAGAGTTTTTGCAGTAAATAAAGATGGTTTTTCATTAGAATCCAATGTAATTAATATTGATAATGGTGTTGTTGGTTTAAAGCCTAATTCTCCAAGAACATTTAGTATTTATCCCAACCCATCCAATGGTATTTTCCATTTAGCAATAGGTGATTTTATTTCTCATGTTGGTCTAATTGAAGTTATCTCTTCGACAGGTCAAGTTGTGAAAACATTCGATCTTAGCCAACATCAAGAAGTGGTTGATATTGATTTGGGTAACCTTCCTAGAGGTACTTATTTCGTTCGCTTAAATAGTGATTTTGGGGTTTTCAATCAAAGAGTGATTAAGCAATAAAGATTATCTGATACAACAAAAAAGGGAAGTAACCAAAATTACTTCCCTTTTTTGTTATCATTTATATTAATGATGGCCTCCACCTGTGCTTGCTGAAGGGGTATTATCAATCCCTTTCTTTTCTCTAACAGTCAACCATAAAACAGTTGAAACAAGTAATGTAATTGTACAAATAAGGAATAGTATAGCTTTATCATCATAAGAATTAACTAGTTGTCCAATTTTAAAACTGGAAACTAACTGCGGTGCTACAACAGACAAATTAAAAATGCCCATGTATAATCCCATTTTTGATTTATCCACTCTTTCGGACATGATTGCAAATGAAATTGAAATAATTGAAGCCCAACCAACTCCAATCACAACCATAAAGAAATATAGCAAGTATTCACTATCTTTTCCTACTAAACTATAAACTCCGAAGTACCCTAAAGTCATTATTGCTAAAGAAATAGTATGAGTTTTTACCTGACCAATTTTTTTAACTAGTGGATTGATAATCAAAGAAGGGAAAATTGCACCTACTAGGTTTAATACCAGAAAGGATATAGCTACAATTTTACCAATATTATTTTTTAATACTTCTGCTACTTCCTGATCCATTTCAAAGCCCATTACATTAACTTTTGCAAAAGCCAACATATAAACAAACATTGATTGAACTCCTATCCAAGTAAACGAATGTGCAAATAATATTTTTTGAAATTCAAGTTTGTCTTTTTCAACATTTCTAGAAACTAATATTACTTGAATTCCTGCTATTAGAGTAATTACCAAGCACCCTATCTCAATATAAATATTGGATGTTGGTAAGTCTAACACTTTAGCTACAATAACATAAAAAGCATAGATAAGAAATCCATAAAGTGGCTTAATCACATCCATAATTTCTGAGAACGATACTTTAGATTGTTCTTCACCTTCGCTCGTAGAAGTTAATTGTTTTGGTTCTTCAATAAAAAATAATGGAAAAACAGAAAATGCAAACACTATAAAAATACCAGAATAAATTAACACATAGTTATCAAAAAATGCACCTATAGCATATGCTAAAACACCAAATGTACCAGAGATTGTTTGCATCCAAGTATATCCACTTGTTCTTTTTTCTCCTTCTGGAGTAACGTCTGCAATGATTGATCTTGTAGGGTTAAAACTTACATTTATTGCTAAATCAAAGGTTAAAGCAATGGCAATAGCGATACCAACAGTTGCACCTTCTTGCCCCAATGCCTTACCTATTATATCCATATTAGGAATTGCAAGTAACATGATTGAAGTCAAAACACCTCCTATTAAAATGAATGGTCTTCTTCGCCCACCCCAAAGCCATACATTATCAGATAATAGTCCTGCTATTGGTTGTGCTATTATTCCCGCTAATGGACCTGCTGCCCAAACAATACCAATTTCTTCAAGGTGGAATCCATATTTCTCACTTAGAATCCAACTCAAAGCAGAAATTTGGATGGAAAGTGCAAACCCCATAGCTGTAGCGGGTAAACTTAAGATAGTATAAAATGAGGACTTTAGTTTCTTTTGAATTTCCAGCATACTTATAGTGATTTAATCATTTATTTCATTTTCATTATTAACTTTATTCGTTATCAAAATATACAGAAAAATATTTGTAATATGCTTTTGATAACCATCAAATATAAACGGGAAAATGAATGAATTAGGTGATTTTTAGCACTTAATAAAGTATAAATACATAAATTTATTTTTTCAACGGGTTGCTGAATCAAAAAAAATTAGAAAAAAATATGGGTCTTATGCCATATAACTATAAATACAACTTCTTACTTCTTTTATTTCTAATAACTTATCAAGTTTTTGGGCAGAAGCCAAACGTGCATCATTGGACGACCAAGGATGGTTTACCTCATAATTTTATTTATAATTTATTAGAGGAAGATGATAAAATATGGATAGGCACAGATGATGGCATGTGTACTTTTAATGGCAAAAATTTTAAGACCTACAGTACTAAAGATGGTTTACAATCACCATTCATTATTGGGTTCAATAAAAACGATGCTGATTCTGTCTACATCTTCAGTTGGAAAGGAGGGATTCATGTTTACAATCAAGAAAGTGATAGCATACATACTTATCCACATTTACAAACTCCTGGAGCAAATAAACTTCATAAAGGAATCGTACATAAGGGTAGAGTTTATGGGTGGCAATGGACCAAAGGTTATGTTACAGATGAAAAAAATAAAAGAGGTGATACCATCATCCCATATACCAAACAGAAAAATGGTAAAACAGAACTGTTCCTTTCAGTAAACAAAGGTTTGCCACCTTATATGTTGGATATTGATAAATTCATTCCCTTCAGCCTCACACTATATAAAGACAAAGTGTTGGCAATGGGTAGAGACTCCCAAGGGTTCAGAGTGATAGAAGGAACTAAACTGACGGATAACTTTTTCGAGAAGACTTTAGGTAAAGAATACATTTCCTGTGCTTACCCATCTAAAGATGGCGGATTATTAGTGGGTTGTAAGGGTAAAATTCTAAAAGTATCTGATAATGGAACAATTTTACAAACCTACCCTATTGGTGAGGAATGTTTTGTTTCTAATATATACGATTTACAAAATGGAGATATTGTATACTCTATTAATGAATCACTTCATCATCAAGTAAGTTATTACGTAAAAAAAGATAACAGTAGAAGAATTAACCTTGATAAATATATCCAGTCTAAATCTTCTAATTCCTCGATTATGGTAGATTCCAACGATCGATTATGGATTTCTACTCAAGGAGATGGATTATTTATGGTCAATAACCTTGATTTCAACTACATTGGTATCGAAGAATTATCTATTCCTCATATTCTATCCATCAATCAGGAAAACGATAGTAGTCTACTTTTTTCTACCACCAACCAAGTAATAGAATACAATTTAGATAACCGTAATACTTATGAACGTTACAAAAATATTAGAGTATATATCAACAAGATCAATAACAGAGTTTTATATACTTCTGATGATGGGACATTTTTCGAAAACAAAGATTCATTAGATATTTCCTACAGTACTTTTGTAGGTAGAAATTACAGTGGAATTTGGTTTAGTGAAGAAGATACTCTGAAGATTTTTGAAGATAATATGAAGCTTAAAAGAGCTTTCCATAAGTTTCCTGAAGGTAAAATTACGCAACCTAAAATTGTCAATGCGATTATCTCAGATACTACAGTTTGGGTGGCCACTAAAGGTGCTTTAAGTTTATATGACCATGATAAAAACACGAAACTAACCAAAAGAAAAGTTTGGGTAGATGAGTTTACATCGGGAGAAAGAATTCAGGATATTCTCTTTGATAATGAAAACAACTGTATTTGGATCGCCACCAATTATAATCTGCATCAATTAGTTTTGGGTGACTTAGATGCATCTATAAAAGTTGTTGATCAAATGAATAATATACGTTGTACTAAGCTATTTATTGATCATTTAGGGCAGTTATGGGTGGGAACATCAGAAGGTTTAATAGTTCTCAGAAACAAAAAAGTGATTCGAAGATTTAATATTTCCTCGGGACTAATTAGTAACTACATCACTACTATTTTTGAAAGTTCGAATCATCAATTATGGATTGGTACTTATCAAGGAATTATGTCCATGCCGAATTCAATTCCATGTAAGAGTATTCTTCCTCCAACAGTAAAATGGTCAGCTCCTATTTTTTATTCACATAGTAAGTTTAGTAGTGTAAAAATCCCTTTGGAATCAGATGTTTTAAGTGAAATGGAATCTTTAATTCTTCAATATAAAATATCTGAAGATGCTGAATGGATAGAATTTCAATATACCGATCTACTGAACATTAATAAGAGTACTCCGGGTGAATATCAATTACTATTAAGAGGAAAAACTATTGGTTCGGATTGGAGTGAACCCAGTGTAGCCACTCTAATTATTAAAGGATATTTTTGGGAACATATACTTTTTAAAATAGGATCCTTGGTTATTCTAATTATTGGTATCTCGTATTACTCTTATTCTCGAATTAAAACCGAGAAAGGGAAATCAGATGAATTACAAGAAATTCTTGATTCTAAAAATAAAGCAGAGAAAAAGTTACAGATAGTAAGAAAAGAAATTGCTCAAGATTTTCACGATGAAATGGGTAACAAGCTAGCTTCAATTACTGTATTAGCTGACCTTGCTTCTATGAAACTTAAAGGAAAAGATGCAGATACAGAAAAGATTTTAAACCGAATAGAGAGTCAATCGAAATCGTTATACAACGGGACAAGGGATTTTATTTGGTCTATTGATGCTAAAAATGATGTTTTAGGAATTGTATTCGATCACATCAAAGACTTTGGTGATGAATTCTTTGAAGAACTACAAATCCGTTTTCATGCACAAAAAGAAGTTTCTGATAAAATCGAAAGGCTTATTCTTCCACATTCATGGAGTTTACAATTGATTTTTATATTTAAAGAGGCTATGACCAATATTGCTAAATATGCCCAACCAAAACACGTACACTTCTCTTTAACTCAGCAAGCAGATACCATTACCATAAGTATTAAAGATGATGGAAATGGCTTCGATAAAGAAACTACGAATTATGGTAACGGCATTCAAAACATGCATTCTCGTACAAAAAAAATGAAAAAAAGTCATATATCGGTTGAATCACAACCTGGCATAGGAACAACAGTATCAGTTACTTTCAATAAGAATCTAGAACAACTACCCTAAAAACTACCCTTTAGGGTAGTACGTCATATTGCTTTATCACGTACTTTTGAATTAATGAATCGTTAAGCAGTACAAATCCGGACTATAACCCTCAACTGAGTTGGGGAACTCATTCTTATTGTTGAAATTCAAAAAAGAGGTGACAATTTAAATTGAATCATCTCTTTTTTTTTTGTACCTAGCATATTATGAAAAAGAAAATTATCATTGTCGAGGATAATAAAGATGTTCAAGAAGCTTTTCAACTACTTATAGAGACAAAGACTTCTAATTATGAAGTTGTCAATGCCTATACCACTTGTGAAGATGCATTAAATAAACTTGAAACTGATTTACCTGATATTGTATTAATGGATATTGATTTACCCGGAATGAATGGCATTGAAGGGACAAGAAATATTCGTCAGACTTTACCTAGAACAGATATTTTAATTATTTCTGTTCACGAAAATAGTCAGTATGTATTCGATGCACTATGTGCCGGAGCTACTGGGTATATCACAAAGAATAGTAATCACACTCAATTATTGAGAGCATTGGATGAAGTTTCTGCAGGCGGAGCACCAATGAGTACACAGATCGCGAAATTGGTAGTTAAATCGTTTAGAAGAGAAAGCGAATCTCCACTTACCAACAGAGAAACTGATGTCCTTAACCTATTAGCAGAAGGAAAATCATATATGGATATTGCCGATCAGATTTCTGTGTCGAAAGATACCGTCAAATTCCACATCAAAAATATCTACTTGAAATTACAAGTCTCTAATAAAATTGAGGCGGTAACGAAAGCCAAAAGCGAAGGTTTTATTTAAGCCTCAAAAAATATAGTCAATAAAAAAAGTCTAGAATTTCGGTTCTAGACTTTTTTTAACTTTAGTAATTCAAATTACTTAGCAGCGAATTCAGCTTTGATAGCTTCAACGTCAACTTTTTTGATTACTGGCTTAGCGCTCAAACGTTGGATAGTTTTCACACGCTTAAGAGCGATTGTCTTATTTCTTCTAGACTTTCTAATAAGTTTTGTATATCCCATGATTATATTTAATTAAATCAATTACATTATTAAGGTCACAATCCTAGAATTATGAGCGTGCAAATTTAACTTATATCTATTTATTCTTCAAGTTTTTTCTAGGATACCTTTTAAAAAGTTGATCATTTTTTCAAAAAAAATCGGTTATTGAATCTGTTTTTCAACATTTTACTGATTTCAAATAATTGTTATTCTTATTTATCCTACTTTTTTTCTTCATCTAAACATGACAAAACTACCTTTAAACACCTCAAGATTGACCTTTTCTGAATTCTCTAAGAGAGATGCTGAAGGTTTTTTCCTTCTCAATTCGGATCCCGAAGTCATGCGATTTACAGGTGATGTAGCATTTAAAAATCTAGAAGAAACGCTGTCTTTTATCAGAAAGTATAATGATTATGAACTTCATGGAATGGGTCGCTGGACCATTCGACTCAAATCAACTGATAAATACATTGGATGGTGTGGTTTAAAATATCATCCTGATACCCAAGAAGTGGATATTGGTTTTCGCTTGATGCACAATGCTTGGAATAAAGGGTTTGCTACTGAAGCGGCTATTGCTTGTTTAGAATGGGCAAAAAAGAAAGAGGTGAAAAAAGTGGTGGCTAGATGTATGATACACAATTCAGCATCAAAAAGAGTGATTGAAAAGCTAGGCTTTGCCTTTACGCATTCTTTTAAGGAAGATGAGGTCGAATGGCATCAGCATGAATTGGAATTGTAAAATCATCAAACTGAAAGAATTATTCAAATCTCCTTTCTTAGTTTCTTTTTCATCCAAAAAGTAATGCTTAAATTCATAGGTTAATTAAGTAAAAACAATGGCGAATAAGAAACAAAAGTTTTATGTAGTGTGGTCGGGTGGAACTCCCGGTGTGTATAAGACATGGGCAGAATGCCAAAAACATGTGCAAGGAGTAAAAGGTGCGAAATATAAATCTTTTGATTCTTTAAGAGAGGCTGAAATTGCTTTTAAAGGGAATCCTGCAGAATATATTGTAAAGAAAAAAGCAGGAGAAAAACCGAAGCAGATTTATGATCCAACAGTAGGGTTACCTATTATGAACAATAGCTTAGCCGTTGATGCTGCTTGTTCTGGAGCAAGAGGCCCCATGGAATATAGAGGGGTTTGGTTAGAGAATGGTCAGCAACTATTTATTCAGGGACCCTATGAGGATGGTACAAATAATATAGGTGAGTTTTTAGGTATTGTTCACGCATTGGCTTACCTAAAACAACATAAGTACGATCAGACAATAGTATATACTGATAGTCGTACAGCGATGAAGTGGGTCAGAGAAAAGAAGATCAAAACAACATTAGAAAAGAATAATAAAAACGCTCAATTATTTGATATGATCGACAGAGCTATCAAATGGTTGGAGACGAATACATATATGAATCCTATTCGAAAATGGGAAACCAAGCATTGGGGGGAAATTCCTGCTGATTTTGGTAGAAAGTAGACATCAAAATTTAACCTAAAATACCGCATAGATGAGCAAAGAAGAGAAATACACCAAGAAAGGAAAACTACAAAAAGACTATTACGAAGGTGAGTTAGAAAAATTGCAGACCGAATTGGTTAAAATGCAAGAGTGGGTAAAGAAAGAAGGGTTAAAAGTAGTCGTTATTTTTGAAGGTAGAGATGCCGCTGGAAAAGGTGGTGTAATTAAAAGAATTACAGAAAAACTAAATCCGCGTGTGGCGAAAATTGTGGCCCTTGGCGTTCCTACCGAAAAAGAAAAATCTCAGTGGTATTTCCAAAGATATGTGCCTCATCTTCCTGCGGCAGGAGAAATTGTTTTATTCGATAGAAGTTGGTACAACAGAGCCGGTGTAGAACATGTCATGGGCTTCTGTACTCCCGATCAATATCAAGAATTCTTAAGAACTTGTCCTGAATTCGAAAGAATGTTGATTCGTTCCGGCATCATTTTAATTAAATACTGGTTCTCTGTTTCTGATGAAGAGCAAGAAAAGCGTTTCGCAGAACGTATCAATTCTTCTATAAAACGATGGAAGTTCTCGGAAATGGATTTAGAGTCTAGGGCAAAGTGGGTAGAATATTCTAAAGCAAAAGACAATATGTTTGCTTACACCGATACCAAACAATCGCCTTGGTTTGTGGTCAAAGCAGACGACAAGAAGAAAGCTAGATTGAACTGTATCAGTCACTTTTTATCGAAAGTCCCTTATAAAGAAATCAAGTATAAGAAAATCGACCTCCCTCCAATTAATAAGGAAGGGTATGTTAGACCTCCGCTGGATGAACAGACGTTTGTTCCGGATAAATACTAAAAGAAGATCCTGTAGATATCGTAGCATATTTACAGGATTTTTTATTTCACCTGTTTTTTTCACCTATCAATTTGATCACTTCACTTCTTAATTCTATCACTTCAGTCATTTTAAAATAAATACCCTCTCCCATTGAAATACTTTTGAGGCGTCATTAAGACAAATCAAAAATCATCAATCATGAAAAAAATACTTGGATTACTATTAATGGGAGGACTAATGATCAGCTGTACTCAAACGGCGAACGATACATCTCAGGAAAAAATTAAATATGTAAAAACGGAGACTGTCTCCAATCATCACTTATCATCTGATGTCACTTTCAACAGTCAGGTAAAAGAGAAAACTGAAATTGTGATGTCTTTTAGAGTGGGTGGCCCCGTTCAAAAGGTGAGAGTGAAGCAAGGGGATTATGTAAAGAAAGGTCAGATCATTGCACAAATCGATCAACGTGATTATTTACTGCAGTTAGAACAAACAAAAACACAATATCAACAAGCCAAGAAGGAGTTAGATCGTTATCAAAAATTATACGATAAAAATAAGCTTCCGGAAAATACCTATGACAAGATTAAATCGGGAGTGACACTTGCTAAAATTGCTTACGAGAATGCTCAAAATCAATTATACGATACAGATTTAAGAGCTCCAATTTCGGGTTATATCTCTTCAAAATTTATAAATGATCATACTACTGTTGGACCAGGAGTTCCTGTGGTTTCTATGATCGATGTATCCTCTTTAGAAGTGAGTACAAAAGTCCCTTCTTCTCAGCTTTACTTGGTACAGTATATTAAGGAAGCAAAGTTGGATATTCAAAGCCTTCAATTAGCAGACTTACCATTGGAGTTTAAAACGATAAGTAAGAAAGCTGGTCCTGACGATTTATATGAACTGACTTTCTTATTGGATAGCCAAGACAAACGAATCAAGTCTGGAATGTTGGGTATCACTTCGGTGACTTTAGAAAGTAAAGACACTCCCCTATCTGTTCCATTGTCTGCTGTATTTGATGGAAATCAAAAAACTTCGGTTTGGGTCATTCAAAACGGAAATAAACTGAAGAAAAGAAATGTAGTACTTGGAAAACCATTAAAAGATGGAAGAGTAGAAGTGCTTTCAGGTTTACAAACAGAAGAGAAAATTGTTGTGGCAGGTGTATATGATTTAATCGAAAATCAAAAAGTAGCACCTATTCAAAAACCATCTAAAACGAATATCGGAGGGCTGCTATAATGTTAGAAAAATTATTAGACCAAAAAGCACTGATCACTTCATTATTAGTAGCAGTGCTTATTGGAGGGGTATTTTCTTACCTCAATATCGGGAAATTAGAGGATGCTGAAATTCCTATCAAATCGGCGATTGTTATTACAGCTTATCCTGGTGCAACTCAGCACGAAGTAGAACTAGAAGTGACTGATGTCTTGGAAAGAGGCATCATGAAATTAGAACATATAGATAAAGTCACTTCTACATCATCAGCAGGATTGTCAGTAATACAAATTGATATCCAACAAAATGTAGATACAGACGATCTTCCTCAGCTTTGGGATCACTTGAGAAGAAAGGTGAAAGATGTGGAAATGATGCTTCCTCAGGGGGCTTACACTCCAATTGTAAACGACGACTTTGCGGATACTTATGGAATGTTGTATGCTATTACTTCTGAAGGTTATACCCTGCCGAAACTTCAGAAATACACTGAACTTATTGAGAGAGAAATCTTAAAAGTAGAAGGCGTTCGACGTTCTCAGATCTTTGGTACACAAACGGAATCGATCGAAATACTTTTCAACCAAGAGAAGTTGGCAGGTATGAAGATCAATCCCATGTTTATTGCTATGGCAATGAAAAACCAAAGTGAAATTGCCAATGCTGGAAACCTAGATGTTGATGCATTGTCGATGCGTATCAATGTTGAAAGCAAGTTTAATGATATCGCTGATGTTGAAAATCTCATCATTCAGATTCCACAAGGTGGATCTTTCCGATTGGGAGATATTGCGACCGTAAAAAGAGGTTTCTTCGCTCCAAAACGTGAGGGTGTTTACTTTAATGGAAAACAAGCTTTAGCATTAGGTTTCTCAAACGAATCGGGAATTAATGTAGTTGAATTAGGTGATCGATTGGATCAAAGAATGCAAGAACTACAAGAAGAACTTCCTGCAGGAATTCAGATTAAAGAGATTTATTCTCAGCCTCAAAGAGTAGAAGTGGCGGTAAACGATTTCGTCTTCAACTTAGTCATTTCTATCGCTATTGTAATAGTTATTCTATTGCTAGCAATGGGTTATCGTTCTGGCCTTTTGATATCGAGTGGATTATTGTTCACAATTTTGGGTACACTAATCGTTATGTTGACCATCAACTTGCCATTACATAGAGTCACTTTGGCGGCTATTATCTTAGCAATGGGCATGCTGGTGGATAACTCTATTGTGGTTGCCGATGGTATTTTAGTTGACCTAAAAAAAGGAATCAACCCTAAATTGGCTTTTGTGAGTACGGCTAAGAAAACAGCAATGCCACTTCTTGGTGCAACTTTGATTGCCATTTTAGCTTTCTTCCCATTGGCCATGGCCCCCCACTCGGCAGGTGAATTCTTGAGTTCATTATTCACCGTATTAGTCATCTCACTATTATTGAGTTGGGTATTTGCCATGATACAAACCCCATTCATGGCTAAATTCTTCTACAGAAAAGAAGGAAATAAGAGACAAGAAGGTCAACCTACACCATATGATAACAGAATCTACAAAACGTTTAGAGGATCCTTATTGTATGCTTTAAAACACAATAGTGCTTTCTTAATTGGAATCTCAATAATATTAATTGGGTCTTTATATGGAATGAAATATATGAGAATTGATTTCATGCCGAAAATCCCATACGATCAGTTTGTTGTTGAATACGAATTACCTGAAGGAAGTAATCTAAATGCTGTAGAAAAGGAAATGTTGGAGATCGAAGGAGATCTAAAACTAATTGATGATATCAAGAACATCACGCTTTCTTTAGGCCGTCCTCCAGCACGTTTTACATTGATGCGACCAATGTCAAATGGTGGTTCTAACTATGGAGAATTCATTATTGAAACAAAAACAGTGGAAAGTGTTCATGAGGTCATCCCTCAAGTACAACAATATCTTGATGATCACTACCCGCATGCACATTATAGATTATTAGAGTATGGTGCTTCATTCGAAGGTTCTGAGTTATCCGTTGAATTTAGAGGCCCAGACCCGGCGGTATTAAGAGAGCTTGGCAACCAAGCAAAAGTGATTTTACTGAATAGTGAAAAGTCGAAAAATGTTACAGATAACTGGGGAAATAAATCGAAAAAAATCACTCCTGAGTATTCTTTAGAACATGCACAAAGATTAGGCATTACAAGATTAGACATGGGTCGTTCTCTACAAATACAGACTGAAGGAATTCCAATCGGTGCACTTTACGAGGGTAAAAATCAAGTACCTATTGTCTTGAAAAGTAAATCGACTCTGGATGAAAACATCGAGAATATTGGCAGTGTTCCTGTTTGGGGTGAACGATCTCAGTTTAGTGTTCCTTTGGCCCAAGTGACTGATTCTATCAAAGTCGATTTAGAAGATTATGCCATCAAAAGAAAAGATGGAACAAGATGCCTTAGCGTAGAAAGTGATGTAAAAGAGGGATTCACGGGTGTAGAGTTAATGAGTGATATCAAAGAGGATATTGAAGCGATTCACTTACCTCACGGATATAGTATTACTTATGGTGGTATGGTAGGTGTTCAAGACGATGCCAATAAAGCTTTATTCAAATACTTCCCATTAGCCATAGGACTTATTGTTATCATCACTATTGCGTTGTTCAATAACCTAAAGCAGTCTTTGATTGTATTCATGATGATTCCATTTGCCTTTGTTGGTGTGAGTATCGGTTTCAACATCACTGGTATGTTCTTCGACTTTATGGCCATTATCGGTGCCTTAGGTTTGATTGGTATGATTATCAAAAATGCGATCGTGCTTTTGGACGAAATCAACATTGGTTTAGAAGAAGGAAAAAGTAGGTTGGATGCTACTGTGGATGCAGCTATGTCTAGAATGCGTCCAGTGATGATGGCTTCGATGACTACTATTTTAGGTATGATTCCATTGCTTTCCGATCCAATGTTTGGGGCACTCGCTTTAACAATCATGTCAGGTTTATTAGTAGGTACACTAATCACTCTTATGGTGATCCCAGTACTCTATGCTTTCATGTATCGAATTGAGGTAAAATAATTAGAAACACAATGAGTAATTATAAATTAATGCTTTACGTTTTGGGGTGGTTAATGATCACCTCAAACGTTCAAGCACAAGAAACTTTGTCTTTAGAGGATTGTAGAGCAATGGCCTTATCTCATAATAGAGACCTAAAGACAGCTGCTTTAAAGATTCAAGAAGCAGAAGCCAATTACAAGTTGGCAAAGAAAGCTTATTTACCGAGTATTGAAGGTTCTGCAACTGGTATTATGATGCCTACTTTAGAATTGGATTTATTCCCTGGAATGTCTATTCCTGGAGGACCAAGTATCCCTGCTATTGGAGTAGACAAGCCAAGTATTCTTACTGCTGGCGTATTTGCGGTACAACCTGTATACACTGGCGGTAAAATAAAAGCGGTAAATGCCCAAGCCAAATTGGGAAAAGAGATGAGTCAGGAAAACTATAAGTTAACCTATGCTCAATTGGTAGAGAAAACAGATGAAGCCTATTGGAATGTAATTGCAGCCAAAGAAGGTGTAAAGCTGACAAAAACCTATGTGGAAATGTTGGACAGTTTGGAATCTCAAATGGACTTGATGTATTCGGAAGGTCTTCTTCCTTTAAGTGAAAAACTAAAAGTAAGTGTACAAAAAAATCAAGCTGAATTAGAGCAAGTAAAAGCCGAAAATCAAGTAAAATTGGCTAAACTCTTTTTAAGTCAGATTATTGGTGTAGAAGATGAAAGTCAATTTGATTTCTTTGATCAATTAGATTTTAACGAACAGCAATACAATATTCAAGAAGGAGTAGAAACTGGATTATCGCAAAGATCAGAAATAAAGCTTTTAGAGAATCAAGTTCAAATTAGTGTATTGGAACAGAAGTCGACAAAAGCAGATTATTTACCACAAGTGGGTGTTATGGCTGGTGGTGCTTATATCTATGGCAACAATGGTTTAGATAATATCGACCCCATTGGTGTGGTTGGTGGAGCCGTTAAAATTCCGATTTTCCACTTCAAAGAAAGTAAAGAAAAAATGACTGTAGCACGTTTAAAAACACAAGAGGCCATTCATCAAAAAGACAATGCTACAGAAATGATATCTATTGAGATACGTCAGATTGGGTATCAATTAGATGAAAATAAAAGATCGATCGCCATTGCTCAAGAGAACATCGAGCAGGCAGAAGAAAGTTTAGAAGAAACCAAAGTGAGTTTTTCATCAGGTTTAAATACTACTACTGATGTTTTACAATCACAATCTGAGTTATTAAAAATGCAGTTTGAGTTGATCCTCGCTTTAAAAAATCATGAAGTATTAAAAACAAAGTGGCTTCGTGCCACAGGTCAGATAGAAAACCCTCCTATTAATTAGTTTTAATTGAGTTTTAGATAGTCGTTGTATCCAAGTAAATTACACTATATCGAAAGTTTTTCTACTTTTGGTATAGTGTTTTTAAATTAGAGAATATGATCCACCAGCCAGATAACATATATACCCGGAAGTCTATCATCCAAAGAATATTACTTACGATAATATTGGGGTTAGCATCAAATTATGGATTATTAGAATTAATGGGTGGGCCGCCAAAAGGTGTAAATATTTTAACTCCATTTATTGCTGGAACATTCTTCTATGTTTTGTTAGTAGAATCCGTAATTTGGATTGATAAACAACTAGAAAAAAAGATCCCCTTTACACCAAAGAACTTTAGAAGAAGAATCTTAAGTCAGCTAGGATATTCATCAGTATCTGCCTTAATCATTCTATGTGGTTTGATGTTATTGATTCAATTTCCTAATTATGAGAGGGACACCATCATAGCAACTGTTTTATTCTTTTTGGTCTCTATTATTATTTTCATTTCCATCAGCTTTATATTCATTCTATTTAGAATCATCAATAAAGGAATCGAAATGATTTCTGAAGTAGAGAAACTAAAAAGAGATAAAGTTGAAATGAGCTACAAAGCACTTCAGGATCAATTAAACCCACACTTTTTCTTTAATAACCTAAGTATATTAAAGTCTTTGATAGTCTTGAAGAAAGAAGAAGAAGCAAAGACATTTATCACTAACTTTTCCAATATAAGTAGATACGCTTTGCAACATTCTGATTGGGTGACGATCCAAGTAAAAGAAGAGGTAGAGTTTGTGAATCAATACACTTCCATTCATCAAGAAAGAGCGAAGGATAGCATATTTCTTGATATCAAATTATCTGAGGAAAACTTAAATAAAGAGATCCCTCCAATGACTTTACAATTACTTATTGAAAATGCCATAAAACACAATATAGCAGATAAAGAAAATCCACTCAAAATTGAAATATTTGATGAAGGAAATCAATTGATAGTTCGAAATACACTAAACGAGAAACAATCAGCTTACTCCACTAAGAAGGGCCTAGAAAACTTAAAAAAGCGCTTTGGCATCTTAGTAGATAAACCTATATTGATAGATAAATCAACCACACATTTTACTGTAAAATTACCATTAGTATAAACCAAGGAAATGAAGTATTTAATTATCGAAGATGAAATGTATAATGCCGAAATGTTAGAATTAATGGTTCAAACGCTTCGTCCAGATTGGCAATTAGTAGATAAAATTGATAAAGTAAGCACAGCTATAGAGTGGTTCTCAAATCAACCCAATGCATGTGATGTTATCTTTATGGATATTCAATTAAAAGATGGTATTTCATTTTCTATTTTTGATAAAACACAGATCAACCAACCGATAATTTTTACCACTGCTTTTAATCAATATGCCATCCAAGCATTCGAAGTAAACAGTGTGGATTATCTTCTAAAGCCAATTGATGAAAACAAATTAAGTAAAGCGATTGAAAAACTTGAAGCGACAATTACCCCTAGTAAATCAGAAGACATCGATTACCAATTGATCTTATCAGCTATTCAGGGGGAAAAGAAAGAATATAGAAAACGCTTTTTGATACAAGGAACACAGGCCTATTACAAATTGGATGTCAACGAGATTGCTTATTTAAAAAGTGAATCTAATATCACCACAGCCGTTTTATTTAGCGGGAAAGAATACATACTTAACCATACGATGGAAAGCTTGGAATCTCAATTAGATCCAAAAGATTTCTTTAGAGTAAATAGAAGTTGTATTGTGAGTATTCAAAGTATTAAGAGTTTTGAAAATCACTTTGGAGGAAAGTTAGCCGTCTTTCTTACCACAAATGAACAACCGGAAATCATGATCAGCAGATTAAAGGCCAACACCTTCAAAATGTGGATTGATCAATAAAAAAATAGTCATCATTTCTTTCTGAATGATGACTATTTTTGGTTTTTCCTTTCTTGTTTCTTCCTCTTCTTATTTTCCTTCCTAAACGCTTTTGCTTCTGAAAGTAAATCTTTTCTACCTACTGCATACAATTGGATTTTGGTGTAGTAGTTTTCGGCAGCTTCATAATCCTTTTGCTTTTTAGCATCTCTTGCCAAAGCAGCTAAAGAGTAATGATAATATCCCGATCCAAAATCTTTAATTTCTTCTACATATTGCACCGCTTTCTTGAAATAGAATTCAGCTGAATCTCTGTCACCAAGGTAATCTCTATAATAAGACCCTAAGAAGAAAGCAGCATAACGACCACTCATTTCCTCGTATCCCGTCTGTTTCTCTTCTACTCTATCATAAAGCGATTTACAGACTTTAAATAATTGAGGGTAGCGTCCGCTATAGTATAATAATCGAGCGTAATATCTATGGAAGTAAGGGTTATTTGGATACTTCGTGTGCAAATAGTCAGAAATCTGAAGGGCACGAATCATTTTTCCTCCTTTAGAAGAATGTACCTTCATCAGGTAATACATCGCTTCTATACGTGTATAAAAAGCCTCTTTACCACATGTTTCTAACTGTTCAATTCCTAATTCTTTATCTCCAGAATCAAATACCCATAAAACTGGACGAAGCATTTTATAATTTTCCTTGATCCACTCTACATAGTAATTGTAAAGCCCATCTCCGTAAAGTAACTCAGGAGTAAGATCGGTTTTAGGCATTTCTTTCAACTTATCGAAATAGTTCAATGCCTTTCTTACCGAGAAAGTAGCTTTTGTCCAATGATGTCTTTCACCATGTAAACGCCCTTCAAAAGCCCAAGTACCTGCTAAAATGAAAAGTGCTTCTTGATTCTTTTTATCCTCTTTGTACATCGCTTCTGCGTAATAAATAGCAGAATCCATATAAGCAAAAAATTGATCGTCGTAAGTATTATTTTCAATATTAGGAACAATTTTCCACCATTGGCATAGACCCATTAAAAAATAAGGTAAGGGATGTTCGGGGTAATGACTTTTTAACCAATGAAATTGTCCTTCTGCCACTTTAAAATCGAAGTTATACATGGCGTCAATACCAGAAGTAATTTCGAGCTGTACCGTAAGATTGGTCATAAGCATATCTACCTCATCTAATTTTGGAAGTTTTTGCTGTGCATTCACTTCATTATTAGTGAGGAAAAATACTAATATCAATATGCTTTTATAAATAAACCTCAAGGCGTAGTTTCCAATTGAAGAACAAATTTGGTAGTAGTCCCAGAGTAGTTTTTGCGTTACTCTTTAAAAAGACAACTCAATTTATACTCAATAAACCAATGTTAGGCAGTCTTTATCCTTTCTATAAGATATTTTAAGTTTTTTTACAATTCAAATTACATCTTCAAGCAATGTTTCTGTGTCAAGCAGGTGTTTACCCCAAAGTTCTAACCATTTCTCTGTTTTGGGTAAAAAGTCCATTTCTTCTCCGTAAAAAGTGCCATCCAATTTACATGATATTAATCCATCATTGATTTTTCTGAAGAAATAAAATCCAGCATCAATATCTTTTGAGAAATCGATAGTTGGTACTTTTTCCTTAGCGAGCACTTCATTACATGCCCTTATCATCTGATGAAAATGAGCATTTGATGGATCGCCCATAGCTGATTTAGTCAAATAAGAATACAAAGAAATCTGTAAGGCTTTTGCATAATCCACATCATCGATAAATACCTCCCAATCTTTGGGCTTCATTTTCGCCTCCACATAGCTTCCCGATTTATAATCTACAATTCTTAGTTTACCATCTAAAACGTCTATTCTATCGGCCATACCAGCCAAACGTAACTCTACTTTTTCTCCATTTATATCCAATGTGACATTGTGATTGATAAACTCCTCCAATCGAACAATTCCAAAAGCTTTCGATTCGGATGCCTCCAATTCCACGATCTGTTTTTTGAAAAAGCGTACGATGATATTCTCAGCAACCGATTTTAATAAAAGGTTTTGACCTTTCACCAACTCTACCTTCTCTTTCTTGGCAGCGTCTTCAATAAGTTGAATGATAAAAGGTCGGTCATCTATAGCTTTCTTAAAATCATCTATCCTCAAAACAAAAGAAGGTTGAATTTCCTTTTTCTTAGGATCATACTCATCTTTTAAACCTGCCATTCTTCTAAAACCCCATTCCATAGCAGTGTGCACTACATTACCAAAGCTTCTAGAATCCAAATCCTCTTCAATATCATCCGACTCATCTAACCCAATTACTTTTTGATCTATAAACGTGAGTGGATTTCTGATATATGAACTTATGGATGATGGACTGACCCCTTTTTTCAATCGAGTAATGATACTTTCTTTTAACTCTTCGGATTTCGATACCTTAATTGGTTCCGACATTGTTTTATCTGCTTTTGCCAATAACCAAGCTTCTTGATGATCGTCTATTTGTTTTACTCTAAATCCACTGTCTTCCATCATTTCCTCCTTTACCTGAAGCAGGTATCTACTTTGTTCGCCTACATCACTTCCAGAATTGGCATCCAAATAACTAAACATTAGATGTTCCGAACGGTGGAATAAGCGGTAGAAAGTATAAGCAAAAGCGGCGTTTTTATCTTTGTATGTAGGTAATCCATAATTCGATCGGATATCGAATGGTATAATCGCTTCTACAGATTTTTTTGTTGGGAGCATTCCTTCATTACAAGTCAGAATCAAGACGTTTTTAAAATCCAAAGCACGGCTTTCCAACATACCCATAATCTGTAACGGGGCGATAGGTACACCTGTAAAAGGTACTTTAGTTCCTCTCAGCAACTCTAAAAGCAATGTTTTAAACGGGGATGTAGATAATTCAATTTTTGAATCTTCAATAACCTTATTCAAATGTTTTAAGTGCTCGAATAATATACTTAACAGCTCCTGTTCATAACTATAAATAGAATCGGATATTTTTACTTCCTCTTCTCCTACCGAATTGATGCTCGATTTCATCATACGCAATAAGGCATTGATCAAGTCGATAAAGTTTTTGATAATGTCCTTGTAGTTATTTTTCCAAGGTCGGAATACCACCTTGAATATTTCCATGTCACCCGATGCATCCACCAGGTAATCTAAAGGAATATTGATGAAATTTTTGTTGACAATATCATCTAAAATGCTGCTAGCAATCTGATCTATTTCTCTATAATTGCTATTGAAGAAAGGGTGTCTTAATATGTTCTGAACATCCTTGAAATAAAAATAGGCCTTTTTATCCTTTTCTTCTACCCTTTCTTTCATTTTGAAAATCACTTTGATAAGATCAAAAAGTGGAGTAGTATCAAAACTTACACCCATGGTAATGTTGGTATATTCGGCCAACGTCTTCCCATCTTCAAAAGTAATATCAGGCAATGATTTTAGTAAAGCAGGTAGTAGGCTTTCATCGGGTAATAAGATAGCAGTATGATTTAGCGTTTGACTAAACTCTAATTTATCTTTTTCAGTCGATAATAAAGAAGTAAGCCACTCCCCTGCCAATTTTACTTCTCCAACCGTTGAACTCACTGATTTAAACCCTACCACTTTATCGTGGGTATTGAATTGGTCTATAGCAAAATGAGGGTGTTGGGCGCCAAAACCATTCACATATTTTCTTAAATAGTAACCTGCTTCGTGATTGATTGATTTATCTAAATAACGTTTATCAGCATCGAAATAGGTTTGTCCTTTTCCTAAATCGTTTAATTTTTGAACGATCTCTTGTTCTACCCCACTCATTTGAGAGAAACCTGCGAAAATGACTTTCTCTATTTCAAGTTCCTCCATTCTAGCTTCCAGATTTGTAAGTGCTTCTCTGAAAAGCATACCGCCATAAGCCAAACCTTTTGATAATAACGATTTTTTAAACGTCGCATAAGAATCAGCAAGGCGTTGCCAGAATATCAAGAACTCAGTCATGGAAGTCTTCCCCTCCCTCCAATTGTTTTTTAAATCTTCTTTTTCCTCATCACCTAATCCTTGTGCCCAATCTTCTAAAAGCTTTATTTCATTTAGATGTTCGAACATCTCGTCTACCTCCTTTTCATTCAGATTATTATCAATCATTTTGAATTCTGAAAGAAGTGACTTCCCTAAATGAACAAATTCCTCAATTTTTAAATCCTTATCTTTTTCCCGATACACCTTAAATAGTTCGAACAATAAGGTCACATCATCCGCTTTCAATAATTGAGAGAACAATTCTGCAAATCCTTCCATCGATATAATTTGAGGAGCGATGGTTAATTGATCGATAACACTACCAAAATATTGTTTAAAGTACATACAGGCTCTTCGAGAAGGCAGTACAACAATAATTTTAGTTAGTTCATTTTTATGTTGCTGATAGACATTTCTTGCTACTTCTAATAAAAATGGTGAAGGATAGGTTTTCATTCTTAAGGGAAAAAAGGGGGTAGATAATAACTTTTTCTAGCATCGAAAATAAGAGGAAAAAATATAATATTTAAGGTGTATCAAAATAAATTTCACCAAAAGTAAAACCTATAGCAGATTTGTTCGTAAATTGAGTAGAGATTCACTTTAATAATCCGCCCAAATATGAACTTCTATACATTTTGTACAACAATTTTATTGATAATTGCAACATTTATCATTCTCCCAATATTTAAAGGATTTCAATATCTTCTTTCCCTAATATGGAAAGCTGTATCATGGATATTTATGACCGCTTTAGCTTTGATGATTGGAATGTATTTTCAATATCAACGTTTGAAGAAGGCAGTTTTTGTTCTTGATCCTGTTCCTGTACCCTCAAAATAGAGAAAAAGTTACTATCAAATGTTTGTAACAAATTGATAATAACCCATAGAATGTTATTTAAAATTTACTATTTCATGAATTTTTTTGTTTAAAAATCAAAAAAATCGAAATATTTAAGTCTAACCTTTAACATTACAACGGTTTCGCAATCGGTTTCTGAAAAGGTTTCTTAAAATGGTGATCTACATCATAACATTAGAAAAATAAATTCTAAAAATTGCAATCAGAATTTAGAATTGTCCATTTGACGTCAATTCGTATTCAACTGAAAATAAAACAATAAAATAAATCAATTTTAATCATATGTCACGTTTCGAAGAAAACTTCAAACACCCTTACGCTTACGACCCCAAATACAAAAAGCGTGTTGCTTATTTCTGTATGGAATTTGCTATCGACCAACCATTTAAAATCTATTCTGGTGGTTTAGGTTTCTTAGCAGGTTCTCACATGCGTTCAAGCTACGAGCTTAACCAAAACTTCATCGGTATTGGTATTCTTTGGAAGTACGGTTACTATGACCAAGTACGTAAAGGTAACCAAGAAATGGATGCGTTATTCCAAGAGAAGATCAACAACTTCTTGGAAGACACAAATATCAAATTTACTATCGAAGTAAACGGTCACCCAGTTTGGGTAACTGCTAAGTATTTGCGTCCAGACGTATTCAAGACAGTACCAATGTTCTTCTTGACGACTGACCTACCTGAAAATGATTACTTGTCACAATCAATTTCTCACCGTCTATATGACGCTGACGCTTCTGCAAAAGTTGCTCAGTACATGCTATTAGGTTTAGGTGGTGCTAAATTATTAGATGAGTTAGAATATAACGCTGAAGTTTACCACTTCAACGAGGCTCACGCCCTTCCTGCTGCGTTCCACTTAGCGAACAAGTATGGTAAAGACATGGAGAAAGTGAAAGAAAAATTAGTTTTCACTACTCACACACCTGAAGAAGCTGGTAACGAGAAGCACGATATCCACTTCCTTAATAAATTAGGTTACTTCAATGGTATTCCATTAGACGAAGTAAGAAAAATGACAGGTATCGAAAACGATACTTTCGATCACTCTCTTGCTTGTTTACGTCTATCGAGAGTAGCTAACGGTGTATCTAAATTACACGGTGAGGTATCAAATGATATGTGGAACAAATACGACAACATTTGCCGTATCACATCAATCACTAACGCACAAAACAGAACGTATTGGGCAGACGATCAATTGTACTCAGCACTTCATAAAGAAGATGACGAGAAATTATTAGATCGTAAGAGATACTTAAAATCGAAATTATTCGAAACAGTAGCTGACCAAACTGGTAAGTTGATGGACCCTAAAGTCTTGACTATCGTTTGGGCACGTCGTTTCGCTGCATATAAGCGTGCTGACTTGATCACTAGAAACAAAGAGCGTTTCAACAGAATCATGAACAACCCAGACCGTCCAGTTCAAATTATCTGGGCAGGTAAGCCTTATCCAATGGATTACGGTGCGGTTTCAGTATTCAACCAACTAGTTCACCTTTCTAAAGACTATGGTAACATGGCTGTTTTAGTAGGTTACGAATTGAAGCTTTCTCGTAAGTTGAAGCAAGGTTCTGACGTATGGTTGAACAACCCACGTGTACCTCGTGAGGCTTCTGGTACATCAGGTATGACATCTGCAATGAATGGTGGTATTAACCTTTCTACAAACGATGGTTGGATTCCTGAATTTGCTAACGGTGAGAACTCATACGTTCTTCCTCTAGCTGATTTGAACGCTCCAATCCACGAGCAAGATGAGCAAGACTTGAACAGCTTGTTAGATATCTTGGAGAATGAGATCATCCCAACATACTACGACAAGCCAGAAGAGTGGAACGAAAGAGTGAAAAACTCTATGAGAGACGTTCTTCCTTACTTCGATGCTAACCGTATGGCATTGCAGTACTACGAAAAATTATACAATGAGTAAAAATTAGTAGGTTAACGCCTATTTACTATACAATTGTTATTTACTAAGCGAGTCTAATGAAATTAGGCTCGCTTTTTTTATCTTCGCAATCCCATTTTATTTAACCGAAATTCGAACCACAAAGGGAAGTAAACTTTCTATTGTATTTTGAATCATCAAAAAATAAAGGGAAATTATATGTATGATAGTAGTTATCAACAGATTTATTCCATTTAAGGGGTATACAGCAATGGCTGTTTATCCTTTTGTGTTTGTGCGAAAAGAATTTGAGAGTTATCAACATTCTGAGGAATGGAAAAGGATGATTTTACATGAAAAAATTCATTTCGCTCAACAAAAAGAACTATTGTTGATAACTTTTTATTTTATCTACTTTTTAGACTTTCTTTTTCAATTACTTATTCACAAAAATGTGAGTAAAGCCTATCGATTGATCTGTTTTGAACAAGAAGCATATCAAAATGAAAAAAACAAGTCTTACTTATCAACACGTAAGCGTTTTTCTTGGCGTAAATACTTTCAATATTTTAGAAAAAGAGTGTAGTTATTCACTTCGATTGGATAATTGATGTGTTTTTCTCTTATCAAATTCTCCCCAAGGTTTCTTTTCCTCTCAATAAAAATCACGATAGATTACTGATCATCAAAAACTTAATCATCAGATTACTTTTTGATAAGATCATGATCACTCTTATATTCTATTAGCTCAAAAATAATCAGCAACTTTTACCCACAACATAAATTCAAACTACTCAACTAAAACTAAACGAAATGAAGAAATACTTATGGACTTCCCTCCTTTTCATCTTCACATCTTTCCTATTATGGGGATGCAATGAAGATGAACAAAATCAAGAAAAGCTTTCTGATGAAGAATTAATGGAAACTGTCCAAAAACAAACTTTTAAATATTTCTGGGATTATGGACATCCGCTTGCGGGATTAGCAAGGGAACGTAGCAATGGTAATGACGATATTGTTACCACAGGCGGTTCTGGATTTGGGATTATGGCCATTATTGTAGGTATAGAACGTGGATATATTACTCGAGAAGAAGGAACAAAACGATTGATTCAAATCTATGAGTTTCTAAACAAATCAGATCAGTTTCATGGTGCATTTCCACATTGGTACGATGGATCTACAGGTAAAGCATTTTCATTTTCTAAAAAAGATAATGGTGGAGATTTAGTGGAAACCGCATTTCTAGTTCAAGGAATTATTACCTCTCGTAATTATTTCAATCAGAATAATGAGGAAGAAAAAGAACTTAGAAAATTGGCAACTTCTTTATGGGAAGGTGTCGATTGGGATTGGTATAGAAACGGTACTGAAAATTTATATTGGCACTGGTCTCCAAACTATGACTTCCAAATGAATATGCCTTTATATGGTTTTAACGAAACGCAAATTGTGTATTTATTGGCAGCAGCCTCACCAACACATCAAATTGATCCTAGTATTTATAAATCGTGCTGGGAAAATGGTACGGATCGATATCAATTAAGCTTAGAGAAAGATTCTGCCAAACCGTTGTTCTGGGCACATTACTCTTATATTGGTTTAGATCCTAAGTTTAAAGACGGAAATTCAGAAAAATCATACTTTCAATTAATGAAAGAAAGAACTTTAGAGAATAGACTTTGGTGTATCAATCAGAAAGATAAATACCCTAATTATGGAGAAAAAGAATGGGGTTTAACCGCTAGTGATGACCCTTTCCGTGGGTATATGGCACATGAACCAACGACCAACTTAGATAATGGTACAATTTCTCCAACGGCAGCTTTATCGTCGATTGTTTATACTCCAAAAGAATCTCTTGAGGTAATGCGACACTTATATGAGACAAAACCTAAACTATGGGGTGAATATGGCTTTAAAGATGCCTACAACCTATCCAACAACGATTGGTATGCTGAATCTTATTTAGCCATTGATCAAGGACCGATTATCACTATGATTGAAAATTACAGAACTGGACTTTTATGGAAATATTTTATGATGGACGAGGATATAAAAACAGGAATTCAAAGGTTGAATTGGACTTTTGAGCAATAATCTATTCTGTTAATCAACAAAAAAGTGCTTCTCTTTAATTAGAAAAGCACTTTTTGATATTTAATCAATCAATTAGATTTCAAAATATATTACTCCAAACCGACTTTAAATGATAAAGGAAAAATGTAAACACTTTCGAATGCTACTCCTCTTGTTTTAGC
The DNA here is from genome assembly GCF_018736045.1 of Flammeovirga yaeyamensis. Taxonomy (NCBI): domain Bacteria; kingdom Pseudomonadati; phylum Bacteroidota; class Cytophagia; order Cytophagales; family Flammeovirgaceae; genus Flammeovirga; species Flammeovirga yaeyamensis. Next base: position 1,182,049 of record NZ_CP076132.1, on the reverse strand, counting down.
GGGTATCATATTAGCATCTTTAAATACTAGAGATATCACTCTAAAAGCTTCTTTATCACATCTTGGACCAATACCTTCTACTACTTTAAAGTTATAGGCATCTCCTTTTTCACTGATGTACATTCTTGTATATACCTTCCCTTTAACCTCACCATTTTTAGCTTCTCTTGGATATTTTATCACATGAGCAATAGAACGATAAACATGATACTTTCCTTTCTCATGCTTTGGTTCTTCTGTGAGTTGGAAATAGGTAAATTCTTTTTGGTTTTTGATAGATACTCCAGACATCAATTTACCATGAGCATCATACTTTTCGGTATATGTAAAAGACAATAGGTTATTTTTTCCGATCCATTCACCTACCTTATTTCCATTTTTTACTTTTCCTTTAGCAGTATGAATTCCATCCCAAGAAATGTAATCCAGAACGCCCTTTCCATCTAGAACTGTTTGTTTGCCTTCTTTATTCCAAGCATTTTTAATTTCGACATTTTTAGAATTAAAAGGATGCATCTTAATCAATTTCAATTGACCGTTGGGGTAATACTCCACTTCCTCCACGATCAAGACACCTTTATTATAAGTTTCTTTCTTTGCTAACGTTCCATTTTTATAATAATGGGTCATTTCACCGTGTTTTATACCTCGAACATACTTAAGGTATGTTCCTTTAGACTTTATGTTTCCATCTAAATAATAGACATAAACAGAATCTAAAACATTTCTTTCAGTGGATAATCGAATTTTAGCAATTGACTTCGCATCCGTTTTTCTGGTACATTCTAATTCATTTTTATCCAAATAAATAGAGATATAATCAGATTGAGCATTTACAGAATAACTTGTTAAAAGTAAAGAAAATAGTAATAGTCGAAGAGTTGGTTTCATGAGAATAGATACAGGAGTAGTACCTCTAAGATTTTTTAAGCTTAAATTTAAAATAAGCTTTACCGTCGGTAGCTACGCCTCGATTTTTAGTTGGTTCAAAATTAAATTTCTTCAAATACTTTCTTACAATTGCTAAAGCTTGGCGTTCGCTTTCTGATGTAGGTTCATCTGTAAATCTCATTTTAGCATATTCTCCTTCACCATCTTTGTTTATATAGACTGAGATATATACATGATCTGAATTTATATCCTTTGGTAAATTATTGATTTTGGATTTCACCTTTTTATAAAGGACATAATTCAACACATAGGGATAAACATATTCATCTTTATAGGTAAATACCTTTTTATCAGATTGTCGCACAGCCTGTCCTTTTTGCAAAGAACCATCAGCTCTGTAAGTATCTGTAAATGTAATATCAAGGTCTTCAACATACCCTGTCCATTCTCCTATTTTATGGAACTTTGTCATTTTCCCCCCGTAAAGCTTTCCGTTTTTTTCTGACTTCCAAAAATATTCACCCTCTCCATTCGTACAGATTTGTTCTCCTTCTTCATTCCAGGCATTTAAAAATTTTTCTTCATCATAACCACCAATTAGTATCAACTCTGATCTTTTCTGGCCTTCAGGGAAAAATGTTTCTACAAATACATCTTTTTCAGACTTTTTATAATGATAAATCCTGCTAACATTTCCGTTTTTATAGTACTCTTTAAACTCGTTGATGTACCTTCCTTTTTTTACATCTTCTTTGAGTCCATTTGTTAGTAATACTCCATCAATTGAAAATGTTTTTATTTGATATAATGGAGTTTCAGTACCTACATTCTCAATAGTTTGATAAAATTCAGCTTCGCTCTTCTGACATTCAGCCTTCCATTTGTTGAGATACATTTTTTCTTGGCCAAAAACAGAAGTTGTGATGAATAAAAGGTACCCTAGTACCGTTGTAATAGTTTTTTGATGTTTCATTTTTAATTGAAGTAGTTTTAAAAAGTAAAGTTTGTATAAAAATAAAAAAGCAATTAATGCATTTACATTAATTGCTTTTTTAAAGTTACTATTTCTAAATTAGAAATTATAATTTTTTCACCTCACCTAATTCAGGATCACCTTCTTCTCTGATAATCTGAACAGATACGATTTTATCGTTTGGACGAATATCATCTACTACTTCAACACCTTCGATTACTTTACCAAAACAAGTATGGTTACGGTCTAGGTGAGAAGTTTGTGCACGGCTGTGGCAAATAAAGAATTGTGAACCACCTGTGTTTCTACCAGCGTGAGCCATAGATAAAACACCACGGTCATGGTATTGGTTGTCGCCATCCAATTCACATGCAATTCTGTAACCAGGTCCACCAGCACCAGTACCGTCAGGACATCCACCTTGGATTACGAAGTTAGGGATCACTCTGTGGAAAGTTAAACCATCGTAGTAGTTGTGTTCTGCAAGGTCTACGAAGTTAGCCACTGTATTAGGAGCATCGTTTAAGTAGAAATCTACTTTCATATCTCCTTTATCTGTTTTAATGATCGCTTTCATATCAATAATTTTTGAATAATTAAATTAAAGTGATGCAAAGGTAATTAAATTATCGATTTATGCATGATTAGGACGTAATGGAGTCAGATTAATTAGAGAAGAAACTATTACCTTTTCTCCATCGTAATCTCTTTCTACGGCATTTCCTTTTTCCAACATCAATAATTTATTTCCATTATCCAAAGTAACCACATATGTCTCGTAATAGGCTTTCCCTTGATTTACAGCATCAGTGATAACTGCGATGGCATTATCATATCGATCCTGATCCTTTTCTGATATATATCTATCTAAAGAAATATCTTCACCAAAGTAATTTTTCCAAGTTCCACTTTGATGCACTATTTCTTTTGGATTACTGCCACTTCTATAGATTACTGGGTTAGGTACTTTATCAACACCACTATCCAATTCACCCTCAAATTCTAATTTGGAAGCAATACTACAAATAGCATATACCTTACCCGAAGAATTCACCATAGGGAATTTTACACATTTGAATTTGCTACCATCCTCTCTTGTGTCTAAATAAGAAATTTCTGTTTCTTGTTCAGAAATAGCCTCATCCAGTTCCCAAATTTCTTCTCCTTTTTCAGGACCATAGATTTCTACATCGGTTTTACCGATAATATCAAAGTCAACATCCAATGAAGATATAAATGTCTGATCGGCCATGATATACTTACCATCAAGATCTTTCATGTACACCTCTGCATCGTAAGTATCAAAAATAGCTTTCATTTGTCTTCTTGACTCGATAAGATCTATTTCTCTTTGCTTACGATTGGTAATATCATGGAACATTACTGTTGCACCAACAATTTGATTATCGTCTGATATAATTGGGTAGTATCTCGTATCCATGATGCGTTTTAAATTTCCGAATTGGAAACTCATCTCATCATTAAATACTTCTCCGTCCAATACTCTTCTAATGTTTTTATGATAATGATCCCTGTTTTCTGGTCGTACCATATCCAAGATCACTGTTTCTCCTTCAATGATATCTAAACCTCTAGTTTTTAATGCTTCCTTGATCGCATTGTTGGCTAGAGTAACCATCATTTTTGTATCGATAGCGATGACAAAATCTTGTGTTACATCTAGGAAAGCTTTTAAGTTCGCTTCTCTAAGAGATAATAATTCTTGGGATACTTTTAAGTCTACATTAGAAGAAATATCATTAATCGCTCCCGCAAATCGAACAGCTTTACCATTTTCATTATGTTTTACTGCTCCTGAAACATGGAACCATTTGTAAGTACCATCTTTTAGTCTCAGTTGTACATCTGTTTGATTTGGTGCAATACCTAAATGATCATTAATAAGACCATTGAATATTTTAGTTGATTCTTCTCTTTGAGTTGGGTGTATATTTTGTAAGAATGAATCTAAAGAATTTTCTAATTCACCTTCTTCATAACCAAGTAACTCTTCGAAACGAGGAGACCACCAGAAAATGGTAGAACTATCCAATTCTCCATCTTTTAAGGCTGCATCCCAAATACCTTCAGTAGTACCTTGCAATGCTAGATCGAACCTTTCTAGTGTTTTTTCTAATTCGTTCGTTCTTTCTTTTACTTGATTTTGAAGTGTTTTCTTTAAGTTTTCTAATTCGATCTGACGTCTTTCCATTTCCTCTTGAGTCGCTTGCAGCTCCTCATAATTCTGACGCATCTCTTCTTCTTGGCTTCTTAAGTGATCTCTTTGTTCTTGAGATGACATTAATAGTTCTTTGGTTCTTTCGTTATTTTTTGCCGTTCTCAGAGTAGAGGCAATAGATTCAGCTACTTTCTCTACAAATTCTACTTCAAAGCTTGCTATTTCTTTAAAACTTGCAATTTCTAAAACACCTTCAACAGCATCATTAATCTTTAAAGGAACAATTAAAACTGCTCTCGGTGTAGAATCACCTAAACCTGAAGTAATTTCAATATATCCCGAAGGAACGTCATTAAGATAAATGGTCTCTCCTAGCAAGTAAGATTGCCCAAGTAATCCTTCAGCAAAGCGACCATCGACATGTATCTTCTTCTCTATGATTCTTTTTCTCTCAAAAGCATACGTTGCTTCTAGATTAAGATATCTTTCTCCATCTTCATCTTCTTCAATAAAGAATAGCTCTCCTTGGTTAGCATTTAAGTAACGAACCAATTCGGTCACAATAGAATTTGATAACTCTTTGATATCACTGTACTGTCTAAGAATATCTCCAAAATGGGCCATACCCTTAGTAATCCAGTTTCGTTTTTCATCCTCATCTGCCACATTTTTCAAACGATCTCTCATTTGAACCAATGCATTACCTAACATATCGTGATTACCTGCCGGCAAGAAATCTGCTTCAAAGTTCCCTTCACCAATGTTTAAGGCAAAAGCAGATGCTTTATCCAAGTTTTGTCGGAGTCGGTTGGACGAGGTAATGATATCGTTCATCTCATCATTGGTTTCTTCGATATTTTCACCGAGATCACCCACTGATAAACGGTCCAATTGATTAATTGGCCGTTGTAATGAGGTATTTAATGTTCGAATTACAAGTAGTGATGAACCAATGGCCAAGATGGCAAAGAATGCTGTAACAAAGGCAATTGATGAGTTAGCACTATCAATATCTTCGTTGATTCTCTTTACATCATCCAACATGGCTTTTTGTTGCTGTTGAGATAATGGGCCTAAATATTCTCTAATTTCTGCTTTAAGTGGTGATATATTGTTCAATAAATAATCGACAATATATTCGTCTACCTCTACTTTCTTTTTAAAACTTTCGAGCTTTAATCGTAATGTGAGGGAATCGAGTTCTTCTATATCTTCTTGAATTGCTGCAAAATCGGTAAGATGTTGCTCAAAGTAGAGTTCTAGATCGTCCTGACCGTGTTTATACTCCTTCAAAAGAATACCTAATGCATCTATGGAACGTCTGTCTTGAGAGGTCAGTTGTTTGCCTAAAATTTCTAGTTTTTCTAAGGCTGGTAAAATATCAGTATCCCAAAGCGAGTTTCTTTCGTCTTTGTAACTGTCGTCTTTTGTCAAAAAGTAGCCTCTTTGTGCTGCAGATACCCTATCGAGACCTGCATTAATTCTAGAAGTCATGACGGTGATAGGATTTCTAGTTTGGATTACCCTATCACCAACATCACTTACTAATTTATTTTGATAGACCACAAAAATTGTGAAGGCAATCAAAATCAAAAGGTAAGAAGTCGTTAGGAGAACGTTCCTACCCTGAATAGTTCTAAAACTAAAGTAACGTATTAATTGACGTTTAAAATTATCTGTATCAATTCTATTTCTCATCGAGAAGTCTATTTTTCAGCTAGATAACACAGAGATATCAGCTGTACCTGACTCCCTGATAATCAAGAATCTGAACTACGGTCACTCATTCCTTTTTGATAGCATTTTCTACATCTTGCTTCATAGGAATCTGTTTCTCCTAGAAGAACCTGATCCTTTGATGCAGATAATCGGTAGGAATATAATGCCGGTTCACCACATTTCACACAAATAGCGTGCAACTTTGTAACATATTCAGCAATTGCCATTAATTGTGGCATAGGTTCGAACGGATTCCCTTGAAAATCCATGTCTAAACCACATACAATAATACGATGCCCTTTGTTGGCTAAGTCAACACAAACATCGACTAAAGTCTGATCAAAAAACTGTGCTTCGTCAATAGCTATAACTTCATTTTTGCCAACATATTGTGTAATCTCCCCTGCAGTTTTCACTGGAGTAGAAATAATTGAGTTAGAATTATGAGATACTACGTTTTCTTCGTGATATCTTGTATCCACAGCAGGTTTAAAAATATGTACTGTTTGTTTTGCAATTGTTGCTCTATTTACTCTTCTAATAAGTTCTTCAGTTTTACCTGAAAACATGGAGCCACACACTACTTCTATCCAGCCAATTGCCTTCTCGTCTGATCGGTCGTTAAATCTAGGTTCTACAAACATTTTGATACAGTTGAATTATTAGTTTGCAAAGGTACAATTTTGTCTGAACCAATAACTATTAATGTATCAATTCATTTGTTAACTTTGCAAAGTAAGATTAAGGATGGGCATTCGATATGAAAGAAGATAAAAAAGTATTAATTGTGGTGGTTGGGCCAACAGCAGTTGGTAAGACAGATTTTTGTGTAAAATTAGCACAAGAATTAAAAACAGAAGTGGTGTATGCCGATTCCCGTCAATTTTTCAAAGAAATGCAAATTGGTACTGCTCGACCAACAGAAGAGGAAATGCAAGACATTCCCCATCATTTTGTTGGGCATCTAAGTATCAATCAAGAATATAGTTTCGGACATTATGAAAAAGATACACTTGCTTTATTAGAGGATCTTTTTCAAAAACATCAAACAGTCATTCTTTCCGGAGGATCGGGCATGTATGTGGATGCTGTATGCAAAGGGATCGACCCAATGCCTACGTCTCAACCCGAAATTCGAAATAAGCTTAATCAACAATTCAAAGACGAAGGTATTCAACCTTTGCTCGATCAATTAAAAATCAAAGATCCTGAATATTATGAAGTGGTCGATAGAGCAAATACACAGCGTGTGATTAGAGCTCTAGAGGTCATTGAAATTACAGGTAAAACCTATACAAGTCAAAGAAACAAAGCTTCAGTACAACGACCTTTTGATATTATCACTATTGGATTAGACAGAGACCGACAAGAATTGTATGATAGAATCAATTTTAGAATGGATTTGATGCTAAAAAATGGTTTGGTCGAAGAAGTTGAACGACTTAAAGAATACAAAACACACAACGCCTTACAGACTGTAGGGTACAAAGAAATTTTTGATTTTTGGGATCAAAAACACGATTGGAAAGAAACGGTTGAACTACTTAAAAGAAATAGCAGAAGATATGCTAAGAAACAGTTAAGTTGGTTCCGAAGAAACCCTAACACCCATTGGGCACACCCAGATCAATTAAAAGAAGTAATAGAGTACTTGAATGAAAAAATTAACCAATAACGCTCCATTTTTCCTAAAAGAAGGAGACCCGTTATCCGCTTTATTTACAGCCGCATCCGAAGGAATTGTAATTATCAACAGAAAAGGAATCATTATAGGTGTGAACCCGATGGCCGAAAAAACATTTGGTTATGGCCAAAACGAACTCATCGATCAACCTATAGAAACACTCGTTCCTGATAGCTTAAAAAAAACACACGTATCGTTTAGAAACAGCTCTTTTGAACAACCTAAAATGCGTACTAAAGGTGATGGAAAAGAATTTCAGGCTCAGAAAAAAGACGGGTCTACTTTTATTGTAGAGATATCGATTAGTCCTCTAGAAATTGAAGGAGAACATTATTATACGGCCTTTGTAAATGATATTACAAAGAGAAAAATTGCAGAAAAAGAAGTCATCGAACAGCGTCAACTTTTGGAATATTATGCTGATTATGCTCCAGCTGCCATTGCTATGTTGGATTTAGAATTAAAATATCTAGTAGCAAGTGCTCGTTGGAAAAAAACAATTTTAGATTCTAGACAAGATTTGTCTGATGTAATAGGCCATAGTATTACGGAAGACTATTACTTTAAGGAAGATTGGAAAAATATTTTCCAAAATGTTTTATTGGGTCAAAAAACAGGCATCCAACTCGATCATATTCAAAAATTCAATGGGGATACGGTTTGTATTGAATGGGAAGCCCACCCTTGGTACAACAACGACAGAGAAATTAGTGGAATCATCATTTTTGCAGAGGATGTAACTACTCGAATTGAAAACGAGAATAAAGTACAGCAATATCTACAAGAATTGATTTCTAAAAATAGAGAATTGGAAGACTTTGCTTATGTGAGTTCACATGACTTACAGGAGCCTTTAAGAAAAATTCGTGCTTTTGGGGATCGACTTCAAAAGAAAGAAAAAGAAAATCTTTCTGATAAAGGAAAAGATTACATCGATAGAATGTTGAGCTCTGCGGAAAGAATGCAACAATTAATTTCTGATTTATTACGCTTCTCGAGGATATCATCAAAGGCTAAACCGTTTGGAGAAATTGACTTGAATAAGATCCTGGAGGACGTTTTATCTGACTTGGAAATATCAATTACTGATTCGAATGCAGAAATTAACCTTCCTGATTTACCAACAATAAAAGGGGACGAAACTCAGCTGAGACAACTGTTTCAAAATTTAATTTCAAATGCCATCAAATTTAAACAAGATGATCTTGACCCGGTTGTGAAAATCACGTTTAAAGAAGATGAAAATCAACCTAACTTTATTTATATTTCGGTAGAAGATAATGGAATCGGATTCGATCAAAAATACAGTGATAGAATATTTCAGATTTTTCAACGACTAGAAGGTAGAAAATACAATGGTTCTGGAATTGGTCTTGCGATCTGTAAAAAAATTGCTCAACGACATGGAGGGGATATTACAGCAGAAAGTGTGATTAATAAAGGGACGGTATTTACTATTAGTATGCAAACAAATATTGAGAACGGAACTTACTAAACTATTTAGTTTATTTTTTACATAGACTTACCAAACATAACTTTCATTTTATGAACAATTATCTAACGCCCATGAATATTATTTGTGCTGAAGACGATCCTGATGATCGTATGATGACACAAGAAGCTTTTGATGAATGTGAATTAAAAGGTGATCTTACTTTTGTCGAAAATGGAGAGGAATTAATGAGTTATTTAAATCGGAATAAACAATTTCAAGAACTTGAAAACCAATGTTTACCTGATTTAATTTTACTTGACCTCAACATGCCTAAAAAAGATGGCAAAGACTGCATTAGTGAGATCAAAAAAGACCCAACATTAAAAAAAATCCCAATAGTGGTTTTAACAACTTCAAACGATGAGGATGATATCCTAAAAACTTATAACTTAGGGGTTAGTTCGTATATTACTAAACCGGTACAGTTTGATGCCATGGTGGATATCTTTAAAACCATTCATCAATATTGGTTCAACACTGTCCGTTTACCAAAAAATTAAAAAACCATTTATTAAATGCCCTTCTCTAATATATTAGAACAACCAAGTGCTACCATAAAAGTACTTTTAATCGATGATGATGAAGACGACTACATCATTACCGAAGATATTTTAGAAGAAATACCCTTTCGTAATTATTCATTAGAATGGGAGCCTAATTATGACAAGGCACTTGAAAAAGTGATGAGTGGTGATTATGATGTTTATATAGTCGATTACCTTCTTGGAGCTAAAAGTGGTCTTGATTTAATTATCGAATCACTTGATAGAACCGGAAGACATCTACCTTTTATTCTACTTACAGGACAAGGTGATGTAAAAGTCGATGAACAAGCGATGACTGCCGGTGCATCTGATTATTTGGTAAAAGGAAAAATGACTTATCAACAACTTGAAAGAGCGATAAGACATAGTATTCTACATAGTTCGAACATCAACCATATTAAAGAACTAAACGAACAATTAGAACAACGTGTTCAAGACAGAACAAGACAGCTGGATAAAGCTATTAAAACTTTACAACGTTCTAACGAGGATCTTGAACTCCAAATAAATGAGAGAAAAAAAGCGGAAGAGGAACTCGTAAGGAGTCAGGCGATCTATAAAGTAATTGCCCACAACTTCCCTTATGGTATTGTTGCTGTACTCGACGAAAATTTACATTATATATTTGCAGACGGTAAAGGTTTTAAAGACCTTGAACTTGACTCTAAAAAAATAATTGGAGCTCGTTTCTTTGAATTTTTATCAAGAAATGACCCTGCAATGGCTGATGTTTATACTCAAAAATTTGAGCTCACAAAACAGGTCATTGATTCTGGCGAGGAAATAATATTTGAGTTTGATTACAAGGACATCAAGTACTCTGTGATTATTGTCCCTATTAAGAATAGTCGACAGCAAACCAAACAACTTTTAGTGGTAATGTTGAACATTACCCAGCAAAGAAAAGCAGAAAAAGAAATCCTAAAATCACTCAAAAAAGAAAGACAACTAAACGAGTTAAAAAGTCGATTTGTTTCTATGGCTTCTCATGAATTTAGAACGCCTCTTAGCACGATATTATCCTCTGTTTCTTTGATTTCTAGATACACATCTCTAGAACAAGCCGAAAAAAGGGAAAAACATATTAAAAGAATCAAATCTTCCGTTAACAATCTTACACAAATTTTGAATGATTTCCTTTCTATTAGTAAATTGGAGGAAGGAAAGGCAAAAGTGCATATTTCCACTATTCAGATTTACGATTTTATAGAAAATATCTGTGATGAAATGATTCCTGTAAAGAAGCAGGGACAAAAAATTATCATTTCTCATAATGGAGAGGAAAAGATTAAATCTGATCCTCAGATTTTAAAAAACATCATCATCAATTTACTATCAAATGCTATAAAATATTCGAGGATTGGTGATCGTATTTGGGTAGATTCTGAAGTAAACGAAGAAACATTTTCTATTAGCATAAGAGATGAAGGAATGGGTATTCCTGAAAAGGAACAAGTTCACCTATTCGACCGATTCTTCCGTGCTGAGAATGCTATAAATATACAGGGTACTGGACTAGGACTAAACATTGTTAGTAAGTACCTTGAGATGTTAAAAGGTGCGATTGACTTTGTTTCGAAAGAGGAACAGGGCACAACATTTACTGTAACAATACCGAAAAATTAGTTTATAAATATGAAAAAGATACTTCTGATCGAAGACAATCCTGAGATGAGAGAGAATACCTCAGAAATCTTAGAATTATCAAATTACGAAGTTATTACAGCTGAAAACGGGAAGCTTGGTGTAGAAAAGGCTAGAGCAAACAATCCTGACTTAATCATTTGTGATATCATGATGCCTGAACTTGACGGTTACGGTGTTTTGTTTGCTTTAAGTAAAGACCCTAATACTGCTAGTATTCCGTTTATTTTCTTAACTGCAAAGGCAGAAAAATCAGACTTCAGAAAAGGAATGAGTCACGGTGCCGATGATTACATTTCTAAACCATTTGATGATGTTGAACTTCTAGACGCTATTGAAAGTCGCTTGAAAAAAAGTGATACTGTAAAAAAACGCTACGAGCAATCTGCCGATGGGTTTGATACATTCATTAGTGATGCAAGAGGAATGAATAACTTGGAAAAGTTGTCAGAAAATAGAAAATCTCGTGCTTACAAAAAGAAAAGTGTTCTTTTCTACGAAGGTGATCATCCAAATGCTTTACTTCAAGTTGTCAGCGGAAAAGTAAAAACATATAAAACTAACGAGGACGGTAAAGAATACATCACTGGTATTCATGGTGCTGGCGATTTCTTAGGCTATGTAGCCTTATTGAAAGACGTACCTTACCCTGAATCGGCAATGGTATTGGAAGAATGTGAAATTACTATGATTCCTAAAGAAGATTTCTTCTCATTGATTCATAATAATAGAGACGTTTCTCACTCTTTCATCAAGTTATTAACAAAAGAGGTAATCGAGCAAGAAGAGAAGTTATTGAAACTTGCTTATGGTTCTGTAAGACAACGTGTGGCAGAGGTATTACTTCAATTAGATAAGAGATATCAGCAAGGACCAAACGAAAGAATGTCGATCACTAGAGATGATTTGGCTAAAATCGTTGGTACAGCTAAAGAAACACTTATCCGTACGCTTTCTGACTTTAAAGATGAGCGTTTAATTGAAATCAAGGATAAGAATATTACTATAATTGACTTAGCAAAATTAGAGCGTTTGAGTAACTAATTTTAAGCCTCAATTATTTAAAAGGTCTAAAAAAACTTCTTTTTTAGACCTTTTTTATATCATTAAATTTCAATTTGTTAACATTTTAAGATGCAGTTATTAACTTTGCATTTTAAATTCTGTTATGAAAACTAACCGTGATTTAGTATATTCATAAACGGTAAGAAAGAAGATGAATTATTCACCTCTCTTCCAACTTAAACACGATAAAAAAACTGTTATCAAATCAACTTTTGATCAGATAACTATTTATATAATTGTTATATGACAAGTACTAAGGTACAATTTGCATTAAAAGACAAACTAAAAGAGGTATTTGGATATAATCAGTTTAGGGGCAACCAAGAAGTGATTATTACTCATATTCTTGAAAGAAAAAATACGTTTGTCATCATGCCAACAGGAGCGGGAAAATCTCTATGCTATCAGCTTCCCGCCTTAATGCAGGAAGGAACAGCTATTGTAATTTCTCCTTTAATTGCATTGATGAAAAACCAAGTCGACCAATTACAGGCCCTTGGGGTGAATGCTAGTTTTCTAAATTCTACGCTTTCTAAAAGTGAAGCGAATAAAGTAAAAAAGGAAACTCTTGAAGGTAAAACCAAGCTACTTTATGTGGCACCAGAATCATTAACTAAAGAAGCAAACATCGAATTACTTCAGAAATCGAATATATCCTTTATCGCTATTGATGAGGCCCACTGTATTTCTGAATGGGGACACGATTTCCGTCCTGAATATAGGAGAATTAAGCAGATTATAGAAGCTATTGGAGATCTACCAATTATTGCCTTAACAGCAACAGCGACTCCTAAAGTAAGAGCTGATATACAGAAAAACTTAAAGATGGAAGATGCGAATATATTCTTGTCTTCTTTCCATAGAGATAATCTGTATTATGAAGTTCATCCTAAAAAAGATCCAAAAGTACAGCTGATTAAATTTATTCGTCAGCATCAAAATAAATCGGGTATTGTATACTGCCTTAGCCGTAAAAAAGTAGAGGAAGTAGCCGAGTTTTTACGTATCAATGGTATCAATGCACAACCTTATCATGCTGGAATGGAATCGGGCACTCGTATGGCCAATCAAGATGCCTTCCTTAATGAGGATTGTGATGTTATTGTAGCCACTATTGCTTTTGGTATGGGTATCGATAAGCCTGATGTGCGTTTTGTTGTGCACTATGATGCACCAAAATCATTAGAGGGTTATTATCAAGAAACTGGCCGTGCTGGACGTGATGGTCTTGAATCTTACTGTATGATGCTTTACAGTCCTGAGGATGTTGCAAAACTAGAAAAATTCCACAAGGACAAATCAGTAACAGAAAGAGAAAATGTACACATACTACTACAGGAAATAAGCTATTATGCGAATTCTTCTGTTTGTAGAACTCGACAACTACTCCATTACTTTGGAGAAAAAGTAGATCACAATTGTGGACATTGCGACAACTGTAAAACAAAGCACACACGTTTTAATGCGAAAGATAAAATTCTACTTGCTTTAGAAGCTACATTTGAAACAGAAGAGAGATTTGGCATCAATCACATTTGCGATGTGATTACGGCTACTCCTTCCGACTATGTAGATAGCTATCACCATAATGAGTTAAACTGTTATGGTAAAGGTAAGGATGAAGACAATCAATATTGGGAGTCCATTATCAGACAATCCATGATTCATGGATTCTTGACTAAAGATGTGGATAACGTCACGATCATCAAAGTGACAGAAAAGGGAAAAGAATTCCAAAAAACACCTTTTGATATCGAATTCACACAAGATTACCAATGGCCAAGTGAATTAGAAGCACTCAACGAAGAAACTGTTGTCACCAATGCTTTTGATAAAGAGCTTTTTGATATTCTAAAAGCAAAAAGAAAGAAACTTGCCCATCAAAAAGGTATTCCACCATATGCGATCTTCCAAGAACCTTCTCTAGAAGAAATGGCCACAACCTACCCTACCAATACCGAAGAATTAATGCAAATTAATGGCGTTGGTGCAGGTAAAGCCAAAAAGTTCGGGAAACCATTTGTCGATATCATTGCTGATTATGTTGAACAAAATGAAATCACTACAGCTAAAGATGTAGTAGTGAAATCAACCGTCAATAAATCGAAGTCAAAAATCACTATCATTCAACATATTGATAGAAAACAAGATATTGAAGATATTGCCGAGACACTCAAAATATCTTTTGATGATGTTTTGGATGAAATCGAAAATATCTGTGACTCCGGCACCAAACTTAATCTTGATTATTACATTGAAACTATCATGGACGAAGACCGTATTGACGAAATCTATGATTATTTCATGAATGCTGACTCCGATTCTTTAGACGATGCGTTTGATGAACTTGATGAAGAAATTGGTGAGGATGAGATTCGTTTGGTGAGAGTGAAGTTCTTGTCTGAGGTGGCGAATTAGGATGAAGGATTAGGTAATAAGGAATAACTAATAGGTAAAAGGTAAGAAATAACTGATTTAAACTTCAATATAAAGCGTTGGTTCAGTCTTATTTGTAATGTCATTTTAATAATTATTAGTTATCACTTATTAGTTGTAAACAAAGAGCTCCTGAAATTATGTAAATTTCAGGAGCTCTTTGTTTACAAGAAATTCTGCCTACATAAACCCTCTATCTCTCATTAATGCTTTATAATCTGCATCACGACCTCTAAACATTCTATAAGCTTCTGCTGGATCTATGGCGTTTCTAGGAGCAAATAGATATTTCACTAATTTCTCTGCAATTTCTTTATCATAATATCCTTTTGGCGATTCTTCAAATAACTCTGCAGCATCAGAAGTTAATACATCAGCCCATAGGTAACCATAGTAAGCGGCAGCATAGCCTTCGCCTGAGAATACGTGACCAAATTGAGTTGATCTATGACGCATTACGATTTCTTTTGGTAAACCTAATTTGTCTAATGTCTCTTTCTCAAATGTGATCGGATCAATATTCGAAACATCAGTAGTGTGATATTTCATATCCATCAAAGCTGACGCTAAGTATTCTGTTGTAGAGAATCCTTGATTAAACGTCGCTGCAGCTTTAATTTTCTTCACTAATGCTTGTGGCATTGGCTCACCTGTCTTCACATGAGTTAAGAAGCCATTGATTACTTTATCAGTTGGCAACCATCTTTCCAATAACTGAGATTGAAATTCTGTATAATCTCTTACGCCGCTATTCGACTTTGGATATTTTACATTGGCTGATAAGAAGTGAAGTGCGTGCCCAAATTCATGGAAGAACGTTTCAGCATCTGACCAAGATACTAACGATACTTCTCCTGGAGCAGGCTTAATAAAGTTAGAATTGTTTGATGCTAGCACGATTTTCTTTCCTTCGAAAGATGTAAAGCTTCTGTATGTAGTTGCCCAAGCACCAGAACGTTTACCTTTTCTTGCATATGGATCTAAATACCACAAACCGATTAGTTCTCCGTTTTCTTTGTTTAATACTTCCCAAACACGAACGTCTTCATGGAATACAGGAACTTTACCTTTTGGTAATGCTTTGAATTCAAAACCGAAAAGTTCACCTGCTACCATAAACATTCCTTCTCTTAACTTTTCTAATTGAAGGTATTGTTTTACCTCATCAGAATCTAGATCGTATTTCGCTTTACGTACTTTCTCTGCATAATATCTGTAGTCCCAAGGCTCAATAGTTATTTTATCACCTCTCTTGTTAGCAACAGATTGCATATCTTTTACTTCTTTATGCACTGTCTTTACTGAAGCAGCCCATACCTTCTCCATCAAATCCATAGCATTTGCTGGATTCTTAGCCATACGATCTTGTAAACGCCAAGTCGCATAGTTAGCATAACCCATCAATTTCACTCTTTCATCTCTTAACTTAAGAATTTGAGCAATAATTTTATTGTTATCGTGCTCATCACGGTTATCTCCACGCTTGATGTAATTTGTCCAAACCTGCTTTCTTAACTCTCTTTCATCAGAATAAGTTAGGAAAGGTTCCATAAAAGATCTTGTATTCAATACAGCATACTGACCTTTCTTACCTCTTTCTTCTGCTTGTTTAGCTGCAGACTTTACAAAAGATTCTGGTAAACCGCTCAACTGTTTGTCAGTAAGGTAGACAACATAACTTTCTTCATCAGCTAAAACGTTATTAGAAAAATCAGAATATAAAGTAGATAATTCTTTATCGATTTCTGCATAACGCTTTTTCTTCTCAGCATTTAAATCAGCACCCTTCATTACAAAACCAATGTAATATAAATCTGTAATTCTTTGTGCTTCTTGCTCTAGAGGTGTTGTTTTACTATCTGCATGCACCTTTTTAATTCTTTGGTACAGCTTGTCATTTTGATTAATTTTTGATGAATAATCAGAAATGATAGGTGCCAATTCCTTTGCGATCTGACGAAGTTCAGGAGAAGACATATTCGATCTCCAAATCCCATAATAAGTAAATACTCTATCTAAGTCAGACCCTGCTTTTTCCATAGCTAAAATCGTGTTTTCAAAAGTAGCTGGGGCAGTATTATTCGAAATTTCATCAATTTCATTAAGATGAATTTCAATGCCCTTAACAATAGCTTCTTTTAAATCTGACACTTGCATTTTATCAAACGCAGGGGTTCCGCCATAAGGACCTTCCCACTCTTGTAATAGCATATTATCCGATGTTGTTTCTTTGTTGTTAGACGCTTTATCACACCCAAAAAGCAGGATGAATAAAGAAGTTATTCCAATAATTGAACGGAAATTGTTTTTCATTTTTGAAAATATATGGTTAATTAAATTATAGACCTATATCAGATAAATGATTATCTAAAATAGGCCATAGTCGAGTTTAAATATATGTTTACCTCTATCTTATAGTATTCGTATAGAGTCTAATTTATTCGTCGGGATTTCTGCGATCCAATCCCCAATGTAATTTTTTTCTAAGTGTATCTAAGAATTTTTCTCCACCACCAATGTTCACCAATTTGGCTTTAAATGGACATTTTTTCACTGCCAATTCAATAGATGCATCCACTGCTTCAGATCTTGAATCTAAAGACACTAAAAAGTTTTTACTTCTACCTTCAATCTCAAAAGAAATAACGCTTTTGTCTGAAATGATTAAAGGTCTTACATTTAAGTTATGTGGACATACCGGAGAGATAATAAAGTTCTCTGAGCCAGGAATAACGACAGGTCCTCCAACACTCAAAGAATATCCAGTAGATCCAGATGGTGTGGAAACAATTAAACCATCTGCCCAATAAGAATTGAGGTATTCTCCATTTAGATAAGTATGAACGACAATCATAGAGGAAGTATCTCTTTTAAGGATCGTAAATTCGTTTAATCCGAATTTAATTCCTCCAAATAAATCTTCTCTATCACTTACCAAAGTGAGCATTGTACGTTCTTCTATAGAAAAGAACCCATTGATCAATGCTTCTAGTGTATGCGTAAAATTCTCTCTTTGTATAGAAGCTAGGAATCCTAATCTACCAGCATTTACACCAACGATAGGTATCTCTAACTCCTGCACATAAGTAAGCGCTTCTAAAAGAGTTCCGTCTCCTCCAATAGAAATCATAAAATCTACCCCTCTAAGATGTTCTGTAGAGTTAAAAACAGGTAGAGACTTACCAATTTCAGGATCTATATTTCCGAGATAAAGTGCAAGACCATCAGAAATCATCAATTCAAATTCTTTTCTATTGAGAATTTCTTTGATGGCATTTATTAAAAAACCACTTCTCTCTTTTTCAAGTTTGCGACTGTGTAAAGCTAATTTCATTTTTAGAGTTCTAGGTAGCGCATCAGATTGTCCAATCGATCTTTAGAATCGTCTTTTCCTTCGGCAGAAGCAGAAGAATAAATCACGTTAAGACTAAAACGTTCGAATGTAGCCAATACAGCATCCACTTTCATTGTATTTAACTTTAGGGTAACGATCACCATTTTAGAGTCGTTATTATCCACTTCTACAAAAGAACTTAATATTTTGACATTATTTGTTTCTACCCAACGACTAAGATCTTCTAAAGAATAATGTATAGCTTCTATTCTAAGCACGACAATACTTCCTTCGATTTGATCCGCATGTAGTCTTGCCACCTTATCCATCATATCCTTGACGATAATGGTTCCATGATATTTATCCTCTTTATCAACAACAGGAATTATTTCTACATCGAATTCGTCTACAATTCTAAGGCAGTCATATAAATGTGTTGAGGGTAAAACAGAAACGTCTTCGTTTGATAATGGGAGTTTTACAGATTTTACTCCTTGGCTTAGGTCTAGGTCAAAAAAGTCTTGCTCCATAACCATACCTATATACTTGTCTTTTTTCAAGACAGGCAAGGATAGAATGTTATTTTCTTCGTAATAAGAAAACACACATTCTAAAGCGGTATCTGGGTGAATGGTTGGCAATGTAGTTGTCAACAAATCTTTTGCTAATTGCATATCATCTTAGTGTTTGATGAAAAGATATGTATATATAAACAATTTGGGAGATAAAAGTGTTGACAAAAATCAACATTTACCTCCCAAATTGGTTGTGCATTCGCACATTCTCATCCAAAAAAATGTATAACATTTAGAGAAAATGAGAAAGGTATCTCTAAACTTACATTATTGTTAGTTATTTCTCAAGAAATCGTCCACTAACATGTTAAATCTATTCGGATGTTCCATCATTGGTGCATGACAACACTTGTCGATAAAATGCAATTGTGAATTTGGTATCGATCGGTTAAACTCATGTCCTGCTGAAGGAGGAGTAATTGTATCGTTCAAGCCCCAAATCAATTGAGTAGGGCATTTGATGTTCTTTAATTCTTCACGAAGGTTATGCTTTTGTGCAGATCTTGCGTAATATACAATTCTTAAACACTTCGCATTATCAGATGTTACTTCATAACACTCATCTACTAATTCTTTAGAAGCTACTGCAGGATCGTAGAATGTGTAAGCAACTCTATCTTTAATAAAGTCATAAGAACCTCTTTTTGGATAAGATAATCCCATACCTGATTCGTACAAGCCAGAAGATCCTGTAAGGATAAGTTTCTTTACTCTTTCAGGGTTGGCTAATGTGTACAATAAAGCTACGTGACCACCTAAACTATTTCCTAAAAGAGAAAATTCGTTAAGCTCAAAGTCAGCGACAAATTTTTCTGTATAGGCAACAAGTCCTTCCAAATTCGATTCGTTTCTTGGTGAATCGTAAATTGGCAACATAGGAATTAATACACGATATCTCCCTGAAAAGTAACTAAGAACATCAGACCAGTTACTTAAAGCACCGAATAATCCGTGTAAGAGAATTAGTACTTCTCCTTCACCCTCATCTATGTATTTAAAACCGTGTTTTTCTCGGACAGTTAAACTCATTTCTTAAATAATTGCAATATTCATTGTAAAAATACGTGCAAAGATACGATTATATTTTTAGCTTTAGTAACTTATTATGAGTTGTTTATTAACATTTCATTCATTTACGTTACTCTCTTTACCAAAAAGAAGTGCTTCAAAGCTAGATAAGGTTAAAGCACCTTCTTTAAACACATTCAATAATCTACCCTTACCTTCTTGATTATCAATACTTATCTCTAATTCCTTTTGAAATTTATCGGACAAATACATTCCAAATCCCATGGAAGAAAACTTCGCTGGCTGTGCTGTAGTCTCCTCGACTATGCGTTCAACATCAACATAATTTAACGCAGAGTTCTCCTCAACGTAGCGTAATGCTTCGTTTTTTGTCCATAAAAAGTGATGAATACCTATATCACACCACATCAATAAGGCATTATTTAGTCTCCAAAAAGCATATAGTACTTGTTTTTCCTGAGAGGCATTTTTGTAGTAAGCAGATACATAAATATTCTTCCAAAATTCGGAAGTATAAGAGAGTTTTAGTTCTCTTCTAAACAAAGGAATAGTACTATTTTTTATTTTAGTATCAGACCATTCATGCAAAGCATAAGTAGATACCGCATACGTCTCAAGCATGTATGTTTCATAATCACTTAATGATTTATTGATATAAACATGCCCCTTTCTACTATTATCAAAACTTCCCTCACAATAAAAAGGTTCAAAAGAAAAGTTTCGAACGTACTCTGGAAAGTAGCTCACTTCTATAGGCAATTTTGATCCCTCAACCATTCTTGGTGACTGATTGTAGGCCTCATAAAAGTTAACAATAGAGTTTTTCGTTTTTTGAAGAGGATATCTTTTTATAAAATGATGGAATCGGTCTTGCAATTTACCATCAGGTATTCCTAAAGAATCTAACAGCGTATTTACTTTTTGCTTCTCTACTCTTACCATCTTTTTGGCCATATAATTGAGGTTTCTAGGTCGGTATTCTCCTTCTATTTCCTCTTTATTTAAACCTAAATGATATTGGAGTAAATGCCTGTAATAATTGTCGCCTTCCTTGCCAAAACGCATCAAAGTAATCTCTTCTTCTGCTTGAAATTCCAATTCTTCCAAAGTTCTTTTAAGTGCATCAAAAGATGGAATAACGGCACCTTCAATGGCCTTTTTAGCTCTATATTTTAATTCGGGTAACTGACTAATGAGGTTCTCATCCTCTATCTTTTCAAGCTTATTGATAAAATCAACATAGAAAATATTCTCCTCTAATGGAGCAGAAAGAAATGCTTCTAGCTGTAAATTGATGAGTCTTAAAGTACTCTTTGGAGGCAAAGCTTGACCATCATTAATATTAAAATGATGAATACTCTCTTCTAACGATTCAAAGGGTCTTCGGTATAAAATACCTTTTGATGTAATCTGATCTTCAGCAGCATTCGGATATAAACTCTTTCCGGAGATCAATTCAGATACTTTATTTTGAATTTCCTCTAATCTGCTCACATAATTATAGGCTTGATTGACATTGTCAATGGTATGGTTGTTCACCATAAACAATGGTAACTGTACCTGAATACCTGTAATCTGATCAATTGGATATTTTACATTCTTATAAATCCAACGATCCAGAATGCTTACATCCATAATAAATTCAAAAGTCTCCCTGGATAATTCTTCTTGTTCCGTTAGACCTTGTTGATCGTAACGATTCAAAAATTCCAACTCTCCTTTCAGGTATTCAAAATCTCTTTTGCTCTGAATGGTGGACTCATTATTTAAATGACTTTCTAGGGTTTCTGGAGCATAAGGCCACTTAAATGCTTTCGTTTTCGTCAATAACTCAGGGTGAGTTAAAGTGTATTCGTAGAAAAAACGATCGAGCAAGGTATACATTTTTGATGGGCGGAAATACCAATTATTTAATACATCGCCTACCATATAAAAAAGTAAAGAAAAGATTATGGTACGTAGATATAATCCCCATCTTTTTTTAATATGAAGAGTTAATTTTTGGAGGATATAATCTCGGTATATTTTATTGAATTTCATTCTTTGATAAAAAAACCTTATTCTTACTTTTCTATGAAGTCAACTTTAAAGTAATTTTAAGCTGATTTTTAAAATGTTAGCAGAAAACTTCAACAAAAAAAGTTGAAATACTTCTAAATTTGCAAATACTAGGCTAATAAATATTAACAGAATAGAACTTATTCATTGATAATAAGTTATTTAATTAAACTTCGCACCTGAAATTTGAAAAATAAAGAGCAAAAAATAGATCAAATAGTATTAGAGACACTTTCATTCGAACATCTCTTTTCTGTAGCTTTAGAAAGCGGACAACCATTTGCCGCTTGGAAAATGCCTTTTGAAAATACACAAAGCATTGTGGTCTCATTACAAAAAGAGGCATTAAAAGTATCTGCTGATCTTGAAGAATTACCGAATGGTTTCTTGGCCCACCCTTTTCAAGCGAAAGACAAGCAAGCTTATTTAATTCCTGCTGATATTTATTATACCACCGAAATGGATCATATTGACTTTTCGAATTCATATGATTTATCCATTAAGGAAAGAGTAGAACACGAAATACACAGTTTTGATCCCGACCAGCCTTTAAAAAGGTGGAAAGGTAATATGTTGAAAGAACATTTCCCTCCTACTTCCAAAGAACACTTTACTTCTATCGTTGCAGAAAGCGTAGAAGCAATGCAAAACGAAGAGTTTACTAAAGTAGTGTTATCAAGAACAAAAGAGGCAAAACTAAAAGAAGATTTTTCTCCTTTTGAGTTCTTTCAGAAGTTAAGTGAATCTTACCCTGCCGCATTTGTATCTATCTGTTACATTCCAAATGTTGGCCTTTGGTTGGGTGCTTCTCCAGAAACTTTAATTAGCGTAGATGAGCACGGTATTTTTAAAACTGTTGCCTTGGCTGGCACTCAAGCGAGTAACGGCATCTCTCCTAAAGAAGCTTCATGGAAAAGTAAAGAAATTGAGGAACAGGCTTTAGTTAGTAGATATATCATCAATTGCTTTAAAAAGATTCGATTGAGAGAGTTTGAAGAAATTGGTCCTAGAACAGTTGCAGCCGCTCACCTTTTACACTTATGTACAGAGTTTAAAGTAGATACTAAAACAACTAATTTTCCACAATTAGGCACTGTGATGTTAGATTTACTTCATCCTACTTCTGCTGTATGCGGAATGCCAAAAGAAATTGCTACCGATTTTATTCTTCGGAACGAACAATATAACCGTTCTATTTACAGTGGTTACATTGGTCCAATTGGCTTGGAAAATAGACATCATTTATTCGTTAATTTAAGATGTCTACAGCTTTTTAATGATCATGCCCTTCTGTATGCAGGTGCCGGAATAACAGCCGATTCAGATCCTGAAAAAGAATGGAACGAAACTGAAATAAAGATGGATACGATGCTTAAACATCTAAATTCATAAAAATAAACCCCTATTTTTGTAAGGAAAAGTGTTTTCAATTGTCTAATAAACTGAAAACACTTTTTTTATACCCTTTCTTATCTACACTTATGAAAAAGATTATCACTTTCATCTTATTGATGACCCTACAAGTTTACAGTTACGCCCAAGAAAAAGATATTTACGCTAAATACGGAATTAAAGTAGAGACTTTACAGCCTGGATTAAATGTAGGTGATACTGCCCCGGATTTTAGTGGCACTGACCAAAATGGGGAGAAAATTATGCTTTCAGAAATGGTAAAAGACGGTCCTGTTATCGTGAATTTCTTTAGAGGAAGTTGGTGTCCGTCTTGTTACAAACATCTTAAATCCATCAGAGATTCTTTAGATTACATTTATGATACAGGTGCTAAAATCGTCATGGTAAGCCCTGAAGAAAAAGAAAGTTTAGACAAATTTGCGGTAAAGAAAAAGTTTACTTTCCCTATGATATCAGATACTGATATGAGTGTAATGAACAACTACAAAGTAACTTTTGAAGTGACAGAAAAGTATCAGAAAAAAATCAAAACCTTTTTAATGACAGACATTGCAGCAAATAACGCATTACATAATGCTTCCCTGCCTGTTCCTGCCACATATATTGTCGATAAAAACATGAAAATTATCGCCAAACAATACAATCCTCAATACAGTATTCGTATGTCCCCTACAGCGATGATAGAAGCTATAAATGCTGAACAATAATTCCCTCTTATCCTTACTTTTTGATACGGATAATTTGAATGATCGTTCAGAATGAAAATTATTACTAAAAAAAGCAACGAAATCACTGTTGTACATAGTGTTTTTTACTATAAATGATTAATATTGATGTGAGATACTTTTTAATAAAGTATCTCATATTTTTTAAACGTGGTTTTATCAAAGGAAATCTTTGGTAAGATCAAGTTTTAAAGGCTTTCTGATAAAGTTTGCTTTGATGGTTTCTGTAGGATAGATCTATTAAATTTTAACCATCAGAAATCGGTATTATCTCTGAATTATTATCCCACTACTATGTCAACAGGACAAGGAGAATTTATAGTTGAAGGTGGTCACCGCTTAAAAGGCGAAATTACACCTCAAGGTGCAAAAAATGAGGCACTACAGATTTTGTGTGCCGTACTCTTAACGGAAGAAAAAGTAACTATACACAACATCCCCAATATTATTGATGTCATGAAACTGATTGACATCTTAAAAGATTTCGGGGTAAAAGTGAAAAAAATAGGAGAAGGATCTTTTGAGTTTATCGCTAAGGATGTAAATATTGATCATTTACAAACTGAAGAATATTCTCAAAAAGCTTCTAAACTACGTGGTTCTATCATGGTATTAGGACCATTATTAGCTCGTTTTGGTAAAGGTAAAATTCCTAAGCCGGGTGGAGATAAAATTGGACGTAGAAGATTAGATACTCACTTCTTAGGTTTCAAAACTTTAGGAGCAAAATTCGATTATACAAAAGACGGTTTCTTCAAAATTGATGCTACGGACCTTCATGGTTCATACATCTTACTAGACGAACCCTCTGTAACAGGTACTGCCAATGTAATTATGGCAGCTGTAATGGCAAAAGGGAAAACCACTCTTTACAACGCTGCTTGTGAACCATACATCCAACAATTATGTAAAATGTTGAACCGTATGGGGGCTAACATTACTGGACATGGATCGAATTTACTAACTATTGAAGGAGTAGAAAGATTGGGTGGAACAACTCACACAATGCTTCCGGATATGATTGAAATTGGTAGTTTCATTGGTTTAGCAGCCATGACTCAATCTGAAATCACCATCAAAAACTGTCGTATTGATGAGCTTGGACAAATTCCAACGGTATTTAAGCGTTTAGGTATCCAAATGGAATTTAGAGGAGATGATATCTTTATCCCTGCTCAGGATTCTTATCAATTAGACCGTTTTATCGATGGTTCTATCCTTACAGTGGCCGACGGCCCTTGGCCATTATTCACTCCCGATTTATTAAGTATTGTATTGGTAACTGCTATTCAAGCAAAAGGTACAGTGCTAGTACATCAGAAAATGTTCGAAAGTCGTTTGTTCTTCGTGGATAAGCTTATTGATATGGGTGCACAAATCATCCTGAACGATCCGCATAGAGCTACTGTTATTGGTATGAACAGACAGTCGAATTTAAAAGGAATCAGAATGAGTTCTCCTGATATTAGAGCAGGTGTAGCATTATTAATCGCTGCCTTATCTGCCGAAGGAACTTCTGTGATTTCCAACATTGATCAGATCGATCGTGGATATCAAGATATCGAAGGTCGTTTAAAGGCACTTGGTGCTAAAATAGAAAGACGTTAATTGAGGCTAATCCCTCATCTTATTGAAATTGTAGGGACGTTGTAAGGTCAGTACGGACTACAATTAGTACGGACGTTGCAGTGCAACGTCCCTACATAGTTTCGATATAAATAAAATAACTATCAAAATATTATTGTGCGATGAGTATAAAACACTCAAAAGGTAGCAGTTACCCATTAGGTGCTACGGTTACCGATAAAGGAACCAATTTTTGTATTTATTCGAAGGGTGCAACAGCTATTGAATTACTTTTATTTAATGACAAGGACAGTCCAAGACCTTTCCATGTTATTCGATTAAATCCACAAACAAACAAAACATTCTATTATTGGCACGTTTTCGTAGAAGGCATTGGTCATGGTCAGGTGTATGGCTATAGAGCATTTGGCGACTTCCTTCCTGAAAAAGGGGCTTGGTTCGACGGTAGTAAAGTATTGGTCGACCCCTATGCGAAAGCTGTGTGCATGAACGACAACTATTCTCGTAAAGCAGCCATCCGTCCGGGTGACAATTGCTTGCACGCATTAAAAAGTATTGTCATTGATGATAGAGAATACGATTGGGAAGATGATAAACCTTTATCTCGTCCGTATTCGAAGACCATTATCTATGAAATGCATGTAGAAGGATTTACTAAAGATCCATCTTCAGGTTTAAATGATGAAAAACGAGGTACTTATGCAGGTCTGATAGAAAAGATTCCTTACTTACAAGAGTTAGGAATTACGGCTGTAGAATTACTTCCAATTTATCAATTTGATCCACACGATGCGCCTAAAAACCGCATCAACTATTGGGGATATTCTCCAATTAACTTCTTTGCTCCTCACTCTTTATATGCCATGGATCAGAAAGATCCAACAGCACCTGTGAGAGAATTCAAAGACATGGTAAAGGCATTACACAAAGCAGGAATCGAAGTAATCCTTGATGTAGTGTACAACCATACAACCGAGGTTAATCCAGAAGAAGGTCCAACCATCAACTTTAAAGGTTTGGATGCTTCGACTTATTATATTTTAGATCGTCACAACAACTATAAATTCTTAGATTTCTCTGGTTGTGGTAACTCCTTTAACGCCAATCATTCCATCGTAAGAAGAATGATTATGGACTCCCTTCGTTATTGGGTATCGGAGATGCACGTTGACGGTTTCCGTTTCGATTTGGCTTCAGTACTTTCGAGAGACGAGTACGGTAATCCATCAGAAAACCCTCCAATTCTTTGGGAAATCGAGTCCGATCCAATTCTTGCTGGTACTAAAATGATTGCCGAAGCTTGGGATGCTGCTGGTTTATATCAAGTAGGATCGTTTGTTGGCGACCGTTGGTCAGAATGGAATGGAGTGTATAGAGATGTACTTCGTCGTTTTGTCAAAGGAGATGATAAGCTGGTAGGTGCTTTTGCAGGTTGTGTAGAAGGATCACATCACGTTTTCCAAAATCAAGAAGAAAGAGATCCTAACCGTAGTATCAACTTTATTACTTGTCATGATGGCTTTACCATGAACGATTTGCTGTCTTATAACGAGAAGCACAATTTAGCCAATGGCGAAGACAATAGAGATGGATCCAACGATAACTTCAGCTGGAACCACGGTCACGAAGGAGGAACTGATAATTGGGAAATCGAACATCTTCGTAAGAAGCAGATGAAAAACTTCTTCACTTTACTACTCCTTTCTCAAGGAACACCTATGATTTTAATGGGTGATGAAGTAAGAAGAACCCAACATGGTAACAATAACGCTTACTGTCAGAATAACGATCTAAGTTGGTTCAACTGGAACGATCCTAATCAACATGAGGATACTTTACGCTTTGTGAAAAAACTAATTCAGTTTAATCTAAAGCACGAGGTTTTCCAAACAGAGCGTTTCTGGAGTTCTAAAGCAAGAGCAAGAAGACCAATCATTACTTGGCATGGCTGCGAATTTGATTATCCAGATTGGAATGATAATTCCCACGCAATTGCTTATATGTTGACCTCTCCAAATACAGGAGAACAACTTTACGTGATGGTCAATACCTATTGGGAGAAATTAGAATTTGAAATTCCTGAACCTACCATTTATGCACAGCATACAGAATGGAAAGGTATGATTGATACAAGTAAAGAGGCTCCAGAAGATATTTACGAATATGATGAGGCGCCAATTGTAACAGCAGGCAAAATGACCCTGAACCCGAGATCAGTAGTGGTGTTGCAATCTTATTAAGACAATAACCCCACAGACTTCTTATTTAGTCTGTGGGGTTATTTTTTATTTAGAAGCTACATCTTTTACTCTATCCGATGTATCGTATTTTGTAAGGGTTAAACGAACTATGCTATTTTCTTTGGCAATTAAATTATGAGGAATACCTCCATCTAAAGCTAAAATATCTCCTTTCTCTAAATGATGAATTTCTCCTTCTACTCCAAAATCTAGCTTACCATCTACTAATTCTACAACAATAGGATATTGTGTTTTATGTTCTTTCATTTCGACCCCACTCTCCATTGCAATACGAATCTCTTTGGTAAAATTCGTTTCAAACAATACGTTTACAACAGGTCTTTGTGAGTTGAATTCTATGTTTTTTAATACAGATGATGTTAGCATTTTCTTAAAATTTTAATGTGAAATAATCTATTGATTTCAATAAATCAACCCCCAATTGGAATTGATTTATTATTGAGTTAAATAAAAGATAAATTAGTCTTTTATTTAGAATGATTCAAAATTAGAGTAGCACTTATTCATTTTCAAGAATATACATCATTAATAATCAGTGATTTTAACCACTAACAATCATTATAATTCAAGTGATTACAAAAAAATCGGGTCAATATCAATCAACCCGTTCTTTGTAGAAATCGAATCTTGTTTACATCAAATAGTATTTGATGAAAAACCAGACTATATTTTATCTAGAAACTCTCCTACTTTCTTCGAAAATAATTCAGGTTCATTCATCATCATATAATGTCCCGAATGAGGAAGTTCTACAGAAGTAATTTTTTCTGCATCTAAATGCTCAATTAATTCATCTCTCAGTTTTTTAGATACACAATAATCGTATTTACCCCAAATCAATAAAATAGGGAAATCCAATGCTTCCATGTTTTGATTATTGTTCGTTAGGAGCACTTCAGGAATAAGTGAATTGTTTGAGGCAATTGCTCTCTCGGACCATTGCATTTTTTCGATGTTTACATAACGATGAGCATCAGGCATTTTATCTAAAATGTAATATGCCAAAAGAGAAGAATTTTGAGGTGTTTTCTGCTTTGCTACATCCTTCCAAAAATCTAAGTTTTCTTCTTGTGTCAAATGTTCCTTTACTACGGCATCAACATCATCAAAAGCATATTCTAATAACTTCGTACCGTCGGTAACTCCCGCTGCATCTATCCATGCAGAAATCTTTGCTCTATGTTCTGGTAATGACAAATAAGATGAACTGAGCATCCCTCCCCAACTATGTCCAAAAAGAACAATTTTTTTATGAGGAAATACTTCGTGCATCTCATCTACTACATGATCCAAATCAGATACATATTGATCTATGGTATAATACTTTTTATCGTCTACTCCTTTGGAGTCTCCTGCCCCTCTTTGTTGCCAATAAGCCACGAGGGTGCTTTTCTCTACTAACTGAAGCCCTGTTTTTCCATTAAACGTACGGTAGTCATCTACCGAACTTCCAGGACCTCCATGTACAACTAAAAGCAGTGTTTTAGCATTCATATTTCCATGTACTTTTACCGGCATGGTCTCATGATTATTTGATACATGAATCACCTCATCTATTGGGCGATAATCCTGACCAAATAACACTCCACTAAATAAAAAAATGATCACAAATACCAGTTGGTGTGGACATAGTTTCATAGGTGTATTTCTTTTGTTAAGCAGTAAGTGAAAACTATCAAATGATATTAATTAAAAATTTAATCACAATCATTTACATTTATTGAATAATTATCATTAAATTTCCGTAAAATTTCACAATTTTCAACGATTTACGTTATTATCATCATTTTTTAAAATTCTAAAGCAAATTTGATAATCGCATTTTGAATTGATAACAACTAACACCGCAAACAAACGAAAAATTAACAAGCAAAGTGACATGAAATTTTCGAAAATTAATTGGGTAGGTATGGCTAAAAAAGACAAAGGATCAGCATACCCAGCATTAGAAGAAATTATTAATAATTATACAGTTGGAATTAACGACAAAGCAGATAATTCTGACAAAGAGGTAGAGTTCTTATTTGAGGTACAAGAAAGAAAAGTACTTGAATGTAGGGTTGCCCTTGGTAAGCATCTTATTTTCTCAGAGCCATTTGATAGTGCACCCGATCCTCTTGCAGAAGACGAGTGGATGATTTCGGTAAAAGTGAGCTTTTTAAAATAATGGTTTTACAAAAAAAAGAGGAAAAATGTTCGTTACATTTTTCCTCTTTTTACTTATTATCAATTAGTTGATTTGAAAATTGACAACGAAATAGTTTCTGCTGATGGTGGACTTTACTGAGCTCCAAGGGGAAGGTCCTCCATTGCTTTCGTAACGATATTCAATTCCGATTTTTTTATATCTAAATCCTAAACCTCCAATCAATCCCATTGAGTGACTTCTTGGGTCTGAACCAATAAAAGCCTCGTTTAAATCTGGAGGTCTATTACTGTCTAAATTATAACTCACCCAACGTTCTGTTTTAGAATTCATCATAAATGAATTTGTAAGACCGAAATTCAAAAACAGTTTAGATGATTCTGATAGATAAAAAGTATATCTAGCCATATTCATCATCTGAAAATAATTAAAATCCAACATCACATCATGCGTATAATGAGACGATTGATATTGACCTTCATATTTTGAATTGATTAAACCAAACTCATTATAAATAGACCATTTCTGATTTTTAACTGGTAAAATAATATCCAATGAGATTCCAGGGTAAAAAGCAGAAGACCTGCTATAATTTTCTACTCTCACCACAGGTTGCATGGGACCTTCAAAATTAATTGAAGAAGAGGTTTGGCCTGCAGTAATACCAAATTTCACTTTCATTTTCACAACATCTATCACTTCGCTCTCCCCAACTTCCTTTTGATACACCTCGAATAACCTTTGCAATGAGGAAATATGATGTTTAGTGTATTTAATTTTAGAAATAGTTTTTGGATGCCCTCTAAAGTAATAAGAAAGCTGCCCTAAATACATTTTATTATAGGCTTTAGCATATCGTATGCTCTCCGTTTTACTGATATCTTTTTTATATACCTTATACTTTAATAGAACTAATTTCTCATTTTCAAAAATATAAAAATTCGATTTTGTTGTGGATCTATACATGTACAAAGGTCTAGAACCACCAATAATTTTTTTAACAAAAAGCTGTTCATTTTTTGTTTCCACCCCCGAGGAATCTGACATTGCTTCCAAACTATGGGAAGCACTAATTTCGTGGTCAACTGTTTGAGACCATAGTGTGAGATCACTACTAATAATTTTATAGGTGTTTTGGGGAGTTAGTTCTAACTCTACTCCTTTGTCTGATACAAAATCAACGGATTGTGGGGTTTTAGGTATACCTTTATCAAAAATTTTTCCTGATAAAGTATCCATTTCATTCGTAATCACCTTGGCATCTAACCAAACGGTTTGTCCATAAATAGTGTGCGTTAATACGGATAAGAATATCCATAGAATTAGGTTTAGCTTTTTCATTTTAATTGGTTTGCTGTAAAAAAAAATAGAAGTCAGTTGTTATTAGACAGTAGTCATATAATAATTTAAGATGATACAAATATATTATCGAATCATCCGTCTCACTAATTCAGAAGACTAGATTAAGTAATGTTATATATCTTACGTAATTAATCGGTTATTCATCAATAAATTCGTAGTCTCCAAACTCTCCTTTTGCTGCTTTCCTAACGGCTTGATCGGCTCTTCTTATAGGCTCAAAAATTCTATAATCACCATGGAACTTCTTAATCCAATAAATACTGGCATCCAAACTAATTAAATGTCCGGGTGATATATAAATTGGTTTTACTCCTTTGTTTGATCGGAAAGCTACACCTACCACTTCTTCATCAAGTAGTAAGGGTGCAATGCTAAACTTGCCCGTACCCAATTCTATTTGATGTGGAATCATGGGTTTCTTTGCTACCCCGATAGTTGGAATATCAATTTTTAATCCTAGCCAACAGGCAATCCCAAACTTTCTAGGATGTGCTAAACCATGTCCATCAACAATAACTAAAGAAGGTGTTAGTTTTAGTTTTTTATTCAATATCTGAAGACACTCCAATAATAGTGGACCTTCGTAATAGGCAAAATATCCAGATTGATAAGGGGTGGTTGGTAACTCGTGCATGGTCACAAACGTATTGATCCATTCACCAGTTTTTCCCCTCATGATGTCGCAGGATACAAAAGCACAATCTTCTGTGTAGGCCACATCCATACTACACACTGCATCTTCATCTTTGAACTTTAGCTTAAACTCTCCATCAGGAAAAATCTTTACTTGGGCGGCCATCGCCTCTTGTTCCTTATCTCTTTCTTCTTTCATTTCAAAAGTTAAACTAAAGTCATTTAGTGGGGCAAAGATAAAAGAAAAATAGGATTAATAATTCTTAGTCATTTGTTATATCAAGTCATTTTAGGGGGGATAAAGCTGAACTTTTTATGCTTTTACGGGGGGTAAATGTGTAACAAATACATTTGTCTTGCTGCTTTAAATAGAAAACAAGTAATTGCATTCATATTTAAAATACTTATTCATATTTGAACTAAACAATGCAGCAAAATCCAATAATCGGTACCTTATTACATGCAGTAGGCGGCGTTTCAGCTTCTACTTGTTATGTACCATTTCAGAAAGTGAAGCAATGGAATTGGAATTCCTATTGGCTGATTCAAGCGGCTTTCGCTTGGTTTATTTTCCCATTAGTTATTGGTTACATTACAGTACCTAATTTATGGGAAGTATTCGCTGAATCTCCAACAGAAGTAATCTTCAACGCTTTTCTATTGGGTACGATTTACGGATTCGGAGGCATGTGTTTTGGATATGCGATTAAGGAAATTGGATACTCTCTAACGTATACTATTTCTATTGGAATATCCGCCATTTTAGGAACAATCGTTCCATTAATTATGCATGGCGAATTGATCTCGAAATTCTACGAGCCAGGTGGCAACATTATTTATTTAGGTATGTTCATTTCTCTGATTGGCATCGGGCTTTGTGGAGTTTCGGGTTATCGTAAAGAAAAAGATCTTAAAGAATTAAATATCGATACTGCTGATCAACCTTCTTTTAATATGAAGAAGGGATTTATGCTCACTTTAGTTGCAGGTGTACTTTCGGCCGTATTTGGCATCTCTTTAGAAGTAGGTGCTCCAATTGCTGAAATCGCTGGAAAACACGGGGCTGGCTATTTCGAAGGCAATGCCAATCTGATGTTGTCGACTATGGGTGCATTTGCTACTAACCTTGTTTGGTTTGTAGTTGTCGGTATCAGACAAAAGACACTAAAAGAAATTGTCGACGTAAAAGGGTTAGGCTCAAAAACGATCAGTACCAACTTTTTCATGTCCATTTTAAGTGGTGCATTATGGTACGGACAATTCTTCTTCTACAACATGGCACATGTGAGAATGGGCGATTTCAAATTCGCCAGTTGGGTAATCCACATGTCTATGCTCATCTTCTTCAGTTACATTTTGGGAATTATCATGAAAGAATGGTCACAGGTAAGCAAGCGTACTTACAATACTTTGCTTTTTGCATTGGGCATACTCATCATTTCTTTCCTCACTATGACTTACGGAAGTAGCATGGGAACGGCTGCTATGGGACATTAATCAAAAGATACAATTTGACTAAAAATATTGAACTGAAATGAAAAAATTAAAAGGAATTACTTGGAACCACAGCCGTGGATTTACTTCAATAGTAGCGGTTTCACAACGTTTCGAAGAACTTTATCCTGATGTACAAATTTCTTGGGAGAAAAGGTCGCTTCAAGCTTTCGCTGATGAACCTATAGATCAATTAGCAGAAAGATATGACTTCCTTATCATCGATCATCCTTGGGCCGGTTTTGCTGCCCGTACTCAAGTGATCATGCCCCTTGATACATTACTTCCACAAGCTTTTATGAAAGATCTGGAAGAAAATACTGTAGGTCGATCTCACGAAAGTTATGCCTACAATAATCATCAATGGGCTTTGGCTATAGATGCGGCAACACCTGTCGCATCCAGCCGTCCAGATCTTTTCGAGAAAGAAGGGCTAAAATTCCCAGAAACTTGGGATGATTTAGTGGAGTTATCAAAAACTGGAAAAGTGGCTATTCCTGGTATTCCTCAAGATACATTAATGAGTTTCTACATGGTTTGCTCTACTTTAGGAGAAAATGTATGTGAGACAAAAGACTATGTTGTTTCAGAAGAAATTGGATTAAAAGCCCTCGAGATGCTTAGAGATCTAGGGGAAAACATCAAAGAAGAAAGTTACGATTGGAACCCTATTAAAGTTTGTGAGGCCATGACCAAAACTGACGATTATGTGTACGCTCCTTTCGGATATGGATATACTAATTACTCAAGAGAAGGTTATGCTCGCGTTCCATTAAAGTATCATGATTTGGTAGCCATCAACAATCAAAAACTGATTAGTACGTTGGGTGGAACCGGCTTGGCTTTGTCTTCTAAATGTGAAGAAAAAGAATTGGCATCGAAGTTCTTGGAGTTTGCTGGTTCTTTAGATGTTCAAAAGGGAATTTTCTTTGATAATGGCGGACAGCCGGGACATAGAAAAGCATGGACAGATCAGAGAGTGAACAGCAAATGTATGGATTTCTTTAGAGATACACTTCCGGCTTTGGATCGTGCGTTCTTAAGACCTCGCTACAATGGTCATATGTACTTCCAAGATAGAGCAGGTGCCCCAATTCGTGAGTTCATGATGAAGGGTGGTGATTCTAAAGTGCTCTTGACTCAATTAAATGAATTATACATCAAATCGCTTACTCAAAATGACTAATTCAAAACCATTAGAGGGCCTTTTGGTGTTGGAGTTCTGTCAGTTTTTGGCAGGTCCATCAGCAGGATTGCGTTTGGCAGATTTGGGTGCTCGTGTCATCAAAATTGAGCGTCCGAATCATGGTGAAGCTGGACGTCAGATTGCCATAAAGAATTTAAGAGTGGATGGAAGCAGCTTGGTTTTCCATACTCTCAATAGAAATAAAGAATCTTACGCAGCCAATTTAAAGGATGCAGAAGATCTACAAAAGGTAAAAGAACTAATTGCAAAAGCAGATGTAATGACTCATAATTTCCGTCCCGGAGTGATGGAAAAAATTGGGTTGGATTATACTACTGTGAAAGCAATTAATCCCCAATTAGTGTACGCAACGGTTACAGGATATGGTACTGAAGGTCCTTGGTCTGCTAAACCCGGACAGGACCTTCTAGTACAATGTATGTCGGGATTGGCACATCTTACCGGAGATAAAAACGATGGACCTACTCCTTTTGGGCTGGCTGTCGCTGACATCATCACGGGATCGCACATGGCACAAGGTATTTTAGCCGCTTTGCTTAGAAGTGCCAAAACCAATAAAGGTGCTTTAGTAGAAGTTAGCTTATTGGAATCTATGCTTGATTTTCAATTTGAAGTAATCACTACCTATCTAAACGATGGAAATAAACTTCCTCAAAGAGCAGAAAAAGGATCTGGACATGCTTACCTAAGTGCTCCTTATGGAGTGTATGCTACAAAAGATAGTCATATTTCTTTAGCAATGGGCGGCTTCGATAAACTAGTTGAATTACTTGATACCAACCTATTAAAAGGATATTCTGAAGAAGAAACTTTTACGAAGCGTGATGAGATCATGAATACGCTTCGTGATATACTTTCAGAGAAAACCACTCAAGAATGGTTGGACCTATTTGAACCTACTGGCATTTGGTGTTCAGCAGTTCTCGACTACGAGCAATTGATACAACACGAGGCTTATAAAGTCTTAGAAATGGATCAAAAACTATCGCTTGATACAGGTGAGTTTATTCATACTACACGTTGCCCTATCCGCTTAAATGATGAGAGAATATTTGCGTCGAAACCGGCTCCTAGAGTGGGTCAAGATACAGATGCGATTGCCAAAGAGTTTAACCTATAAAGACAAAAATATGCTTCCATTAAAAGATATATTAGTAGTTGATCTAAGCCAGTTTTTGTCTGCTCCATCGGCTACACTTCGATTGGCAGATCTTGGTGCGAGAGTCATCAAAGTAGAACGCCCCGAAACAGGTGATATCTGCCGTCAGCTTTATGTTTCCAATGTAATGCTCAATGGTGAGTCTTCCGTTTTTAGAGCGATCAATAGAAATAAAGAGAGTTTTCAAGCCGATTTAAAATCGGATATCGATAAAGAAAAAGTACTGAAACTAATTGCTAAAGCAGATGTTTTGGTCCACAATTTCAGACCGGGAGTCATCGAACGTTTAGGGTTGGATTATGATACGGTTAAAGAAATAAATCCTTCGATTGTTTACGGTGATATTTCTGGATATGGTTCCGAAGGTCCATGGTCAGCTAAGCCTGGGCAAGATCTATTGCTTCAATCGTTATCAGGTGTTACGTGGTTAAGTGGTAATGCCGATAAAGGGCCGGTACCTATGGGTATTGCCATTGTTGATATTTTGGCGGGAGCTCACTTGGCTCAAGGTATCATCGCTTCATTAATCAAAAGATTCAAAACCAATCAAGGAAGTAAAGTATCGGTAAGCATGTTGGAGTCGATTTTAGATTTCCAATTCGAAACGATCACGACCTATTATCACGATGGTGGTGAACCTACTGTAAGAACCGCAAGCAATAATGCACACGCTTATTTAGGCGCTCCTTATGGGGTTTATGCTACTAAAAATGGACATTTAGCCCTAGCTATGGGTGCTATCCCAGTATTGGGAGAACTACTTAGTTGTCCGTCTTTAACCAACTATCCTGAACCTGATACTTGGTTTACACAAAGAGATGAAATCAAGAATATTCTGGCTGAACATTTACTTACTGCAACCACAGAACATTGGCTTTCTATTCTAGAACCTGCCGATATCTGGTGTGCAGATGTTTTGAATTGGGATACCCTTTTCAAGCACGATGGTTTCAAAGCCCTCAACATGATTCAGAATGTAAAAATGGGCGATGGATTCGAGTACAAAACCACTCGTTGTCCTATTAAAATTGATGGAGAATACCTCACATCAACTTTAGGATCTCCATCAATTGGAGAACATACTCAGGAAATTTTGAAAGAATTAAACGCTATGGATCATGAAGGAAAAGTTGAGAATTGCTGTTCGTAAATTCGGACCTTTTGAAAGTGCTCTCCAAAAGATTTGGGACGACTTCTGCACGCAAAGATCATGTGATGTTGAATTAGAAGCTATTCCAATGGACTTGCACCCTCTCTACGATACGACCTTAAAAGAATACGGTCTAAAAAATGGAGAATGGGACATTGCATTAATGAATACCGATTGGATTACGGAAGCCTACAGCACTA
The DNA here is from genome assembly GCF_018736045.1 of Flammeovirga yaeyamensis. NCBI lineage: Bacteria > Pseudomonadati > Bacteroidota > Cytophagia > Cytophagales > Flammeovirgaceae > Flammeovirga > Flammeovirga yaeyamensis. The sequence goes on along the minus strand of NZ_CP076132.1, from coordinate 1,145,085 downwards.
AATCCATCATCGATCTTATGCCATTTATTGGTGACGATCCTTCTGCAATTGAAGCTGCTTGGAGCGAATCACTTCTTGGTAAACAACGTTTCGGAGATGCAGTTATGGGTCTTCCTTTTCACAACGGCCCCGAGTGCTTGATGTACAGAACTGATCTTTTCGAAGATCCTATTGAAAGAAGATTATTCCAGAAAAAATATAACAGAGAACTTTCTGTACCTAAAACATGGGACGAACTGATGGAGGTAGCTTCTTTCTTTCACCGTCCTCTCATGAACTTGTACGGAACCACTTTCGCGGCTTATCCTGATGGACACAATACCGTCTTCGATTTCTGTCTTCAGCTATGGACAAGAGGAGGACAATTAATCACTGAAGAGGATAAAGTGGTCCTTCATTCAAAAGCGACAGTAGAAGGAATGAAGTTCTACAGAAAAGCACTTCAAAATAAAGAAGCAATCCATCCTAAATCCAGAGAATTTGATTCTGTAGATGCAGGCTTAGCTTTTGCCAATGGCGAATTGGCTTTAAGTGTGAATTGGTTTGGATTTGCAGCCAACTGCGAAGTGAGCCCAGATTCAAAAGTAAAAGGCAAAGTTGATGTGGCTTACATCCCTGCCGGTGAAGGTGGAGAAGGCGTTTCTCTAAATGCGTATTGGATGTACGTGATTGGTGCAGGTAGTAAAAAACAACAATTGGCTTACGACTTTATCAAGTATGCTACATCAGTTAAAAACGACGAACTCCTGACTTTAGAGGGCGGTATCGGATGCCGTGTTTCGACTTGGAGAAGTCCTAAAGTAAATCAAGAAATCCCTTATTATCATAAACTAGAAGAACTACATAAAAACACAGAATCATTGCCTCGAATGAACAATTGGTCTCAAGTAGCCGACATCATCGATGAGTTAGTGATAAAGGTAATCAACACAGAAGAAGACATAGAAAACATCTTAGCCAATGCACAAGAAAAAGTGGATCAGCTTGAGCTTGTGAACAGTTAAATCAATAATGAAATGGAAATAAATTATCAATATACCTTACCAAAAATAGCTCGCCCGATCATTATTATCGGAGCAGGAGGTATTGTCAACGATGCACATATGCCCGCTTATAGAAAAGCTGGATTTGAAGTATATGGCATCACCAACAGAACAAAAGAACGTGCAGAAAAAATTGCGGCAAAATTCGATATCCCCAGAGTATTTGATAGCATCGATGATGCTATCGCCCAAGCTCCGGAGAATGCCGTTTTCGACTTAACATTAATGCCGAATCAGTTTGTAGCTACCTTAGAAAAATTACCTGATGGTGCTGCAGTTCTGATTCAAAAACCTTTGGGTGATTACTTTGAGCAAACGAAGGAAATCATCGAAGTATGTAGAAGAAAAAAGCTTATCGCGGCAGTCAATTGTCAGTTGCGTTTTGCTCCTTATATCATGGCGGCTCGTGATTTAATCAATAAAGAAGCCATTGGTAAAATCTACGATATGGAAGTTAAGGTTTCGGTGTATACTCCATGGGAAATCTTCCCTAACGTGATGTATCATCCTAGATTAGAAATCCAACAACACAGTATTCACCATATCGATTTAGTGAGATCGTTCCTGGGAGATCCAAAAGGAATTATGGCGAAAACTTTAAAGCATCCTTCTAAAGAAATGTCGTCTACCCGTACCAATGTAATCATGGAATATGATGATGATGTTCGAGCATTAGTAAGTACAAACCACGACCATGTTTTCGGGTTCGATCATCAAGAAAGCTATGTGAAATGGGAAGGTACAAAAGGTGCAATATACGCAAAAATGGGCCTTTTGATGAACTACCCAGACGGTATGCCCGACTCTTTCGAGTACTGTATTCTTGAGGAAGGCAAAAAGCCAGAATGGAAAACCAAGCAATTGGAAGGTTCTTGGTTCCCAGACGCATTTATCGGTACGATGTCTTCTTTAATCTGTTATGCCAACGGAGAATCGGATCACTTAGATACTTCTATTGAAGATATTCTAAAGACCATGCATGTGGTAGAAGCCGCGTATAAATCAAGCGATATGGGTGGAGTGAAGCCTGAATACGGATCCATTTAGGGAACACCAATCGATTAAATTATTCTGATCAAAAAGCAATAAAAATATAACAATGAAAGCATCATTATACGAAGGAAATCAAACCTTCACTGTTGTTGAAAAAGATATAGAAGCACCCGCTGCAGGTGAAGTTAGAATTAAAGTAGCTTACTGTGGAGTTTGCGGTACAGATGTACACATTTATCATGGTATGATGGACAAACGTGTAAACATTCCCTTAACTATCGGTCACGAAATGTCGGGTACTGTAGATGCAGTTGGAGAAGGAGTTGAAGGATATAAAGTAGGTGAGAAAATCACAGTTCGTCCATTAGATAACAGAGGTGAAACAGCAGCAGATAAAGGTCATAGCCATATCGCCAAAGCTTTAAAGTTTATAGGCATTGATAGCCCAGGTGCCATGCAACAATACTGGAATGTTCCTGCTTTCACATTACATAAATTAAAAGAAGAAACCGACCTTAAATTAGCCGCACTTATCGAGCCACTATCAGTTGCTTGTCATGATGTACGCATGAGTAGACTGAAGAAAGACGAAGTAGCAGTGGTCTTAGGTGGAGGTCCCATCGGATTACTTGTTGCAATGGTTGCAAAAAGTAAAGGAGCCCATGTCATTATTTCAGAAGTGAATGATGCCCGAATTAAAATGGCTGAAGGAATGGGATTCGAAGTTGTGAACCCCATCAACACCGACCTAGTCGCATATGTCGACCAACAAACAGAGGGCGGACTAGCTGATGTCGTTTTCGAGGTTGCAGGCGTACAAGCCTCTTTAGATGTAATGACAGAGGTCGCAGGCATCAGAGGGCGTATCGTGATGGTGGCCATTCATGGAGAGAAAAAACCAGTGGATCTATTCAAGTTCTTCTGGAAAGAATTGGAATTGATTGGCGCTCGTGTATACGAAAAAGAAGACTACGAAGAGTCGATTCAATTGATTACAGAAAACAAATACAATTTCGATAAGATCATCACTGCCACAAAACCAATTGATGATATCCAACAAATATTCGAAGACATCGATAAGAATCCAACAGGTATGAAATTCTTAATCGACTGTCAATAATTCTCACATCATTAGATAAAAAAATTAAGCAATGAGCGTTTTAAATACATTTAGCTTAGAAAGAAAAGTAGCTTTAGTTACAGGTTGTAAAAGAGGTATCGGTATGGGTATGGCTGTCGCTTTAGCAGAAGCTGGAGCAGACATCATTGGAGTAAGTGCCTCTTTGGAAAAATCAGGTAGTAACGTAGAAAAAGCAGTTACCGCAGTCGGTCGTAAGTTCTCTGCATATACATGCGATTTCTCCGACCGTTCCTCTCTTTATGCTTTCATCAAAGAAGTAAAAGCAGATCACCCAGTTATCGATATTCTAATCAACAATGCGGGTACAATCCTTAGAGCACCAGCTGTAGAACATCCCGACGAAATGTGGGATAAAGTTATCGAAGTAAACCAAAATGCACAGTTCATTTTAACCAGAGAAATCGGTAAAGAAATGGTGGCTCGTGGTTCTGGTAAAGTGGTATTCACAGCATCACTTCTAACTTTCCAAGGCGGTATCACCGTTCCTGGCTATGCTGCATCAAAAGGTGCCATCGGACAAATGACCATGGCTTTTGCTAACGAATGGGCATCAAAAGGCGTTAACGTTAATGCTATTGCACCTGGTTACATCGACACTGACAACACGGAAGCACTTCGTAATGACCCAGTAAGATCAGAGCAAATCCTAGCACGTATCCCTTCAGGACGCTGGGGTAAACCAACAGATTTTGCCGGCCCAGTAGTCTTCCTTTGCTCAGAAGCTAGCGCCTATATGCAAGGAGCAGTAATGCTCGTTGATGGCGGATGGATGGGGAGGTAGTCTCTTATTGTAGTGAGATTTTGGGGGATTTAGGGATTGTTTTTCTAGACACTTTTTAAATTAAAAATGAAAAGTGAAAAATTAAAAACGTAGTTAGTGACAATAACGTGGTTTTAATGTTTGAGAGAATCATTTTGATTTGGAGAGCTAATACGAACGTTACCTTCACATTTCACGTTTTTCATTTTTCATTCTTAATTTTTCATTTTCAATCTTTCATTTCCCCTCCCATCAAAGGGTTAATATTCAACTTATTTAAATTACAACAACCTTGTATATAAAATCACAATTTTTCGAAGATTACACACTAGGAGACTATAGAGAGACTCTTGGTAGAACTATAACAGAGACTGACTTTGTAGTACATGCAGGTCAGACTGGAGATTTTTTTCCGCATCATATGGACGCGGAGTGGTGTAAGACGCAGCCTTTTAAGGAGCGTATTGCACATGGCACGCTAACGTTTAGTGTGGCTATTGGGATGACGGCAACGGAGATTAATCCGGAGGCGTTTTCTAAAGGATATGATCGTTTACGTTTTGTAAAGCCGGTACATATAGGCGATACAATTCATGTGAAAGTAACGATTTCTGAGAAGTCGGAATCGAAGAAGCCAGAATTGGGTCAGGTGATTGAACACGTGGAAGTGATCAATCAAAGAGACGAATTGGTTTTGGTTTGTGATCACATTTTACTTGCGAAGAAAAAAGGGTAACTATTCTTCTATTTGGATTGGAACAATATCAACTTAACCCTTTTTCATAAGCTGTAATTGATAGTTATCAACGTCATTATAGATATACCTTATTTGACTAATGATTCATCTACGACGTTACACTATCTAGACCTCGATTTGGTGCTTGCATCATTTCGGGGTTATTTTTTGTCTTTTGGAACGCCTCCAATAGATACATTAATGGCATCTACAGTATTTAATATCTCTTTGATAATATCTTCTTGAGATACGTTCTTTAACTGAGAAGTCAATCCAGATACTACTAAAACAGCCATTACTTCATTGTTGATATCATAGACTGGAGCTGCAAAATCGGTTACTCCTTCGGTTAAGGTACTTTTCTGCACAAAGCATTTGAGATCTTTTAAATCGGATAACTCCTTCTCCAATGCTCCCTTCTCATCTTTAGAGAGTATCTGATAATCGTCAGAAGCTTTCAATATTTGCTTTCTTTCTGATGTCGATTTATTGGCTAAAATAATCTTCCCAGAATTGGTTTGGGTGATTGGAAAAACTCCGCCTACTTCTACGGATAAAGAAATTGGAGTCATACTCTTCGCCTGACAAATGATCAATAACTTATTTTGGTAGAAAAAGCTAAGATGACATGATTGTTTGATGGTCTGAGACAACTGTTCCAAGTAAGGCATAGAGGATTTCACCAAGTAATCTATCGAAGAGTGATGGTGGGATAATTGAAATAACCTTAAGGTCAGTTGATACTTTCCTGAGATCGGTTCTTTGTTGATATAACCTCTCTCCTCAAGACATACCAACATACGGTAAATCTCGTTGGGTTTACGGTTAATTCCCGTTCCAATTTCTGCTTGAGATTGTGGAACCGACTGAGACGATAAAAATTCTAAGATGTCTAATCCCTTATCTAGGGCAGGAGAGTTATAAGTAGGCATAAGCTCAATTTAGTTTCAACAAAAATAAGAAATTGGTCAAATTATAGGGTGTAAATCGTTCAGTATTTTCTAAAGTTTTGCTTTGAATTTTATCTCATCAAATATTTCGTTAAAATCAAAGAAACAAACTTAATGAAATGAATTTTTACACATCATCATATACGGAACATGTAGGTCCTGGATTGTCGGGTAACGGTGTCGGCATTCAGTATTTCAATATCAACAATGAGACTTCTGAAATAACTTTGGCTCATAGCCATGATACCATCAACCCTGGGTATTTTACTTTAAATCCAAGACATCAATTACTTTATACTTTTCAAGAACGTTTACAGGCTTTAGGTCCTCGTTTACTTTGTTTCCAAACCAATTTAGGACATTTGGAATTGGTTGGTTCTTTAGAAATTAATGGTGGTTTACCTTGTCATATTTTACACATCAAAAAGTATGATTGTTTAATAGTTAGCTGTTACGAAACTGGTAACTTTCTAAAATACGATTTGGATGAAAATGGGGTTCCTCTCCCCTTTTCACAAAATATAAAATACAGTGGAGGGAGTATCAATAAAGATCGACAAGAAGGTCCTCATGCCCACTTAGCTCATTATGATGAGGCCCATGATCTTTTACTTCTTACTGATCTAGGAAACGATAAAATCTATAGTCTAAAATATCAAAATGCCCGGTTCGAACAGGTAGCTGAAGTAAGTATCCCTGCAGGTGGAGGCCCAAGGCATTTGGTACAACATCCAAATAACAACTACTGTTTTGTTTCCAATGAAATGACTGGCAATATCAGTATTCTAAAATGGGAAAATGAAGCTTGGCAATGGATCAAGAATGTCTCAGTGATGACTCAAGATCACAATAATGTAGCATCAGCGTCCGCTATCAAATTATCTAAAGATGGTCGTTTTATCTATTGTGGAGTAAGAAGTACCAATAGTATTTCCATCCTACATTTTGATGTTAAAAAAGAAGATCTAACTCTCATCGATGAAGTACCTACCCTAGGTATTACACCAAGAGATTTCGAAATTTCTCCAGACGGTTCCATGCTTATTGTAGGCAACCAAGACTCTGCTTCTATGGTTTCTTTTTCGATACAAGAAACTACTGGAAAATTGGAGTTGATTGAGAAAGTGGAAGGGATTCGTTCGGTGTGTTGTGTGAAGTTTGAGTGACTCAATTTTTGCTCTTCTTCTTCAAATTAGAAGCTTAATTAAAACTGATATAGAAATATAGGCAAACAAAAAAGGGAACATCAAATGCTCCCTTTCTTCTCTTATATATCAAGCAGTGTTTACTTGTACACTCTCGCCTTGTTTAAGGCTCTTTGATATTTAGCCGCATAAATATTATGCTCTCTTAATGTCTTCGAAAAATGATGATATCCTGAGAAATCATCAGAGGCTACCATGTACATGTATCTGTGCTTTTCTGCATTCAATACCGCGTTTAAAGCTTGTGTAGATGGAATTCTAATTGGTCCCGGAGGTAAACCTGAATACTTATACGTATTGTAAGGTGAGTCTACTTCTAGGTGCTTGTTCAACACTCTTTTTACATCAGTAAACTCAGCCACTACTCCTTCTTCAACGCAACCAAAAACAACAGTCGGATCTGATTGTAATGCCCATCCTTTATTTAGACGGTTTACATACAAACCAGCTACTTTTGGCATCTCGTCTACCTTAATGGTTTCCGATTCTACAATAGAAGCTAAAACAGTTACTTGGTAAGGAGTTAAGCCTAATTTCTCTGCTTTTTGTTTTCTAGAATCGTTCCAGAAGTTATCATACTCCTTTTTCATTCTTGTGACCAAACCTTTTGCAGATAAGGTCCAATATACTTCGTAGGTATTAGGAATGAAGATAGCTTTTACGGTCATGCTGTCCAATCCTAAGGCGTTTAATAACTCTTTATCATGGATGGCATCTAAAACTTCGTCTGGAGTAATTTCTAAACGAGGTGTTATTCTTTGTGCTACGTCTTCTAATGTTCTTGCATTATTGAACGTGATTTTAGTCGGAGACTGTGCTCCAGATCTTAAATAGCGAACTGCTTCGATATTGGTCATACCTGGCTGTAAAACATACAAACCTGGCTTCACATTCTCGTTATATTTTAGTGCCTTACTTACAAATCTAAAAGGAACCAACTCAGAAATGATATCATACTTTTGTAAAGTGTCTGATACATTTTGAATTGTTGCTCCATGAGGGATTCTTATAACAGCAGGCTGTGCATTTTTCCCTGGAAGAATATTTTTAGTATAAAAAACTTGGTAGAAGTAAACGATTAAGCTAATCGATAAAACTGATATACCAATAAATAAAAAAACGCGTAAGTTCTTCTTTACCATTGTGTTTAAATTTGCCTCAAAATTATTGAATCGGTTCTTGAGGTTAAAGTTTATGTTCAGGACGGTAAATCAACGTAGATAAACGGTCTTTTGCAAACATTTCGTTCGCAACTTCAAGTAAATCTTCCGAAGTGATATCCCTAATTTGTTGGAAAACCTCTTCTAAGGTTTCAAATTTTTCTTTATCCAAAAGGGCTTTCCCCATACCTAACATAATCGAAAGATTCGATTCTCCAGACATGGCTATTTGTCCCATAATTTGTTGTTTGGCTGCACGTAATTGCTGAACACCTAACTTCTTATCTCTTAATTTTGCCAATTCTCTATCCACAAGTTTTATACACTTATTCAAGCTTTTCTCTTCTGTGGCAAAATAAATACTAAACTGACCGCTATCTAAAAAGGCTGAAGATCCTGCAGTAATATCATAGACATAACCGTATTTTTCTCTAATACCTAAGTTTAATCTAGAATTCATTGCTGGACCACCTAGTAGGTTGGTCAATAAGAAGAATGACATGCGTTTTTGGTGATGCAACTCGTAAGCATCCGATCCCATCATGACATGACATTGAGTTATAGGCTTTTTTCTTTCGACATGCATAGGAGTATAACCTGTGAAAGGAATTCTGCTTCTTTCTACTCTGCGTTCAGGAATGTGTGAAAAATACTTTTCTCCTAATGCCACTACTTTTTCAAAATCAAGATTAGAAACAGAAGCAAAAACTACTTCATGCGTATCCACATTCTGATTGATAAAATCAAAGAAATCTTGTTGTTGAAAACTGTTGACACTGTCTATTGTTCCTAATATATTTCTTCCTAGCGGATGATTTGGGAAAATCATTTCATCAAATTCATCTCCAATCGCATCAGTTGGATCATCTCTGTAAAGAGACATTTCTTCCAGAATAACAGAACGTTCTTTATCAATTTCCTTTACAGGGAAACTCGAATTAAACGTTAAGTCTGATAATATATCTACTGATTTTTCGAAATGTTCTACCAAAGTAGAAGCATAGAAATTTATTTTTTCCTTTGAAGTATAGGCATTCAACTCACCTCCAACGGCATCAATACTATTTAATATATGATAGGCTTTTCTTTTATTAGTACCTTTAAATGCCATATGTTCCCAAAAGTGTGCGATACCTTGTTGCTCCAAAGTTTCGTCTCTACTTCCGACATTTAACACTACCCCGCAATGTGCTAGTTTAGTACTTTTTACCTGTCTATGTATTATTCTTATACCGTTCTCTAAACGATGTATCTGAAATCTTTTATCCATGAGTTGTAATCCCCTCCAAATGAACACGCTACAATAAACGAATTCACCAAAATTTAATTAGCTCGCAAAATTAATCAATCTGCTTGAAGAATTATGAATAAAGTCCTGTTTTTTAGTGAACAATATTTATTTATATAAAAATACCATACCGTATAAATATCTCTACTTATAGGTATGGTAAACATCACGAGTATGATGCCTTGAAATACTATAAACACACAACAACCTAGGAAACTTTTGCTTCCTCTAGTTAATTTTCTTTTTTTCTTAATTGATTTTTGTGGTACCTCTACTTCCAACTACAATTACTTCGTTGACCGATTTATGGTTTAGTTCTTCTACTTCTCCGTTTCTCCATCGAACAATTACTTTCGTTGGAATTTCATTTCTTAAACCAAAATGAACTGTATTCAACAAACTTTGAGAATGTATTTCACCTGCTGAAGCCACTCTTCTTTTATATTTTGTAGTAGCAGTATATACTTCGACTACCGCAGACATTGGATCTACGTTGTCTTTTGGACTGTACCCTACGCGTACTTGTAAATAGTTATTTTTATTAGTTGTAGTGTTTTTATACAAATACCATTTTCCATAGTTATCACTACCACTCAACAAATCTACTTTGCCGTCTAAATTATAATCAAAAGCTTGTCCCATATCACCGTGACCTTTGTCGTTTATGTCCACTGCTTTGTGAGATGTTGTGATATCAAAACTTCCTTTTCCATTATTCAGTAATAACCAATCGGTTACTCTAGATTTTAAAAATCCGAATCGGTAAACAAATAAATCTTGATAGCCATTGTTATTGAAATCACCTACCGTGACTCCTTGGTGGCTTCCACCTTTTGGTAAATTGTACTTTTGGGTTACATCCATAAATTTACCACCTTGATTTTTAAGTAAAATATCTTGAACATTTCTGTTTTGTGGATCCCAAGTAGAAGTAACATTAGAAACACCATCTACAGAAATTCTGACATCCCAATAAATGTTCATATTTCTCACCCATTCCATTTTCCACTTTCCATTCCCTACATAACCAAAGTACCAACCATTGGCAGAACGATCATCCGGCCATCCTTCTGCCATTTTTTGGTCGATAGTTAATTTGTCATTCTCATCAAGAGAAGGAATCGTATGCAATTGTTTGCCTAAGTGAATGGGGAAACCGTCATCATAAAGACGGTACCAAAGGAAAATACCAGAGATTGTAATGTCACCTTCTGCTACAAATTCGAGGGCAGTTATTGCTTTATTACCTTCATCTCTAATATCCAACCTGTTGGTAAGCGGGTTAAAATCATAAGACTTGTTAGCGGTTTGATAATAGGTTTTTCCTCTAGCTAAATAGAGGTCTAATAAACCATCATTATCGAGATCTATATCAGTAGCACCTGTCACAAAATCTAAACCTTGAACATGTTGGGGAAGCCATTTTTCACTTTGATCTGTAAATGCAAAATCACCATTACCAATCCATATCGAAAGAGGTTCAAAAAGAACTAAATCTTCAATATTGTCGTTGTTTAGATCTGTCACTAAAATTCTTTCGGCATCTGCACTTTCTATTCCTTCACTTCTTATATGAGTAAAAGTACCATCGCCATTATTTTTATAAAGGATATGTCTTAATCCATCAGAAGTATTTAGTCCTTCAGCATTGATAAATATCAAATCTAAATCGCCATCCTTATCCATATCAATCCAACGAACAGATCGTCCTCTAGATCCTAATGTTATCCCTGCTTCTTTAGTAACTACAGTAAAGTGGTCTCCATCATTCCTCAATAAATGAGGTGGTTGAGGGTTGGTTCCGTTACCGCCTCCTTGAGAAATAAGAATATCCAAATCACCATCATTATCATAGTCGCCTAGTGCTGAACCATGAATATCCCATCTTCTTAATTCTTCTGTGTGTTGTGTTACGGTACCATCTCCATTATTCCAAAATAGTTTTGCAGGTACTTTATCATGATTATTCAATACAAAATCATAATACCCGTTGTTATTGACGTCTCCTATTGATGGCCCTCCATATTTCCATGTTGTTTCTGTTTTAAACCCTGAGGATTCTGAAATATCATCAAAAGAAGGTATTTGAGCATCGCTTTCACGTAAAGCAATTTGATTCACTTGAATCTCACTTCCCTGATTATAGAACTTTAAAGTTTTAGCACCTGTTGTTTTAAAGTCAACTAACACTTTAAATTGATGATTACCCTGATGAGGTATATCGAGATTATCTACTAAAACAATAGTATCTGATTTAATGGTAAGGTTAGCATAATTCCCTAAGCAATGAACATCAAGCATTAGGTTTTTTACAGGAGATGATAAAACTTCTACTTTTACCTCTTCTATTGTAAGCCCTACCCGAATCGATTGGTTAATTATCTGATTTGTTGAAGTTATACACCCAAAAAACACCAGACATAAAAAAATTATATGTAAGATACTTCGTCTAGTCATAATATGTCATTTCATTTCTACTGCAAGAAGATGTATCAGGAGGGAAATTAAAAAAAACGCTACTAGACAATAAATTGACAAGTACAATAAAAAGTGATAATCTTAATGCCTATAACATGATTTTAGATAGACAAAAACAGATATGTATGTGCAAATTATCTTTTCATAGAGAATTTTTCTTTAGAAGAAATTGATAAAACTTTTTGATTAGATTTTGAATATAATGTTAATGCTAAAAGTTTTTTAGGTCCATAAATTCAAAAACAGCTATCGTTTAATTGTTAATTCATGACATATATCAGTTTTTTAAATTAAAAGACAAAACAATCTATTTTTCAATTAACAATTAATTAAGTAACATTCATCATCTTTATAAATTTCATAATCAATCAACGAAAATTTACCATATAATTAATTTTATATCAATATTTTATAAATAATCAAAAAACACAAAAATACCTTTTAATCTTTAAATGAATAATCATTCACAAATGAAGATTTTTTCAATTAAGAATGTTAAACAAAAAATTGATTTTATACTCAAATAGGTGATTTAATGACTTGCATCACTAAAATATATTGATCATCACAACCTTCTTTAGATGATTAAGAAACGGCGTTGCGTTTGTTAGATTTTGTTTACAATAAAAGTATTTGATTTCAATTTTTAGTGTCAATCTTTGAATCACAAACAAAACACAAAAAGATATTTAAATCTGTTTTAAGATAAACTTATAAACCTAAACGTATCAATTATCCATGAAAGGGTTATCCACTATAATTACGCTAAACTTCGTTTTGTTCATTTCGTTATTCGCAAATGCTCAAGACCAAAAAAAACTATCAAACGATAGTAAAATTACAATCGAAGGTACATCTTCTTTACACGATTGGCATTCAGATGTAAAACAAGTTTCTGGATCTGCTCAATTAGCCACTGATGGTAATAAAGTTACATCCATCGATCAATTAGATCTTACTTTTGTAGTAAAAAGTATTGAGTCTGGAAAAAGTGCAATGAACAAAAATATCTTCAAAGCATTAAAAGAAGATAAAAATCCTAATATCACTTTTAAATCCACTTCTGCTACTGTAGATGCTAACGGTGTAGTTACTGCTAAAGGTAACTTGACTATTGCAGGTGCTACTAAAGAAGTAACATTAACTGCAAACTCTGCAGTGAATGGTTCTAAAGTGACTTTCGAAGGAAAAACTACATTTAACATGACAGAATATTCTGTAGAACCTCCAACAGCAATGTTTGGTACAATTACTACAGGCGACGAAGTAACTATCGTTTATTCTGCAGTATTTGGTGGTTAATCCTCCCCATATTTCGCATAAACTTTTGCAACAGCAAAATTTCTATTCATAAATTTTTCTTTGGAGTTTTTATCTGAAATTATCCTCTTGATAAAAGTACTCCCAACAAAATACAACCTATTTTAAAATAGCAACAAACAATGAAAAAAGTTTTATTATCTATCGTAGCTGCATTGTTCGCAATGTCTGCTTTCGCTCAAGCACCGGTTAAAGTTACTGAAGCGGATACTACAAAAAGAGTTCAAATCGGTGGTGGTTTAAACCTAATCTACCAAGGTCTTAACCAAACTGGTGTTTATAAAAACTTCGGAGATGAAACAACTCCAGACATCCAAGAAGCACAAGTAACAGATTGGTTCCGTCTTCCTGCAGGTGACTTAGACTTTAGAGTAAGAATTGCTGACGGTGTTAACTTACATACTTCAGTATGGTTAGCTTCTCACCATCACACTGATACTTACTTCGGTTTTGGTTACTTAGAAGTTCAAAAATTTGATGTTTTAGGTCTTGGTTCAGGTGCAACTGATTTCTTAAACAACCACATTATGATTAAAGCTGGTATTGGTAACTCAATGTTCTCGACTAACCAATACTACAGAACTACCAACGCAAACGCGAAAAACAACCCGTTCATCTCAAACACTTTGATTGATGACTTCGGTACTGCGTTATTCGGTGAGGCTTACTTCTTCGCTAACGACAAAGAATCATTCTTAATGTTCGGTCTTCATGACTTCGCTTCTAAGTTTGGTAACTCAGTAGTTCCTCAAGGACAAGACAAAGGTAGACTTCCAAGATTATCATTAGTTGGTAACAAAGTATTCAACTTTAACGAAGACACTAAATTAGCTCTTCAAGCTGGTTATGTTACAGCTTTAGAAGATGGTACTTCTTCTCAACAGTTCAAAAACAACAGAGCAGGTTCTGAATTAGCTCAAATCTTCAACCAAGGCGACTTCGGTGGTGATATGGGTCTTCAACAAAGAAACGAAAACAACATCTCTGTTGATGCAACTTTCAACTGGAAAGGTTTACAAGCTAGAGCTTCTTACCAACACTTAATGGGTGAGCATAACCTTGGTGGTTGGAGAGAAGGTGATGTTTCTCAATTCACTTTTGACGTAACTTACGACATCTCATCTAAAGTTTACTTAGCAGGTCGTTTCAACTCTGTTGGTTCTAAATTAGAAGTAGAAAACGGTGAGAAATACGAAGGTCAAAAAATCGAAATCGGTGCTGGTTACGAAATGACTAAAGGTATCTTGATGAAAGCTTCTTACTTCAACCAAGACATGACTAACGACTTCGTTGGTATCGAAAATGGTAACGTAAACGGTTTATTAGTAGGTCTTAACCTTTACTTCTAATCCAACGCTTTCTAAAAAGCTATATATATAAAGAAGAGGTGATCTCAATTTAATTTGAGGTCACCTTTTTTGTTTTAGGCTAACTCCTTACTAATAGTCCATGTAACGAGGGGTTGCACCACCTCTCTCTCGTTAAATTAACATGCCCTCTTAGTTCCTTAGTTCCTTAGTTCCTTAGTTCAAAATACGAGCGTTAACTTAGCCAACTCCTAACTCCTAACTCCTAACTCCTAACTCCTAACTCCTAACTCCTAACTCCTAACTCCTAATTTAAACTCATCGTCCCTACCTCTTACTTCTTACTTCTTACTTTTTCACCTCTTCCCCCTTACTTCTCCCCTAGATTTGGAAATATAGTACACAAATCAGATAATAAAGCATTTAACCTCCCCGACTCCTCTAGTCTAATTTTGTATCAAGAAATCAAACACGAATTATTACTTAACCTAACTCACTTATGAACCAATTAACGAATAAAGTAAAGGCTTTTTTATCTCAAGATCCGATTCCATCATTTATCAATGGACAATGGAAAAAAAGCGAATTTGATCAAGCATCAGCTATAGAAAATCCTGCAAACAAGGAGGTACTCACTAAAGTTGCCCAAGGTAGTGTTGCCGATGTCGAAGATGCCATCAATGCAGCAGATGCCGCATTTCTTCAATGGAAAAACTACTCTCCAAAACAGCGTGCTGAAATTTTAAATCGTTTTGCTGATTTATGTGAACGCGATGCTGAGGAACTGGCACAACTCGAAGCACTTGATGTAGGGAAAGCCATCAATAATGCCAGAGGATTTGATGTTCCTTTCGGAATCGAATGTATACGATATTTCTCTAATCTAATTCTTGAAAAAGATTTTGAAAAGAACTTAGAAATCGAAGGTATCAATGGCAAACAAGTACGTATTCCTTATGGTGTTGTAGGGTTTATCTTCCCTTGGAATTTCCCACTAACACTTTGTATGTGGGGAATCGGGCCAGCATTGGCTGCAGGCAATACAGTAGTTATTAAACCTGCTGAAATTACACCTTTGAGTACGCTATATCTAGGTATTTTGGCACAAGAGGCGGGTATTCCAGAAGGTGTTATCAACATTGTTCCGGGTAGAGGATCTGTAGTTGGAGAGACCATTACTTCCCATCCGAAAGTGAAATGTGTATCCTTTACTGGGTCATCTTCAGTTGGTAAACATATTGGTCAGAATTGCGGAATGAACCTAAAACCTGCGAAGTTAGAACTTGGCGGTAAAGGTGGTGCAATCGTATTTAACGATGCAGATATTGATCATGCTGCTGGAGGTTTAGCAGGTGCAATTACTCTAAATACGGGTCAGGTTTGCTGTACGGCAACACGCTGGATTGTACAAGAAGATGTTGCTGATAAATTTGTGGAAAAAGTGAAGGCACAGCTTCAAAAAACAGTCATTAAAGCAGGGATGATGGAAGAAAGTGAAATGGGACCTGTCGTAAGTAAAAAGCAACAAGACAGTATCATCGATTACATTCAGAAGGGTATAAAAGAAGGAGCAAAACTTATCCTCGGAAGCGATCAATTGATGGAAAGCGAGGGATATTACGTTCCACCAACATTATTGATGGGCGGAGAAGATAATATCTGTTTCAAAGAAGAAATCTTCGGACCTGTGGCTTTCATCACTACTTTCAAAACGGAAGAAGATGCCATCCGTCAAGTAAACAGTTTGGACTATGGTTTAGCCAATAGCGTTTGGACAAAATCACCCGAAAAGGCACAAAGAGTAGCTCTAGAAATGGTATCGGGCAACAGTTGGGTGAATGCTCACAACGTCTTTGCTTACGGTTTACCTTACGGTGGAGTAAACGGAAGTGGAAACGGTGGAGGTGTAAACAGCATCGAAACGTTATTCGACTATACTAGAGGATTAACTATTGCAGAACCTATCGCATAAGTTATGGATCAAAATGAATTAATAAAGTATCTCCGAACCCAAGGAATAATAAATACCAATGCAGTCGAGATCACCCCACTTAATGGTGGGGTCTCTTGCGAAATTCTTCTCATTGAAGATGGCCTGCAACGTTTAGTTGTCAAACGTGCGCTGAAGAAACTAAAAGTCAAAGAAGATTGGTTTGCTGATATTGGTAGAAACGTTACGGAACAGGAGTACCTAAAATACGTCGGCAGCCTACTACCTGATGCTGTCCCAAAAATCATTTACCAAGATAAAGAACATCACTTTTTCTGTATGGAGATGATTGAAGGTGATTTTGAAAATTGGAAAAAAGAACTGCTCGCGGGAACATGTAATAATGCCTATGCAAGAGAAGCAGGTCATATTCTAGGAATCATTCACAACACCTCATTTGATAATGAAGCGTTAGCAAAACAGTTTGATACAACACAGAATTTCTTTGAGCTTAGACTCGATCCTTATTTATTAAGTACTGCTAAAAAACATCCTAAAATTGCTCATTATTTTAATGAGGAAGCATTACGTTTAAATAAGACTCATAAGTGTCTTGTTCATGGCGATTTCAGTCCTAAGAACATCATGGTTTCCCCCCATCGATTAGTGGTTTTAGATTGTGAAGTCGCTTGGTATGGAGACCCCGTATTCGATCTTGCTTTCTTGATCAATCACTTTACGCTCAAAGGACTCTTGATGCCTGAAAAATCACATCAATTAATGCATTTGGCAACACAGTTTTTTACTGCCTATAAGGAAAAAGCCACTTCATTTCCTGTGGATCACTTGGAACGACAAAGCATTCATCTTCTTTTATTATTGATGTTAGCAAGAGTGGATGGAAAATCGCCTGTTGAATATTTAAATACAGATCAACAGGAAATAATACGATCATTTGTTTATGAAACTCTTCCTAAGGAGATCAAAAAATTAGACGAGTTTATATCACTTTGGAACAAAACAACGCAACTAAAATATGAATATTAAACACATAGATGCCTATCAGATATACGACTCTAGAGGGTATCCAACTCTAGAAGTCGAAGTCACTTTAGAAGATGGAACAACTGGGCGTGGATTGGTGCCTTCGGGTGCATCAACTGGACAGTTCGAAGCTTGGGAGTTGAGAGATGGTGATAAATCAAAATTCAGAGGTAAATCGGTCTATAAAGCCATTGAAAATGTTCGAGGAGAAATCGCCAATGCTATTATCGGTCAGTCGGTCTTCGAACAAGAAGCAATCGATCAGAAAATGATTGCATTAGATGGCACTCCAAACAAATCGAGATTAGGAGCCAATGCCATTTTAGGTACATCAATGGCTGTGGCTTATGCAGCTGCTAAAGCGAAAAACATTCCTCTTTTTGAGTATTTAGGTAATGGAAAAGGCTATCTGATTCCACTTAACGAAATTCAAATTTTAGGAGGTGGGGCACACGCCGATTGGGCAACTGATATTCAGGATTTCTTGGTCATTGCTGTTGGTGCAAAAACATATGAAGAAACCCTTGAAATGACGCACAATATCTATCACGCTGCTGGTGAGGTGATGAAAGAAAAAGGGAAATGCGTAGGTATTGCTGATGAAGGTGGCTGGTGGCCAGATTACATTGATAATGAAGAACCATTTGAGGTGTTTATGGAGGCTATCAAAAGAGCAGGTTACGAGGCAGGAAGAGACGTTGCCATATCACTTGATATAGCCGCAAGCGACTTGTTCGATGGAGAAAACTATCACTTACGATTAGAAGATAGAAAACTCACCCCAGACGAATTCTACGATATGATGAAGCTTTGGTGTGAAAAGTATCCGATTGTATCTATCGAAGATCCTTTCGCAGATACAGCCTTCGATTATTGGAAAAAATTCACCGATGAATTCGGAGATCGTGTACAGATTATTGGTGACGATTTATTCACTACAAACATCAAACGTATAAAAGAAGGAATCGACAAAGGTTTGGCCAATTCGGTACTTATCAAGCTGAATCAAATTGGTTCGGTTTCCGAGACACTTAAAGCGATTGAACTGACGCAAAATGCTGGTTGGCTTCCGGTAGTTTCTGCTCGATCTGGCGAAACAGAAGATGCATTCATATCTCATCTTGCTGTTGCCACCAATGCTGGTCAGCTAAAAGTAGGTTCCTTTGCAAGAAGTGAACGTATGGTAAAATGGAACGAAAATCTTAGAATCCAACGTAAACTTGGTGATAAAGCAGCGTTTATTGGTGGTAAGATTTATGATAGAATTTTTGCTAAAGAAACGGTTTAAAAGTAAGAAGTAAAAGGTAAGAGGTTCGGGTACTTTTTGTGCTCGGACCTTTTTTATTTAAGAGGATATACCTTAAATCACTTTTTTGTATTCAACTAGATCGTTAATTGAATATGATGAATATTTGTTTTGAGATGTTCTTCTAAGTTTCTCTAGTTCGTTTTTGGCTTGTATTTCAATCCATAACATAGGGCTATGATTAAAAATTTTGCCAAAAATTAGTGCTAAGTCATAGTTTACTGGACGTTCACCACTTATTAATTTACTTAGATTCGAAGGTTTTAATCCAACATATTCTGCAAATTGTTTTTGCTTGATTTTCAAGGTTTTCAAAATGATTTTCAGAAAGTTACCCACAGGTATTATATCATTATCATTAGATGCTAGATAGTCTTCCATTTGGTATTTAATATTGAGTAATTCAATATTCATTCTTTGTTCACTATTTCTAGCCTGAGCCTTTTTGAGTAAAATCGCTTGAAACTCATTAAACCCCTCTGTTCCAACATCCATTGATTGAGTTAGTGTGCTTTCATTAGGTTCTTCTATTTTCTTTTTCATATTATTTAGATCTTTTTAAGTATTCTTTAATTAATTTTTCCCCAGCCTCCCAATCTATAAACATTCTATTGCCTAAAGCTACCTCAGCACCATACCTACTCATATACCAATGAATAAGCTTCGTCTTAGAAGTAAAGGTTAGAAACCCTTTGTAATCACCTTCGATCTTAAAACTTTCTCTACAAGCAAAAGCTATCAAACATCCAGCAACATAATCATATCTTTTATTCACTTTTCCGATATTTTCAGGTGCGATTTCAAGAGCTTCCATGATTAACATTTTGTTTTCAATTCGCAAACAAATAGCTCCCTCTATTTTAGAGATTGATTCATCTTTTACCTTAAGAATAAAGACCTTTCCAATTTTTGATAAATCCTTCCAATTAAAATTCCAACCATCTTTTTTAAGTGGAATATTATGAGCATTAAGAGACTGAATTTCTGAGGGTATTAATTGTTTATTCAGTTTATCTAAAATATAAATCATTTAAGCAAAAATACTAAAAAGTTATCATTTTTATATAATTTATTGAAAATAATATATCAATATACGATCACAAAGTATAGTTTCAATATTAAATTCAACTTTAGTCAATTGAAATTAAAAAATACAAAAATCAATCACAAACATTAAATTGGTCAACCAAAATACCAAAAACTTAATTATATTTACACTACTACTTCAACAACACTTTTTGAAATGAA
This sequence comes from Flammeovirga yaeyamensis, assembly GCF_018736045.1. Taxonomy (NCBI): domain Bacteria; kingdom Pseudomonadati; phylum Bacteroidota; class Cytophagia; order Cytophagales; family Flammeovirgaceae; genus Flammeovirga; species Flammeovirga yaeyamensis. The sequence goes on along the minus strand of NZ_CP076132.1, from coordinate 1,125,176 downwards.
TAAATACTTTACTGCAACTTCAATTTTATCTATAGCAGGAGCAATTCTGTTATATTCATTTACCGAATTTATAGATCAAGCAGCACTATTATTAATAGGTGGCATCGCAATAATGGCCGTAGGCACTAAGCAATCCAAGCGTTTTGGAGGCTTTTCGTTTTCATTTTGGATATTAAGTGGAGTGATTGCCTCGTTGGCATATCCTCAGTATTTCACTAATATAGGCGAGTTCAATACAAAAAGATTAATCGTCCCTTTAATTCAAATTATCATGTTTGGAATGGGGTCTCAGATGAGTTTGAAAGACTTTTCTGGTGTTTTGAAAATGCCTAAAGGAGTGATCATTGGAGTGGTTTGTCAGTTTACAATAATGCCCATCGTTGGGTTCTCTCTGGCTTATCTATTTCAATTTCCCTCAGAAGTAGCCGCTGGTATTATCCTTATTGGCTCATCACCAAGTGGATTAGCATCTAATGTGATGGCCTTCATTTCTAAAGCAAATCTTGCTTTATCAGTCACTTTAACGGCATTTGCAACATTATTATCTCCTATCATGACCCCTCTGATGATGAAAATTTTCGCTTCAGAAATGGTTGTGATCGATTTTGTCAATATGATGGCAGATATTTTCAATATGGTGATTTTGCCTATCTGCGCCGGACTCATCTTCAACCTCATCGCTTTTGATCATAAAGATTTTAAATCAAAGATATATCAATTAATTGCCTATATCGGAATTGTCTTATTGAAGGTTTTCCTCAATACTTTCCATTCTGATCATCAGCTTCACGATTTTCTATACGGTACACTTTTAGATACCCTCATCTTTGTGATTGCTCCCATCCTACTTGCTCTTGTTTTTGTTAGAATTTGGGGAGAAAGAAAGGACATTATTAATAATGCCCTCACCAATGTTTCTTTGATCGGAATTGCTGTCATTATTATCGTTATCATCGCTGCAGGTAGAGAACATCTGATGAATGTCGGTTTCTTCTTAATTCTCGCATGTTTCCTACACAACACTCTTGGCTATGTGCTTGGTTACTCAATGAGTAAACTGCTCCGTTTAAACGAAAAAGATTGTCGTACCATCGCTTTTGAAGTAGGTATGCAAAACGGTGGATTGGCTTCTGGTTTAGCACATCAAATGGGAAAATTAGCAACGCTTGGTTTGGCTCCAGCAGTGTTTGGGTCGATTATGAATATTACGGGTTCGACGTTGGCGTCTTGGTGGAAGAGCAGGTAGCAGGTAGCAGGTAGCAGGTAGCAGGTAGCAAAGTTGACGCTCGTTTTAACTAAGAAACTAAGGAACTAAGGAACTAAGGAACTAAGTTTTTGAAGTAATGACTCTTTTTGATGTTGGCTAATATTTCATGAATAATCAAAAAAGGCACCCATGATAAGAATCCAGCGATTAGATAATTTGATACGGGTTCGGTGTGATCTATGTAATGTAATATGAGATTATTTACTCTTAATAGGATGGCTGAATTGGCCAATATGAAACTTCCTATTGCCCATTTTTTATGTGATACTATGTCGTTATTTCGAATGCTGACATAAGATTTCAAGGTATAAAAGAACCAGAGAATTGATAGTGTGCTAAATAGTATTATTCCTGTTAATCCTCCGATGGCATAAAACGACATGATTAAACCACTTGGTGCAGCTAAAAATAAAACGGTGAAAACATATACTTTTCCTGTTATCAAATGAAATTTACTTTTTGTGAAAACCATTTGATATAAAGCACATAATATAGTGATTGGAGCAAATACGATATGTGTATAAAGAGCAAATTGATAATAGGAGAATATATCTTCTTTCCCTATCAAGAAACCTTTTTGAAAGTTGGGTGTGAAATATTTCAACGAAAACCCTATTACCCCAATAGTGACTATTAGAGCGAATAAAAAGTATGATTTTCTAGCCAGCTGCCACATACATCACTCTCCTTAAATTGGTAAACTCTTCTTCTTTTCCCTTCATCTTCTCCTTCACTTCTAAAATAATTTTAATGTTATGTTTATCCATTTCAGTGAGCTGATCATCGACATTATCAAATTGTGGTTGATACCATTTATATTTCGAGAAGTGATTTTTCCATTTTTCTGATTTGAAAGAATAACCGTATTCGGCAAATATTTCATTCCTCATGATATCAAGGTCTTCTATAGTTAAATGATCTCTAACCCAAACATTCCCTTCCTTATCATTTTTATAATCATAATCTTTTACATAAGATCCATAACAACCTTCAAAATAACTTTCATCAATGAAGATAAATTTAGTGAAGTCAAAATATCTATTTGATTTTAATGAAATGATATTTCCTTCCTTATCAATTTTATAAAACTCGTATTTAGTTTCCCAATTGTATAATTCCCCTTCATACTGATTTTGGAGACTTTGAGCAATAGAATCATTTATTAATCTGTAATCAGATTGGGTACAGAAATAATCATATTCAGTTAATTCATCTAATTTTACTTTATTGAAAGCACCACTTTGAGTATTGTAAGTAACTAGGTTCTCTGCTTTATTTGCATATCCTCTAGCATCTAATCCTGCCTCTTGTACTGTGGTAAAGAAAGTAAATACATTCTTAGCTACTTTTTTCATGGTATGGAAATTATACCCTACATGTTCGGTACCAAAATCCATTAATTCACTAGAGGCTATAAAATCATCATATTCATTTGAGTCAGTCAGTTTTAAATACTCGGCAAAAGAGGGAAGTACTAAGACTGCATTTCCTTCATTCGCATCATTTTCTTCAAAAGTGTAATAATTTTTTACTAAAGAATTATCGATGGTTTCTTCTGCGTCGAATTTAAGTTGAGCAATGATTTCACTTGGATCAAACCCTACCAACAATTCTGGACTTTTATCAAATTCACCTTGCTCAATCTTAAACCATCCCTTAGAATTATACCCATAGGCTACTTTTGATGCTGTAGATCCTGATGGTAGTATAAAATCAAACTGAGGTGACACGACTTTATTAATTGTGTAATCAAATAAACCAACTTGATCATCATTTTTGATTTCAAAACAATTCAACATGGTTACATTCGGAGTATAGATTTTATCAAAAGTAATTGGTAGAATAATATCCAATGAATCGTTGGCAATCCCGTATTTATAATTACCGTCAAAAAAATTATATTCTACATCTCTTTTACAGTTCGAAACAATAAATAACTTACCTGAATTTAGTGTTACATAAAAGGGTACTGAAGTGAAATTACTATCAATTTTTGTAAGTTTTGAAAGAGACAACTCATCAATCAACAGATCATGGCTTACTTCATTTTTCTCCGATGGTTGACTAGAAGTTGGTTTTTCTTTTACCTCTTTAATTTCTACAGTTTTTTGTTTAGTTGTGGTTTCTTGTTTATTTTTTTCTCCACACGAAATGATGAAGAATAAGAATAATAGTATGTAAATGTTTTTCATGAAGTTGGTTTGCTTTAATTTAATCTTTAAAGAATTATACAGTTATAAAAGTATACAAATCCTGTTTAATTTTCACTCTATTTCATACTCATACAATGTTTCTAAAAATTGAATCCTCTCCTGGGTATCACTAATTCTCTGTTTATTCATTTCCAGCACTTCAATAGTACCTCCTGAATATTTTTTAGACAATATCAAAGCATTTAACTCCCTCTGAAGCATCCAATTTTTCTGAGATTCAATTATCGCAAGCTTATAACTTTTAAGTTCATTGTACTCTTTTTTATTTTCATAATGAGAAACTATGTCTGATTGATGATCTAATTTCACTATTAACTCATTGTATACCTTATTCATTAGACTATCATAATATTCGAACTCTTTGAGGGAACAAATATTCAATTCTAATTGTGATCCATTGTAACAATCAAATCTCTCATCAATTTTTTGAAATTGATTTTTTGATTCAATACTCTTGCTACTTGAATTACTATCTTCATTTGTTTCTTCAATTTGTGAACAAGAGATTGTGATGAAGAATAGAAAGGTGAGTTGTTTAAAAAGTTTAGTCATAGTTTAAAAATTTGCCCTTGAGACACCACATCCCAAAGGCAAATTATTCGTTTTTTACTTCAATCCAAAATGATTAATCGGTCCATTCCCTCTCCCTAAGGCTTTATCTTTTCCTTTAGCGATCGACTGATTAACATATTGACAAGCTTTCCTTACCGCTTCTTCTAGTTGATCTCCCTTTCCTAAAAAAGTAGCGATACTCGACGATAGACTACAACCTGTTCCGTGAGTATTGTTCGTATCTATTAGAGGATTTTTGATAACGAAAAGTTGGTCAGTTTTATACTCATACAATATGTCTAACATATCGTTGGTCGTTGGATCTAAATGACCACCTTTTAATACTACCGAAGTTTTAAACTGAGTGCCAATTTCTCTAGCTGTTACCTCACAATTGTCTTTATCAATGGCATGACCTACTAATATTTCTGCCTCTTTTCTATTTGGAGTGATCACTGTGGCTTTTGGCAAAAATTGCTTCAAACAATCTATGGCTTCATCGGTAATCAATTTATCACCTGAGGTAGCGACCATCACCGGATCAAGTACTATATTTTTAGCCTTGTATGTAGATAATTTTGATGCAATCGCATTGATCACTTCACAAGAATGAAGCATACCGATTTTTATGGCATCAAACTCAATATCACTAAATACCGCTTCCAATTGTTTTTCGAGATGATCCACTGGAATTGCATGAATATCGGTTACGCCTTGTGTATTTTGAGCTGTTGTTGCCGTAATCACACTTGCAGCATAGGCTCCACAAGCGGATATACTTTTAATATCCGCTTGAATACCCGCACATCCTCCAGAATCACTTCCTGCTATGGTTAATACCGTCTGATAAGGTGTTTTTATATTTTCCATGCTTCTTTATTATAGGCGCTATCCCAAAACATCCACTCTAACTTCGATGCCTTTTCAAAAGCCTCATTCATTTTCTCTAATCTTTCTGGAGATGCATTACTTGCATACTTATTCGTAATATCAATGGCTTTTTTTACTGAATTCGCAAACGCTTCTCCACCATAGGTATTGATCCAATCCTGATATGGATTATCTCCCTTATTACTCTGATTGGCCAATATATAATCTCCCACATCTTTGTAAATAGTAAAACAAGGAAGCACTGCTGCCAACCCTTCTTCTACCGATTTGGTATGCACTATACGCGACAAATAACTAATGTATAACTCGCAAGTTACCGAAGCCTCTTTCGTCGTTTCTTGATCTTTTAAAAAGTTCTGATGCAATGCATCTTCTACATTTATAATTCCTGTTGCAGATCCTAAAAAGAACTGAGTTTCGTTTTCGTCATCACACTTTATACCTACTTGAGCCAAAATCTTTTTGTACTCAGATAAATAAATGGTGTCCTGATTGATATAAAAATAGAATACTTCTTTCGGAAGTGTCCCTGTCATTAATTCTTTTATAAATGAATGATTCTTGATTTCTTCTAAGATAGAATCCGTTTTGCTACTGATTTCTTCGTACCAATTAGACATATGAAGTTTATTTAGTAATAACAATGTTTAGCTGTGCCTACCGACTATTTGATAGCACACTTTCTGATAACTAATTTGGATGTAATTTAGTTTTTGTGATTCAAAAATCATTGATTTTCTTTTGATAGATGCTTTCTCCGATTTAAATCTCCAATTAATTGTGGTAAATAATGATCATTCAGCCAATAATTGAAGATCTGAAAATATGCCCCTAAAGCAATAACAACTGGGATGAGCCAATCTTGATTGATTAAATAAATAGGGTAAAAAATTAATGACAACAACAATTCAAGAAGTAACTTCTTTTTTATCTTCCTATCAATTTCTTTTACTTCATTTTGATGTTCGTATTCTTTCAGATAAATAGAAATTTTGTATTTGTAACGATATGTCTCGAATAGTTCCATAAGAAGTACAAAACAGATCGTCGAAATAATAAACTCTTCTGTTTTACTCACCAAAAAAATATAAATCAAGGTAATCAATAAAGTCATTAGTCCAGGTAAAAGTTCAGCTTTGTACCAATACTTTTCTCTGGAACTTCCAAACGCAGACTGATCCCACCAACCTTCTAGTCTACTTATATCAAAACCAACTTCTCCTAACTCATTAAACAAACGATTCGAATATTTATATTTTCTATTATGATGTAGTCCCTTTCCAAATTCATACTTTAATTCGTTTAATTCATTACTCTGAATCAAATGATTTTCTACTTTTAAATAACCAACTTTATACAAATAATAAACTGCAGAGTATTGCTCTCTATCATTTAATGATTTTGCAAACTGATACATCACATCAGTAACCTCTTCCCAATCACTCTCTGAATTATTTATTCTTTCTAAAACTCTCGAATGATTATGTTCCCAATAATTCACTATTTGTGCATCTGTTTTTAAGGATTGTAAGTCTGCTTTTACTTTCTTCAGTTTGCTCATTTTTAAGTTTTGTATGTTGTTCAATTCTTTAATTGATTCCTAAAAATAAACATTTGATCTTTAAATCAGATAAAAGCTTTTCACACACATTTAGAATTTTGTTCATTCCTGCTCTAGAACATCTTTTTGATATACTGAATAAAAAAATCTCTAGGATCTAATAATGATACTCTAGAGATTTTTAAAATATAAATGAAAATTAGATGAATATATCAATCAGCTTATAAAAACTCATCTTCAATTTTATCAGTATCTTCTCCCAATGCAGGAGACCCTTTTTCTGAGGTCAACAATCGACCATCAATTTTGATAGGGCATCTTGTGGTCTGATACTTGTAACCATCCGACATTTTTACGGTTTGAAGCATCTGTAATACCTTAAAACCATCATGTTCAAATAGCCTTTCCCAATCCATCACATCGGCACACCAAATATCTGCAGGTTCTAAAATGGAAAGCCAATGTTCTGTCGTTTCTGTTTTGAGATGATCGGCCAATGTTTGCTTGATCTTATCTCTTTGATCGTACCACGAACTCACTTCCTGATACACCAACAAATCAAAGCATTGTAACAATTCTCCTAGCTGAGGAATAGCCCCCATCGCCAAAGCCAAATATCCATCGGCTGTTTGATAAATACCGTAGGGTGCACCTAAATACGCATGGGCGTTATTACTTTCTGTTCTTTGAGTAGGTTGACCTCCATCGTGATAATAGGTGGTGACAGTTTCGAACTGAAGATCCAACATCGATTCCAACATATTCACAGAAACTTTACAGCCCTTTCCACTTTTTCCTTTTTGAACCAACCCTGCCAAAATCCCTTGTGCTAAATGTCCGCCGGATAACATATCTGCCATGGCTAACCCTAATGGAACAGGACCTTTATTCGCATTACCACTTAACATTGTTACCCCCGATAACGCTTGTACTAACAGATCTTGCCCTGGCTTCTTTTTCCATGGACCTTCCTTTCCATATCCAGAAATTTCTCCGTAAATAATAGATGGGTTGAGGACTTTTACTGCATCATAATCCAAGCCTAAACGCTTAATTACACCTGGCCTGAAATTATGCACCAATACATCTGCCTTGGTAATTAACTTTAAGATTTTCTTCTTATCAGAATAGTTTTTCAGATCTGCACAAAAGCTCTCTTTATTTCTATTGATTGCCCTAAAAATAGAAGATTCTCCATTCATATTAAGATTCGATACATACATCGATCGACAAGAATCCCCTGTATTTGGCCTTTCTATTTTGATCACTCTCGCTCCTAAATCAGCTAATTTAAGCGTGCAACAAGGCCCCGATAAATACTGACTAAGATCGATCACTAATATATCTTGTAATGGCTTCATTGCTATAAATTAAATTCTTTAGAAATTTGATCGGTATGCTCTCCAACTCTTGGGGCTCCTTTCCTCGAAAATAGTTTCTGATCATCCACTTGAATTGGACATCTTGTAGTGTGTACTTTCTCTCCATTCGTTAAAGTCAGTACCTGATCGAAGTTTAATAGTTGATATCCTTCGTGATTGATCAGTTGCTCATAATTGAAAACTTCTGCACACCAGATCCCTTCTTTTTCTAATTTTTCAATCCAATATTCTGATGCTTCTCCTAGCAAAAAGTCTCTGATGATGTTCATGATCAAATTACGTTCGGTAAACCAATCTTCTTGATTTTCGAAACGTAAAAGCGGTTTACAACCCAACGCTTTACCCAAATCAAGTAACGAGCCCATGGCTAAAGCAATATATCCATCGTATGTTTTATACACTCCATAAGGAGCACTTAAATAGGCATGAGCATTGCCTTTATTTGCTCTTACAGGCTTGTCTTTTCCACCGTTTAAATAAGTAGTGATTACTTCAAACTGAAAATCTAACATAGATTCCAATAAGCTCACCTCTACTAAAGCTCCTTTTCCAGACTTCCCTCTACTGACCAAAGCAGCTAAAATTCCTTGTGTAAGATGTGTACCACAAAAGATATCGGCTACCGCTAAACCCATTGGTGTAGGGGCATCATCTTTATCACCTGTGAGGTGAGTCAAACCAGAAATACTTTGAGCCAATAAATCTTGTCCCGGCTTTTTGACCCAAGGACCAATAGTTCCGTAGCCTGTCACAGAAGCATAAATCATTTTAGGATTCAGCTCCTTAACAGTTTTGTAGTCTAAGCCAATTTTCTCCATTACACCAGGACGGAAATTGTGTGTCATCACATCGGCTTGTTGGATTAATTTCTTTACTTTTTCTAAGTCGTCAGCATCTTTTAAATTTGCTGCATAAGATTCTTTATTGCGGTTAACAGTATGAAAAACCAAGCTACTGTTATCCACAAAAAGATTCTTAATTGCAATTTGTCGGCCTCCTTCCCCATGTTTAGGTCGCTCGATTTTTATCACTCGAGCTCCTAAATCTGCAAGTTTTAAACCTGCTGATGGACCTGCCATAAACTGACAGAATTCCAATACTAAAATTCCCTCTAATGGAAGCATGTCGTAATTAAAGTTATGAGTGTTCTAATCGTTTGTGACACATAATGATTCTTCGTAGATATCATTTAGGTGTTGTAGCAATTTTACTTCGTCTCCACCATGCATCATGTATTCTCGAATAGGTGCTCCTGCACGATCTTGGAAGTACATATGTCCATGATATCGAGGACGTAAAAATGCTCTATCTAAAGCTGGTAATGTTGCTTTAAAAAATTGATCTGTTTGTTGATTAGTGTAGTCATCTTCCCACGCAGTGCGATGTCCGGGTTGCCCACCATTATCAAAGAAAATACCTTTTTGATTTTCTGGACATGCGGCAAATTCAGCAAACTTACTTGCCCATTCAGATGCTTTGCATTTTGAAGAAATGGCCAAACCTGTTCCACCCAAAGTAGATATCAATTTCTGACCATCGATAGCGACCATATCATGAAACTTGAGGTGCTTTCTAGCATATCCTCTTCTTGAATAATTGGTATATCCATAAGCAAAAGGAGAATACACATAATCGTCTGTTAGTGTCATCGCCTCGTACACTTTAATAGGATTCCAATCGTAACTTTCCTCTTTGATATTCTCTCCCAATGCTCTTAACATTTTAAGGGCTTGCAATCCTATCTTTTCTGATATCACTTGCTCTTTTGATGTACAAACATCTTCTCCCAAAGTCGAGCAAATCATATAGAAACTCATCAAGGTATCTTGTGGAATACCTGGTATTGCTACTTTTCCAGTTTTTGATAATTCCACAAGATCATCCCATGTTTGAGGAAACTTCAATCCTTCTTTCTCAAATAAATCGGGACGACTTGCAGCTACTGGAGTGGCAGCATCTATTGCCAATGCCCATTGCTGATTATCGTAGCTGTAACTTTCGTGAGATCGACCTACACTATTCACTTCTTGATCCTTTAAAAAAGCTTCTGAAAGTAATGTATTTAAGGGTTGAATCACTTTTGTTCGAGCAGCAAAACCTGCCCAAGGATGATCGATAATTAAGAAGTCAAATCGCTCGGCTAATTGATCAATAGGTTCGTCGGCGAAAGCTTGTAACGATCGTTTTTCCCATTGAATATCTACCTCTGGGTAGAGTTCCGAAAATCGTTGTGCACAGGCTACAATAGAGGTAAATCCTCTAGAGTGATTCCATGTGATGCCTTTTAATTGTATCATTGTTTGCTGTTTTTTAATGATTGTATTGATGTCAATCTTTTTTGTTAATAGTTTGTGGGACGTTGCAGTGCAACGTCCGTACAGACAGAAGCCAAAGTAATGCTCATAGATTATTCGTAGTTCAAGTAGATGGCTCTCTTTTGGAGATATTGTTCGATACCATAGATACCGTCTTCTCCTCCAATGCCACTTGTTTTATGTCCAGAGTGGAAACCTTGTATGTAGCCTACAATACCTTTGTTGATGAAAATGGTACCTACTTGAAACTCATTGATCGACTTCATTATCGTTTTATGGTTTTGGGTAAACAAGTAAGCCGATAATCCTTCTTCTCTATCGTTTAATAAAGATTTTGCTTCTTCATATCCCGACACTTTCATGATAGGAAGAACAGGTCCAAACAATTCATTCCTTAGGGTCGCATCATCACTTTTTACATTGGTCAGAATAGTCGGATCGTACCAGTTTCCTTCTTCAAAATACCTCCCTTCTGGTCGTTTCCCTCCTAATACCAATTCGGCTCCTTGAGAGATATTTTCCATCACTAAATCGTGTACTCTTGATAAACCTTTCGTGCTCACATTTGGTCCCATATTTACCTGAGTCATTGGATCTCCCACCGTAATTTGTTTGGTTCGTTCAATGACTTTCTCTGTAAATTCATCGGCTATTTTTTCATGAACGAAAAGCATTTCGTTACAAATACACACTTGTCCACAATTGGCATATCTTGAGACCACAGCAGCCTCTACGGCTTTATCAATTTCAGCATCTTCCATTACAATAAAAGGTGCCTTTCCTCCTAATTCTAATACAAGACCTGCTACATTTTGAGAAGCTGTTTTATAAATCGCTTGCCCTGCTCTTGTGCTTCCTGTCATAGAAACGAGTTTGGTAATTGGGCTTTCGATAAGTTGAGTGCCTACGGTATGCCCCCAACCCATCACCATACTAATTACCCCTTTAGGTAAACCTGCTTCATGTACCAAACGACAAAATTCAGAGGCTGTAATTGGTGTTAACTCAGAAGGCTTTATCACCATGGTATTTCCAGTAATTAAAGCTGGACCAATCTTTCTACCTATGAGTGCTAACGGATAATTAAATGCCATTAAACCGACAGTCACTCCATAAGGTACTTTATGAATACTGAGTTGTTCGTTGGACATATCAGAGGGAAAAATACTTCCTTCTATTCTTCTTCCTGCTTCTGCCGAGTAATTGATATATCGGATGGTATCATCTACTTCTCCATACGCTTCTGCCAATGTTTTCCCTTGTTCCATCACCAATAAACGAGCAAAATGATCTCTTTCCTCGTTTAACTTTTCAGAAATTGCATATAAGTAATTTGCTCTATCGTTTGCCGGAAGCATTTGCCAAGCAAATTGTGCTTTATCAGCACTTTCCAATGCCAATTGCACTTCCGTTTCCGTACTGCAATACACTCTTGCAAATACCTGATTATTGGCTGGATTTTCTACATCTATATACTCTCCTTTTTTAGTTTCTACCCATTCACCATTGATGTAACATGGGTATACTTTTATGTCTTGTGTTGTTGTCGTGTTCATATTGTTGCTTTATCTAAAATTTGGTTCTCTCTTTTCAACGAAAGCTAAATTTCCTTCTTTCGCATCTTCTGTTTCATAAAGTTGATCGACCAGTTGGCTTTCTAATTTCAACCCTTCTTCCATTGAAAGTTCTAACCCTTTATAAACGCTTTCTTTTGAGGCCGTAATCGCCATAGAAGGACCTTTTGATAATTTTTCAGCAAATGCAATCACCTCATTTTCGAAGGTTTCTTGCGTAAACAAATGATTGACTAAACCTACCCTTAATGCTTCTTCAGGCTGAACAGGATCTCCGGTAACCAACATTTCCAAGGCTTTACTTTTACCGATTAATCGAATTAGTCTCTGTGATCCTCCATTGCCGGGCATTAATCCAAGTTTTATTTCGGGTAGACCTAACAAATAATTCCCTTCTTTTGCCAGGCGTAAATCGCAGGCCATCGCTAATTCCAATCCACCTCCTAAAGCATGTCCATTAATAGCTGCAATTGTTACCTTTTTGCTCTCAGAAATAAGTTGGGCCGATAGTTTTGCATGATCCACCATCAACTTATTTTCTTCTGTTGTGTTCGCCTGAAAAACTTTGACATCAGCCCCAGCACAGAAAAATTTGTCCAAAGCACTTTTTATCACAATCACTTTTACTTCTGAATTTTGCTCTGCTTCTTTTAAACAAGAAATGAGCTGCTTCATAAAGTGGATATCATAACAATTTGCTTTCGGTCTATCGATTAAAATGTAACCTACTCTATTGATGATCTGAAGTGTAATAAAATGGTTTAAGTTCGTCGTAATATTCATTTCAAAGTATGTTTTATTCAATTCGAATATCCACGTTAAGTGTAGGAACTTCAAACAATTGACACCCCTAAAAAGGATTGTCTATAATATGTCTATACTTCTGATTGTATTCATCACTATGGTCTGCTTCATAGTAAACATAGACAGTTAAACATTTCGGTTTTCATCAAAATGTTGAAAAACTCAACTTCAACAAAAGAATACTTTCACTTAATACCTAGTAAATCAACATCATACCATCTATTGTCTATATAAAATCTAGAACTGCAATGCTCTTGTGTTTAAATAAATTGAAAGGTTTGCTTCTTATTTAAACTGATATTTCAAATCAAAAAATAAAAATCACTCTATTCCTCCAGAATTCTATTGTCAATTTTCTATTGATATTATTCATCTCAATAGGATTGCTTTTCCATCATCAATTAGAGTTGTTTTATCTTCTTTTTCTAATTTAAATGAAGCTTTTATTCCAAAACAACTGCTTGATAAAATACAGTACAAATGAGACAAGAACACATACTAAATTTCAGATTACTATACTTATAATTTATAAACACACATGAATAGTCTGTATTTTATCACCAGTAAACGACTATATGTTTCCTAGTATTTTATTAGATTTACAGAAACATTAAAGCAAACGAAATGAACAAACTAATTCTACCTTCTCTATTATTCACTTTACTTTTTAGTTGTCAGTCACCTCAAAAAGAATTTACTTCTTTTCAGGATGATGTAGATTTTCTTCGTCAATATGTGGATGACCTTACCGTCCTCAAGAAAGGAGAGGCTTTAATGGCGGTATCACCTTCTTGGCAAGGAAGAGTGTTTACTACTTCTTTAGATGGCGAAAACGGAAGAAGTTTAGGGTATTATAATCAGAAGCTGTTTAAAGTAGGAAAAGCAGATCAGCAACTATCAAAAGCCGGTGGGGAATCGAGAATGTGGTTTGGTCCTGAGGTGGGCGATTTTTCAATTTTCTTTCCTCCCAATGTAGAACAGGTGGGAGAAAATATGAAAGTAAGTGCTGATCTAGATACTCTAAAATTTAATACTGATGAAACGTCAAATAAGCAAGTGATAGCATCAAATGATATGGTGATAGAAAATGCTTACGGAACGAGTTTTACTATTCATGCTTCAAGAAGTATCGAACTATTTGATGTTAAAACCATAGAGAAAAACTTAGGGATTCAACTTCAAAATGGTGATAAAAAATCAATTGGGTTTGAAACGAATACCATCATCAAAAATACAGGAAATACCACTTGGAGTAAGGATACTGGTTTACTTCCAATATGGATATTGGGCTGTTTTCATCCGTCCGAAAAGCAATGGGCAATTGTTCCGACAAATTCCTCTGAACTAGATACTGTTACAAATTATTTCACCGATCAGACCGGTCGTGTAATGATAAAAAAAGGTGTGGCTTTTTATAAGGTGGATGCGGGTTATCTAAATAAAATGGGATTACCTCAAAAGCATATCCGACCAATTATGGGAAGCTATTCGCCCGAAATGAATTTATTGAACATTGTCGTTTATTCTTTTGACTCAGACCCTAACCTACTTTATGTAAATTCTGAATGGGGAAAAGAAAACAACTACGATGGTGATGTGATGAATATTTTCAACGGAGAAATCAATTTACCATTGGATCGCGACTGGCCTTTCTACGAATTTGAATCATTCTCTGCAGCCAAAGAGTTACAACCTGGAGAAGAACTTCAGCATAAACAGTCTGTATATCATTTCGAAGGCTCAAAAGAAGAGTTAACCCCTATAGCAGAACAATTATTAGGAGTAAGCTTATTTGATGCACCTTTTAATTAATTATCAGAAAATGGATATTGATTACCGTCTTTATACTGACGCCTTTCGAGCATAATATTCAATTGTTTTGCAAACATATTGATATCTCTGATATCAAAAACAGCAAGTTTAATATCAATTGACTCTAGCATTCCATCATGGAAATACTCTATCGTTAATTCCATGGTTTCTGTATTTATTGAATACGCTTTTGCATCATTCCAATCGATAATTCTCTTACTTGGATAACTAATATAAATCCATCTTTCATTGATGGTTAGACCTATTTCGTTTTTAACTACTGGTCGAAGCACCTTAAAGTGATTTCCATAAAACAAGGCAATCAATAACAGTATACATCCTAAAACCCAAGTATCGAGCGATAACATATAGCTACCAACAAATAAAAGAAAGCACCTTACTATAAATTCTACATAAATACTTTTCTTATTGAATTTGTAGCTTAATGAATCTCCTGTTGATAAGTCTATTTTTATTTTTTCGATTTGTTCGTATTCGGCACTTTCCTTCTCAAACTTTTTTAATTCTTCTGTTAATCGCTTGTTTCTAAACTCTAGGAAACCTCTATTGGACCAAGTCAAATATCTTAATTTTGCCTGTTCATTTAGATAAAAACTATTTTCTACCCCAACATATTTAAAGGCCCAAAGTTTCCATCTAGGAGTAGACATTGCCCAATACAACCAAGCACTAATAATCCCGAAAACAAGACTCAAGAAAAAGTAAATGACGCTATTTGATAAATGTACTATAAGAGTAGGCATCACCAAGATTAGAATTAATACCGGAAGATTAATCACTAACTGACCTATCAATATAGCTTTATTTACTTTAGACATTTTAGATGTATACCGTTTGAAGTGCTTTAGATCTCTTAATTTAAAAAGAAAGCCAGCATTGTAAAACAATACTGGCTTAAATTGGTGATTCGCGGTCATGAATGAACCACCAACATATTATTAAACGAATTTTTTCCTTCGTTTGTTTAATCTTCGGTTTCTTTAATCACGTAAACATCTTCACCTTTTTTGTGTAATAGATATTTCTCTCTTGCAAACTTCTCTAATGCTTCATTATTAGATTTCAATTCCCTCATTTTAGACTCTAATTCTACGATTTCATCTTTGTAGTAGAGTTCCTGATTTTTCAAATCTTGCTCTTTATTTTTTTGAGCATGACGTTTGAAGAAATTATCGTTATCAAAAAATATCATCCATACCAAGAAGACTACACCTGTTAGAATGTAGAAATTCTTAAAATACTTTACCCAAGGACTATTTGATGATGTTATCGCCATTTTTATCAAATTATAAACCTGCTCCTTTTTCTATGACATAATTGACCTCGAAAGTATTATTACTTCGATCAACATCTGCCACTTTCATTGAAGGATCAATTTCAACTTTCTTCAATTTAATACCTTTTGTTGGAACTGCAATGGTATACACTGGGTGAGTCCAAGGCCAATCTTCCAATTGTACCCAATTCCCTTCAATTTCTTTTTCTTTGGCACCTCTCATGATACGAAGCGGCATATAATATGTCGTCTGATCGCCATTATCAAAAGTAACTTGAACTTCCATTGGCATTGGCATTTTTCCGATTCTTTCCAGAGTAACATAAGTTGTATCTCCTTCAACGAAAGTGTTTTTCACGCCATAATCAATTGTTTTGGTCGTATAAGTAAAATACTCTTTGTACCACTGAAGTTGCATTCCCGATTCTTTTTCCATTACTCGAATGAAGTCGTGTACATTAGGATGTTTGAACTTCCATTCTTCATAATATCTTTTGAATGCCTTATCAAATGTTTTTTGTCCCATAATGTAACTTAACTGATGTAAGTACACGGCACCTTTAGAATACGCTGCAATAGAATAAGCCGAGTTTAGTTCAAAGTGATCTGCATGAGTCATCAAAGGCTCTTCGATACCACGTTTCACCACATAGAAATAAGAATTATAAGAGCTAGCGTGAGCGTTTTCTTTACCGTTCACATATCTTTCTATCTCATTACCGATGTAACTATTAAAACCTTCATCCATCCAAGCATATAGGCTTTCGTTGGATGCTAATACAAATTGGAACCAACTGTGTAACATTTCATGAATAGTTACACCCACTAAGCTATTTAGATTTCTTTTACCCGTGATTAAAGTAAGCATTCCATACTCCATTCCACCGTCGCCACCTTGGACTACATTGTAAACTTTGTATGGATATTTCCCCACTCTTTCGTTAGTATATTCAATGGCTTTAATTAAGTAATCTGGTAATTTCTCCCAGTTCTCATCAATACCTTGATTCTTTTTCCAGAAGAAATGTAACTCAGGTCCATTCTCCATAGGAACAATTTTGTGATTGTAATCTGGATCTGCTGCGAATGTAAAATCGTGTACTTTTGGGGCTTTGAAATGCCAAGTCAATTTTCCATTCTTAGGTTTTCCTTTTTTGAATCCGCCGTATCCATGACCTACTTCTTCAGCGTTTTGGATATAGCCTGTAGAAGCTACAACGTATTTAGCATCTAAAGTTAACTTCACATCAAAATTACCCCAAACACCATAGAATTCACGTCCTACATATGGATCTGGATGCCATCCTTCATAATCGTATTCTGCTAATTTAGGATACCACTGTGCCATTGAGTAGGCCACTCCTTCTTTGTTATCACGTCCATTACGACGAATTTGAATAGGTACCTGACCATCAAACTGCATATTGAATTTCACCTTAGATTTTGGTAAAATTGGCTTTGATAGTTCTACTTCCAGTATAGTACCAACTGTTTTATATTTAAGAGGCTTTCCGTTTTGTTTTAGTGAATTCACTTTTAGGTAACCGATCTCATCAGGAGTTAGTTTAGAGATACGATCTCTTACCCTTGGATCTGGATCATCGATAGTACGCGATCTCACATCCATCATACTACCTGGCTGGAAGGCATTCATGTATAAATGATAATATACATGCGTAAGCGTATCTGGTGAATTATTAAAATACTCTAGTTCTTGAATACCCGAATACTTATGTGTATCCACATCAAGATCTACATTCATTTTGTAGTTTGCCTGTTGCTGCCAACGATCGGCTTGTCCATAAACAACGAAACTAAAAATGCATCCAATAACGGTTAAAAAAAATTGTCTCATGGAAGAAAGTTCCTCTTTAATACTTCTTATCTGATTTTGCAATCGCAAAGTACGAAAGAATTTAATTATTATGAGAATTGGTGTGGGTTTAGGGGGATATTTGATAGAATAATAAGAGTTTATTTAGAAATTTTACAATCTTATTCGGACAGTAAAATCTCTAATTCCTCAATTTTTTGTTGTCTTGCCATAGAAAAAGTCATTATATCTACTTTTTCCAATTTCTTCAAAATTTCTAATGACGCTATCAAAAACTTTTGGTCGGATTCGATTTTCCCCTTCATCATCAAAGTATCTGCTAATAATTCTATCTCGTTATATCTTAATTTGGTGGATAAATCTAATACTTTCAACTCAATTTCTTTTGCATCATCTTCTGGATCAATCTTCACTATTTCAGTCAAATATTTCTCTAAAGACTCTAAGATATCTTCTCTGTACTTCACCCAGTCCATTCCTGTAAATCGAAGCATCATTTTCTCTAAATCTTTGATCAACCTTTTGATATAATCTCTTTTATCTTGCAACATGGATCTATGGGGGATTTTGATGTGAATAATTATTGTGGAGAACGGTTTATTTATATTGTAAGTGAGAGATGGGTAAGTTAAAAGTTAAAAATGAAAAGTGAAAAACGTGAAATGTTATTCTAACGCTCGTTTTATATCTGGGGGACACTGGTGCAAATGTTAAGCGCAGCGACATTTGTGCCTATAAACGTTAGAGTTCTCCCGACCTCGTTTTAAGTTGTACAGTAGTTAACAAGTCCTGAATTTACGCTTCTCATAACGTGAGTGCGAGTCAGGAAACTAGTACTAATCTAAAAGATCTTTCATTTTTTTATCACTTTGTGCAGAATTTAAACTCCTGCGTACCACCTAACATTTCACGTTTTTCATTTTTAATTCTTCATTTTTCATTTCAAACTAGTTTAGTTGAAGGTAAATATTAAGTTAGCAAAGAAATTCCATACAACCACAACTCCAATAGAAATCACTTTTGCTACATAGAAATTCATTTTTACTTTTTCATGAAGTACCCAGATAATAGCATTGGAGAACAGTAAACCGACTACAGATACACCGAAAAATTTTAGATATTCGACTCCTATTTGGTCCGTATGACTTTCGAAAGTCCAGATTCTATTTAGAATATAATTTGAGGTAGCTGCACAGATAAATCCTAAACTGTTGGCCAGATACTTGTGGCCTTTCATGATCTCTTTGACGAGATAGGTCACACCAAAATCTACAAACAAGCCGGAAAAACCTACTACTCCAAACTTTAAAAATTTCCAAAATAAAACTTCCCAGTTCATCTATCCTCTTTAATCAGTCAACTTCAATTTCTACGCAAATGTAAATATAGAGAAAGATTGTGTGCTATAGCCCCTAATTGATGATTTTTTAATGCATCAGTTACATTTACGAAATCTATATAAAAACAAAAACGCTCTTCCTTTCGAAAGAGCGTTTCTATATTTTGTATCAAGCTTAGTTGCTTGGTCTTCTTCTTCTACGGTCACCACCACCGCCACTACGACGATCGCGATCTCCACCACCACGGTTTCCACCGCCTCTGTAGCCACCGCCTCTACGGTCACCACCACGGTCTCCTCCGCCACCAAAAGGTCTACGACGACGGTCTCCTCCGCCACCGCCTCTGCGGCCACCACGGTCAGGAGCATTAGATACTTCAACATCAATTTTTCTTCCGTTGAAATCTAATTTACCCATTCCTTTAGTTACTTCATCCTCACGTCCTTCTTTTAATTCGAAGAATGAGAAGTTTTGTTTCAAGTCAATACGTCCAATTTCGATACGTTCGCCTCTAACACCTTTGTTGATTAGGTCGATCAAATCTTTTGGTCTTACCTCATCACGCTTACCAAGGTTAATGAAGAAACGAGTGAAACCATTTTCAGCATTTCTTCTATTATTGTTCTCTCCTCTTTCTCTCTTATTACTGTTATCTCTACGATCTGGTACATTAAGATCTCTTGCACCTCTGTAATAATCTAAGAAACGGTTAAACTCAAGAGCAACAAATCTATTGATGATTTCTTCTCTGCTTAAGTCTTCTAATTTCTCGTAAACTTTAGGAAGGTATTGTTCGATTTCATCCTCTTCCATCTCCACATCGTGGATTCTATCTACCAAGTGGAACAACTGACGCTCACAAATTTGAGGGCCTGTTGGCACTGGATCCATGATAAAGCTTTGCTTAAGCACTCTTTCGATGGCTCTAAGTCTATGCTTTTCTCTCATGTGGATGATAGCAATAGAAACACCTTCTTTACCTGCTCTACCTGTACGGCCTGAACGGTGATTGTATGTTTCGATATCGTCTGGAAGATTGTAGTTAATTACGTGAGATAAATCGTTTACGTCCAAACCACGAGCGGCAACGTCTGTCGCTACTAGAATTTGAAGTGAACGTTGACGGAATTTACCCATCACGTAATCACGCTGAGCTTGAGATAAGTCACCATGTAAGGCATCTGCGTTGTAACCGTCGATCATCAATTTCTCGGCTACATCTTTAGTTTCCTGTCTTGTTCTACAGAAAACGATACCATAAATATTAGGATTGTAATCTACTACACGTTTTAATGCTTCGTATCTATCGTTTGCACGAACCATGTAGCAGTAATGCTTTACATTTTTGTTACCAGTGTTCTTAGTACCTACAGTCACCTCTAAAGGTTCTGTCATGTAGTTAGAAGCAATTCTTGCCACTTCTCTTGGCATTGTTGCTGAGAATAACCAAACGTTTTTCTCTTCTGGTGTATTTTCCAAAATTGAATCCAATTCATCTTTGAATCCCATTTTCAACATTTCATCTGCCTCATCAAGAACAACAGTTTCCACTTGCGTGATATCTGCTTTACCTCTTTTTAAGACGTCGTCCATTCTACCTGGAGTGGCTACAATTACGTGAGCACCTCTTTTGATTTGACGGATTTGTTGGTCGATAGGAGCACCACCATATACTGCTACTACTTTAAGACCTGGGATTTTTTTGGAAAAGTTTTCTAAGTCTCTTGCAATTTGTAATCCTAGCTCTCTTACAGGACACAATACAAGTGCTTGAGTTCTTTTATCTGAAACATCTACTCGATGTAAAAGTGGTAAACCGAAAGCTGCTGTTTTACCTGTTCCTGTTTGTGCCAATCCCACTAAATCAGTGTCTTCTGTTAATAGAGTTGGAATAACTTCTCCTTGGATTGGTGTTGGTTCTTCGAAACCAAGTTCAGAAACTGCATCTAACAGCTCTTGCTTAAGCCCTAATTCGCTAAATTTTGCCATGTTTTGTTTTTTAGAGCGCTTACCCCTCTTACAAAGTGATAGAACAGCGGACAGCTGCTCTTTATAATGAGATGAGGATAAAAGCGCCAACTTACTTTTTTTACGGAAATGCAAAGGTAACTCTTTTATTATTTGTTTTACCTCATTACTTCACAATCATTTGTTATTCAGCGAAATTATTGGCTAAATTTCTGATTATTAACAAAAAAAGTACGCTTTTCTATGGTTCTTTTTTAATCAGACAGACATTTATTTAATAAAATTGTAAAGTGTTATTTATACGTATTATAGAATTGATTACCAGTTTTTAAAGTTGTTAAAGAAATTACGAATAAAATAGTCATACAACTTATAAGCGTATTTTAAATAAAAATGCAGCTCAATAATTTTTGAACTGCATCCTTTTAAATCTTAATATTATTATTTCCTAGCGTTACTATCACAACCCCATGATAATTCAGTATCGGAGTCTATAGTAATAGTTTCTGAAGGAGAACGTGTATCGTAAGAATCTTTCCAGTAGTATTTGTAGGTTCCTTCTTCTACTCTAATAGTTGTTATAGAGTAAGAACCCATTGTTGCAACCTCTTCCCCGTCAAGGTAGAAGTAAATTGTAGTACCATCGTCCCAGCAAGTTTCAAGAGTCAACTTATACTCAGGGTTAAGGGATTCATCTTCAAGATCAAGACATCCCGTCATTAATAATGGTAATAGTAAAAAAAGGGAGAACTTTAATATGTTTTGCATAATAAAAAAATAGTTAAAAATACAATGACCAGCTTGATCATATATATAAAAAATATTGTCTGTCCGTTCACCTAACTAAGTCACAAAGAATGTTCTTTAGAGTAAGTTTTAATCTTAGACATACATTACATATATCTACATTAGTTTTTTGATTCTCAGCATCAATGTCATTAAGTTAAGCATTAATTTCTAGAAACGAATGCTTCTATATTATAATTTTTTTGTCCCAAAATAACCACATCTTGATTACCTTGTATAGAATATTGATTTAAAAATCCATCGTTACTGTAAGTCAGTTTACCTACTTTCTCTTTCTGAAAAAGTGCATTTTTACTCTTAATCAAAAACTGTATAGACGTTGTTATCCCTTGATCGTTTTGAGTAATTTCTAGCCACTTTACCTCATTTTTATCAGATTGAGAGGTATATTTTATTTTGATATCCTGTCCTTCTTTTGTCTCTACTTTTTTATAACTATCCTTAAAAATCGGGCGATTAATATCTGCATCATTGAAAACTTCTAATTCTGAATCCCAATTAATATCACTAACAGAAATTTCAGAAGTCTTTCCATCATAATTCACTTTCTTCTTGACAATAACTTCTGTTTGATCCATATCCTTCACTGTTTTCTGAATCAAAGCATTGATATCGTAATTGTATAATTGATGATTTTCTTCCTCTGAAGTTATCACATCACATGAAAAAATGATTGAGGCTAGAAAATAAAAGGTGATGTATTTTAATGATTTCATGAATTAATAATATAGAACTACCAAATGATTTCGATATGACGTTTTCCAGTCCAAACGGTTGTTGAACTTTCATTATTCAATCGTTTTATCTTGAATTTTTCTTTTTCCAAATATACAACTTCCTGTTTTATCACGACAAAATCATTTTTTTTATGAAAAGCGACAGACATACTATGTTCTCCATCTTGGGCATCAATTTTTAATCGCTTTTCCCCTTTAGCATCAATTATTATAGACGAAGACTTTACTTCTCCTCCTTTTAATATACTCATGGCTTTTTGAGCATCAGGCACTCCATAACCTGTATAATTATTTCCATAAGGATAAAAAGTAGAAGACTTTATGATAATGTCCTTTAATTCCTGACCGGTTAAAGAGGGATCCATCTCCCATAAACAAGCGGCTAAACCAGTAATTACCGGAGCGGAGAAAGAAGTACCAAAAAGAGAATAACACGTTACTTCTGGTTTTACATAATTAATGTAGGTTGGTCCAATACTGCTATACCCTGCTTTCTTTCCACTTTTTGTATTTGCACCAACACTTAGAACACTTTTCGCATCTGCAGGTGCACTTACTATCCTCCATCGCTCATTATCGCCTTCATTTCCTGCTGATACAATTATTAATGCTCCTTTTTGTGAAGCTACTTCAGCGGCCAAGGTGACCATACTGGTCTTCCCATCCATTTCATCTTTTTTGTAATTATCTTTTGATGAATCAAAGCCAATAGAATACCCCAGGGAACTATTAATTAATTTTATATCTAAAGAATCCACCATCCACTCTAAGGCAGCAATCCAATTTTCCTCATCAGTTTTATTTTCCTTATCGCCATGATCGGACCTCGCTAGATAAAATTCACTTTTATGAGCTAAACCATAACGCATATTTTCATGATTACCAGCTATCATTCTTAACACGGTAGTACCATGGGAATCACTTCCTGTTAGCTTCTCATTAAAAAATGAAGTTTCGGATCTATCATCAATAAAAAAATCTTTATACCCTTTGATCTGATTGTTTTGAAACAACCCTTTGAGATAATCGTTCTTTTGTGCATTCCAAAATCCGGCATCAATTACTCCAATTCGTATATTATGCCCATGTACCCCATTATCTACCAATTCCCTGGTATTTAATTGATGAATCACATAAGCAGATTGCTGTTTATCATTTTCATCAGCAAGCCATTGACAGGTACCTAGTTCCCAGTCTGTCCTTACTGTTTTGATATCTTGAATAAATGATGAGTTTTCGAGTAATTCTCTATCTCTTTTATCAGATAATTCGATGGTAGCGGCATTTAACCAATTGGACACTGTCTGAGGTTCAAACCCCATCAATTTTAATTGATTTAGATACTCATTACATACTTTTTGGTTAAAAAAATCTAAAGGTGAATTTTCACATTTATCGTGAAAAACCACCCACACTCTTTCTTTATTAGAAGAAAAAGATGGATAACTAACTACAAAACAAGCCAATAGTGAAAGTAGAAGTATGTGATTTTTGGCCGTAGTGTAATTTTTTTTCAATTGTTTTGCTAGTCTTATCGTCATGTAGTTTTGAAAAATCAACGGAAGAAGTAAATTCGAATTGGAAGTAAGAATGAATACCTATTATCTTGGATAAAATGGTATCAATTCCTACTCATCGAGTAAGATACTTAAATAATTTATATAAACACATCAATTCTAATGAGATACGAGAAAATCGATCAAAACTTATTCATTGAAAACCGTAAACGTTTTGTTGAACGTTTACAACCTAATTCAGTAGCAGTTTTCAATTCTAACGATATCATGCCAACAAGTGCTGATGGAACAATGCCTTTCATCCAACATACAGACATTTTTTGGATGAGTGGTATAGACCAAGAAAAAAGTATCTTGGTGATCAATCCAGATGCTAAAGATCCAGC
Organism: Flammeovirga yaeyamensis; assembly: GCF_018736045.1. Lineage (NCBI taxonomy): Bacteria > Pseudomonadati > Bacteroidota > Cytophagia > Cytophagales > Flammeovirgaceae > Flammeovirga > Flammeovirga yaeyamensis. Next base: position 1,100,919 of record NZ_CP076132.1, on the reverse strand, counting down.
ACATAAAGAGATATTATTCCTTATCGAAACTAACGATGAAATTGCTATTTGGGAAGGTGCAAAACTTACCAAAGAACAAGCAACTGAGGTTTCAGGAATAGAAACTGTTTATTGGTTATCAGAATTCAATAATGTATTCAAAAGCCTTGTTTTCGATAGCGAATATATCTATTTAAACACCAACGAACACCTAAGAGCAGACACCACTGTTCAGACTCCAGATGACCGTTTTATTGAGGAATGTAAAAGAAACTTCCCTCTTCATAAATTAGAGCGTCTATCTCCAATTATGCACGACCTCAGAACCGTAAAATCTAAGTACGAGACTGATGTGATGCAAAAGGCATGTAATATTACAGAAAAAGGTTTTAGAAGAGTGTTAGACTTTGTAAAACCGGGTGTTAAAGAATACGAAATCGAAGCAGAAATCACTCATGAGTTCGTTCGTAACGGTTCTAGAAGACATGCATACACTCCAATTATTGCTTCTGGATTTAACGCTTGTGTCTTACATTATATTGATAATGACCAAGTATGTCAGGATGGCGATTTATTATTGATGGACTTTGGCTGTGAATACGGTAATTATGCATCTGACTTAACTCGTACTATTCCTGTTAACGGTAAGTTTACGGAGCGTCAGGCTGCAGTATATTCAGCTGTACTTAGAGTACACAAAGCAGCAGCAAAAATGCTCGTTCCTGGCAATAACTTAATGGATTACCATGTTGAAGTGGGTAAACTTATGACTGAAGAATTGATTGGTTTAGGTTTAATCACTCAAGAAGATGTAGACAACGAAGATCCAAAATGGCCTGCATACAAAAAGTATTTCATGCACGGTACTTCTCACCATATCGGTGTTGATGTTCACGATTACGGACATCGTTATAAGACTTTCGAAGCAGGTATGGTATTTACTGTAGAGCCCGGTATTTATATCAGAGAAGAAAATATGGGTATCAGAATCGAAAACGATTTTGTGATCCAAGAATCTGGTGAGCCTTTCGACTTGATGAAAAATATTCCTATCGAGATTGAGGAGATTGAGGCGATTATGCAAAAATAAGCATTTATCCCTTTGGGGTTGTATATGCCCTTATAGTTGTGATCCCATGATTGAAATCATGGGTTGAAACAAATGTACACCTAGTCCGACTGAAGTCGGGCTAGGTGTTTTTTTTATCTTGCTTTTTGGAGATTTCTGACAAATAGGTAGCTAGTTAAGACAAGCTTATAAAACTCTCTTCGCCACATAAAACCCATAACTATACTCTTCCTTGTGCTTCATGTACAAGTCAATTTCAGCCTGAGTTTCTGCCACAATTAACTTAGCATCTTCACTGTGATTATGCTTCTCTAGGAAGGTTGGAAAACTATTGATTAGTGGTTTATAATACTCCTCAATCCAACTATTTTGATTCAAGTAAAAATATCCCACAGGAGAATATCCATTAGCTTCCAATACTTTGATTTTTTCCCCTGCCGTACCTACTTCAGGGTAGGCCTCATTCCAATAATCATTTATTTCTTTAGAACGTTCAGCAGTGGTCCAAGTAATCTCGCTTACACATAAGTAACCACCTTTTTTAAGGTACTTTTTCCATTGTTTTACACCTTCTGTAAAACCCATATTGTAAATAGCTCCTTCTGACCAAAGGATATCAAATGAATCTTCTTCTAATGGAAGTTCAGTCATTGAGGCTTCAAGTGTTTCAATATTATCTAAACCTGCTTTTTCAGCATTGTTTTTCAGGATATCTAAAAACTGAGAAAAAAGGTCTACAGCAGTAATTTTTGCGTTTAATTTCTTCGCTAAACAGATCGTTGATGCACCTGTACCACATCCAATATCTGCTACTTTTAAGTTTTCTTTTTGAGCGAAGTCCACAAAAGATAATGCTTTTAATGTTTCAGCATCCGACCCCGGTCCTTGTCTATATTCGTTGATGTGTAAATCAACTAGTAATTCAAAGTTCATATGTATTTTTTTATTGATTTAGGCTTTAAAATAAAAAACACCTAGCCCATTAGTTTGAGTTAGGTGTTTTTAGGATATGATATTATCCTATCAATTAGAAATATCGAATAGGAAATTAATTATTTCCCTCGAACTCTTCCATATTGATAGCTTCCACTTTTTTCACTTCTGGAACAGCATTAATAATTGCTTGTTCAATTCCAGCTTTAAGTGTCATTGCAGACATTGGACAAGATCCACATGCTCCAAGTAATTCAACTTTGGCAATTCCATCCTCTGTCACGTCAACAATTTTGGCGTTTCCTCCATCTGCTTCTAAATAAGGACGGATTGTATCCAACGCCTCTTCTACTCTTGCAATTAATGTCTGACTCATATTTTTATTCCCCTAAAGGTTAATTTCTTATTTATTCCCAAGTCTTTATTTCGACTCTATCTGTTTCTGGCAATTCAGCATTTCTGATCGCAATATTTCTTGCTAACTCTTCTGCTATTGTCATAAATGCTTCTCCCGCAGGATTGTTCGCTTCCATAACAACAGGAACACCATCATCGCCACCTTCTCTTACACTTTGTACTAAAGGTACTTCACCTAAGAAAGGCACTTCATATCTTCTAGCAAAAGTTTTACCACCATCTTGACCAAACAGATAATACTTATTATCAGGTAGTTCGGCAGGTGTAAAGTAAGCCATATTTTCTACAACCCCCAAAATTGGAACGTTAACATCCTTAGATGCAAACATTTTGTATCCTCTAACCGCATCAGCTAAAGCTACTTTTTGTGGAGTAGTTACGATTACTGCTCCAGTTACCTTTGCTGTTTGAACTAAAGATAAATGGATATCTCCTGTTCCTGGAGGTAAATCAATTAGTAAGTAATCTAAATCTCCCCAATCCGTATCCATAAAGAATTGTCTGATGGCAGATGATGCCATTGGACCTCTCCAAACCACTGCATTATCTGGAGGAGTTAAGAATCCGATTGAAAGTAATTTTACTCCGTATTTTTCAATAGGAATAATCACATTCTTACCATTTCTTACCACCACACCTGGCTGAGCGTTTTCACAGTTAAACATGGTAGGAATAGATGGACCGTAAATATCGGCATCCATTACACCTACTTTTGCTCCAGTTTCTGCTAATGCTAATGCAAGATTTGCGGTTACAGTAGATTTACCAACACCACCTTTACCAGATGAAATAGCAATTACGTTTTTCACTCCCGGTAAAACAGGACCTTTTTGCTGAATTGAAGTCACCTCAGCAGTCATATTAACCGTAATTTCAAGATCTTCAGAAACATCTCTTTTAATTGCATCCTCACAACGTTGTCTAATCAACTCTTTAAGAGGACATGCAGGTGTTGTTAAAACAACAGTAAAAGAAACTTTATTGCCATCTACCTCAACATCTCGAATCATGTTTAAGGTAACCAAGTCTTTTTTTAAATCGGGCTCTTCTACTGTAGAAAGCGCCTTTAATATATTTTCTGGAGTGAAACTCATGATGTTTGTCTATTCCATTTATGTTGAAAAGCAAAATTAATACAAAAGCTAAATTAATCCTTATCTTTATTTGGATTAATTTTGAATTTGTATCTGTTTAAACAACAATTAACCAAAATAGTTGTTGTTTTGGCTTAATTTCTTGTGTAACAAAAAACACCTACCTTAAACCAATGTCAAAGTAAGTGTTTTTTTATTGAATATTTGATGAACTACATCAACTGTTTTTTCTGATTAAAATACTGTGTTGGGGTTTGACCCGTTTCTTTTTTAAATGCTCTATTGAAGGCTGTTTTAGAATTAAATCCAACATTATAAGCGTGTCCAAGATAAGTTAACTCTTGTCTCTGATCGGATAATACTTCTTTGATAAATGCCTCTACTCTGTATGCATTGACAAAATCATAAAAGTTCTTGTTATATCCTTCGTTGATCACTTTAGATAAATCGTGTGTATTGGTCTCTAAAGCTTTAGCCAATTCAGGCAACGTCAACCTAGGATTGGTGAATAAGAATTGTGATTTCATCATCTCCCCTAGCTTATCTTTAATGAGCAACAGTTCTTTCGACAACCCTTCAGAAGGTTCCTCTGAATTCCCAATATTCGCTTCGGATATCATTTCCTCTTCTGGAATTTTGTGAGTCGATTTTAATTCTGATACTCTCAATATTTCTGGTTGGTTCATGGCATAGTAACCCATCATAAAAGATACACATGCAATAATAAACCACATCACATCTACCAAAAACTCTATTAATGGCAGTGATTCAAAATCAAAAATAAACCCTGCTCCTCCTCCAATGTATAAAACAGCCCAAATGACTAAGCAGACCATATAAACGGTTAATACAACATTGAGATAATTTAAATTTCTATCTTCTGATAATAATGCTGCACTTTCTTCTTCTTGACTTTTTAATATTGCTCTACATCTCCACCAATAATAAGCAGAGAATAGTAATCCAATCCCACCTACTGTTTGATAAAACCACGCATATTTAAAATTGATGACCGAATCGATAAATGCATCTTTAGGCATCGCTATCATCGGTGTATAAATTAAAAGTTGGATCATGAAAGGAGCCAATCTTTTAAAATAATCCTTTGCATCTATACTCTCTTTGATCGTCAAAGATTTGATGTATAAATAGAATAAAGGACCGTATAAGAAAAGTAACATTTCTGGGAACAAGTACAGCTTAGGTGCTGCATTAAAAATATCTCTGTAGAATGTCCCTACTCTACATATAATTGCAATTGAGGTTAATAAAATGAGAGTAATTAATACAACATTGGCTTTTCTGTTATTTTCTTGAATACCAAAAATAGAAAGGATCAATAATAAACCCTGAAATGCTCCTAAAAGAAGTAAGAACATATATGGGGTCATCGTATTTCCCGATAAATCTTCCCATGAATTGACCTTAATTTCTGTTTTCCATCCATCAACATCAATATCGTATTTTCTATTATGAATGGCTCTACCGTTATCTCTACCTTCTACAGACTCCCAACTACCTCTTGTTATTTTATATTGAAATTTCTTCAATCCAAGAGGTAAAGATAAATAGTACTTACCATCTGGGTGTTTAGACATCTTACTTTCAGGGTCTCTAGGATTCCAATTATTAAAATCACCTGCAATAAAAAGAGTGGCATCATAAGGCGTTTCATCTGGAGTTTCATTCACGATGATTTTCACCCTATTTAAATATTTTTTTGCCATGTCTTGCCATGACATAATCACTACATCAATTTGTTCAGGACCTTTTGGGTCATACCACCTGTTCTGTTTTATTTCCCCAATATCATTTCCTTCTACTTGCAACCAAGTCCCTCTTGTAAACTTATATTGAAATGGTTTATCTCTTTTAGGAAGAGTAATAAAAAACTCTCCTTGACTATTCTTTTTTAGTTGGAAATTTTCATCTCTAGGATTCCAATTATTATAAGAAGTCACTAAAAATATTTCGGTTTCCTTTGGTGTGTAATCTGGTAGATGTTTTATCGTAATTGTTATATGATCTGATGAATAAGCAGATACCCCAAAAATCAATAATAAAGTGGACAGAAATATTGTTCTTTTTGTCGTACCAAAGCTGGTAAAAATGCTCATGTGAGTAGTGATAGTAATTAAAAATTAAGTGTAGACAGTAATAAATCGTTCATACTTGTATAGTATAAATCGTGTAGATATAAAAAGTATCTAATTTTAACTCAATTTTATCTAATATTCAAGAAATAAGAATAAAATTATGATTTCGATGTATGAAAAAGAGTGTACAACGAAAACATTGTACACTCTTGTAAATCAATTAGTTTTTATAAATTTTCCGAATCATTACTTCATCATCAATTTGTACTTTTAGAATATACATACCTGTGGATAGGTTTTGTGCATTCATTTCAATTTTCTGATTTCCGTATAATAATTCTCTTTGTTCAGAGTACTGAAGTCTACCATTTAGATCGTACAAACTAAATTGTGCTCTCATTTGATTATCAGCAGTAAGTTGAACTGTAAATTTATGCTGAACCATAGTTGGATATACCGATAAATCGATTCTCTCTTCTAGATTGATTAACCTAGTTCCACTTGATTCTGGATTGGAATCATACCAAACACCATCTTTATACCACCCCTCTCTATCTCTAGACATATCGGATGTTTGTTCTCCACTTCCATTATGGAAAAGTAGATTCGATGAGCTTGCTCCTTCTATAGTATAAGAATACCATGCATTTCCTTCATTCTCCATCAACTCTCCTGGCCAAGCTGAAGCACTTCCATTAGAAGCATTCCAATAGTGAATTCTAGTACTATTTCCCCAAGGGCTCTTGAAATGTACGGTTAAGCCTGTTGGTTGAGGAGGTTTAGCATCGTACCAGACTCCGTTTTTATACCAACCTTCTTTATCTCTAGTTAAGTCAGGAGATTTATACCCTGCATTGTTATGAAATAATAGGTTTATGGAATTCACACTTGATGGGAATTCATAATAATACCATCCAGCATCTTCACCGTTTGCCTCCATTAGGCTTACTCCAGGCCAACTTGTACTTGGGTAAGATCCTGCAGGAGATGCCCCCCAATAATGAATTAGTGGATTACTTACTCCTTGGAAATAAACTCTAAATCCTGCTGTTACTTCAACAACTGTATACGTTTCCATTGCGACATCGCTAACATTACCAGCTTCATCTTTTGCAAATGCTTTTACTGTATATGTTCCCGGTGTATTCAGTTCAATATTTACTGCCCCCGATCCACTTAATGATGACTCTGTTGGTGTAGAACCATCAGTTGTGTAATAAATTTTAGGAGAAGCAGTCTTATTATCTGTAGCAGTAATTGTTACTGTTCCTGATCCTTGGAATTCAGCAGCAGGAGTCAAACCTAAAGTTGGCTTAACCGTATCTGGACCAATTTCAATCCATTGCCCATTTTCGTAACCCATACCCTCGTTTCCACAAGTAGTAAGATCTCCTGTTTGACCTCCACCTCCATTAGAGAAGATGACATTCGAACAAGTACCTCCAGTAACAGTAATTTTTTTCCAACCTGAGCCAATTTCTGAAGCATCTTCCATGGCAACTCCAGGCCAAGAAACTGGGTTTTCGATTGTTATCACTCCATTTTCTTGTACTTCCCAATAATAAGCATGAGAATAACCTTTTGCATAAAACACAAATGTTGCTTCATCTTTGAAAGTATATGTAGCTGTTACTTCATCAGATACTCCAGCTTCATTTTTTGCAATTGCACGAACAGTTACTATGTCCCCATCTTGACCACTCACTACAAACCCTCCGCTGTATGGAGTACTTGTCGTATCAGCAGCTGTACCGTCTGTTGTATAATAAATCACACCATCAAATGTAGCTGTCATGGTCACATTTAAATCGCCTATAGGGTAATTTCCTGTGCTAGGGTTAATGCTAACTGTTGGACCTTGTTCACCTGGACATTCGCCAGGACATTGACTATACCATTGTCCGTCTTTGTACCAACTATCTTTCGTGACAGTGTAATCTTCTAACTGTTCTCCACCGTTGTTATTTGCAACCACACCAACAGATAATGCTTCAACAGCAACATGATACCATTCTCCACTCACTAAATTCATTTCTTGCCCTGGCCAAACAGTATCTTCGGTAATACCAGTAGGAGTAGCATCAAACAAATGAATATAGGGAGAACCCCAAGTACTTGGTCTGTAAACCCAGATATTAATGGGATCTATAGCGCCGACTTGGTACTTCTCTTCCCCCGTTGACATGATTCCATTTGCATTTATAGCAACCACTTTTACAGTTGTAGTTGTTGTCACTGTAAAGCTAGTATCTTGAGCCGATAATTTTGTCCAGTTCAAGTAATTGTCCTTCGTTTCATTTGCATCTTTAGTAAGATACACCACAGGGTTTGGATCTTCTTTATCTGTTACTGTGATAGTCACTGCAACACTATTCGGATCATACACACCTGCAGTCATAGAAATCTTAGGAGAGATGATTGGTTGGTAATTAATATCTTCTAGTAAGATGATTCCCTCACTATCTGCTGTGAATGAAACACTTCCGTTTTCGATTATATCCATTGCCCCAGTGTAACGATCAATAATCGTATCCCCGTCTGCAAAGTGACCATTTACATCAAATGATACTTGTCCATTTGCTCCAATCGCTACAATAACTTTGTCATAAATTTCTTTATCATCGTTATTATATTCACGAACAAAAGTATATGGAGCATCTCCAATTTTTTGGTGAGAACCTGCACCTACTGATGGGTGATCTCTACGGAAAGTACCTAACTTTTTCCAAACATCATGTTGTGCTTGATTAAAGTTACCCCAGTTCATGTCTGAACGTGTGTTTTGTTCAGCATCACTCCATCCACCTTCTGGACGGCCCGATTCGTCACCATAGAAAATCTGAATACCACCTGGTAATAATAAGAAACCAGGACCTGCAGCTTGTAGGCTATTTCTATCAAATAATGGCACTACATCATGAGATGACAGGTAACTTAGAGAGTTCCAAGTTGGATCATCATTGATAGTTGCATATTCGGAGAATAAAGATTCTAAAGAAGAAGCATCTCTGCTAGCAACCCTGGCATCGTTCTTTAATCCAAAATTAATTACTGAATTAAACTGACCTACTGAGTGATATTCTGATTTGTTTTTACCATGACCCCAAACTTCAGCTGTCATCCAAAATTCCTCGTCGTCCATCGCTTTGTCCGGGTTTTCTTCTTTCCAATCTTTTAAAGCTTGGATAGCATATTGTTTTAATCTTGCCCAACGGTCCAACTCAACGTGCTTGGCTGTATCCACTCTAAAACCATCAATACCATATTTTCTAACCCAGTCTGTCAACCAGAAAATCATGTAGTTTGATACCACTCTTGGTAAACCTGTTTGACTAAAGAAGGCATCTAATTCTGCTTTTTTCTGATCATAAGTTCCTTCTTGCGTCCACTTATTAACTAAGATGGCAGGGATACCTACAGGAGCAACATCTTCCGTTTTTAAATCAGGAAGGAAACCAACACAGTTATCAATTCCACCGCCTGATGAACAACCATCGTAGCCATCAATATCTGGGTGACGCATCCACTCTGGTCCCCAATAATTTGACAACCAAGTTCCACCACTGTTATAATCAATAAACTTCTCGTGGTATGAATGCCATGATTCTCCTCCTGCTGGCTGCCATGTTTTCCATGCTGGATCTAAACTACCGTAGTTGTATTGCTCCATATCGTGCATTGTCACATAACCTGTATGGTTCATTACCACATCGACAACCACACGAATTCCTCTACTATGGGCTTCATCAATAAATTCAACGAAGTCGTTTTCAGTACCCATGTTTTGGTCAATTTCAGTCCAGTCCATTGCATAGTAACCATGGTAACCATAGTGTCTGAATGAACCATCAGAAGATCCGCCTACCCATCCGTGCATTTGCTCAACAGGAGAAGTAATCCAGATGGCATTTACGCCAATAGACTCAAAGTAACCTTCACGAAGCTTAGCTGTCATACCTTTTAAATCACCACCATGGAATTCACCTGCTGATGAGTCGTCTGTATATGGCTGACCATTACCATTTGTTCCTCTACCATATGCATTATTATTTGATGGATCGCCATCATAGAAACGGTCCGTCATTGTAAAGTAGACTGTTGCATTATCCCAAGTAAAATCTGATTTTTTAGCTGGTTTATCAGGAATAATTACCGTTGTATCTTCATCAACGAATAGGGTGTACGTTTCTGATTTCACCTCAGAAGATGATCCATTTAGATAAGCTATTGCAGAAATTGTTGTTGTCTCTGTAATTGGGAATGGATTAGAATATACATTCGAACCATTAGAAGGAGTTGATCCATCTGTAGTATAATATATGTTTGATCCTGTTGTTCCATTTAAAGAAACAGTCATTTCATTTTCAAAAGTGGTTGATGCAGGTGTAATCGAAACCATAACAACTGTGGTGTCTTCATCTGGACAATCGATAGTACACTCGTTTGTCACTACACCTTCTCTGTACCAAGAAGAACCTGATATAAGAATATCTTCATCTTGATTACCATTGAAATCATGGAACACAAAATTTGAACTTTCAGTACCCGCTAAGCTAATCATATACCAGCCTTCTGTACCCTCCACTTTGGTCATCACTTTACCTGGCCATTCTGAGTCTTCTACAACTCCAGAAGGTATTGCACTCCAATGATGTGCATATAATGTTCCCCATCCTGCAGGTTTATGTACATATACCTTCATTTCAGGAAGTTCTTCACCTACATAATAGGTTCTTTCATCTCTACCTGAGTTTCCTGAACTATCAAATGATTTAGCAATTACAGTTGTTGTTGCAGTTAGAACAATTGGGTTATTATCACTGTAAACTGAAGATGACGTAGTTGGTTCTGTACCATCTAGAGTATAGTAAATAGGCAGTGCACCATCACGGTCATCATCAGATGAAATCGTTACAGTAATAGGATCAAATGATTGCATCACATCTGGACTAATACTCACAATTGGTTCTTGGTCAATATCTTGTTTGCTCCAAATCGAATAGTTTAAACCATCAGATTGTAAGATCCATCCACTACCTGAAGGAGACCATGAGGTGTTACCTAATCGTACAGCTACACTATTATCAATAATTGCAGCATATCCATTTCCATCGGATTGCTGAATGTTTACAGTACTATTGTTATGAATACCATTGGCTTTTCTTATCGCTACCATTTTCGAGATATCATCGTAAAGACCATAATCGAAAAGGTGAGAATAGAATACCATAGGGCTACCTGCGTGAGTTAAAATATAAGCATACCCTTGAAGAACTTGTGAGTTAGTTGATGGATCATTTGGAAATGATGTTCCTGGGTGATCACCTTGTCTCACTGGCTCTGTATCGTGGTTTTCTAAGAAAGTCACAGAGTTTTGCGGCCAAACACCTGCAACACCTGGCATTTTACCTCCATTGTTTAGAGCACCATAATTACCGTTTACTGCCTCATGTAGTGCAAACTTTAATGGAAAATCAAATGCCGTGGATGTTTGTTGAGTACCGTCCATCCAATTAACAATCGCCTGAGTATCACTTGTCCAGTTTTCTCCAATAGAAATGTACGGAGAAGTGGCATTGTTATATTCAGCAAAAAACTCTGCGCCAAAGCCATGAACAAAATCATATCTCCAACCAGAATATCCAACGTCATTTTTCAACCAATTCATCCAGTCTTTAATTGCTTGACGTGTTTCAGAATCTCTGTGGTTGATATCACGAGCTGCACTGTAAGGAGTACCTGTGTCGAAGTCTCCACAACCATCTCCTGGGAATTGTTGGTTTACTTCATCATCAGAAGTGATGGCTTGACAACCTAAAGCTGGCTCACAGAAATCTGCCCAACTTGTACAACCCACTCTATGGTTGATGACAATATCAGCAATAGAAATCACCCCATCTTGATTTAAAGAGGAGATTAAATCTCTTAGTTCTTGCTCTGTACCATAATCAGATTCTAGATCGTACCATTTTCTTGGAAGATACCCAGCTCTATCTCCTGCATCTGAAGAAGGAGGTAACCATACCCCATCAATACTTGCTGATTTAATAGCTGGAACTTTAGTTTGGAGGTTTAACCACCAATCTTTTTTTGCTGGATCTGCAGACTCCCAATGGAAGCCCTGAAGATACACTTCGGTTCCGTCGGCTTGTTGTGCATAGACATTTTGTGCACCACTAAGCCCAAAAAGAACCACTCCGGAATAGAGGAGTAGTTTAGTTAGTGTTTTTTTCATTTTCATTTCATTTTAAAAATTGAAGAGAGCACTCTTCGCAAATAGTTGTGAGTTAAAAGTAAGGGAGAGAATTTGAAGAATCGCACCACCATTTTTTTTTGATGTTCGGGATAAAGAGAAACGTACCACCATGTAAAACGGCACCTAAAAACACTCGGTTTTATAGATATAATGCAACATTTATAAGAAAGAGGTTGTACTTGATGGTATCAATTAATAACTTGTTTTGAATAATAATTATAGACCAAACAGACTATTATGAAATTCTCTGAGATTAAAAAAGTAAGTGTTATTGGTGCTGGATGGCTTGGATTTCCTTTAGTGGAAAAACTGTTGGAAAAGGGCTATCAAGTAAAAGCCAGTACAACTACTGAATCTAAAATCTTAAAGCTACGTGAAATGGGAGTTAAAGCTTACAACCTAAACTTTTCTCCAACTATAGCAGATATAGATCAATTAAATGATCTATTAGATACTGATGCTGTAGTTATTTGTATCCCTCCAAGGTTCAGACAACATCAATTACAAACGTATCATGCGGAACAAATAAAGGTAATTAAAGATGCTATTGAGAATCTACCTGTTAATAAGGTGATTTACACTAGTTCAACAGGGATTTATGAGAATTCCAATAAAGAGATAAATGAAAACTCACCAACATCTACTTCACCTAAAGCAAAATCAATTTTATTGGCAGAAGAAGTATTAAGAATTAATACGGATTTGGATGCTACAATATTAAGACTTGGTGGATTAATGGGATATGACCGTATTCCTGCCAAATATGTAGACGGTAAAAAGGATTTAAATTATGGAGATATCCCTGTAAATTATGTTTTTAGAGACGATGTTATTCGTGCCATTTTACATATTCTTGATTTAAACGATCACAATGCATGGAATAAAGTATTTAACTTAGTTGCTCCCGAACACCCTCCAAAACGTCTTGTTTACGAATCAACAGCTAAGTTCGGAGAGTACATTTTACCCACATACATTAATCCAGAAACACCGCCTGCATTCAAGATTATTAATAGCGATAAAATTACATCTAAAATTGGCTTTGAATTCTTATTCCCTAATCCATTGGAATTTGAATACGAATCATTTTCAGTATAAAATAAAAGAAACTTACCTTAAAAAAGTAAGTTTCTCTCCCCTTAACAATTAAACCAAATAATCCTTAAATATCCTTTTTTCCTTTCTCCGATAAGAAGCATAACATCGGTGGTCATCCCTAGATGCTTTTTAATTAAGCATACTTAAAAGTACATTAGAATTTATTTACATTTAATTTATTTCGGTTAAGTAATATATTTTTTCGATAAAGCATTGATTTACATCGATGAATATCAGATTCCCTCTAATCTATTCAATACCTCCTCAATTTCAGATAGATAGCTCTCACCAAATAGGTTCAAATGTACCAATAATGGATACAAATTATAGAAAGGAATTCTTTCCTTTATACCTTCTTCCCAAGGGTAAGTTTCATTATAGGCATTAAAGAAAGCATCGTCAAAACCTCCAAAAAGAGTAGTGAATGCTAATTCGGCTTCCCGATGCCCATAATACACAGCAGGATCAATTAAACATGGTTCGCCTAAAGCACCAACCATGGTATTTCCACTCCACAAATCACCATGAAGAAGGGCGGGAGATTCTTTAGGGAAGTAGTTTTCTAATTTTTCTTTTATCAAATAGATTTTATCTAAGTGATGTTGCTTTAGAAAACCATTTTGAACAGACATTTCGTATTGTGGCACGATTCTCTGATTCACAAAAAAGTCAATCCATTTTTCTTCTTTATTATTCAATTGAGGTAACCTACCAATATAATTATGATAATTTAAACCGAATTCAGGTTGCGTCACCTTATGCATCTCTGCTAGATAATTCCCCATCTTTTCCCAATAATCATGCGATGAACGACTACTGTTAATGTGTTCCATAATTAAATAAACACCATGTTCGAACTCGCCAATACCTATAACTTTTGGAACGGTAAAGTCCGAATTATCGCGAATAAGGTTTAACCCTTTACGCTCTACATCAAAAAAGTGTGTCTTTAACTTAGCATTATGCTTAATAAAAAAGTTACCTTTGTTGGTGGATAATTTGATGGATTCGTTAATACAACCACCAGTGATATTATTAGTTTCTAATAACTGAATATCATTTCCCAGGTGTTTTTTAAGTATTTCTTGATAAAAAGCTTCTGACATTGAGAGAATCAATAATTAATTATAATTGAATTCGTTGAATTTTGACGAATATAATCATTTGATAATTATCTTTACCAATTGAAAATTGAATTTATATATATGCATCACATATATCGAAATATAATATGTTCTTTCTTTTTACTGCTATTATCACATCAGTTGGTAGAAGCACAAAAGAATTTATTGGATCCTCCTAGAATAGCTGTTGGACTAAAAGGTGGATATTATTCTTCTGCAGTGGGTTTTACCACAGAACCCATTAGTCAGAGTCCTGTATTAGCTCCAACTTATGGTTTTCTATTTAAATACAATGCTGAAAAATTCTTTGGTCTTCAGGTAGAACTAAATCACATTACTGCAGGTTGGGGAGAGTTTAATCAAGAAGATTTTACAGAGACAGTGTACGAAAGAAAACTCAACTATATCTCTCTTCCAATGTTGACCAACATTTATTTAGGTAAAAAGAACTTTCAGTTCGTCATATTAGTTGGGCCACAATTCGATTATATGATTGGAGAATCCAAGGAGGTAATAACTACTCTTGATAACCAACGGTATGATTATTACGATAGAGCAGCGAATCCATTTGTAGTTTCTATAGCCGGAGGTGCAGGGGTTAATATTCTCACCAAGTATGGACATTTTCAGATTGAGGGTCGCTTTTCTGCAAGTATGACTGATGTATTAAAAGCAGATAGTAGGTCATCCACCAATCGTTCGGTATCTACAATTGGAGGTCTAACCTTCTCTTATATTTTACCTATTAGTGGTTGGAAGGCAAAACCTTCTGATGATAATACTAGCGAAGCCCCATCAAAAAGTAATGATAATTGGGAAATAAGAAATGATCAATAAAAAAATCCCACAGTCTGAAAACTGTGGGATTTTTTTATTTCTAATATTTACATGGTGTCTTTTTTGGTATCCAAATAACTGAGAACATCATCTGCTGCTATTTTGAATGTCTTATCCAACTTTGCACTTTTAAATGCATTGGTCGACACATCGTAATCCTTCTCTTTTAATGCTGCGATACCTAGCGTAAAATAATACTTCGATTTCGTTTTCACATCTAAACCGTTATATTTTACCAGTTCCTGCAATACTTTTATTGACTCATCTAATTTATGCAGCTTAAACAGTGCTACCGCCTTGGTATATTTTACATGATAATTGTACTCATCATAATATAAAGCAGAGTCACAAGAAGCTATTGCATCATGAAGCATAAGAGACGAAAGTTGCCAAGAAGCGATTTCTTCAAAGATTTTTGATTTTTGATATTTTTCATCAATCTTCTGAACCATTATTTCTGCCTTATCAATTTGTTCCGACTTATCTGAAGTCACCTTGGCTATCTTGATCTGTAACTCATGTGCTTTCACATTAGAGTTATCTTGTTTTAAAGCATCAAATAAAAGATCACTTGATTTATCAAAATCATATATCTGATAATAACATACGGCAATCCAATATTTATACTCAGGAGTAAGTTTAGCCACTAACTTTTTATAGGACCCATAATTCGCCTTATCAATTATAGAATTTAATAGAGTATATTCTTCTAGATTGTAATAAGCATAGCCTAATTCGTAATAAAATCTTGCTGAATTTTTACTATCCTGAGGAACATAAGACAATGCTTTTTTAATATCTCTAACCGCATGTTCATATTCTTGTTCCATGTTATACAGTTTACCAGAATAATAAAGAGCAATGTAATTACTATCTGATATCGCTACAACATCATTAATATGCGGTCGAATCTTATTGTATTGTTTTTCTTTGAAAAGAATCATGATAATTTGATTCTTTGCATTTATTCTCTGACTCTTATTACTATTTGATAAATACTTAAACGATTGATCAAAGTAATAAACCGCCTGTTCATAATAATCTTTACGCATGTAAAGACGTGCCAATTGATAATTCATAAAACCGTTTTCAGGAAACTGTTTTAATCCTTGTTCAAAAGTATCAATTGCATTATTGAACTGCTTCATTGTCACCTGACACTTCGCCTTCATCAAGTAATATTTCTCTTGGGTAGAATCATAGCGTATAGCTAATGCGTACTCATCAATTGCTTCTAAGTACTTGTTTGCTTTTCTATTATTTTCTGCCAAAACGAAATATGCAGCTGCACGATCAGCTTGTGCGTACACCTGACTAAAAACTTGAAGAGCAAGAATCGGCAACAATAATTTTAGTAGTGACCTCATCTTATTTTTACAACGTAGTTCTGAGTTTCTTTTAAACTTAAAACAATGAATTACCCACTTGATATTCAAATAAATACCCTTTTTGAATTAAGAATAGAAGTTTGTATTTCAAAGTTTTAAAAAAAATCACCTAGCAACGTGTTAAAACAGAACTAAGTGATTTTTAACTTGTTAAAACAAACAAGTTCAAATTTTATTCCAAATCTATTACTCGTTATAAAATTTCTCATCCGAGTAGTCCCTTTGCAACCAATTTACCATATCGGTTTCATAGTCGTTAGGATCATACTCTGTAGAAGCTATTGTAACGGTAACAGCATTTTTATTAAAATATAAGGTTCTCCAAGTATTAGGGGGCAAATACAGACCCTGACAAGGATTATCAAGGATAAATACCTTTCTTTTCATGTCATCAAGAACAACCTCTACCTCCACTGTACCCGTAACTGCTACAATTACTTCTTCTGTTTCTTTATGAGCATGATTACCTCTAACAGTATCTTTTGTTCCGCCGTTCGTCCAAAATACTCTTTTTATAGGAAAAGGTATTTGTTTATTTTCAGATACAGGGGTTAAAAAACCCATTGTATGAGAACCGTGTTCCTCAATTTCTATAATGCGAGGCTTTTTATTTACCCATCTTTTCTTATTCAATGTCATGTTGTTTTCCTCTCTTATTCTATACACACCAATCTATTTTTGACATGAAATTAGATTAAACCTATTTTCTTTTTGATATCAGATGGAATAGCATCCTTATGAACCATAATTGAAACGGTCTTAAGTTTTACATATCCTTCTGACATATATAAATAACCTCCGAAATCATTTGATTCAGCACCCCATGAATTTTTAGTAACATAATAAAGTGCTCCGTCTTTATCTTTCACAATGCCAACGATATGCATCAAGTGATCGTCTGTGGTTGAATAATTATCAAAAGTTGTTTGTCGTAACGAAGACGTTACTTCAATTTCCTTACCATCTTTCTCTTCAATAGTTGCTTTTCCATTTTTATGAGAAAATGATTTTTCAGAAACATCTCCATCCCATGTTAATGAATAGCCTTTATTTAAAGCATTATTCATTACCTCTTGCAAATCAGATAAAGGAAGATTGTAATAGATACCATCAGACCAATTATCTGGAATTTCTAGTACACATGGAGCATATGTTTTATATGCATCGTAAGAAGTTAACTCGACATAATCATCAGGATTAAAGTCCAAGTTAGAAGCAAATTTTTGAGGTGTGTAAGATTTGCCCTCAAATTCAAATTCGACTGGAGTTCCGCCCATATATGCGTCCAAAATTGCATTAAAAGCATCGTCCCAGTTATCTGAAATTGTTCTTGATGTTGACAGCGTTTTCAAAACACTCTCCATCACACCGAATAATTCTTGATGATCATAAGGTCCTTTACTACCATTTTTCCCATCATACACAGCATTAGGAACAAAACCTTTCTCACGAATAATGTTCATTACATCGTGAGCAAGTCCACCTTCTCCAAACTGGGCTTTACCGTGTTTTCTTATATATTTTTTTGCTTTTAAAGGATATGTATTTCTTACAAAATACATTTCAGAAAGGTCAAACTCTCCTTTTCCTTTACGCATTAATTCAGATTCAATAAAAGAGGTTGTTGAAAAACTCCAACATGTACCTGTTCTACCCTGACTCTTTACAGGAGTTGTTTTTACCTGATTAACCACTTTAAGTTGAGTACCATCTACGATAGTTTCTTGTCCGAATACTGTTAGTGTAGAAGCTCCGGCAAGCAGTACAGAAGCTAGTATTTTTTTGATGGATAACATCTATATATAATTATATTTTAACGAGGATTAATTATATGTCATAATCGAATGCCTAAATGTACAAAAACGAAATGTTAATATCTAATTATATATTAAATTATGTTAAGGCACTGGATCGTATCCACTACCACCCCAAGGATGACAACTTTTTATTCTTTTGAAAGCTAATTTTCCGCCTTTTATCGGACCGTATTTCTTTAAAGCTTGCACAGTGTACTCAGAACAAGTAGGTGAGTATCTACAAGAAGATGGTGTATAAGGCGAAATAAGCACTTGATAACCTCTAACGAGCAGCACCATTATTTTTGAAATAAACTTTCCCATATTCGCATATTCGGGTATATAATGTTTGAAAAATCGTTTTTTCACATATATAGCGTTAAAACAATGACAATTTACCAATAAAAAAGATGATCTTTATTTATTATAATCATCAAATTGTATAAATTGCATCCAAATAAGTAATATTAATATTTACTAACAAATAACCAACACAACCATGAGTGTATTGGTCAATAAAGACTCAAAAGTAATTGTTCAAGGATTCACTGGATCTGAGGGCAGTTTTCACGCCGAGCAAATGATTGCTTACGGCACAAATGTAGTTGGAGGTGTAACTCCAGGTAAAGGTGGTCAATCTCATCTTGACAGACCAGTTTTTAACACAGTTGCTGACGCCGTAGAGCAAGCAGGAGCGAACGTATCTATTATTTTTGTTCCTCCAGCATTTGCTGCAGATGCTATTATGGAAGCTGCAGACGCAGGTATCAAAGTAATTATTGCAATTACTGAAGGTATTCCAGTAGCTGACATGGTTAAGGCAAAAGATTACATTAAAGGCAAAGACGTTACTCTTATCGGACCAAACTGTCCAGGTGTTATTACTCCAGGAGAGGCAAAGGTAGGTATTATGCCAGGTTTCATTTTCAAACCAGGTAAAGTAGGTATCGTTTCTAAGTCGGGTACTCTTACGTACGAAGCTGCAGATCAAATTGTAAAAGCAGGTTACGGAGTATCTACTGCAATTGGTATTGGTGGTGACCCAATTATTGGTACATCAACTAAAGAAGCAGTAAAATTATTAATGGCAGATCCAGATACTGAAGCTATCGTAATGATTGGTGAAATTGGAGGTAACTACGAAGCTGAAGCTTCAAAGTGGATCCAAGAACAAGGTAACCCTAAACCAGTTGTTGGTTTTATTGCTGGCCAAACTGCACCGAAAGGTAGAAGAATGGGTCACGCAGGTGCCATTGTTGGTGGTGAAGATGATACTGCAGAAGCTAAAATGCGTATTATGGAAGAGTGTGGAATCGCTGTTTCAAAATCACCGGCTGATATCGGAGAGACTTTAGCTAAATTATTAGTTAATGCATAATTGGAATTTATTCCAAGCCATAAAAAAAGACCTTGATTCAATTCAAGGTCTTTTTTTATAATAATGTTTTTTTTAGGATTGCTTAAGTACGATTTCAACTCTTCTATTTTCTAAGTGTCTTTCTCCAGAGCATCGTATACCATCAATACAATCGTTTACTATCTCTTCTTCCCCTACTCCTTCTGCTGTAATTCTAGTTGATGATATATTCTTCGATACCAAAATCTCTTTTAAATAGTCTGCTCGGCTTTGAGTAATTTCTTTATTGTAATCATTGGCTCCTCTAGCGTCTGAGTGAACTCTTATAATCACATTTATTTTATGATTTTTTGATAACAACTCATATAAAAAATCAATATGCTGCTCCCCGTCTTCTAAGATTGCTGAATTGTTCACTTCAAAATGTAAATCTGATAATGTATAAGGAATATCACATTTCACCTCTTTTATATTAAAGGATACCTCTATAATATTACTTTCTAAATCACCTTCGGTAGATATTGTATGTTCTTCTTGATCAAAATATAAATCCTTAGTACCGTAAATTTTATAATTTGCTTCGCCTTCCAATGTTAATACAAACTGACCATTCTGATCGGTATATATTGTTGTCTTGGCACCACTTTTGATATTTTTTATGCATACTTTTACACCTTCAATAGTATTTCCTTTTTCACTATCCAAGTAAATACCTTTGAGAGTATATTCCTTTTTTGAATTGGCGATAACATTTTGGGTTAGTATCACCAACAGCAGGAGAAAGCATAACTTTGTTAAGATTTGAGTATATCGCATAATGCACCTATCAATAAAGAGAGATAATTACTTATTAGAGTAAGTTTCAAATATACAAACTTAAAACGAATGTTAACGGAATTATGTTGTGTAAAACATTGATTTTTCTTACCTAGAAAGAAAAAAAATTATTATCGGTCAAGTTAAGATCAATCAAGCAACAACAGAAACAAACCCTTTATCTCAAAAAAATTAAATGACTAAAAATAGCATCTTACAATATTTTTTATTCTTTTTCGTAATTAGTCTTACGTCATTCACTGTTTCCGCGAAGGAAAATATTGTATTAATTGGTACTGTTTGCAATTTAAAAAACAAACCAATTAAAGATGTTAAGGTCCTTGCATTCAAGATAATTAATCTTTCCTCATCATCCAAAAAAGTACTTGTTTCATCTATTCAGACAACTACTGACAACGAAGGAAAGTTTTCCCTTGAATTGAGTAATAACGAAAATTTTGAAATATACTTTTCTAAGGAAAAAATGAAGAGTGTTCAAGGATCTATTCAGATTTTATCTTCTAAAATGAAAGGCGGTCAGAAAATAAGTATCCGCCATACAATGGATAAAAATGAAGAGTTTGCTAAGATTAAAATCAATAGCTCCAATTACAGTGATATAGAAAATAATTATCAAATAGAATCAAAAAGCGAGGACGTTTCTTTTATTCTTAAACACAAGGGCAGTGAATTCATTATTCCGATTCACAATTATGACACATATAGTCTATCAGTAACCAATCCTAATTATTTACACTCATATGATACAGTGGTTGAAATAAATGATCGAAAAACATATGAATTAGATTTAAACTTTAAAGAAGAAAAAGTCCATAAATTCGACATATACCCTTTTGAAGTAAACACAGATATTATCTCCTCTTCTGCTATAGAAGAACTCAACTCCGTTATTTCTACTTTAAAGAAAAGACCTCAGTTATCAGTAGAAATAAGTTGTCATACAGACTCTCGTGGTGATGATGATTTTAATTTATCATTATCAAAAAAACAGGCAAAATCCATACTTTTATATTTTATTTCTCAAGGAATTTCAAGAAAAAGAGTTGTTACAGACGGTTTTGGTGAAAACTTATTGATCAATGAGTGTAAGAATAATGTAAAATGTTCTAACTTAAAACATCTTGAAAATAGAAGAGTAGAGTATAGGTTTAAAAAAATGGATTGATCATTCAAACTACATGTATCAATTCAAGTTGTAGAGAATAAACATGACCGTAAAGACTAAACAAAAATATACTTTTGGATATTCATCATCTGATGTTCATTCCACACATTTTTGGCTAAACGAATTAAGTTCTGATAGTTTATTTTTAGGTGGAGGACTTTTAGAGAGTGCAGATGAACAAACAAAAACAACCTTAAATAAATCTTTTAAAGAAAATAAAAAACCTCAACTTGCATTACATGAAGCAAGTAAAGTTGTAAAAAATTTTGGGTGTAACGACTATGTTCTTGTCTATCTTAAAGATAGACGTTTGTGGCATACTCGCAATGGTAATATTCGTTTATTTGTCTATCGCGATGGTCGTTTTCTATCTCCTCCGCATACTAAAAACCCAGCAGTCGCTACTCCTTTTTTATTAAATGAAGACGATCAGTTAGTGGTCTGTAATGCTTCTTTATTATTTGAGACGGCTCCAAAATCATTAAAAGATATATTCTCTTCTTCCCTACCTCAAGAATCTGCAGAAGGGTTAATTCAACAAACTAAAGAAGACTTGTCTTTTGTAGGTATTCTTCCTTGTGAGTTTTTGAGAGACAATGCTCCATCAAGAAATAGAGAAAAAGCACTTCAGGAGGTATTTCCATTCGAAAAAGAGGTAGATGAAGCCCTTAGAAACCCTAATCAGAAGAAAAATCAGATCTATAATTTTGTAGGTTTCGTTTTATTTACTCTGTTGATCATCTTTATGTATCAGCAGAATAAATCTAATTGGGAAAGTCAAATACAGGAAAAAGATGATGAAATTGCAAACATCAAAAAGGAAAATACTAAATCTGAAAAGACCATAGAAGCTTTCCAACGTTATCAAACACAACATATTCAATCAATAGCTAATCGTGATTTTGATGTTTTCGACAACGAACGCTATCGAATGTACGCTTTGTTTAGAGATGCTAGGAAAAAATTCAAACGAGAAGAAATCGCTGAAAAGTTTAATATCTATAATCCCTTAGCTATTGAAGCAAAAGTAGTAATGGACGAAAATTGGTTTATAGTTCCTGTTAAGGGGACTCACCTAGTTCAAAAAGGAGAAACCTTGAAAAAAATTGCTCAAATGTATTATGATAACGAGCAAGAAGGTATTAAGTTGATTCAAGAATTTAACCCACAAGTAGTTGAAGGTCATTCTGTTTTTTTACCATTTGAAAATGAGCTTTAAACATCACTTATCCCTTAAAACCTAATTGATTAACAATAAGCATTAACTTAAAGAATGATAAATGAAGTTCTATCTAGAAGAACTATCAAAAATTTATACTCCTAATTTATTTTAAATACTACAATCCTCTTAAATTTGTGAATCAATTGGATAGTAATAATACTGTGCATGAAAAATTATTTTTCAATCCACTCAGGTTATTAAACAATATCACTTTTTTTAAATTAATAATGGAGAGAGTCAGCTTGTATATAAAGGAAGAAACTACTTTACTTTTTTTACAGCATCATTCCATTAAAGATCAAACAACAAATCAATGATTCACGCTTTCATTGGCAATTTTGGGCATTTCATGATTATTGTAGCATTTGTTACTGCAATACTATCTGCAATAGCCTATAGATTTACCGCAACAGAAAATAACATCGAGGAAAAACAACGATGGAAAAAATTAGCAAGAGCTACATTTATAATCCATGGTATAGCTGTTTTTTCAACGGTATGTACTCTCTTCTTTATGATATTCAATCATTATTATGAATACCATTATGTATGGAGTCACTCTTCTAATAATTTACCAGCTTATTACATCGTTTCTAGTTTCTGGGAAGGCCAAGAAGGTAGCTTTTTAGTTTGGACGTTTTGGCATGTTCTAATCGCCTTGTTCATTATCAAAAAATCTGGAGAGTGGGAGTACAATGTCATGTTTGTTGTGGCTGCAGTTCAGGCTTTCCTTATGTCGATGATATTAGGTGTGACAGTGTTTGGAGCTAAAATTGGTTCATCACCATTTATTCTTCTAAGAGACGCAATCGAGGCACCTGTATTTGCTACAAATCCTAATTTTATCCCTGAAGACGGTACTGGTCTAAATCCTTTACTTCAGAATATTTGGATGGTCATTCACCCACCTACTCTATTTATGGGATTTGCTTTAACATTGATTCCTTTTGCATTTGTAATTGCCGCTTTATTCCAAAAAGATTACCAAGGATGGGTAAAACCAAGTATGGGATGGGTAGTTACGGCTATCTCCGTGTTAGGTATTGGTATTATGATGGGGGCTTACTGGGCCTATGAAACACTAAACTTTGGTGGTTATTGGAACTGGGACCCTGTTGAAAATGCAGTGTATGTTCCATGGTTAATTCTTGTTGCAGGTCTACACTTAATGATCATTCAGCACAAAAGTTTCGCTGCTTTAAAAGCAGGAATGGGACTTATTCTAGGTGCTTTTATTCTGATATTATATTCTACATTCTTAACACGATCAGGGGTATTGGGTGAAGGTTCTGTACACTCGTTTACAGACTTAGGATTATCAGGTC
Organism: Flammeovirga yaeyamensis; assembly: GCF_018736045.1. Lineage (NCBI taxonomy): Bacteria > Pseudomonadati > Bacteroidota > Cytophagia > Cytophagales > Flammeovirgaceae > Flammeovirga > Flammeovirga yaeyamensis. The sequence continues at coordinate 1,076,926 of NZ_CP076132.1, read as the reverse complement.
AGTTATTACTTTACTTGGTATTCTTCACTATTTTAGCAATTCTTTTGTTTGTAGCCCGCATGAAAGACATGCCTTCTGATAAAAAAGAGGCCTCTACATACAGTGCTGAATTCTGGATATTTATTGGAGCTACTGTTTTAGCATTAATGAGTTTCCAAGTATTGGTACCAACTTCTTACCCTGCCTTTAATGCTTTAGTAGCTAATTTTGGTATTTCATCAAACTTGGCTCCTCCTGCAGATGCTGTAGCATTTTATACTAAATTCCAGTTGTGGTTTGCTGTTGCTTTAGCCTTAATTTCTGGTACTGCCCAATTCTTCTTTTGGAAGAGATTGGATAAGAAAAATGTATTCAGCACGTTAACTACTCCATATATCATTACCTTAATTATTACTGCAGTTTTAATTTTAATGGGTAATGTGCATCAGCCAACTTACATCATTTTACTTACAGCGGCCATTTTTAGTTTAGTAGCTAATACCATCGTAATTGTTCAATTTACGAAATTGAAAATCTCTATTTCTGGTGGTGCTGTAACACATATTGGTGTGGCTTTAATGCTTGTTGGTATTCTTGCTTCTTCTGGTTTCGAAGATGTTATCTCTTTAAATATGAGTGGTAAGATCTACAATAGTGAATTCCCTGAAGAAATGAACAAGGAGAATGTATTGTTGTTTAGAGGTCACCCGAAACGTATGGGACAATATCACCTTACTTACAAAGGGCCAAGATTAACTTCTCGTGATATACCAGGGTATTTCAATAAGGAATCCGTAAAACAAAAAGCCAATGATCCGTATCATGCAGTTGTTTTAGAAGATATCGTTCAAGATGGAGAAACTGTTGCGGAAATTGGAGATGAAATCCAGATTTATAATGAAAATATTTACTACGAAATCGAATACATCAGCGATAAAGGTAAATCATTCTCATTGTTCCCAAGAGTTCAAGACAACGAAGCTATGGGCCCAATTCCATCTCCAGATATTAAGTCATTCTGGAATAAAGATATGTATACTCACATTACGAATCTTGCAGTAAGCGATGATGAAGTGGAGTGGAGTAAACAAGATCCTCTTAAAATAGCGATTGGGGATACCGTATTCTTGAATGATTATGTTGTTGTTTTTGATGGAGTAAAACCTCTTGAAAAAGCGCCTGGCTATCATATCAAAGAAGATGATTATGCACTTCAAGCCAACCTTAGAGTTTTACTTGGAGCTAATAACAATATTGATTTGAAGCCGTCTTATGTACTTACTCAAGTAAAGAGAATGAGTATAGATGGGCTAGTAAATGATTATGAGGCAGGTTTAATTGCTGCGACTAATAGAGAGTTAGGATTAAGAATTACTTTAAAAGAGATTCTTCCTAAAGAAAAAACATTCGTCTTTGAAGCAGAAACAGCTCAAAAAGACTGGGTGATTATGAAAGCAGTTGAAAAGCCTTTCATCAGTATCTTATGGATTGGTACTATTCTTTTGGGTGTCGGAACAGGTATTTCTGCTAGTCGACGTTTCAAAGAGAGTAAAAACAAAACCACAAAGAAAGAAACTAAAGAAGAAGTAATGGTTTAATCTTCTCTTTATATTGATATAAAAAAGGTGGATGATTTTAGAATCATCCACCTTTTTTAGCTTTATATTTTTACCAGTCTTCCTCTTCTTCCTTCACAGCAGCATCCTTTTTCTTCTTTTTCTCTTTGGCATTTTGCTCAAAAGGATCTGTTTCTAGACTTTGCTGATTATTACTATTACCAAATAACTTCTTCTTCTCAATTAAATTTCCGAGAGAATCGTACTGAGGTAGTTTGGCAAGAGAATCCGTTTCATATTTCTCCACATTGGCTTTATGAATGCTATCCAATTCGCTTTTGGGAATCATATAATGTTTCGGTTTCCATATCTCATACCATTTCCTTTTTACTAAGTACATAGAATCTGGAACTATAAAATACCCCATACGCATAGAGTCTTCCTTAGCTACCAAATCACCATACTTCTGAAGATAAACATATCCATCGTACATTGTTGGAGGAAGAGAATCATTCGTTACAACATCTATATCATCACTATCTTGATCCGGTAATTCTTTAGCAACCATTGAATCATCATAACCTGGGCCACCTCCAAACAATAAATTCTCAAGGGAATCGCCAGAGTTCACCAAATAGATACTATCCTCTGCAATGAAATCTATTGTAGAATCTTCTTCAATTTTTTCAGGCATAGGATTTATTGTACTTCCGATGATATAATTTGGCTTATTACCTGCCTGATGTTTCTTATCTTGATTAAAGTACTTCCCATAAAGTCCACCTCTAGGGGCAAGTAAACCGGTCCACTCCTTTTCTCTTGATGCGTAAATTTCTTCTTCTTTTGCAGTAGAATCGTTGATAAAGTAACCCACATAAGAAACAGTACCTTTTATTTCCATTGTAGAATCTTCTCCTAATGGTAAAAAGTAGTCTGAATCTGGATCAGGAGTTTTAGCTACATAATATAAACTATTTGGATCATCTTTTTGATAGAATACAGAGATATACGCTGGGCACACTTTAGGTACACAGGCCTGTAAAACCATACAAAAAATAATACTTATATAAACTAAAGTTTGTTTCATAAACTATTTTTTCTCCTCATTTACTCAGGTTTTCATCAAAGAAATTGAGGAGATATCTATGTAGTAAAATATTCACACTTACCTTTGAAATTGTTTTTGAGACAAGAGGTAAAGTATATATCAAATGATAAATATATAGGATATGTATAAAAGTACATATAGGATGCCAAAAAAAATTACAAATCTATCGAATTGGATGTATCATTGATTTTTTGGTAATTTGCATCGAGAATTTTAAAGATTCATTTAAATTTTACTGTTTAAAAAGTGAAAATAAATGCTTTGACTCTTTACATCTCGATGTATAAACACTAGATATGAATTCAATTTTTTCTGAAATAGGAATCCTTCTAAAAAAAGATGCAACTTTAGAATGGAGAGAGAAAACAAACTTAAATGGACTTCTTTTATTTACTATAAGTACAGTATTTGTCTGTTACTTAAGTTTTAATCAAAAAAGCACGGCTTTATCTCCTATTACATGGAATACCCTTTTTTGGATCATCCAATTATTTGCTGCCTTAAATGGTGCTAGTAATAGCTTTACTAAAGAATCGAAAGGCAGGCATTTTTATTATTATCAAATGATTAGTCCACAAGCGATCATCTTGTCAAAAATTATTTATAATGCTTTTCTGATGATGCTTATTTCATTTATTGGGCTTGGTGTTTATTCACTTGTTCTTGGCAACCCTATTCAAGACTTTGGATTATTCGCATTTGTGGTCTTTTTAGGTGGATTCGGGTTTTCATCTTCCCTTACTTTAGTGGCGGGTATTGCTTCTAAAGCACAAGGAAATAGCACCCTTATGGCTGTACTTGGATTACCTGCTATTCTACCTATGATATTAATGCTCATTAAATTATCTAAAAATGCCATAGATGGTATAGCAAGAAGTCAGAGTATGGACGAAATACTTGTTATATTTGCCATCGATATAATAATAGTAACAGTATCTTTTCTACTTTTCCCTTATTTGTGGAGAAGTTAAACAATAATAAACAAAATAATGAAAGGCGCTTGGTGGAAAATCACGGCTGTGATTTTACTTTTTTACACGCTTGTAGGGGGACTTTTACTTAGTGTTCCTCGTTTAGACATTTTAAATGAAACGATCAGAAACCTATACTATCATGTTCCAATGTGGTTTGGGATGATTTTAGTCCTATTAGGTGCAATGATTTATTCTATTAAATATCTAAGATCTAACAATCTTCATGATGATTTATGGGCTTCTGAATTAACCAATACAGGAATTCTGTTTGGTATTCTTGGTATCGTTACCGGAATGATATGGGCTGCATTTACATGGGGAGAACCTTGGAGTAATGACCCTAAACAAAATGCTGCCGCTGTAGGTTTACTTTTTTACTTTGCCTACCTAATTCTTAGAGGCTCATTTAAAGATGATGATCAAAAAGCGAAAATTAGTGCTATTTATAACATTTTTGCCTTTGCTGTATTCATACCTCTTATCTTTGTATTACCTAGGTTAACAAGTTCTTTGCATCCTGGTAATGGAGGCAACCCTGGTTTCGATCAATATAAATCAGATAGTAATTTAAGACTTGTATTCTACCCTGCCATTATCGGATGGACACTCTTAGGTGTTTGGTTTACTCAATTAAGGGTAAGAATGAAAAAAGCAGAGGATAAAATTTTAGATATCGATTAATAAAAGAACAATGAAAAAGTTCATCAACACTATATTATTAAGTATTTTTTCTTTGACATTTGTAAGTGCTCAAGAGAAAATTCAGATTACTGAAAAAGATTATTCTAATTTTGGTGTAGAGATGGCAGATGCCCTACATGCGAATGGAAAAATCTATGTTGTAGTAGCTGTAGTTGCTGCTATTTGGGTAGGATTTATGGTTTACTTATTCTTAACTGACCGTAAAATCACCCAATTAGAAAAAATGATTAACGATAAATAAAACACTATGAAAAGGTCACATATATTCGGACTGATCATTATTGCCATAATGATTAGTATTTTAGTAGTTACTGCAGGAGATGCTAGTCAGTATGTAGATTTTACAACTGCTCAAGAAATAGCTGCTGATGGTAACGAAAATAAAGTTCATGTTATCGGTGAGCTTCAAAAAGATAAATCAGGTAATGTAATCGGCATTCAATACGACCCTATGAAAGATGCTAATTACCTTGCTTTTAACCTTGTTGATGAACAAAATGTAATGAGAAGAGTAGTTTGTTATTCTCCTCCTGCATCAATGAAAGATTTCGAAAAATCTGAAAAAGTGGTGGTTATTGGTCGTACAAAGAACGAACAAGAATTCCTTGCTTCTGAAATTTTGATGAAGTGTCCTTCTAAATACGAAGAGAAGCAATTGTAAGACATCAACTATTTGATATACACAGAAAGGCAACTTAGATATAATCTAAGTTGCCTTTTTTTTTACAAACTTTATTTTTCCCAATTCAAAAGTTTGTAAGAAGAATGTTGATTAGTTCTGTTGTCTTTGCGATCTATTCTTTGGTTGTGTTGTTTCACCTGAGTTCGTCTAACTCAGTTATTTTAGCTAAGTCGTTGCCATACTCGATATGTAAAGTTTTCTCTTAGTGTACAACTTTCATTTTCTTCTTTGCATCAATCTCTCTTTTAATATCTTTTACTTTAGCACTTGTAAAAGACATGAGATAATCTGCAAGTGTATTATCGTCTAATCTCGATCTATCAATAACAGAGGTATATGTATCAGGCTTTCCTTTTTTAATATGTTCAAGGAAATCATTTCTTAATTTGGCATTTTTGAGCATTTTCATTTTAGCATCTTGATAACTCAAACCATGGTTATTCATTATTTGTGCGATTCTAAACTGAAAAGTACTATTGATTTTTATACGTAAAGCATTTTGTAGTTCGCTTGCGAAATATTCAGCACCTCGTCCTAAAATAACGACATTACCTCTATCGAAATAGGCATTAAGTACTGTTTCTAAAGCTTTATCTAGATGCCCATCTAATTTATTATAGTCAGGACTAAAGGAATGAATAATCTGCTCAACTAAGCCTTTCTTTTCTTGAGGAACATACTCTTTGATGGCTTTGTAGTCTAAGGAAAGCTCTTGGGATAAATCACGAATGACACTTGTATCAATAAGTATCCATTTCTTATTGAGAAGCTCGAAACCAATCTTTTCTTGATTGAGCTTATTGACTAACATTTGTCCTACTTTTCTTACAGCTGAACCGTATTCACGAGAAATAGTAACAATAACGCCTTTACGCTTTTGGGTAGCATTGCTGGAGCCGGCAAAATCCAACTCCAGTTTTCTGAGGAATTGATCTAATATATTGGTTTTCATGACAGTAAAATTAGTGATGTGTTATTTATTAATAGTAATTTACACACTTATAAAGATTTTTTAACTGACCATGATCACCAAAACTAAGTGATCTTATTTAAAATATACTGACCTAATTCTTCTTCTGATGTATAAATCTCTACCATCAAAGGATTAATTAAACCATTTACCATTGGAGGCACAGCTTCTTCTATTTCTGGATTTTCGTCTTTAATAAACTGCTCCTTGTAACGTTCTATCAATTCTTGTTGTTTTTGATAAGCACCTGCAAGCTTTCCATAGCTAAAGCCTGCTCTTTTAAGGTAAATCAATCTTGAGTCATTGATCTCGCCTTTTTTTAGTCCCATCAAAAAGCTTCCTAAATCTTCAGATATAAAACTTCTTCCTCCTAATTGTTTTTCTTCTTCGTCTAACTGTTTCATATTTAAATCAAATAATTATTCGCTTCCCATTGTTTCAGCAGCCGTTACTAATAACGATGAGCTGATTCTTTTCTTAAAGTTAGGATTAATATATTCAAAACTAATTTCTCCATTCGTCTTTACAAAAAATACAGCAGGAACAGGTAACATATTATGTTTTTCTCCGGTAGTTGTGACAATGTCCATTCCCATATTGGAGAACTTTTTAAACATTTTATCATCTAATTCGAAAGCTAAACCAAATTTCTTTGAGGCCTTCATATCACTATCTGATAATAGCATATAGTTCATCATGTGTTTGTCATAAGTAAGCGATAAATGGTCTGGTGTATCTGGCGAAATAGCCACAATTTGATAACCAATGCTTACTAAATAATCAGAAATTTCTCCTAATCCAGAAAGTTGTCTATTACAATAGGGACACCATCCTCCTCTATAAAAAATTAAGACTGTGGGTTTCTTTTTGATTAGTTTTTTCAGATCGACAGGGTTACTATCAACATCTCTTAAAGTGACTTCAGGAACATATTCACCAATTAATAAAGGAGAGATATCGTTTGCACTTTTAGGTACACTTTGTGAAAAGGCCGATGATAAAGACACTATAAAGATTGATAGAGTTAAGATAAAGTGTTTCATAGTTTGAAGTGATTAGTAATTAATTATGAGTTATAAAATACATGACAAGATAGAAAAAACTATTCTATTTTTTTTATTAAAAGTTGTATTGAAGTAACTTAGAACAGCAACAGAGATCAATTGCTCTGTTTTTAATTTAAATAAATGCCTCGACATCATCAACATTTTCTTTGGATTCTATTTTTCTGCCTATTTCAAAAAACAGTCATTGCTCAAAATACTGCTGATTCGTCGTATATAGATCATTCTTATATCAGACATATCAATGATAAAGTGAGTATCAGTACCTACTTCTCCAATTCTAAGCTTAATCTTTTATTTAATAACTATCCTCCTAAAACATGGTTCGATGATAACGGAATTGTTAGAAGAGAACGTCCTAAAGACATTCTATATACACCTAACAATAGTTATCTTATTGGTTTAGGTTTTGCCTTTGGTAACCTTGGTGTAAGAGCAAGTATTCAAACTCCATATTCCCAATATGATGAAGGAGTATATGGAAAATCTAGTGTTTTCCGTTTACGTGCTGATGGTTTTATCAAAAAATGGTATTTAGATGCTGAATATTACAGATATTCTGGCTTTATAGATAGTTCTATTCGTGTATATGACAGCCTTCAAACGGAGCCTTCTCCATTAATTCGAGACGACATCATTACTCGATCTATCAATTTACATGCGGTAAGGTTTACAAATAATCGATTCAGCTACAAGGCCGTCTTTAAACAGAAAAAGATTCAATTGAGAAGTGCCTTTACAACTTATTACAAAATCAGATATCGTTCAGAAAATTATTCAGGATTAACTCCCTTTTTACCTCCTCTTGCTAGAAATCCAGAATCACAATATGGTTCTATGACGAAACTTCGTATGAATGACCTAACTGTTATTGGTGGGGTGGCAGGTGTTCTAGTATATAAAGGTTTTTATATAGGAACAATGCTTGGAGTGGGAGTTGGTGGACAACATCAAGGTTTTACATTAGATAGCGGAAGTGACACGCAATTTTCATTTTTACCTGCTTTAGACTTTAAAGCTTCAGCAGGATATAATCATGAAAGATTGTTTATTACTCTTCAGACCAATACAGAAGTTACCTATTCGGCATTACCTCATGCTTTAGATCAAGAATTCTTAGCCATTAGTTATTTTACCAGTTTTGAAGTGAACTGTGGTTATCGTTTTAATATGGGACCTAAATTAAATAAAACTGTGAAATGGGTAAATGATTTGATCAATCAGACAGCTCATATGATTTTTACAGGAGGTAAAAAATCAACAAAATAAAAAAAGGATAATAAACTATATTGCCTATTATCCTTTCATATCATTTGATAAAATCTAGAAACTTCCTCTTAGTTTATAGGTATCCGCTACTTTTGTAATGGCCACCATATAAGATGCTATCCTTAGAGATACATTGTGCTTTTCAGCGATTTTAAACACTTTCTCAAAAGCTTCTTTCATAATTCTATCGCTTCTTCTATTTACTCTATCTCGTGTCCATTTGTATCCCAAACGGTTTTGAACCCATTCGAAATAAGAAACAGTAACACCTCCAGCATTGGCAAGAATGTCTGGAACCACAACGATACCTTTATCATGGAGTGCTTTGTCTGCCTTTGCTCCTGTTGGTCCGTTTGCTCCTTCAACAATCAACTTTGCTTTTATTTTATCTGCATTCTTCGTGTTAATCACATCCTCTTTTGCAGCAGGAACAAGTACATCTACATCTAACTCTAAAAGAGCTTCGTTAGAAATCTTTTCTCCTCCAGTAAACCCTTCCAGTGTTTTGTAGGTTTCTCTATATTCACTTGCTTCTCTAAGGTCAATCCCATCAGGATTATAAAAAGCACCAGTGTGATCACTAATTGCCGTAATTTTAAGTCCTTTTTGAGCAAGTAGTTTTGCAGCATTAGAGCCTACATTACCAAAACCTTGTACAGCAACAGTTGCATCGTTTGGAGAGATTTTCATTTTTCTTAAAGCCTCCATTGCTGAAACCATTACCCCTCTTCCAGTAGCTTCTACTCTACCCAAAGAACCACCTAATACTAAAGGTTTACCTGTAACAACGGCTTGAACAGTTTTACCTTGAGCTTTAGAATATTCATCCATAATCCAAGCCATTTCTTGTGGGCCCGTTCCCATATCTGGAGCAGGAATATCGATATCTGGACCGAAAATCTCGTACATTTTTACAGTATAAGCTCTCGTTAGACGTTCTAATTCTCCACTAGACATTTTGGATGGATCACATTTTATTCCACCCTTCGCACCGCCATAAGGAATATCTACAACGGCACATTTCCATGTCATCCACGCAGCCAAAGCCTTCACCTCATCTAGGTTTACATCCATATCGTAACGGATTCCACCTTTCGACGGACCAAGTGTGTTCGAATGAATTACTCGGTAACCTTCAAATACTTTTTTATGGCCATCGTCCATAACAATTGGTAGTGATACAATAACTTGCTTGGCAGGACTTTTTAAAACTTCATAAGTTTCTAAATCGAGACCAAGTTTTTCAGCAGCAATATTAAATCGCTCCATCATAGACTCAAACGGATTTTCTTTATCCGTTATTGGAGCTGGTTCAATATATCCCATATGTTTAAGTGTGTGTGTTTATATATGTGTAATTTTTACATTTATAATTGCAATTAGCAAAAAATAGTTGCACATAAACAAACAAAACGTAAAAATTTATCAGTAGTTGTTTTTAAAATTATTCGGAAAGTACTCTATTACTGTAAGATAAGCAGGTTAAAAAGAAGTAATTTTCTTTTTCTTTTTGATTGTACAGTGTCTTCACCGTTTTAGTACCCGTAAAAATAAAATGATTACTGTACCAATGTTGTACTCCTCCACTAGTAAACTTTTTCACTTCTTTCCCAGGAGAATAATCTTGAAGAGATACCACTTTTAGATTATTAGTATATTTTAATCTATCAGAGATTTTATAAAAAAAGTTATCTCTATTTACATGAAGAAAGGCCACCTTTCTATTGTCTGCATAAGCTGTTACTGACTCAATTGGCATTTCTGTTTTTAAATTTCTTGTTACATAAGTATTGTCCCATTTTAACTCACCTGTTTCGTAATCAAATCCACAAGCAAACGAACGATTAAAATTACATTCTATTGGAAATGGAAGATGATCTTTCATCTTTTCATCCAAAAGATTCATGGGAATAAACTCTCCTTTACGTCGAATCATATTCTCGTAGTTCTGTACAAATGATGTATAAGTTGGGACTTCAGCCTTTGAATAAAATCCATCGCTCAAATATTTTGCTTGATCATTAAAAGGATAAATAAAAGTGACATCATTCACCACAAACACCACTTGATTATTCATAAACTGTAACCTATTAGGCATGATCTCTAAACGCAAAGGAGTGATCTTATCTTTTTCTCTTCTTTTATGAAACTTTGCTTCACTCTTTTCTTTTTGCTTTTCATCAAGATGACTATAGAAATTTTTGAAGAAAGAAAAGTCGTAAAACTTAGGATGCATTCTGTACCCATTTTTTGAAATGATCATTGAATAGATACCTTGAGTTTCATCCGATAAATTCCCTAAACCATATGTTCCCAACATCACTAGTTGCCCGTTACTATTGTGATAAGGCCTAAAGGTTTGGTAATTATAATCTCTTTGTAATTCTTCAAAATATTGTTTGTCGATTAATCCATCCATGCTATAGTCCAAAATATATAAACCTCTGTGTATACTTGTCATCTGAGCTTTTACTACTACAGTAAGCATATCACTTTTGGGGTCAAACTCCATACAATACAAACCACCTTTTATTTGATGTACAGACGGTAAAATATTTCTTTTATCTGAATCTAAATCCCAACGAGTGACAATTGGTCTATTTTCTGCGTGACCTCCGAAGAAACACACATTATTATGAGCTTCGAAATAGTCGACTGTCATTTTTTCTACATTTTTGTAATAGAAAACTTTATGAGCACCATCCTCTAAACGAATTCTCAATACTTGATAATTATTTTTATTTGCTTGCATTAAAAAATAAGCAAATTCATCATCATATGTATTTAGCTTGAAATCACCATAATGATTTAAAGAAATGTCTTTGGTCCATTTTTTTTGAAATGATGACTTCACATAGGTCATTTGGATTTCGGATATTACATTACTTTTTTCACCAGCATATCGATTTCTTAGGACAAGTAAACCTTTATCTCCCATTTGACTTATTTGGTAAGCCCCGTCATATTCATGCATCATTGGAAACTTTAAGGTATGTTCCTCGAAAGTTTGGGCATGAACAGAAGGTATTAAAATCAATAAAATTAAGTTTAATAAAATTGGGAATATATTGATAATGCGTTTCATAGGTTTTGATAGTAATGAGGTATGAAATCAAGTAGTATTGGGTGTTTAGAAATTGTGTATTTTTACATAAGCGATATAGCTGTGTTTATTTTTTTTACAACAATTTCTATTTGTTGAAACAATATTTTGGGTATTGTTAAAGTTCACTTATGACAAAAATCAATTTAAACTTTTATTATATTATATCTAAATTTAAAAAGATCAATATCAACAAGTTAGCTAGAAAACTTTTTATAACTTTAAGCTTTCTTTGTATTGTACAATTCATGAGTTGGGGTATTATTCATTTTTTATTCCCCTACCCTGAAAAGGTCAAATATGGTAAAGTTATATTATCCAAAAACAATGAGGTGATAGGTGCTACGTTAAATACTTCAGATAAATGGTGTTTATATAGTTCTCTGGAAGATGTTGATCCTTTTTTTATTAAAGCTATAACTCAGAAAGAAGACAAATGGTTTTATTACCATTTTGGCATTAATCCTATTTCAGTATTTAGAGCTGTTTTCTACAATTTAACTTCACAAAAACGAGTTTCAGGAGCATCTACGATTACAATGCAAGTCGTCCGTTTATTAGAACCTAAAGAAAGGACGTACCTCAATAAACTAAAAGAGGCATTTAGAGCTTATCAATTAGAATGTACATATAGTAAAGATGAAATCCTTGAAATGTATATTAACAGTATTCCCTTTGGAGGAAATATTGAGGGTATAAAAGCAGCAACTGTACTTTATCTCCAAAAAAATCCAAATGCTTTAAGTACAGCAGAGTCTTCAATGTTATCAATCATACCTAATCGACCTACCTCATTAAGTATTCAGCATCAAAAAGAGTTTTTGAAGAGCGAAAGAGATAAATGGATTGTAAGGTATTATGAGGAAGGGATAATCTCTGATGATGAAAAGTATTCTGCTCTTCTAGAACCTCTTCATATTAAGAGAGAAAATATGCCGAGAACTACTCCACATCTAAATAGAAGGTTAATTAATAAGTACCCTCTAGATAAAGTGATAAAAACAAACATAGATGTGGGCAAACAGATTAAAGCTGAAAAAATTATATCTAAATATTCTAGAAGACAAAGTGGCTTAGGTATTTACAATGCTGCAGCTTTAATTATAGATAATAAAACAAATAATGTTATTGCTTACATCGGTTCTCAAGACTACGATGATGATCAAAATGCGGGGCAAATTGATGGAAATTTAGCATTAAGGTCACCTGGATCAACATTAAAACCACTTATCTATGCCCTAGGGTTTGATAGAGGTATACTTACTCCCAAGCTTCAAATTTTAGATGTTCGACACGATTTTGGTTCTTACAGTCCCGTGAATTATGATGAACAATTTCGTGGAGAAGTTACAGTTACAGAAGCGTTAAAGCAATCACTTAATATTCCTGCAGTCTCTATTTTAGAGAAAATCGGTACGCCGGCACTAATCAATAGTTTAAAAAATGCTGGTTTTAATACCATTAAAAGACAAGAAAAACGTTTAGGTTTATCACTTGCTTTGGGTGGATGTGGAGTAAATTTAACCGAACTAACAGGATTGTACGCTGCATTTGCTCAAGAAGGATCTTACACTCCTTTACATTTTACTTCAGCTGAAATTGATTCTTCCAAGCATCAAATAGTCACCCCTGAAAGTGCTTATATGATCTATGAAATATTGAGTCAGTTAAAACGACCTGATTTCCCGAATAATTATCAAAATAGCTTTCATGCCCCTCCTATCGCATGGAAGACAGGAACATCCTATGGTCGAAGAGACGCATGGAGTGTAGGGTACAATAAAGAATATACAGTTGGAGTATGGTGTGGTAATTTTAATAATATTGGTGTTCCCGGGTTAACGGGAGCAGAAACGGCAACTCCTTTACTATTCTCATTATTCCAATCACTTTACACGGGAAATAATATTTCGAAATGGGAATACGATATACCCGAACACATTTTTGAAAGAGAGGTTTGTGCTACATCGGGAAAAGTACCAAATATCTTTTGTGACCATTTAGTAAGCGATACTTTTATTCCAGGTGTTTCTCATACTGAAAAGTGTACTCACCTAAAAAATTATTTCGTATCAACAGATTCTAGCTTTTATTATTGTCATGACTGTCTTCCAAAAGAAGGTGGCTATATCAAAAAACAATATGCTAATCCATCCGTTGAATTGATGACATTTTATTTAGAAAACAATCTACCATTTAATGCTCCACCTCAGCACAATCCTAAATGCAGGACATCAATTACTGGGGTTGCTCCTCAAATTATTTCTCCTGTAGAAGGTAGAGAATATATTATTACTGATAAAAGTACAGAGCTAGAAATGAAAGCTCATTTAAGTCCGGATGTCGCTTACACCTATTGGTATGTAAACGATCATTTTATTAAAAAAGTAGAGAGAGGACAGTCACTTTTCCATCAGTTTAAATTCGGACAAAATAAAATATCATGTACAGATGATAAGGGAAGAAACGCTGAGATTTATATATTTGTTAAATAGTTAGTGGTTAATTCCCCTACTCAAAAACATAGTTTCTTACTTCAAACAATTAGAATGATAGAACTTGCCTCTTTAATCGGGCTTGGTTTTTTTGCACAATGGCTCGGGTGGAAAATTAAAGTTCCTGCCATCCTTCCTTTAATTTTAATAGGATTGTTGGTTGGTCCTTTTTCTACTTTTTTCACTCCCGATGGACATAAATTTATCGATGGAGATAAAATCTTCCATGGTGAATTACTTTTTGATGTTGTTAATCTATCTGTTGGGTTAATATTGTTTGAAGGTGGTTTAACTTTAAAATTAAAAGAGACAAAAAACCTTGGAAATGTAATTTGGAGATTGCTCATTTTTGGAACCATAATCACCTTAATAGGTGGAGCAATTGCTACACATTACATCATGGGCTTTAGCTATAGAATAGCTTTATTATTTGGAGGGTTAATTATTGTCTCAGGACCAACAGTTGTAGGTCCTATGCTTAGAAACATAAAGCCTAATATCAGAATAAATACTATTCTTAAATGGGAAGGTATTCTTATAGATCCAATAGGTGCCTTGACTGCAATTTTAATATTTGACTTTATTCTTTCAGGACATAGCAATGAGTTATTTACCTTTTTTGCCCTAAAAGGATTTTTGTTATTAACCTTATCGGGATTACTAACTGGTGGATTAGCGGCCTTCATTACCATAAGGATGTTGAAAAATAAAGCACTTCTACCTGATCACTTAAAAAACACTGTTATCCTCGGTGCCGTAATTGGCACATTTGGTTTTTCAGATGTCTTACATGCGGAGTCGGGATTGTTAGCGGTAACTGTTTACGGTATGATTATCGGAAACTCCAAGATTGCTAACTTAAAATCCCTTATGCATTTCAAAGAAGATGTTACTTTAATTTTAATCTCCTTCTTATTTGTGATGCTTTCCTCTAGGATGGATATAAATGATCTCATGGCTCTTGCCAACTGGAAGAGTGTTTTACTATTTATAGTGATTATTTATATTATCCGACCACTTGTTGTTCTGTGTAGCACAATAGGAACTAGTTTAAAATGGAAAGAAAGAATATTTATTTCTTATATCTCTCCTAGAGGGATCGTTGCTGCTGGTGTTGCTTCCTTGTTTACTTTAAAACTTACTTCAGGACAAGCGCCTATTACAGAAATTCAGGTAGAAGAAGCAAAAATGTTGCTTCCTTTAACTTTCATGATCATTATTGGTACGGTGGTAATACAAGGCTTAACAGCAAAACCACTTGCCAAAGCCTTAAAAGTATTAAGAGAAGAGCCTAACGGTATTTTATTCCTTGGTGCTAGTGAGGTAGGTTTATTCATTGCTAAAATTCTTCATCGATTTGATATTCCTGTTTTGATGTCTGATACATCAGAACATAATATTAGAAATGCTAAAAGGAACGGTATTCCAACTTACGAAGGAAGTATTCTATCTGAAGGAGCTTTAGAAGAAGTAGATTTCTCTAGATATGGACAGTTGTTTTCTACAACATCAAATAATGAAATCAACATACTTGGAAATAGAACTGTTTCTTCTGAACTGGGCATGAATAAAGTGTTCAGATTGGCTTCGAAATTAGAAGTAGAAACAAACGCACTTCAAAAACCTCAGCACCTATTATTTCAAGGGAAATATGATTTTATAGCCCTCTCTAATCTTATAAGGCGTAAACATATTATAAAGATTGTTAAATCAAGTCAGTATTATGATAAAGAGGAATCCTTTCAATTGTTATCGACATATGATTTACCAATATTTATAATTCATTCTAACCAAAGAGTAACTCCTGTAACCGATTCTTTAAACGAAATTAACGAGGATGATCAAATAGTGTATTTGGAGTTTAAAGATGTGAAAAAACAGAGTTAAGGTTAATTTAAGTGAAATAATTTTGAATAATTTCACTAGCAAAGTATATATGCAATTGGGCTGTATATCCAACTAATTATCAATTAGATAGATATAAATAATAAAAATGTTCAGAAGGGTATCCATCGACGTAGGAAATAGCTTAATGAAAGTTGGCTTTTTTCAAGACAACGAATTAATCAACGTTCGTGTCTTTGAAGATAGCGTTAAACTTATTCATGCATTAGTTGATTTCTCATGCGAATGGATTGGGTTAGCAAGCGTTGGAAATTTAGAACCATCCTTACTTAATCGCCTTAAAGAACAGTTCAATGTTTTGGAAATTTCTTCCTCTACGAATTTACCATTTGATAATCAATATGGTACTCCTCTGACTTTAGGAGTAGATCGAATTGCTGCTGTAGCCGCAGCCAGAGAGTTATTTCCAAATCAAACTTGTTTGGTCGTAGATATAGGCACCTGTGTTACTTACGACCTTATAACTGCAGATAATGTGTATCTAGGTGGAGGTATCTCCCCTGGTGTTCAATTAAGATTAAAAGCCATGAATGCTTTTACTGCAAATTTACCTCTTATAGAAGAGTTGGATTTAGACCAAAAATTAATAGGTGATTCTACAAAATCATGTATGATGTCTGGTGCGGTAAATGGCCTTTTAGCGGAAATCGAAGGGACAATTCAACAATATCAAAGAAAATTTGATGGAATTAATACATTGTTGTGTGGTGGGATGGCAAATACTTTTGAATCTAAATTAAATTCAAGCATCTTTGCTGACCGAAATCTGGTTCTCAAAGGAATCGATAGTATTCTGAGATTACATGTACAAACAAATTAATAATATCATTATAAGCTGCCTGTTATTGATCACTTTTGGATCTACAGTTTATGCGCAGCAAGGAAACGCTCCTTTTACAGCTTTAGGAGTGGGTAACCCTGTACCTTCTACATCTGCTAGAAACCAAGGTATGGGTTATACAGGTGTAGGTTTAGCAAGTTATGGTCATTCAAACCTGTTAAACCCGGCTACTTTAACTTATAATAATCTTACTTTATTCGAAGCGGGTATGTATGCAGAACAAAGAGATTTGTTCTCAGACAGTCAGACGCAACAAGATTATGGTGGGGGTCTAAGTTATATGACTTTCGCATTCCCAGTAAGTAGAAAATGGACAATGGGTGTTGGTTTTAAACCTTATAGTGTTGTAAGCTATAAGTTTTACCAAACAGATACTTTATATGCACCTGTTAATGGTTCACAAATACCAACAGGATTTTATGGCATTCAAAACGAAGGAAAAGGTGGTATTAACCAAGTGTACTTCAGTAATGGATTTAAAGTAAGCAAATGGCTTTCTGTAGGTCTAGAATTAGCTTATAATGTTGGTGTAATTGAGAAGGTGACAAAAACTGAGCTTTTAAATAATACTTCTGACTTTATTTCTGGTAGAGGTGTTCGTTTAAATTATAGAGGTTTGATGTATAAACCTGGTATATATATATCAAAGCATTTTGGGCCTAAAGACAAAGGAAGCCGAATCAACTTTGGTGGTACTTACACATTCCAACAACAAATTGGAGTAAAACGTTTAGAGGATATTCAAACAAGATCAACATCTGATTTGATCTTGAATAGAGATACAATCATTGTAGATGATTCACAATACGCTACTTTCCCAACGGAATTAGCATTAGGATTCAGTTATGAAATTGTTGGTAAAATGGCAATTGCTGTGGATTACACAAAACAAAGCTGGTCTGAATTTGAAGACTACAATGGTACAAAAGGACTTTATGACGCATTTAGATTGGGCGTAGGTATTGAATATACACCTGACTATTTTTCAGCATCGAGTTACTGGAAGCGTTTAACTTGGAGAGGTGGATTTAGATATGGAGAAACCCCGTACCAAGTTTATGATGAAAAAATTAAAGAGTATGTTGTGACCGCCGGGGTGGAGTTTCCAATGGGATTCTCGTCTTTGGCAGTTTCAGGAGAGTATGGGTGGATGAGGTCAGACATTCAACAAGCCTCCTCTTTTGAAGATCGTCACTACAGATTAAACATAGGTGTTACAATCAATGATCGCTGGTTCGTAAGGCGTCGAATCAACTAATCAATCGAATTTCAAGTATGAATAAGTTAGCAACTTTTCTATTAGGTTTCTTGTTAGTAGCAAGTTTTGCTCAAGCACAAGAAGAAGCAGCCGAGTCTAAAGACAACGGTTTAACAGAGCAAGAAGCTGCCGATGGTAGCGTTAAAAAAGGATGTGACAGCAGAGGATACTGTTGGGGTGAAAATGTTGAAGAGGCAAAGTCGAAATATACTTTCTTCTCTGATAACATGAAAGCAAAGAATTACGGTAAAGAAACAATTGATGCGTTCAATTACCTTTACACTAACACACCATATATCCACAAAAACCTTTATATCTACGGATTAAAATTATACAAAGGTTTAGTGTCAACTGAATCAAAGAAAAAAGATGCTGCTGATAAAGCACTTCTTACTTCTTATGAAGATAGAGTTTTAGAACTTTATGACAACAGAGGTAGATACTTTGGTCAGGCTGATAAGTGGGAATCTGAAAAAGCGAAATACGTTTACAAATACCACAAAGATCGTCCTGATTTTAACGATAAGTTACCAGAGTACTATGCTTTCTACAATAAAGTAGCAAAAAGAGATTTAGATAAGACTGACGATGCAAACATGTCTTCTTATGTTGCTATCGTAGCGAAATTGCACGTAGCATACAAGAAAGCAGTTCAAGGATTCTCTAAAGATCCTGAAACTAAAAAGCAAAAGTCTGCTATCTTAACAGCAAACTCTGTAATTGCTAACGAAGGTGGTCAATACACTGATGCTCAAATCAAAGAGTACACAGCTAAAAAAGCTGCTGCTGAGAAAAAATTAGAAGAGTTAGAAGCTTCTTTCGAAACTAACGATCCTGAATTCAAAAAATACAAGTCTTACAACGAAGATTGGTTGATGGATGAGTACGATTTCATTTCTGAAATCTCAGAGAAAAGCTTAGAAAGAGCTGAAAAAGAAAAAGACGAAAGAGATATCAAGTCTTGGACTCGTATCCAAACTATGGCTGATAAATATATCATGGGTATGTTAAATATCGATTGTGACTTTATCAACGAGAAATTAGGTCCAAAATTCAAAGCTGCTCCTGAAGATTTAGGTGTTGCTAAGAAAATATTTGGTTACTCTATCCGTAAAAAATGTACTGACGGTCCTTTATTCTTAGATGCTGCACTTGTAGTATACAATAACGACCCTCAAGCTGCAATGGCAAACGTTATCGCAGGTCAATACATTAAGAGAGACGATGTAGACAAAGCTATCGAGTGGAAAAACAAAGCTATCGAATTATATGCTGAGGATCCATCTAAACAAGCTGAGACTTCTATCGATATTGCTAAATTATACAGCAAAAAAGGATTAAAAGCGCAAGCTCGTTCTCAAGCTTTCAAAGCTGTTGAATACGATGCTAACATCGCTCCTGAAGCTTACACTTTCGTAGGAGACTTGTACATGACTTCATTCAAACAATGTTTTGATTCTTCTGAAGATAACGTACACGAGAAAGCTTGTTACTTAGCTGCGTACGATATGTACAACAAAGCTGGTAACTCTGCTAAAGCTGCTCAAGCTCGTAAGCAATTCCCTACTAAAACTGATGTATTTACATTAGCTGCTAAGGGTTACAAAGAAGGTGCTTCTATCGACGTTGGATGTTGGATCGGTGGTAAAACTACTATCCGTCTTCGTCCATAATGATAAAAACATATAGTATATTAGCCTCATACATTTGTATGGGGCTTTTTTTTTCATCAAACTTTTTGAAATGAAATACTTACTCTATCTATTCTTGTTCCTTTTAAGCTTGACATCATGTGATTCTACATCAAACTCTCCGGAGGTTACTTGGAAAATCACTTTAAACCAACCTGTTGAAAAAGATATTTTTATTACAGGAAATCAGCAAAAATTGGGTAATTGGGATCCCTCAGCTATTCAGTTGAGCAAAATAGATAATCAACATTATACTTTCTCTTCGTTCTTTGAGGTTAACGATTTAGTAGAATATAAATTCACTCAAGGTGATTGGAAATTTCAAGCAGCTGATAAAGATGGTAACGAATGGGGTAACTTAGAATTTATGATGCCTGATAAAGATACAACCATAGAAATAAGCATCAATAACTGGACAGATGGAAGTAAATTGATACCAAAAGGACAGATTACTGGAAATGTAGAGTATTTCAAAGACTTCAAGATAAAAGGTTTAGAGGATAGAGATATCATTGTCTGGCTCCCTCCTTCTTATTCATCAAATTCTAGGCAACGATTTCCTGTTTTATACATGCATGATGGTCAAAACATCATTGACCCAAAAACAAGTTCATTTGGTGTAGATTGGCAAGTGGATGAAACAGTGGATCAATTAAGTAAAGCAAACCTACTTCAAGAAATGATTATTGTTGGTGTCTATTGTACAAAAGACCGAAATGATGATTATGGAGTGACAGAGAAAGGAAAAATTTATCGTAAAGCATTTGCTACCGATATCAAGAAATTAATTGATACGAATTACAGAACATTACCAGAAAAAGAGCACACGCTTGTAGCGGGATCTTCTATGGGAGGTTTAGTAAGCTTTATGATCGCATGGGAGCATCCTGATGTTTATGCCGGAGCAATAAGTATGTCCCCTGCATTTAAGTACCAAGAATTCGATTATATTGACCTTATTCAAAAAGACAAGAAAAGAGAAGTCATCTTTTATATTGATAATGGAGGAAAAGGTGTAGATGTAATTCTTCAACCTGGAGTTGATAAAATGATATCGCATTTAAAGTCTATTGGTTACACTTCAGGTAAAGATTTATTCTTAGTGATAGATAAAAATGCCAAACATTCTGAAGGAGATTGGGCCAAGAGATTTCCTGATGCCATTAAGTTATTTTTCGGAAAAAAAGATATTTAATGTTAAACATCTAAAAAATAGAAAGTTAGTAGAATCTACTTTTGTAATTTTACGTATAATTTATTAGACTATAGTCTCAATTTAGCAAGACTATTAATTAAAGCATTATCACAAACTAAAATTCTACTGAACTATATGAATAAAAGTACGCTACGATTTATTACTTTTCTTCTTTTTATAGGCACTTCTCTTTCTTCCTTCGGTCAACAATTTGTTAGCTTAGAAAAAGAATTATTCCAAAAAGAAGAACAGCTAAAAGTACTTCTAATTAAGTTTGAAGAAGATTCAGCATATCTTCAAACTATGATCGATCGTTTGGATCGTCAAAAAATCAGATTGATACATGAAAGAGATTCAATAAGTCAGCTGAAAGATGACTTAATGCCTCATACAAAAGCTTTCGGTATTGTCAAAAAAGATATTTCAATTACAAGTAAGACCAATCAGAAAGATTACTATTTCAATAAAGGTGAAAAACTTGCTTTGATTGATCATAGCCGACATACTTATTCTTTCATCACAGAGAATAATGTAAAGTTAACCATCAACAAAAAGTTTATTAAACCTGCTGATGGAAGAAGAGACACAATGTATGCGATTGCATTCTATCATAACAGAGTAGAAGATTACGATAACTTCGTAGCCACTCTTCCAACTGAATCATGGTATGCATTTGATCTTGAAAGAAAAGAAAAAGAGAGATCTGAACTTCAAAATGAATACACTGACCTAGTCAATGAAATCTCGATGCTTAAATTTGAGATCAAACAATTGAAGAAAAAGATCGTTCAAAAAAATAATGGTAAGAAAGTGGAAGTTTAATTTCTTAGCTTACTACATAAGAGAGTCTATCAAAAGTGATTTTGATAGACTTTTTTTTGCTCTACCCTTTATTATATGGTTTAAATATCCCTCACGTTACTCCTTCTGTAATTATATACATTGGACAACGCCTATGAGTTATATATCAACACATCAATATTCTGGAGGGTTTTACAATATCTTTGGATTAAGCTTGGGCTTAAGATTTAACGGATAAATCGAAAATACATAAAAAAGCCTCAGATCGAATCAACGACCTGAGGCTTTGTATTTTCAAGTGTTCACCTGTTAAGTGTGGTGATTCACTGATTCTTCTAACATTGGGTGATTCTGAGGAATCAAACCGCCTTTGCTTAAACCTGAGAAGTACAAGTATAAGAAGATCGATAAGAAGATCATACCAGAACCAATCTCTGTTAAACCAAATCCTCCGTTCTCTTTCAATGTACCTGGGATGATTAGGATAGCATACTCTAAGAAGTGACCGAAAATTACTACTACAGCAACAATTTTCATCATCATCGTCTTACGTTTTGCATCTCTTGTCATCAATACAAAGAATGGGAAGATAAAGTTTGTAATTAAGATAGTGAAGAATAAAGGAGCATAAGTTGCGCTTCTCAAACGATCTACGAAATAGATTGTTTCTTCTGGAATGTTCGCGTAGTAAATCAATAAGAATTGAGAGAACCACAAGTACGACCAGAAAATTGAGAAACCGAACAAGAATTTACCTAAATCGTGTAGGTGATTCTCATTTACTGCTTTCAAATATCCCATTTCTTGAAGGATGATGACAAACAATGACATGAAAGCCACTGCAGTTACTAACCAACCTGCAAGTAAATACCATCCGAATAAAGTAGAGTACCAGTGCGTATCGATTGACATTACCCAGTCCCATGAAGTTACTGATTCAGAAATACCAAAGAAGATCAAGAAAGCCACTGAAATACGTTGAGCTTTTCTGAAATACTTAGTAGTACCTGACATGTCTGCATCTTCAGCTTTAGTGATTTTGTTCAATACAAAACCGAAGAATGTCCATACACAAATGAATAGTACCAATCTAAATAAGAAGAAAGGAGTATTCAAGAAATCTACTTTACCTGCAATAATTGCATCATAGTGTGAAGAATTAGGATCCGCAATTCCATCATGTGTCCAGTGGAAGATCGTATGAGAACCAACTAAGAAAGTTAGTAACAATACAATACCACCAACAGGGATAAAGTGACGGAAGTTCAACATTACTCTTTTGATCAATACAGGCCAACCTGAGTTAGCTACATATTGAAGTGCAAAGAAGAAGAATCCTAACAATGCCACTCCTGTGAAGAACACACCGTTCAACCAGAAATCGACAATAATACGCTGCCACCAGTGGTATTCTGCATGATGCTCTCCACCGTGAGCGTCTCCGTGAGCATCTCCTGAGTGTGCCGAAGCTACTTCAGTTGCATGCTCTACAGCTGCGTGATGATCATCGTGACCACCACCCATCATCAAGAAGATCGTACCCAACACGAACAGTACCACACCGATACCGCCGATGAGCAACACGTTCTTCTTCAGTTTACCTCCGAAAGTAAACTGCTCTTGGATATTTTTTAGATCTACATCTACGTGTGCCATATTCTATAAAATATAGTTTAGACCGTTGGGACGATCTTAGTTACCTTGAAGTTTTCTAACATATTTCACCACAGCCCAACGTTCTTCAGGGTTCAACTGTGATTTGTGTGGCCACATACGTCCTTTACCGTGAGTGATCACGAAGAAGATATGACCGTCTGTTGCGTTCTTGATAGCTTTACCTTTCAAGTTTGCAACACCACCGTATTTCTGACCTACTTTACCTTTACCGTCACCTTTTTCACCGTGACATGGCATACAGTAAGCAGTAAACAAGTGCTGACCTTGAGCAACCACTTCTGGAGTTGCCTCCAATGGGTTTTTCAAGTTTTCTGCAGCCCACTCTGCTTGATCAGCAGGAATGTCCATATAGTATAGTAATTCCTGATCTGGTTTCGCAGCAGCTTCCTTCGTCACAGCAGTGAAGTTTTGACGCTTCACAGTACCTGCAACTGGCTCCTTAACGTTAATTACTCTGTCTTTTTTACCAGCAGAATAATAATCGTTGTACGGGTTAGAGTTGATAAAGTCCTCGTAGTAGAATTCTTCAAGGAAACCACCTCTAATGCCGTCATACGTGAATTGAGAAAGCGGCTCGTAAGGTACAGTGTGGTACATTTGAGGAGCATATTCAAGACCCGTGAATTCACCGTCACCTTGAATTTTACATCCCGTCATTGCCAACGCTGCTGCACCAATTGCGATTGCTTTCATTACAACTTTATTGCCTCGCATGTTTGCGTAATTTAAATCGTGATTAATTATCCTTTTAACTCTCTAGCAGAATCTGTTACACCGTTCGTAAACAAATCAGCCACATAATCGAAGAAATTACCTTTCTTCTCTTTTTCTGTGAAGCTTTTGTTGTTTACCTCCTCAGCACCAGACTCTGAAAGTAACGCTTTAATCTCCTCCTCTGAAAGCTTATTATTAGCAAGATCAATTGCCATAATGTGCTTATCATCAGACTGACGGCGGTCGAAAATTTGAGGAACCTTGTGAGGTTTCAAATCTTGAGATACGAAGAACGATCCTGCCATACCGAAAGCAGAGAATAAAACTGTTAATTCGAATGTGATCGGCACAAAGTCAGGAATTGCAATAAATCCTTTACCACCGATAATCATTGGCCACTCAAAGCCCATGATCCATGATTGAAGTAAAATCGCACAAGTAGTACCAAGAGCACCAAATCCAAATGCCGCTTTTGGCATCCATGAGCGTTTATACCCCAAAGCATCTTCCAAGAAGTGAACTGGATACGGAGTAAATACCTCATAGATATTTACACCTTTCTTTCTTAAAGCTTTAACCGCTTTAATCATAATATCCTCATCACCGAATACGCCTACTAAATAATTTGTGTTTTTTTCCATCTCTAATTCTTTTTTATAGATCAACTGGAACTCTATCCGCCTCAGGAACTACCTCGTTAGAGATGGTACGACGAGACTGGTACACTTTAGTATCAGAACTTTTCAGTACTGATTTCACTTCTGCCATGTTTACGACAGGGAAGTACTTCGCAAATGCTAAGAACAATGTGAAGAACAATCCGAAAGTAAATACGTAACACATTACATCATAAATCGTTGGTGAGAAATACACCCACGAAGATGGAAGGAAGTCACGGTGAAGTGAAGTAACGATAATTACAAAACGCTCGAACCACATACCAATGTTTACTACAATTGAGATGAAGAAAATAAATGGAATGCTTGTTCTTAGTTTTTTGAAGTAGAATACTTGAGGAGAGATTACGTTACAACCCATCATCGACCAGTATGCCCACCAGTATTGGCCAGTCATACGGTTAACGAAAGCGTATTGCTCGTATTCTACACCTGAGTACCAAGCGATCACGAATTCAGTGATATATGCGATACCTACTACAGAACCAGTAATTGTAACTACTAGTGACATCATTTCGATGTGCTCCATAGTAATGTAGTCTTCTAATTTATAAAGCTTACGAGTTACCAACATCAACGTTAATACCATGGCGAATCCTGAGAAGATCGCACCTGCAACGAAGTATGGAGGGAAGATTGTCGTATGCCATCCTGGAATTACTGATGTTGCAAAGTCCATTGATACAATTGTGTGTACTGAAAGTACTAGAGGTGTTGATAAACCTGCTAAAATCAATGAAACTGCTTCATAGTGCATCCAAGTTTTCGCTGAACCATTAAAGCCCATTGAAAGTGCACCGTAGATCAAACGTGGAATTGGTTTGATTGCACGGTCACGGATAGTTGCAAAGTCAGGAATTAGACCAATAAACCAGAATACTAATGATACTGAGAAATACGTTGAGATCGCGAATACGTCCCAAAGTAGAGGTGAGTTAAAGTTCACCCAAAGAGAACCATAAGTGTTTGGTAATGGCAATGCCCAAATACCACCAATCCAAGGACGACCCATGTGTACTACTGGCCAGATAGCGGCACAGATTACGGCAAAGATAGTCATCGCTTCTGCTGCACGGTTAATTGAAGTTCTCCATTTTTGACGGAATAACAACAATACCGCTGAGATTAGTGTACCTGCGTGACCGATACCTACCCACCATACGAAGTTGGTAATATCCCACGCCCATTGAACTGTCTTGTTAAGACCCCATCGACCGATACCAGACCAAAGCATTTCTCCAAGAAAAGCTCCACCTGCTAGAAGTAGAACAAGCGAGAGGCCCATTCCTGCAAACCATCCCATCGATGGATTACCTTCTACTGGTCGACAGACATCTTCTGTTATGTCCTTGTATGTTTTACCACCAGTTACCAGTGGTTCACGGACTTTCGATACAATCTGCATTTTATCTTATGTAGAGTATGAATACTTAACTTAAATTGAGTCCTAAGTAATGTACATCACTTAGTTTACTATGAGTGTGCCTCCTCCTTGTTTCTTACTTTAGCTAAGTAATAAACGTTAGGACGAGTGTTGATTTCATCCAACACATTGTAAGCACGTTCCTTCAATTCGCCTTCAAGAAGTTGACGAACTTCAGATTCAGGGTTGTTCAAGTCACCAAACTTGATTGCTCCTGAAGCACATGCTGACGCACAAGCTGTAGATACATCAGAGTCAACCAATTCACGGCCTTCTCTCTTCGCATTTAACTTGCCTGCTTGCGTTCTCTGAACACACATAGAACATTTCTCCATCACACCACGAGAACGAACAGTAACATCTGGGTTCAATACCATCTTACCAAGATCGTTGTTCATGTGATAGTCAAACTCATTATTGTTGTGGTATTTGAACCAGTTGAAACGACGTACTTTGTAAGGACAGTTGTTTGCACAGTATTTTGTACCGATACATCTGTTGTAAGTCATTTGGTTCAAACCTTCCGATGAGTGAGAAGTTGCAGCAACTGGACATACAGTCTCACAAGGAGCGTTGTTACAGTGCTGACACATCATTGGTTGGAATACTACTTCTGGGTTACGTGCTGAACGCTCCATTTTCGCATAATCCGTCATTGATGCATTTTCTTCTTCAGTAAACTCCTCTTCAGGACGTTGGCTATAGTAACGATCCAAACGCAACCAGTGCATTTCACGACGGTTGATTACTTCTTGCTTACCTACGATTGGCACGTTGTTCTCGATATGACATGCAGTCACACAAGCAGAACAACCATCACAAGAGTTCAAGTCGATCGCTAAGCCCCAGTGGTGACCTGGATATTCGTGAACATCAGCTTTGATTCCTGTTACAGAGTTCCAAAGTAATGCCGCTCCTGGCTTAGATTCTGTTACTTTATGCTCATCCTTTTGATAACCATCAGAATTAATATCCCAAGCAGAAATATCAGTTGGTTTCTCTTTACCTTGGTAAGTAGAGATCATCACCTCATGACGCGCTGCTGCAGGGTTCTTAACGTATTGAGCAAGTGTTGTTTCTTGAATAATAGAATGACGGCTCATGATTGTTTCGTGAGTCTGCGTCTGAGCAACATGTTCTTTCGTACCTGTTGCTACTACAGAAACACCTGAAGTAATCACATAGCTTGTCAAACCTTTTGCAGACAACAATGACATTGCATTGAAACCTGCCGCTTCTTTAGCGATTTTACCCAAGTCATCTTGACCATAACCTAGAGGAACTGCGATTACACCTTTCGCTAAACCAGGTTGCATGATTACCGGAAGTTCAAATTCGCCAGCCTTTGTCGTTACTTTAAGTACTTCTTTCTCTGTTTCGAATTCTTTATGAACACCCAACTCTCTAGCAGCATCTGGAGCGATAGCTACATAGTTACCCCAAGTTACTTTAGTAATCGGATCTGGAGTTTCTTGGATATATGGGTTATTGGCTAAAGCACCATATCCCAATACTGATGATGGATAAGCAACAAATTCCCAATCTGCAGTTGTCTTGTATTTAGCTGCTACTGCCGCACCTGCTGATGCTGCATCAAATTCAGCGAAATAGTTAACAGCGTCTGCACCTTGATCAAATACTGACTTATAACCACCAACGTTTTTCGTTTCGAAGATACCATTATGAAGAGATCTTACCCAGAAAGACTGAGCTACTGCTTCAGAAGACTGAAGAGCGAAAAGATCTGTTTTCCAGAATGACTTCACCAACTCATCATAAGAAGCATCGATATTAGCCCATGCTAAGAATGAATCTTGTGCTTGACGAGTATTGAAAATCTTGTTGATTGTTGGTTGAGCAATACTGAAGTATCCTCTTTTGTATTCAGCATCGTTCCAAGCTTCCAAATAATGTGTATCAGGAGCGTTGAAACCACATGCTTTTGCAGTAGCATCAAGACGATCACTTGTCGATACAGAAAGTTTTGCTTTCTTGATACCTGCTGCGATTTCTTTACCTCTAGCGTAATCGTAAACTGGGTTACAGTTATAGAAGATCACCGCACCATATTGACCACCTTTTAAGGCATCAACAAAAGCGTTCATCTGTACATCTGAACCTTGACGAGTATATAAAGGAGTGTTTAAATCGATAGTGTTGCCATAGTTTTGAAGCATTTGGTTGATACCATTCACCAACAATTGAACATTCACATCGTTGATTCCTGATACTACCAATGATTTACCTTTGGCGTTTAATAAAGCTTTAGCAGCTCTAGCAATGTTAGCATCCTTAATAGCACCTTTTACAGTTGCATTTCCAGTTGCTTTTGCAATTGCGTTATATAAAGCAGCTACTGCTACACCTTCTTGAGAAGGTTTTAGAGGAGAACGGTAATCAGCCGCCGCACCAGTAAGTGTCAACATTGTCTCGAAAGAGAACAATTGAGACATCTTCTTCTTATTTGGTCCTACTTTTCTAGTAGTAGCAAATTCTGTAGAGAAGATACCAGGAGCTACCCAGTTACCAAGGAAGTCAGCATTGAAACTTACTACAACATCTGCTTTACCAAATGCGTAAGAAGGAACTGCTGCTTTTCCAAATTGCTTTTTGTTTGCCTCGATAATTGCAGAGTTGTTATCCTGATCGTAAGTAACTACATCAGCATTATATTTTTCTGCAAATTGGTTAAGGACTTTCTTCGTTGATGGTGAAACAACGGTATTCGTAACTACGGCTACTTTACCTGCTGCATTTAATCCTTTAACGATCTCAGCATCTGCCTTCTTCCAAGTAGTTGTTACACCACCTTTTGAAGGATCTTTTGCTCTAGACTCGTCATACAATCCCATGATTGAAGCATTCGCACGAGCTGTAACAGCACCGTTTGAATATTTAGAGAATGTGTTACCCTCAATAAAGATAGGTCTACCTTCTCTAGTCTTCACTACTACTGGCATTGCATCTGAACCATTGAAGAATGTAGAAGCGTAATAGTTTGCTACACCCGGATCAACGTTCTCAGGTTTGTTTAGGTAAGGAATAGCCTTCTTGACTGGTGCTTCACAAGCAGCTAAAGAAACTGCCGCTACAGAGAAGCCCATCACTTTCAAGAAGTCACGTCTGTTGCTTTTGAATTCCCCTTCTGAGTTATCACCATAAGCATCTTTAATTGGTAGATGCTCTGGGAATTCTTTATCAGCATATTTTACGAATTCAGGGTCATTGGTTAATTGCTCAACGCCCTTCCAATATTCTTTCTTTGCCATTTCTCTATTGTAGAAAATCAGTTGAAAGCTTAGTGAACAAAAGGTTCAAAAAGCGACAAATTAATAGTGACATTTAGCACACTCTAAACCTCCGATGTCTTTTACTTTCATCGGCTCTTTAGAAGTAGCGTCGTGCATTTCTACCATTTTGTCATAATACGCATTACCTTTTGCGTTTACGTCTGTCTGACGGTGACAATCAATACACCATCCCATTGTCAACAATGAATGTTGTTGAACGACCTCCATTTTTTCAATCTCACCGTGACATGTTTGGCATTCTACGCCACCCACTTTTACGTGTTGAGAGTGATTGAAATACGCTAAATCTGGCAAGTTGTGAACTCTCACCCATTGGATTGGCTGATCATTCTCAATAGCTGCATAGATTTTTTGGATTTCAGGAGAATTCTGACGGATACTGTTGTGACAGTTCATACAGATGTTCGCCGAAGGAATGTTGGCATTCTTCGATTTTTCTACACCTGTGTGACAGTACTTACAATCAATCTCGTAGTAACCTGCGTGAAGTTTGTGTGAGAAATTGATTGGCTGTTCTGGAGCGTAACCTTGCTGAACACCAACTGCGAATAAAGAATCGATTGTTACTTTAGCAACAATCATCACAAACGCAAAAGAGGCTAAACCAACAAATACTTGGCTTTTGAAAATTGCAGCTAGGCTGAATTTCTCATTAATGTACGCTTCATCTTCAGCTTCAAGTCCTTTTTGTTGTCTAAGGTATTGAGTTAGTACATTAGCAAGAATGACTAAAACAATCAAAACAATACCCAATAAAACAAGTAGTCCAATAATCACCCCTACAAGTAGGTTAGAAGAAACTACCATACCTTGAGGCGTTCCCGCCTCTGCACCTGTGGATGCCGCCGCTGCTTCAGCTGCTGGTTTAGCTGGACCTTTTATCGTTGCATCTTTCACATATGCTAAAACCTGTAAGATCTCCTCATCTGTAAGATCTTGGTTAGGCATAATGGTAGGTTTGAACTCTTCGTAAAGTGCTACCGCGTAAGCATCGCCACTCTCGATTGTTTTGCCTGGATGTTTGATAAATTTAGTCAGCCATTTGACATCACGACGCTCATATACATTTTTAAGCGCCGGTGCGATACCTTTTTCGTGTATTTGGTGACAAGACGAACAGTTCCCATCGAAAAGTTCAGCCCCCGCCGAGATTGCTGCTTCATCAGTAGGGATGCCATCACCCTGCCCAAACACCATCGTGCTTGCTAAGAGCAACCCGCAAACTACTGCTAATGTAGAACGCAACCTTAATACACTTCTGCCGATACTCATACCATTGAAGTTTTTATACAAAAAAATTAGATGAAATATGCAATTGTACATTCGGTTGCAAAGCTAATACGGGGGACTTTTAAATCAAACTTAGCAACAAAAGTCGCTTTAATACGTAAAACACAATATTTTACACTTAATTTATTTATTTACAGACATTTACACCCCTAAAAGTCCAATATATCCTTATTTAGAATCATTACAAATTACAATTTTTAATGACATTTGACATCTTTTTAGGAATAATGAAGATCAGCAAAAAATGTAAACACTCTTAAATTTTCTTAATAAGCCCCAATAACAAGTGATAGCGTAGGTAATTTATTAAACGAATACTTATTCACTTCTTTTCAGTAACATGATTGATTACAGAAAAATTTGTTTAAACAGAGGTTTAAATAGTCTTATTGATGTAAAAGAATCCTAGTATCAAATCATGGTTTTGATAATACACACGGAGAATTAAGTCATGGTTTTTGGGTATAAAAAAAGGCCAAATCAATGTATTGATTTGACCTTTTAGAGGTGCCAGGCGGATTCGAACCGCCGTACGCGGTTTTGCAGACCGATGCCTAGCCACTCGGCCATGGCACCCTTTACCTTGTAAGACGATGCAAAAGTAATACATCAATTTTAATCTCCCAAACGAATATTCAAAAAAAAGAGTAAATAAAATTTAAGAATCTGTTAGACAAATGGATAATATAGAATGTTTGCCGCAAGTTACCTGATCAGAGATGTTAGATATGCTTTCTTTCCTTATCTTTGATCAACATAAACATACTTTAAACATAAAATGACACTAGAAAAAGCACCTAAAGAATCCTATGTAGTATCTACCGAGATGGTACTTCCCAATGATACTAACCCTTTAAACAATCTAATGGGTGGACACTTGTTACATTTGATGGATGTCGTAGCTGCCATATCTGCTCAAAAGCATTCCAATAGAATTGTAGTTACCGCATCTGTTGATAATGTCTCTTTCAAACACTCCCCAAAGCTAGGTGATGTAATCACTTTAGAAGCACACGTAACCAGAGCTTTTAACTCTTCTATGGAAGTGTTTATTCGTGTTTGGAGTGAGAATATCCCCAATGGCACAAAGGTAGAAACCAATCAAGCTTTCTTCACTTTTGTAGCCGTAGATCAAACAGGAAGACCTATTACTGTCCCTAAGATCAAACCGGAAACCAATATTGAAAAGAAACTATATGAGGAAGCATTACAAAGAAGAGAGGTGAGATTGATGATGGCGGGGAGGATGAAGCCGAAGGATGCTACTTCTTTGCATTCGATATTTGAGAAGAAGGAGGAGGGAAAGTAAGAGGTAAGAAGTTAACGCTCGCTTTTTGGGGTTCGCTACTCATTACGGGAACACGAGTTCGAATACTCGCGCTAGATATAGGTTCAAACTAAATATTATTGAGTGGAAATACTCTTTTTAAACTTGAACATTATCCTCCTACGAACCATTCAACATTTCACGTTTTTCATTCTTCATTTTTAATTTTTCATTTCCCTTAAACGGCAAAAAGGTCACTTTCCGAGAAAAGCGACCTTTTTTATTTCATCTAATGTATTTCTTTCTATAGTGATGAGAACTGACGTAAGAATCTTAGATCATTTTCTGTAAATAATCTAAGGTCGTTGATTCTGTATTTCAACATTGTCATACGCTCAATACCCATACCGAAGGCAAAACCTGTGTATTCTTCTGGATCAATACCTGATGCTTTTAATACATTAGGATCTACCATACCACAACCGCCGATTTCTACCCATCCAGTGTACTTACAGATATTACATCCTTTGCCACCACATACAGTACAGCTAACATCTAATTCAGCTGAAGGTTCTGTGAATGGGAAATAAGATGGTCTTAATCTAATTTTAGTATTTGGACCGAAGAATTCTTTAGCGAAGTAATACAATGTATCTTTAAGATCTTTAAATGATACATTTTTATCGATATATAAACCTTCTACCTGGTGGAAGATACAGTGTGCACGAGCTGAGATCGTCTCGTTTCTGTATACTCTACCTGGTGATAGTGTTCTAATTGGAGGCTTTTGATTTTCCATCACACGTACTTGTACTGATGATGTGTGCGTACGTAAAGCAATATCAGGATCTTTTTCTAAGAAGAATGTATCCTGCATTTCTCTTGCTGGGTGATTTGGAGGGAAATTCAAAGCAGAGAAGTTGTGCCAATCGTCTTCGATTTCTGGACCTTCAGAGATATTGAAACCAACACGCTCGAAGATTCTAGAAATTTCCTCACGAACTTTAGTAATTGGGTGAACAGTACCCATTTCGTTAGGAACGTTTGGCAACGTCAAGTCATGGTGATTGATATCCGATGCTTGTGCATCTTCTAAAGCATCTTGAAGTTCCTGAAATTTTTCTTGAGCAGCATTTTTTAAAGCATTCACTGTTTGTCCAAAAGTCTTACGTTCTTCTGGTGCTACTTCTTTCATTTTCGAAAATAAGTCAGCAATAATACCTTTTCTACCAACAACACCTACACGGAAATTTTCTAAATCTTCTTTAGTTGCCGCAGTTGCTTTTTCTATTTGTTCTTCAATTTTTTTTATCTGCTCAAGCATAATTTCTAAAAATATATTGAATGGGACTTCCCCTTTTAAATCTTAATCTGTTACATAGAAAGATCACCTTTCTATTTTTCAATTTGCAAAGATAAAAACTTTATTCACCTATAACACGAGTAAAGTCATAAAAACCAAATAATAATGATTTGTTATGATGTTCCTTAACAAAAAACGCTTCAATCTTGCATAGATTGAAGCGTTTAAGTGAGTTTTACCTCTTATAAATAATTAGCAGTTGCAGTTACCGTCTTCACAGTTATCTTCACATACTTCTACTAATTCGATATCGAAGTTCAAGTCTTTACCAGCCATTGGAGAGTTAGCGTCAACTTTGATGATCTCTTCAGTTAACTCAACTACTGTTGCAGGGATTGGACCTTGAGGGCTTTGAAGACCGATTTGGTCACCTACGTTAGGTTTCATGTCTGCAGGAACATCTGATCTTTTGAATTCGATGATCAAATCTTCTCGAGCAGGACCGTAAGCCTCTTCGCAAGGGATGTTTACAGTTTTCTTGTCACCTACGTTCATACCTTCAACTGCTTTGTCGAAACCAGGGATCATTTGACCAGCACCAACAGTGAAAGCGATTGGCTCATTTCTGTCGTATGAAGAATCAAATTTGCTACCGTCGTTTAAAGTACCAGTGTAGTGAACTTTAACTTTATTTCCCTTTTGTGCTACTGACATTTCTCTATTTATTTGAATGTTAGAGCGTACTACCGCTCAAAATGAGTTGCAAAATTACAAAGATGTTGAGGGTTTACAAGTATTTGTTAGGAAATAATGAGGATTGACAAGATAACTTTAGAAGTATTTTCTTTATTTCTTCTTTTTGAAGACAATCATTACTCCATCTGTGTAGCTAAAACCCCATCCGCCAGTACCGACGTTAGACGAACTTGCTGATGATAAAGGAGTAATACTAACTAATTTAAAACCTTTTTTCTCATGCTCTTCCAAACATTTGTTGACCATCTCAGCCGTATCGTCACCATGTATTTTTACTGATCTTAAACGATCTGATGTAGTTCTTCTAGACTCTTTTTTTGTCTTTAAATATACTGTTTTAAACATATCGAATTGTTAGTTAAATTTTATGACGTTTTCTCACACTTGAGCAATACCTTATCGTTGTTAAAAAGAGTAGTTGCAAAAAGGAAATCATTTCCTCCATCTTTTAACTTCAGCTTTTTCTTTAATTGATCTACCGTTTGTGGAAAATTTCGAACAGATAAATTCGCTTTTAATGAGGGTAAATGCTTTTGCAAAACTTTCTTTTGCACTTGTAAAGTATCCACAATCTTAAATTTTCTTCCTGGGAAATCGTCTATCAACTCTTCTGAAGTGTAGAGATGTGTATTCAGGTGTATTTTTTTTAACCCAAATTGGTTTGCAATAGTTTTGAAAGCACCACCTTTCATTACCGCCGCATTAGGTTCGTATAAATATTCGTACAATTCACTTGCCAATTCTACCTCTGTATACTCTTCATTTTCTAAAATAAAGGAAAATGAATTATCGCCTCCATTTTGTTTCAAATCTACACAAGTGATTTCTGTATTGATTTTTTCTTGTTGATGATCGATGTAAAATAGAATCTCCTTACATTCTCCATCCACAGCAATAACCCAAACCTTAGACA
This sequence comes from Flammeovirga yaeyamensis, assembly GCF_018736045.1. Lineage (NCBI taxonomy): Bacteria > Pseudomonadati > Bacteroidota > Cytophagia > Cytophagales > Flammeovirgaceae > Flammeovirga > Flammeovirga yaeyamensis. Next base: position 1,042,002 of record NZ_CP076132.1, on the reverse strand, counting down.
CATTATCCAACTGTCGTAAAGACTGCTTGATGTCCAACATTGGGGAAAGTTTTATCAACACACTTTTTGATTTCTCTTTTAAAAGATCTTGATGTTCAATAAGATTAGGCTCACAATCTGAGATCATGACCACTTTTTTGTTGTGTTCGTCTCGACGTGCAGGATCTACATAGATAACATCAAATTGTTGGTTGCATTGATGAAGCCACTCTAAGCTATCGCCTTGGATTACTTCAACATTGTTACGACCAAGTGATGCAAAATTCTGAGCACTAATTTCACTCAAATCTTTTTGCCTTTCAGCATACATCACTTTTTTAAAAACAAAAGAAAAAGCCCAATCGTCTACACCCATTCCTCCTGTAAGGTCTATCATCGATTCACCTTCTACCAAGGACGCTTTGTATTTGGCTGCTTTTTCGGATGAACTTTGTTCTAAAGGGACTTTCTCTGGAAATATCACCTCAGCATTTTCAAACCAAGTCGGTAATTTCTTCTTGGCTTTCTGACGAGAGGCAATTTGATGTGCCGCCACCTTACCATCTACCTCAGGGAATTTCTGAGCTTTAAAAGCAATATCAGCTGGATTTTCATCCAAATGATCTTGTATAAATTGCTTAGTGATAGTATCGATGATCATGCTATTTTTATTAAAATTCTGTATATCCGTATTCTTTTGGGGTGATTTTATTGTTGATCACCTGATTAGCGTTTAAGGCCAATGCCCACATTTCATCTTCTCCAGGGAAGATTTCAACATCAGCAATATGATTCACATATTCCGTGATTTTACCTGTGAACCATTTTCCATAAGCCATTCCACCCGTCAAAATTACAGCATCTACTTTATTCTGTAAAGGAACGACCATACTATTTATCGATTTAGCGATTTGATATATCATCGCTTCCATCACTTTCAACTCCGCTTCTGAACCTGCTTGGGCTGCTTCTTCCACGGCTTTGGCATCAATAGTATTTAGGTAAGCTGACATACCGCCTTTACCTACTACCATTGAAATCATTTCTTGTTGAGTGTAAGCTCCGCTGAATGCCGCACGAATAATATCTCCTACAGGAAGCGACCCACTTCTTTCTGGTGAGAATGGACCATCTCCATCGAGTGCTTGATTTACATCGACCACTTTTCCTTTAAGATGTGCTCCAACAGAAACACCTCCACCCATATGAGTGATGATTAAGTTTAAGTCTTCATACTTCTTCCCTAATTTCTCTGCATATGTTCTACCTACTGCTTTTTGATTTAAAGCATGGAAAACAGAAACGCGAGGAAATTTAGGATGACCCGACATGCGGGCAATATCAGATAGTTCGTCTACAACTACAGGATCGGCAATATAAGCGTTGACTTTAGCCTCTGAAGCTATATCAAATGCTATTTTTGCGGCCCAGTTGCTTGCATGTTTTCTTGGCGTTTCCTTTAAATCGTGAAGTAGGTTCTCATCCACCAAATACACTCCCGATTCAATAGGTTTAGATAATCCACCTCTTGCCATCACGATAGCAAGAGAGGAAATATCAATTTTTTCTTCCTTCAGAAATTCAACTACTTTTTCCTTACGAAACTTTAGTTGCTCTTCTTCGGTTTGAAACTGCTGAAGCTCCTCTATGGAATGCCTCAGCGTTTTCACTTTATATTCTTCTTCTCCTTGGTACAATGCCACTTTTGTGGATGTTGAACCAGGGTTGATGGCTAATATATATTGCATAGATTAAAATTCGATGGATGCTGCTGCTAAACGGATGGAGTTTAATTTCGTCTCCATAGAATCAGCTCTTGATGTTAAGACGATTGGAGCCTTTGCCCCTAAAATGATGGAGGCTACTTTGGCACTAGCAAAGAAAACGAATGCTTTGTAAAGCACGTTACCTGCTTCGATATCTGGTACCAATAATAGATCGGCGTTACCCGCAACAGATCCTTTAATGCCTTTGTGAGAAGATGATTCTTGAGAAATGGCATTATCGAAAGCTAATGGACCATCAATTTCGCAATTTCTGATTTGTCCTCTATTGGCCATAATCGTTAATAATGCAGCATCTAAAGTAGCTGGCATTTTTTCGTTCACCATTTCTACTGCCGCTAAAGCAGCTACCTTAGGTTTCTCGATACCCAATTTTCTCAAGAACTCGATTGCATTTTTTAGTATGGCTATTTTGGTATCCAAATCTGGAGCGATATTCATAGCGACATCTGTTAATGCTAGAGGTTTGTGGTAGGCTGGTAAATCGAATAATGCGATGTGAGAGATACATCTACTTTTCTTTAATCCCCAATCTTTATTCAAGACACCACGCATTAATTCTGCTGTAGAGATATGTCCTTTCATTAAGAAGTCCGCTTTTCCATCGTGGATAAGAGAAACGGCCGTTTTTACCATGTCTTTGTATTCAATCTCATGTATGATTTCAACATCATCACCAAAGGCATAACCTAATTCATCGCACATGTTTTTGATATCGTGCTTGTTGCCGACCAAAACTGGTTCGATAATATTTTCTTTATAAGATTTGTATACCGCCTCTAAAGCGTGATCGTCTGCAGCTGCACAAAGTACTAAACGTCTTTTTGTGGTCTGATTATTTAATATCTCCGTAAGTTCAGATATGCTTTTTAACATGGTATTATGGTTAGTAAAAAAAGGTGTACTCATGATCAAAAGGTATCTAAATAAAATAACATGAAATACAATACTATCTATTTGAATACTATTTTGGATGAGTTTTAGTGTTTATATGAGTGCAAAAGTAATGATTTTTCCCTATAAAGGAATGATTTCAAGGACAGAAAACGATTTCTCAAATTCCATCACTTTAACTTGAACACTTTGTCCAACTTCAGCATTTAATTCACCTCTGAATCGTGCAGATAGTTTTGTTCCTACTTTTGGATAACGTGTCACTCCCGGACCACAGCCTACCAAAGACTTCACCATAAAAATGGCTCCCGTGCCTTCAATAGTTAAAAGTTCACCATAGAATACACAAGCCCCTGGAGTTACTCTTAGTTCGTTGTTATCTCCGGTCACTTGACTTTTATCTTCTCCTCCAACAATTTGTACATAATTGGATGTTCTACAACCTATCGTTAATAGCAAAAGCGCCGCTAAAATAAATCTCATTTTTTTCATGTGGCGAAGGTAAAGAGAAAAGAGGGAAGAATTAAAAATTATAGAATTAAGAAAGCTGAAATGTTTAGTGATGAGGTGGTTTTTATAGAATATATTGAGAACCTAAAAAAAACCTGAGCTCGAAAATTAAATTTACAAACTCAGGTTTCACACTATTCTTTCACTATCATCTGATGTTCACTCTTCTCTTCATCAAATACTTTGAGGATATATTGCCCCGTAAACAAATGCTCTAGATTAAGAGTAATTAATCGATTTTCAAATTCTTGATGATATACTTTCTGACCATCAACAGTGAAAACAGCAATGCTTACTTTTTGATGCCAGTTATTTTCTAGTTCAACAGTAAATTGACCAGTACTTGGGTTAGGATACAATCTAATTGGTTGATTTAAACTTGAAAGTAAATTATTGACATCTGTAGTTTTTGAGTACAGAAAATGTTCGCTATCTACCGATTCTCCACTTGAATTAAATGCCTTAATCCAATAGTGATAATCACCTTCTTCTAAAACAGAATAATCTTTAAAAATCTGCTCATTCATATCTACCTGTCCAATCATCAAAGTATCTGTGGAATTAACTCGAGAACGATAAATTCTAAATCCATGCTCGTTCGATGAGACATCTTTCCAAGTCACTTTATGATGATCCAAAATATCCAAAACTTTAACTGTATTAGGAGGAATAATATCATTTTCTGTTTGATCAAACATTAAATACATACACTCTACCTCAGGTGAATATCCCATAGAGTTAAAGGCAATCAATAGATATTTGTATTCTTCACCATCGGCTACTGAATTGTCGTAATATTTGGTGGTGTTCGCGGGTAATTCTACCAATTGATTTACCGTTCCAGAATTTCTTTCGGCTCTATAAATCTGATAACCGTGCTCGTTGTCAGAACGATCTTCCCACATTAACATCAAACCATCATTTTCTTTTACTACTCTAAAATTTTCAGCAATAATTGGTAATGAAATGTTTTCTTCTGTTTTGATATATGCTGATTGAGTTATACCGGCAACACCCTCATTAAACTCGGTAACATAATAGTAATATTTCTCTCCAGATAAGATGGTGTTATCAAAAATTTCTTTGGTGGAGGTTTCAACAGAAACTATATGTACTGAATCTTCTGAGCCTACTAATTTTCTATAAACTTTATATTCATCTCCATCCTCATTTAAATCCTCCCATTCTACCGTGACTACCCCATGTGTATATTCAGTTACCTCTAAAGAAGTTAATCCTTTTGGAGATTGAGGATGAGTATTTACAGCTTTTATTGATGATGGATAATATTCACCTGAATAGGTAGCCGCAACATAATATTCATAATTTATATTAGCGTATACATTTTCATCGACGAACTGACTAGTGGAAGATGGTAGAGATTCAATTCTTACAAAACTACCATTGCCACTTCGCCTAAAGATGCAATAACTTGATTCAAGATTAGACAAATCATCCCACTTCAAATATATTTTATTATCGGAGTGCAATAGTTCAAAATTATCAGGAGCATGAATTCCTAATTGAGCTTGGGCGATATCAGATAGCTGTTCTCCTAAATGATTATAACTCGCTACTTTGTACTCATAGGTCATTCCTTCATCTATATTTACGTCAAGAAATTCTTGATGATTATAAGTCAAATCTGCAATTTTTTCAAACTCCTCTGATAACGCATCTTTACGATAAACATAAAAACCTAATTCATTCGAAATATCATCCTCCCATGTCAATTGAACAGAAGAAGTTCCATTAGCCACACCGTTCAAACTAGAAGGAGCTTTTGGAGCACTATCATCTGATAAGGTATATAAAAATAATTGAGGGGTACTTTTAAGGGTGCCATCAAGTAAACCATTGATGGCTGAGAGCTTAAAATAATAGGTCGCGTTTGGAATTAATTGTTCTAAGGTAATCATCGATTGATTAACATCTGTAGTAATCGCATGAGCGAAATTTACTCCTCCATCAACAGAATATTCTAATAAGAAACCCGTTTCTAATGCCGAATTATCTTTCCATTGTATTTGTAATGAATTAACTGATAATTGATCAATATGAATATTCGTAGGTTGCTCCAATAATGAATAGGTAGATGTATACGTATATGTAGACATCCCTGCCCCGTTAACAGCTGCCACTCTGAAATAATATTTCAAAGACCCAAAAGGAATATTATCCAATAAATAATTGGAGGTGTTTCTACTCACTTCTGCAATTGGTACATAGCCGTGATACTCGTTTAATGAGTACTCTATAGTAAAAAATTCTTCATCGTTCGATTGATCTTCCCATTGCAAGTAAAAACCATTCTGTTCTTTCTCTACTTTCAACAGATGGACTGGATTAGGTATAGAGGTAATTCTTGCTGTAGCTATAGGAGATTGGGTAGCGATTCCATTCGATGTAAATGCTCTTACTTTATAGTAATACGTTACTCCTTGGGTCTTCTTTGCTTGATCTACAAAACTTAAATTATCTTTCTCTACATTCCCTATGGCTATATATGATCCATCGGGAGATATCGATCTTTCTATGGTATATCCAGATACTTCTTGATTGGACTGCCAAGTAAGTAAAACATTGGTATGACCGTCCACTTTTGCTGTTAAGTTCTCTACTTGTGATGGAGGATTTCCTCCTTCTGATCTACCAAATACCTCGAAGGCTAAATCATAATCTCTATAATTTAATTCGGATCTTGGTGTCCATTCTGTGAATCCGTTTCTAAATAAATCGCCAGAATCCAATAAATGAAATTCTTTACCATTTTGACTTCCATTACCAGTTCCTCTCCAGTAATACGATCCTCCATTTCTGTAGGACATCACTGGTGCGACAGTTAACCAATAACGGCCTTCCTCAAGTTCAAGAGTTTCAGGAAAATTATAAGTAAGATACGTCCTATCCATATATTGAATGGGTACATCTCCTGAATTGTATATCTGATTTAAAGACGGCTTTCCATTATCATCTTCCCAAATAATAATTCGATATATCTCCTCTCTACTACTATTCGAATGATATACTTTTACTCCTGTAATATTCCAATTGATATTTTCATCAACATAAAAATCATCGGCTAAATAAATAGGGACTCCAAAATCTGTAAAAAACTGACTTCTATACGTTCGACCAGAATTCTCTGACTGTGCATAAAGCAGAGGGGAAATTAATTTTACAGTTACATTAATGTCCATAGTGGTGCTCAAAGAACCATCTGATGCAGTTAATGATACTGTTGTTTGTCCAAAAGAATTTTGATCAGGTTGTATATATAAGTATTCATCATCAAATGATGCTTTGACAATAGATGAATCTCCTACAGAAAATGTATACGATAAGATATCAGCTTCAGAGTCTTCAAATAGATCACTTACTAAAAATGCTATTTTCTGATCACCTGCATACATGATTAAATCATCTATTTGATTCAATACAATTGGAGGCGTATTCGTTGTTCCATAATAAGAAGTAAACAAACCATTTGAATGTGTGCCTATGGCTACAAAACCATCTTCTCTTGTTTTGATCATTCCTACTACTGCATCACCGATCTCGTTCTGTGCCTGCTGTGACCATTGAGTATTTTCAGACAATGAGGTCGCATGGAAAAGGCCAATACTTGTTCCTGCAAAGTAAGACGTTTCTTGTCCATCGGGCTGATGAAAAGCAAACCACCTTACCGAAGGACCGGCACCACTTCCATCTTCGTTTTCTTCTAAATTACCCGTGATGTGTGCCCAAGTATTTCCTGCGTCTTTCGATTCAAAAATACTTTGTGTTTGATAATTTGATAATACAATAACCACATGCTCATCATCTATAGGGTTGACAGCAATACATGAAATAAATCCAGTGGGTAATCCTTTATCAGTTGAAATAGTATTTACAGTAGCACTCGCATTTGTTGGGTTATCTATTCTGTAAACCATTCCTGCACTTGTGCCGTAATACAAACGATGATTTCCTTCTGTAGAAACATCCAAAGCAGTGATTGTTCCTGAAGCAGCAACATTCGCATACTTCGCCCATCCTGTTCTAGTCCCATTAAATGTGTACCCTGAGTTGATGTTATCCAATTCTGTATTAACCCACAGTGTTCGTCCAGAGGGATAATACATAATATTTTCATCTACATGATCAATCAGAAAGGGATTGACAAACATTTGTCCTGAAGCATCTCTTGGATGAATTCCGTCATAATCTGTTGGATTCCTTGGATCCTCTCCTTTGAATCGTAGAATCTTTCCGTATTGCGTACTTGTGTAACGCATTGGTTCATCAGAAACGATATGTACAAAACATCCATCTCCTCCTCCATATTCTTCAATCCAATCAGAAGTAATATCAGATGATTTACTGTACCACTTGCCATTGTCCTGGAAACCGGCCAATAATTGAGTATCAAAATAGTTTTTCTCTGCTATAGCGATTGCATAACTTTGAGTGGTGTAATATCCATTATTAATAAATTCCCAATCGACTACATCAGCCATAATATTTGAGGTCTTACTTAACCCTCCATCATGTGCAGAAATTACATGATTACTATTCGATGGTAAAAATACCAAGTCGTGATTATCTGGATGGTGATTTTTATACAAGCTCACATTATTAACCGTAGAATAACCTCCAATCCATTTTGTTTCTGTAGTAGTTCTAAAGGCATTGTTTGATCGATATACATTTGTGCTTCCTAGAAAAACAACGTTTTCGTCATCAGGTTTATATTTGATAAACTGATTGTAAGATCCTTGGGACATATTGCCTACGTAACCACCAAATTGAGGTAAATTGGATGTCAAATTTCTCCAATAATTATTATCAGCAGTATATTCAAAGAGCATATGATTACTGACTCCTTTATTGGGAAAATGTACGAAGAACATCACTTTATTGGGGTTGGAAGGGGAGATATCGATGACTACTCTTTGAAAACCGAAATTCTTTAATGGGTCAGGTGTAATATTAATCCAACTCTTTCCCATATCATTTGATGAAAAAATACCATAGTTAGCTATTGTTGCATATACTTCATTGTTGGGACCGACAATCACTTCAGAAAATGAGTTTCTATCTTCTCCTAATACTAGTTCCCAGCTTACTCCTCCATCTCGAGAAATTGAAATTCCTTCAGCATGTGCTGCATATAAATTCCCCTCAAGATCCATTGCTAGTTTATTGACAAACTGAAAATGACCTTCACTTTCGGTTGGATCGGATTCTGTTTCTTCGATTGGAGCCCATGTCACACCATTATCGTAAGATTTAAAAATACCATTACCTCTATAAGTTGCTCCTCCTCCGGATGCTGAATTTCCGTATACTTCTCCTGCTCCATAATACCAAATATTAGAATAAGCAGAACGTGGGTCTTGAACTATACAAGTAATGCCTTGTCTATCTGTTGAAGAAGTCACTTTCACCCAAGATTCCCCTTCATTTATCGATCGCCACAATCCACCAGCCACACCACCAGCAAAAATGATTTTCTCATTATTTCTATCCAATGCCAAAGCCCTTGTTCTACCTCCGACATTATAAGGTCCTCTTTGTTGCCAAGGAGAATGAATCGGTTGAATAATCCTTTTATTTGCATTTTTAGCTTTTAGGGCATCACCAAAAATATGCTCTAATTCAGTAATGTTTCTAGGAATTTCGTGGGTAATAGGATTTTCCGTCATTAACTTTTCATGAGCCAATCTTGCCGCAGGATCATCTTTTTGCCTCTTAAATTTAGAATAAGGCATTACTTCTTGGGCATCAGAACTTAGGATAGGTTTTGATTGATTTTGAGCAGATACGGTAGTAGTCAGTATACACATTAGGAAGACAAAAATATGTCTCCACAAAGTGTAATTATAAGTAGCGTTCATGGGTATTAGGTCTAACGTTCCTCAGCAAGTAATGAGCATCAAAGCTCATTACTATACATATTGAGGGTCACTAAATGAGTTAATAAAAGTAGCTTTAAGAAAATAGGCGCTTTAAGCTTTCAAAATTAGGTATTATCAATATACCAAACTCCTTAAGGAAAAAATAGTGATTAGTTCAAGTCCTTGATATTCTGAAATGATAAACTTGGATAAGTGATATTTTTAGAACTAATAGACTACGGGGGATTAGTATAAATAACTCAGGAGTTTTTGAAGTAAGAGGTTAGAATTAAAAAGTAAGAAGTAAAAGATAAGAGGTAAGGTGAGAAAGCTAGCGAGGCAGCCTTGGCCCCTCGAAGACTATCGGTTTACGACGATGCTAGTAGTAGTGATATGTAAAATGTTAGATGTGCGATGTTAGATATGGGATGTAAAAAACCTCACCAAATACTACGACTTGATGAGGTTCCAATTTATATATTGATGATATCTATATTTATTTCTTCACTACCTTCTGAGTATAATTACCATATTGATTCATCATATGAATAAAGTACATTCCTTCTGGCAAGTTTTCCATATCTAACTTAATTTTTGATGAAGATGAATGTCCTTTTTCAATTTGTTTTCCACTCATGTCTAATAATTGATAGGACAATGATTGTGAGCTGGGGTTATAAATCATTGTAAAATTAGATAGATGAGATGGATATACTGACAGTTTCAATAAATCATCTGATAAACTATTGACATCTTCGTCGTCTTGTTCATCTTGATAATCACTGATGATGGTTTCTGTTGGCAGGGTAACCTCTACTGCTACAGATTTACCACTTTCGTCGTTCGCAAGAATAATGATATCAAGATCTGCGATAGCATCCATTAATCTTGTACCGGCAGGGACTTTTGATGGATCTACGGTGAATGTCAAAGTCTCTGGGTCGAATATCACCCACTCTGGCAATTCGCTACCGTCTGCAAGCATTGCCTGATAAGTAACAGTGCCTTCTAAATCTGCGAATAAAGTAGAATCCACTTCAACATCCACTGTGCCATCATCTTGAGTTACTGTTTCTATTTGCTCTTCTTCTACTTGAATGGTTTCTTCAAATTTATAGACGGCACTTATAATGTTATCCTCCACGGTTAAGAAATGAGATCGGTTGTTACTTTGATCTTGAGCTAGGAAAACCTCTTCTACACCATCAACCAACACTTTGTAATAAATCATGGCACTAGGGAGGTCCATACTTGTTGTATAAACAGAAGTCTGATCTACTCTTTGTAACTCAACGGCACTTGCCCATCCATTAAAACTACCTAAAATTTCTACTTTGCCTGTACTTGGATCAAATTGCTGAGTAATGATTCCAGGGTTCATATTTACAGTCCAAGTCGCCGTTATCTTTTGAACAGGTTCTTCATCATTAAACCAATGCAATTGAACTTGCTGTCCACCTCTCACTGTAAAGGTTCTAGAATTCTCTTCCTCTACTTTTGATAAGGAATCTCCATTAGAATCGATGTAATAGAAATAATATTGATAGTCACCTAAAGTGTCTAAAAGGTAAAGTGATGTTTCATAATTACCATCTTCATTTACTACTAAAGGGCGGTCTACATAACTGCTATCCACCATCAATTTGATGAATACTTCTTGACTGCCTACATCAAAATTTCCTTGGGATACTTGTTCTGACATATTTACCGATAACACCACTTCTGGATTCGGTATAAATTTATTATCGAAGAAATCGTAAAGAGAAACACCTTCATTAGGACCAAGTGTAAATGTTCTGTTTGGTCCACTATCGTGCATTCCTACATTCCATGAAGAGTTGATTCTATATTTATATTCATAATCGCCAACTAATAATTCTGTCGAATAGGAATACACCCCATCTAAATCATCATCACTTAAGAATAGTGTATCGTAATTCCCCCAATTATTTAGACTTCCAACTACCTCCACATAATCTGATAAAGGATCAAATTTTTCTTCTAAAATGAAGACCCTCATATCCACGTTAAAAGTGACGACACTGGTTTGATACAATTCATCGTTAAAGGTAAAACCTCGATTAGGGTTTCCTGAAGACACTACCAATGTTCTAATGGTGTCTTCTACCATAAGAATTGAGTCCGTCTGACTATCTACTATAATGAAATTGAAATCTAAAATCGATCCTTCAGGTTGTCTAAAACTCCAGCTGAAATATTGGTCATCTACTTTCATCATAGGATAAATAATAGTGGAGGTATCTGACTCAAAGTATTGAATTTTTACCAAGTTTTCGTCGGGTATAAAGTTCCCAAAGTCTATTTGATGACTAATGTCCATCACCACTGTAGTAAGAGGATCTGCTGTGAGTTTATTATCAAATACATCGGAAACAATCACTACATTATCACCTGTATTCACAAAAGTCCTCAACTCTAATTCTTCAATATCTCCATCCTGTTTACGAATGATATATTTGTATTCATTTCCTGCACTCAGAATATTCGTTAAGTCTTTACTATACATTCCATTTCCCATGTTAAACATTGTTTCCTCATAGAAAGAATGGTTTTCAGTAAAGTTGGAGTACAATATCACTTGATCTGCATTTGGATCAAATTTTCCTTCTTCTATATAAACACTAAGATCTACTGTAAAACTAACAGTGTACATAGGTTCATTTACAGGGAAGAAAGGTCCAAGATCATCCGTTTTATCCGATCCATATAGATTTTTCATTAGAAAGTTAAAGCCGTAATTACTGATGATGGAATCCTCTACATTAAAAAGTGTTGTCGGAGTAAATGTATAAGAATAAACTCCTTCACTTTCTTTCGTCATCTTTGCCGATGGATCTGAAAAACCAAAATCTGTTTGGAGTAAAGGTGAATAAACTGAATCAGGAGTTTCAATCCACGTCCAAATGTAGGCACTATCCATATGTTGTATATAGCCTTCATTTCTCAAATCCAGAATCATTTTAATTTGTTGGTTTGGCTGCCAATATTGAGGTTGAAAAGTGACAGGTGGTGTTTCATAAGATCCCACAAATTCATAAGAATATGATCCATCAGAAAAGTCGACAGTTATACCATAAATACCTGATTCATCAACATTTACCGGAATACTGTTATTGTATTTATGAGTAATTACATTGTTGATCGTATCGTAAGCAATAAATGATTGTGTTTGATCCAACAAAGAAAAACCACTATTTCCAACATCAAAAAATTGTTCTAAATAATACTGAGAGGGTCCTACCCTTTGCATTTCAACCGCTCTATCTGATCTAAAACCATTGGCATCCGACATCATGAAATAAGCGGCATGTTCAATTCTCCAATCAAATGCCACATCATCTCCTAAATAATGTTCCCATTTGATATATACTGTTTCTCCTTGTGCTAAAGGTTGTACCACCAATCCTCTCGCTGCATTAAAAGAAATAGTATCGTTACAATCCCAATAAAGGGAAACATCTTCTGCCATGTACTCGGCATTCGATAATCTATTTGAGGTTTCCTTGATATAATAATCGCCATCTTCTGGAGCGGTAAATACAAACCACTGTGCTGTACTTTCAACTACATTATCTCCTAATTGAGAAGGTAATGCAGTGGCACAACTATTCTGTGGTGTTGGAATAGCCGACCAAGCGAAAATATCATCTACGAAGAATACGTTGTCCACACTACTTTGAAGATCGACAGTTCTTATCTTAAGTGAGTCTTGTTGATCTATTTCTCTAAATTTCGTTCCGCCTTTTAAGAAGAATGTAAACTGATTTTTCGTAGCTGTGAGGGGTAATTCAACTTCGTAATAATTGCTATCTTCATTATAAGTTAGATGTTTATCCGGCCAATTAAATCGCCAACCTTCGTAATCTCCCGCTACATATATTTTCGTATCTGCCGGGGTATTAGCAGGAATATTTCTAACAATAATTTTTGGTAAAGGGGCGATATGAAAGTTAAAATCAAATGCTTGAATATTACTTTGAGCATCAGAAACCATCCACTGAACTTTTAGTGTATCGAAAGGTTGAAGTTCTACAGCACCACCAATATCGTATCCATAAGTATCCAATTTCATGGTGTTATTGACAAACAATCTCAAATTTTTATTGATAGAGTATTCATCTGTTTTTATATCAACTATTTCTTGTCCACTACTAACATATTGATAAAATGAGGGTTGATCATAGGTAGAATAAATACTTGATGAATCCACTAACAATGGATTATCAAAAGAGTAACCTGAAGGCACAAAATTCCAATCCTCTATAATTATTTCCCATTCTGTAGAATCAGTAAAAGATACATAATACGTACTTTCGGAACCGTTGCTTTCTAGGGCTTTATACGCCGGATTGTTATCAATAAATACATTGAAATCTAAGCCTATGGTTCCATCAGGCAATAGTAATTCATAATAAACACCTGATGTATCCAAAAAGAATTGTCCATAAGATGTTGGGTTATTAAAGTAGGCAGGTGCGTTAGCTGTTAATATCGCATTCTGAGGAGTATTAGGTGGTAAATTATCTACTCTAATTTTCACTTTAGGTGCAATAATTCCAGCAGAAGCTGTATTCACTAATGAATAAGTGTTCTGTGTAAAATCGACGGTGATGTCATAGGTACCTTGAGTAACTTGAATATTTAAACCGTTCGGAACTAATACTCCAGAAGGAAAGGTGTCTCCTCCCCAATTGATATCCCAGGTTGTATCTGCCCGGAACTTTAATTCTCCATCCAAAAGAGGGACATCAGAAAGTGTCCAAATGGAACTGTCTGCAGGGTTTACGGTAAGAAAAGTTTCGAAATCCCAACTTCCGCTTGTCGCTGTGCCGATGATACCGACGGCAGAATATTGAGCATAAGAATAGTAGCTACTACTTAGCAGTAGCAGTATGAGTAATAGTCTATTTTTCATACTGAGAGTTTTAGGTAAAGATTCTAATAATAGTTTGTAGAGCGAAACAAGAAAAAATCTTACTCAAACACAAAAATTATATCTGATAATCAATCAAATATAAATTCAATACAACTATATATTAGTTTTTTATAGTTCACTTTTATGCAGTTAATCGTAAAGCACCTCTAAATTTTCCAACAAAAAAAGGTTAACCACCGAAATGATTAACCTTCCTTTTTAGACTATGTATGTACAGTCCTAAAATAACGATACACTAAAACAATCGTTATCATGGAAGAAAATAAAAATCAGTTCATTAAACGTACCCAAAAGGATTATCCAATGTCCTTAAAGCTTCAAATTGTCTCGGAAGTTGAAAACGGTCAACTAGGTCTTAAAGCAGCTCAACGTAAATATGGTATTCAAGGGAATCAAACTGTAAAGATTTGGTTACAAAAATATGGTAACTTTGACTGGAACCATAAAGTAAGTGCCATGAAGAAAAAAACACCTGAACAAGAGTTATTAGAGCTTAAACTTGAGTTGGAAACAGCAAAAAAGAAAATCAAACGATTAGAGGCTGAAGCAGAAAAAGCTGACCATAAATCAATTATTTTCGATATGATGATTGATTTGGCTGAAAAGGAATATAAAATTGATATAAGAAAAAACTCTTCACCCAAGTAGTAGACCATTTCAGAGGTGAGTATTCTAAAGGTGTAGAATATTCAAGTCAATTACTTGGGAAAGACCGTCAAGTGTATTACCGCTCTATTAAGCGAAAAGAAAAAGATCTGAAAATTTCTGAGCAAGTAGTATCACTCGTAGAAAACGTTAGAATAAAGTTACCCAACAGTGGTCATAGAATGTTGTACACTCTACTGTACTCTGATTTGAAATCTCTGGGTGTAGGACGAGATAAATTGCTGCAGATTTTGAAAGCCAATCACTTAGATATAAAACCTAAGAGAGCATATCATGTAACAACAGACTCAGATCATAGATTCAAAACTTATCCAGATTTGGTTGATGGCTTAGAAATTACTAGGCCTGAACAAGTCATGGTAGCTGATATTACATATGTTGGCACAAGAGATAACCCTTGGTATTTAGCTTTAATTACGGATGCTTATTCTAAAAAAATTATGGGATATGACTTATCTAGGTCGTTAGATAAGCAAGGTGCAATTAGGGCATTAAAAATGGCAATAAAACAACGTGAGTATAAGGGGGAAAAGTTAATTCATCACTCAGATAGAGGTGTACAGTATTGCAGCAAAGCTTATCAGAAATTGCTTAGAAAAGCAAAAATTATAACGAGTATGACTGAGACTTATGATCCATATAAAAATGCTATTGCAGAACGCATCAACAGAACCATAAAGCATGATTTTAATCTGAGTAAATATGTTAATTATGAAATAGTCTTTGAAGCATACTTAAAAGAATGTATAAAAACTTATAACTTAGTGCGACCTCATATGTCATGCTATATGAAAACACCAATTCAAATGCATAAAACAAGAGGAAAAAGAAGAAGAACTTACCAAAAGGTAAAGGTAAAAGCAACATAACAAATTTTAGAAACCTTTAATGGTGGAAATATGTTAGGCGAAAAAAAGACCCAATAACTTTTAAATTATTGAGTCTTATATTTAAAATAAATTTAGTAAAAACCTGTATCGTTATTTCAGGACTTTACATGTATAACTTAATCTAAAAGCTCTGCTAATTTCTTTTCTAAAGCATCGCCTCTTAAGTTCTTTGCAATAATTTTTCCTTCTTTATCAAGTAATAAAGTGAAAGGAATAGACTGTACTCCATAAGCTTCTGCTGCTACATTTTCAGTATCGTGAACTTGTAACCAAGTAATACCATCTTTCTTAATCGCTTCTTTCCACTTATCTGTTTGCTGATCTAAAGAGATACCATATACTTCAAAACCTTTGCTTTTGTACTTATTGTAAGCTTTTAAAACATTAGGGTTCTCCATTCTACAAGGCATACACCATGATGCCCAGAAATCGACCATCACATACTTTCCTTTTAAAGAAGATAGTGCAATTGATTTACCATCTACATCTTTTAAGTTAATGTCTGTAGCCAACTGACCGACAGAAGTTTTCTTTAATGTCATGTACACATTGTACACTTCATCAACCAATTCATCATCGGGAAAACGTTCGTTTAAACGCTCAACTGAAGCGATGATTTCATTCAAATGTTTGTCTTTATTCTGAATGTAATTCAAGACGATTAAAGTAATATAAGCACCATCAATTTCTTTCAGAGATTGATACAGCTTTGCCTCTCTTTTGTCTTGTAACTCCTTTATTTTTTTTACAACAGCTTCTTTCGCTTTATCATTATCAGCAGTTACATACTCTTGGTTCAAAAGACTTTCTTGATTGACAAAATCATCAAATTGAACTTTCAGTTTATGAAGAAGTTCATTTTCTTTAGAACCGTGAACCTCTAAACCATGTGCTGCACTTTTTACCGTTAAATCTTTACCTTCAATAACAAGAATATCTTCTAGAGTGTTTCCGATATTTAATGTGTAAAGTCCTACCTGATTAACAGTGTACTTTAAATTGAAAGCACCTCCTTTCTCAACCACAGCAGTTGCTACATCTTTCTTTCCTGTTTTCTCGAAAGCAAAAAGCGTTACTTTATCACCTTCTTTAGCAGTTTCTATAGAACCAGAAATTGTTACCTCTGCAGGAAAGTTAACGGCTGACTCCTGTGAATTTGAAGAAGTTTTGTCACAGCTGATAATAAAAAATGCTGCGATAAAAATTAAAATATGTTGTATCGTTTTCACGTGATCTACGTATTTACTTGTTTATATATATTGCAATATACACAGAAACTTATTTTTCCAAGGCTTCACGCAACAATTGATTTGTTTTTTGAGGATCCGCTTTTCCTTTTGCCATCTTCATTACCTCTCCCATAAACAAGCCTAACAAGTTCTTTTTCCCTTTCTTATAGGCTGCGGCTTTATCTGGGAATTTAGCAATTGCTTCTTCAATTAGAGGTAATAAGAAATCATCTCCTCCATCTTGAATAAGATCTAAGGATTTTGCTAAATCCTCAACAGATCCTTTATAGCCTTTCAACATTTCTTTGATAAGTGTTTGAGATGCCGCAGCAAAACTCACTTTCTTATCATCGACTAATTGAATGATGTCTGCAATCTCTTTAGGAGTTACTTTTAATACATCGAAATCAATTCCCGCATCGTTAGTAATCGACTTCAGAGGCCCCATCATCCAATTTGATGCCGCCTTATAATTCTTTGTTGCACCACAAAGCTGTTCAAAATACAATGCAGAAGCTTTCGACTCTGTCAATAAACGCGCATCGTATTCTGGTAATTTATATTCTTTGGTAAACTTCTCGACCAATTCTGCTGGTAAAGCAGGCATTGTCGATTTAATTTCTTCTACCCACTCAGGCTTCACGATCATCGGAGGAAGATCTGGACAAGGGAAATAACGGTAATCGTTTAGTGTTTCCTTTGTACGCATTCCATACGTTTTACCATTATCTACATTGAACGTTCTTGTTTCAGAAATAATCGGTTCTCCATCCTCAATTAATTTGATCTGACGCTTCATTTCATAATCAATTGCTCTTTGGATATTACGCATAGAGTTCATGTTCTTGATCTCACATTTTTCTCCAAGAGTGGTTGATCCTTTTAAACGTACTGAAACGTTTGCATCACAACGAAGGGAACCTTCTTCCATGTTACCATCGGCAACACCAAGGTAACGTACAATTTTTCTGATTTCGCCAACAAAAGCTGCAGCCACAGCAGAATCGTGAATACAAGGTTCGGTCACGATTTCCATCAAAGGTACTCCGGCTCTGTTAAGATCGACCAAAGTATCTGGGCTTCCATCAAGGTGAGTTGATTTACCTGCATCTTCTTCCATGTGGATTCTATTCAAGATCACTTTAAAAGGCTGACCATCTTTGGTGACTACATCTAAGTGACCACCCACCACAATTGGTGTTTTATCTTGAGTTGTTTGATATCCTTTCGGAAGATCGGGATAAAAATAATTTTTACGGTCGAAGAATTGATATTCAGAAATCTTTCCATTCACTGCCAATCCCATTTTTATCGATGATTCGATTACACCCTTATTTACTTTCGGAAGTGTACCTGGCAAGGCAAGCGTAATCGGACTAATGTTTACGTTAGGATCTTCTCCAAAAGTAGTTGGATCAGAAGCAAAGATTTTACTGTTTGTTGTTAGTTGTGAGTGAACCTCAAGCCCCACTACCAATTCATATTTATCTATTATTGATTGATCGACCATGTCAGTAAGTTTTTTATATAAATCTTTCCCCGTTCTGATAACCTGATATAAGGGAAAGAGTAATCTCTAATATTTGAAATATTTTCAACAAAAAAAGCTATTCCTTTACAAAAGAAATAACTTTTTATGAATTTTATTACAATATCAATAAAATAATTGAGATTTCACTAACATTTTAATGTTTTCGTTGACTTGCTTTGAATAAGATCTGCTTTTCTTCTTGAGTTAAGCCTTCATATCCTTTGTCTGATATCTTATCCAAGATCTCATCTACTCTAGATTGTGTAGGTTGATCTGTATTTTCTTTACCTGCTTTAGTTTTCGATTTCGACTTTTTATCTCTACGATAAACCACTTTTAAATTCTTCTTTGGTGATAAAAGATTATCAAAAAAGTTTTCGATAGCGTAAAATGGAGCTCCTAAATCTGTACCTTTTTGGAGCATTTTAACATAAGTGAATCCCATGATAATTCCTCCTAAATGCGCCATTTGTCCACCAGCATTTCCTCCAGTTAATCCAGATATAGACATCACTACATAAAAAGCTGCTAACCATTTAATTTTTACTGGTCCAATAAACAAAAGGTTTATTCTGTAATCTGGAGCAATCGTCGCTGCACCAACTACAATAGCTAAAACACTTCCAGAAGCTCCTACAACTACTGCATTGGCACCATCAAAATAAGGAATTAAGTTATATATCAAAAGATAAACTATACCTCCCATTAATCCTCCTAAGAAGTATAGGATGACAGCTTTTTTATCCCCTAAGAATTCGGTAAAGATCATTCCGAACCAATATAATATCAACATGTTCATAAGAATATGAAAAAAGTCTTTCATACTATGAACAAAGAAATAGGTAACCAAAGTCCAGGGCTTATATAAAAAGCTAGTAAATTCAGAAGGTAAAGCTAGATTCTCATAAATATTCATTTCAAAAAATGATGAATACCCTGAGAAAGTCAATAACACATTAAGTAATGACATTACAACGAAAATGATAACATTGATAATGATCAATCGAAGTAATCCACTTCCAGGCTTGTTCCACGTATATTTTAAATCTGATATAAAACCGTTCATAAGAGTTGATATTGTAATGGTTTAATAGTGATTATCCATACTGCTTATTAATATTACACACGTCTTTGATGTAGACTTTGGTAGATGGTAAAGCAAATTAATTAGGTTTTATTAATTTACATAAATTCACTGTTTTAAAAAAATGAAATTTTGTTACCCTTCTACTTATGTACATTTTATTGATAACTCATGTACTTCCATTTCTTCATCAAGAAGTAAGCAAATAAAACACCTCCAAGGTGAGCAAGGTGAGCTACGTTATCACCTGGATTATTTTGTACTAACTCGTAAATTTCAAAAAGGATATATCCGCCTACCAAATACTTCGCTTTAATCGGTATTGGAGGGAATAATAGCATCAAACGTAAGTTTGGAAATAAGAAAGCAAAAGTAAATAGTATCCCAAAAATGGCTCCTGAGGCACCGATCATTGGTGTATCAAAATTCAATAAGGTCAGTTGTCTTACATACGATATCGCTTGTTCTTGAACTTCAGGATGATTTTCAAAATGTGTAGGATAATCATCTAGGACGAATGTATTTATATCTGGATTATATTGAAGTATATTCTCTGCATGATGTTCAAAGAAATACGTCAAATTCTCAGGAGTAGTATCAGTAATAAAATTGGCGGCATCAATCTCCATAGTATGCATTTCGTAATAGTTGGTTAGACCATACAATGCACCTCCACCTAAGCCACAAATCATATATAACGTAAAAAACCTCTTAGAACCCAAGACATTTTCCAACATTGGCCCAAAGATCACTAAGGCAAACATATTAGAAAAAATATGTCTAAAACTCTCATGAGTGAACATATAGGTTATGGGCTGAAAGATTTGGAAGAAATCTGATTTAGGATAATGATACCCTAAAAAAGCAACGATGATATTTACCTCTGATCCATTTAATTCCTGTGTTGGTAATAGGTTGGCTAAAGCAAATACTATTAAGTTGACTATTAATATGCCCTTAACGTAAGGTGTTAATTGAAAATTCATATAATTTATAGTGATGAGTAATGAGGTAGTATACCTTTATTCATTCTCTGATTTTTTGATATCAACACAATTCAACTGAAGTGTTTTATTCCCTCTAAATTCGTTGATTTCTAATTTAAATAATATATCAAACACAGAAGTAGTAATTACTTCTAATTTTTCTACTTGGTTAAAAGCAATCACACTTAATGCTTGATCGCCTTCATGCTGAACTATATTAAACTTTAAATGTTTATCCTTAAGTACTCTTGGGGTATCAGTTACCTTTACTTTTTCAGCTAAAAATACTGGAATCTCATTTTCGTGACCAAAAGGTTTCATTTGCTGAAGGATATTGGCAACAGATAAATTAATGTCAGCTAGATTTACTTTTAAATCTATATTTCTGAAGGAAACAAATTCCTTTCCATTCATTTTTTTGTCTACTTTGTCAATGACACGTTCCTTAAATGCTGACAAATTTTCCTCTTTCAATGACAAACCTGCGGCAGAAGTGTGTCCGCCGAATTTATCTAGCAAGTCGTCACAATCCGTAAGTAACTCATGAATATCAAAATTATCGGTGGATCTAACAGAACCTGTCACCTCACCTCTTGAATGTGTTAGGCAGATCGTCGGTTTACCAAATTGAGCCACACATTTCGAAGCTACAATTCCTAAAACACCTTTATGCCAATCTTCTTTATACAACACCAAAATACTATTGTCCTTTTCCTCTTCACCAAGCGTGAAAGCTTCTTCCGTATTTTGTTGATCGTATTTTCTGCGTAAACCATTTAATCGATTTAACTCTACTGCTAATTCCTTGGCTTCTTTAGGATCTTCTGTAGATAAAATTGATGCGGCATACTGTGCATGTGCGACCCTGCCTGCTGCGTTAATTACAGGTCCTAATGAATAAGCAAGATCATTTAACGTAATATTATTTTGATCCAACTTCAAACTAGAAAACAACGCTAAAAGTCCTGCCTTCTTGGTTTTCTTTAAATAACTTACTCCTTGATGACAAAGTACTCTATTTTCATCGACCATTGGAACAACATCACAGGCTGTACCTAACGCCACTAAATCCAAGTGACTCCATAATGGTGTTGGGTCAATGCCGTGTTTCTGACAAAAACCTTGAAGTAATTTGAAGCCGACTCCACAACCTGACAACCCTTTAAAAGGGTAGTTACAATCTTCTCTCTGAGGATTTAAAACTGCAGTAGCTTTCGGTAACTCCTCTCCAACTTGATGATGATCGCAAACTATAAAGTCGATATTTCTTCTGTTGGCTGCATCGATAGCTTCAAAACTAGTGATACCGCAATCCAAAGAAATAATTAACTGACAGTTGGTGGTATGTGCATAGTCAATTCCTCTTTCAGAAACGCCATACCCTTCTGCGTATTTATCAGGAATATAGTAATCGACATTATTATAGACAGAACGGAAAAAGTGCATATACAATGCAACTGCAGTAGTGCCATCAGCATCATAATCTCCATAAAATAGAATACGTTCCCCTTTTTCAATAGCTATGGTTAGACGTGCAACGGCCACATCCATATCTTTCATCAAAAAAGGATCGTGCAACTTTTCTAAAGTTGGTCGAAAATAATTTCTTGCTTCAGGTAGCGTCTTCACTCCTCTTTGTGCCAACAATTGCGTAATCAACAGTGGAACATTAGGTTGTTTAGACAATTCCTTTACATATTCTTCTTTTGGCAGTTCAGCCAATTTCCATTCTTTATTCATATTATTTTTTTGCCCCTATGGCTAAAGCCACCCAAGCGGCGATGAATCCAACTCCTCCAATTGGCGTGATTGCTCCCAACCAATTCATTCCTGTCACAGATAATATATACAAACTACCTGAGAAAATAATAATTCCCAAAATCATAAATGTAGCCGACCACTTTAACCAGCTTCCTTCTACTTTATCAGATAGGGCTCCCAATAATAAGAGTCCTAATCCATGATAAAAATGATATTTGACACCTGTTTCGAAAGTAGCTACTCTTCCGAACGACTCTAATGTAGCTTTTAAGCCATGTGCACCAAAAGCACCAATTCCCACGGCTAGGGCTAAAATGATCGCCCCAATTGTAATTAAATTCTTACTCATTTTGTTTGTCTGTTTAGATGAGTAAATTTAGGGAAAGTAAACACAAAACCCCAACTTTTACCAAGTTGGGGCCATACAAAAAAATGATTGATTGGATCGTATCTTTATTTCTCTACTTCCACTTTTGATGTTGTCATCTGTTCCACCATTTCATCGACCACTGCTTTTATTGGTCGGATTGATTTTACATACTCAATCGATGGTCCAGCACACCAAACTGTTTTGTAGGTGGCCGACATTGCCGCTTTTTCTAACATTTTCATGCCTTTATAAGCCGTCAACATCTTTGCGAATTTCTTTAGCTTCTTATTTTTATTCAGGAAAGTTTCTAACCAATTCTGATTGGTTCCAATTTCTTGCATGTAAGGCGTATTAATTACTGTACAAGGAGTACCTGATAATTTCGTGGTCATCACAATATCCTTCGCTCCATAATCTACACAAGCTTGTTTATAATCTTGAGAGACACCTGCTTCTTCCGTAGCAATAAAAGGAGACCCCATAGAAATACCCACTGCTCCTAATTCTAATTTCTCTTTCCATTGATATCCATTGCCTACTCCACCAGCAGAAATTACTGGAATGTTACAAGCCTCCACCAATGCAGGAACAAGTTCAGTAGCCGGAGTTGGACCAGCATGTCCACCTGCTTCTTTATTTACTGCTATAACAGCATCCGCTCCCAATTCCTCACATTTCTTGGCATAATGTACATCAACGACATCACAGAATACTTTTACACCTGCAGGCTTACAAAGTTCAATCACCTTTCTCGGAGAACCCAAAGAAGTAATGATAAAGTCTACCTTCATTTCCACACAAGTATTCAATTGCTCCATCATACGGATATTCGATTTATTCACAATCAAATTTACCCCAAAAGGTCCATCCGTCTCTGCGCGTATATCTTCTATGGCTTCTCTAAAAGCCTTATCCGTTCTATAATTTAAAGCAGGTACCGCCGCTGTTACTCCACTTTTTATGGCAGCTTTCAGCATTGCAGCATTAGAAACCAAAAACATCGGAGCAATAATCATAGGGTATTTAATCCCCAACATTTCGGTTAGCGGTGTGGAAATCTTTTCCATAGTGTTGTGTATTGGTATTTTAAGTTAGTTAAAAAAGGTATGCAAGCATACTATTTGTTTTTTTCAAGATCATAAATATTGGGGAGAAAAGCAAGTGAGGTTCCCTACCAACTCCCTTGCTTTTCATAAGTCGACAAGGAAACATGCAAATGATCTCCCGTTCCTCCGTGCCTAACGGCATTAAAACCGAGGGATTTGAAATAGAGTTGGGCAGACCAAATCATCCAGAAGGGACGGTTTCTTGTGCTTAGATCCATGGCGTGGGTGTATCCGGTATTTTGAATGAAATGCAATGAGCTATCTTTTTTCTTTAAGCCCATTTTGGTGTAATCGTCTGAAGTTCTTGATAGGTCTGTGATGATTAAATCGTTATCAAAGAATAGGAAAGTGCGGACGGATATTTTTAGGTAGGGATGAAGTGAACTGTATTCGGCTTTGACTTTATTTGATTTCGCATTTTTTCCGGTGAAAGAGAGTAGAGAAAAAACTGTGTAGCCCAAGACCAAAATACTAACAATACCACTTAACCATTTCAAATAACTTTTTGATAATCTCTTGTCTTTGAAAAACAGTTTCGTGATGATCAAAAGATAAATAGCAATGCAAGAAAAGGAAAAAATCATACCTAAGAATAATCCAATCCATGTGTTTAAGTGATAGGTATGATAGAAATAGATTCCACTTCTAATCAACCCTAAAAAAGGTAGATAGATGAGGAAGGAATAAAACAGACTTTTCATCAAGAATTTAGTGATTACCCATTTCCAGTTTTTTGATTTTGTTTCTGCGATTTCCTGATTTTCTATCATTATATTTTTTATCAAAGAATAGTTGTCTTTACCTAGTTTCAATTTAATCATTAAGTCAGATTTCTAATATTAATTGAATTAAAATCCTATAAAAATAATACTATATCAGCATCTGTTATTTCATATTTGATTACGTAGTCTTTGAATATTTCTATGGTAAATCGTCTAAAAATAAAAAAGTTAATCGAAATAAAAATTAGTTAATTTTAACAAACAAACAACTCGTAATCAATTGCTTACAAAATACCATAGTAAAAATGTAGTAATATAAGTGTAATAATGATACTTATTATTTTTGAACCTGATTTATCAAAACGCTACCTATGTATTGTCCACAAAGACATTGATATCAATCCAATAGTATTTTTCTTAGTAAAAAATAAACTATTAGCGTATGTCTTTAATAAAATGAAATGAATCAACTCTTTAATCTATCTAACTATGAAATGAATTATTCAATTCTCTTGTGAAATGAACATTACCAACATCTAAACATTGGTAATATTTTAATCGACTTAACAGCTGTCTCTTAAAATTATATTAAGAAGCTGGTCCAACGTCCTATAATTTATTTAAACAAAAAACATTCTATTACGAAAATGCAAAAACTAATACGAAATAAAGTAATGTGGTTTATGCTCACATTTGCTTTCTCTTTGCTTTTAGGTTCCTCATCTTATGCACAGGACCGTATTGTCTCCGGTACTATTATAGATGAAAATGAACAGACTCTTCCTGGTGTTAGTGTTACAGTAAAAGGAACTACTCTAGGTACTGTAACTGATTTTGAAGGTAAGTTTAAATTGAGTTTACCAGAAAACGCTACTTCACTAATTTTTTCATTCGTTGGTTATAAAAGCCAAGAGGTGAGTATCGATAACAAAACAACATTTGATATTAGCTTGGAAGTGAACGAAAAGCAACTTGATGAAATCGTTGTTGTGGGTTACGGTGTGGAAAAGAAGGCTGTTGTTACAGGGGCTATTTCTTCTGTAAAGACCGATGATATCTTACAAACTCCAGTATTGAACGCTGCTCAGTCTCTTCAAGGTAGAACTGCTGGTGTTCAAGTGACCAACGTTTCTGGTCAGCCTGGTGCTGGTATAGATATTAGAATTAGAGGTACAGGTTCTAACGGTAACAACAGTCCTTTATATGTTGTAGACGGTGTACAGATGGATAATATCAACTATCTTAATCCAAACGACATTGCCACTTTCCAAGTATTAAAAGATGCTGCTTCTTCTGCAATTTATGGGTCTAGAGGAGCTAACGGTGTGGTTTTAATCACAACTAAAGAAGGTAAATCTGGTAAGATGACAGTTTCTTACGATGGTTACTATGGTGTACAACAAGCAGCAAACAGAGCTGATTTAATGAATGCGCAACAGTATATGGAATTTCATAATGAAGGTTCTGTAAATGCAGGAAACGGAGAAAAGTGGGATTTATCTAATCCTCCTGCTGCTAACACAGATTGGCAAGATGAAGTGTTCCAAAATGCTCCTATTCAAAACCACAGTTTAAGTTTAAGTGGTGGCAGCGAAAAATCTACTTTCATGGCGAGTATCGGTTATTTTGCTCAAGATGGTATCATCGGTGGAGATAAATCGACTTATGACCGTTTAAGTTTACGATTGAATAGTAATCATAAAATCTCTAATTCATTCACTTTTGGACAAAACTTAAACTTCTCAAGAGAGAATAGAAATGGTTTATTAGAACAAACCGAACATGAAGGTGCAGTGACGTCAATGCTACTTCACGACCCTGTTACCCCAGTTTATGCTCCAGAAAGTGATTATGCTAAATACGATGCAATTGTTCCTGCTCCGGTAAAATCAGATGACGGTAGATATTATGGTATGTCTGATCTTAACTTACAAGGTATAACTAACCCGTTAGGTATTATAGACAACACAAACCAAGAAAACACTTATAATAATATTGTTGGTAATGTGTACTTAAATTTCCAACCTAAAATGATCAAAGGGTTAAACTTTAAAACTGATTTTGGTTTCCAATTAGGTACTTCAAAATCTAGAGAATATACTCCAGTTTCATCACTCGATCAGTTTACGAAGAAAAACAGCTTAAGTTCAGTACGTCAAGGACAATCACAATCAACTACTTGGCAATGGGAAAATACGTTGTCTTACACTCACGACTTTGGAGATCATAAAATCACAGCTCTAATTGGTAATACAGCGAGAGAACATAGTAATGAGTGGATCAACGGTAGTGGTACTGAGTTACAGTTTAGCGGATACCAAAATGCCTATTTAGATAATAAAGTGAACAATGAATCACAAACAAACGATGGTAACCGTTATTTACACCGTCTTGTATCTTATTTTGGTAAAGCTAACTACAACTACAAAGACAAGTATTTATTTACTGCAATTCTTCGTTATGATGGTTCAGTAAACTTTGGTCCGGAAAACAGATTTGCCTTATTCCCGTCACTTCAAGCAGGCTGGGTAATGTCAGAAGACTTATTCAAATCGTCAGATATTGTAAACTTTATGAGATTAAGAGCATCGTATGGTGAAGTAGGTAACGAAAATATCCAACCATTTGCTTACTTATCAACTATTGGTAAAACAGAAGAATACATGTTCAACGGTCAACGTTACACAGGTTTTGCTGCTCAGAAAATGCCTAACCCAGCTATTAAATGGGAAACTGCTACAGAGATGAACGTAGGTTTTGATGTAGGACTTTGGCAAAACAAATTCTTCTTAAATGTTGACTTATACGATCGTAGAAGAAAAGACTTGTTATCAGACAATCCAATTCCATTAATCTATGGTATCGGTGCTCCAACAGCAAATATTGGTACGGTACAAAATAAAGGTTTTGAATTGACATTAAACTATAAGAATTCAGAAGGTGATTTCAGATATGATATCTCAGCAATTGCTTCTTACAACGACAATAAAGTGTTAAGCATAGATGGTCAAGATCATATTCTAGGTTACAAACCTGATTTCTACGATGGTCAGTTAGCCATGAAAGAAGGTCATTCATTACCGTACTTCTGGGGATACAAAACAGACGGAATCTTACAAAATGATGCTGAAGCAAAAGCTTATAACGAAGCACTAGGAAAATCTGCAGTAGCAGGTGATATCAGATTTGTAGATACTAACGGTGATGGAGAATTAAACGCTGCTGATAGAACTGATATTGGTGATCCTTTCCACGATTGGACACTAGGTTTAAATGCTCGTTTCGAATATAAAAACTTTGATTTAAGTATCTTCTTCCAAGGTCAAACAGGTGCCAAACTATTTAACGTTGCAGCTCTAAGATTGGACGCAATTGGTGCAGGTGCTCACAATTACAATACTAGATTCTTAGATCGTTGGACTGGTGAAGGTAGTACAAATAGCTTCCCAAGATGGAGTCATACAGCAGGTGATAACTTTACGCTTATCAATGACATGGTTCACTTAGAAGATGCTTCTTATGTTCGTTTGAAAACTTTACAGTTTGGATACTCACTTCCACAATCTGTTTTATCTAAAGCGAAAATCCAAAATGTTCGTTTTTACTTCTCAGGAAACAACCTACTTACATTCACTAACTACTCTGGTTTAGATCCAGAAGTTGGTCACGGTGGAACAATGGGGATGGGTATGGACAGAGGTTCTTATCCACAAGCAAGATCATTCATTTTCGGTACTAATTTGACATTCTAATCATGAAACTAAAAAATATATTAATAGCTGCATCTTTATCCACATCACTACTTATAGGTTGTGGGGAGAAATTCTTAGACGTTCAACCAACAGACCAAGTGTCTACAGAAGCTTTCTTTGCATCAGAAGCTGATCATGAAAAAGCATTAGTGGGTGTTTATGGTATTCTATCAAGAGATTACTACGAATGGACATATCAACCATTAAATATGTTATCTGATTTAATGTCAGATGATAGCTATGCCGGTGGAGGTGCTGGTGGTTCAGATCAAATTGAATGGCAATTAATGGGACAGTTCAATTTAACTGCTGCCAACAATCAAACTACACAAGCTTGGAAGAAATGCTATGTTGCTATCCAAAGAGCAAATACACTAATTAACAACTTTAATTCGGATGTATTCTCCCAAAAAGAAGCTGCAGATGGAATGCTTGGAGAAGCTACAATGTTAAGAGCACACTTCTATTACGAATTAGCTAGACATTACGAAAATATTGTCATTGTTGATCTTGCTGCTGGAGAAAGCGAAATCACTCAATCTCCTGTCGATGAAACGTATGCATACATTGCTAAAGATATGCTAGATGCTATTGAGTTATTACCAGATAGCCAAGAGCACGGTAGTGGGCGATTAGACAAATGGGGAGCTACAGCAGAATTGGCTAAAATGTTTGTATTCTATACAGGATATTATAAAAAAGATGCATTACCAGTTCTAGATGGACAACCCATTACAAGAACGGACATGATCGGAAAGTTAGAAGACCTATTCCTAAATTCTGGAAGAATGTTAGAAGCGGATTATGCTACGCTTTGGGGTGCTACAGGCGATTGGACAAACGAATCTTTATTCGAAATCCCTCACGCAGATACAGGTTGGGACCAATGGCAAACAGAAAAGTTAGGTAACATGGGATGTCAAATGGCTGGACCACGTGGTTATAAAGTAAACAAAGACAACTCAAATTACTTAACTGGTGGATGGGGATTCGGTATTCCTTCTAAAGAATTAGTCAATGCCTACGAAGCAGGTGATATGAGAAAAGATGTAACAATCATCTCAGCAGAAAAACTACTTGATGATGCATGGAGAGTAAATCCAGATCACGAGTCAGGTAATCCTAAAGGTTTATTGGAAGTAGGTCACGCTTGGACAGGTTACTTTACTTTCAAGTATACTACACACGCTTCTATCACTCCTGCTACTTGGGAAGCAATGAACTTCCCTCAAAACTATGTATACATTCGTTTGGCTGATATGTACTTAACAGCAGCTATTTTATACAAGCAAGAAGGTAATCAAGGAAAAGCAGACGAATATGTAAACCTTATTCGTGCACGTGCAGGTTTAACTGCTAAATCCAATGTAACAATGGATGACATCTATGATGAAAGAAGAGTTGAATTAGCTATGGAAGGTCATCGTTACTTTGATGTATTGGGTAGAGGATTAGAATATGCTAAACAAGAATTGGATATCACTAATTACACTGTAAGTAAAGGACCTGCAGATGATCCTAAGTATACAGAAGTTAGCGGTGGTGTTTTTGGCGATGATTTAAGAGGTGAACTAGGTGTTCCTGCTCACTTTGAAGTAACTTTTGATGTGGCTAAAAAAGGATTCTGGCCAATTCCACAAAGTGAATTGGATCAATTAGGTTCATTAAAACAAAACGCTGGCTATTAAACTTTCCAAATTTTTTGATAGAGAACAATAGACAAAAATTGTAGTGAGTTGGGGTGTTGCTTAGCAATGCCCCTACAAACTACAAGGTGATAACGAAACATTATGATACGATTTTCCAATAAGGCTATTTACTTTTTGACAACGGTAGTTTGCTTCTGTTCTTTTCAAGTACTGGGACAAACTAACGAACAAATAGAAGATAAAATCAACTCCATTATCCATCAATTAACTTTTGATGAAAAAGTGGCTATGTGCCATGCACAATCTAAATTTTCTGTACCCGGTGTAGGTCGATTAGGTATTCCAGAATTATTAATGTCTGACGGTCCTCACGGTGTACGAGCTGAAATCAATTGGGATGATTGGGGTTACGCTGGATGGACAAATGATTCTATTACAGCGTTCCCTTCTCTTACCTGCCTAGCGGCAAGTTTTAATCCTGAAGTTGCCGGTGAGTATGGAAAAGCAGTAGGGGAAGAAGCCTTATACAGAAGAAAAGATGTTCTCCTTGGTCCGGGTGTAAACATCTACAGAACTCCTCTAAATGGTAGAAACTTTGAGTATATGGGAGAAGATCCTTACTTATCTTCCAAGCTTGTTGTTCCCTACATTAAAGCTTTACAAAGCAATGGAGTGGCTGCTTGTTTAAAACACTATGTGGCCAACAATCAGGAGCATCAAAGAATGAGCGTGGATGTAGAGATGAGCGAAAGAGCTTTAAGAGAAATCTATCTACCTGCATTTAAAGCTGCCGTACAGGAAGCTAATGTTTGGTCTATCATGAGTGCTTATAATCAGTTTAGAGGTCAATATTGTTCCCACAATGAATATTTAGTAAACGACATTCTAAAAGGAGAATGGGGATTTGATGGAGCATTAGTAACGGACTGGGGTGCTGCACATAACAGTAAACAAGCTGCCTTATATGGTCTTGATATTGAAATGGGTACAGGAACCAACGGGCTCACCTACTCAGAGGTTGATCATTACGAAAATTATTTTCTTGCAGGACCTTTTAAAGAACTACTTAAGAAAGGTGAAGTACCTGAAAGTGTACTGGATGATAAAGTAAAAAGAATTCTCCGATTAATGTTTCGTACATCGATGAATAAAAATCGAGCTTACGGATCTATCAATTCACAAGAACACCTTGATGTTGCTAGAAAGATTGGTCAAGAAGGAATAGTACTTCTTCAAAACGAGAAAAACTTCTTCCCTATTTCTACTTCTGCAAAACTTCATATAGCGGTTATTGGCGACAATGCTACAAGAATGATGACTAAAGGAGGAGGTTCATCTGAATTAAAACCAGAACATGAAATCTCACCTTTAGAAGGCATCAAAGAAAGATTTACAAATGCGAAGATTAGTTATGCAATGGGGTATTCTGCAGGGCCTCCAATGTATGATAAAGTACTTCCTGCTCCGCATGATCAAGATTCCTTACATCAAGCTGCCATCGCTTTAGCTAAAGTAGCAGACATTGTTCTTTTTGTGGGTGGTTTAAATAAAAATCATCATCAAGACTGTGAAGGAGGTGATCGTTTAGCTTACGAATTACCGTATCAGCAAGCACAATTAATTAATGAAATTGCAAAAGTAAACGAACAATTGGGTGTGGTAATTATTAGCGGAAACGCTGTAAAAACTGATTGGTCTAAAAACGTGAAAGGAATTCTTCAAGGATGGTATTTAGGAAGCGAAACAGGACATGCATTGGCTGATATTATCTCTGGCGATGTAAATCCTTCTGGAAAACTACCCTTTACTTTTCCAGTAAAACTAGAAGACAATCCAGCCCATCATTTTGATAAAAGAGCTTATCCTGGTGATGGTACTACAGTAGAATATAAAGAAGGAATATTGGTAGGATACAGATGGTACGATACCAAAAAAATTACTCCTAAATATGCTTTTGGTTATGGACTATCGTACACATCATTTGATATTACCGACATTGAAGCAAACAAAAAATCATTCACATCTTCAGAAAGTATTTCTATTACTTGTAGTCTTTCCAACATCGGCGATGTCGCCGGATCCGAAGTGGTTCAAGTATATGTTGGGAAAGCAAAATCAAGTGTAGAGCGTTCAGAAAAAGAATTAAAAGCTTTCAAAAAGGTGAAACTTAGTAAAGGCGAAAATCAAAAAATTGAGTTAGCATTTTCTACCGATGATCTCAAATATTATGATACCAAACAAAAAGCCTGGGTATTAGAAGAAGGAGATTATAACATCTATGTAGGTAATGCCTCTAACAACATCAAAAGAAAACTGAAGGTCAGAATTACGGACCGAATAAACTAGCAGGCAACTTCCAGGGACATGTAAGGAACATAGATTTACTATAAGTTTATGTTCCTTTTGTCATCTTAAAATTTTGAAATCCATTCTTAAAAAAGTACCTTAAGTAATCTCTAAAACAACTAACTGATTGAAGTATTTGAAATTGAAAGAATTAAAAACATATTATCTGTTACTCTCGCTGCTTATTTATATACCAACTTATGCTCAAAATTACAATAAACAATTCGATCATCTAAAAGTGGAAGATGGTTTATCTGATGCAACTGTTGGAAGTATATTACAAGACGACAAAGGGTTTATGTGGTTTGGCACTTTTAAAGGCTTAAACCGTTATGATGGTTATCAAATTAACCGTTATGTCTATGATATGGGTGGAAATAAAGGTCCAAACGACAATATGATTTCCTCTCTTATTCAAGATAGTGATGGATATATTTGGGTGGGCTATTTTAATAATGGCATCAGTCGATTTAACCCTAAATTGGAAGTCTTCGAACATTTTACTGGAGGAAATACCAAAGATCACCTGATCCAAACTGGTTCTATCAATTGTTTATTTGAAGACAAAGAACAAAAGTTATGGATTGGTACAGAAAAAGGTGTTGCTGTTGTTCAAAAGAACCGAAAATCGTCCATAAAATATGTCCTATCAGACCATAAAAACAGTATTAATGGCGAACAAGTATACGATATTGTTGAAGACAAATGGAATCGTATTTGGCTTGCTACGAATAACCGAAAACTTAGTGTTTACAATAAAAACACATTACAATTTTCGGAAGTTGAATACACCGACCTACCTCTTGATGATTTAGAAGATAACGAGAAGAAAAACCTCTGTATCTATAACGATACTTTGCTTTACGTTTGTAGTAACAGTGGAGGATTGGCTGAATATAACTTACTATCTGGAAAATACACGACGTATGTAGAGGAGGAAAATGGTCCTAGTAGTAATAACATTAGAGATATTCTTCAGGTAGGGAATAAACTTTGGTTGGCAAATGATGGAGGCGGTTTAGATATTTTTGATGTGACCACTAAACAATTTGAAAATATCAGTAATTCTAAAGTCGATCATCAATCTTTGTCTTCTAACGTGATTTGGTCGTTGTATAAAGACAACCAAGAAAATGTTTGGTTAGGCTGTTATTTACAAGGCGTGGATAAATACGATCCTAGAAAGAACTTTTTTAGTACCATCGGTAACGACCCTTGTAATACGACTTCCCTACCTAATAAACCTGTATTAAGTATTTATACTGATAGTAAAAAACAATTATGGATTGGTACAGATTGGGGTGGTTTACATCGTCAGAAAAAGAATACAAATAATCAATTCGACCACTTTAATATTGATGGGACGATCACAGACAATATGGTATATGATGTTGTGAAATGTATTACTGAAGATAAGTATGGAAATTTATTGGTGGGTACTTACAGTGAAGGTCTTAGAATATATCAAAATGATCGTCGTACCTATAAACAGATAAAACGATCTATTAAATCAGACGGTTTACCAAGTAATCATATTTGGGCGATGATCACCGATAAATTTGGCATGACTTGGATGGCCACTTTAGGTGGTGGTGTAGTACAATACGATGCAGACACACAAACTTGTAAGGCGTTAGACATCAACTACCAAAATTTAAGTCAACATCACATTTATCACGTCTATGAAGACAGTCAATCTAACATTTGGTTCAGTACCGATGGAGGGGTCATTTATTACAATAGATCAGAAAACAAGTGGCATACCGATTTACTAAGCACATTAATTAAAGATAATCACAATATCAGTTATGTAAAGAGTGTTTACGAAGATAAATTAAAGCAAATTTGGTTGGCTACAGCTTCCGGATTGGTGAAATATATGCCGGAAAGTAATCAGTTTACTTTAATCGATGAAGATGATGGTATTCCACAACTTCCGCTATACAATATTATACCAGATAACCTTGGTAACTTAATTCTCATAGGGAAGAACTATATTTCAAAACTTTCTTTATCGGATGAGAAAATCGTCAGCTTTCATATCCCAAATAATTCCTTTAACTATAACTCAGCAGCAAAAAACGATCGTGGAGAAATTATGGTGGGAGGAACTGAAGGCATTACTATTTTCAATCCGATATTATTAGAGGAAAACAAGCATTTACCTCCGGTATATATCACAGGTTTTGATCTATTTAATATTCCTCAATTACCACATGATTCTACTTCAGTCCTTAAAAAATCGGTATCAGAAACAGAAGAAATAGTACTTGATTATGATCAGTCGGTCATTAACTTCGACTACTGTGGTTTGAATTTTACTGAGACCGATAGAAATCAATATGCTTATATGTTGGAAGGGTTCGATAGCAAATGGAACTTCGTCAACAATAGAAGAAGAGCAACCTATACCAACCTAGATCCAGGTAAATATACCTTCAAAGTGATGGCGTCGAACAATCATGGCAAATGGAACAAAGAGGGAACTTCGATAGATGTAATCATCAATGGGCCATATTGGTATTCGAATTGGTTTAGAGCTGCCGTTCTACTCCTATTTATTCTGATGTTTTACGTGCTCCACCGAATTAGAATGATGAACGTAAAGAAGAAGTTTGCTTTGGAGCGTATTCAAGCTGATCGTGAGCAAATTATGATACAGAATGATACGTTGGAAAAGGAATTGGATCAGACAAAGAGTGAGTTAACCAACATCACTATTAGTCACCTACACAAAAACCAAAGTTTACAGCAGATTAAATCCAAATTAGAAAAGATGTCTGTCACTTTTGGAAGCACAGAAAAAAGGAAAATCAAAAATCTAGTTCGAGAAATTGATAAAGAAAGTGAGAATCATACTTATTGGGACGAGTTTGAACATGAATTCAATAAATCGCATAATAACTTTTTAGAGCGATTTAAACACGAATATCCCGACTTAAGTAAAAGAGAATTAAGGATTTGTGCTTATCTTAGAATGGATTTGGACAATCAGGAAATCGCTACTTTGATGAATATAAGTATCAGAACCGTTGAAACATCAAGATATAGAATTAGAAAAAAAATCGGATTAGAGCAACGTAAATCATTATCAAAAATGATCAATAGATATTAAGTCTATTGGTCATTTTTGCATTTAATCAAGGTGGTATTTTAACTATTTTAATTCGTGTTATATAATAAATTTAATCAGCCTTAAAAAAACAGAAAAAATAGAGATTTTAATTCCTTTATCCGCAATAATAACGTAGTATAGTACTGATTATACTTATTTCTGTATCCCCAAAAAATCAAAATAGTGGAAAATAAAAGTATTGGAAAACGAATCCTTAAACTGTTTGGGTATTTTATCTTAGGAATATTTGGCATCCTTATCATCGGAGTACTCTTATTCTATCTCAACAGACAAACCATAAAGGAAAAAGTAATTGAGGCAGTCAATCAGGAACAAAATGGCGAACTACATATAGGTCAGATCGGTATTGCTCCTTTTGAAGACTTCCCGAATTTCACGTTAGAGCTTGATAGTATTGCTTACTACGAAAAGAAAGCTGAATTAAGAAAAGAAGAAGCACGACCTATTGCTGCTTTAAATAAATTCTTTGTTTCTGTAGATGTCATGGCCCTTATTGGCGGTGATGTTAAAGTAGGAGCAATTAAACTTCATGATGGAGAAGTGAACCTTTATGCCTATAAAGACAGTTCGCTGAACCTAACCAATGCACTTGGTATTGATTTAAGTGATACGACTCAAGTAGAAGAAGTGCCACAAGATACCACACAAGCTGCCCCTCCTGCTTTTAATGTACAATTGGATAAATTCTCGTTGAAAAACGTGAAAGTGATTGTATACAATCAGATGACGGATAAAGGATTGGGCGTACAGGTGAAAAACATCAAAACTTCCCTTACTTATAACGAAAATATTATCTCTAATAAACTGAAAGTAAATGTTGAATTATTAGGGATTAAAGATAAAGAAAAGCTACTCTGGCAAAACAAACATTTGGAGATGAAGACCAACCTCACTTTCGATAGAGTGAAGAAAATCATCGACATCAAAAAATGTGATTTTGATATTGAAGGAGCCGTTTTTGCCTTAAATGGTACGGTAGATATTCCAAATGATCTAACGTTGGATTTAAATCTAACCGCCTCACAAAAAGACCTGAACATCATTAACCTTCTTGCTAATGGTAAGATGGATATGGATAAGATCAAATCAGAGTATACAAGTACTTTAGGTGGTTTAGAGTTTGATGCTAAAATCACTGGTAAATCGAAAGCAACGCTACCAAAAGTTGTTGCAAATGTCGCTTTAGATAAGTTTACCTTAAAGAGTTTAAAAACACCTTATGGACTGAACGACTTCAGTTTCCAAGCCTCATTAAATACAGGTGATTCTGCAGATCTATCTCAATTAGAATTCCATTTGAATAAATTCAATATTGAAACAACAAATGGATTTACTAGAGGTGATTTATCCGTTACAAATGGAATTGAAAAACCGCACGTAGATTTAAACTGGGAAGCCGATTTATCTTTGGAAAACTTCGATGATTTACTGACAGGTATTCCATTCGATAGCCTAGGGGGTAAACTTGCTTTTAAAGCCGATGTGAATTACGATATCGATGTGAAGAAAAAGAAGTTTATCCAATCTGGTAGAAACTCTCAGAAAATCTATCTTAAGCTAAGTGATGGACACGTGAGACATATTCCGACAGGAATGTCGCCAAGAGATATTAATGCTACCTTATACATTTGGGAAAACCATGTAGGTATCAAAGATTTTATGGCTAAGGTAGATGGTTCTGACTTTAAATTTAACGGAAACATCGACAACTTAATTTTCTATGCTTTAGGAATACAAACGCCAATTAAGGCAGATGTTCGTCTTCAGTCCAATCATTTACTGGTTAGAGAATTACTTGAATATACCGATTCTGCTGCCATCGATTTGGCCGACAACCTACACGATATCGATATCGATTTCACTATGGAAACCGATTCAAAAAGTTTGAATGATTATAAGATTCTACCTTATGGTAAATTAACGATCAACAACCTTCAAACTTCTTTTGATAAGTTCCAATCGATTCACAATGTATCTGGTTTGATGGGCATTACGCCAAAAGCTTTAGGTATTGATCATTTAAAAGGTAATATCGGAGAGTCAGATTTCTATTTCAGAGGAGGATTTGATAATTACGATGGTATCGTTTACAAAGACTCTGCTATTACAATCAAAGCAGGATTTGATATACGTTCAAACTCTATGCGTGTTGTCGACTTCTTCACTTACGGAGATTCATTACTTGTTCCAAAATCGTTTAAAAACGAAAAGATGAACAACTTCCAAATCCAAGGTGGTATCGATGTGGTCAATCAAGAATTGTTCTCCGATAAAAAAGTTCCTGATTTTAAAGTATGGATGAAGGGTCTAAAATGGCGATTAAGTATCACTCCACTCCTATTTAGAGATTTCCGATTCGAGTTGGTCAAAAAAGACAAAGATGTTTACCTGAACGATTTTAAAGGTAAGATCGGTCAAAGTGATATGACTTTCAATGCTCAATTATTGAATGTTTTAGACAGTACTCGAAAAGACTTTAAAGGACAATTCCAAGTCGATGCGAAGCTCATCAATTTTAATGAACTCTTGAAATTGACCCTGCCGGAAGAAACGTATGAACAATCTTCTGCATCAAGATCTCAGCAGATACAGGAAGAAGAACCTGTTGATATTTTTGCGATCAAGTATCCTGAATTGGAATTAGACATCAAAGTAAATACCATGAAGTTGATGGACATGAACATCAAAAACTTCGATGGTAAAGTATCGACTACCACCGATCAAAAAGTGGTCTTAAATGGCGTTTCTGTCCAGCTGGGTGATGTCGGAAGTATGAAAATGAGTGGTGTTGCGGATACACAGAATCCTAAAAACGTAATTCTAGAAGGTGATGCGACTCTAACAAATGTCGATCTATCAAAAATTGATTTTGAAGTTGAATACGAAGGGGACAAAATCAATATGGCCGAAAACTTTGATGGTATTTTGAATGCCAATATGAAAGCAAAAACGCATATCAATAATGATCTGAGTGTGGATATTGCCCATACAACAGCAGATATCAAAATGACACTTTCTGATGGTCGTATTGTGAATTTTGGTCCTTTAGAAGCTATGGCTCGTTATTTCGGTAATAAAGACATGAGTAATATTCGTTTCGATAAGATCGAAAACAATTTTACGGTAAAAGATGGTGTATTCTACATTCCACGTATGGACATTGCCTCAACAATTGGGCAGTTATACATATCTGGAGAGCAACACTTGAATATGGATATGAAATACATGGTAGAGGTACCTTTTAAACTTGTTCGTTCTGTCGCTTGGAATACCTTAACAGGAGGTAAGAAGAAAAAAGATGACGAAGAGGACGAAATTCAAAAAGATGAGGGAGGCAAATATGTTGCTGTCCGAATCGAAGGAAATATTGATGATTACGACATCAAATTAGGTAAAGGCAAAAAGAACAAAGGGAAATAATATCATTCCACTAAAAAGAATAATGGCTGCTAGATTTAAATTTTTCTAGCAGCCATTTTTTTATTGATACTTATATTTATTGATTTTAATACCGTCTTCCTCATAGGACTCTGACCACTTTAAGCCTAACTTTTCGGCCAATCGTACAGACTTATCGTTTCCTTCTTCGATAATGGCATAAATTGGATTCACCTTTCGTTCGTGAATACCGAAGTCGAATATCAATTTTGATGCTTCGTAGGCATACCCCTGCCCTGCAAATCTTGGACTGAATATCCAACCAATTTGTATATCTGTTTTTCCAGGAATAGGATTTAGGTTCACTATACCCATCAGTTCATCTGCATTATTTCTTACAGTCCAGAAAAAACCAATATCTTGACATATTTCTTCAATTTTTACTTTAAGTATTACTTTTCTTTCCTCATCTGATTTATCCACCATTGGAAAGATAAATTTCATTACATCTGGCTCTTTAAATAAAGCAATGGCCTCGTCTAAATCACTTTCTGATAACAATGTGAGGTATAATCTGGAAGTTTTCATGAGTCTTAGTTTTCTGAATTGGTGACAATTTGATATTTAGTATATAACCTTAAAACTGAGATAAATAATTCAGAACTCAAAAATTAAATGAAAGTATGTTAATTATTCGAACGAATGAATAATTAGTACGTTATTATATAAGAATATCATTCAAATCACATAAAATCAATCCATTAAAACTTTATATTATGAGATCTATATTTTCTAACTGCGTTAAAATTGTTTCACTAGGAGTAAAAGCAATTGGTTTATCAATCGAAATCTATTCACAACAAAATCACCCAATAGATCGAAAGAATAAACGATAAGCATTGAAAGTCCATTTCAGAAAAACTGAGATGGACTTTTTTTATAAATGATTAGGAGATTGAAAGAGATATTTCACCTTTATGAATGTATATTTGATTTATCTATTCAAACTCCTCATCATGAACATTAATTACAAAAAGTTACTTCTATTCATTACACTAATTTTATCTACTCAAATACTTTATGCTCAAAGTAAATTCAATGATTATTTTATTGATTCTGCAGATCATTGTGTAGATGTCAGCGGATTTTTAAATGCCGGTTTTGGTTTTCTACCTGTACCCATTTTAATTACAGAACCAGCCGTTGGTCTTGGAGGTGGACTTGTAGGGGTATTTTTCCATGGTCAGCAAAAAGAAAGAGTAGTAGTCGATTCTACCGCACATTTTGAAAATAATAAAAACCTACCGCCAGTGATGACCGCTGTAGCCGGTGCTTATACAGAAAATGGCACTTGGCTGACGATGATCGCCCATCAAGGATCGTATTTAAACGATCGTTTACGCTATACCGGTGCGGTTGGCTATATCAGTCC
This sequence comes from Flammeovirga yaeyamensis, assembly GCF_018736045.1. Lineage (NCBI taxonomy): Bacteria > Pseudomonadati > Bacteroidota > Cytophagia > Cytophagales > Flammeovirgaceae > Flammeovirga > Flammeovirga yaeyamensis. Next base: position 1,001,961 of record NZ_CP076132.1, on the reverse strand, counting down.
AAATCTTACTTTTTATGGTGGAAACGTACTCGATGCAGGAGAGTACGAATTCAACATGAAAGGCTTTGTTACTTTTCATGAATTATTATTTAGACCAGTAGCCAAAGTCCCTATGTTTGCAGGATTCAATTACGTCTATTTTAACAATGACGTTTCTTTTGATACCAAAACGCCTGAATTAGGTAAATTGGAAGAAGAGAACAATCTAGGTGGACTGAACTTAGTGGGTATGTGGGATTCTCGAAATAGCACTTTTACCCCTACCAAAGGAATTATGTCTGCCACAGAGTTTGGTGTTTTTGATAAAGCTTTGGGTGGTGATAACGATTATTGGAATTTTAGCCATAGAACTTATTTTTATCAACCGATTATCAAAGAGAAGTTATTTTCTGGATACCGTTTAAATTATGCCGCTAAATGGGGCGATAGTGTTCCCTTTTATGAACTTCCTTTCATCAATTTAAGAGGTATTCAAGCCTTAAGATATCAAGACCATAATGCTTTGACTTTAGAAACTGAATGGAGATGGCAATTCACAAAACGTTGGAGTGCTGTTGGTTTTGCTGGTGCCGGTTTTACTGCACCAAAAATTGATCAGTTTGATTTCTCAAAAGGGCAATATGCCGTTGGTGGTGGCTTTAGATATTTTATTGCTAAAGAATATGGTTTACACGCAGGTATCGACATTGCAAGAGGTCCTGAAGTTTGGGCTTGGTACCTAACGGTAGGGTCTAATTGGTTTAGATAAACTCTAAAATAGTTATATATTAAAAATCAGAAAGGCTATTTCAATACATATTGAGATAGCCTTTCTTGCCTATGTTTAAATAAACATGTAAATAATATATTTGTTGAAATTCTATTCGAGTACTGACCACACTCTCTTGATGAAAATGTGGTCATGTATGTAGTTATTGGGGTATTTATTTCTTCTTTTCAGGAACAACAGTGATGTTTAAATCACGTTGTTTGTATTCGTCTTTTTCATCCAGAACAGCAAATGTAATGGTATGCTTTCCTGTTGATAATGAGTTCATCACTTCAGGAACTAAATGCACTCTTACATCTTTCGCACCCAATACATGTCTGTAAGTAGTGTGCTTTCCAAGCATACTCTCCTGCATCTTTTCCTCACCAAATTCTTTTGGCTCCTCAGCTAAATTGATATGAAAATCTTCTTTGCCAAAAGGCGTACTTACATCCACTGTAACAATTTTGGCAGGAACATAAATATCGATTTTCACCGTATCTTGAAACTTGCCTTCTGTGATATACATTTCTGTTCCTCTTGAAAACTCAAATGCAGTTGATCTTGGAATAACATCTTCAATGTTTCTACCTCCACAAGAAGATAACAAGGCCATAAATACTAAAGCAACAACGACAAATACTGATATATTTTTCATAGCAATAAAGTTAAAGTAGATTGTAAAAGGAGAGATGTATAGACAAGAATTAGTACACGTTAATCGTGAGGTCTTGCCAAACATGATTGCCATTTCTATCAATCATTTCAAAAGTGAATAACTGCTCTCCTCTTTTCAGTTCGTTAATCACTTCTTTTTTAAGAAAAGCTTTGGCATTGATCGCTCCCTTTATTTTTTCAGGAAGTTCTCCATCCAACAGCGAATCTTGTATTTCTTTCATTTCTTCAGATTCTGGCACTCTAGTGAGTTCAACACTAACACCCAATCCTTGCATCGGGAAAGTGACCAACACATGATCTATCAACCCTTCCGCCTTAAAATTCACTTGAATATCTTCATTCGCTTTCCCCTCCCCTATACTCACATCGTTTGGTGTGGATATTTTTATACTTGGAATACTAGTGGGTTGTACGTTTGATTTCTTACTACAAGACCAAAATAAGGTCATTAACCCAAGAATGAATATTTTTATGTATGTACGTTTCATAATGTCTTTGTTAGATGATATAACTGAACAAACGTTCAAGCTATTCGATCGTTTGATTTATTTAAAATCATTAACTATTGATCAAACGAGACTAAATCACTCTAGTACAAAGAATACTATTCAATTATCAAATAAAAATGGATTTAAAACGCTTCTCCTAATGTGATATAAATACCTTTATTATTCTCTTCCAAACTCCATCCAAAATCGACCCTCACATTTGCAGGATCTTTTCTATTGATATTTAATCGAAGCCCTGCCCCTAAAGTAGATTTTAAATGTTGAAAATCGCTAAGTTCATCGTATACTGTTCCTAAACTATAAAAGGCTGTCATACCAAATCTCCCCCAAACTTTTTGACGTAATTCAGCTTGTGTTTGTATGGAATGAAAATCTCTATATCGCCCTAATTCATAACCTCTCATTATTTGTTTTCCTCCCAATAGGGATAATTCATGAAAGGGTATATCACCAAAATTATTCTGAACTAGTAACTGACAAGCCAATATCGTTTGTCCGTTGTTCTTTAGGTCAAAATAGCGACGTCCATCCAATTTGAGAGTGATAAAAGATCTTGAATCATCTAAACTAGTATAAAAAAGAGTGGTTAAATCTAGGTAAAAGTTTCTTGTTGGGGTCATAATGCTGTTACGTTTATCCCAAATAAAAACAGGACCAATACCAAGATAACTTCCTCCCTCAGCCCCAGGAAATGGTAAACTATTTTCATCTAAGCTTTTTCCTTCTTGATCTGTATAATTGATATCAAAAATACTGATGGAACGGAACTTCCCTCCTATGAACATATTGGGTCTGAACTGATGCACTACTCTTTCAAATATTTCAAGAGAATGATACTCCGCATTAATAAAATCATCCTCTCCTGTATCCGGACCAATTCGATAGAGTTGTTCTGGAGTTTTCTTGTATTCAATTTTTCCTTTGAAATAGTATTTCTCACCATTGCTCAATAACTCATGTTCCGTCGAAAGGTAATTTTGCCCTTTATAAGAAGACCCCACATAAAAATTCACATTAGAAGGACGGGTAGCATAATCATCCTTCTTGAGTTTGAACTGATATAAAAAATATAGTCCTAAAACGACATCTGTTTTAGGACTATAGGATAAAGCCGGTGAGGCTAAAATATTGTTTTTATATGGACGTAATGAAGTCGAATCAGTTTGTGCTATCGACTGATTGATACATAAAACTAGTATGATTATATGTACCCATACGAACTTCATTTACTTACTTTATAATCATTCAATATCTCTTTATATCTTTCTTGTAATTGTTGTTCTGTAGCAATAGCACTTTGAATAAAATAACTCATCTGGGAAAGCTTTTCTTCTTGAGATAGGAGTTGCATACCTGTAAATGAATGTTCCATAAACTTTTCCATATTATGCATATGAATCATTTGCATTTTATACAAACCATTAAACTTAGAAAGCTGATCTAATTCCATGTAAGTTACTGCACCCGAAATTTTTGCTGTTTCCCATGCTGTATCTTCAATCAATCTAAAACTTAAGATGACATCTTTTTCTTTTGGTACAGAATCCTTCTTCTCTTCCTTGAGCTCTTTTAAAACTTCAGATATTAGTTCTTTTGTCTTTTGATGATCTATTATCAAAGAATCGATCTTTATTTGATTCTCTTCTATTTCTGTTAGAATATCATGAGAAGCTTTTTCTGCTAATTGCTGATGTTCATGATCACTCCATAACGTATCAATAAATAAGGCGAACATCACCCCGAACAATACAGAGAAAAACTCTTTTAAGTATTTTGGGTCTATTTTATATGATTTCTTTTTCATCAGAAAGTAAACTGAGTGGTCAACATAAAGAAATGTTGGGTGTGTGCTTTTCCTGTTTGTGTATCCCAGAAATATTGTCCTGGAACCCAGAAGTTATAGGTGGCACAAATTTCCCAATGACGGTTTAAAGTAATTACAGATGATAATTGCATGGAATCACCTAAGTCTCTTGAATTACTCTCTCCACTTCTTAATATACCATTTGATGTGTTATAAACCGCATCTTCTAAGCTCGATCTTTGAAAGTTCCAATACGTCAACCTCGATTTTACCACTTTGAATAAAGTAAAATCGACATTGGCAGATAATGAAGTTAAGTTCTTACGATCCATGGCTCCATGTTCTCCAAAAAACTGTGCTACCTGAGGAAAGAGAGGATTGAAGGTACCTAATGTGCCATCTCCTTTGTTTTGATCACCTGATGAATAATCAAATCCCACCCAGATATGTGGTTGTGTAGCTACCTCTGGAAAGGATACACCAAACTCCGTCGTAATAGAGTAAGCATTGATGTTTTTATCACCAAACTTACCAAACTGATACATGGCTTCCACCTCATAATTAAAAATACGTTTAATTGGACCTGCCAATAAGAAACCTGCGGTATAACGTTGTTCGTTGGCTACCCCATCTTCATAGACTGCATTTTCTCTATGTAGACCATAGAAGTAGGGTTCAAAGTAGGTTCTATCAAAAGACGACCAACTTGGTACGCCAAACCCGGCAGTGGTGGTATAGGCAACATCAAACGATTCGTAGCGTACACCCCAGAAAGTGGTGTTTTCATCTCTAGTGGTATAGCCGTCGGGAACAGGAATAACTGGTTTACTCACAAAGGCCACTAACTTGTTGTTATCATTCCCTACATAAAAACCGGCTCCATCAAAAGATCGACGAGTAATAAGCCAATTGCCGGGGGATAATAAACGTTCGTGCCCTGCCTGTAATTCCCTTCGACCTGCCCAAATTCCCATATAGGTATTGTTATACAAATCGAATTTATATTCACCGAAAAGGTTGAGAAAGGCGCCATTTGTTACAGGTGTTCCAGCACCAAGTCTGTCCGTATTATCTTTAGTGGTATTCGAATATATACCCTCTGCAAATACTCTAAAGTTTTTACCGAAATGAATATCCGCATGTGTTCTCAAACGAAAAGTAAATAAACCCGAGTTAGGTGATTGAAACTCCTCGTTTACAGTAGGCATGTATCGTACCCTAGCTTGTCCACCAAACGATGTCCAAATCTTTTTATTTTTTGATAATGGAACAGCTTTTATCTTATCGGACCAATCTCTCGATTGTGCATCACGAACTGACCAATCTTCTAGTTTCCAATTTTCTTTGTAACGTCGGTCTTGATAGCTATCTAAAGGCCATGACAGAGAATCTTGACCCCAAGAAAAAATTGGCATCAATAGAAATAAAAATACGCTTGAACACTGCAGAAATCTCATCATAAATTAAATACTGAATTGCTCTAATAAAATGCGGTCTTCTAAAGATTGATCTTTATCGAATAGTAGATGTCTCGTGTCTTTTTTGTCTTGCCAAACCTTAGCATGTACTGCATTCTTCACTTCTTTGGAATCTGCAGCGGCACCGATTGGTCTTTTTTGTGGATCTAAGTTTTTAATCTCAATCACCACATCGTTGGGTAGTAAAGCTCCCTTCCAACGTCTTGGACGGAAAGGTGATACTGGCGTTAAAGCCAATAAATTTGCATTCAATGGAATGATTGGACCATGTGCTGAAAAGTTATAAGCAGTTGATCCTGCTGGAGTAGCTACTAAAACACCATCCGCATTTAGCATGTCTAATGCAACCTTTCCATTGACAGAAATCTCAAGATTTGCACTCTGCCCAGAATATCTGATCACCGACACTTCATTATAGGCTTTATAATGAAAATGCTCTCCCTGATCGTCTTCGATATCCACAGAAATTGGACATAAATGCACATCTTGAGAATGATTGATACGTTCTAATAAATCCACATCATCCTTGTACTCATTCAATAAAAAGCCTAAAGTTCCTCTGTTCATACCGAATACAGGTTTATCTAAACCTGGATAGGTATGAAGTACTTGTAAAAGGAAGCCATCTCCACCTAAAGCAACTACGACATCAGCTTCATCGACTGAATAGTTTTTATGTACTGAAGTCAATAACTGAAAAGCTTCGTCTGATTTAGGACTACCTGATTTTAAAAAGGCTAATTTTTGATATTTCATAATAAGTTTTGAATGCGTGGATTGAATGGATCGTATTATTTATTTTTTTATTCTTCGTATAAAATTTCGTATTCAACATCAGCAAAATGTTGCTCTCCTAAACTTGTTTTCACAACAACAAGAGGATATTGATGCCAATCTTCAACATAGACTTCTTCAATCTCTCTTGCTTCATCTCCTAAAAAAGGAGCACCAATAATAAATTCTTTTTTCTCGCCGTCTGTATCGATAATCGATACACCTTTAAACTGTTTCATTTGCTTTTGTGTTTAGGATAGATAATACTTTATTCGTCGAGACATCTTTTCGAAGCTCTCAACGAGAATATATTATGTTAGAGGTTAACTCAAGAATACTGAGTCAACCTCTAATTATTTTTACTTTTCTTTTCCTGGAAGGAAGAAACTTAATATCAATGAAATCACCGTAAAGATACTGATGATCATAAATGTATCTGTGAAAGCTTTCTCAGCAGAATTGTTCACGATCTCTTGATACGCAGCTTTTGTTTTTTCTGGTAACTCCTCCTGTACCCAAGCTTTCTCTTCCTCAGGAGTAATTTCCATAAATGTATCTTCTAATTCGATAATAATTTCTTCTTTGGCAGTCTCCGATAACTGAAGCTCCTCAGTCGTTTCGTAACCGTCTACCATATTCGAATAAACCGAACCGAATAAGATGGATCCTGCGAAGGCAATGGCGAATCCTTGACCTACAATCTCTTTCATGGTCTCTGATAATCCAGAAGCCTCTCCATCCTGAGATGAAGGTACTTTGATCATCGTTAATGTGGCAATTTGTGCCATCACTAAACCACAACCAACACCGAACACTAACGCTCCTGAGATCGTTGACATCCAAGTCATCTCCACAGATGTTTGTTGTGTCAATAAGAATGATCCTCCTAAGATGATCGCAAAACCAACTATCACGATCAATTTTGGAGAAATTTTCTCCCCTAAACTTGCTGTTCCGAAAGCGGTGAAGGCTACACCAATTGAAATTGGTAAAGTGGTCAATGCTGTATCAAAAGAATCTAAACCTGCTGCCGATTGTACAAAGACTGAAACCGTAAACAATACTGCCGCAATCAAGAAGTACAATAACGCTTGAATTGTCATCCCGATAGAGAATGGTATGTTTTTCAAAATGGATGCACTCAATAATGGTGTTTCTCCTTTGGCTGTCAACGCTGCTCCTCTCTTGAAGAAGACAATCAATAATACTACTGCAATGGCATACATCACAGGCACAATAGATAATCCTCCTAAAGGAATGACTGTCCCTCCAATATCAAATGGTCTTTTCTCCATTAACCAACCGAACTCCGATGCCATTGTCGTTGCAATCAAGAAGGTACCGAAAGCCAATACTGATAATACTACTGATAGAATATCAATTTTAATGGATGAATCTTTTTCTGTTTCTGGTAAGGTGAAAGCAGCTAAAATGGTCAATACACCAAATGCAGGTGATAAACCTAGTGCTATTCTCCATGAAACGATAGAAGCTAAATAACCTACAATTACTGGTGCTAAAGCAGAGATAATTGATAGTACCGCTCCATAGATGGCAAATGCCGAAGCTCTTTGAGATCCATCGTAGAAATACATGATGAGTGCAATGGATGTCGGAATAACCAACACCATACCGAAAGGCCAAATCAAAGCCCATGCTACACTAAATATCGTGGAATTGGGTGCTAAAACTACTATCGTCAGACCAACGGTATAAATAATTGATCCGATGATAAATACTTTTTTCTTCCCTATTTTATCGCCTAAACGTCCTGCGGTTACCATCAAAGTACCAGCAATTAAAGACGCGGATACGATCACCATTTGCAGACCCGATACCGACCAATTGAGGTCTTGTACAATTGGGCCAATCAATACGTTAATACTAAATGATGTAATGTACATCATCACCATCGAGAGGATGATTACGATTAACGGTTTCCAGTTCATTTTATCTTGCGTACTCATTTGTTAGTTTAATCTATGGTGTCACAATTTTCTTTTTTAAATCTTCGTAGTATGCCTTCGTTTCATCAATCCATGTCTTTAAGAATGGACGGAAAGCATCCAACATTTCAGACGTTCTATCAGGACTTTCCCAAGCCTCGTTATCGTAACGCTGATACTTCATTTCCTTCACCTCTTCCATTCTTTTGATTAAAGCATCGATGATCTCTGGTCCTTTTGTTTTTGACCAAGTTGGCTGACCATCTACTTCTACATAAATCGGAGAAGTGTGGGCTTGAATTCTTTTGGTAAAGTGACTTTGGAATACAATATCATGGGCTTTTTCTCCATGTACTTTGATCGCAAACCAAGCACTTTCTTCCATTGGGATATCTAAATTAATTTCAATTTCTTCTTGACTTTTTTCCAGTTTAATCTCTTTGATGATCTCCCCATTCATAATCACAGAAGCATAGTTTAATTTATCCCAACTTGGAACGATATAACCTTTGGCTTTTAAAGTGATGTTCTCTCCTTTCTTCACACTCACCGTCGAGCCTATATCAGATCCATTGATGTTGAAATCGACCATCGGACCATTGGAAACAAACGACCTTCCTTTTTCCAAACCTTCGTTCCAAGCTTCTGGAGAAAATTCTCCATCAACTTTCACATAAGTTCTTACCGCTCCTGGAAGCGACATGTACGGCCAATCCGATCCCGCTGCTGCCGATAACTTATACCCAAGGTTAAGGAAAGCATACCAATCGTTTAAGTTCAAAGAGTGATATTGGAAAATCTCTACAAAATCCACTTCATCTTCTGGAACCAATAAAGCCAAAGCAATATTTTGTTGGAACTGAGCGAAGTCCATATGTGCTACTCCAAATACACCTCCTTGATTATGTACCTCTTTCGATACTTTATCGTAATGGAAGTATTCGTTGGGATAGCGAACAAACTCATTGTGTCCCATCGCTAAAACGTGACCTAGAAAGTCAGTTCTCGGATCTTCCTGTCCAGAAGCGATATAATAATTTTTCTCTTTGTACTGACCTTCTTTCCCCCAAGCATATTGATCGAAGTGAGTCGTGACCGAATTCCCCAATGCATACAACCAATGCATATGTAAATCTGCTGCTCTCGCATGGGCAATTTGATTCGGGTTCATGCTCGAATTTCTTCTTGAGAAGTGGTTATGAACATCTCCAGAGTACCAACCTTTTTTAGGCATATCAAATACATGCTCCAAATACAAGTTGATGTTATTCGTCTGACCTTCCTTAATCTCAATTGTCTTTTGATAAATTGGATATTCAGGTCCTTTCATAATTACTAAATCATACTTCCCTGCAGGAATATTGGCTTGATACAAACCATCGATATACATTGTATAATGGTTTTTATGAGGCCAGTTGATTTGATCTAGTTCTTCTCTGATTTCTACAGAGCGAACCATGTTTTCGAAGAATTGTAGCTCGATAGCACTTTCTGTTGGAAGAGGCATTCTGCCAGTGGCATCATATAGTCCGATCTGTGCCGCTACTCTTTCTTTTGATTTCTTATTGAAAAGGTTTAACTGTAAATTTCCAGTAGGATTTTGAGGTACATTATCACCTACCAATTCAAAACGAATATCCTTGATGAACAATAACTGAGAAGACATATCCACATTACTTGATAAAGCAAAGTCTGTGTTCCCATATCCTCTGTTAGCTAAACGAGCTCTGTCCAAAACAAATTCGAACGTCTGCCATCCCGTTTGTCCTTCTTTGATATCCACTTTGTGTACAGATTCTACTACACCATTTCTGTCGTAAGCGTAATAGAACTGCTTGAGATTACTTACTTCCATCTCCACAGTTACTTTTACTTTCTGATCGATATCAAAAGCAAAAGTATCGTCGATACTAAATCCCAAAGCTATACCGTATAGAATCTGATCGTCCCCGTCTCTTTTTACGCCGGCTCTAGATGGATCATTATCCACACGAAGTCCCATTGTTTGGAACACTCCTGTAGCTATGGTTTTATCGATTTGACTTGTCTTCCAGTCGATCTCAAATGTTCCTGATGGATTGTCAGGATGATGTGCTAGAAGTGGTAAAGTCAATAACCAACCTATACATAGTAGTATTTTTTTCATTCCCATGAGAAGTAATCAATAGAGAGAAATTTCTTTCCATAACTACCGAGGGGACGAGGGTTTCATCGTCCCCATCGATACATTTTATCTAAACAAATTAGGCTTAACAATACCTAGTCATTACTAGATATCTTTTAATCTTTCTGGTACAACGTGTCTCGAGAATACCTCGTCTTGTGTTTCAGGAGTTTTCACCCATTCCACAGTATCACCTTTTACCATCACCATACCTGGTCTAGGAAGTGCATTGAAGTTACAAGTATAAGGCTCGATGTAAGAACCTGTGTTCAAGAACGCCAGTGTATCCCCTTTTTCCAGTTGTGGCATTTTATGTTGTTCTGCAAGACAGTCGTAGTTACAAGTAATACCTACAACATCTACAGGAGTATTGTATGTTTGATCTGCTTTGTTACACGCTACTAAATCGAATGGAGGTGTTACATTCAAACCGCCAACACTTAAGAACGTCTCCGAAGTATCTGTTTCTGCCCATTGGTAATCCATACCATTGGCAGTTTCATGCTTCATGTTATGTACTTTGAATAAGTGGATACCACTTTCGTTGTACATCGCACGACCCGGCTCGATTTCAAGAATTACACCATCAGAAGAAAGCCCAATACCTTTCATTCCATTTCTGAAAGTTTCTGTAATCACTTTAGCGAAATCTTCTAAGTGAGGCGTATCGTAATCCGTTACTGCAACACGAGTTTCTTTGTCCATTTCAGCAGGGAAACCACCACCAACAGAAACAATTGAAGGTGACCAGTTATTACCCACACCATCATGAATTTCTTTGATCATGTCGACTACTGATTGTACCAATGACGACCAGAAAATTGGCTTTTTCGAGTGACGACCGGCATGTGTATGTACACCAACTAGCTTCACATTTGGACAATCGGCAAACTGTGGCAACATCTCTCTTACTTCAGAAGTAGGGATACCGTATTTTACCGTTTGTGTCATTTCACGAATCAAACGTGCGGGGAAGAAATCCGATGGCTCATCAAGGTCTTTCATGTAAGGCTTGATACGCAACATCACGTGTGCTTCTTTACCCAATTCAGCAGCAATTCTTTGGCAAACACCTAGTTCGTCTTTGTTATCCAAAACGATATGAATACCTAAATCAATTGCTTTTCTGATAATATCATCTGATTTAATCGAACCGTTAACGGCGATATCTTCGTAAGGTACACCACCTCTAATTGCTGTTTCCAACTCTCCAGCACCGAAAGTATCACAACCACAACCCGCTTGAGATAATACTCTTCTTACCGCTACAGTTGGGTTGGCTTTTACCGCTGCCATAACACGAATTCTTCCCTCAGGATAAAACTTTTGGAAAGTGTTTTGGAAGGCAAGGTAGTTTTGTACCAAGATGTTTTCTGATACCACGAATAAAGGAGTACCGTACTTATTAGCAATGTCTACAGTGCTTACATCTTCGATAAATAATTCTCCGTTTTTCACGCTTAAAAGCGGGTTCATTTTGATATCGCTCATGATTCTATCTATTTAATGTTTTTCGTTTCTTAAAGGAAAACTACAAGGGCCAAACGAGCAGTGTGATTATCATCTTTAAAAACTCCTCTGTAAAAACCACTAAGTTGTAGCTTATCTGATAATGCGTATTGTGCAATAAATTCTTGTATGTAACGGTCGTTTCTTTCCATACCAATGTTACTTGCCGTATAAATTGGCGTAACTTGAAGGAACATCTTCTCACTCAAAATAATTGGAGTGATGATCTGAAACGACATTCCGTGTTGTGGATCTTGGAACAAACCTGGTCTTTCTAACACTGGTGCTGAAGTGTACTGATAAGAAAGAATTGGGAACATTTGAATCCAATCTGCTATCATTAAACCTACTGTAACACCTGGCTGTACTAACCAAGCTCCAGATCCTAAACCATCATCATAATTTCCTGTAGGAGCAAAAATGTCTACCGATGGACCAAATGCTCCGAAGAACTTATCATAGTTTTTATAGGGGAGATAAAAATATCTCGCTCTAAAATCTCCAATGCCTGTTTTCCCTGTCTCAGTGTTATGCAATAATGGCATCTCAGCTAAGAACAAGTGTGCATCACTTGGTGCAAACATAAACTCTGCTCTATACCCATATGTATCTGCTCCATTTTTAGAATAGTTGTATTCTAAATGGTTGTACAACTGAGTATAAAAGTTGGTTGGCTTTGATGCGTCAATTTCTTCTTGTGCGAAAATGAAGTTTGATAAAAGAAGAAGAGTAAATAGTGAAATGAATTGTTTCATAGTGAAAATTAATGACCAGCTCTGATGCTAGTTCTTGCTAATATATAATTGGCGATAGGTACTAAAGCAACCATGCCTACTAACCAAGCGAGGAAACTGATATAGGATAGACCTATACAAGCTATTGCGACTACTGGGTCAGCTAAAATTTCGTTGGATAACACCTTGATTCTCTCGTCGGTCATCTCCTCTTTAAGCATATCGTTTTTCTTTGCATGATGCAGTTTCCAATACGAAAAGATGCCTAATAATCCCCATACAGCACTAAAAATGGCTCTTGAATGAGGTTGATCTGAAGTGAACTCAATGTTCATTTCAAAATAAGGATAGAGACATAGTAGAAAGAAGTAACCAAAGGTGATTAATATCTGATTGAGGTTGGTTGTTCTCATCGAATGATGTACTTCGACGAACTTGAACCAATGGATAACTAATATCAAGAAACCAGCTACATAAGGAAGAAATGGTTTATCCCATATCAATTGAGAATCTATTACTTTTTCTCCATCTACAATTTCTGTTTCCACATCAAAAACAATCAATCCCAAAACTGGGGTGGTCATACTTATTGCAAAAAGCAGCATGCCCAAATGTTTTACATAGTCCAGAAAGTAGGTGTGGTCTCTAGGTTGTTGTATTTCTTGTGATGCCATATTAATATCTTTCTAGCCATTCGTCCACGCAATGATCGATGGAGTTTAGCCATACCTGACGTGCAATTTCTTTTAGCTTCGGAGAACAATCTGCTTCTTCAACAATCAATCTTGAACCCAACAATTGAAACCCTTCTGGCATTCTTTCATAATTCGTTTGTGCTCCAGCTTCAATACTATTTCCGTCTCTGTAAACGTAATACGTTTTACCCACTTGACTAAAACAGATTCTTGCCAAACACATCGGACAAGGTTCTTGAGAAGTAAACAAAGTGTAATCTCTCATTCGAGGGGTTTTATCATCACACAATCTGTCTTCTAACTCATTCAATAGCACCATCTCAGCATGTAAATCCAAGCGGTGATAAGGAGAGTTGGCTTTTGACATATTTTCTGCAATCACCTCATCATGATGAAGCAAACAACCACCTACTGCAACACTACCTCCTCTTCCGGCACGTATCCCTTGACGAACAGAAATAATTGACGGTCCATCATGCTTATATCCTTCTGGATTTGCTTCATAATCGTTGAGTTGCTGCTCCAATTCATCATAATTGAATTTTGGAGTTTCGAACTTTAAAACGGGTTTTTCAGTATTGTTACACATAGTAGAATGATTATTGTTTAGTTACCAATTGATTTTTTCACGATCTGTAAAGAAACCTGCAGTTGGTCCATCTTGTGGAAGCGTAGCTAACCATACCGATGTATCAGCTCCTTCTGCTGGTGTTTTTGGTCGAGCCTCATCACCATAATCAGGTAGTTCGTCGGTATTCATAGCACTGTCTACCCAACCTGGACAACAGCTATTTACTTTAATACCAAATTCTTCCAACTCCTTCGCAAAAAGCACTGTCATGGCATTTACTCCAATCTTAGAACTTTGATAAGCGGCACAGATATCATCTCTTAATGGAGAATTCATATCAGATAACTGAGCTAATTGTGCCACTTGAGTGGAAAGGTTAACGATTCTGCCTGACTCACTTTTCTTTAAAAGAGGAACTAACTTTTGAGTGAAAAGGAATGGTCCGATATAATTCACTTCCATTACTTTTCTAAATAGTTCTTCTGATAAATCTGATGGATGCTTTCCCATATCTACCAACATGGCAGCATTGTTTACCAATGCATCTAATCTACCGTAATGCTTATCCACAAATTCCACTACTTGATAAAAAGTAGCACTATTTGATAAATCAAATGATATGGCTTTGGCTTCGATACCTTTCCCTTCAAGTTCCTCGACTTTTGAAGAAGCATCTTGAACATCAGCTAGTATGACTGCATATCCTTTCTCTCCTAAAAGCCTTGCTGTTTCGAAACCAATTCCCTGGGCAGCTCCTGTAATTAACGCAACTTTCTTCATCTTCAGTTTCTTTAGAACATCATCAACTCCTAAGAGTCGATGATGCTAAATAAGATCTTATAAACCTGGTGCCATACCACCGTGAACCGGCAATACAATACCTGTAATGTAACTCGCTGCAGGAGAAGCTAAGTATACAATTGCTTCAGCAATTTCACTTGGCTCAGCAGGACGACCCAAAGGAATACCCGCATTCTCTTTCGCTGCTGCCTCTTCTACTGAACAACCTTCAGCTTCTGCAATTGCCTTATAAGCTTCTTGCAACATGTCTGTATTGATTGCACCTGGAGCAACAACATTTGCACGGATACCTTTCGCTGCTTGCTCAATAGCCAACACTTTAGTTGCACCAACTAATGCGTGTTTTGTAGCAACATAAGGATAAGGCATACCCATACCCGCTGCGATACCCGCTGTAGAAGCAACGTTTACAATCGCTCCACCACCAGATTTTTCCATGGCAGGAATAGCACCTTTACAAACTGCTAAAGCACCTTTTACGTTTACAGCGTAGTTGGCATCCCAGTCTTTGTCAGTGTTTTCGTCCAATAAAGCAGAACCAAAACCAACACCTGCATTGTTCACTACGATATCAAGAGAACCGTAAGCATCCAATACTTGTTGGATAGCTGCATCTACTTGAGCTGCATCTGAAACATCTACTAAAACACCCATTGCTTCGCCACCATTTGCTTTGATTGCTGCAACGTTTGCTTCCATCCCCTCTTTAGAGCTGTTACGGCCAGTTAAAACTACTTTAGCCCCTAACTCTGCCAATTTCTCAGCAATTGCTCTACCTAAACCTTTTGTTTTTGTTGCTCCTGTTACTAGAGCAACTTTGTTTTCAAGAAGTTTCATTTTTGAATTATTTTAATTCGATGGCTGTAGGGACGTAGCACTGCTACGTCCTTACCAAAGGAATACTTCATCCCTACAACCTCTAGAATATTCTATTTGATTATTTATTTCTTTGCGCTTCCCACTCTTCTCTTAAGCTCTCTTCTGATAGACCGTATCTACCTGCTTGAGTCTTGAAGAATGGCTCCCAGTGAGAATCCAATACCTCAACGATTTCTTCGTTTTTGATGATTGATTCATAACCTCTTGCACCTGGCATACCTGGTTGTCTTTGACCTGGACGAGCTGGAGAATCTTCGATTGCTTGAGCAAAACGATCTGATTTCGCCAATACATCACCCAATGGACCAAATACTGAAGGATCGATACAAATAAAATAAGAACCACCTACTGAAGTACCGTCTGCTTTTTTGTCAACAATATCACCTAATGATGGAACTTCTGGAGTGATGATACCACCTGGGTTGATAATACCTGAAAGTAATTCGTTGAATAGGTTCAACATGTACACTCTTGGGTTAGACAATTGTTGGAAAGCCGATTGGTTGTACACACGACCATAACCTTCTATTGGCTGAGCGTATGGAGCCAAATCGTTTGATAATTCACCCGTTTCTGGATCAATTACATAATCACCTTTCAGCTTAGTACCTTGAAGAACCGCTTGTGCTGTATCTGCATCGTACCACTCACAAAGTTTTGTTGACATCCATACTGGAGGCTTTTCACCTGCAGGACCGATACCATCAAATGGAGGTACAGAAATTGTATTTGACATACCACCTAGAGGTGAACACATTGGTACAGAGTTGTTCGAAGTTAATGCTACACAACCTGCTTTTGATGCCATCCAAGTGTAAGCACCGAATGAACCTGCATCGTTATGGTTATGACCAAAAACAATAGCAATACCATGCTTTTTCGCTTTTTCGATCGCCATGTTCGCCATCTTAGTCAATGTCCAGTAACCTGATGAACGCTTACCATCGATTGATGCCCAAGTATCTCCCTCACCAACAACTTCTGGCTCTGCGTTTATATCCAATAAACCTGATTGATGCATGATGTCAATTGCTTCATATACACCTAAACCTTGGTTTAATTTACCTTGACGGATACCCAACATTAGTGCATCTGCAACTGCATTACCGTGCTCTTCTGATGCGCCTGCAGCCATCCAAGTTCTTTTCAATGCATATCTTAAGAAATCTGCATTCGTCGATTTAGTTTTTCCTTGTGCTCCCATAGTAGTATTATTTAATTTGTAAGATTATGTTTTGATGGGACGTGGCAGGACCACGTCCACTTATATTTTTTTAATTATTCAGCAGCTAATGTGTTGTAAGCATCGATGCTCATACCAGCAGTAAATCCACCATCAACACCAATTACTTGACCGTTTACGAAATCACAGTCTTTAGCTGATAAGAAATGAATCAATGAAGCTACTTCTTCTGGCTCTGCAATACGTCCTAGAGGTACTGCTTTGTGCTCCATTCTCAATTGTGGTTGACCTTCTGGAGTATTTGCCATTGGTGTATTCACTGAAGTTGGTGCAATTACGTTGGCTCTGATACCACGGCTACCCAATTCAACAGCAGCTGTTTTTGTGATACCTACCACAGCCCATTTCGAAGCTACATAAGGTGCTAAATAAGCCACACCTTGAACTGCAGCGGCTGAGGCTACATTGACAATACGGCCACCGTCATTCATTTGAGGTACACCGAACTTGATGCCGTGAACAACACCTTTAGTATTGATAGCAAAGTTTTTATCGAAGTTTTCGATGTCTGTTTCCATCATTGTGTCGTAGCCGAAGTTCGCTCCAGCATTATTTACTAGGATGTCAATTTTACCGTATGTTTCAACAGCTTTATTAACCATCGCTTCTACTGATTCCGCACTAGAAACATCACACTGAACGAAAGTAGCTCCGATTTTCTCTGCGATCTCTGTTCCGTCTTTACGACCTGAGATCACTACTTTAGCACCTGCAGCGATAAAACGCTCAGCAGTTTTTAAACCGATACCCGAAGTACCGCCTGTTACGATTGCAACTTGTCCTTCTAATGAAAAGAAATTTGCCATGATATATTTAATGTTTTAAAGTTCTAAGTAATTAAAGTGTAACGTTACCAAACGCTTGTGGCCAGTTTGTAGGGTGATTTTCTCCACCATTTCTACGTTTCACATCTGCCGCTAACCAGCAAAGGATTTTCCAGCTAAGACCTGCAGCGATGTAACCAAATGTTTTCGCTGGGTCATTTTGTGGAGCGTATTCTACAACATCTGCACCTACAAGGTTTACTTTACCTGACATTCTCACTAATTTCAATACATCGTGTACCCAATTGGCATCCAAACCGAATGGCTCAACAGCAGAAGAAGCTGAGTTGTACACTGGATCTAATGAATCTAGGTCCAATGAGATATAAGTAGGACCATCACCCACTACCTCGATAATTTTGTCTGCCATTTCTCTTGGAGACATTACTCTTGCTTCATCAGCGAAGTACACATTAGTACCGAAGTTTTTCGCGTGACCACCTACAAGACCAGTCATTCTACCTCTAATACCAATTTGAATCATTCTCTCAGGGTCTACATTACCTTTCGCAAAGTTCTGAGTAAACATGTTACCTGAGTGGTATGGATAAGGGAAGTCAGCTTCCGTTACCAAATCATAGTGAGCATCAAAGTGAATTACTGAAAGTGGACCGTAAGTCTCACCCAATGTCATCAAAGGAGCTACTGAAACTGTATGATCACCACCCCACATGAAAGGAATGATATGATTATCACAAACAATTTTTCTGTAATGCTCAATCGCATGCTCCATCTCACCTGATAAATCAAACTGACCATAAGTATCGATTGTACCGTAGTCAATGATGTTGGCGAAATCGAAAGGAATATCGAACTCTCCGTTGATCCATGGTTCTGTTGTACCCATGAAGTTTTTCGATAATTCTCTTAATGCTTTAGGGCCATATTTATGAGAAGCATTCATTGGAGCAGACTTTTCGAATGGCATACCGATAATTGCGATATCTGCTTCTTCCAAGTCTCTAGAGAATGGAGCCATAAAAGCACCTAGGTAATCTTTGTTGATATTACTCAAGAATTCGATACCTTGACCACCACCCATTGTTTTTACTCTTTCCAAGTGTGCCTTCACGTCTGGATGAACACCATCTCTACTTGTTGAGTTTTTCCATAGATCCTGGTATTTTTCCAATCTCTCTTGTGGGATAGCAGGGTACTTTTTGATTTCCTTTTTCATAGTAATATTTATGTTTAGTAATGAATTTGTTCTAGCGAATTTTAATCTTTTCCAAAAATTATTCAATCGTTTGAATAATTTTTCTTTCGTTTAAAAAACCGCTCGTTTCCGGCGATTTCATCTTCATTAACGGCCTAGGATGAATTTGGTTTCAAAAGTAGGGGTAGAAAAATTATTAATAACATTGAATAGGTATATAGGTTAAAATAAGTTTTCGCCCATATATATAAATGGGCTATAGTTTGAGTCAATCATTTTTTTGATCTGTGCAATATTAATAAACAATATTTGTAAATAATTTAATTTTGAATAATCCTCTATCAAAAAACACATAAATTACTGTAATAGTGAAACTTATAGTGTTTACAAACATTTAAAAAGTAGTCTTTTTTTCGTGAAATATCACTAATAGAATAATTGTAAGGTTATTTAGACCTTTTTGATATCCAATTTTTTCATTTTTGATCTTAATGTTGCTTCGTTTATTTTTAATAGTTCGGAGGCACTATTTTTCCCACTTACTTTCCAGTTACAATGCTTTAAAACTTTAAGGATATATTTCTTTTCTTGCTGATCTAAGGATAAATATTCAGAATTACCTTCTCTATGATCTTCTACATATTCTTCAAACTGAAAAAGCTTAAGTGTTTTGCCTTTTGAGTTATTGATTGATCTTTGAATAATATATTTTAGTTCTTTAATATTTTCTGGCCAATGGTAGGCTTGTAATTTTTTTATTGTCGCTATAGATACTTTAAACTGTGGAATATTATTTTTCTTACAATAACTCTCCACAAACACTTCTACTAAATAGGGAATATCACTTAGCCTTCTCTTTAAATCAGGCAAATGAATTCTATAAATACTTAAAAAGTGATAGAGTTCTAGATTGAATTTACCTTCTTCAGCAAGTTTTCTCAGATTCTGATCAGTAGTAGCAATAAATCTCACATCATATTTTTGGTCATCACTTTCATCCAATAGTTTTAAAAGGTCCAATAGATATATTTGATCATCATCAGAGAGATAATGGATATTTTCTAAAACTAAACTTCCTCCATTCGCTACATCAAGAATACTTTTATTATACCCTTGTGTATATACTGAGTCTTCGTAATATTTGGTATTAAATACCGACTTTAAGGTAGAGTGGCAATTATAGACTATTTGAGGTTTCTCAGCTCTATCTCCATATTTGATAATCTGATTAGCAATATAAGTTTTACCTGCTCCTTCATTACCGTGAATTAACACCGTACTTTTATAATTGGCTATTCTTTTGATTTCACTTTCTACAGACATAGAAAAGTTATGATCAATTACGAGAACACTTGGTTTATTCTTCCCTCTAAACTTTGTTTCTTTCAGGAAGGTATTCTCCTCTTCCAGCTGTTTTGATACTTTCTGAAGCTCATCCAAAGTTTCTGTTAATTTCTTTTGATGGGTTAGACGTTGAGTAATTTCGTAACCTATCATGTAACTTTCTCGAGAATGAGAAGATAAGTTGACAGTTACTCTTGTGCCTTCAATTACTTTGTAATTTGATCCTTTTACGGTTAATCTAAAATTAAGATCATCCTCTTCTTTTTCCTCTATATTAAAAAACTCTTTTATTGGACGATGTAGGTTGTTATTATCAAATGATAATTCTTTCTCTGAAAATTTATTGAAGAATGTTATATTCCCATTATCATCGTATCGAAATACATATAAATCGATATTCAGGATCATTTCTTCAAAACTTTTAGTAATAATATTAAGTGAAACTTGTTTTTGATATCCTAAATAAAAACTTAATAAGAGGTCAATACTCAAAAGCATCACAATTCCAGTGACTGCATACTCTGTTAGAAAAATACCTTTTATAGTACCAATATCAATAAATACATCATAGATATTACTAAAGATAAATAATATACTTACTAAAGATGAGATCACTATCTTTCTTAGAGAATTTAATTTTATAGAGTGAATGACCAGTCTTGAGAAGTAATAAATACAGCTTAGATAGAAAATAATGGTCAAAAAGAAATAAAGTGTCTGAGGTTCTCCTTTGAGATAATAATATTTTTCGGATGCTAACTGTATTGATTTTACTAGTACTTTATCGGTGTACATGAAATAGTCTCCGAAAAAGAACATAAATAGTATTATCAAAATAGATAGAAATGTAAGATACAAATAAGTTTTTCTAAATATTCTTTCTGAAAGTTCATAGGCAGCTCTAAAAATCATCATCATTAAAAACATATAAGTTACCAACATATATGTGGAAAACTGTTGATGTTCATCAAGATCAAATAGCGAATGCGTATAGGTAGATAACAATATAAATGCCCCACTACTACCACTCATCAACCCGTAAATTAGTTTTTGAATATCTCTATCAGTTATCATGTAAATACAGAGATACAACACACTCAAAGTGAAGAATATTCCTGCTAGGATAAAATTAATGCCGTATAGATCTAACATTTTGGTTATTTGGAATTTAAAAAGTTCCTAAAGATCCCTTAAAATACGTTTTATATCTAATATTATGCTTTAAATTAATCTAAAAAGAGGCGATTTTCGTAACATTTTACTACTAATCAATCGTTCAACTTACTAACATCAACAATCAAAATATCATGCTATGTAAATTAAAACTGAAAAACAGTAAGAAAACTGTCATTGTGTCCCATCGGACCTTAGAGTTACTGGAGAATAATCCATATCTAAAAGAGCTTGATGTGTTGAACAACTTGAGAATACACACTAGTGGATATGTTTTTTTTCAAAGGAACTTTCCAAGACCTGATGGTAAATACAAAAATGTAACTATTTACCTGCATCGGTTGATTGCAGAAAAATTGCTAGACAAACGTGAATCAGACAAACGACTATTTGTTCATAATATCAATGGAAATCGCTTAGATTTAAGAGAAGAAAACTTAGATTGGAAAACCATGGAAGAACTTCGAAGGCTTCAAGAGCATCGAAATAAGCATGGTTATAGAGGCGTCATTAAAGTTGGTAAGAAGTTTAAGGCAATTATTTATGAAAATGGCAAAAGAACAGATTTAGGGAATTATCCTACCATTGAAGAGGCTTCCGAAGCTTATGAAAAAAGAAACGAGGAGCTTTATGGTAATCTGAAAAAACCTGTTATCAAAAAAAGAAATTACATTAAGTAACATTTTACTGTTGATTGTGTGGATAACTTGACGATTTGTTTTAGGATAAATCAGAAAGTTATCCACTTTTTTGTTGATAACTATTTAGATAGCAGGTAGCAGGTAAGATCATCCAAGATTTTGGGGATGTTTTTCGTAGAAACACTAGTTATTTCTCAGTCTTTATAGAGGTGGCCTTAGCCCCTCGTTACACGAACTATTGGCCTACACTATTTGGGCATTGTCAATCATAGTAATATTTTATATACCATCTACATCCCCGTCTCCAGCGAGGCGGCCTTGGCCCCTCGGGAACTATCGGTTTTCGCAGATATATCTACATTGGATAGAATTCCTTGCTTATTCAATATATGGCTATCCATAACCGTTTGTTCAGATTTTGAGTGTAAATCACATCAACACCCCGCAGGAATATCCTGATATTTCAAGCGGGTGGCGGTGGGATTTACGCCAAAATATGCACAAACAAAAAAAGGTTAGCCAACATCTTGTGTTAACTAACCTTCTATATTTAATGAATGTGGCGCCGACTTACTCTCCCGGGGGTTAACCCAGTACCATCAGCACTGTAGGGCTTAACTGCTCTGTTCGGAATGGGAAGAGGTGAACACCTACGTCATTGGCACCATCAATGTCTTAATATCATTGACTGTGAACAGTAAAAACTTTGTCAGTGCCCCCATCAGGGGACACCAACCGAAGAAAAGCTTTCGGGCGATTAGTACTTCTCAGCTTAATCCATCTCTGAACTTACACTTGAAGCCTATCAACGTCATCATCTATAACAACCCTCATAAGGAAATCTCATCTCGAGGTGGGTTTCGCGCTTAGATGCTTTCAGCGCTTATCCGCTCCACACATAGGTACCCGGCGATGCTCCTGGCGGAACAACCGGTACGCCAGAGGTGTGTCCAACTCGGTCCTCTCGTACTAAAGTCAGAGCCTCTCAAATTTCCAACGCCCGCAACAGATAGAGACCGAACTGTCTCACGACGTTCTGAACCCAGCTCGCGTGCCACTTTAATGGGCGAACAGCCCAACCCTTGGGACCTTCTCCAGCCCCAGGACGTGACGAGCCGACATCGAGGTGCCAAACCTCCCCGTCGATATGAGCTCTTGGGGGAGATCAGCCTGTTATCCCCAGAGTACCTTTTATCCTTTGAGCGATGGCCCTTCCATGCGGTACCACCGGATCACTATGTCCCACTTTCGTGCCTGGTCGAGATGTCTCTCTCGCAGTCAGGCTCCCTTATGCCATTGCGCTCTTCCGACGATTGCCGACCGTCGTGAGGGAACCTTGGAAAGCCTCCGTTACTCTTTTGGAGGCGACCACCCCAGTCAAACTACCCACCAAACAATGTCCGGGTTCAAAACCCGTTAGACCGTCGAACAGGAGAGGGCGGTATTTCAACAATGACTCCAAAACGCCTGGCGACGCTCCTTCACAGTCTCCCGCCTATCCTACACACTCCTGGCCAACGGCCAACGTTAAGTTGCAGTAAAGGTTCATGGGGTCTTTTCGTCCCGTTGCGGGTAAGCGGCATCTTCACCGCTACTTCAATTTCACCGAGCTCATGGCCGAGACAGCGTCCAGATCGTTGCACCATTCGTGCAGGTCGGAACTTACCCGACAAGGAATTTCGCTACCTTAGGACCGTTATAGTTACGGCCGCCGTTTACTGGGGCTTCAATTCAGAGCTTCGAATTACTTCTAACTCCCCCTCTTAACCTTCCAGCACCGGGCAGGTGTCAGGCTATATACTGAATCTTTCGAGTTCGCATAGCCATGTGTTTTTGTTAAACAGTCGCCTGGACTTCTTCGCTGCGGCCTCTTACAAAGTAAGTAGGCGCCCCTTCTCCCGAAGTTACGGGGCTAATTTGCCTAGTTCCTTAGCCATGAATCACTCGAGCGCCTCGGGTTACTCACCCTGACCACCTGTGTCGGTTTGGGGTACGGGATCCTATAACATAATCTTAGAAGGTTTTCTTGGAAGCGTTTCGTATCGTTATCAGATTGGCCGTGGCCGCTCTGTACTGTCTTGTCTCCCCAAGTCGTGCGCATTTAACTACACAACCTATAGGTACGCAATTCAACGTACTAATCCGTCAGTACGCAGATACTTCATCACTCCGTCACTCCGTCGATGATATAGGATGCTCAGGAATTTTGACCTGATATCCATCGAGTATGCCATTCGGCAATCCCCTTAGGTCCCGGCTAACCCTGGGACGATTAGCGTCGCCCAGGAAACCTTGGTCTATCGGCGGGCAGGTTTCTCACCTGCCTTATCGTTACTTATGCCTACATTTGCTTTTCTAACCGGTCCACTGCACATCACCATGCAGCTTCAACCCCGTCAGAATGCTCCCCTACCACTCGTGCTAATGCACAAATCCATGTCTTCGGTGGATAGTTTAATGCCCGATCATTATCGATGCCCTGTCGCTCGACCAGTGAGCTGTTACGCACTCTTTGAATGAATAGCTGCTTCCAAGCTAACATCCTGGCTGTCTCAGCGACTGGACCTCCTTAGTTCAACTTAACTATCACTTGGGGACCTTAGACGATGGTCCGGGTTCTTTCCCTCTCGGACTAGGACCTTGGCACCCTAGCCCTCACTGCCGGTAGTGTTTGATGGCATTCGGAGTTCATCTAGATTTGGTAGGATATGACTCCCCCGCATCTAATTGGTAGCTCTACCTCCATCAAACTCATCCGACGCTGCCCCTAAAGGCATTTCGGGGAGTACG